>NC_017770.1:3901551-5202069 GCF_000242635.2 Solitalea canadensis DSM 3403
TTTCTGTTCCTCCTGATTGTGATATGTAATCAATTCAACTGCAGAAAGACCAAAAAGCTGAGCGATTTGATCTAACCGGGAGAAATTAATGTCAGTGAACCCGCTTTCAATTTTTGAAAAAGCAGGAGCCGTAATGCCAAGCTTTGTTGCCACTTGTTCCTGTGACCAGTTCCGCGACTGTCGGAGCGATTTGATATTTTTACCTATCGAGTTCATTAAGGCAGAATTAGAGCGTTATAAACTATATTAGTTTTTAGATAATACTTAAAAAACAAAATTATTGGTTCATACTAAAACAACAAACTTTGAACAAATAACATTATATAAATACTTAGTATTAAGTTAATTAATTTCTATCTAAAAAAGTAATACCTGTAAAATAAAAGTTAATTGTATACTAATTTAACGATTTATAGTAACTAATAGTTTGTCTTTATTCATAATTTTTACAATTAGCGGGATATCTATTATTATTTAAACCAAAACGTATCTGTAGTTTTACAATAGAGAACAAAAATTTCTCCACTTTTTCTTCTTCAAAAAGAAACTCAAAAATCTACCCTAAAAATCTTAACTTTGCGACCAATTTTAAACGCACATCAGATTAGTATTTAAGGCTTTGAAATACAGAGAATATAAACAGTTAGACTTATCCGGAATAGGAAATGAGGTATTGTCCTTCTGGAAAGAACATAAGATTTTTGAAAAAAGCGTTAGTTCACGTCCAGCGTCGAAACCGTACAACTTTTATGAAGGCCCTCCCTCTGCAAACGGAATGCCTGGTATTCACCACGTTATGGCTCGTGCCATCAAAGATATTTTCTGTCGTTATAAAACTCTTAAAGGATATCAGGTTAAACGTAAAGCAGGCTGGGATACCCATGGATTACCAATTGAGCTAGCAGTTGAAAAAGCATTAGGCATCACAAAAGAAGATATTGGTAAGAAAATATCTGTGGATGATTATAACCATGCTTGCCGCAAAGAGGTAATGCGTTACACAGATGTATGGAATGACCTAACTGTTAAAATGGGCTATTGGGTTGATATTGAACATCCATATATCACTTATGAAAATAACTATATAGAAACCCTTTGGTTCCTGTTAAGTGAACTTTATAAAAAGGGACTGTTGTATAAAGGCTACACTATTCAGCCGTTTTCACCAGCTGCGGGTACAGGTTTAAGTTCGCATGAGTTAAACCAACCGGGAACCTACAAAATGGTAAAAGATACTACCATAGTGGCTCAGTTCAAGGTTCCTCAGCAAGGAATGGAAAAGCTGCAGCAATTTGCTGATGCTAAGCTTTCGGAAGAAAGTTTCTTCTTAGCCTGGACAACTACCCCATGGACACTTCCATCGAACACGGCACTTGCCGTAGGCAAAAATATTGAGTACTTAATTATTAATACCTACAACCAATACACTTTTAAATCGATAACTGTTGTAATGGCCAAAGATCTTTTCAGAAAATTCTTCTCTGAAAAAAATGAAGATCTTCCATTGGACGGTTACAAAGAAGGCGATAAAGTAATTCCTTATAAAGTTATTGGAACCGCAAAAGGAAGTGATTTAGACGGTATCCGTTATGAACAACTATTGCCTTACGAACAACCTGCTGACGGTGATGCTTTCAGAGTGATTGTTGGTGATTTTGTTACTACTGAAGATGGTACCGGTATCGTACACATTGCTCCGTCTTTTGGAGCAGACGACTTTAGAGTTGCCAAACAAAATGGCATTGGTTCATTAACCTTGGTTGATAAGCAAGGTCGTTTTATTGATTCCGTTGGAGAATTTGCTGGCAGTTATGTAAAAGAAGAATATTATTCGGATGCTGAACGTAGTGCTGAAGATTTTAAGCCTACAGATGTTCTTATTGCCATCAAACTGAAAGAAGAGAATCGTGCTTTCAAAGTTGAGAAATACGAACACAGTTATCCGCACTGCTGGCGTACCGATAAACCAGTATTATATTACCCGCTAGATTCATGGTTCATTAAAACCACTGCCTTAAAAGATCGCATGGTTGAATTGAACAAAACCATTAACTGGAAACCTGAATCAACTGGAACTGGGCGTTTTGGCAATTGGCTTGAAAACCTGGTTGACTGGAATTTATCACGTTCGCGCTACTGGGGAACTCCTCTCCCGATCTGGAGAAGTTTAGACGAGACTGAAGAAGTTTGTATTGGCGCTGTTGCTGAATTGCAGAAATACCTGGAAGAAGCAGTTGCTTCCGGTTTACTTTCGGCAGAAGAAACTAAAGCTAATATTACTTACCTGGAGAAAATTCAGGTAAATGGTCATGATTTACACCGTCCGTACGTTGATGATATCGTATTCGTTAAAAACGGCAAAAATTTATACCGCGAATCCGATCTGATTGACGTTTGGTTCGACTCAGGGGCAATGCCGTACGCACAATGGCATTATCCATTTGAGAATAATGAAGACTTTAAAAATGCATATCCGGCAGACTTCATTGCTGAAGGTGTTGACCAAACTCGTGGCTGGTTTTTCACGCTGCATGCAATTGCCGTAATGTTATTTGATTCGGTAGCATTCAAAAACGTTGTTTCAAATGGTTTAGTATTGGATAAAAACGGCAATAAGATGTCTAAACGTTTAGGCAATGCCGTTGATCCTTTCGAAACCATTAACAAATACAGTGCTGACGCTACCCGTTGGTATATGATTTCAAACGCTTCACCTTGGGATAACCTTAAATTTAATATTGAAGGTCTAGATGAAGTTAGACGTAAATTCTTTGGAACTCTATATAACACCTATTCGTTCTTTACTTTATACGCCAATATTGATGGATTTAAGTACTCGGATGCAGAAGTTCCATTAGAAGATCGTCCTGAGATCGATCGTTGGATCATTTCTTTATTAAATTCATTGATCAAAGAAGTAGATGAATGTTATGCTGATTATGAACCAACTAAAGCAGCTCGCGCTATCCAGAATTTTGTTGATGAGCATTTAAGTAACTGGTACGTTCGTTTATGTCGCCGTCGTTTCTGGAAGGGAGAGTATTCTCAGGATAAAGTATCTGCTTATCAAACGCTTTACCGTTGTCTGGAAACTATCGCGCAATTAATGTCTCCGGTAGCTCCATTCTACAGTGACCGCTTATTTACCGACTTAAATGCTGTAACAGGCCGTCATAAATCTGAATCGGTGCACTTAACAGATTTCCCTGCAGTAAACGAAAGCGAAATCGATAAAGAGTTGGAAGAGCGTATGGCAATGGCTCAAGATATTTCATCGATGGTATTGTCGTTGCGTAAAAAAGTAGACATCAAAGTTCGTCAGCCGCTGAACAAAATTTTACTGCCTGTTCTTGACAATGAGTTTCAAGCTAAAGTGGAAAAAGTAAAAGACTTAATCCTCTCTGAAACAAATATTAAGGAAATTCAGTATATAAATGACACGGCAGGAATTCTTGTCAAGAAAATCAGACCTAACTTTAAAGCCTTAGGCCCTAAAGTAGGTAAGATGATGAAAGAAGTTAGCAATGCTGCTAACAATTTCACTCAAGAAGATATCACTGCAATTGAACGCGACGGCTTCTTTAACCTACACTTAAATGGTGAAGTGTTTAAGCTGGAGTTAGTTGATGTAGAAATTCTTTCGGAAGATATTCCGGGATGGTTGGTAACAAGTATTGGCAAACTAACTGTGGCTTTAGATGTTACAATAACAGAAGAGTTAAAACAGGAAGGTATTGCACGTGAGCTAATTAACAGAATTCAAAACCTCCGTAAAGACAAAGGTTTTGAAGTAACCGACAAGATTGCAGTAACACTTCAGTCGCATGAGTTGGTTGACACAGCTGTAAAGAACTTCTTACCATACATTAGTGCAGAGATTTTAGGCACTAATTTTGATTTGACAGAGGCAGATTTTAGCTCAACAGACAATATTGAAATTGATGACATTAGCTTAAAAATCGAGATCGAGCGAATTTAACTTTTAACTAAAGGAGAGGAAATTACTATGGACAACAACGGAACACAGGTAACTGAAAAAACCAGATACTCGGATGTAGAGCTGCTGGAGTTTAAAGAGCTTATTATTGATAAGCTTGAGAAAGCTAAGTCAGAATTACATACGCTTGTAGCCAGCTTAAGTAACCCTAATGAGAACGGCACGGATGATACCGCCGGAACCTTTAAAGCACTTGAGGATGGTTCTGCAACACTTGAAAAAGAACACATAAATCAATTAGCTGCGCGCCAGAAAAAGTTTATTGAAAACCTGGAAGCTGCATTAGTGCGCATTGAAAATAAAACATATGGTATTTGCCGTGAAACAGGCAAGTTAATACCTAAAGAACGATTACGTGCCGTGCCACATACCACGTTAAGTATGGAAGCTAAGTTAAAACAATCATAGCCTGGTGGTTATTGATAAAATTTTACGCGTTTGAAAAGATCACTTAAAGCAATCTTAATCATCACATTAGTGGTGTTGGCAGATCAGTTATTGAAAACCTGGATCAAGAATAACATGTATATTGGTCAGGAGTTCAATATTATTGGTAATTGGTTTATCATTCACTTCACCGAAAACAATGGTATGGCTTTCGGGATGGAATTTGCAGGTGAATATGGGAAATTATTCCTCACTTTATTCCGTATAGCTGCTGTTGCAGGTATAGGTTATGGTATTCATTATGTAATCAAACATCGTTACCCGTTTGGATTAGTCATTGCTGCCAGTCTTATTTTTGCAGGAGCATTAGGAAATATTATCGATAGTGTGTTTTATGGTGTTATCTACGGATATTCAACATTATTACATGGACGTGTTGTGGATATGTTTTATTTCCCGGTTGTACAAGGACATTTTCCTTCGTGGTTCCCATTATGGGGCGATCAGGAATTTGTATTCTTCCGCCCTGTATTTAATATCGCTGACGCGGCAATTTCGACTGGTGTAGCCATGATACTGGTATTTCAAAAGAAATATTTTCGAGTTATGGAAAAGCCTCCCATTGAAGAAGACGACACCCAATCAGAAGTGGTAGAAGCATAGTTGGTACAAAAAATATTTTCAAAAAAACGAGAACAGTTCATGTTCTCGTTTTTTTATTTTATGCTGTATCGTTTACCTATTCAGTTCCGTATAGGATTGAAAAACATGTTAAAGTTTATTTCATCTTTCTGGATTTTTTGCTGAATTTCGGACCTTATTAAAAACTAACACCTATTTCCCATCGTATGAGTACCGAAAATTTCAACAACGAAAATTCATTAGAAAGTAACGATCTATCAGCTCAGGATTCATCTGTAAAGCCAAAAAACAAATGGTTACTGCCTTCAATATTTGTTATTGTAGGGATTGTGATAACAGTATTATTCTTTAAAGCAGGTGATTTAAAAAAATTATGGTCAGGTCAGGCACCAGATAGTCTTAAATGTGGACTTTCTCAAACGGAGATTTACGAAAAATATAAGAACAGTGTCGTATTGGTTGCCAATAGCTACGTTTATGAAGTCAAGGTTAAAGGATCTTCACCTTTCTATCTGACCATAACAGAAAACGGAGAACTGGCTCCTTACGATGAGAATTTGAATAATCCGATTACAATTACTGGCACTGGCTTTTTTGTTAGTAAGGATGGTAAACTGGTAACTAATCGTCATGTTGCCTCTCCGTGGGTCACCAATCAATCGGAAGCTTTTACGGCAATTAAGCAAACAGTAAGCTACATGGTTCCAGATGATGTTAATCCGGCTCAGGTTGGCAAATATATCACCCAACATTGGACAGATGAAATTACAGAAGGAAATGAGGAAGAATGGGAAGCGGTGCATACCACAGACAGCGCAGCTGTTGCTTCCGACTCAACTGCATCCGAGATAACCATCAATATTCCCGAGAATAAAAGCTCAAACCCTACAGACACCAGTCAGATTGTTGTAACAGGTAAAATTGTACGCCTTGGAATTGCTATGCACAACAGCAAAGTAAAAGAAATCAGAGACTTTATTCCTTGTGAATATATTACTGAAGCTACTGATCCAAATGTGGACGTGGCTATTATCCAAACCATCAGTCATAACCTGCCTGCTAAAGTTAAAAATGTGATTAATCTTAACCAGGCAGCTAACGACGATACCGATATTAAGCCGGGAACAAAAGCAATTATGATTGGTTATCCAATGGGTATGCAACTTGCCGGAACCCAAAAGGGTGTAAAGGTGCAGGTATATGAAGGAGAGATCAACAAAGAATCGGACGGTTTCGCCATTCAATATAATATTACTTCTACCCATGGTGCAAGTGGTTCTCCTGTATTTGATGATTGCGGACGCTTAGTAGCTGTTAATTACGCCGGATATGATCAAACGCAAGGTTTTAATTTTGGCGTAGTTGCCAAACATGCGCTTGCCTTATATCAGGCTGAATAATTTTTTTAATTAAATTATGGAATCTGTGAGGTTCCGACATCTATATATTAAATTGAAATCGATATGAAGAGAATAATCGCAAGTTTAGCAATGGTGGTGGCAGGTTTTACTGCAATGGCGCAAACAACAACAAATGTAGCTCCCGTGAAAAAGATCGAAGTAACCGGCAATGCCGAAATGGAAATAATTCCGGATATCATTTATTTGAATATTTCGCTTAAAGAATATTACAAAGACAATAACAATAAGAACAAAGTATCAATTGATGCGGTAGAAAAACAATTACAACAAGCTGTTATTGATGCAGGTATTCCAAAGGAGAACTTCATGCTTGATAACGTTTACGGTTATAACTATGATTGGAATGTTCGTGATAAAAAACGTGATCCTAATTTCTTAGCTCGTAAACAATACAAGCTTAAATTAACTAAGCTTGATAAAGTAAATGATATTCTTTCTGCTGTTGATCCAAAGGGAATTGAAAGTGTAAACGTTGCTGAGTTCACACATAGCAAAATCGAGGAATTTAAAAAAGAGCTTAAGATCAAGGCGATGAAAGATGCTAAAGAAAAAGCAACCTATTTAACGGCAGCGATTGGAGAGCAAGTTAGTGGAATATTAGAAATCTATGATAATGAGTCACAGCCAAGCTATTATCCTCGTCCTATGGCAATGTATAAATCTGCTGCAATGGAAATGGATGCAGCAGGAGCAATGCCTGAAATTGATTTTAAAACAATCAAACTAAGATCTGATGTTCGATTGATCTTCAGCATCAAATAAAGAATTCGATCTTCTAATGATCCTAAAAAGGTTCGGAAATTACTTCCGGACCTTTTTGGTTATACTTCCCATGACACCTGTCATCAAAATCATCGCATTAAAAAGCCTATATTCGTAATATGAGTAACATATTTGGTTTTAGGTCGAATGTGCCTTCAAAAAAGAAGTTGTATTATCCTATAAAAGAAGAATTGCGTGAATACCTGGTAAAACACGGCAGGGAAATAAAGCTGCCTATCCAGTATACAGACATGCTTCGCTTTAACCTTGAAGTACCTTTATTGGATAAAAACGGAAAAGATACCCTCTGGAAAACAGTTTATTATGATGAGAGTGATATGCGGGAATTGTTTCCGGCACTTACCTATATTTATGCTTTACTTACAACCGATGGCGATATAGCACTAATGGATAACCTGTCGGTTGCACGAATTGATTTTTGTGCGTTTGGTAATTCAAAGCCTTTCAGAGTTCGCATTATCAATCGACTGAATGATAACTATGACCACTTTTATGTTAAAGTTGCAGATGCATCCCGTATTTACGGATTGGAATTAGAACATATCCTCTCCCCTAACCGTATTACGTATATTACGGATAAAGACACGCTAATAGAGGAGCATATTATCGGTTTACCGGGCGATGTTTTTATCGAACATCACTTAGATGATATCCCATTTAACCAAATACGGATCAGTAAGGAATTTGTAAAATTTAATGAACGTTGCTTTGTACGTCTTTTAGGCGATATGCGAGCCTATAATTTCGTAATGGACATAACCCCCGACATAGAGGGATTACAGTACCGTATACGCGCTATTGACTTCGATCAGCAATCCTACGAGGGTAAAAAGAATTTTTATTTACCACATTACTTTAAAGAAAATAATAAACTGGTGTTTATGGGGATGAAGCATATGAACCATAAAACGATGAGCCAATATCAGGAAGAAGAGCGAACGTTGATATCTAATCGTATTAAATCTTCACCACGAAGAATCAATGAACTGTTTGCGGTGCTTGAACAAGACGAAATATCTCCAAAGGCCAAAACGGAAATGCTAAAACAAGAACTTGCAGAACACCATAAAAAAGATATTTTTCTGCACTGCCAGAACATGGGACAAGTGGTAATAGAACATATTACCGGATGTCTGGCAAAGAAGTTATAATTGTAATATCATCCAAAACCGTCGGCCAATACTTAAATTTGCAGCATGTCTGTTGAGTTCGATTACAAAAAAGCATTACAAAAAATACCACATAAACCAGGTATCTATCAGTACTTTGATAGTGAAAATAAGCTTATCTATGTTGGAAAGGCCAAAGACCTGCGTAACCGTGTTTCGTCCTATTTTGTAAACGACCGTATGCTGAACGCTAAAACTCGCGTATTAGTAAGCAAAATACGTGACGTTAAGTTTACAATAGTAGATAGTGAGATCGAGGCCTTGTTATTGGAAAACAACCTAATTAAAGAGCACCAGCCCCGCTATAATGTAATGCTAAAGGATGATAAAACGTATCCTTCCATTGTAATCAAAAATGAATCCTTTCCCCGAATTTATGGCACCCGGAAAATTATAAGAGATGGTTCTAAGTATTATGGTCCTTATGCTTCTGTAACCATGATGAAAACCATGCTCGAAATGATTAAAGGGCTGTATCCCTTGCGTACATGTAATCTTGCATTAACAGATCCGAATATCAAAGCAGGAAAATTCAGAGTCTGCCTTGAGTATCAAATTGGAAACTGTAAAGGACCTTGTGAAGGATTACAATCGCGAGCTGATTATGAATCCAGTATTGCTGACATTAAAAATATCCTGAAGGGCAATACAGGAGCTGTGCTTAAACATATACGTGATCAAATAACTGAAGCGGCAAACAATATGGACTTTGAACAAGCTCATAAGCTAAAGTTCAAACTTGATAAATTAGAAAACTATCAAAGTAAGTCGACAGTTGTAAGCACCATCTTGCATGATATTGATGTGGTTTCAATTGCATCGGATCCTAAATATGCCTTTGTGAACTATTTAAAAGTTTCAAATGGTAGCATTGTTCAAACTCAAACCATTGAACTAAAAAAGAAACTTGACGAAAGTGACCGAGAGCTTCTTGAATTAGCAATTGCAGAATTCAGAAACCGTTTTGAAAGCGATGCAAAAGAAATAGTAGTTCCATTTGAGGTTGAAATCGACGACTCTAACATTAAGTTTACAGTTCCAAAATTAGGCGACAAGAAGAAACTCCTGGAGCTTTCTCAAAAGAATGTATTGTTCTTTAAGAAGTCTAAACTAGAGCAGTATGAAAAATTAAATCCTGAATTAAGAACAGAACGTGTGTTAACACAAATGCAAAAAGACCTGCATTTGTCAAGCCCGCCACGCCATATCGAATGTTTCGATAATTCAAACTTCCAGGGAAAATATCCTGTTTCCGCTATGGTGGTCTTTAAAGATGGAAAACCTTCTAAAAAAGATTACCGCCACTTTAATGTTCGGACAGTTGAGGGACCAAATGACTTTGCCACCATGAAAGAAGTAATTGGCAGACGTTATGGACGGGTTATAGAAGAACAGCAACCACTCCCCGATCTTATCATTGTTGATGGTGGCAAGGGACAATTATCATCAGCAGTTGAAGTTCTAAAACAACTCGATATTTATCATAAAGTGCCAATCATTGGAATTGCGAAGCGACTGGAAGAAATTTATTATCCGAACGATTCTGTTCCGCTATATATCGATAAGAAATCCGAAAGCTTAAAGATTATTCAACATTTGCGCGATGAAGCACACCGCTTCGGAATTACTCACCATCGAAAACGTAGAGATAAAGGAACACTGGTTACAGAATTGGAATTAATTGAAGGTATAGGCCCTAAAACAGCAGAAAGTTTGTTAAAGTATTTTAAGTCTGTTAAAAAGATCAAGGAGGCTACAAAAGAAGACCTGCTGGAGATTGTTAATCTAAAACAAGCACAGGCCTTATTATCCTACTTTGGGAAAGGCGAATAATCTCTTAATGCTTTATCTCTGGGGAGATTAACCTTAGAAGTGTTATACATCAGGACCTAAAAACAAGCTTTGTATGGAACGAAGCTATACTCTCTTTAGTTTCTTTCCATTCGAAAATTATTTTTCAAATCACCTCATAACTTCTCCGAAGCTTCTCTCTTAGGATGAAATAATCTCCTAAATTTTAAGGTTGACCCACCATTAACTATATTAGAAGAGGTATTAAACCGCTATAAACAAACAACGGGCATCTTTTCAGACGCCCGTTGAAATTGTATTAGGTTAATCTTTAGTATTCCCACAGATCCTGTTCGTAATCCATGAGCTTTTTCTTGATTCTGTCACCTTCATATAGTTTGTCTATGCCTTTAGCATAATCTTCAATACGTAGATCTTCAGAATTAGATTCTTTTGTGATGTAACTTGTAAACAAGCGTTTGATGAAGAAATCGTCGAAGCTTAAATTAGAAGCATCGTTGAAACGGTTGAACATTTCAGAATTTGCAAACACCTGGCGAGCTTCCGGATAGTATACCCAGAAAATTGGGGTTACACCGATCGTATCACCAGAAGTTTTACTGATGTTCAGTTTACAAGGTGCAATACCGATAATTCTAGGTTCGAAAATTGAACGTTGTTTATCAAAAATCCAGTCTTCTTTAACACGATATTTCACGATCTGATCAGGGTTAAAGTTCTCGCGAACTACTGTATCACGCATGATACTAGGATCGATCATATCAGGAATCTGGATGGTATCAGCACGACCACCTGCCAAATTAGCAACTTGCTCAACAGACATAATATCTCTGAATGTGCTATCACTACCATCATCAGGATTACGGTAAGCTGTTAATTCACCAGCAGTAATTGCCTTCATGATCACGTTGATTAAACGTGAATTTGGATGATTTAATGGTCTGTTAATTTTCTCACGAACATCGATCTCTCTCCAAATACGCTTAGACCACATAACATCAGCCTGACGAACATAAGGATAAGGGATAACCTGAACGTTTACATTATTTTCCTTCTTGTAAACACCATCTATTACGTCGCCAAACAACGAGCCTGTAGCCGACGGACGCTTCTTAGTAGTGTCTACTGGTTTAGGAGCAGGAGCCGTAGCTTTTGGAGGAGTAACCGCAGCTAAAGTAGCTGCAGGAGCTGCCTTCTTTTTTGCAGTTGTTTTTTTTGCTACAGCAGTTTTAGTGCTTTTAGCTTTTGTGCCTGTAGATTTCTTTTTCTTGGCCTGACCAAGAACCACAGTGCAGCTTAAAAGCAGTGCTAAGGCGACTAAATAAAATCTCTTCATCTTTTTAATTATTGAACAGTGAGCGAAACACCTGTAGATAATCTACGAGAGTTACCTTTAGGGTCGCGAACGGTAATATCTTCAATAGTGATCTTATCGCCAGCAGTAACAGATGCTAATGCCTGACGTAAACGTGCAGTTAAAGCCGGACCGTTAACTGATTCGAAAATCGGGTCAGTACGTTTTTTAACAACATACATAGTATAACCGGTTACACTAAACTTCATATCAAAGTCGAAGTTTTCAAGTACTGCAAATACACCTGGTTGAGCTTTCGCTGCAGCCGAACTTACACGGCCAGTTGAAAGACCTGCAAATTTAGGTGTAGGAGGAGGTACTTGTTTAACACGATATAAGCGAGAACCCATATTGGTCATTTTACCATTAATCTCAGCACTAACATTGATTGTAACCTGACCAGGAGTAGTTACCTGTGCAATGTATTTACCATTTCCACCTGATAAAGAACCTGCTCCGCTTAAGCTTGCACGAACTTTACTGCTTGGAACACCTGCAGCTGAAACTGAAACAGGGTTTTCAACCCCAATATAAAGAACATTCATTTTATCCGCGCTTACGTTAGCAGAAGGAGCCGCAGCTTCATACTTAGCTGTATAAGGGTAATCTTTAGTAGTACCATCTGGTTGAACTACTACAATTTTACCTCCCCAAGTATGCTCACCAACGCTTGAAGCTGTAGTGCTAAATTTAGCGATACCGTCTGCATCAACAGGTAATTTACTGCCACCTGCATAAACATCAGGTTTTAAGGTAGAACTAGTTGCTGTTAAGAATACTTCAGCAGTATAAGGTTGCCCTACTAATACATAGCTTGAAGGAGCAACAGCTACTGCTTTAAGTTTATCAAACTTAACATCACTTGCATAAATTGAGCTTTGAAGATATTTCAAAATCTCAACTTCTGAGTTTTTAACATCACCCTCTAATTTCGTAAGAATAGTTACAGCAGCAGTAACAGGAACACTCGAAAATTGAGCATTTTCCCATGACTTATCTTTTGCATCTTTTGCGTCAAGGCTGATGATGATCCTTTCTTTATCCTCAGGTTTCACCAATGACAACAACTGTTCACGAGCTTCTCTGATTTTTTTCTTCATCTCAGGACCTTTTGCTTCAGAAGGTCTTTCTTCGTTAAGCATAATACGGCTTGCAACATCAAGATCATCATTATTTTTGATATCTCCTGTTTCTGGATTGATGTTTCCAGCTTGCTTCACCATCTCTTCTTTAACACCTTTAATATAAGCACTTAAATCGTTGCTAATCTTAACGGCTTGTTGAGCTTTATCGTACCATTCTTTGGTTTTACCAGGATCCGTTTCCATACTTTTCTGGAAAGCTTCCATGGTTTTACTTATTGTTTGATCAAGATTAGTTGATGATTCATCTAAACCATCTCTTACAGTCTTAAATGCGTTTAATACTTCCGCACTTACGTTCAACGCCAACATCGCAGTGAGTACCAGATACATCAGGTTGATCATCTGCTGACGTGCCGTTTGTTTACCACCGGCCATATTCTAAAATTCTTAAGGTTTGATTTACTTTAAAAAACAGTTAATCTAAAAAATTAACAAGGAAATTATGCTCTTTGCACGTTCATTGCTGAAAGCATGTTTCCGTAAACTGAGTTAAGAGAAGTTAAGTTCTTAGCCAATTTACCGATCTCCTCTTTGTATACCTTAGAATAGTTAAGCGTTTCGTTGAAACCTTGCATTGTTTCATTGATGTTAGCATAGTATTTACCCATAGATTTCAGGTGGTTGTTAGACTCCTGTAATTCCATTTCGTAAACTGCGTTAAGAGCCGCAAGGTTTTTAACCATTAAGTTAATTTGTTCGTTGTATGCTTTAGTATCAACATTGGTACCAGCCATCTCAACTAATGATTGAGAAGCTTTCTGATAAGAAACCACTAATTGGTTTACAGAATCAGTACCACGTTTTAAGCTATCTGACAATGCAGTAGTATCAATCGATACGTTCGCAATATTAGAGATTGCGCTAACTTTGTCACCGAAAGTTCTTAAGCCATTACCTAAATTGTTCACCATGTCTGGAGTAATATTAGCTTCAGCCAACATTTTGTCCAATGCGTTAGAGCTACCTGCTCCTACTGCGCCACGTGAAGAGTATGAACTAACTTCAACTGGCTCATTTTCTGGCAATAACTCAGGGTAAACTCTTGACCAATCTGGTTCATCATATTGAGGTTGGAAAGCCATTGCAATAAAGATGATCGCCTCACATCCCATACCGATCATTAGCATTTCCCTTGCTCCTTCCCAGTGTAAGATTTTAAATAAAGCTCCCAAGATTACTGGTGCAGCGAACAATGACGCAAAGAAATTCAGATTAAATTTAATTTTACCTTTCATAATAATTCGATCAGTCTAGTTGTAATTGTTATATTATTTTGGTTAGTTATTTAGTACCTAATTGTTTTCCCATGTGTTGAGCAACACAACGGAAACCAATGTAAGATTTTGCTGTGTCTAAATATTCATACGCACGAGTTCCGTTCTGAAGGAAGAAACCGATATCTTTCCATGAACCACCTCTTACTACCTTGCGACGTTGTGCCATTGGAGTAGTTTCATTTACTTCAGAAGTATAAGTAGGATTCATGTCGTGTACGAATGTATATGACGACTCATCATAAGTTGAACTAGTCCACTCAGATACGTTACCCGCCATATTGTATAAGCCGTAATCGTTAGGGAAATACGATTTAACATGCACTGTGTAGAAACCGCCATCATCAGCATAATTACCGCGACCAGGTTTGAAGTTTGCCAAGATACAACCTTTACTGTTGCGAATATAAGGACCACCCCAAGGATAGTCAGCACCTAATCTTCCTCCACGTGCAGCATACTCAAACTGGGCTTCAGTTGGTAAGCTTACAACACCACGACGAGGCTTTTTCATTTTATCGCGGTAGGTGTTATTGAATTCAGTTCTCCATGCACAGAAAGCATTAGCTTGTTTCCAAGTTACACCAACAACAGGATAATCATCAAATGCAGGGTGTGAGAAATACTGTTCAACCATAGGTTCATTCTGAGCATAGCTAAAATCAGCAAGCCAAACCAAAGTATCTGGATAAATAGCTATTTTTTCACGTTTAATGAACGAAGACCTAGGTTTTGTACGATTCTGTTTCAATGCAGCTGAACGAATATCAAACCAAGTATATTGGTAAACCAACTGTCTTACGTCAAAATCATTTCTACCTGTGATTTTATCATCACCCTGGTAGTACATACCTTTTAGCGTTTCTGCGTTAGGGTTGTTTTTAGATGTGTAAGTAACCTTTTGCTTAGGATTGATGAATTCAGTACCATCTTCTGCCTTTACAACAAAATTACCACCCATCGTTTTAGCCGCAATAGAGTCACGAACCCATAATACGAACTGGCGATACTCATTGTTTGAGATCTCGGTTTCGTCCATGTAGAATGGAGCAATCGTTACCTGACGATTTTGAGAAACGCGGGAAGCAGTTACATCCTGATCACCCTGGCCCATAATGAAAGTACCAGCAGGAATATACACCATACCATAAGGGACGTCTTGCTTGTACGGCTTACGGCCCTGAACGCCTACTAACTCTCCCTTAGCTCCGGAAGAACCACATCCGCTTAGGGAAAACAGAAGTGCTGAAGAACAAAGCAGCAACAAATATTTCATAAAATTTAAGTTGTAAAGGTTTGGCAAATAGTAATACTAAATTTAGTTATATTTTTTCTCTATCGAAAAACTATTCCTTAATCCGTTTAAACGAAAGAAAATTTTAATTGTTACGCAACATACAAAAATAATTAACAAAAAAAATCGTTAAAACGTGGGAAAAAAATTTTCTTTACGCTTTAACGATTCAGCAAAAATAGTAGAAATTTAACTATTATTTAAATTTTTTTATTTGTTACTAACCTTAATATATTCTTCAATAGCCATGGTCATTGAAGGCGATTGAGGGGTAGGTGCTTGAACGTCTAAATAGAGCCCAGCTTCCAAAACTGCCTTGTGTGTCGTTGAACCAAATGCCGCAATTCGAGTATTATTCTGCTCAAAATCGGGGAAATTCTGATACAAGGACTTAATTCCAGAGGGACTGAAAAAAGCTATCATATCATATTTAACCTCAGCTAAGTCAGATAAATCGCTACAAACTGTGCGATACATTACTGCTTCTGTAACGTCATATCCAACCTCTCTCATCTTCGATGGAATCTCTTCCTTACTTACATCCGAACATGGGAATAAATACTTTTCACCCTGGTGTTTTTTAAACTGTTCCATCAGGTCGGCAGTTGTTTGTTTGCCAAAAAATATTTTTCGTTTTCTGTACTGAATGTACTTTTGAAGATACAGTGCTGTAGACTCTGTATTACAGAAATACTTCATTTCAGCAGGCACTTCGTACCGCATTTCTTCACATAAACGGAAATACTGATCGATTCCGTGGCGACTTGTAAAGATAATTGCCGAGTAATCTGGCAAATTGATCTTTCCCTTTCTAAATTCCTTGGCGGGAACCCCCTCCACATGAATGAATGGTCTGAAATCAAGTTTCAAACTGTATTTCTTAGCCAACTCCGTGTATGGATTCTTATCGCTCTCTGGTTTTGGCTGCGTAATTAAAATACTTTTAACCTTTATTTTCCTCTCTGTCATGATAAATATAACCCCTTACTTCAGCTGAGACTTTAATTCAAAAGTACTTTATACAATATTATTAACGGACAAATTTCAAAGGCGCAAAGATAAACAATAAAATAAAATTTTGGAAATTGAAAATTTGACGAAATGAATATTGCCCCCCGAATATATTGATAGGCAAAACTTAATATCAGAATTGCCATAAAAATCAACATTAAATTATTTATAATCGCAGCAGTACCCAATGCATGCAAAATAAGCAAAGGTATTAACAGCAATGTAAAAGTGCCGAAGGATATGTAAATAATGGAGATGTAATTATTGACCATGTTCTTCACTGAAAACACAACTCCTGCTAATCTTAACAGTATTGTTTTTGCCAGGAAAAACAGCATTACTAATAAGGATAACAGGCAGTAACCTCCAACCCCTTCCATTCCAAAAACTTCATTTATCCCAAAGAGAACTTGTAGCAAGTATCCAAATGTAAATCCTATCAGGGTGGCAATAAATATAAACGACTCCGAGTTCAGGAGGTTATTATCCCGAATAAGCTGGTTAAGCGTTCTATTATTGACAAAACCTTGCACCATAATGGAGATATCTCTTGCAAAGAAATAGCTGATTAGCACAAACAACAAAAACAAGGCAAACGTAACGTACACCCCTTCCCTATCTTTAAATTTTCGTTCCACCTGGTCTACATACTCAATGTTTGAGACCTTTTTCATCTTAGTTTTTAGCAGCAGAAGTTCATTGAACGCTTTGTTATAGGAAACAGTAAATGAATCTAGCGATTTATTCTGTTTAGTTTTATCGATCAATAACGGAACCGATCGAAGTTTAACTAAAGTTATACTATCCTTAATTCTCACCGAATCAGGTATTTTTACAGTTCTTACAGGCCTTCTAAAAGTAACCGAATCTTGTGCATTGGTATTTGCGCCAAAGAGTATTAATACCGTAAATACACCTAAAAATGTAAAGATCTGTCTCAACATGTATAATTGTTTGGCAGCAAAATTACCTGATTTTCATTTATTTTTAAATAGGATACTGTATTAAGTACTTATTTTTTATAAATAAGTGAACCTTTAACATTAAGTGTTTATCATCTGTGCAATTAATTAAGTCTATAAAGAGTAGCAATTAGACCTATAATATGAATAAATACAGGCCGTAGGGATTTACAAACCTTAGGACATTATTATTATAGACCTATATAAAACAAAATATCAGATTTATTTGTCATCTCTAACATGGAATCATTACAAGGAAAAAATGCGCTTATTACTGGTGCAGGAAAAGGTATAGGAAAAGCAGTGGCTTTACAATTGGCTCAGGAAGGTGTGAACGTTGCATTACTGGCAAGAACTGTCTCTGATCTGGAAGCTGTAGCCACTGAAATAAAGGCCTTAGGTGTAAAAGCTTTAGTTATATCAGCTGATGTTGCTGATATCGACAGTGTAAACAAAGCCGTTTCACAAGTAGAGAATGAATTCGGGTACATAGACATTCTGATTAATAATGCAGGGATCGCTTCTTTCGGCAAGTTCCTGGAATTAACCCCGACAGATTGGGAAAAGATTGTACAGGTTAATCTTTTTGGAACTTACTACGTAACACGCGCTGCTCTGCCTAAAATGATTGAACGCCAAACCGGAGATATCATTAACATATCTTCAACTGCTGGACAACGTGGGGCTGCATTAACGAGTGCGTACAGTGCTTCAAAATTTGGCGTATTAGGTTTAACTGAATCCTTAATGCAAGAAGTTCGCAAACATAATATCAGGGTAACAGCATTAACTCCAAGTACGATTGCAACTGATATGGCAAAAGACCTTAATCTAACAGACGGTAATCCTGAAAAAGTAATGCAGCCAGAAGACTTCGCAGAGCTGATTGTTGCGCAGTTAAAATTAAACCGTCGTGTTTTTGTAAAAGAAGCTGGTTTATGGTCAACAAATCCGTAAGAAGTTTGTTAAGTATTATAGCGAGTCAATGAACGATTCTACAAATTAATCGTTCGTTCATGAAAATTCCCGATAATCTGATTACCGGGAATTTCTGTTATAGGTGGTTAGTTTAATTTGAGTTTGAGCACTCAGCGGTGTTTTGCTGTGTTTCTCCCCCTTCAGTCCCTGTAAAGTTATACTCTACAACAATTCGTGAGCTGGTCCTACCTTTTGCCGAAACATTAATAGAAGTTCCTGCCTTAGTGTTCACAGCTATTTCAAATGGCAATTCCGGTTCATTAACTGTTACCTGACCGTTGGCTCCCTGGTAGGTAATTGTAGTTACTTCCGAATTACCAATTTTAGGAACCGTATATTTTACTGTTCCATCGCTTTTTGTTGTATAAGCCGTTGTAGAAACATCACAGTCCCTGATATTACTTTTTTCATCATTATCTGTACAGGATATTACAGCTCCACTTAACAATATGGCAAGTAAAAAAGTAGAAAAGCGTTTGTTCATAATTATTGATTTTAAAAAATAGGTATTCGACAAAATTGAGATCTGTAGCCCTTTAACAGCAAACCAGTGGCCATTAAATCATCTATTTCGAGAACTTATTTACAGTAGATAATTTTTTAAAAAAAATTCTGTAACGAATTGTAATGCTTGAATACATACTGTGTATAAAAGTTAAAAAATTAAAGCATTATGAAAAGAACATTATTAACCCTGGCTACAATTGCGACATTTTTAATCTCTCTACATTCAAACGCTCAAAGTAAACAACCGCTAGAAAATTCATTATTATGGGAAATTAGTGGTAATGGTCTGCAAAAATCTTCATACCTATATGGAACAATTCACATGATCTGTGAAAAAGATTTCTCAATCTCTGAGAAACTAAAAAATACCATTTCGAAAACAACACGCTTAACTTTAGAAGTAGACTTAAGCGATCCGAATGAATTACAGGAAATGCAAAAATCTGCAATGGGCGAAATTCCATTGAGTAAAGAATTAACTTCGCAACAATATAAATCGCTGGATTCAATCCTAACGTTAAAAACACCTATGACGCTTAAGCAATTAGACAATTTTAATTTAATGGGCATAAATAGCATATTGATAGCGTCTACATTACCTTGCAAGTCATTAAAAGTGTATGAGTTTGAACTTATCGCGTTGGCTAAACAACAAAAAATGACAATAGGCAAGCTGGAAACGATTAAGGATCAAGCATATTTCTTCAGCAAAGCATTCAATAAAGACTTCTTGTTCACACAACTGATAAAAACTGACAGTTATGGAGAGATGTTTATTAAAATGATTGACGATTATAAAAACGAACGTTTGACCGACATCGGTGCAAAACTAAACGATGAGAGATTCTCCAATGCTGATACTAAAAAATGGTTATTAACCGAAAGAAACCTTAATTGGGTAAGTGAAATGCCGTCAATGATGAAAGCTGAAAGTGTATTTTTTGCCGTGGGAGCAGCTCATTTACCTGGCGAGAATGGTGTAATTGAATTATTAAAAGCAAAGGGTTACACTGTTAAACCTGTTTTAAATTAATAATGTCTATTCAAAAGGAAAAAGAATTTCTCGTTCTGGTTGAAAAGCATAAAGGGATTATCCATAAGATTTCTAAAATGTACATGGATAATAGTGATGATCAAAAGGATCTATTTCAAGAGATTGTTCTCCAACTTTGGAAATCATATGATTCCTTTAACAAACAGAGCCAGTTTTCAACTTGGATGTATCGGGTAGCATTAAACACTGCAATCCTTTATTTTAAAAAGGATAAACGTAAGCCTGATACCGCTTTTGAGAATATTCCAGATACTATTGCAAACATAGATGATGATGCTGAAACGAAAGAGATTCAATTAGCTCATTTCTATAAAGCGTTGCAAAAACTGGATAAAATTGAAAAGGCGTTAGTTTTCTATCATTTAGAAAACTACTCTCACAAAGAAATTGGCGACAACCTTGGTATTTCCGAGGGAAATGCAAGAGTGAAATTAAACAGAGCAAAAAACAGATTAAAAGAATTGATTAAAGAACAAGGTTATGAATTTTGACGATTTAAAATCAGCATGGAATAACGATTCCGACAATAATATAGAAGTCCCTAAAAATTTAGATAGTTTAAAAGGTGCACAATCTCCAATTGATAAGGTTAAGAAAAACCTTCGATCAGAGTTTTGGTTAAATGTGGTATTTATTATACTTTTCTTTGCCCTACCATTCATCATTGATCGACTGGTTCCGATGTCTACCGTATTATATTATACGATCCTAATACTGACAGCTCTTCCAATGACCTACTATCTTATCAACTTCTACAAATTTTACGGAAGGATCAATAAGTTGGAAGTTAGTACAAAAGATAGTCTGAATGAGGTTTACTTTGAATTAAAGCACTTTATAGAGATCTACAAAGTAATGCAACACTTTATCTCGCCTAACTTCCTACTGATGGGGTTCATTATTGGAATTGGACCGAAGGTTGGCAAACTGTTGGATAAACTAGTTACCATTAAAGACCTGCACAGTGATGGCGTTTGGCTGGGAGTAGTAATCTTAGGGGCCTTTATTGTAGTAATGGTTGGCTTTTACTTTTACATTAATGCCCATATCAAATATTTTTATGGAAAGTATTTAACAGAACTAGGGAAAATAAGGGATGAATTAAAAGAAGATTAATTATGATTTATAAAAAGGGACGAGGTTATTGTTATCATTAACCTCGTTTTTTTATGCCTTTAAGCAGTTAATAAATATAGCAATCGCCGCAAATTATGCGGTGATTATTACTTTGTTTAAAACAGAAATTCTCTTTTTAATTACACAATAACCATCCCTTTCATAGAAATACTAACTACAACTTAAATGAAGGAATATTCCAGGGGTCATAAAGGTTATTAAAATCCATTTTTCCTACTTTTGCAAAATGGCCGGAATTTATATCCATATCCCTTTCTGCAAAAAAGCTTGTTATTATTGCGATTTTCATTTTTCAACCAACTGGAAAGTTAAAACTGAATTATTAGCTGCTATTGAGCAGGAACTTGAACTGCAACGAAATTACCTGAATGGAGAATCTGTTGAAACGGTCTATTTTGGAGGTGGAACTCCTTCTATTCTGACCGGGGAAGAAATAAATGCTATTTTGGACAAAATAAACACCCTCCATCATGTTGCTGCTAGTGCTGAAATCACTTTGGAAGCGAATCCTGATGATTTGGATGCAGCAAAAATTAAAGAGTTGCGCCAAACCGCTGTTAATCGTTTCAGTATTGGCATTCAGTCATTTTTTGATGAGGATTTGCAATGGATGAACCGTGCGCACAATGCTTCAGAAGCTAAATCGAGTATAATGCGAGCGCAGGATGCTGGCTTTGAGAATATTACTTGCGATTTGATTTATGGTTATCCGTTGCTGACCAACAAAAAATGGAAGGAAAATATTCAGACATTAATCGACTTACAAATTCCTCATATTTCTTCCTATTCAATGACTGTTGAGCCGCAAACGGCTTTGGCTTCGTTTATCAGAAAAAATAAACAACAGCCAATGAATGAAGAGCAAAGTGCTGAACAATTTCAGTATTTAATCGAAGAACTATCCAAGGCTAACTTTTTGCATTACGAAATCTCCAACTTTGGAAAAGAGGGCTGGCTTTCTAAGCACAATTCCAATTATTGGTTCGGCAAAAAATACCTGGGAATAGGACCATCTGCTCATTCTTTTAATGGAGAAACACGCCAATGGAACATTGCCAATAATTATAAATACATCGACTCATTAAGTCAAAAGAAAATTCCGTTCGAAGAGGAACTATTAAGCCCTGTTCAGCGTCTTAATGAATATGTAATGACTGCGTTGCGAACCATGTGGGGTATTGATCTGAAAAAAATTGAAAACAATTATGGAAAAGAATTCCTGGAAGAAATTATGCACACCGCTGAAAAATATATTGATAAGCAATGGGTAACCAATAATGAAGATAAATTAATATTAAGCAAAGAAGGTAAACTCTATGCAGATTTAATCGCTTCAGAACTATTTATTACCTAAAAAGTTCATTCCGTTAAAAACAACTTCGTCAAAATTACATTATATATACCACGCTTAACATTCATTGAAGTTATATTTGCATTTTCTTAATCGATTCTTAACATGGGATTTATACTTGAACCTATTGAGCGGATATCAAACATTAGCAAAGAAGAATTCGAAGAAAAATACCTTAAGCCCCGTAAGCCTGTTGTGATAACTGCCATGGCCCAAAATTGGCCAGCCTATGAAAAGTGGACTTTTGATTATTTAAAACAGGTAGTTGGCGACAAGGTAGTTCCTTTGTATGACAATGCTAAAGCGGATCCGTCTAAACCTATTAATGCGGCAGCCTCCGAAATGGCATTTACAGATTACATCGATCTGATTCAATCACAACCTACCGAACTTCGCATCTTTTTATTCGATATTTTCAAGCATGCTCCAAAGCTGCTGGATGATTATAAATGTCCGAAGGAACTTATGGGCGGTTTTTTAGATCGTTACCCTAATATGTTCTTTGGAGGAAAAGGCTCTGTTACGTTTTTACATTACGACATAGACCTTGCTCATATCTTTCATACGCATTTTCACGGACGTAAACATATTATTCTATTTGACTATAAGTGGAAAGACCGTTTGTATTGCATTCCGTTTGCCACTTATGCACTCGAAGATTATGATATTCTTAATCCAGATTTTCAAAAATTCCCAGCCTTAGATGGCATTCAAGGTATCGAATGTTATCTTGAGCATGGAGAAACACTATTTATGCCCACCGGATGGTGGCATTGGATGAAATATTGGAATGGCGGCTTCTCTATTAGCCTAAGAGCATGGGACCGCTCTCCAATTATCAAAGCAAAAAGTTTATACAATCTTACGGTTCAGCGCAAGTTCGATGATTTCATGAAAACCCAATTCAAAGTTAAATACATGAACTGGAAAGAGGAACTTGCCATTAAACGTGCCGAAAAAGCCCTGGCAGAAGGGTTGCCGAGATAGAAAAAGTCCATGGACCATAGTCCATAGTCCATAGTGAAGTAGATCGTAATATGATCCTTACTATGGACTATGGACTATGGACCATGGACTATGGACTATGGACTATTGTCCTACATTCTCCGCAAACGGAATTGGGAATGCTGGCCAAACATCATCACCTGGTCTATCCAAAGGCAGTTCTGCCAATCTGTTATACCTGCGCATATCTACCCAGCGATGTCCTTCACAGAATAAGGAATATCGACGTTGTTCAAGCATCTCATTCGTTAAAGCTGCAGCGGTAACCCCTCCGCCATAAACTACAAGATTATTACCTGTTCTAATTCGATTGATAGCAACAACTGCGTCTGGTAGCACATTTGTCTGAATCTTAGCTTCAGCATAAAGTAGAATCAATTCCTCATTTCTGATAATTGGAATTGGAGCCACATTGCTTTTATATACGGCTACATCATAATTACTAGAAAGCCCACTTTGTGTTGCCGGAGCATTTCGCAATGATGCTTTTTGCAAGCGAGTATCACCTGCTACACCATCCGTTATGAAATCCGGATGTGCAACCCTTACCTCACCGGTTGCATTAGGAGCTAAAAAGAACCTGTTTAGCTGATCTCCGGATGCGGTAGAAAAAACATGAAACACGCCAGTTTGAAAGCTCCCATTAAGATTAAAAAAAGATGCATTCAAATAGGTCAAGACATCAGTATATAATCCCCTGTAAGCCGCCACCCTCGCAGCTAAAGCCCGGTTAAACTTTTGAAAATCAGCAACACTGGGCGCCAGTGTTGTGGTAAATGCAAATTCTGCATTCGTTAACTGCGTGTTTCCTTGTTCTAAAAGGCCTGCAATTGCAGTTAAGGCATCATTGTAAGGAACTATAGGCCCAAGATTATTTGGATCTGCTACTTCTATTCTAACTCCATTGCTGCCTGTAAGGTTCAATGCTATTAAAAGTTCATATGCTTTGATTGTGTTAGCATATCCCCTATAGCCTTGTTTTTGAGCATCAGTAGGAGCTCCTGTATTATCAACTGAGGCCAATAATATATTACAATTCTTTACCGCACGATAAGTAGCATGCCATTGACGAGTCGTATAAAATGCATTATTATCCAACGTAGCGTTTTCCTGTCCAAGCAAATCTTGAGTGTAACGAGGTTCTGATCCGGCAAAACGATACATCTCACGACCAACTACTCCAACATCATCAAGGTAATACTCAATTGCATCACGCATTCCTGACTCACTACCAATGACAATATTATTAAGCTCTGAGATTGATGCATTAGAAAGCACTCCATTCAAACTCGGGTTATTAGGGTCAACTTCGTCATCGAGACTACACCCCGACGGTACGAATAACAGTAAGCCTAATAAAAAACTTAGTGTCAACATTTTATTTATATGACGTTTCATAATTGATTCTGTTAAGGATTAAAAGTCTATGCTAACGTGAAAAAACATACGTCTTGAAGAAGGGTAAGGAGTTACCTCCACATTGGTTGAAAAACCGGCCGAACCGAAGTTAGATACTTCAGGGTCATAACTGTCATAATTAGTTATTGTGAAAAGGTTCGTCGCTGATACTCCTACTTTAATACCTGATACAACTCCATTGAATGCATTCTTAAGCACATTAGGAGTAAAGGTGTAGTATAGTCCAATGTCTCTCAATCTGAAGAATGAAGCATCCTGAACAAATATTCTTGATGAAACACCTACTGTACTTATTCTGTCTAATGCATCAGGAACTCCATTGCCATTGGCATCACTATCATAATCATGACTAGTTCCTCCTAAATCATTTAAGAATTGAGAAAGGTTAATATTATCTCCTTTGTTTTTCCAGTGAAGCGTGAAGTTTAAAGATATATTTTTATAGATGGTAAAATCATTTATAAAATTCATCTGGAACTTAGGTTCAGCATTACCAAGTACGAAAACTCCATCCGAAGCCCCATCACCATCTATATCATCCAACCCTACAATCTGAGTTGGTGATTTACCCTCTTCAATACGGAAGCTACCTAATGTATTACTAAAACCACCCACGTTAAATGCAGGAATATCCAATTCCAGCATTTTTGCTCTGTTCATCCAGTACGCCGTCCTAAAATTCCACCTGAAGTTTGGACTAGTGAAAGGAACAATAGTCAACCCTAATTCAACACCTTGATTTTGAAGCGTTCCACCATTGATAACTTTTTGAACAAAACCCGTTGAAGGTTGAACATTCTGGGTAAATATTAAGTCGAATGCACGTTTATTATAATAAGTGGCATCAAAAGAGACCCTACTTTCCCAGAAACTTAGATCAAAGCCTGTTTCAAATTCTTTCTGACGCTCCTGCTTAATTTCGTCATTACCTTGTTGAACTGAACCTTGACTATTGATTACACCGATAAGTGTACCCCCCTGGCCTCCGATATTTGAGGCTGAAAACGAAGTGAATTTAGAACCGAATGGAGGGAAATTACCCGACTCGCCATATGCTGCACGCAATTTAAGCTGGGTGATTGAGTTAGATTTCCAGAAATCAAAGTTCTGTAAATTAACGGCTATTGATCCCTTAGGGAATGCCTGAAACTTATTTACATCTCCGTTATCGGAAGATTTGTCAAAACGAACACCTCCGGTCACAATCACTCTGTCAGAAAAGTTTACTTCTTCTTGAATAAACAAACCCCTGTTTTTACGTGGAGCCCTGTACTGAACTGCTGTTAAAGCAGAAGCCTGATTGACGTTGGTTTGAGTACCTATCAATTTCGTTGCGACATCCAAAATCTGATTCTGGTCAAAGTTTTCGGCTGTTGCTCCTGCTGATGTTGTAAAATTCCACTTTGTATCGCTCGTAGAATAAGTGTTAACAAGCATTGCAGAGTAGTTAGTATTTAAATTGTTTGTATTTCCTTGTATGGACGCACCGTCTGTACCATTACCATTCGATTGGAATTGCAATGAATTTGGAAATATTCCTTTTGTATAAAGGTTATAATAATCCAGCCCTCCTCTTAAAATGAGCTTAGTTGTCGAACGGTTATTCTGTTGAATAAAGGTTGTCAATGATAAGCCTCCAACAAAACGATTAACCCGCTCATTATTGGTCATTAACTCACGTGTTTGAAGTGGGTTAGATGCAGAATAAGGGTTATTAGGAAAAATACCTGATGCATTAGGATACAGGTTGGCATATGTTGGCGTCGATGAAAGAGCTACCCCATATGAAACACTATTATTATCATTATTGGTTAACCCACGGTCTGTAGAAGAATTAATATAATTAGTGGTTAACTGCACATTAAACCGATTGGATATCCGATGATCAACGTTTGCTCGTATTGAGTATTTTTGATAACCGCTGTTTTGGATAATCCCCTCTTCGTTTTGGTACAATCCTGAGAGATAAAAACTAGTCTTTTCACCTCCTCCTGAGACACTCAAAGCACTTGTAGTTAAAAATCCAGTTTCTCCATACATCTCTTGCTCATAGTCATAGATTTGACCAGCTGAAGAAGCTGTTCTAAAGGCTGATTTCTGAGCATCAACAGCAGGCTGATTGGTTACATTTCCATCATCATCTACTGTTTGGAAAAAGCTTTGGATTTTATTTTCATCCCATTGTCTAACCCCCAAAAGCTTTTGAGCTTTGGCCATTCCTAAATCTTGAGAGAAGGAAACTTTAGTTTTACCTTGCGTTCCTCGTTTAGTGGTTATAATAATAACACCTGATGAAGCTAACGCCCCATAAATAGCGGCTGCAGATGCCCCTTTAAGCACCTCCACATTTTCAATATCTCCAGGATTCAAATCGGCTATACGATTGGATGGGTTATCCTGGTTAGATGTTGCGCTACCATTTCGAGAAGCTGCCGTCACCACATTTAACCCTCCGGAAATAGATGAGTTATCCATCATTACACCATCAACAATATACAAAGGCTGCATTCCACTATTAATAGATGTTAAACCACGCAAACGAACAGACATCCCGCCCCCAGGGGCACCAGAAGAGGAAATAATATTAGCTCCCACTAATTTTCCGTTCAATGCCCCATCGAGCGTTTGCATAGGAGCATTCCCTGTAAGTTCCTTGGATGAAATTGTGGCTACAGCATTGGCTAGATTACTCCGTTTAACACTTGTTGCCAAACCAGTAACAACTACCTCCTCTAAACGGGCAACGTCTTCAATTAGTTTAATGTTTACTGTTTCACTTGCTGTTACAGTTTGCGGTTTGTAGCCAATTGAGACAAACTGAAGTTGCGAACCACTTGGAACATCTTTAAGTGAATATTCACCAGTGGCATCTGTGCTGGTTCCTTTTGTTGAGCCTTTTACTGTAACGGTTACGCCGGGAAGTGGCTCGTTTGTTCCCGCATCCGTTACCTTCCCTTTCACATTTAGTTGTGCAAATGCTAATTGGGGCGCTATTAACACCAATAAGAAAAATGAAATTAATAGCTGAGAACGTAAATGTCTTATTATCATAAGAATAATTGGTTATTTATATTAAGTTACTTAAAATAACTTAATATTAAATAATCACAACTTACTCATTATCAAAGATTTTACATCAGCACCTAAATCAATGCTAAAAAATGTAAATAAAGTCTGTTTTTTGACCTAATTACATTGATTTACTTGAACTTAGCATTATCATCTTGCCTTTGTTAACAATATTGTGCAATAGTCAGTCGATTTGTCTTTTTCTTGTTGCAATTTATGATTGTCTTAAGGGTCTAAAATCTATTTAATAGTCATTAATCCAGAGGTGTTTTGTAATTACCCTTAACGTTTAAGCGCCATGGCAGAAAATTATTTAACCAGACTTCAACATCATCTACCGTTTTAAAACATTAAATTTAGATATGCGTTATTCATCATTACTAGAATGTCGTGATTACAAATAATCACAACCAATAGCTATTAAATTCAGACCGTTATGAGAGGCTACGCTTTTACCAAATATATTCCGGAAAATTTACCCAAGGGTGGATTTGATAACTTGCTAAAGCTATTCATTCAATTGCTAAACTATACTGCAGGAGATGCTAATGAAGCCCTTTCGTGGATGAATGAACTTGACAAGCAATATAATCTTACCAATGACGAATACGGAATTGGTGATTTTATTGAAGACCTAAAGAAACGAGGTTATTTAACGGACGACAACGAAAAAGGCGGCTTTGTAATTACAGCAAAGTCTGAACAAGTAATTAGAAGGTCGGCTCTGGAAGAGATCTTTGGAAAGCTGAAGAAATCCGGTAATGGTACCCACCAAACTAATTATTCTGGACAAGGTGATGAACCCAACGCTGAACGTCGCGAATATCAGTTCGGCGACAACCTGGAACAGATTGACATGACTCAATCTATTCATAATGCCCAAATTAATCATGGTTTAGGTGATTTTCATTTAACAGAGCGAGATCTGGAAGTAGAAGAAATGGATTACAAAACATTAACCTCAACTGTTTTAATGATTGATATTTCTCATTCTATGATTCTGTATGGTGAAGATCGTATTACCCCTGCCAAAAAAGTGGCAATGGCATTGGCTGAATTAATTTCAACTAAATACCCTAAAGATACCTTAGACATTGTTGTTTTTGGTAATGATGCCTGGCCAATATCGATTAAGGATTTGCCTTACCTGCAGGTTGGCCCATATCATACAAATACTTACGCTGGCCTGGAATTAGCAGTAGATATTTTAAGAAGAAGAAAAACGCAGAATAAACAAATTTTTATGATTACTGATGGTAAACCGACTTGCTTAAAGGAAGGCCTGAGATATTATAAAAACAGTTTTGGTCTCGACAGAAAAGTAATCAACAAAACGCTGACGATGGCAGCCCAATGTAAAAAACTAAAAATCCCTATCACCACATTTATGATAGCAAAAGACCCTTATCTTCAGGCATTTGTTAGACAGTTTACGGAGGTAAATGGCGGTAAAGCTTTTTACAGTACATTATCGGGTTTAGGAGAATACATTTTTGAGGATTATATAAAAAATAGAAGAAAAACCGTACGCTAATTTGAGAATTGGGACTGAAGAATCCGAACATTTGAAGCAACATGTAACCCGAAACTCGCAATCAATAATAACATGATCAAAACATTAGGTGATTTAAAAGCATCAGGATATAAACCCAAAGGAATTAAGGACGAACTACGCGATAATTTAATTAAGCGACTTAAAAGTGGTCAGAAATCTTTTGAAGGAATTATTGGATATGATGAAACTGTAATTCCTGATTTATTTACATCTATTCTTTCCCGTCATAATATTTTACTGTTAGGCTTACGCGGACAAGCAAAAACCCGTATTGCCCGTCAGATGATTGAATTACTGGATGAGTGGATTCCATATGTAGATGGTTCAGAATTGTATGATGATCCATTAAATCCGATCAGCTGGTTTGCCCACAATGAAATAAAAGAAAAAGGAGATGATACTCCGATTGCATGGTTACACAGAAACGAACGATACACCGAAAAGTTAGCAACACCTGATGTTACCGTAGCCGACCTTATCGGTGATGTTGATCCAATTAAGGCAGCAGCATTAAAACTTGCTTATTCTGATGAAAGGGTTATTCATTACGGATTGATTCCACGCACTCATCGCCAAATATTTGTAATAAATGAGTTGCCCGATTTACAGGCTCGCATACAGGTAGCACTTTTCAACATTCTTCAGGAAAAAGATATTCAGATCAGAGGATTCAAACTTCGTTTACCATTAGACATTCAGTTTGTCTTTACGGCCAATCCTGAGGATTATACCAATCGCGGTTCGATTGTTACTCCATTAAAAGACCGTATAGAGAGCCAAATATTGACTCATTATCCAAAAACTACGGAGATATCAAAACTAATCACTCATCAGGAGGCGCGGGTAACAAAAGACCAATCAGCCAAAATTGAGGTACCTGAACTTGCCAAGGATCTTATTGAGCAAATTGCTTTTGAAGCACGTAGCAGTGAATATGTCGACAAGAAAAGTGGTGTATCAGCTCGCTTAACTATTTCAGCTTTCGAAAACTTAATGAGTACTGCTGAACGTAGAATGTTAATTAACAATGAAGATAAAACACATATTCGTTTGGCCGACTTTATTGGGGTGATCCCGGCAATTACCGGCAAAATTGAATTGGTTTATGAAGGAGAGCAGGAAGGTCCGGCTAAAGTAACACATATTTTAATAGGTAAAGCCATTAAAGCACTTACGTCCACCTACTTACCTGACCCTGAAAAAGCTAAGAAAAGCAAAACCAATAATCAGTACGCAGCCGTAATTGACTGGTTTGGAAAAGGTAATTCACTTACAATATCGGACGGTTTGAGCAATAAGGAATATGCAGCTGTTTTACGTTCCGTTCCAGGACTGGAAGCTCTTATTAAAATCCTTTATCCAGACCTCGACGAAAGCAACCGTTTATTATTGATGGAGCTTGCATTGCATGCTTTGTCTGAACATTCATTGTTAAGCAAACATTACATGAGCAATGGTTTTGAATTCAAAGATATGTTCAGTAGCCTGTTCAATGCATCTATTGATGATGAAGATGAACATGGTTATCAGGATGACAGATATTAACAAAAAACCTCTCCAAGTGTACAAGGAGAGGTTTTTCTTTTATTATACTTCCAAGGTCATTTCGTATTGTCCAATTATCGATTGCAATCCTTTTTTCTTGAAAAAGCCATGGATTTCAATATCAGAAACATCAACATTAAAAATGGAAATTTCACCTTCAAACTGCTGTTGAATATGGCTTAACAATACTGAACCATACCCATTCTTTCTATAGACCGGAGCAATTGCAAATAATGCAATACGCCCATTTTCCGGATTAAAACTTGCAAAACCTACCAGTACTTCATCAACGTAAGCTCCAATAGTTTTACGCTTACCCTCTGCCCTCTTCACTGATTCAATACTATTTTGCCATGAAGGTTGTAGTGTAAAGAAAGCTTGTAAATGTACCCAGTCAACATTTTCTAATTCTTTGAATGACAGACCCTCAATGTTTGGAACTGATTCTACACTCCCTTTAAGGCAATCCAACTCACGCACAATTTTAAAACCTACATTTTCATAAACCTGTCTAGCATAATTATTTCCAATAATGAATTCGAGTAAATGAGTGGTGATACCGTCATTATCGGCAAGTCTTTTTATGATGTAATGATAGATTTGCTGTGTTATACCTTTTCCCCGATGAGAGGGGATCACTCCAGTACCTCCATTATAGACCACCTTCTTCCCGTCGATTTCATCATAAGCATTCAAAATAAACCCTACCAATTTATCGTCATCAAACATACCGACTGAATGATTAAGTGATGTTCCTTCACTTTGCATTTTATCAATCAGTTGCTGCTCGGTCAGATGAAATTTTACAATATAATCAGAGAATGATTCATTAAAAGTATCCAGAATAGTCGTAACAGGTACATTTTCAAGGGTTCTTATTTCCATAAGTGTTAATTGATTGAACCAGCAAGATAATATGGTTCATAGACTAATATGGCTTATTTTATGTAAAATTCTTGTAAGAAGTATATATACTTTAAATGTCAAAATTATGCTGGAGTAGAACTTTTTAACTTTCACAATTGTACATTTATAGCTTGTGTTTTTTTAACGATTAATGTTCCATTTGGAACTGACTTAAATAATAGTATGAATTCAGGACGAATTATTTTTTTAATTGTATTTAACTTAATAATAATTGGTGCCGATCTGTATGTTTTTCAGGCATTCAAGGCCATGTTAAAAGGCAGATCGACTCAAAAGCAAAAGTTTTTACATTATTTATATTGGATTATCAGTATAACCTTTTTCATTGCTGCCGGCATTAGTATTTTCTTTAATGTACCACGTACATTCCGAACAGTTGCAATGGTTGGCTTTATATTAATCAACTTCTCTAAGCTATTTGCTCTTCCTTTTATTCTTTCTGATGATCTACGACGCGTTTTTATTTGGATTAAGCGTAAATTTCAAAGAGAAAGACTCCCAGCAGAGCAAGAAGCCACTCTTGTGGAGACTTCGCAGGAATCGAGTCCAACTAAAATTTCACGTTCTGAATTTTTAAGTAAAGCGGGGATTATTGCTGCTTCTATTCCTTTTGCGACGATGACCTTTGGAATTATTGAGGGCGTATATGACTACAGAATTAAACGCGTAAAACTTAAACTCCCTAATCTTCCAAAGTCATTTGAAGGATTAAAAATCGCACAGATATCAGATATTCACTCCGGTAGCTTTTACAACAAAAGAGCTGTTCAAGGTGGTATAGATATGCTCCTGGCCGAAAAGCCTGACATGGTATTTTTTACAGGTGATTTAGTTAACGACGAAACACCGGAAGTAAAAGACTATGTTGATATTTTCAATAAAGTTAAAGCTCCATTGGGTGTTTATTCAACCCTAGGAAATCATGATTATGGCGACTATAAACAATGGCCTTCCGCTCAGGCGAAAAAACAAAATCTTGAGGACCTTAAGAATGTCCACCGCAAAAACTTTGGATGGGATTTATTAATGAATGAAAACCGCATAATTGAGCAAGGTGGAGATAAAATAGCGATTGTTGGAATTGAAAACTGGGGCAAGGGGCGTTTCCCTAAATATGGACGCATGGATTTAGCAACCCAGGGAACCGAAGATGCCGCTGTTAAACTTTTGCTCTCGCACGATCCAAGCCACTGGCGCATGCAGGTTTTACCAGAATACAAAGACATTGATGCAATGTTCTCAGGCCATACACATGGAATGCAATTTGGCGTACGTTTAGGTAATTTCCAATGGAGTCCAGTGCAATACATGTATCCGGAATGGGCCGGCTTATACCAGGATGGCCAACAGCAGCTATATGTAAATGTTGGTTATGGTTTCTTAGGATATCCTGGTCGCGTGGGTATTTATCCTGAGATTTCTATTTTTGAGTTAACCAGAGGTTAAGATACAAGGAAGAACAAAGAGAAAAGACTACTACGTTTCATCTTTAATCTTTTCTCCTTGTTCTTTGCTCTCAATCTCATATGAAAAAAGCATTCGATTTTTTTGTTTTTGCTAATTTTTGGGTTGGACTTTGTGCGGTAGCACAAGGGCTCATCACCTACATTTTTATCAATACTACTCCATCACCTATTGCTATTTCAGTTCTGTTTCTGGCTACTTTCTTTATTTATAATATCCGTATCGTATTAAATTATCCGTTGATTATAAAGAACAAAGACAATTATACCTCCGACCGGATGAAATGTGTAGCTGCACATGTTGATCTTATCCGATTACTTACCATTGTTTCTGTCATTATTCTTATTCCACTATCTCTTTTACTACCCATACAAGCAATCATATCATTATCAGTTGCGGGGATTTTGGCACTGGCTTACTCACTTCCGATATTCAAGAGTAAAAAAGGCGGCTTACGACAAATCCCAGGGCTCAAAACACTAATTATCGGGTTGATATGGGCGTCCAGCACCGTTTTGGTTCCCATGATGGCATCAGGAGAAGTTATTACCCAGCAGCTTACCATATTGTTATTCATTAAACGCTTTCTACTGGTATTCTCGTTAGCGCTGTTATTTGACCTGCGCGATATGGAAACAGATCAAAAACATAATTTAAAGACCATACCGGTAGCATTAGGGGCCGTAAAAACAAAATGGCTATGCTTTTTCCTAATCTGTATTCATTCAATAATCATTTTCTTTGCAGACATTCCCGTTGTAGCTCCAGATCTGATCGTTATTATGCTCATATATATTGCCATTAACATATACCTGATCATACAGAGCTTTCCGCGTAAGAGTGATTATTTTTATTTGTTTTGGGTAGATGGAATGTTTGTACTCCAATACTTCTTATTTTACTTTATCAAATACATGCCATAAAAAAAGCTCCCGAAGGAGCTTCTTTATTAGTTTGCTGTTCCAACCAAAACCACTTTTGATTTATCAGCTTTTGAGATTGCTGTAAGAAACTCAAACAGCTCATTATATTTTTCGGCCGAAAAACGCCCTGCATTTCTGACAAACTTCCGGGTATAAATTAACTCATTGTTTTCGAGTTTTACCGAACTTGAAAACTCTCCGAATGCAGTTTTTAGCACTACATCATTGGGTTTGCTTTCTAAGGTATAGCCGGCAGGTATTTCGTAAACAATTTTATCTTCATCAGTACTGCCAAAATGAAATAGCATATCAGACCGGCGCTTTTCTATTTTTTCTGGCCCCGAAGTCATACGATTTAACAGATTTGGCTGAATAAAAATCCGTTTACCCGAAATATTTATATAATTAGAAAACTCCAGTTCCAAATGCTCATTAATTACAGGTTTACTACCTTTTTCCGCTTTATAATTAAAACTCTTAATTCGTAAACTCGGAATATTGATCGTTTCATATAAATGCTTCTCCACCCTTCCCTGGCTCACCATATTTGTCCAGTCACTTAAATCATCCTGACGAGTACATTTATACTTCGCATCAACAGTTGCTGCAACAGTTCCAGACAGATCAAATTTAACCTTTGCACTACGTATCAATGAATTATCAGCGGCGTTATATTCCGGTGTTTTAACCAATTTCCCACCTTCAGGAGTAAACAATAAGGCTTGTCTGTTACCCGTAAATTCACCCATATAATTAAATGAATTATACTGACTTGTACATTCTAACCAAACTGTCTCTTTTTCAGTTGGTATTGCTAGCACAACGTGATTAAAAGGATTATTGACAAAATCCTGATAAATGGTTGAAGGTTCATATCCACCATAGATCAGAGCCGCATGAGCTGTCACTCCGGCTTCTTGTAATAATGACTTCATGTAATTTGATAGAGCCTTACAATCTCCGTAGCCACGAGTGGCCACATAGTTAGCATCAAACGTTTGAAGCCCTCCGATTCCTAACTGAACACTTATATAACGAGTGTTCTTTTGCAGATAATCATACAATATCTGTGCTTTCTCAATTGGATCTTTAGCCGCATCCGTCAACTCATGGACTTTAGCCTTTACATTATCCGGTAATTTATCACGGTCTTTATTGATTTTGTAGATCCAATCGCCAAAAGACTGCCATGAATCCATTTTACCATCATAACCTTCATAAGAAAAGTCAATTGGTACACATAAAATGCCAGGTCCCTGTTCAAATATCGGAACACTATAAGGCTCTCTTTTGATTGATTTCAGATTGGAAGCACTCCATGTATAGTTATTTTTACCGTTAATAATTTCCTTTTTTACAGGAACGGCAAGATTGAATTCCTTATATCGTATATTCATGTCTTGCGGAAATACAACCGTGTAGCTACTGTTTTCTACACTGGTTTTATAGCCACTTAAACCGCTCCATCCGGGATAACTTACTAGACCTACATACTCATATTCGTACTCAAATTCAACTGTATACGGAAAAGTATGATGAGTAAGCGTAGCAACCTTTACTCTGTTATCATCATATAAACTAATGTCTTGGGTAGCTTTATAATCTTTAATCTCACTACTCTTCAGTTTTCTAACCACATTACCTGTAGAATCATACACTGTTCCTTTAAATGCTTTAATTGGACGCAGCTTATCATAGGATAATACTTGTTCTGACCAATGTTCACCATTAGAATTCAGAATAGTAACCATGAAATGGTTTGTAAACTTTCCTGAGCCTTTATTTACGATTGTAAAAACGGCATCATCAAAACGTACCACTGCATCAGCATCTTTTCTTAACTCTGCGGATATATCCTTTGTCGGATATTTTTTGCCATCATCTGCCCATGACTGAAATATAGTTAATGAGCAGAAGATAGCGATAAGGAATAACTTCTTCATCAATTTTTATTGATTAGCTTTTTTGAGAACAATCTGTTCTGATTGTTTGGAAATAATACCAGCGTAAAATGCCTTCAACCCTTCATACTCTTCTGGTAAGAACATCGTTTTATTAAAACTAACTATAGTTCTCACCTGGATTTTAGTTCCCACCTGACCGATTGTATAAGAAAATTTAGCACCACCTTCTGATAGATCAAAACGTGCTGATTTAGGCAATTCATCAACAATATAACCTTCCGGAATATCAATGGTAACCATGTATGAGTCTTCCTTTGCAGTTGGAAAACTTACCGGATATTTTCTGTCTTTTGCTTTAAAAACATTCTCAGTAAATGAACCGAATAGTATAGGGTTTATATAAATAATCGAATTGTTATTTAATTCTTCTTCTGATTCAAATGAAAGCTTAGTAACTAAAGTCGTATCAATATTTTTTAAATTATCAAAACTGTGCTTAGAGATTACAATACCATTTGTTTTAAATGCCTTTTTAAAATAATCATCTTCATTAGTAATCTCCGCAACTGAGCTTCTCATATTGGCAGCCTCGTAATCTTTTGCATAAACAATAATATCTCCTGCTAATTTTCCATCTTTAAGTCCTAAAGACGCCACAGTCAATCTTTTAGCTTTTAAATTATCATTCTCCAACTCAACCCAACGACCTTCACTTTTTTGATTAATTAAGCGCCCTTTGCCATTTAAACAACGCTCCGGGAGTAGGTATGATGGTCTGTGTGCATCGGTTGCGTCAAGTAATAAATCAGTGCTATCTAAACGAACAGCTGCAATTACATAGTTAAAATTATCAACCATAGGGTAGTATTGATTCACCCTTCCGTTTCTCCGGGTACTTAATAAAATCGGATTAGCCTCTAAACCGGCTTCTCGTAACATACCCACTAATAAAAGGTTAATATCAGCAGCACTTCCTGTTTTCTTTTCAAATACTGTTTTAGGAGTTTGTGACGCTAGGTATCCATTATTGCCATTCCATTTAACATTGCTTTTAAGAAATGAAGCAATAGCTACCGAACGTGTTGCCATGTCCGGATACTTATCCGCAATTACTTTAATTTGATCTTTTAAAAACCCTGTACGATTCATTGAACTTGCAAAACCGTCGGTATTGTAAATTGCTTCCGTAACTTTCTCCCATGTATTCAATACCCCATGATAAGCCGATTGTGGATATTGATAGCCCTGAAGCTGAAACTTGATTTTCGAAATATAATCATCTTTGGTGGTGATGAATTTATCATCGGAAAAAGCAGGTACATCTTTCATAACCCAACGATAATCTGTAGTACGTGCAGAAACACTTGCAGAACCTGCGCGATTTCCTTCGTTGCCTTGGGTAGCGATGTTTGAACTCCACCTGATCATGAATTGTTCATTACCATCTTTCTTCTCGTTAATAGCAAATGGGTTATACCCTTGCATTTCCAGTTTATAGAAATAATACTCAGGAATACGGGCTGTGTATTCACTCCATATTACCGGATATTTCCCCTGAAACTCCCATTCTTTAAAAAAGGTAGTACGATCTGTTTTGATAGTATAGATAAACTCAATAACTGCACCCTCTTTAACATTAGGTAACGTGAATTTCCTATTGTTTAAGTTGTCAGTTATCTTTTCATCAAAGATTCCTTTACTGTCTAGCTTATACTCATTGATTTTACCATTTTCGAGCAGATAGGTAACCCCTTTTAGCTGAGTGATCTTTTCTTTGGAATAAGCTCCACTATAATATGGGATCTCAAATGTAGCATCATCAAAAGCTGCTTTATTAAAAATTTTGATGCGACAGTGACGTTCATGTACTAATTCAAAATCGTCTTGTCCCCATACAAAATAAGAGTTCCCGACGTCGGCTAATACTACAGCATTGGCACTTGAATCTAATGAATAAATGGGCATGGTTAGTTCTTCCATGCTTACTTTCCCGTATTTAACGGGTGTCTTTTGAGCAATTGTAGATAACGGCAGTATAATGCATAGGCAAAATGCGCCAATCAATCTAATAAAAGAATTAGTTAGGTAAAAATTGGACATAAAAGTGTTAGTTTTCAGATTAGTTGTATTTATATTCTTAGGTAGCGAGGTAAACTTGAATGATCGAAAAGTAGTAAATAATTTGCTAAAAACTACTGATAAATAATTCCTTTATTAATATCGCATAACCAAATTGGTTTTAAGTAGAATTGACAGGTTAATGTTCTATTCGGGGCCGAAAGTAAAAATTAAAATGATAGACGCAAAAAAATATATAACTAAAAACTGCTAGTAAAATTTAATTAAATAAAACTTACAAACCTCAATAAACAAGAAAACCGGCATGCACCGGTTTTCTTATTAGTCAATATTAAATTTATATCCTATACCTCGTACAGTTTGAAGCAACTGCGGATTTTCCGGATTGTCTTCAATTTTCTTTCTCAAACGCACAATATGCATATCGAGGGTTCTGGTATTAACATCAGAGTTATACCCCCAAACCACCTGCATTAATTCGTCGCGATTAATCACTTTATTTGGGTTTTTAAGGAAATACAGCAAAATTCTATTTTCAAGAATAGTAAGCTCTATCTTCTTATCATCACTTGTAATAAGCGAATGAATGCTTGGGTGATGTTCCATATTGTGGAACTTATGTACTTCGCTCTTATCCTGTGTAAGCAGGAACTTCACTTTATTATCCAACAAAGCCAACATTACATCCATGTTGAATGGTTTTGTAATATAGTCAGATACGCCAAAGTTATAAGCGTCAATCTTATCAACATCCTGAGCTTTGGCAGTCATCATGATAATCAGGTTTTCAAAATTCTGCTGACGCAATGATGCACATACTGCCGAACCTTGTTTACCAGGCAACATCCAGTCCAATAAAACCACTTCGGGTTCTTCACGTAAGATTAAAGCCTCTCCGTCAGGGCCATTGGCTGCTTCAAATACTGTATATCCTTCTTTTTCTAATCTACTTGCTACTAAAAAGCGGAGATTTTCATCATCCTCTACAACAGCTACTTTTATTCTTTTCTTTTCCATAGAGCTATCTGTATTATATGGTATTTAATTCTTTCTTAAAGGTAATACAATTTTAAATTCTGAGCCTTTACCAGGCTTACTTTTTACGTTTATCTCTCCATTCATGAAATTAACTATTTCTTTGCAAAACGCCAGACCAATTCCGACGCTTCCGTGCCTGTTAAATTCATTTTCAACTTTATAGAACTTCTTGAAGACATTTTCAAGTTCCTGCTTTTCAATCCCAATTCCCTGATCAATAAACCTGAACACTACTGATTTCCGCTGCCTTTTAACATTAATATTTAAAAACTTATTGCCCGGAGGAGAATACTTGTAGGCATTGTCCATCATGTTTGTAAAAACACTGTTCAGCAAAACCGCGTCTGTCTCAAAGTGTTCAATATCTTCAATGTGATATTCAACGTTAAAATCAGGGTATTTAATATGATAAGCATCTACTAAATTCTGACAAAATACTTCAAGGTTTATGGTTGAATATTTGAGTTTTATTGATTTATTTTCTAATTGCGTAAAAGACAGCAACTTGGTCATTAAATCATTCAGTTTATCAGCTTCCTCATTTAATATCCTTCCATAATTCAATCTTTCCCTATCGGTTAAAGAATCACTACTCCTTATATTATCGCCCGCTATTTTAATAACACTTACAGGTGTTTTAAATTCATGCGTAAGGTTATTAATAAAATCATATTGAAGTTTAAATAACTTTTGATTAATATTTAAGTTTCTGAAAATCAGAAAAGCAATAAATAAAACTAATAAATAAACTACAATAAAACCGATAGCCAACGGAGTAAATATGCGGTATATTTCCCTATTGAGAAAATCTCTGCTGGAGATAAAATACAATTGATAATCCGAAAATGCCCCAGGCAAAGAAATGCCTGTAGTGTAATAATGTCTTCTATCAGTACTTAATGAATCAAACATAAAGGAATGAATACTTATATGTTGATACAACTGAGGGTTAGTATTCTCAATCCTTAATGCTGCAGGGTTTAAATTAAACACCATCAAATCCTGCTCATAAACCGCCGATGGTGCTTGCTTTTCACTGCCAAAAAATTCTTTATACGTCCTTATCTCTTGTCGTCGTGGAACATTCAAGAAGCTGATCTTATTATCGTTAATAGAGTAATAAGTATTAAATATTTGACTAGTTTCGGTTACTCTATTTGTATCTACTTCTTCTACGTAAGAAATAAACTTTAACAACGCACTGCTAAAGTCGCTTTCAATGACTGGTGCGTAATTAAACACCCGATCTTTTCTACTGTATAATAGTTCAGTTGAATGGTGTTTATTGAACTTATAAATAGACTTAAATTCAGCGGAAAAATGATCTTTAGTTAAGCCCGTAATAATTTTATGGTTACTTATTTCCAGGTCATAAAACACAAGTGAATTAACGAAAGAATAACGTCTGAAAAGATCTTTGGAAACCTTAGCAATCGATACAGAATCAAGGAAGCCTTGATAAAGTGAAAACTTAGGTATTTCAGAATTCACGAACTCATTGTATGGCTCTATTGTTTTATCCAATACTTTAGCTTTTTCACTATCAAACTGGCCTTCAACAAATCGTTGAGTAAACTTGTAAGCTAAAAAAAGGGCAAGCAAAAAAGATAACGAAACAAGGATAAAAAAGCTGGTAATTAGCACCAGGTTTTGTCGATATGTATTTTTTTGTTGCGGTTGTTGTCTTGTTTCCAAATCGGCAAAAAACTTATTTCTTTAAATTTTCATTAAAAAACTCTTCCATTGCATTATAAAATGCCAGCCTGTTCTCCTGTTTTGTAAAATAAGCCCCTTCATTTTGCTTAAGAATGTATTTTACATCCACACCACGCTTTTGAAGTGTTTTCACCAATTGGTTGGTTTCCTCCACATTTACACGAGGATCTTTAGCTCCTTGCGCTATCAGCATAGGCGTGTTTATTTTTTCTGCGTGAAATATCGGGGATACATCTCGCAATGCATCTGCATCCGATTCCGGATTTCCAACCAATGCATAATACATACCTTGCATGGATTTATAATAAGGAGGAATATCTTTTAAATAAGTGAAAAGATTTAACAGTCCACAATATGAAACTCCACATCGGTACAATTCTGGAGTTTTTATACATCCTATAAATGCACTGTAGCCGCCATAACCATTTCCATAGATGGCAATACGATTAGAGTCTGCTACATTTTTCTTAATTAACCATTTTACTCCGTCAGTAATATCGTCCTGCATTTTACCACCCCATTCTTTAAAAGAAGCTTGAAAAAATGCTTTTCCATATCCGGTAGACCCCCTGTAATTAACTTGTAAAACAGCATATCCTCTATTGGCCAAAAATTGTACTTCAGAATTATAGCCCCATTTAGTACGCGACCATGGACTAGGTCCTCCGTGAGGAATTACTACTAAAGGCAATTTTTCTGATTCCTTGCCTTTAGGAAGAGTAAGGTATCCGTTAATGGTTAGTCCGTCCCTTGATTGATAAGCAATTGGCTTCATATCAGCCATTTCAGACTCATGAATCCAAGGAGAAACATCACTAAGTTTGGTTAACTTATCGGAATTGTTTTCATATAAATAAAAAGTTCCGGGATTTTTATCGCTATAAGTACGAACAAGAAATTTTTCTTCCTTTTTGTCGACACCTGCTATCCATAGATCTTTACCCGGAAGCTTTTTGGAGATATTTTCATAAAAACATTGAGAAGGCTCATCCAAAAAGTGTACTTCATACTTCCAGGTAGTAAATCCTACCCATAATAATCTTTTTAATACTTTAGAGTATCCAATTTCTGCTACGTCAACATCTTTATTCTCATAGATTGTTTTTATTTCCTTTCCGGTTTGCAGGTCAATCTCTACCAAAGCCATTTTATCACGACCAATGTTCGAAAGAGCATAAATGTGTTTATTATTTTGGAATGAGAAGCATTGTGGATCAAGTGTTTCATTAAAGCCGATGCTGGTTACAACTTTAAAAGGCTTATCTTCTGATGGCCTGTATAATAATCGCTCATTAACACCGTCAGTTTCAATTGCTAATAATAATTTCCCTTCGTGGTCGGCCTGCCAGAAATTAATATTTCCTGGGTTTTCAGCAATTATTTTGGACTCACCTGTTTCAAGATTCATTCTATAAGCGTCGAACTTTTTAGGATCACGCTTATTCATTAGCATTAAGATATTACCATCGTCTAAAATATCAATCAAGCGAACAGTAACTTCCGGGTAAGGAGTAATGTCATGACTATTTGAGCCATCCTTATTTACAGCATATAAGTGATATTTCTCATCGCCATTATTGTCTTTCAAGTAAACCAGTTGATTATTTCCACCCCACCAATATTTCAATACAGCATCTTCACTTTCAGCTGTTACCTGAGTAACTTCATTGGAGCTCAGCTTCTGAACAAAAATATTAAGCCGATTATTATATGGTTGCAAAAACGCCACGTATTCACCGTCGGGTGATAAGCGAAAATACGTTCGTTCAGGATTTCTGAAGAAATCAGCAATAGGTATTTCCCGTACTGCAGTTTTTTTATCACACGCACTTATCACAACAGCAAATAAGAACAACACGTATTTACAAAATACCTTCATAAAGTTTACTTCTTCTCTCTTTTATTTAAGTTAACGTGTTAAAAATAGTTAAAATTGAAGGCCCTGAAATGGGCTGTAACAACAATTTTACCCCCTAAAAACAATAATATTACGCTGTTTTAACGGTTGTAACAAAGAAACGATATAAACTCGCATATTATTTAATATGCGTTCCACATTGACTACCGTAGAAGAGGTTTTATTCTCAATTAATCAGCAGTTTGCCCCATCAAAACGTATTGTTCGTATTGATTTAGCAGACTCATTAAATATGTTTTTAGCAGAAGACCTGCTATTGCCGGAAAAGCAAAACATATATGAGCACAGTAATTTTGCAACATACGAAACTACTTTGAAAAAAGGTACATTGTTGCGCCCTTATGAATTAGGTATTTTACACAAGGTGGATATTGAACAACTTAATGTTTACAAACCTATTGAAGTTTGTATTCAACCGGTTTATACCAATCTTTATCCATCAAAGCCTATTATTTCGCCTATCATTAAGAGTCTGATCAAGCATTTCGAAGGAGTGAACACTACCTTAGAACCCATGCTTATAAAAGAAAATCCGGATGTGGATTTTCAGATCAAGACACTAATTGATAAGTCTGATATTATATTAATTACTGGATATGATCATCACATGCTTGCCCCTAAATTTGAACAGTTTGGTATAAAATTCACCACAAACAATATCGATCAGACGCCAGGCAACAAAACGCTGGTGGGCTTTGATGATCATAAAATTGTTATGTTTTTACCAGAAGAACAAACCGGTGCTTTGCTAAATGCAGAACTTTATGGCCGTGCAGCTATTTTAAAAGCCTTAGGAAGACCTTTTGAGTTTATTAAAGCAATTTCTGCAAGCATTTATGAAAATGATACTCATAATACTCATTTTTCAATAGGTCGTTATTCAGTATTTGATAAAGATGTAATTGTTAGCTTTCAACAGAAAGTAGATGAAATTATTCTCACCGATTACGCCTCTGCAAACTGTTATGTACGAATATTACCTAACACCACTATTGCAAAAGGCGCCACAGTTGAAATACTTCCATTCATTGGAAATTAGCCTATTAGTTACGAGCAAATTATTATTAAATACGGCAAACAGTTTGTAGTGAGTGTAAAACTGCAAACTGTTTGCTATTTTTACGATATGCGTCGAATCATTTTATACCTTTTGTTCACTGTTGTTCCTGCCCTCTCGTTTGCTCAGAAAAACGTTGATGAAACATTGGCGCAAGATTTTTTGCGTAACGGAGAGTATCAAAAAGCAGCAGATCTTTATGAAGAGGTATTTAATAGTTCTGGCTCAGAAAACAGCTTTAATAATCTAATGAGCTGCTTGCTGAAACTTAAACAGTTTGACAGAGCTGAAAAGATAGTTGCAAAGCAGATCAAGAGAAATCAGAACATCCTTCGCTATCAGATAGATTTAGGAAACATTTATAAGCAAAGCGGGAATTCTAATAAAGCAAAAGATGCTTTCGGCAGGGTTATTAATGAAATAACGCCCGATATGTTATCCATTACTGATGTTGGTCAGAAGTTTTACTCTATTGCTGAATTTGACTATGCGATCGCTACTTTTAAAAAAGGGCGGCAATTAATGGGTAACAATACACTTTTCACCTATGATCTCACCCGTTTATACAACATTAAGCAAGATAAAACATCCATTATTGAAGAAACACTTACTCAATTAGCAGAAAATCCCAGTTTTTTAAGCCAAGCAAAGGCGATTCTATCCAGTTCACTTCAAGAAAAAAAAGATTGGGAAAATTTCAGAAGTATCCTTCAAAAGAAAATTAATAAGGATAATAAAAATCCGGAACTGGCAGAGCTAATGATCTGGCAATATTTACAAGAAAATAATTTCAATAAGGCACTTGACGCAGCAATTACTTACGATCGTAATTTATTTGAAGACGGTGAGAAATTATTCACGGTTGGAGATGCTGCATTAGAAGGCGAGGATTATGACTTAGCCATTAAAGCGTTTAACAATGTGGTTAACCGTAAACCATTAAGTCCGTTGTATGGTGAAGCTAAAATGGCCATGATCAGTGCTAAAAATAAAAAAATAATGAGTGGCAAATACACTCAGGAAGATTTAATATCACTTGAAAGCGATTACCAGCAGGCTATACAAGAATTTGGAAAAAGCAATGAAAGTTTATTCCTAGTAAGAGAACTTGCCAGCCTAAAAGCATATTACCTTCAGAAAGTACCGGAGGCCATTCAACTATTAGAAGATGCCATTAAAACACCCCGTATTTCGTATACGTTGCAAGCTCAATGTAAACTTGATTTAGGCGATGTTTATGTTTTATCCGGAGAAGTATGGGAAGCTACTTTATTGTATGGTCAAGTTGATAAAGCATTACGAGATAACCCAATGGGCCAAGAAGCACGATACAGAAGTGCTCGTTTATCATTTTGGAATGGAGATTTTGAATGGGCAAAAGCTCAGTTGGATGTATTGAAGGCATCAACCTCACAACTATTTGCTAATGATGCACTTAATTTATCACTGGTTATTAGCGATAATATGGGACCCGACAGTACCAACATTCCTTTAAAAATGTATGCTCGGGCTGATTTACTTTTATTTAAAAATCAGTTTAAAAATGCCACAGCAACACTCGATAGTCTAAAGACTCAATATCCCACACATGCATTAATGGATGACATCCTAATGTCGGAATCTAAAATTGCAATGAAGCAAAATGATATTGACAATGCGGTTAAAAAACTTACTGAGGTTATCGAAAAATACAGTTTTGATATTTGGGGCGACGATGCGCTATTTACGTTGGCTGAAATAAATGAAGAAAAACTAAACAATAAACCAAAAGCTCAAGAGTTGTATGAGCGTTTATTAACCCAATATCCTGGAAGCTTATATGTTCTCGAAGCCCGAAAACGATTCAGGGCTTTAAGAGGTGATATTGTTAATTAAGGAAAACCGTTGCAAGCAGATCCATATTTACGTTTTTAAAACGTTGTTTCCCTACTTTCGCTCTTCTTTCCATTACTTCTCTCCAAGTAGTAAGTATAAAGCCCTGATCTTCTAAAAATTTGCGGAATTTCGGATCCATCATGGCTAACATATCACCTTTTCTACGGTTTCCTGAACCGGAAAATTCTTTAAAGAGGTCAGTCGTTTTTGTACAATGCATAATCACCATAGTCAGACCTGGTTTAAGCCTGCTCAAACTTTCCTGATACTTACCGGAAAACCATTCTTGAAGAGTACTATCCGTTATCTCCATATCATCCGGAAATTTCCAATCCTGGCTCATTCCATGTAAATCATCTAAAACCGGCAATCCGGCATTCCAAACTTTTTTACCGAGTGTTTGAGCAAGTTTCATCATTTTCATCAATTTGGCTGACGCCTGATCATTTGCATATATGAATTTGGCCTTATCTAACTCTGATAAATCACGTGTTTTAACTTGCTCTAAAAGCATCGAATTATGTCCGCCTGGAAACATTATTGGAATTCTTTCTTTCTTACCAATATGAATATACTTAAGCAAATAGCCCGGCTTAGAAAAGACTGTTCCCATATGCGTATCAAGGTGAGTTGGATAGAATCCCATCTGAGAAGCACGTTTAAGCTGAGCTCTTATTTCTCTACCAACTTCTTTGGATGAAGCATGTTTACGTACTTGTCCAACGTCTTCCCAGAAACAGCCATCTTTATCTGTTAAGCCTGGAACCCGTTTTTGTCCGGCTAGTGGTCCCCATCGGTAGGTTTCCCATTCTGAAGTTAATGTAATGTGAATACCTGCATCCACCGTTGGATTTTCTTTTATGTATTTAACCATCGGAGATACCCAGGGACAGGGCATCATCACACTAAAAGAATTGGCTACACCTTTTTCCAGGGCCTCAATAGTCCCTTGGTTGGAGTCAAATGACATACCGGCATCATCAACATGCAAGATCAATACTCTGGAGCCTTTAGGCCAGCCTAATCTTTCAGCATATGTTGACTGTGCAACTACTTCCTGTACTGAAAATGCAATAACTATTGCTATCAGGGATAACTTTTTAATATGAGAATTAAGCGCAAACATAAGGCAGTGGGGATAAGGAGGGATTAGTCTAAATATACTGATTTTTAAACTATTATGCTACAAAAAGCCCTACAATGATCATATATTTTTTTCTACAATTCACATCTTTTCTCTTTTTTTTCCAACCTTTGTTTCAAACTACATGGATATGATACAATATAATGTAACCATTAATATAGAGAACGACGTTTTAGAGGAATGGATGCAATGGATGCGTACCGAGCATATTCCAAGTGTTATGAAAACAGGAATTTTTCTTTCATACCGAATTGCTGAACTACTCGCCCCAATAGATCCAGAGCAAGAAGGAAGCACCTTTTCATTTCAATATTTCTGTCATTCCATAGAAGACTACAACCGCTACGAAAATGAATTTGCTCCAGCCTTGCGTGCAGAAACAACAGCAAAATATGGCAATAAAATAGTCGCTTTCCGGTCAATTATGCAGATTTGGGAAGAAGGATCTGCTCAATAATTTAACATCTTTTTTAAAACCTAATTTGCCAGTTGTTCAACTGGTTTTATTTCTAAATGAAAATTACTACAACACCCATTAAAGACTTATTGATCATTGAGCCTCGTGTGTTCGCCGATAATAGAGGATATTTCTTTGAAAGTTTTAATAAAAACAGTTTTACTGAAGCAGGAATCACAGATGAATTTGTGCAAGACAATCAATCAAAATCTTCAAAAGGAACTTTAAGGGGATTGCATTTCCAGGCCCCTCCTTTTGCACAGGGGAAATTAGTTCGTGTAATACAAGGTGCTGTTTTAGACATTGCAGTTGACATCAGAAAATGCTCGCCAACATTCGGACAATACTTCACAGTTGAATTGACTGCTGAAAATCAATTACAGTTCTGGATTCCACCAGGTTTTGCCCATGGATTTCTAACCTTGGAAGATGAAACCATTTTTACTTACAAGTGTACCAACTTTTACAATAAAGCATCAGAAGGCGGAATCATCTGGAACGATCCGGATGTTAATATCAATTGGGGAACTACCGATGTATTGGTTTCAGAAAAAGATATGATATTACCTAAGCTAAGCGAGTTTACAAGCCCTTTTTAATTTTTATATAAGTAATAAAGGCTCGAATATCCGAGCCTTTATTGTAAGTTATTATTCTAAATATTTGTTAGGAATTGGGTTCTCCGAACTTTCTGCATTCCAGGTAATGTTCATTATCTTCCAATCAACACCATCATACATTAACTGAAAACTATTAATACCTCTTTGAAAAGGTTCTCGATCATCAGCATTGTGAAACGATTGGTAAGTTGATAATACCTGGGCCATATTTCCAAAGATGTCAGTCTTTCTGAAAATCTCCTTTTCAAAAAAACCTTTATCCTTTGTTAACTTGACCAAACCTGATAAATATTGACTAACGCTTAAAACCCGATTAACAATTTTTCCGTCTTTAACGCCAATCGGACAAAGACGACCATCCGCAATAAACAATGTACGAATAAGTGTCGTATCTCGTACCTGTCCCGCACCACCTGAAATAGATGCATAGAGCGATTTTATAGTCTTATCCAGTTTTTCTTCTTTCGACTGAGCAAAAATTGTATTGGAGCAAAATATTATTAACAGTATAAAAATTAAACGTTTCATACTTAATTAGTTTTTCTGAAGTAAATTATATAATTCATCCAACTTAGGAGAAATAATAATTTCAATTCTTCGATTTTTGCTCTTCGCTTCGGCAGTCGATTCCTGTGTAATCGGCATGAATTCACCGCGTCCGGCAGCCTCAAGTTTAATTGGCTCTAGTTTTTGAACTTCCGTTAAATACCTGACTACTGAAGTTGCTCTAAGCACACTTAAGTCCCAGTTATCTTTAATCTGACCCAGGTTTCGTACACGTGCATTATCAGTATGGCCTTCAACCAGAATATTAATATCCATTTGTGTTTTCAATACTTTAGCTAATTCATCCAAAGCCTCTTTTCCTTTACTATCGATAACGATACTTCCTGTATCAAACAAAAGTTTATCTGTTAATGAAACATACACCTTACCATCCTTTACAGAAACCGTTAAGCCGCTCTCCTGGAAACCCAACAGTGCTTTTGATAGTTTTTCACGCAATGCATTAGTTGCTTCTTCTCTGCTCTTTAAAATGACCTCTACTTCTCTTAAATTCTTTTCCCTTGCAGCTAAATCACTGCTTAACTTTTTAATCTCACCACTGCTATTATTGCGTAAAGCAGAATAATCTTTAAAAAGCTGATCGTTCTGCTCCTGAGATAGTCGAAGCTGATCTCCAAGATTTGATGTATCACCCTTTAATTTATTGGCAACAGCCATTAAACTGTCGCCATGGGTAAAACAATTTACAAGTGCATTTTGTAATGAGTCGCGTTCACCAATTAGTTTTTTATAATCCTTTTTACTGAGGGCCACACATGACGATAAACCAATAACCGAAGCAACAAATAACGATGGAACGAAAGTATTCTTGATCATTTCTTATGATGTTTAATGCTGCCAAAATAACGAATGCCCAATTGTTAATCGTATAAACACGAAAATATTACCCATAAAAAAGCGACAGATAATTCATCTGTCGCTTTTAGAGCTTTTTAATATTCTTTAAGACGAAATAGCGTTTTGTAGAAATTGATTTAGCAAAAACAACTCACTAAAAATATTTACAATCTTATCAACCACTTTATTGTCCAACAGTTCTTTAGCATTTAGCTGGGTTGAAGCCGTATAACTTTTCAGTTTTAGCAACTCAATATCAGGATGATCTGAGGGGTATCCTTTAGGAGCTGTTTTTAACTTCTCTTCTACATCCAGCTCTTTGAAATACTGCTTAAAACCCTTCCCTCCAATTATTGATTTAAATTCTTCGGTATTATAATCAATCTCCTGACGGATAGCTTTCACATGATCTGCAGGTGGCATCCAATATCCTCCGGCTACGAAACATTGTCCGGGCTCAACATGAAGGTAATAACAAGGGCCATTAACCCCCTTTTCTGTTGTCCCCAGTACTATACCAAAGTTCTTTTTGTAAGGAGACTTATCTTTACTGAAGCGTACATCACGATAAATACGCATAACGCTTTTCTTGCCGGTAAGACCAGCAACCGCGGGATCAATTGTTGCAAGTTTCTTAATTATTGCGTCAACCAATTCTTCTACGTTTTTTCGTGCAGTTTCATAACGTGGCTTATTAGCCATAAACCATTCACGGTTATTATTAATGGCTAATTCAGCTAAAAAATCAAAGGTAGTTTGATGTAACATATCAGCGTTTTGAATAGGATGGATCATAATGCACCGGAGCAAAAAGGTGCAACATCAAAACCCGACCGAATCTAAAGTTAAGAGGCATAAATAAAAAAATTGCTCCAATAATTATAGTTAAATAAACCCATGCAGCAGGATTATTAAGAAAATAGTAGGTAGCAAAACCCAATACAACGCTTTGCGCTACATTCAAAGCATAACTAAAATACATACCACCCCAAAAAAAACCTGGCTCAATTTCATAACGTAAACCACAAACCGGACAGTTTGTATACATCTTTTGATAATTGGCCAAATTATAAGTAGGATATTTAAACATCTCACCCTCCCTACAGCGTGGACATTTTTGCTGAAGGATAGCTTGTGTTTTTGAAATAGCCATAATTACTATGTTTTTATCAAAACTCTATAAATGATAGTTTTGAGTTTTTTTATTAATGTAGATGAAGCTTATATCTTCTATTAATTCAGATTAAGTTTCTGATCCGGAATATCAATATTTACGTTTTTACGACGATAATTTCTATACCATAGAAATCCGACGCCAGCAACTGCAAAATAAGGAGCAATCAATAAGTAGATAATCCCATTATTTAAACCTCTACCCTTTTTACCACCCTCTGAAATTGATGATTCTACAGATGATTTACACATTGGACACTGTGCATTTGCATCTTTTGGCATTGCTAGTAAAAACAGGCCGAACAAACTCAAACAAGCAACTAACTTCTTCATATTTACCTTATTTACAGGTTACAAAATTAACGTTTTTAGCGTTTACTTTGTTTTTATTAACTGATATAATACTGAGAGATCATCAGGTACACAACCACTCCGGTTATTGTTACATATAACCAAATTGGGTAAGCCCAACGAGTAATCTTCCGGTGTTTTGTTACTTCCATTTTTAATCCCCAGTAAAAGGATAATAATACCATTGGAAGCACCAATGCGGCCAAAATAATATGGCTAATTAAGATTATCAGGTAAATTACACGTGATACACCTGCTGCTGTAATTTCAGAAGGATCGACTATACCATCATGATTTAAATCCCCAAATCGAGCTTCTTGCGGAGCTAACCAATGATAAGCTATATACGACACTAAAAATAAGCTCGACAAAAAGAAAGCGGTCAAGTTTAACTTTTTATGTGTAGCTATGTTCTTTTGCCTAATGAAATACAGTGACAAAAGAAGTAAAACCGTACAGGTACCGTTAATAATAGCGTTTATCTTAGGTAGTATTAAAATAGCAACCGGATCAACAGCCGGTGCCGGAAGTATTTTACGGTTCAATATAACAACTACCGCAAATACAAAAATGGATACCCCTGCAACTATTCTAAAAATTGATTTTTCCGACATTTTACTTTAATTTTTTATCATCCTCTTCCCGAATCAACTCAACTGTTAATACCTTAACTTCATCCATCAACGTATCAATATTAAAACGATTTTCCATCTTATACATTCCTCGTATCCGGTGATGGCTATCAAGCATCACATATCTGCGGGCTGCAGTATACTTTTTGGTAATACTATCTAACTGAATCTCGCTAAGTAAATACTGTTGCTTTGCAATCGCTGCCAGCGAATCTGCCGGAGCGTAAACAACTTTCCAATTATCGTTTTTGCTACTATCAGCCAACCATTTAGTATCACCGGTATAAGTAATGAATGAAAGCTTCGGATTCTTTTTAAAATACTGAACCAAACGCCATGTTTGCTCATTCATTGCCTTATTCCCGAATGAATCATCGGTTAATAGGAAATTAGCCATTATGATTTTCCCTGTATCAGCTGCGGGATAAAAACTAATGGTGTGATAAATGGTATCCTGTATTTTTCTGCCTTTCTTAGTATGAAAAGTAGAAGCCACTTCCTTAGGTCCTAGAACCCGAAGTGGCTTGTACATATTTTGGCCTGTTTTTAACCAGAAGAAGGTTATAGCAGGTAAAGCAAATACGAAAAACAGGATAGCCAATTTTTTCAAGAGACTACGCCTTTCTGACATACTTTATTTTACTCCAAGTAATAAATGATTGCCCTCAATAATCATCAAGGAAACAAAATAGATTAAGAAAATCATCGGTAGTACAATAGCCAAGATAAGTCCGATCTTTTCAAACTTTAAGTGCATAAAGTACGCTACGATATAAGCTGCTTTAACAATTGTTAAGGCAATATACAGGAAGTTGGCAACTTCCTGAGAAAACCATGCATGTGGAAGACAATATAACGCAATAAAGAATTCCAGTACAGTAACTCCTAACAAAATGAAGAATACTCTCCAGATCTTGCCTTTGCTCATTGTTTCGTGTTCGCCGTGATGCTCGTGAGCGATAGCGTGTTCGTGTGCTGACATTTTATATTAAAATTCAGAGTTAACAGATTAAACTAAATAGAATAAGGTAAATACGAATACCCAAACAAGGTCTACAAAGTGCCAGTATAAACCAACTTTCTCCACCATCAGGTAATGACCGCGGCGTTCATAAGTACCAGCAATTGCATTGATCAGAATAACAAGATTGATCACAACTCCTGTAAATACGTGGAAACCGTGAAAACCAGTGATAACAAAGAATAATTGCCCAAATTGAACAGCTCCGGTAGATCCATCAGCGTTCATAAATGGATTGTGGTGTAGAGTCATACCTTCATGAATAAGGTGCGACCACTCCCAAGCCTGACAGCCTAAAAAGGTAAATCCACCAATTACGGTAAGAATTAACCATTTAACTACTTCGCTTTTAGAGTTACGGTGACCAGCTTCAACAGCTAATACCATCGTAACAGAACTAAAGATGAGGATAAAAGTCATAATACCCACAAACACCAAAGGTGCTCCATGAGGTATACCTGGCGCCGACTGGAAAACTACGTCAGGATCAGGCCAGCTAAGGCTTTTAAAGCGCATTGCGCCATAAAAAATCAATAAAGCTGAAAAAGTGAAAACGTCTGATAAGAGGAAAAACCACATCATCAGCTTTCCGTACTCAACAGAAAACGGAGATTTTCCACCACTCCAAGGACCCGATTTAACTTCTTCTAATTGTGCAACAGTACTCATCGATTAAATTATTAGTGGTTCAAAAGTAAAAAAACGTATAAATAAATCCATAAAATATCAAGAAAATGCCAAAATATAGAGGCTAACTCTAATCGTAACACGTTCTTAACCTGAGCGATATTGCGATATACTCCAATCAATGCTGCGAGTAAAAATGCAATACCTGCAAAAATGTGAACTCCATGTAAGCCTGATATTACATACAAAAATGATCCTGAAGGATTACCAACAAAAAACACTTTCTCTGCAACCAATTGCTGCCATGAAATATATTGACAAACCAAAAATGCAAGCCCTAATAGCATGGTTAGCCATAAGCCTAATTTTTGACTGCCGAAATTTAATTTCTTACCCGAAAGGTATGCCCAATGCATAGTTAAACTACTTGCTATGATTATAACTGTAGAAACCATAAACATGCTCGGCATCTCAAATTCAACCCAGTTTCCTTCAGCTCTACGAACAATGTAACTTGATGTAAATGCAGCAAACAACATAATGCTTGCTACAATGAACAACCAAAGTACAAACTTTATAGGTCTGATATTGAGTTTAGTATTTTCGGTATTCATCGCTATATTTTGCATACTTAAATCTTATCTACTAACATCATCACTTGAATTACCATAATATACAGAAAACCTGTAAGCATCACCTTCTTTGCAGAGACAACATCGCAATTCTTAATTAACTTGTAAGCAGGAAATAATCCCCAAATACCCATAATGATTGCTGAAACAAGATAAATCTCTCCAACATAATTATACGTATACAGAAGGATACTTACCGGAATCTGGATAATAGAAGAAGCCATAATCCAATAAGCACTTGCTTTAGTTGTGCCCGACAGAGATGGTAGCAAATAAAAACCCGCCTTATTATAATCCTCATTCAATAACCAGGCAATTGCCCAAAAATGAGTGAATTGCCATACAAACTGAACGGCAAATAATAAGCCTGGCTCCATTCCAAAGTGATTAGCACTTGCTACATACCCTAATAATGGCGGCATTGCTCCTGGTATAGCTCCAACAAATACAGCCAAGCGAGAAACTTGCTTTAATGGCGTATAAATAAAAGCATACGATAACAATGAGAATATTCCAAAGAACGCGGTTAAGTAATTAACTTGATATCCTAACAACAACACTCCCGAAACACCCATTACAATGCTGGCAATCAATGCTTCGGTAACCGTCATGCGACCTGATGGAAGCGGACGGTCTTGCGTGCGACGCATAAATTTATCGAGATTTCTCTCCAGTATTTGATTAAATCCATTGGCTGAACCTGTTACCAGAAATCCTCCGATGATTAATGAAATAAACTTTGACCAATCCATTACCTCAACACCTTTATCGGCGTAGAGATAAGAAATAGCAGCCGTAAACACGACCAGAGAGCTCAAACGCATTTTTACCAACGAAGCATAATCAGCGTACTTGGCAGAAATAACGGTTGATATATCGGTTTTAACTGTTTTTTCTAAAAACACTTTCTTCTTTCTTAAGCGGCAACTGTTACGGTCGCCTTAATTCTAAACAAAAACAAAATGGCCCAAACCTGAACTCCGAACATTAAGCACCCAAAAACAAGGTGCAATGTTTGAAACACTGGAGGAAGTGCCAATTGTGCTAATACAATTCCTGTGACTATTTGTAATCCAACAAGAATCGTATTGTAGTTTACCAACTTCACAAGTGTTGTTGATGAAACTTTTCTTAGCAAATAATATAAAAATGCAGTTAAAACAGCCACTCCTATTGCCAGTTCTCTGTGAGTAAAAAATAGTGAACCTACTCTGCTTACCCACTGATCTCGTGCGTTGTCATTTAAAACAGCAGCAATTTCGTCAATCACCTCTCTAACCTGAGTTCCTATAAGAATTTGCACAATGGTTAAGATCAGCAATAAAGAGGTTGTCCACTTTACTTGTTTAAACTTAACGCCTTCAAACTCCGAAGATGAAAACTTTCTAACCTTGGCCAACTCATATATATAAATGAAAAGAGCCAAAATTACCAAGGCAATCAGCATGTGAATCGTAACCATATAAGCTTTCAGATTACTCTCCACTACTTTAGCCCCCATCCATCCCTGAAAACCAATAAGAAAAAGATTTAACAGACTTAATGCAAACACATTACCTTTTCCCAGTTTAATATAACTGAATGAAAAAATCACGGTTGCAATTGCGCCAAAACCTAAAAGAACACCTGCTAAACGATTTACATATTCAGTCCAGGTATGATATACATTGAATTTAGCATAATCATGCTTGGTATATTTTTCCCAGTCGCTCGGAATAAATTCTTTGCCTGTTGTAAAATCGCTTTTAGCTTTATAAAGGGCTTCATTCCAAATTACTACGTAACCTTTTTTGAAGAACTTCCCTTCAGAAAAAGTAAGCTCATCAATTGTAGTAGGTGGAATATAATGACCGAAACATTTAGGCCAATCGGGACAACCCATCCCAGAACCTGTACTTCTTACCACACCACCTGCAAAAATTACAAGGTAAGTGAGCACAATTGTTATAAAACAAACGGATAAGAATTTTTTTTCGGATTTACTCTGCATTTCTGTATAAAAGTTGAGTACCTGATCAATAAATGATCAGATACTCAATTTTAATATTAATTAGATTCCTGAGCTTTTTGCTCTTCTGAAACCGATAAAGTTTTTGATGAATAGTGCTCATGTGTAAACTGAGCCTCATCTCCATGATATCCAAAATCATGAGGAGTATTTGAACTTACGGTTTCAGCCAATGTTACAGTTTGAGGGATGAAATCTTTTTCAGCTCCAGGTTTACTGTAATCATATGGCCAACGATAAACAGCAGGAATTTCACCTGGCCAGTTACCGTGGAAGTGCTCAACCGGAGTAGTCCACTCTAAAGTATTAGAGTTCCAAGGGTTTTGAGGAGCACGTTTACCTTTGAAAATGTTTACAAAGAAGTTATACAAGAATAAAACCTGCGCAATAGCACCTAAAATAGCTGCTAAAGTGATGAACTTATTCAATGATAACCATTTAGTGAACATTTCAAATTCAGTAAAGGTATAATAACGACGAGGAACACCGTCTAAGCCCATAAAGTGCATTGGGAAGAATACCAGGTAAGCAGAAATAAAGGTTAACCAGAAGTGTAAATAACCTAATTTGCTATCCATCATCTTACCAAACATTTTAGGATACCAGTGGTAAACACCCGCCAACATACCAAAGATTGCAGAACAACCCATTACGATGTGGAAGTGAGCAACTACGAAATATGTGTCGTGTAAGTTGATATCTAATGAAGGGTTTCCTAAGAACAGACCTGTTAAACCACCAGAGATGAAGAATGACACCAATCCGATAGCGAACAACATTGCAGGAGTAAAGTGAATATTACCTTTCCATAATGTTGCAAGGTAGTTAAAGGTTTTTACAGCAGAAGGAACCGCAATGATCAACGTAGTAAACATGAACACCGAACCTAAGAATGGGTTCATACCGGTTACAAACATGTGGTGTCCCCAAACGATGAACGAAAGGAACGAAATACCCAACAATGAACCGATCATTGCACGGTAACCAAAGATTGGTTTACGTGCATTAGTAGCGATGATCTCTGAAGTAAGACCTAAAGCAGGCATAATGATGATATATACCTCTGGGTGACCTAAGAACCAGAATAAGTGCTGGAATAAGATCGGGCTACCACCTGTATTAGGTAAAGCCTCTCCACCTAAGTAAATATCAGACAAGTAGAAACTTGTTCCGAAGCTGCGGTCAAAAATCAAAAGAATTACTGCTGCAAATAATACAGGGAATGACAATAGACCCAAAACAGCAGTTAAGAAGAACGCCCAGATAGTCAATGGCATACGAGTCATTGACATTCCTTTGGTACGCATATTTAATACAGTACTGATGTAGTTGATACCACCCATCAAAGATGAAGCGATGAACATTGCCATTGAGATCAACCACATTGTCATACCCACACCTGAACCAGGCATTGCTTTAGGCAAAGCAGATAACGGTGGATAAATTGTCCATCCCGGACCGGCAGGACCGGTTTCCACGAAGAATGAAGCAACCATCACAACGCTTGCCATAAAGAAGAACCAATATGAAAGCATGTTCATGAAAGGCGAAGCCATATCACGAGCACCAATTTGATAAGGGATCAGTAAATTTGAAAAGGTTCCACTTAAACCAGCTGTCAATACAAAAAATACCATGATGGTACCGTGTATTGTAACCAATGAAAGGTAAAACGCAGGATCTAAACGCCCACCAGCTCCCCATTTGCCCAAAAGTACTTCGAACAAAGGAAACTCTTTATCAGGCCATGCCAACTGGATACGGAAGATGATAGATAATATCATCCCGATTACACCCATAATAATACCGGTGATCAAAAACTGCTTGGCAATCATCTTGTGGTCCATACTAAAAACGTATTTCGACAAGAATGATTCATGGTGATGCCCGTGAGCATCGTGGCCATGAACATCGTGATGATGAACTGCCTCAGGAGAACTTATTGCTTGAGTAGCCATGGTAATACTATTTTTCTCTCTAATTATTTAATATTAATTGCCAATGATTTATTTGCCGCTACAGTATCTGCTTTTGTTGAATCAGCAGGAGCCGTTGCCGGAGTTGGAGCAGCAGGAGTTGGTTTTTCGTGCTTTTGAACCCAGAAAGGTTTTTGCTCTTTTAACCAAGCTCTGTATTCTTTTTCACTTACTACTTTGATTACAAACTTCATATTGAAGTGAGATGCACCACAAATCTTGTTACAGTACAATAAGTAATCAAATTTAGCATCGTTTACTTTTGAACGCATTTCATTAGTCGTAATGGTTGGAGTAAACGTAAAGTAAGTGTTCATACCAGGTACACAGTTCATCTGCACGCGGAAATGCGGCATATAAGCTGAGTGAATTACATCTTTTGCTCCAAATTGGAACTGTACCTGTTTATTTACTGGCAATACAATTTCTTGAGGGAAAAAGTCGTCGTGAGAAGTGCTGTCTTGATCAAACTTAACACCTAACACGTTATCACCACCAATTAAACGATAGTTACGAGCACCTAACACATTGTCTTTACCTGCATAGCGCACTGTCCATTTAAACTGTTCTGCAACAGCCTCAACTTTAATAGTGTTCGCTAAATCGCCTGGGTACATAATGGTTGTCCAGGTTTTCCAACCAAAGAACACCAAAATACTTAATACGATAGCAGGAACCAATGTCCAGATTTTCTCTAAATTGTCGTTGTGAGGATAGTAATAGGCTTTATGTCCTTTGCGATTTCTATAAAGGAAAACATAAAGGAATAATAAAACGTGAGTGATTACGAATACAGCGAAAGTGATGTAAAACGTAACATGCAACAGGTTATCCGTATCAACACCATGCTTTGAAGCAGGCTCTGGTAAAATCATTTTACCATGGTGAGCAAACTCCCAAAAAGCACCATATAAACCTAAGAAACCAATTGTAAGGAATAATGTTGCGTTGATTGAATTCCAGTTAATGCCTTTTTTCTTTCCGGTAGCAGAGGCTGTAAGTTCATACACTTTTAATGCACGACCAACTACACCAAGAATAAAACCGGCAGCAACAAACATTAATATGTAGAAAGCAACAGAAAGCCACATATCTGAGCGTGCAGCTGCCTTTGTAGCTTCAGCGCCAGCGTCGGTAGCTTTATCCTGCGCCATTGCTACATTAGTGATTAATGTAGCAAGAGCGGCAGAAGTAAAGAATGTTATTTTTTTAAGTATCGACATAGTTATAGGATAACGATTAGATATTTGGAATATGGTGGTGAGTACTCTCCTCGAGGTACGGATGGTTTTTAGGTGCCAAAGGTGCTTTGCTCAAACCTCTCAACATAAAGAATGTGAACAAACCTGCAAAACCGATCAAAGTACCAAACTCATAAAAACTGAATCCGCGTTCTGCACCAACAGATCCTGGCATAACCATTAAATAATAATCTAACCAGTGGCCCACAAGGATAATGATTGCAGCCCACTTCATAGTTTTGAAGTTACGCTTGCTATCGCTGGTCATTAACATAAGGAATGGAATCAAGAAGCAGATCACAATATCTAACCAGAATAGGAATTTATACTCAGGGGTCCAACGATTCACGAAATACGTTAACTCTTCCGGAATATTTGCATACCATATCAATAAGAACTGAGCAACCCAGGTATAAGTCCAGAAAATAGTAAAACCAAACATCAGTTTACCTAAGTCATGCAACTGACTTGTGTTAAACCAAGGTAAGTAACCATTTTCTTTTAACAGAATTGCCACTAAAGCAATTGCCGAAAGACCTGTAACCCATAAAGCTGCCAAATTCCACCAGCCAAACATTGTCGAGAACCAATGTGCTTCAACAGACATCATTGCATCGAACGCGAACAATGGGAAAGTGAAACCAAAGATCACTAAAAAGATAGCTGATACTTTAATACTTTGACTATAGTTGTTCATTCCACCCTCTAAGTCTTCACGTAAAGTGAATTTTCTCAAAAAGTAAACGAACGCTCCCCAAACGATCACATATAATGCAATACGGGTAAGGAAGAATGGCATATTTAACCATGCTGCTTTACCAGCGATCAGGTGATCATAGTGAGGACTATTAGGATCAGTAATTCCTTCTGCATGCCAGTGATGATATAATTGGTGAGTATATAATCCACCAAAGATAACCGCAAACAGAATTACACCCGCGAAAGGAATAACTGTAGTGAAAGCACTTGGAATACGCAATATGCTTGTTGCCCATCCTGCATTTGCTACATACTGAATTGCAATAAACATTGCACCAGCAAAACTTAAACAAGTCATATAGTATGCACAAACCAACAAGTTAGCCCAAGTACGTTCAGTATTTGTTGCAAAGCCAATACCTACACACACCACTCCAATAATAATTGCAGCAATGCTTAATGTTTTGGCTTTACCTGAAAACTCAAATTGTTTTGAAAGATCTAGTTGCATTGAATTTTAATTTAAAGTCCAAAAATTATTGTTTTTGAAGGAATTGAACATACTGAATTACTTTCCAACGCTCTGTAGCACTTAACTGAGAAGCATGAGAACCCATCGCTCCTTTACCATAAGTGATTGAATAGAACATTTTACCTTCTGACAAATCTTTCAGCTGAGCTGAATTATATGCCGGAGGAGCCGGAAATCCACCGTTTTTAACTACTTGTCCGTCAGCCATACCAGTTTTACCGTGACAGTGAGAACACATATTTAAAAACAACTGTTTACCTTCTGCTAAGCTAGCCTCAGTATGAGCAATAGGGCTTTTCAATTCAGCACCGGAAGCTTCATAACCTTCTGGTGTATGAGGATAATGGAACGATTCAAAATTTTGCGGAATAGTTCCGGCAACAGGAGTTTGAGCAGTTTTACCATCAGCAAAAGCAGCATTCTTTTGATCCGGATTGTAAGCAACAGGACGATACATCTGTGGAGCGTATTCAAATCCCGGATCACGTTTAACCTTTGAGCAGGAAGTCAAAGCAACTGCGGCGGTTAAACCCATTACTAAAACGCCTCTCATTTTATTTTTTAACATAATCATTGGCAATTAAAACGTTTTGTATTTAACCTCTACAGCACCTGACTGTGTAAATAAATTAGCTAAAGCTTCTTCGTTGTTTGTATCTACTTCGATAGCTACAACAAAACGATCGTCTGTTGCACGCTCATCCATAACTCTTGGAGTAGCCCCAGGAATTAAACGATTAGCCATGAAGAAGGTGAAACCCATACCGAATGAAGCAAACAATACGGTCCACTCAAACAAGATTGGAATGAAACTCACAATTGGGAAATTTGGTTTACCACCAATATCCATCGGCCAATCATAAGTGATCATGTACCACATCATCAGGAATGCCAATGAGAAACCTAAACAACCGAAGCAAAATGCTGCGATAGGCAGGCGTGAACGTGGAACAAAAAATACGTTCTCTAAACCGTGAACAGGATAAGGAGTGTAAACGTCGTAAATCTTTTGTCCTTTGTTCTGAATTGATGTGATGCCTGATTTCAGTACATCCTCATCGTCGAATAATCCGATGGCGAATTTTTTATTCTTCATTTGACTCTCCTTTCTTGATACTAGCAGTTGTAGCTATTACAACGTGCTCAGTAGCATGTGAGTGGTGTTTTGCTTTTAATTTTGCCTCTTCACTTGAGTGTTTCAATAATAACTTCACCTCTGCCATCGCAACCGAAGGAAGGTAACGGATGAACAATAAGAATAAGGTGAAGAATAAACCTATCGAACCAACGTATAAACCAACGTCAACCACTGTAGGAGTAAACATTGCCCATGAAGATGGTAAGTAATCTCTGTGAAGTGAGGTTACGATAATTACGAAACGCTCGAACCACATACCAATGTTTACTACAATTGAAATAATGAAGGTAAACACTAAACTGGTACGTAATTTTTTGAACCACATTAACTGAGGTGAAATTACGTTACAAGTCATCATTGTCCAGTATGCCCACCAGTAAGGACCGGCAACACGGTTTAAGAATGCATATTGTTCGTATTCAACACCTGAGTACCATGCGATGAATAACTCAGTAAGGTATGCAACACCTACGATAGAACCCGTTACCAAGATGATGATATTCATCAATTCAATGTGATAAAGGGTAATATAGTTTTCTAGTTTTAATACTACACGAGCAATCAATAACAGGGTTTGTACCATTGCAAAACCAGAGAAAATCGCACCAGCAACGAAGTAAGGAGGGAAAATGGTCGTGTGCCATCCCGGAATTACCGAAGTTGCAAAGTCAAATGATACAATGGTGTGTACAGAAAGTACTAGTGGAGTTGAGATACCAGAAAGAATCAAAGAGATTGACTCAAAACGGATCCAACTGCGAGCTGATGAAGTCCAGCCCATACTTAAAACTGAATATACTTGTTTGCGAACACCTGTAGCACGGTCACGAACAGTAGCGATATCAGGCAACAAACCAACAAACCAGAATAAACACGATACCGAGAAATAGGTCGAGATCGCGAATACGTCCCAGATAAGTGGAGAGTTAAAGTTTACCCATAATGAACCGAACTGATTCGGTAAAGGGAAAGCCCAGTATGCCAACCATGGACGGCCCATGTGAGCAATAATATAAGTAGCAGCACAGATAACGGCGAAGATAGTCATCGCCTCTGCTGAACGGTTAATTGAGTTACGCCAACTCTGACGGAATAGTAATAGTACCGCAGAAATCAAGGTTCCCGCGTGACCGATACCAACCCACCAAACGAAGTTGGTAATATCCCATGCCCATCCTACGGTTTTATTCAAACCCCAGGCGCCAAGACCAACCCACGTAGTGTAACCAAAACTGATTAACCATAAAACCAACCCTGCGAAGGCCAGGGAAAAACCTATCCACCACGCCTTTGTTGGCTTGTTTTCGAGCGGGCGGCAAACATCTTCGGTAATGGTATGCATGGTTGGCGTACCGGTTACCAAAGGCTTTCTAATAATTGACTCGTGCATAATATCGTGAGTTTAGAAACTTTAAAATTATGAATGACTCTCTGCTTTAGCCTCGTGACCGTGACCTCCATGACCATGTTCCGAAACTTTTTCTTTGTTACGAACAGCGGTTAAGTAGCCGATACCAGGTTGAACACCGATTGATTCTAATACGTAGAACGTACGCTCATTGTGAAGTAATTTCGATACTTCACTGTTTGGATCATTGATATCACCAAAAATGATAGCGTTTGAAGGACAAGATTGCTGACAAGCAGTTTTGATATCTCCATCTTTTAACGGACGGTTTTCCATCTTAGCTTGTAGTTTACCAGCCTGAATACGTTGTACGCACATAGAACATTTTTCCATAACACCACGTGAACGAACGGTAACATCAGGATTTAACACTAATTTACCCATTGGATTGTTCATATAGTAATCAAATTTGTCATTATCAGCGTAGTTGAACCAGTTGAAACGACGAACTTTGTATGGACAGTTGTTTGCGCAGTAACGAGTACCGAAACAACGGTTATAAGCCATTTGATTTAAACCTTCTGAAGAGTGCATGGTTGCCAATACCGGACAAACAGTCTCACAAGGAGCGTGATCACAGTGCTGACAAAGCATCGGCTGGTGAATTACTTCAATGGCCTCTTCTTTGCTGTCTTTGCCCATGTAACCTTCTGTACCTTCTGATACTTCTGAATAGTAGCGGTCAATACGTAACCAGTGCATTTCACGACGACGGCGAACCTCATCACGACCAACTACTGCAACGTTGTTTTCAATGTTACAGCTGATGATACATGAACCACAACCTGTACAAGCGTTCAGGTCGATAGCCATACCCCAGTGGTGACCTCTTTTCTCTTTGTCTTCCCACAGGTTTAATAACTTAAGGTTACCATGTTTATCACGTTTAGCATTACCTTTTTCATCAGTTTCAGCCAAAGTTGATAGATCATGATGACCGTGACTTCCAGCTGAAGGATCTTTAGCATATTCAGAAACTGTAGTTTCTCTTACGATATCACGACCTTCAATTGAATGGTGAGTTTGAGTTTGTGCTAACTCATAAGAATCACCAGTTTTTCTGATTGTAACTGCGTTAAAGTTTTGCAAGCTTCCATTAACAACACTTACAAATGGGAACGCATTCTTACCCACTTCGTTACCTGCCTTACCTGCATCAGTACGACCATAACCTAAAGCGATAGAAGCTGTAGCATATGCCTGACCAGGTTGTAACAACACTGGTAAAGTTACGCTATATCCAGCACCTTTAACCTCTAATACATCACCTTCTTTAATACCTTGCTCTTTTGCATATTTAGGAGAAATAGCAACGTAGTTATCCCAAGTAACTTTTGAAATAGGATCAGGACATTCTTGCAATAACGGATTATTAGCATTGCGTCCATCACCAAGGTTCGTATGTTTATAAACAGTTAACTCTACTTTGCCTGCTTCAGCTTTGCTGTTACTGGTAATAGTTGAAATAACTGTACTTAAGTCTTTAGTGAATGTATAAGGTTGAGCCGGAGCACCTGCAGTTTTAACAAAACCTGCACGTAACAAATCGTCCCATTGAACCTGGAATACTCCTGCACCTACCTGAGGGAAAATAGTGGTATTCCAAACATTTTTCACATAATCAATATACTCTACTGTATTGTTAGCCCAAACTAATAAGCTTTTCTGAGCTGAACGAGTATCATAAATTGGATTGATAGTTGGCTGACCAATCAAGAACACACCTTTGCGAGGCTCTGCATCAGTCCACGCTTCTAATGAGTGGTGATCAGGAGCAATTACGTCAAAACCTTTAGCTGTTTCATCTTCACGCTCAGCAAAAGAAACTTTTAAAGCTACTTTCTTTAAACCTGCTGCGAAATCAGCTGCTTTAGGATACGAGTAAAGTGGGTTAACACCGTATATAAATAATGCACCTACTTCGCCTCTGTTCATTTCATTTACTAATTCAATTACTTCAGCATCACTACCTTTATATAATTGACTAGCATTATCTAAATCGATTGTTGTACCGTAGTTACCCAACAATGAGTTAATAGCATTTACAAGGATTTGAGTAGAAACATCATTTGAACCTGCAACAACTAGTGATTTTCCTTTGTTATCCCAAAGTTCTTTAGCTGTTTTAGCAATGATGTTACCTGCAAATTCAGGAGTTTCAACACTGAAAGACTGAACTCCAGCCAATTTTGCAATGTTGTTGTATAAACCGATAAGTGCTAAACCTGATTGTGAAGGACGAACAGGAATACGAACGTCAGCATTAGAACCAGTCAATGACAATTCAGTTTCAAACTGAATGTGACGTGACATAGCTTTATGCGCTTTTAAGTAAGCAGCGTTACGTTTTGAAGCATATTGACGAGCAAATTCTACCGGTGAAATCCAGCTACCTAAGAAATCGGCACCGAAACTCACGATAACATCTGCGTTCTCAAATTTATAAGTAGGAACTACTGCTTTCTCGAAACTGTTTTTGTTTGCGTTGATAATACCAGAGTACGAAACTGCATCATAAGTAACTTGTTTTGCAGTTGGGTACGTTTTGATAAAATCAGCAATAACAGCATTTGTAGTAGGGCTGTTGATTGAATCTGTTAAGATAACAACCTTTTTGCCACTTGCAGCAACCTTGGTTAATTGCTCTTTAACAAAGGTATCAACATCTTCCCATGAAGATTCGCGACCTTTTAATAAAGGTGATTGTAATTTAGTAGAATCATAAAGGTCAATTACTGAAGCATGACCTGCTGCATCAACACCACCCTGACCGATTGGACAGCTTGGATTACCTTCTACCTTGATCGGACGACCTTCGCGGGTTTTAACTAAGATACCATAACCATCTTTTGCGATACCAGTATAGTAGTTAGGAATACCCGGAGTAATTTCCTCCGGTTTAATTAAGTAAGGAACAGCCTTATTTACAGGAGTTTTGTTACATGCAGCTAATGCTACCGCACCTACACCAAAACCCAGTGACTTTAAGAAATCGCGACGAGGCATAACCGAGTTATCACTCGCTTTACCTGAAAGGATCTCTTCAATTGGTAAGTCTTCAGCAAATTCTCTTTTCTGTAAAGCTTCAAACTCAGGCGTAGGATTCAACTCCTCTAAACCTTTCCAGTATGTTTTGTTATTGCTTTCCATTTATAATCGTAAGAGTCTTTTAATAATTAATAATGACATTTAGCACACTCAAGGCCACCCATTTCGGCAACGGTAACTTTCTCACCCTTCTTGATTCGCTCATGAAGTTCAACCATACCGTCATAATAGTGGTTCTTAGGAGCATGTTTCATTTCTGTACTACGGTGACAGTCAACACACCATTTCATGGTTAACTGAGATGCCTGGAATACTTCGTCCATTTTGGCAATTTCACCATGACAAGCATAACATACCGGATCTTCTGCTTTTAATCCTTTCGCAGCACGAATTGACTCTTCAGCAACTTTTACGTGTTGTGAGTGATTGAAGTAAGCAAAGTCAGGTAAATTGTGAATACGAACCCATTCAATAGGACGTTGATTAGTGCCATATTTCTGAGTACTTGGATCATAATCTAATGCTGCATAGATTTTTTGGATCTCAGCAGTTCCATCGATTTTCTCACCATCAGCATCAAACAAAGGCTCGCCTTTATATTCGCTGATCTGATTGTGACAATTCATACAAACATTTGCAGATGGAATACTGGCATTTTTACTTTTCCAAGCTCCTGAGTGACAGTACTGACAGTTAATTTGGTTAACACCAGCGTGTACTTTGTGGGAGAATTTAATTGGTTGAGCAGGTTGATAGTTTTGAGTTATACCTACATTCCACATTACGTTCCATGACCATGCAGAACCTACGATCAAAACAAGAACTACAACTAATGCAATTACCTTTTTATTTGAAGCAAGTTTCTTAAACGTTTCAGCAAATTTTGAAGGCTGTTCCTCTTCTTCTTCTTCTTCACCTTCCTCTGCAGTTAATTCTGCTTTTTTACTTAATACTAATTGCTCTAAAGTTTTAATAACACGGTTTAACACCACAATTACTAAAAACAATACAACAACAAGACCTAATAAGCCGATAACAGTGTATTTATCATTCCCTTTTTCAGCAGCACCTTGGGCACCAGCAGCAGGACCAGCTGCAGCAGCTTTATCCAGTGCTTCACTTTCTTGGGCAACGTAAGCCAAGATTGACTTCACGTTATCTTCAGAAAGATTAGGAAATGCGGTCATTACCTGTTGATTGTACTCATTAAATATTTTCACTGCTTCAGGATCACCGGCTTTCACCAATTCCTGTGAGTTGTGAATCCATTTAACTAACCACGCTTCATCTCTGGTTTTGTGGATATCCTTTAATGCAGGACCTACTACACGTTTGCCAATGGCGTGACAAGAAGTACAGTTAGCTTTAAAGAGCGTTTCCCCTTCCTTAGGGTCGGCAGCAAAGGCTTGCGCAACGCTTAAAAAGGCGATTGTGAGGATTAATGCACCTTTTTTCAGACAAGTTTTCAAAAAAACGTTCGAGTTCTTACTCATGCTCTATGTAATTCTACTATATATTACGAACTTATAATCAAAATGTTAGCTCAACGAAAAATGATTTCACTCCTAATTAACATTTAGCGCACAAAAATAGGTATAAAAGTGTGTCTATGGCAATAGTGTGACACTTTTTATCAATTTATAACTATTCTAAATAAAGCTATTTCCATATAAATAAACTACTTACAATCAACACAATAGCCGCCATGAAGCAGCTATTGATATATATCAGTAAATAATTTACATGTCTAATAACCAGGCAAAAATGAGGGGAGCAACAATAGTGGCATCCGATTCAATGATGAATTTTGGTGTATGAATGTCCAATTTTCCCCACGTAATTTTCTCATTTGGAACAGCGCCTGAATACGATCCATAACTTGTGGTTGAATCAGAGATCTGGCAGAAATAACTCCAGAATGGAATAGTTTCCATTTCCATGTCCTGATATAGCATTGGAACTACACAAATTGGAAAATCTCCTGCAATACCACCACCTATCTGGAAGAAGCCTACACCTTTACCTCCTGAATTCTTGATGTACCAATCAGATAAGTAGGTCATATATTCAATACCTGACTTCATGGTCGAAGGATTTAGCTGTCCTTTTATACAGTATGAAGCGAAGATATTACCCATTGTAGAGTCTTCCCATCCTGGACAAATAATAGGAAGGTTGCGTTCAGCAGCTGCTAACATCCAACTGTCCTTAGGATCAATTTCATAGTATTGTTCCAAGTCACCAGAAAGTAGCATCTTATACATGAACTCATGTGGAAGGTAGCGCTCACCTTTATCTTGGGCAGACTTCCATTGATGGAAAATGTGTTTTTGAAGGCGACGGAATGCTTCTTCTTCAGGAATACAGGTATCAGTAACACGATTAAACCCATTTTCTAATAAATCCCATTCTTCCTGAGGGCTCAGGTCACGATAATTAGGAACACGTTTGTAGCTATTATGAGCTACCAGGTTCATAATATCTTCTTCTAGGTTGGCACCAGTACAAGAGATAATATCAACCTTGCCTTGACGGATCATTTCGGCTAAAATCTTACCCATTTCAGCTGTACTCATCGCTCCCGCCAGCGTGATCATCATTTTACCTCCTTCTTCAAGGTGTTTTTCGTAAGCCTTTGCCGCATCTACCATCGCCGCAGCGTTGAAATGCAGGTAGTACTTTTCCATAAACGATGAAATAGTATTACGTTTCTTTTCCATGCTGTATAAATTTTGCCGCAAAGGTAGAATAAATAAGGTATCAAACGAAGAATTGTATGATGTAAGTCATTTATAATAAAAAAGGTTGCCACATAATGTGACAACCTTCTTAGTTATAGTGTTAGAAATGGATTCTTATTGGTCAGCTTTATCCCAAAACAGTTTGGTTTCAACTTTATCACCACCAATTGCTGCAGAAGCCTCATTATATTTATCAGTGTTCAGATTTTGTTCTTGAGCAGGATAAGTATAACGAACAGGTATTCCAGAAATAGCATCAACCGCTGGAGAAATTTTAGGATAGTCTAATCTTCTCCACTCAGTCCAAGCATCATAGCCTCTATTATATAATGCAATAAATTTCTGCATACCAATTTTTTGCTTGTAATTACCGGCAGCTGTTGAATATGCTACATCTGGATTACTTAGATAAGCACTAACATCATCAGTACTTCCTCCCCAATAGATAATTGAAGCTCTAATTGCATTATTATAATGTTCTTCTGCTGTTCCAGTAACCAAAGTCCAATTAAGCGCCTTAGCTTCTGCTAAATAGAATTCAAGCTCTGAATAATCTAATAGTAATGCAGGCATTGTTGGATCAAAGAAAATTTCACCAGCATGTGAAAATGAATCGTAGTTACTGCTTGCACCAGGAGTAGCACCTTTGTAAGCGCCTCCAACTGTTGAGAAGTAGAACTGACGACGAGGATCATTTAAAGTATTCATTTGATCAACAATTGTTTTTGCCGCAACAAAATCATAACGACCGCTTCTTACTAAATCTTCCCAAATAGGGTTTGTATTAGGATAGGCTCCAAGATACTTTAAAACAGCGTTATCGGCATTTGACGTGAATCCTTTATTGTAAGCTGCTTCAACTGCTGCTTTAGCCACTGCAGGTTCTACATCTACAATAGTCATTGCAATTTTCACTTTAAGTGTATTGCCAAATTTGATCCATTTTGATGCATTACCGCCGTAAATAATATCACTATCGTCAAAACCAGCACCTGCAGCATTCATTGTACCTAATGCTTTATCGATACGTGCTAATAAATCAAGATAAATAGTTTTTGCATCATCATACTTAGGATGAGGATTGTTTGTATCAAAAACTTGAGAATATGGAACGTTACCATACGTATTTACTAATACAGAATAGGCATATACTTCCATTAGCTCAATTTCCGCCAGCTTATTAGTTTTAGCAAGTTGATCAGTGTGAACATCATTATCAGCAGCTACTAACTTCTTACATTCTGAAAAGTTTTTTAGAACGTCACGATACATAATATTCCAAAATGTTTGAGGAATATTTCTTGTAGTCAGATCATAGTTACTTTCATCAGTATAAGTAGTTTCCTGCCATTGCTGAGTTATTAACCTAAAAACGTTTCTGTTAACGTTAGAGCTGGTCATAATATCCGTCAAACTTTTTTGAGCTGAGGCAAATATTGTTTCCGCCGGTACTGTTGATGGGTTCTTCGTATCATCGTTTAGATCGTCTTTAATACAAGACGTTAGCATAATAACCGAAGCAACCACTATATAGATTTTTTTCATTTTCATAATTCGTACTATTAGAATTTCAATTTCACATTAAATCCAAAGGTTCTTGCTGTTGGATAGCTACCAACCTGATAACCTTGAACGTTACCTGAACTCATACCATCTTCTGGATCTGCATTCGGAAGATTTTTGTGGATAATCCATAAGTTTCTTCCAATTAATGAAAGGTCAATTCCTTTAAATGGAGCAATACGAGAAACTACACTTGCAGGTAAAGAATAAGTCAACGACATCTCTCTTAACTTAACAAAACTAGCATCGTAAACAAAGGCAGCAGCAGGATTACGACGGTAACCAAATGTTCCAAAGTTAGTAGCACTAACTCTGATATCGTTTGGAGTTCCATCAGGCTTAACACCAGGAAGTATAACACCTCCACCCTCACTCTTAGGATTTCTAACAGGATTTCCTAAATCATTTAAGCCAGCAGTTTCTTCATACATACCAGTAGCCAATCCGTAATACTGGTCTAATGAAAATACTTGACCACCTTGACGAACATCAATCAAAAAGCTAAATGCCAAGTTTTTATACCTGAAACTATTAGTCATACCGCCAATCCAATCAGGATTAATATTTCCAATGATTTCATTTGAAGTTGCTGATGCTTGGTAGAAACCATTTAATGCATCATTATCAGGATTGTTGTCTTTAGAGTTATCAATAACTACTTTATTGCCGTTATCATCAAATACGAAGTTACCACCTCTGATAGTACCGTAAGGCTCACCTAAAGCTGCATTAATTGAAACACCACCTTGCATACTTGCTAACAACAAGTTATCAACACCAGGTAATTCAACAACCTTGTTTCTATTTCTTGACCAGTTTAAGTTAATCTGCCAAGAAAATGAAGGAGTTTTAATTGCAGTACCGAATGCAGACACCTCAATACCTTTGTTTTCAATATTACCAGCATTTACATACATACGATCATAACCTGTTGCTCTTGAAACTGGAAGAGGTACAATCTGATCAACAGTATTTTGCTTGTAATAGGTTACATCAAAACCTAAGCGTTGATCAACAAATGACATTTCCAAACCAATTTCAGAGCTCTTAGTACGCTCAGGTTTTAAATCTCCGTTATTTTTAGTAGTAGATACCACGTACAATGGAGTAGAACCAAAGCTGCTATATGGATTACCATCATTATCCAAAGGCTTCTTATAAACATCAACCAAGCTGCTTGCAGGAGCACTCGCACCTACTTCAGCATAGTTTAATCTTACTTTACCTAATGAAATCCAAGGAGCTGTGGCAGCTGTGAACTTAGAGAATACAAAGCCCAACGAAGCTGATGGATAATAATAAGTATTATTAGCCGAAGGCAAAGTTGATGACTGATCACGACGACCGGTAAGATCTAAGAATAAGAGCTCTTTATAGCCAAAAGATGCACTAGCGAAAATACCATTTACCTGCTCTCTAGGAGCTGTTTCTAAAGGAGGTTGTACTGGACTTGCCGAGTTTGACAATGAATACAATCTAGGAACAACTAAACCACCGTTAGTAGTTGCATCAATTGTTGAAATATTGGTTTTTCTGATATTACCACCTACTAATCCTTTGAATGTTAAAGCAGGTGAAATATTTTTATTAAAGTTAACTAATAAGTCATAGTTATACTCGTCAAAATTTCTCTTAAAGTTCGAATAAGCTGAAGTAGTAACACTACCATAAGCCTGTCTTTCTTCTTGAGTTTCTGAATAAGAGTCGATAGCGGCTCTTCCCATCACATCCATCCAACTTGTAAGCTTGTAGCTTAGGCTAAAATTTCCGTTGAAGCGGGTGCGACTATCATTCTCATAGTTTTCATAACGAGAAAAATATGGGTTATCCCAGAAAATAGGTTTTAAGTTAGTTGCACTAGCCCAGTTCCAGGTAACATTATCTCTGTTTCTGAAATAAGCATCTTTTTGCTCTTTAATATCAACGTTATTTTGCCACCACTGTCTGAAGTTGTTTGCAATGTTTTTATCATCATAACCAGTTCCATAACGACCAGTTGCAGCAGTTTTCGATGCATTAATAGTAGCGGTTGTGGTTAATTTATCAGTAATTTTATAAGACGCTCCAAAGTTGAAGATATTCTTATCTATTTTACTGTTAGGCAGCATACCATTTTCATGGTTATTTACATAACCAAATTTATAGTAGCCTTTTTCACCACCACCATCAACCATGATACTATTGTTAATAGCTACAGGGTTTTCAAAAAATGTTGTGGGATCGTTAGCCGCAGCAACCCAAGGACGAGGTTTACCATAACTTGAAGAAGTTGGGTCAAAAGATGCCCAATCATAAACCATTAAATTTGAATCAAACTTAGCGCCCCAAGAAGCATCTTCATAAAAAGGAACAATAAGGTCAGTTACTCCATCTCCGTTCACATCACCTTCATTGAACCATTTAGGGTCATTATCAGGATCTGGACCATAATATTTACCATAACCAGCACCATACTGTTTTTGGTATTTAGGGAAAGTACTCTTATCCAGGCTACCTACAGTAACACCTGAATTAATTGTAATACCCATACCTTTGGATCCTTTTTTGGTGGTTACCATTACCACACCATTAGAAGCACGAGAACCATATAAAGCTGTAGCAGCCGCACCCTTCAAAACGTTAATTGATTCAATATCATCCGGGTTTATATCAGCAGCAGCATTACCATAGTCATAACCACCTCTACCAGTTTTTTGGTCAGTAGTATTCGTATTTGAGTTATCATAAGGAACTCCATCCACAACGAATAATGCTTGGTTATTACCAGTTAATGATTTAGAACCGCGCAATACGATGTTGGTAGAACCTCCCATTGTATTGTTTTTACGAATCTCTAAACCTGCTACTTTACCAGAAAGTGAATTAACAAAGTTTGCATCGCGTGCTTTACTAATGTCTTCACCCTTTACCTGTTGTGCAGCGTAAGGCAACTCATTTTTCTTTCTTTGAACACCCATAGCAGTTACAACCACTTCTCCTAATTGGCGTTCATCAGATTCCATTGCAATGTTAATGGTAGAAGTAGCACCTACTTTTACCTCACGCGATTGAAAACCGACATAAGTAAAAACGATTGAGCCTCCATTTGGTACACTGATAGAATACTTTCCATCAGCATCTGTTTGAGTACCTAATGAAGTACCTTTTACTACCACACTAACCGCAGGCAGAGGCAATCCATCGGATTTTGCTGTTACAGTACCCGATACTTTTTTCTGCTGTGCATACGTGCTCAAGGTAGCCAGCGAAAAAAGGAGTACTAAAAATTTTGTAAACTTCTCTTTCATACTTTTAAAATTTATGATTTTAAGTCGCCAAAGTAACAACTTTAGTACACTAACCAAATATGATGTAATTTTTTTGATCTAATTCATTTACACAGACTTAACATTGGGATAATTATAAAAAAGCGTGTCAATTACACCAAAAATTGCAATCAAATAGGACTATCAAAGAAAATATCATAATTCAAATTATTAATACTAAACACAATTATATGCCGAAAAGCATCAAATACTGAAAATAATATTTCACGAAGTACCAAATAAATACAATTATTTATCACAAAAACGAGACATTATTTCCACTTTCAATTAGATCCAAAATTTACTTAATAAAAAAAGGGGCGTGATTAGCGCCCCTTTTTTAGTTATAAGAAGATGGATTATTTTACAACTATTTTAACTTTTTGATTAGCAGCCACATTGTCCTGTCCAATTGTCAAAGTTTCTCCACTTTCTGTAACAGCTTTAACTAACGTTAATGTAGATTCCGACCCAACAGCCAATTCAGCTGGAACCAAAATTGATATAGAAGCGGTTGTTTTATCCCGTTCGATAACAACTGTTTGGTCGTTAAGCTTAATAGCCCCATCAACTTTATAAGTTGCAGTTACTTTTTGCTGCAAGCTTGTTCTCATTTGTAAGTTTACTGTAGCAGACTCTCCTGCCACAACCGTTACAGTCTTTAAACTTTGAATAGTAACATATGGTGGCAGTGTATTAGTAAATTCATAGTTATCTCCAGGAGAATCTTTTTCACAAGATTGCAATAAAACAACTGAAATAACTGAAAACAAAAACAATATTTTTCTCATAATTAATCTCTTATAAATCAAACCACATTTTCTCATGATACTTTATTAATTCTTTAGGAGCACTAGGGTTTGCCGATAGCTCAGTTGTTGGATATTCGTATCTTCTGAATAAACCACCAGCTGGCGCGTTAATTGGCAACCCTAACATTGGCACCTCGTGTCCTTCGGAACCAGATCTCCTCCATTGAGTAAATGCATCAACTCCACGATCCATTTTATCAACCCAATGGTGCATATTGATTAATGCAACTGGTGTAGGAACCGTTGAAAGATTTGGCAATGCTGTAGCAAACGTTGCAGCAGATGTTGCATCAATTCCATAAGACTTACAAGATTCTTCCACAGCCTTTTTATAAAGTGTGTTTGCTACTGCAAGATCAGTAGGAACACCAAGTCCTCTTGCGTGAATTTCAGCTTCATAAAACAATTCTTCCTGGTATGTAAAAATTACCTCTGGAGCATCAGCAGCTTGCAATGCATTTGAAATACGAACATCATGTTTATCATCACCATCTGCGCCTGGTTCAATACCATAATAATTATCTGCTTCAGCTGGCTTAGAAAAGAACTTAGGAAGTCGAGGATCGTTAAGATTACGCATAAAATCTACAACGTATTTAGATCCAAAAAAGAAGTTTTGTCCTCCATTATATTGCTCATTAATAGCAAACTTTGGATTCTTTTTACCGGATGTAGTTTGATAAGCAATCTTTAAATTATCACCTGATGAATTTATCAAACCACCTTCCGTTACCATCTGACCAATTTTAGTTGCAACAGACGGATCTTTATCAACCATGGTCATCAAAGTTCTAAGCTTTACCGACTTAGCCAGTCTTTTCCATTTAGAAAGATCTCCTTTATAAAAAAGATCATAATCAGAAATCTTTAAAGAACTTGCATCATCAAACTGAGCCAAAGCATCGTCAATTAAAGCAATTGAACCATTTAAAACAGATTGTTGTGAATCAAACTTAGGATAGGTAATATCCACATTCCATGCTTCCGAAAAAGGAATATCACCATAAACTGTGGTAATTTCATAAGCAACCAATGCGAGTAAAATCTTACACTGAGCTGCAGCATTATTATTTTTTGGAGAAGCACTTTCTGCTAAAGATATAGCTTGCTTTAAGTTTGCACCAATAGTTGTGTAATAAGCTCTCCAAGGATTACTTAAACTAAATGTTGAAATCTGGTATTGTTCTTCACTTGGAGTACCCCAACCAGTTGGATTATTACCTCCAGTGGTGATGGACTGACCAGCTAAGGCCATCGGGATATACAAGTCACCACCTGACCTTAGGTTTATATAGGATGTACTAGCAAACGAAAACAAAAGTTTGGGATCAACCCTTTCTGCTGTATTTGGATTCTGATTGATATCTAAATATTTATCGCAAGAAGGAAGTGTCGTAGCACATGTTAAAACACCCAAAAAAACATATAAAAGTTTTCTTTTCATACCTTAAATTCTATTAAATTTTAACACGTAAATTAAATCCGAATGATCTTGTTGATGGAGCTGAGTTAAATTCGACACCATCAGCCAAACTACCAGGTCCGAAGAAATTTACTTCAGGATCTACGTGAGGCACATGATCATTGATAATCCACAAGTTTCTACCTTCAACACCAATATCTAAGCCTTTAATAAATTTGGCTGTTTTATCAAGAAATCTAGCTGGAACCTTATAGGATAATTTTATCTCCCTTAATTTCACGTATGAAGCATCAAATATATTCGCCTCTGTGTTTGAAGTTGAAAATTGGCCCCAAAAATCTTGCATACTTTGAACTGGAACTGTATTTGGCACATATTCATTGCCTTGTTTAACAACTCCTTTATCAATAAAGATACTTCCTCTGTTGGCTAAGGTTTCTTTTGCTAATCCTAAAGTTCTAAGCGTTGAAACAGTATTAGAATACACTACACCACCTTGTCTAATATCAACCAAAAAGCTCAAGTTAAATCCTTTATAATCGATAGAGTTGTTAATACCCAACATCCAATCAGGATTAATACTTCCTAAACGCTGATCTAATTTGGTTTTTCTTAAACCAGTAGCTGCATCAATTACAATATTACCATCAGGATCTCTTTCCCAAGCCGATCCGAAAATACCGAACGACTCACCTGTGCGTGTTTTAACCACTAAACCACTCCAACCACTTTGTAAAGTATAGGCAGTTACCTCACCAGGAAGCTCTGTAGTTTGCTGATTTTGAGAAAAATTAAAATCAACATTCCAATTCAATGATCTTGATTTTAAAGGAACAACACCTAATGAAACTTCAAAACCTTTATTTATTAACGACCCCGCATTAGTTCTTTTGGCGGCAAAACCAGTTGACTGAGGAAGTGTTAAAGCAATAATTTGATCTTCTGTTTTAGAATTATAATAAGTTACATCAAGCCTAACACGACTGTTTAAGAATCTTAACTCAGTACCCAGCTCAGTTGTAACCTGATTTTGAGGTTTCAAATTAAAGTTTGGAATTGTACCAGGAATGCTAAATGCTAAAACTCCATTGAAAGGAAATTGAGATCCATAACCATACTGCGCAAACGCTGAGGTAACAGGAGAATAAGTAAATGCTAATTGGTATGGCTCAGTTCCGCTACCAACATTTGCCCAACTCGCTCTTAATTTACCATAGTTTAACCACTTATTTTGAGGCAATATTTCCGTAAATACAAAACCACTACTTACTGATGGATAGAAATAAGAACGGCTTTCAACAGGCAAAGTAGAACTCCAGTCATTCCTACCTGTTACGTTTAAGAATAAGAATCCCTTGTAAGACAAACCAACATCCCCATACAAACCAAGGATTCTGGCTTTATTTGAGGTATTGGTAGTAACCACTGACGCAGCGTTGGCAAAATTATATAATTGATCTACGGTTAAAGTTTGGGCATCAGACTGCTCTCTTTGATAATAAGTTTCGTACACGTTAGTACCTGCAATAACTTTAATATCTAGATCTTTTGTAATCTGATGATCCGCTGTAGCAATAAAATCATTATTAATAAGTCTATTATATATGTTTGCTGTAAAGAAGTTACCAGTTAATGCCCCAATCGTTCCATTTCTGGTATTTCCTTGACGGAACTCATTATAATAGTCAACACCAAGGTTATCTGAAAGCGTTAACCAGTTCAATACTTTATAACTTAAGATTACATTACCGTAAACACGATTAACATCATTAGAGAAGTTATTATTATTGACTACCCAGAATGGATTGTTACCATTTCTTGAAGGTGTAAGTGTAATTTGCTGACCCGTTTCAGGATTAATGGAATTATTTCGCAACAAGTCCATATCTACTGTTCTTGGCACACCATAGATCAAAGGCATAATTACATTGGGATTATTAGAACTTTGAACCGGACGACCATCACCACCCGATTTGGCGTAATTAATAGTTGTTCTAATATTAAAGTCCTTACCAATTAACTTACCTGCATTTAATGAAATGTTATTTCTATTAAATTTTTGATTAGGAATTATACCTTCTTGACTAGTATTAGCATAACTAAAACGATAATCACCGCTTTCATTACCACCCTCAAACGAAACTGAGTTTATGTATGATTTACCAGTTTGGAAAAAGTCTTTAATATTACCATCAAAAGCCTGTAACTTAACCTGTTGATTTAGGAAATTAGGAAAGGTTTTATCCTGTACTTCACTAATTTTAGGTCCCCATCCATTGGTATTAGCAATATTATAGGTCCCTTGAACACCTTGTGCATATTCATTTTGAAACTCCGGCATTTTCAGAATATCATCAAAGCGAAAAGAAGAATTTAAGGTTACAGAAGACTGGCCTTTAACTCCTTTCTTTGTTGTAATCACAATTGCACCACTCTTAGCACGTGCACCATAAAGTGCAGTAGCTGCGGCTCCTTTTAGAACTGTCATTGTTTCAATGTCTTCAGCGTTGATATCTGCCGCTCTGTTACCAAAGTCTGCACCCGCTGTACCCTGAGGAACACCACTCGATACAGTGGAAATCTGAGGAGCACCATTATCTACTGGCATACCATCAATAATGAACAAAGGTTGGCTACTACCATTTAATGAAGACTCACCTCGAATGATAATTTTCGAAGATCCTCCTAAAGTACCTGATTGAGAACTAACTTTTACCCCGGCAACTTTCCCTGCCAATGAATTAATAACGTTAACTTCTCTCGCTTTTGTCAACTCCTCACCTTTAACAATTGGAGCCGAGTACCCTAATGATTTACTCTCGCGAGTAATACCCATTGCTGTTACTACAACCTCACCCAATTGTTTTTCATCGGACTCTAAACTGATATTAACAACAGTAGAAGTTCCAGCTTTTATTTCCCTAGTTACAAAACCGACATAGGAAAAAATAAGTACTGAGTTTTCTGGAACCAGAATAGAATACTTTCCATCTTTATCTGTCTGGGTTCCTAAAGTTGATCCTTTGACAAGAATGCTTACTGCAGGTAATGGGATACCGTCAGATTTTGCAGTTACTGTACCAGTTATTTTTTTCTGTTGAGCATTTGCACCCAATGTTAAAATGCAGAAAATAAAAAGTAACAGTTTAGTAAACTTTTTCTTCATAGTTAATTATTTAATTTTCTTAACCGCAAGGTAATATTTTTGCTATTAGATTACAATTGATCGTAACTTTTTTTTAACATACTTGCTTAAAAGGCCGAAAAAAATTCTTTTTTATTAAATAAAATAATGAATAATTAGCAGCGGATTTAAGGATTATTTTACATTATTCTGCATCCTCATACTCTACAACAAATTTTAACTGGATTTAATTTATAGACAAAATTTTATTTCACACGACCGTGTTTTATGCCAAATTCCCAAAACAAACTTTCCCACAATCTCCAAATCAATGTCATTTTTTAGATGTAGATAAAAATGTAAGCCTCAGTAAAAGATTATTAATGCTATTTTTAGTGCTTAATTTTCACACTTATAGATGCGCGCATTATTTCTTTCACTAACTATATTTACTTCACTTTTCTGTTACCATTCATTTGCTCAAAACAGCACTCCTCAAACTGATTCGATTTCATCTAAACTTAAGAATAGCTTACTTCCTATTCCGGTTATAGGGTCTTCACAAGAGCGGGGATTTGAATTTGGAGTCGCTTCGGTTTATTCATTTTATTTGGATAAGTCTTCTATCGACCAACGTAACTCTACTTTGGGCTTAATTGCATCTTACACTACTAAAAACCAATCAAAAGTTAGCTTAAATGCAAACTTGTGGTCTAAGGCACACAAATGGCATATTACTGGAGATATAAAGTATTATGATTTTCCTAATTACTATTATGGAATCGGTGATAATACCAAAGAAAGTGACAAAGACTTGATTAATGATCGAAAACTGAGGGTAAATATTGATGCAGAAAGGGCTATTAGCAAAAATTTCTACTTAGGAATTGGGGCTTGGTTTTTACATGAATTTATTAGTGAAAAAGATGAACTCGGTATTTATTCAACAAGTGACCTGGAGGGTAAAAGTGGTGGAAATGTAACATTTCTCTCTCTCTCTGCAACTTATGATAACCGTGATATTGTTAACTATCCAAGTAAAGGAGCTTTCCTCCGTTTTTATATTCAGAACTCCTTTAAAGCATTAGCTAGTAATTACAACTTTGTCCTACTTACGTTGGATGCTCGTAAATACTGGAAAATTCACCCTACCACAATTGTGGCTATACAAGGATATGGACAATCATTACAAGGGGCCGACCAGCCTTTTTTTATGATACCGCAAATGGGTAATGATCTTCTAATGCGGGGTTACTACACGGGAAGATATAGGGACCAAAATTACGTGGCAGCTCAAGCAGAGGTAAGATACAGACCTTTTGCTAATCGCCAGGATAAAGGATGGTTTTCATTATCAAGAGGTGTAATTGCCGTTTTTGCGGGAGGCGGAAGTGTATTTAGTAATAGTGGGTTTGACGCTAATTCATTAAAACCGAACTACGGTATTGGCGGACGTTACATATTTGACCCGCGGAATAAATTAACCTTGAGAGTGGATTATGGTTTTGGCAGTAAAAATCCTGGAGAGAAACGCAGTCAAGGTTTTTATTTATCACTTAATGAAGCATTTTAAATCATAAGATTACACTTACTATGTATTGTAATAAGCACTTAAGCGATTATTTCCGATCATTATTTAAAATGAAGTAAATAGCGATCGGAAATAAATACGTTATCGGGAAAACTAATATTTAATTTTAAAGTGCTCTTTTCTTTGCCCTTCTTTAAAGAAGACTAATCCTATTGCAAAAAGGTCTATCGTAACGGTCACTTTCGGATGATTTTGAATAATCTTCCAAGCTTCTTCCATTCCCTCAGACCAATGAATGTCATCAAAAATGAAAACACTATGCTCGTCGGCCTTTTTTAAACACAGTTCAAAATAGTTTAAAGTAGCTTCTTTCCGATGATTACCATCAAAGTAAACAAAGTCAAGTTTCTCTTTTCCTTCTACTAACTCGGGCAATACAACATCAAAGTTACCTACTAACACTTTCACATTGGAGTTATTAGTTGCATTTATACTTTCCCGTGCAACAGCAGCGGTTTCCGGGCAGCCTTCAATAGAAGTAACCGAAGCGTTGGGAACTGCTTTAGCGAGATAAGATGTTGTTACTCCTAAACAAGTACCTAATTCGATAATTGAAGTTGGTTTCCTCCATTCAGCTAGTCGATGAATTAACTGGGCCCATTTTGGAGCCTTAAGTGCATTGGCGGCAATTGTTTTTACCAATTTTTGTTTATTATTGTTATAATGAGAACCTGCACCCAAATCTGTTAATGTAATAACACGATTATCACTCAGCAACTTTTGGCGTTGGTTTTCTATTTCATTGTAAACAATTCTTGGACTTCTATTGTATATGATCTCATCAACCAGGTTATAAACAAATGGCGAATGTGTTCCATGACGTGTTTTTGCTGTTAACTGATGAGTGATATAAGCGGTAAGGAGTTTGCTATTAAACATATTGGCAAAAGTACAATATTTAACTTATTGCCGAACATTTGAACTAAACGATGTCGTATATAGATATGGGGAATACATTGAGGGGAGATGAATTTATGATTGATAGAAATGAATTAACTTCATTGGTAAAACTTTTAGATGATCCAGACGAGCACGTTTTTGAGCACATCAAAAGCAGGCTTGTTTCTTTAGGGCCTGAAATAATTGATTTCTTGGAAGATGTATGGCAGCAATCGTTAGATGCTTTATTACAGGAACGGATTGAGAATATTATCCACAAGATTCAATTTAATGAAGTAAAGAAAGAACTGAACCTGTGGCTGCTTGGTGGAGCCTTTGATTTACTTTCAGGCATATTGGCTGTAAACAAATACCAATACCCTGATCTGGATGAACAAAAGATCATTAACCAAATCGATACTATAAAGCGAGATACATGGCTTCAATTAGGCTATGAAATGAGTCCGCTTGAAAAGGTGAAGGTTTTAAATCATGTGTTCTTCCATATACATGGATTCAGTGGCAACACTGTCAATCATCAGGATCCGCAAAACTCCTATATCAATCTTGTTCTCGAAAGCAAGAGAGGAAATCAAATTTCTCTGGCAATTATTTATTCATTAGTTGCTCAAAAGTTGGATATTCCTATCTATGGTGTTAATCTTCCACAACATTTCATTTTAGCTTATGTGGATGAGCAGGAGCGATTACTTCCGGGATTTGAAGCTGTAAATGGCGTTATTTTCTACATAAATCCGTTCAACAAAGGATTTATCTTCGGTAGAAAGGATGTTGACTTCTTTTTAAAGCAACTTAAGCTACCCCAACGTGATGAGTATTATGAACCTTGTTCAAATATTGAAATTATAAAGCGTGTTTTCAGAAATCTAATCAGCTCTTACAATAAGTTGGGTTATTTAGATAAAGTAGAAGAACTTGAGGAATTGTTGCAGGTAGTTGAAAGTCACTAATTTTATCACGAGATATAGATTGAGGGTTACGAGTTCATTTTTACTAAACAATTGTTCAATCGTAACCCCAAATCCATTAAAACTCCATGAGATAGGCCTTGATAAAATCATCAAGTTCTCCGTCCATAACAGCTTGTACGTTCGAAGTCTCCTCCCCTGTGCGTAAGTCTTTCACTAATTTATAAGGATGGAATACATAATTCCTGATTTGTGATCCCCATTCAATTTTCTTTTTAGTCCCCTCAACAGCCGCTTTGGCTTCATTACGCTTTCTTAATTCCAACTCATACAATTGAGATTTAAGCATTTTCAATGCCTTTTCTTTATTCTGCAGCTGTGAACGTTCCTGTTGACATTCAATAATTATACCCGACGGAGCATGCTTCAATCGCACCGCAGTTTCAACCTTGTTCACATTCTGACCGCCTTTTCCCCCTGCACGAAACGTGTCCCATGAAACATCTGCTGGATTAATTTCCACACTAATAGAATCATCCACTAAAGGATAAACATATACCGATGCGAATGAAGTATGGCGCTTAGCATTTGAATCAAATGGTGAAATACGCACTAAACGGTGAACGCCGCTCTCTCCTTTCAAATATCCATAAGTAAAATCGCCTTCAAACTCAAGCGTACAGGTTGTTATACCTGCTACATCTCCCGGCTGATAATCAATCTCCTTTACTTTATATCCATGCTTCTCGCCCCACATAATATACATACGCATCAGCATTTCGGCCCAATCACAGCTTTCTGTTCCACCCGCACCAGCATTAATCTTAAGCACTGCATTAAGCTGATCTTCTTCTCCACTAAGCATGTTTTTAAACTCGAGTTCTTCAACAACTTTAATTGTAGTGTCAAACTGTTGTTGCATTTCCATTTCAGAAACATCACCTTCTTTATAGAAATCAAAAAGCACATAAGTATCTTCTGCCGATGTGTTTACTATTGCAAACTCATCCGTCCATACTTTCTTGCTTTTAATATTGTGAAGGATTTTTTCAGCAGCCTTAGCATCATCCCAAAAAGTTGGGGCTAATGTCTGCTCTTGTTCAGAAGCTATTTCGTTAAGCTTATTGTCGATGTCAAAGATGCCTCCTCAGGGAAGCTATTCTATCCCTTAAATCTTTTATTTGTTCAATTGTCATGATACAAAGATAAATTTATGATGTGTAGTTGTGAAAATGAGCACGAAATTACTTAACACGTTTTAATCCAGCTTTGGCTTTTGCGTCAATGCTACTTTTATACTCATGACCTTTCATACCTAAGCACAACTGATAATATTGTTTAGCTTTCGGAGTATTATTCTGGCGTTCATATATTTTGGCCAAAGCTAATGATGAGTTCGCTGCAAAATACCATTGCTTACCAGATCCAGCATTAATAGTCTGCGAGTAATATTGAATAGCTTTAGCCTCATCCTGCAAACTGTCGTAAATCCGACCCATTCGGTAAGTATATTCCAGTTTATCTTTCTCGTCGGCTAACTCTGTGGTTTTTTTTGCCCTCAGTACACTTAAAGCTCTGTCGTAATAACCTCCATCATACAATAACCTTGAACCTAATAAATAAAGATCAGGCACTCCATCTTCAATTTCTTTCAGTGCGTGCTTGTCTTTATCATTAAAGCTATAACCTTTAGATTTTGCCTGATCAGATAATTCATTATATCTTTTTAAATCGCCTTTTAACAGAGCAGCCCATGCCATTCTGAGGTATGAATCTTTAATATTAAAAACACCCTGGTAATTATTGAGATATTTCTGGAAATAGGCAGCCGCATCATCATCCATCCTATTAAGCTTAGCTGTTGCAAGCAAATAGTCGATGTGTTTAAAGGATGTATAACTACTACTAACAGGCCGTGACATAAAAACAGAAATAGCCTCCGTATTATGTGCGGTTTTCATACTTACAAATCCTAAAACAAAGCTTTTTAAAAGGCAGCTATCACTAACCGGCTTAAGATACCGCATTGCCTTAGAATAGGCATTTTCGTCAGCAACTACATCATTCAACACATAGCTTAAATAGAGGGCAGTTTCGTCATAGAAAAACGAATATTCAGATTTAGGCATTTGGGCTAACGCTTGCTCCATAAGACTAACACCTGTTTTAATATCAGCATTTACACCTAAAGTATTCAACACCGTTTTTAAACTGGATGGCACATTACCCAAAACGATATTTAGTATACCTAAATCTTTATTATTAGGCAAAAACTGAGGAAATTTAGACCTGTTCTCTTTTAAATAACTATAAGCTCTGTTAATTTCCAGTGCTGAAGTATAATACTCTCCAAATCGAGCCCGCGTGATTGCCCACTGCATATTCACCTCTGCCTGACAAAATAGGTAATACGGAGATTTTTCGTCTTCTTTCTCTAAACGCCTCAATCTGGATGATTTATTACCTTTTAAGCGATTAAAATCAGCATGGCTTTCTGAAGTGAAAATAGTATAGAAATCCAGGTAATTTTCGAGCAACGCAGATATTGCATTGGTCGGACGCTCACGTTTTTCTTTTTCGATCAAAGCCTTTCCATGTTCCAGACGTAAAGAAACTATAGCCTTGTAAGCTTCAACACAATTAGCATTAAAATCGAAATTAGCTTTAGTGTGGACACTAATACTTAAGAGTAAAACAAGCGCAAATATTTTCTTCATAAATAATACAAAGCTGTGCCGCAAATTTAGCGGTTATAAGAAAGGAGTAGCAGCTGAAATTGTAATATTTCCAATAAGTTGGCACCAGATGTAAAAAAACACCCAGACGATTGGTCGCCTGGGTATTTATTATTTTTTTCTGATCTTAAATTAGATCGCTACTTCTTCCAAAGTAAATCCTTCATCAACAATGATACGTCCACAGTGTTCGCAAACGATGATTTTTTTACGTTGACGAATATCAGCCTGACGTTGAGGCGGGATTTTATTAAAACAACCTGAACATGAATCACGAGAGATCGTTACTACAGCAAGACCATTTTTAGCGTTTGATCTTAACTTTTTGTAAGCAGTAAGCAAACGATCTTCGATTTTAGCTTCTTGTCCGTTAGCTTTGTCTAACAAAACATCTTCTTCTTTTTGAGTTTCAGCAGTAATGCTATCCAACTCATCTTTTTTAAGAGAAAGATCTTTTTTACGTTCTTCTAAAACTGTAACTGCACTATCTAATGCAGTTTTCTTTCCTTGGATATCAGCCTGATGCTCGCGAATGCGTTTTTCGTTTACCTGAATATCCAATGACTGAAGCTCGACTTCTTTGCTTAACGCCTCAAATTCACGGTTATTTTTTACGTTATTTTGTTGCGTTTCGTATTTCTTGATGAGACCTTGCGATTCTTTAATATTGTTCTTACGCGTTACAATAGTATCTTCTAAATCATCAAGTTCATGCTTCAATTTATTGATACGCGTTTCTAAACCAGCCACTTCATCTTCTAGATCATTTACTTCCATAGGAAGCTCGCCACGTAACGTGCGAATTTTGTCTATTTTAGAATGGATAGTTTGTAAGTCCCAAAGGGCCTGAAGTTTTTGTTCTACTGTTGCTTCCATGTATGGCGAAACAAAAATTTGGATATGTTACAGATAGTTAACCGGGTTTGTTTTTACCCTGCTTAACAGAACGGCAAAGGTAGGAAATTTTTTTGACAATTTTTCAAGCAATAACTCTGATGTAAACTGCTCACTTTCAAAATGCCCGATATCAGCAATAACAATCTGACCATCGGCGTCAAAAAACTCATGGTACTTATAATCTGCTGTAATAAAAACATCTGCACCTGCTCGTATTGCATCTCTTAAAAGAAACCCTCCGGCTCCTCCACAAACGGCCACTTTTTTAATTCGTTCTTTTACCGGGTCTGTGTACTTTACTACACCAGCTTGCATACTTTGTTTTAGATGACGTAAAAATTCAATAAGATCTACTTCTTCCTCCAACTCAGCAATCATTCCTGAACCAACTTGAGGTAATACATTACTTATAGGGTAAAGATCATAAGCTACTTCTTCATATGGATGCGCTTTTAACAATGCTGCTATTATTTTTTTTTCCAGGTGAATTGGGTAAATAGTCTCAATTTTTACTTCTGCTTCTAATTGTAATTTTCCGGGAACTCCTGCAAAAGGAGAGGTATTATCATCGCCTTTAAAGGTTCCTGTTCCATCAACATTAAAACTACACTCACTGTAATTGCCAATCCGTCCCGCTCCGGCTACAAACAAGGCTTCTCTAACCTCAGCGGCTTGGGCAGTCGGACAAAAAGTTACTATTTTTTTTAACGTACCTTGTTTGGGTGATAAAATTGACTGGTTTATTAACCCTAACCTATCGCAAATCCTGGCGTTTACTCCATCCATCACGCTATCTAAATTAGTGTGAATTGCATACAAGGCAATATCATGTTTAATTGCCTTCATTACCACTCTTTCTACGTAACTATTACCATTAAAACGTTTCATCCCTTTAAAAACGATGGGATGATGCGAAACTATGAGATTCGCTCCCACTCTTATAGCCTCATCAACTACAGCTTCTGTACAGTCAAGGCTTATAATGGCTTTTGTAATATCCTGATCAAAATTTCCAACAATTAACCCTGCATTATCATATTCTTCCTGATAACTTAGCGGCGCAATTTGCTCAAGATAGGATGTTAAATCAATTAGTTTCATTCTAAATAAACTATATAAGTAACTGAAAATCTAAGAAGTAATTTAGTTTTTAAATAAAAAATATATCTTCGTTCTATCGTTAACAAAAACCAATGGACTACCTGGCGTTTATAGACAAATATGGACTTTATTTAATTCCCGCTTTGGTAGTGGCAATTATTAATTATAAAAATACGGCACAAAGTTATAAACCTATTTTATGGTATATCTTTTTTCTTGGTTTCTCACAATTAGTTGAAATAATTCTGTTAGAAATATATCGAAATAACTTACCTGCTTATAACATTAGTAGCTTAGTTGTCTTTTTACTTTTTCTTTATATCCTAAACTCATGGGGTTATTTAAATAAAAAAAACAGAAAGCTTATTGTTGCTTTAATAATAGTTTCAACAATTCTTTTTATCGTAGAGGTTATTTATAAGGGTAGCTTATTTATTGAAATCAATTACTCTAAAGCACTGTATTCATTTTTATCTATCCTTTTTGCCCTTAACGCTATCAATCAAACCTTATTTAAAGATTCTAGTTTGAGTATTTTGAATGCTAAAAATTTGTTTTGCATAACTATTATAATTGAATCTGTATTTTGGATTTACCTTGCCATTTTCTTGAACACAAGCTTCAATTTTACCTCCGATTTTTTAGAAGCTATTTATTTAGTTTACCGATACTGTAAGATCTTCGTAATTTCCTCTCTTTATTTCTTCACCTGTCTAAAAATTCCAAAATTAAATTCAAATTTTATAACTTTTAACAATTAATCTTCGTATGAAAAATTCAATTGACCCGGAAAAAGCAAAAAAAATAATTGAAAAGTTTCAAAAACAGTTTGGCAAATCCGATAGAAAAGTAGACAATTTTGACTTGCCGAATTCTGTTAGGCTTAGCCGTAAAGATGTTGAAGATATTCTAAAAGATGACTCTGTTGATGGTTTATTACTCTATTTTGCTATCGGAGAGGTAGAGGTTGATAATATTAAACGTCAATACTTAAATGTAGTAGCCACTGGATTACCTTCAAAAAAAACTGACCAAGAAGCTGCTGCTTTAAAAATAGCTTCCGAACCAACCTATTCGGAGGGAGGCTGCCCCTGCCCTGTTGTTAAAAGCTGCTGCTAATAATAATTTATAAAAAGGCCATGTTTGCACTCCATGGCCTTTTTTAAACTATTGGCTATACAAAATCAATTATTACTCAATTCCAATCAGTCGCCCGACTACTTTTTATTTATTTATAACTGATGCCAATACGCCAATAAAATTCTAACTTGCACCCACCAATCTAAAAAAATCTAAACTAATAAAACCTGATGGAGTCGATAAGTGCATTCGAAATCATTAAAGTGGGTATTGGACCATCCAGCTCACACACAATGGGACCTTGGAAAGCAGCAGAGCTTTTCATTGATGAAATTAAACAATCACAACCATTGGCTAACATTAGCCAAATCAATGTTCATCTTTACGGATCATTAGCCAAAACGGGCCACGGTCATGGTACTGATGTTGCGGTATTAATGGGCCTTGCTGGTGAAGATTACACCCAGATTAATACAGATACTATTCCAGAGAAAGTTAACGCTATTAAAAGCAGTAAAACTATTTTGCTTGGAGGTGTACATACCATTTCCTTTGACTACGATAAAAACCTGGTCTTTGAGTATGAACAAACCCTTCCTTTTCATGCAAATGGAATGGAATTTATTGCCATTTTTAATACTGGGGAACTTTTAAGTAAAAAATATTATTCAGTAGGTGGTGGTTTTGTCGCTACTGAAAATGATAATACGATTACTCAAAACGCCATTGTTACACCTTACCCTTGTCATCATGCAATTACCATTGCAGAAAACTGTGCAAAACTAGATGTTCGTGTATCAGATTTGGTAATGATTAATGAACAAGCATGGAGAACTGAAGAGGAAATTCGTCAACAAGCATTATACATTTGGAACGAAATTAAAAACTGTATTTTCAGAGGAGTTAACAAAACAGGTATACTTCCAGGTGGTTTAAATGTTAAACGCCGTGCCGCCGAAATGAACGAAAAACTTCTTGCAGGCCGTCACTGTGACAATGTTGATGAGTGGATAAGGGCGGTTAAAGCTTCGGATAAAAGTTTCACGTCCATTAATAAATGGATCAGCTGTTTTGCGCTGGCTGTAAATGAAGAAAATGCATCATTTGGCCGCATTATTACAGCACCTACCAATGGAGCTTCCGGAGTAATTCCTGCCGTATTAATGTATGCATGGTGTTTTGTAGATGGTTTTAATGAAGATAAAGTAATCCGGTTTATCATTACAGCCGGTGAAATTGGCACCATCTTCAAGAAGAATGCGACCATATCTGCTGCAATGGGTGGTTGCCAGGCAGAAATCGGTGTTTCTTCAGCAATGGCTGCTGCTGGATTAACGGAGTGTCTGGGAGGAAGTCCAGAACAAGTATTAATGGCGGCTGAAATTGCAATGGAACATCACTTAGGCCTAACCTGCGACCCAATTGGCGGTTTGGTTCAGATTCCTTGTATCGAACGCAATTCTATGGGAGCAATTAAAGCCATTACAGCTTCAAATATTGCTATTGAAAGCGATCCTAAATCGGCAAAAGTTAGCTTGGATGCAGTAGTTAAGTCGATGTGGGATACCGCCAAAGACATGAATAACAAATATAAAGAAACCGCAGAAGGTGGTTTAGCCATAAATATTCCGGTTAATAATGCGGAGTGTTAGATAGGATTACACTGATAATTGTGGGATTACACTGATTAGTTTTGCTACTGCTATTATTAAGATTTAATATTTGAAGCAATTACGATTTTGTATGTAGAACGATAATGTTTTATCTTACAACAATCTTAAAATAATCGGTGTAATCACACTATCATTGGTGTAATCATTTCTTATGAAAATTATCGCTATCTACAATCTGAAAGGAGGAGTTGGAAAAACAGCTACTGCTGTAAATTTAGCCTATTTAGCTTCTATTGAAGGAGCTAAAACCTTACTTTGGGATCTCGACCCGCAAGCATCAACTACCTTTTACTACCAGGTCAAAGCAAAAATAAAAGGTGGAATGAAAAAACTGATGGGTAATAAGTCAGAGATTGAAGAGGCTATCAAATCTACTCATTACGACAATCTGGACATTTTACCTGCCGATATTTCCACACGAAATCTTGATATCATCCTGGATGACATGAAGTCTTCTAAGAAAAGACTTAAAAACATTTTAAGTGAATTAAGCGGTGACTATGATTATGTATTCATCGACTCCCCTCCCGGTTTTTCAGTGCTTTCTGAAAATATTTTTTCAGCAGCTGATTATCTTCTTTTACCGATGATACCAACAACGCTCTCTGTAAGGGCTTTTGAAACGATCACTGAATATTTTCAGGATAATGGCCTTGAAAAGAAAAAAATAATTCCCTTTTTCTCAATGGTTGATTTGCGAAAAAACATGCATAAAGACATTGTTGATGAATATCAAAACAATAAGCATCTGCTTAAAACCAGTATAAATTATTCATCAGAGGTGGAGAAAATGGGCATTTTCCGAGCACCGTTGTCTGCATTTGCTCCCAGATCAAAATCAGCTAAAGCTTATCATTCCTTATGGAAAGAATTTAAATCATTGATTACAACAAAAAAATAATCAGAATCCCCGAAGTAATTTAATTTTTCTTAAAACAAGGGCAACAATGCTTCTGTTACTATTATTGAAAATTCTGTTAATTAAATTCTACTAATAACGATCTTTATTTATCCTCAAAAAACGATTATGAGTTACTTAGAAAAAGCAAAAGCCCTTTATGTAATGGTTGGTGAAGGTAAAATTCTTGAAGCCTTTGAGAAATTTTACTCGGATAGAGTTACAATGGAAGAATTAGGCGAAGAGCCTCGCAAAGGGAAAGAAATAAACCTCAATTATGAGAAAAATTGGCTCGCAGGAATAAAAGAGTTTCATGGTTCGGGTGTTGATGCCATTACTTCCAATGAAGAAGAAGGTGTAACAATGGTTGAAAGCTGGATGGACTTAACTTTCCAGAATGGTCAGCGAATGAATCTTGAACAAGTTGCAGTTCAGCGTTGGGAAAACGACCATATCGTTTATGAAAAATTCTATCATAAATAAGAAAATTTCACACACAGAGCTGCAAAGTATCATAAGAAACTTATTCTTTGGCCTCATTGCAGCTTTGCGTGTAAATTGTCACCTATCATCTTAAATCCTACCGATTCTCTAATTATTAAATTCCGATTATCTTTGCTGATAAGCAATGCAAACTATTCAGGAAATTCTTTCTCTCTATCAGAACGATCCTCGCTTACAGCAATTAGGATCGTTGATTCAATTACAGCAACAACGAATTCATTTAAAAGGATTAATTGGTTCGTCAGATGCAGTATTGTCAAACGCTCTTCATGCCTCTACAGAGCAAACTTTCATTTTTGTTCTGCCAACTTATGAAGAAGCGGTTTACTTTTTGAATGATATTGAAAACATTAGCGGTAAATCAGCGCTATTGTTTCCTGCATCGTATCGAAAACCTTTTGAATTTATTCAACCAGATTCAGGCAATGTTTTGCTAAGAGCAGAAGTTTTAAATGAAATAAAGTCAAAAAGTCGTTTATCAAAACTAATTGCTACTTATCCGGAGGCGTTGGCGGAGAAAGTTATTAGCAGAGAGACTTTAGAGAAAAATACGCTTGACATCAAAGTAAATGATAAACTCAGTATTGATTTCATCAATGAGTTTTTACACGAATATGCTTTCGAACGTGTTGATTTCGTTTACGAGGCTGGACAATACTCTGTGCGTGGAGGAATTGTTGATATTTTCTCCTTCTCTCATGATCTGCCTTACCGTGTCGAGTTTTTTGGTGATGATGTGGAATCCATTCGAACTTTCGATCCGGAAGACCAGCTTTCGGTTGCTAAAATGGACCGGATTACCATTGTCCCTAATGTTCAGTCTAAGCTGTTAACAGATAACAATACTTCGTTCTTAGATTATATTGATGAGAATTCGGTGCTTTGGTTCAAAGATGTAACGTTTACTTATGATATAATTGAAAAAGGTGTCAAAAAAGCGAAAGACCTTTATAAAGCACTTCCTGATGAAGAAAAAGGCATTCATACCGAATGGATGGACCCTAAGTATTTATTCGATGAAAGTTCAGCTGTAAAAAGAAACATCGACAGGTTTACAGTCATTGAATTTGGCAAGCAGTTCACTTATGAGCCAACTTCGGTATTCAATTTCGACTTAAAACCTCAGCCTTCCTTCAACAAAGATTTCAACCTACTTCAGCATAATCTTAACGAAAATATTAACGAAGATATCCATAACTTCATTTTTGCAGATAGCGCCAAACAGGTTGAACGGTTATATGCAATCTTTGCTGATCTTCCAAAAGAAGAAGGTGCTAAAACAAAAAGTTCCGGATTAAATGAAGTTCCTTTTACGCCTATAAACCTTTCCATTCATGAAGGTTTTGTAGACAAGGAATTAAAAGTCGCTTTTTATACAGATCACCAGATATTTGATCGTTATTATAAATATAAATCCCGTAAAACCTATACCCAATCCCAGTCGATTACACTTAAAGAACTTCGTGAACTAAAACCGGGAGACTTTGTTACGCACATTGATCATGGAATTGGTAAATATGCCGGTTTGCAAAAGATGGAAGTTAATGGCCAAATACAGGAATCTATCCGATTGGTATATGCCGACAATGATTTATTGTATGTTAACATCAATTCATTAAACCGAATTTCTAAATATACCGGTAAAGATGGCACTCAACCTAAGTTGAATAAACTAGGAACGGATGCCTGGGACAAACTAAAAAAAAACACTAAAAAAAAAGTTAAAGACATAGCCCGTGATCTTATTAAGCTTTATGCCCAACGGAAAGCAAAAGAAGGATATGCTTTTATGCCAGACACTTATCTTCAAAACGAACTAGAAGCTTCGTTTATTTACGAAGATACTCCAGACCAGGAAAAATCAACTGCTGATGTTAAAAAAGACATGGAGGCCCCTCATCCTATGGATCGATTGGTTTGTGGAGATGTCGGTTTCGGTAAAACTGAAGTGGCAATTCGTGCAGCATTTAAAGCAGTTACAGACAGTAAACAAGTAGCCGTTTTAGTACCAACTACTATTCTTGCATCACAACATTACCGAACTTTTAAAGAACGTTTAAAGGATTTCCCTTGTAACATTGATTATATCAACCGTTTTAAATCAAGTAAACAGATTAAGGAAACACTTAAAAAACTTGAAGAAGGTAAAGTTGATATTATCATCGGAACACATCGCTTGGTAAGTAAAGATGTGAAATTCAAAGACCTTGGCCTTCTGATTATCGATGAGGAACAAAAATTTGGTGTTACAGTAAAAGAAAAACTAAAATCGATGCGGGTAAACGTGGATACGCTAACGTTAACGGCTACTCCTATTCCCCGCACCCTCCATTTTTCATTGATGGGAGCCAGAGATCTTTCAATCATAAGTACTCCTCCAGCAAACAGACAGCCTGTAATAACTGAACTTCATGTTTTTAATGAAAAGATCATTAAGGATGCTGTTGAATTTGAGGTTGACAGGGGCGGACAAGTGTTCTTTGTTCACAATAGGGTAAGTGATATTCATGATGTTGCCGGGTTAATTCGCAAACTGTGTAAAAATGTAAAAGTTTGTGTTGGTCACGGACAAATGGAAGGAGAAGATCTGGAGGATGTAATGGCTGATTTTATTGAAGGCAAATACGATGTTTTAGTGGCCACTACTATTATCGAAGCCGGATTAGATATTTCCAATGCCAATACCATTTTAATTAATCAGGCTCATAATTTCGGTTTAAGTGATTTACATCAGATGCGCGGACGGGTAGGTCGTTCAAACAAAAAAGCTTTTTGTTATTTGTTGAGTCCGCCATTATCTGTTTTAACCCCTGAAGCCCGCAAACGATTAAGTGCCATCGAAGAGTTCTCCGATTTAGGAAGCGGCTTTAATGTGGCTATGCGCGATTTAGATATTCGCGGAGCAGGAAACCTGTTAGGCTCTGAACAAAGTGGTTTTATTGCAGAAATTGGATACGAAATGTATCATAAAATTTTGGATGAAGCTGTTCAGGAGTTAAAAGAGGATGAGTTTAGTGAATTATTTAAAGATGAAAAACCTCGTCCTTTTGTAAGCTTTACCACAATTGATACCGATCTTGAACTACTTATTCCAACCGAATACGTAAGCAGTACACAAGAGCGCTATAATTTATACAATGAACTAAGTCGTGTTGAAAATGAGACTGAACTTCAGGCCTTTTCAGATCAGTTAATCGATCGTTTCGGTCCTTACCCGCGCCAGGTGAAGGAATTACTAAACACGATGCGTTTACAATGGCTTGCAAAAGATATTGGATTTGAAAAGTTAATGCTAAAGAATAAAACGCTACGTGGGTTCTTTATCGCCAATCAGCAATCTCTTTATTACGAATCGGATCAATTTACCAAAGTGCTTAATTATGTGCAAACACACCAAAGGGAAAGCCGATTAAAAGAAGGAAAGAATGCACTTTCTATTACATTCGATAGTGTTCAAAACATTGAACAAGCAATCTCGATACTGGCCGAATTAGTTGGCGTGGAAGTATCCTAAATCTTTTACAAATTATTTTATTCCAAATTGTTTAATTTGAGGTTAATAAACTTTATACTCAGCCCGAAAGTAATTAACCTTAATCAAACATATTTTGAATTATAGATCGCATTTCATGACTAAAACACTCTCTATTTCATTATTTGCATTGTTAGCGAGTTCTGCCGCATTTGCACAAGCTCCAACACAAGCACCTGATAACTGGTTCAATCTTGATCCTAAATTGGATAAAGTACAAGGTGTCAGCACTGAAAAGACTTACAAAGAGCTATTAAAAGGCAAAAAATATCAATCAATTGTTGTTGCCGTAATTGACGGTGGGGTAGATACTACTCACGAAGACCTTAAATCAGTTTTGTGGAAAAACAGCAAAGAAATTCCGGGTAATGGAATTGACGATGATAAAAACGGGTACATTGACGACGTTTACGGATGGAATTTCATAGGCGGTAAAGACGGTCGCAATATCAACCATGAAACGATGGAGTTAACCCGTTTATATGCACCATTAGCTACAAAATTTAAAGACGGAAAACCACTCGATGCTTCATTGCAGCCGGAGTATGAAAAATACCTGAAGCTTAAATCAGACTACGAGAAAGAATTTAACGAAACTAAAGAGCGTTATGCTAACTACGAAGGATTTTTGCAGCAGTTAAACAAGATCAACTCCATGCTAAAAATGCAATTAAAAGTTGAAAAGCTAGATGTTGCTACTTTATCGAAGGTAAATACAGGAGATGAAAACATTAATAAGCTTGCCGGCAATCTAAAAAACATGTTGGAAGCCAATGGTAGCCCTGATTTGGATGACCAGATTGAAAAATTAGGTGAAGCCGTAGATGATTTAAAGGGACGCCTTGATTTCGGCTTAAATACAACCATTAATGAGCGTACAATTGTCGGAGATGATCCTACCAATTCAAGTGAGCGTTATTACGGAAACAATGATGTTACCGGCCCTGATGCAGGTCATGGTTCACATGTTGCAGGTATTATTGCAGCAGCCCGGAACAATGGAATTGGAATGAACGGCGTGGCAGATCATGTTAAAATCATGGCTGTTCGTGCAGTTCCAAACGGTGACGAACGTGATAAGGATGTTGCCAATGCGATCCGTTATGCTGTTGACAATGGAGCCAAAGTAATCAATATGAGTTTTGGTAAATCCTATGATTATGATAAAAAAGCAGTTGATGAAGCTGTTAAATATGCAGCATCAAAAGATGTTTTATTAATTCATGCTGCAGGAAATGACGCTTCTAACAATGACACAGTTGGTAATTACCCTAATAAAAACTTTATCAGCGGCGGAAGCGCAGCCAACTGGATTGAGGTCGGGGCACTTTCTTGGAAAAGTGGAGAAGAGTCAGTTGCAAACTTTTCAAATTATGGCAAAAAAACAGTTGACGTATTTGCACCTGGTGTAGATATTTACTCAACAGTTCCTTTCTCAAAATACAAATCGAATAGCGGAACAAGTATGGCCGCGCCTGTTGTTGCAGGTATTGCAGCTGTAATTCGTTCTTACTTTCCTAAGTTAACTGCCGAGCAGGTAAAAACTATCATTGTTAATTCAACTGAGAAATTCCCAACACTGCAGGTTGTTGCACCTGGTGCTGAAGATAAAAAACAAGTTAAGTTCAGTGACTTATCTATAACAGGTGGAGTAGTTAATCTTTACGATGCTGTTAAATTAGCGGCTACAATGTCAAAGAAATAGAAAACTAATTTCTTATAAATAAAGGAAAGACGATCATGTACATGATCGTCTTTTTTTGTGAGACACAGTCAATAACTATTGAATATCAGTTATTTATAATGTATTTTTAAGTAACATATTTAAACCATTGACTATGAACGCTCTTTCTCTCCTACCCAAAACTTTACAAGCCGGATTGGTGTTATTGCTTCTTTTTAGTTTGTCAACTTCAATATCTTGTAAAAAAAGTGATGATGATAATAATCCCACTTCCACAACATATGATAAACTTAAAGGTAAATGGACGGTATTATCCATAAATGAAAAGAAGTACGAGAATAACGCTTTAGTAAAGGAAGAAAATCAACATCTTCCGTCCGGAGCTTATACAATTGAATTCAAGGAAAAGGAAGTAACATTTGTTATTCCTAACGGAACCTTTACCCATCCAATTGACTATAATAAAGATTTAAATGAATTCGAATATGATGATTCGGGATTGAAAATAAAAAGCTCAGTAACTTTTAATGGAGATAAGGCCACCTTTATTGCTACGGAGGAACATACAGATGACGGAGTAGTAAAGAAAGAAGTGATTACTACCTTGTTGCAAAAAATATAAACTTAATAAATGGAAGACACTATACTGTCTTCCATTTATTGTTTATCCAGACATTTATGAAATTCATTTACCTAGCCTGGTTGGACTGATTTAATTATGGGGAGTTCCGGCGGAAAACTGGCTGCCGGAACTGTTTTATTTTACCACATAAATATCTTTATAGTTTCTTCCCAATCCATCATAGTCTAATCCGTAGCCTACAATAAAATCATTAGGAATTTCAAAACCGGTATAATCTACTTTAATCGGATATTTTAATGCATTAGGTTTTAACAATAACGAAGCGATTTTAACAGATGCAGGAGTATGTTTAAATAACTCATCTAAAAACACACTTAATGTTTTTCCGGTATCTACAATATCTTCAAGGATAATTATATCCCGTCCTGATAAATCAACATCAATACCAACGCTTTGGGTTACTGTTCCTGTACTTTCTGTCCCGTGGTAAGATTTGAATTTCACAAAACTTACTTCACAGTTTCCGTCATAATTCTTGAGCAGGTCGGCTGTAAACCAAAATGCACCGTTAAGCATTGAAATAAATACAGGTGTTTTTCCCTTATAATCATCACTTATCTGTTCTGCAATTGCGTTAATTCTATTTTGAATAGCAACCTCCTTAATATAAGGTTCAAAGCTTTTATCGTGTAGCGTAATTATCATATCGTTTATATGTATTCTTTTATGATAGTATAAGTTAAAAATAATTCGTGTATCTATTGTCGTTATTCTGTTACACATTCTTTATCAACCATTAAGCAAATGGCAAAACCCGATCAAAAATTAATCCTCCAACCTAAATATGTATCTTTGCCGGTTCAAATGGAATATAGTTTAATAACACTCAAAAACGGTATCAGAGTTCTGCATAAGCCAGCTCAGGAGTCAGGCATTATGCACATGTGTTTGGTGGTTAATACCGGTTCGCGCGATGAAACAGCCGAAAAAGCAGGCCTTGCGCACTTTATTGAACATCTATTATTTAAAGGCACAAAGAAACGCAATACTTACCAAATTTTAAACAGACTGGAAGTAGTTGGTGCAGATCTGAATGCTTATACCACAAAGGAACAAACCTGTATACACGCCTCCTTCTTAAACGAACATTTAGAACGTTCGTTAGATTTACTAACGGATATTATGTTCTATTCAACATTTCCGGAAAATGAATTGGAAAAAGAAAAAGGTATTGTACTTGATGAATTAGACTCTTATAAAGACACACCTGAGGAACACATACAGGATGAATTTGATGAAATAGTCTTTAAAGGACATGTGTTAGGGCAAAACATCCTCGGTACTCCTGAAACCATTAAGGCATTTAAACAAAGTGACATTTTCAACTTTGTGAATGATAATTATAACACCCATGAAATCGTATTAGGTGTTTACGGAAACATTTCGGAGAAGAAACTTCAGAAACTCACAGAAAAGTACTTGGGCTCGATCCCTGAAAATAATCATAAAAAAAATCGGGTTGAAGCAAATGGCTATTCTCCTCAAATAATTCAATTAGAAAAGAACTGTAATCAATCTCATTGTATAATTGGTTCCAGATCGTATAATCTTACAGACTCGCACAAAATGGGCATGCTGTTACTGAATAATTTATTGGGCGGTCCTGGCATGAGTTCTAAGCTTAATCTTGAAATCAGAGAACGTTTCGGAGCGTGTTATACAATTGAATCCAACTTTGTTCCAATGACTGACACAGGAATGTTTTCGATCTATTTTGGAACAGATGCAGAGAAAACAAATCGTTGTATCAAGCTTATTCACAAAGAATTAAAAAAACTTAGGGAACAACCATTAAGTACCCTGCTACTTCAGCAAGCTAAAAGACGTTTTAAAGGACAAATTGCATTAGCTGAAGAATCCCGTATCTCAGTAATTATTGCCATGTCTAAAAGCTTATTAGATTATGGTCGCGTTGATAGCCTGGAAGAAATCTTTAATAAGATAGATGCAGTAACCTCTGTAGAATTACTCGAAATAGCCAACCAAAATTTTGACCCGGCACAGTTAAGTATGTTAACATTTATGCCAACAGAATAATTACGAGTTACGAGTTATTTATTACGTGTTAAACGAATTCGCAACTCGCAACCCTTAATTCGCAATCAACAATGGAAATTATCAATAAAAAAATAGACGCATATATAGATGCTCATACAGATATAGAACCTGAAGTTCTAAAAATTCTCAACAGAGAAACCCACCTGAAAGTATTATTACCCCGTATGCTGTCGGGGCATTTCCAGGGACGTGTATTGAGTATGATCAGCAAAATGATAAAACCTCACCGCATTCTGGAACTTGGAACTTATACCGGTTATTCAGCTATTTGCCTATCAGAAGGATTAGCTGAAGAGGGAAAGCTCACTACTATAGACATTAATGCTGAATTGGAACCATTTGTACGTTCTTTTTTTGAAAAAGCTAAAGTGGATCACAAAATCGAATATATTATTGGTGACGGCACACAAGTAGTACCTGAACTGAATGAACTATTTGACCTTGTTTTTATAGATGCCGATAAGAAAAACAATGGTACCTATTATGACCTTGTATTTGATAAAGTAAAACCAGGTGGATTCATTTTAATTGATAATGTATTGTGGAGCGGCAAGGTTATTGACGAGAATCCTGATAAGGACACCAAAGTTATTCTTGCATTTAATGAAAAAGTGCAAAACGATGAACGTGTAGAAAATGTAATGCTACCTATCAGAGACGGCGTTTTATTAGTTCGCAAGAGATAACAATTACCTAAAAAAACCGTTCAATAGGTTGTTTGTGTTCTAACTACTTGTATTTTCAAATAAAATAATAGTTATTTATAGCAATAATTAAAACTTATAAGAATTTTTATTAACTAAAATTTAGCTAATGAAGAAATTAAAGCTCTTTTTGTTGCTTTCAATAATTAATATATATGCATACGGACAAAATCGTTTGGCAACAACGTATGCAAAAAAATATGGAGAACTTGCCGTTTCAGAGATGAAACGTACCGGTATTCCGGCAAGCATAACACTTGCTCAGGGCATAATTGAGTCTGGAGGAGGAACAACATCACTTGCCAGAAAAGCTAACAATCATTTCGGAGTAAAAGCCGGTCGTAGCTGGAAGGGTAAACGCCATGGAAATTTTAGAAAGTATGAAACCGCTGAAGAAGCGTTTGACGATCGTTCCGATTTCCTTTCTCAAAAAAAGACTTACGCTTCTTTATTTAAGCTCGACCTTTGTGACTATAAAGGATGGGCCAGGGGTTTACAAAAAGCCGGATATGCCACAAGTAAGCGATATGCAACTGATCTAATTCGTTGCATTGAACAAAATAATTTACACGAGTGGGATAAGCTGGTTTGTACAGATAAAGAAGACAATAATGAGTTAGTTGTCCCAACCGAATTAATTGCGTCGGTTGACAGTGTGGCGGTAACGACGGCCTCAAAACCTACAGTTCGTGCTAAATCTGCGCATACTTACCATAAGATAAAAAGCGGAGAGTCTCTTTATACAATCGCGAAAAAATATAAAACTACCGTAAATAAGCTTAAATCATTAAATTCGTTGCAATCTGCAAAAATTAAACCCGGACAACGTATTCGCATTAACTAATGAACAATTGGAAAATTTTTACGCTGTGTATTATCACGCTCTCACTTGCATCATGTTCAGCAAGCAAAACTTCAGTAAACTCTCAATCAAAGGCAAGTGTTACTAGCAGTAGCGCTGGAGGAGGTTCAGTAACTTCTTACCCTAAATCAAACAGTACCCAACAATACATCAATAAATATAAACAAATCGCAGTTGAAGAGATGCGACGTACGGGTATACCTGCAAGTATCACTTTAGCTCAAGGTATTTTTGAGTCTGCAAGTGGTAATAGTGATTTAGCTATTAAAGCCAATAACCATTTCGGAGTTAAATGCACCAGTGACTGGAATGGAGAAACCTATCATAAAGATGATGATAAACCGAACGAGTGCTTCAGAAAATACCCTCATGCTGAAGGATCGTTTCACGATCACTCTCAGTTTCTTCAACGCCCTCGTTATGCTTCTTTATTTAAACTTGACCCTGCCGACTACAAAGGATGGGCAAATGGATTAAAAGCAGCCGGCTATGCAACTAATCCTCAATATGGCCCTAAACTAATCGAATTAATTGAGCGATATGAGCTGAATAAATTCGACAAAGCAGGACAAAAGGATATGGTAGTTGCCTCAACCAATAGAGGTAGCTTATACTTTGAGCAAAAACCGGTAAATGAAGAAGGTTATGTAAAAAAAACAGCCTCAGTTCCTTCAATTGTTGAAGAAGTGGTACCGGAAGGCTTTTACAGAGTTAAAGCAGGAGATACTTTATACGGTATCGCTAAAAAATTTAATGTAAAAGTTGAAAATATTGTAACCTGGAACAGCCTTGAGTCGTATTCAATTGAAGTTGGTCAAAAACTAAAAGTTTCTAAATAATATTTCGGATAGCACTTTTAATAACATAAGTTAATAATGATTCTTCATGTGTTAAATGGCGATGCGCTACTTCCAAATTTCAAGCGCTGTAGCTTTTTAGGTGATGTAATGATTTGGCGAGAGTGTCTCGTAGAGGGACCGGTGAGCGCTAAAACGGATGAAGAATTTTGGGAGCAACGTAGTAATTACATTTGCGAGACTTATCAGGTTACTAATGAGGAGTATCACCACCAGGTTATTGAGAAGCTATATAAAATTGAAAATCCTGCCAGATACTCCGAAATAAATCTTTGGTTTGAATTTGACCTCTTTTGTCAGGCCAATCTGTTTTTTATTCTTCAACGCCTGGCCAAACATACTTTAAACCATACTACTATTTACTGGGTTCAGCCGGAACAACAATCGGTTAATGAATATTTCAGTGGATTTGGAAACACGAATAATCAGCAGTTAAGAACCTATTTTTCAAACCGTTTGCTGCTTACTTCTACTGATCTGGGATTTGGAACGCAAGTTTGGGAGGCCTACGCGCAAAACAAAAAAAACCTTCTCCACGAACTTACTTCTAACCCTCCTCCAAATTTTCATTTCTTTGCTGAAGTATTCAGGGCTCATCTGCAACGAAGCAATGACGACGAATCTTCTGCTAACAGAATAGAGAAACGATTATTGGAAGCGATAAAAAACGGCGTAGATTCTGAAATTGACTTATTGCATCGCTTTTGGGAAACGGAGAGTATTTATGGACTGGGTGATTTACAAGTTGTAAATTATATTAATAACCTCCAACAAAAAAACTGGATCGACGGACTTGAGCTTACTTCTGAAGGAGAAATAGCACTTAACAAAGCTTTTTAATGATTTAAGCCTTTATTATTTTTCTGTATAAACCTTTCTTTTCAATAAACTCACGCACTCCATCAGTAACTAAAAAACGGATGCTTTTATTCTCAGCAACGGCCTTGCGAATAAATGTTGCTGAAATATCCATTTGAGGTGTATCCGTAATTATTACTGCCGGATGATTAGCCCACTCGCTCACATCTGCTCCCGGACGAGGATAAACAACTATTTTATAGTATTTGAGAATAGACTCGTAATTCTTCCATTTTTTCAGCGATTTCAGGTTATCGGCTCCCATAATTAGCCAAAACTCATGCTGTGGATATTTCTCTGATAAATAAGTAAGCGTATCAATGGTATACGAGGGCCGTGGAAGCTTTAATTCAACATCGCTCACTTCGATCTCATCCGTATCTTCGGTTGCAATCTTAGCCATTTCCAGCCTATCGTGGACATGAATCAGATCGCCTATCGCTTTAAAAGGATTATGCGGAGACACCACCAACCACACTTTATCCAGTTCAGTATAATTAGCCATATAACTGGCAATCACCAAATGTCCTAAATGAATAGGATTAAATGACCCAAAGAATAATCCGATTTTCATGATTGATGGTTCATAGATCATGGTTCATAGATCATGGCAACTATTGGCTATGATCTATGAACCATGAACTAACTCGCTATTTCACTTCCCTTTTTCCAAATTTCATTTTATCCTTCAGGAAATATTTAACGAACACTTCTGATTCTTCACAAGCTGTTTCGAGTTCGTAATTTTCCAGGATTACATCAAATTGAGGGGCGTAAGCTAATTCCTTTTCAGCTTTTGCATAACGTTCTGCAAGTTTTTCAACGCTATCAGTACCGCGACCAGCCAAGCGCTCTCGAAGAACCTCTATTGACGGCGGTTGAACAAATATGGCGATAGCCTGTTCTGGATATTTACGTTTTAAACGCAAACCTCCAATTACATCTACATCAAAAATAACATGCTTACCCTCCGCCCAAATCCGTTCAATCTCAGCCCGTAAAGTACCATAAATAGTCCCATTGTATACTTCTTCAAACTCAACAAACTCATGATTAGCAACCCGATGAAGAAACTCTTCCTTACTTATAAAATAATAATCTTTATTATTTACCTCTTCACCGCGAGGCTCCCTAGTTGTCGCCGATATAGAAAACTGCAAATCAGGGAATCTGGTAAGCAAGTGTTTTACAATGGTAGTTTTACCTGCTCCTGATGGAGCTGAAAATATGATAAGTTTACCTGACATTTTTTTATTGTATTGGCTATTAGCATTTAGCCACTAGCCATTAGTATTCTTTATTAAAATTAATTGCTAATCACTAACAGCTAATGGCTGATAGCTATAAAACATTCAATAACTGCTCTTTAATTTTTTCGAGTTCGTCTTTCATTTCAACTACCAGTTTCTGAATACTGGCATCGTTCGCTTTTGAACCCATTGTATTGATCTCACGACCAATCTCCTGGCTGATAAAACCTAATTTTTTACCTCCTGCATCCTTACTGTTCAAGGTAACCAGAAAATAATCACAATGACTGCGTAAACGCACTTTTTCCTCCGTTATATCAAACTTCTCAATGTAATACACAAGTTCTTGTTCCAAACGATTTTGATCGATATTCTCAGTACCAACTGCATCTTCCAGGTATTTGTTAATACGCTCCCGAACAACAGGCATACGACTAGGCTCAGCAAGCTCTACATCTGCTAAACGATTCATAATAGTAGAGATACGCTTTACAAGGTCTTTCTCAAGCTCAGCCCCTTCGGTAGCCCTAAAATCATTAAAAGCATTTACAGAGGCCTCAAAGGTAGTATAAACTGCTTTCCACTCCTCTTCATCAACATCTTGTTCATCCTGCTTAATTACTTCAGGCATTTGTACCGCTAAAGCAAATAGATCTGTGGTATTAGCATTTAACTCATTTGCACCCTGCAGCAGCTGTTCATAATATGCTTTTAGTAAGGCCTGATTTATGGAGACAGGTTTACGTTCAGCACCTGCGTTATATTCAATAGAAATAGTAAGATTGACCTTACCACGTTCGATCAATCGATTACAATCCGTTCGGATTAATAACTCTTTATCGGAATGCGCTTTAGGTAGCTTTAAGGTAAGTTCCAGAAATTTACTATTTAATGACTTGATCTCAACGGTAATTTTGGCTTTGCTTGTTTCTTTGGTAGCAATTCCAAATCCGGTCATGGATTTAAGCATAGTTAAACGGTTAGAGAGTGACACTATTACAATTTAGCGTCATACAAATGAATATACAATTAAGGATGAAATAGAATTAATTTGCTACTGCAACCTTGGGCCTTAGACTCACCAGATAAACTCCGGCAAAAATCATTGCTGCAAAAATAAACTTTTGCAACGTTATTTCATCTTTTCCAAGTGCAATGGCGATAATAGATGCAAGAACCGGTTGCAAATAAATATAGGCTCCAACAACTGACGAGTTCACGTATTTTAGGGCCCATCCATTGAGTAAGTACGTGAGAAACGTGGTACAAACTATCACAAATATAATAGCTATCCAAATACTATATGGAATATGCAACCAATCTACCTTTAAGATATCTGTTATCCCGAAAGGAAAAACCAATACGGCTCCCAGGATAAAAGTCCATTTTACAATATGAATTGCCTGGTACTTCTGAATCAGTGGTTTTGCTATAATCAGGTAATAAGCATAAATAATTGCATTCAGGATAACATAAATATCGCCGAGAACAGTCCCACCACTCAATGAGAAATCAGGCCAAAGAATCATAAAAACGGCACCAGATAATCCTAATATCAATCCGCCGATTTTCAGCACTGTAACCTTTTCTTTCAATACCCAAAAAGCAAGTAAAGCCACAAATAGTGGGGTACAAACCATTTCAACGGCAGCCTTAATAGGCGTTGTTAATGATAATCCCTGAAAAAACAATAACATATTTGCGCCCACTCCCGTAACTGCCGACAAGAATAAAAGTTTATAGTCTTTCTTTTCAATGGGTTGTGATACACCTCCAGAAACCTTGCTCATTAGAATAAAAAGCAATGCTGCACCCCAAACGCGGATCACAATAAAACCATACGGTTTTATATAAACAGGCATTACTTCTTTAGCGATGATAAATGTTGCTCCGTAGATAAATGATACAATAAAAAGTGCGAAATGCACTTGTAAAGTTTTATTCATAAGATTGTTTAAGGCGGAGCAAATATGGTGTTTTAAGTTGACTTACAGTACTATTAAATCAACTTTGGAAGCACAAATGAAGTAGGAGCAATTAATAATTTCTCCATGGATTGATAAACATGTTCTTTTAAATAAGGAAGATCATCCATTGTTAATCCGGCTGTCTCAACTACGTCAGCATACACCACTTTAACTATACCAGGCTTAATAGCTAAAGGGTTTTTACGAGGCAATAGTTGTTTCGAATTTACAATCACGACAGGAGCAATTGGAGTTTGCGTTTCAATAGCGATACGAAAAGCGCCGTCATAAAATTCAGTCAGCGGTTGATCAGTCTTGTTCATCGTTCCCTCCGGAAAGATTAAAACCGACATTCCATTATTTAGTTCCAGCTTAAGATCTTCAACACATCTCTGACGGCTTTCCTTACTGCTTCGATCGATCATCACTACTAACCGCTTATAAATAATATCAAACAAAGGAACTTTAGCCATCTCAATCTTGCCTAATGGCTTAAAAGATTGATGAATACCTAACACAACAGCAAGTGAATCAAGATACGAGCCATGGTTGCAAACATATACATAGGCGCGATTTTCAGGTGCTTTATACTTATTGAATGACTTAAATAGAATAAGTGAACCCAATGAAGCTAACAAGGCCCAAATACGAAGAAAGATGAATGATACATCTGTTCCGGTTTTCCCGGGAAGAATTAATGTGGCTAATACAACAAAAGGCAATGCTGCAATCAAGCCAACAACAAATGCTACTAATCCTAAAAACAACTGAACTACAGCAAAAACCTTACGCATACTTCTTTATTACTAAGTGAAAGACACAAGAATAAAGATTGATTTTAGCATTACAAAGTTTTTTTAGCAATTGGCAGTGAGCTGATCAGCAATTAGTAAGAAAATAGAGAATGGTTGATTATGTCCCGGATAATGGGATATTAAATATTCAAGAATGTGCAGGCTCTCTCTGCAGCGGTTTTCTCTGCATTCTTTTTGGTAAAATCCTGACCGGTACCGCATTCATCTCCATCAACAAAAACTTTTACCGTAAATAATTTTGACTTACTGCCTTCTTCATTCGGCATCAGTTCAAATAATACTTCTTTGCCGTGGCGTTGGCACCATTCAATAAGTTTGCTTTTAAAGTTAGTTTCTGTTTGCTCAAGTGCATCTACATCAACATGTGCTTTTAGAATTCGCTTTAAAATAAATGATTTGGTAAATGCATAGCCCTTATCCAAATAAACAGCACCGATCAACGCCTCAAAAGCGTCACCCATTAACGAGCCTTGCTTAATTGGATTATTGATCATTCGGGTATCATAATCCATAAGATCACCAATGCCAATTTTTTTGGCCAGCTGATTTAAATGATTACGATTTACGATTTTGGAACGCATTTCGGTAAGGAAACCTTCGTCCCTAAACGGATACTTTTTAAATAACATCTCTCCCACCACTGCACCCAAAACAGCATCGCCTAAAAATTCCAGACGTTCATTACTGTTTTTCAATCCTTCTTTTAATTGAGGAGCTACAGACTTATGGCGAAATGCCAGCTTATATAAGGTGAGATTTCCAGGAACAAATCCCAGCATGTTATTCAAAGCTCTGACATAATTTCGCTCACGAGAAATATAAAGCCTGTATAAACGCATTGCGGGCATTCTGTATCCTAATTATTTGTAAAGAATGGGAGATATAAATAAGTTACAGGTATTCCAGCGGAAGGCACTTCCGTAAAAACCTGTAACTTATTTTTGGTATTATTCTTCAAATTTCTTGAAAATTACCGAAGTATTATGGCCACCAAAACCAAAAGTATTTGATAAAGCAGCACGTATAACACGTTTCTGAGCTTTATTAAATGTAAGGTTTAATTTCGGATCAATTGCCGGATCATCGGTAAAATGATTAATAGTAGGAGGAACAATATCATTAACAACAGCCAGGATAGAAGCAATTGCCTCTACAGCACCGGCCGCACCTAACAAGTGACCTGTCATTGATTTTGTTGAGCTAATATTAAGCTTGTAGGCGCTTTCGCCGAACAAATTAACAATAGCTGTAGTTTCACTAATATCGCCTAATGGAGTTGAAGTTCCGTGAACGTTGATATAATCAATATCATCAACACTCATACCAGCATCTTCAAGCGCCGCAATCATTACATTACGAGCACCTAATCCTTCAGGATGTGGCGCAGTAATATGATTAGCATCGGCACTCATACCGCCACCAACAATTTCAGCATAGATTTTAGCACCGCGTTTCTTAGCATGCTCATACTCTTCCAGAATGATAGCACCTGCACCCTCACCGGCAACGAAACCGTCGCGGTCAAGATCAAACGGACGAGAAGCCGTTTCAGGAGAATCATTTCGGGTTGACAATGCATGCATCGCATTAAATCCACCGATACCGGCCTCATTAATGATCGCTTCTGAACCACCGGTAATAAACATATTAGCTTTGCCTAAACGGATATAGTTAAAGGCATCAATAATAGCATTATTAGAGGAAGCACAAGCCGAAACTGTTGCAAAATTAGGGCCGCGTAAGCCATATTTGATAGAAATGTGACCGGCCGCAATATCAATGATCATCTTAGGGATGAAGAAAGGATTGAGACGCGGAGTTCCATCGCCTTTAGCAAACGTAGAGACCTCATCAAGGAAAGTTTTCAGACCGCCAATTCCGGCGCCCCAAATAACTCCGATACGATCGGTGTCAAGTTCTTCAAAGTTTACTCCCGAGTCTACAACAGCCTCGTGAGTTGCAGCCATAGCGTATTGAACAAAAGGATCTACCTTACGGGCTTCCTTTTTGTCCATAAAGTCTTCAGGGTTGAAATTCTTTACCTCGCAGGCGAACTTCGTCTTGAATTTTTCGGTATCGAACTTTGTGATCATGGCTGCGCCACTCACGCCATTGATCAAACCATTCCAGTACTCTGGAACGGTATTACCCAACGGCGTAAGTGCACCTAGCCCTGTAACAACAACACGTTTAAGTTGCATTAAATACTTTTAAGATGAAATTTTCTTATTTAACGTTCTTTTCAAGGTAGGCGATAGCCTGACCTACAGTAGCAATTTGCTCAGCTTGTTCGTCAGGAATAGCCACGTTAAATTCTTTCTCGAATTCCATGATAAGCTCAACTGTATCAAGCGAATCGGCACCTAAATCGTTAGTAAAGCTAGCCTCAGGTGTAACTTCGTTCTCGTCAACACCTAATTTCTCAACGATAATCGCTTTTACTCTTGATGCAATATCTGACATAGTTTTTTGTGTTTAAAAGGTTATTTTTCTAAAATTTTCTGCAAATAAAAGTAAATTAAGGGAACTATTCAAAACTTTTTTTCGTTGTGGCAAGTAATCGCTCATTTATATAGCTTTGCATTAAGTTTAGCTCCTCTTGAATAAAAAAATATTAAAGGTATCATTTGACTACGATTTTACGCTGATCGGCATTATTGCTCCGGCCAGAGACTATCGTTTCTGTTGGTTCTTCAATAAAGAATTGTTTTTCAATTTAGTAAAAACTGATGAGATTATTCTTACGAATAAATTAAATCAGGAAGTTTATTTTTCTAAATACCACCAATTTTTTGAAGAAGGCGAACAAGATTTTTACGTGCTGGCCAATAAAGGTTCGGAAGGATACCTTGTACCCGAAAGAAAAGAAGTCGACTTTTTTCTTCTTATCCATAATATGAACTATAAAGCCGACAAAGAGACCTTATTAAGCCGTATTAACAAAATGAGCATCACGCAAACTGCCTTTTTTATAGATGCCAATCAACTAAAATCGAGAGATAATTTGCTCTTTTAGACTATTAACATATTATTATATTGTTGATATAAAAGTTAGCATACAGTTATAGAAACAAATTGTATTTTTGCCCCCGCAAACTCGAAACTTATTATGAACGAATTACACAACAGAACAAAGATTGTGGCTACCCTTGGGCCTGCTTCCGCAAAAAAGGAAGTACTGCTGCAAATGATAAAGGCAGGCCTTAACGTTTGTCGAATTAATTTCTCCCACGGCAAACACGAAGAACACCTCCAAACCATCAACCTCATCCGCGAAATCAATCTAGAAAATAATTTTAATGTGGGAATACTTGCTGACCTTCAAGGCCCTAAGATCCGTATTGGTGATATGGAGAATAATGGGGTGGCGTTTGCTGCAGGTGATATCGTTAACATCATTACTACTCCTAAAGTAGGTGATAAGGAATCTATCTACATTACTTATACAGCTTTTCCTAAAGATGTTAATCCGGGTGAAATTTTCTTGTTGGATGACGGTAAAATGCAGATGCGTGTTTTAGATACCAACAAAACTGATACCGTTAAAGCTGAAGTAATTTATGGCGGCATCTTGTCTTCTAAGAAAGGTGTTAACCTTCCGTTTACGAAAACAAGTACCCCAAGCTTAACGGAAAAAGACCGTGAAGATCTTGAATTTGCTTTAAAGCATAATATTGACTGGATCGGACTTTCATTTGTTCGAGAAGCAAAAGACATTATTGATCTTAAAAAGATCATTGCTAAAAGTGGCAGTACAGCTAAAGTTGTTGCTAAGATTGAAAAACCAGAAGCTATTGACAACATTGATTCAATTATCGATGTTACGGATGGTGTGATGGTTGCTCGTGGTGACTTGGGTGTTGAAATGCCAATGGAAGAGGTTCCATTATTGCAAAAGCAAATCGTTAGAAAATGTAATGCCTTGGCAAAACCGGTAATTATTGCTACTCAAATGATGGATTCGATGGTTGCTAACCCTCGTCCAACACGTGCAGAAGCAAATGACGTTGCCAACTCAGTATTAGATGGTGCTGATGCAGTAATGTTAAGTAACGAAACCTCAGTTGGTTTATACCCTGTTATTGTTATTGAGGCCATGAGCTCTATTGTCCGCAATATTGAAAACGGAATGTACCCTTATTATAATGATTCTCAGATTGAGGAGCATCCTGAGACTTTCTTAGCGGACTCAGTTTGTAATTCAGCCGTTTATCTTGCTGAGAAAACCAGTGCAAAAGCAATCGTTGCCATGACATTCTCAGGCTATTCAGCTTATCAAATTGCAAGTCAGCGCCCTAAAGCACGTACCTTTGTCTTTACTGGTAATCGTGATTTAATGAACAGTATAAGTTTAGTATGGGGTGTAAAAGCATTTTACTATGATAAGTTTGAAACCACTGACCAAACAATCAAAGAGGTGAACAACATTTTAAAAGAGAATGGATTTGTTCAAGAAGGTGAAGTGATCATCAATACTTTCTCTACTCCTATTGCTGAAAAAGGAAGAACAAACACGATCAAAGTAAGTGTAGCTTAATAGCTGTTCTCGACGTATAAATTTTAAAAAGGCGACTTCTGCAGAGTCGCCTTTTTTATGTCTCCCTCACTAAGTTTTCCACATCCTTACTTCCTCAATTTCAGGCAATAATATTTCACCTTGCGCCTCTGGTAAGGCTCTGTATTTTTTATGTGGAAAACTGTAAATCACATTCTTATCATAGCATCGTTAAATTTAATGTACGGCTCTCCTGCTTAAAAATGCAATCGTTTGACTGTGGAAAACGTGTTCATTTTTTATAGCACTTACTGTCATGATCTTAAAGATCAAACTTATGAAACCTGCACAATATCATGCATGCAGGATAGAGCAAAACCTACATTTAAACAATAATAATTGATTCGTATGAAAAAGAACACTGACCAACGTAGAGGGTTAAAAGTCAACCGGCATTTTACCCAGGAAGGCATAAGTCCACTCGACATGTTTAGCTATGAAAAGCGATCATCAGTAATCAGAAATCCGGCAGGCGATGCCGTTTTTGAGATGAACAATGTTGAAGTGCCTACTTCGTGGTCGCAAGTGGCTACCGATATTCTTGCTCAAAAATATTTCAGAAGAGCCGGCGTCCCTCAGCCTGATGGAACATTAGGATCAGAAACTTCAATTAAACAAGTAGCACACCGTATGGCCAATTGTTGGATGGACTGGGGTAAACGCTACAACTATTTTGCTTCTGATGAAGATGCACAAGTATTTTATGACGAATTAGTGTACACCCTTACAGCACAAATGGCAGCACCTAATTCACCTCAATGGTTTAACACCGGACTTTATACTTCCTACGGCATATCAGGATCGCCGCAAGGACATTATTATGTTGACCCTAAAACCGAAGAGTTAAAAAAATCTACTTCTGCCTATGAGCGACCTCAACCTCACGCATGTTTTATACTATCTGTTGATGATGATTTAGTGAATGATGGTGGAATTATGGACCTGTGGGTACGTGAAGCACGCATTTTTAAATATGGATCAGGAGTTGGAACCAATTATTCTAAGATAAGAGGTGAATATGAAAAACTTTCTGGCGGCGGAACTTCATCAGGCTTAATGTCATTCTTAAAAGTTGGAGACAGAGCTGCTGGAGCAATCAAATCAGGAGGAACAACCAGACGCGCAGCCAAAATGGTATGTCTTGACCTTGATCATCCAGAAATCGTTCAATTTATCGACTGGAAAGTTGAAGAAGAAAAAAAAGTAGCCGCCTTAATTGCAGCCGGATACGCATCTGACTACGAAGGTGAGGCTTATCGAACAGTTGCCGGTCAAAACTCCAATAATTCTGTTCGCATACCAAATTCATTCTTCAAAGCATTGGAGCAAGATCTGGACTGGGAAACAAAAGCCCGAACCAATGGTAAAACAATGAGCAGCATACCATCCAAAAAACTTTGGGATAAGATTGGTTTTGCGGCCTGGGCTTGCGCAGATCCGGGCGTTCAGTACGACACCACCATCAATGAATGGCATACCTGTCCGGAAGGAGGTAGAATCAATGCATCTAATCCGTGTTCGGAATACATGTTCCTTGATAATACAGCCTGTAATTTAGCTTCAATCAATTTACAACACTTCTTTAATCCCGAGACATTAACTTTTGATGTTAAAGGATTTGAACATATTTGTCGCCTATGGACCATGGTACTCGAAATATCAGTATTAATGGCTCAATTCCCATCTAAAGAAGTTGCTCAACTATCTTATGATTACCGTACACTTGGACTAGGTTATGCTAACCTTGGCTCTATGTTAATGGTAGCAGGCATTCCGTATGACAGTGAGAAAGCTCGCGCCATTGGAGGAGCTCTAACAGCTATCATGACTGGAACAGCTTACGCAACTTCAGCCGAAATGGCTCAGCATTTAGGCGCATTTAAAGAGTTTAAAAAAAATAAAGAGCACATGATGCGCGTTATGCGCAATCATCGTTATGCAGCTTACAACACAACTGATGCCTACGAAAATTTAGAGATAGCTCCACCGGGTATTGATCCTAAATTCTGTCCGGACTATTTATTGTCAGCAGCATGCAATGCGTGGGATAAAGCAGTTGAACTGGGTGAGAAATATGGCTACCGAAATGCACAAACCACTGTTATCGCCCCTACCGGAACCATCGGATTAGTAATGGATTGCGATACCACTGGAATAGAGCCTGATTTTGCTTTGGTAAAATTCAAGAAACTTTCAGGTGGTGGTTATTTCAAAATCATTAACCAGGCCATTCCAACTGCTCTTAAAAATCTTGGATATCAGTCTCATGAAATTGAAGGAATTGTGAATTATGCCAAAGGTACAGGCTCTATCCAAAATGCACCGCATATCAACTTTAAATCATTAGCAGCAAAAGGCTTTACTGATGCTGATCTTGAGCGTTTGGATAAAGCAATTCTTTCAGCATTCGAAATCAGTTTTGCTTTTAATGTTTGGACCTTAGGAGAAGAGTGCCTTTCGCGCTTAGGGTTTAAGTCGGAACAGTACAGTGATTCATCTTTTAGTTTATTGAAAGCACTTGGCTTTAGCAATCAACAAATTTCGCAAGCAAATGATTTTGTTTGTGGAACCATGACTATAGAAGGTGCACCTTATTTAAAACAAGAACATTACCCTATTTTTGATTGTGCTAACCGATGTGGAAATATTGGTAAACGCTATATACATGCACATGGCCACATCCGCATGATGGCATCAGCTCAGCCTTTCTTATCTGGAGCCATTTCTAAAACAATTAATCTTCCAAATGAAGCTACAGTTGATCAAATTTTAGATTGTTATCAATTGAGCTGGGAATTAGGTTTAAAAGCCAATGCGCTTTATCGGGACGGTTGTAAACTTTCGCAACCATTGTCAACCAAGTCTGATGTTAAGGAAGAAGAAAAAATTGATGCTGTTGAAGATGCTTTAGGTAGAGCTGCTGAACTAAAAATACAAGAATTATCACCTGAACAGGTGTTGGAGGCAGCAATCCATATTCTAAATAAATCGGAAGATACCGTATTTAAACGTCAGCTTTCGAGCATAGTGGAACGCAAACGTTTACCACAAAGGCGTGGTGGATTTACTCAGAAAGCACATGTTGGAGGCCAAACTATCTTTGTTCGCACTGGTGAATACCAAGATGGCACATTAGGAGAAATCTTTGTTGATATGCACAAAGAAGGGGCTTCTTTCCGTTCGTTGATGAACTGCTTTTCAATAGCTGTATCCCTTGGACTTCAATATGGGGTTCCTCTGGAAGAGTTTGTAGATAAATTTACTTTCACCCGTTTCGAACCATCTGGAATGGTTATAGGCCATGACAATATTAAAAGCTCGACATCGGTAATTGATTATATTTTCAGGTTACTGGGTTATGAATACCTTAACCGCACAGATTTGGTACATGTTATTACTAAACAAAATGCATCCTTAAATAATCCTCAATTAATTGATGAGGATATTAATCCAGATAAAAACAATGTGTTTGAATCATCCGTTATTAATACAAGAGTAACTTCTGATTCTTCAGAAATGAAATTTAAGTCACTTGATATCAGCGGTGGAGTTCAATCAGATGCACCTGCTTGCAACACTTGCGGACATATTACTGTTAGATCAGGTACTTGTTATAAATGCTTAAACTGCGGTAATTCATTAGGCTGCAGTTAATTAAGAGAAACCTTATAGAGCGTAAATATAGGTTTAAAATGGAATAAGCCGGTCGGGAGATCGGCTTATTTCGTTGTGTAAGTTTTAAATTAGTTAATTATAGAGAGAGGTAACATTAAGATATCTGTGTTACAATAAAAACCTTTTTAAAGTTACTTGGAATATCTTTGATACAGATTTAAAACAACTTGTATGCCAACGATATCTGGAACATACGGTTTTTAAATTCCAAACCGTCATTTTCAACCTTGCTTAAACCCCAAACATAACGGGCATCCAGTTGAATGTTTGAAATAGACACACCGGCACCAATTACAGCTCCCCAATCGCCGCTTTTAAAACTGTCAGCATTTAAAGCACTGGTAAAATCACTTGGACCACTGATTTTGTCAGCTAATTTAATTGACACCTGTGGACCAGCAACAAAATGAAGTAATGGTAATGGTTTGAACTTAGCTAATAAAGGAATATCCAGGTAATTCATCTTTACTTCAGCCTCTTGCCCAGTCTCATTAGTGGTTTTAAAACCTTTACGAGAATACAACAACTCAGGCTGGAAAGAAATCGTAGGAATACCCACTTCAGCCCAAACACCTAAATGATAACCGGTAACTCCGTCAGCTGTTTGTTTATAGGAGTCACTTAAATCTCCTGTAAATTTAATGTCATTTGCACTCGCAAAGTTCACCCCACCTTTAATACCGAAATCTAATTTCTGAGCACTTGCAGATAATGATATGAATGCTACTGTTATAGCTAAAAGAATTCTTTTCATATGGTTTTTTAAGTTTAATTATGAACAGGGCGAAAATAAACAAAAGGCATTCCACTTTCCTATATATTATTGTAACGCAATGTTGACAATTGTATACTTCCTTGAATAGAATTGAACACAATGACATAAAAAAAGCTATTAGGTAAAACCCCTAAAACAGCTTTAAAACAAAGAATCCAAAATATTGTCACACAGTTTGTTATTAACCATAATTATGTAACATATTTATCAAAAAACCTTATTATTTACGCTCTATGAAATTAAAAGCAGTAATGGCCTTAATGGCCATTGGCGGCCTCATTGCCGTAGGAATGTACAGTTGTCAAAAATCGGAATCAGATGTAAAAGAGAAACCTAAATCAGTCAGTTGCGCAAACTACAAAGACACTGGAACTGAAGGTGTTATCAATCCATGCTCAACCCCGCAAGAGTATCCACTTTATGCAGGTAACCCAGCAAACAATCCGGAAGACAAGTTAATTGGAAGTATTAAAGTTTTCAGAGATGAAAATTATTTATACGTTCAATACTCTGTTAACAAAGAAGGATGGAGTTTACATCTAACTCACACTTATGTAGGCCCTTGTGATGAAGTACCAAGCACTAGAGGAGGTGCAACTCCTGGCCAGTTTGATAAAACTGAGTGGGGTGTTGCCACAGAACAACCTGATTGTGGTGTTACTTGCTGGGTAGAAAAATTCCCATTATCAAAATTCGCAGGGTTAGAATGTATTTGTATTCTTACTCATGCTGAGGCTTGGAAAGATTGCAAACCAGCAGAAACAGCTTGGGGCGGTAATGAAGAGTTCCCTGGAAACAATTGGGGTCGTTACATCAGCTGCTTCCAAATACCTGATTGCGGTAATGGAAATGACTAATTCCAATAAAGAAGTCAACTAAAAAAAGTCCCGTCTAGGTTGAACCTAGACGGGACTTTTCTATTATAATTCATACCTAAACGTGAGTAGCAGATTTTGGTACTTGCCTGATTTATCAAAAATGTTGGTAGCCGGATCAAAAGTTTTAGCAAAAGACATCTTATAGTTTAAGCCGATGCGGAAATACGAAACCTTATAATCAACCAACGTCGATAAACCATAAGTAAAATCGGTAAAATTAACGACATCATAACGATCACTCTTTGTCCGTATCAGATAATTAACTTCAGGACCAATTCCTACCCTAATTTTATTAAAAACATATTGTACAGTAATCGGTAATGCGAGGTAAGTATTCTTAACCTCATAGCCCACCTTAGCACCGGCAGTTCCAACGGTAAGTTGTTCGGTGAAATTATTCGCTATAAATCCGAAGCCAGGCTCCAATACCAAATGCTCAGTAAAGAAGTAATTATAATACCCAATAATATGTAAACAAAAACCCGGATCATAGCTATGCTCAAAACCGTCACTTGATTGGGCGGGAGCAATTGTACTGGCACCAACCGCAAATAATACTCCCACCTTATTATCGGGTTTATCTTGCGCACGGCAAACGCCTGTGATTAATAAAACAACTGAGACTGCGTATATAAATTTTACCATAAGTTTAGATGTATTGCTATACATTTTTACAAATGCCTAACTATCAAAACATATACCTTAATAAGAACAAGCCTGCAGTTAACTAAAAAAAGCCATTTTCAGCATCAATTAACTAATTTTCGGCAACTATGGCTTTCCTTAAATTGATTAGAACTGTATACACATAAACAAAAAACCGTCCCGGTAAACTACCGAAACGGTCCATTATTGCTTAAAACTTAGTTATATCAACTATAGGTTAGAAGTTAAACCCTAAGGAAACCTGAATATTATTGTTTCGGGCTTTAACACTAGCATCATTTTTATCCAGCTTTTGTAGTCCAAAATTGTAACGGGCTCCCAGATTAAATTTTCCAAAATCATACTCGCCTCCAACAACTCCCCCTATATCAGCTTTACGAAAATTATCCTCATCAATTACCCCATCTCCAGTTTCGAAGCTACCATCATCTCCACTGTCTTTAACTTTTCTATCCATCAAAAACGAAACAGCTGGCCCGGCGAAAACATTAAAGCCTGTACCGGTTTTTATTTTTGCCATAAATGGGATATCAAGGTAGTTGTAGGAAACAGTTGTTGTTCTGTCGACTCCTAAAAATGAATAATTGGTTCTATACCCCTTTTGAGAATAGATAATCTCAGGCTGGATAGAAATCAAATTGTTAATTCCAATATCAGCATAAACACCTGCATGAAACCCCGGCTTATATTCAGTTGACACCGCCTGCTCAGAGGTTCCGTTGTTTGTTTTGTAACTAAAAGAACTAACCTTTGAAAGATTTAAACCACCCCTAATACCAAATTTTACATTCTGGGCTACTACATTTCCTGTAATAAAAACACCCATCGCTATAGCTAACATCAATTTTTTCATATGCATATTAAATTTGTTACTAAAGCAGAAATGACAAAAGCATGCCACTATAAACAGTATATTTGGGGATTTAGGAGTTCCTTTTTGACATTAAGCACTAAATAAGAAATACTTACAGAATGATTCTTAAACAGAAATTATTTTTCACTACCCTAGTTTTTTGCCTATTGGCTTGCTTCGGAGTAAAAGCTCAAACGGAAAACATTTCCCCACTTCGCGCTTCGGCTTCTTCTTTTTTCCACCCAACCGGGGCTGATTCGGCTTGGGTTGATTCGGTATTCAGAAAAATGAGCCGTAAAGAGCGTTTGGCGCAATTATTTATGGTACCGGTTTATTCACGGGACCCGCAAAATAAACAAGACTCCGTTATTAACCTGATCCATAAATACAAGGCAGGAGGAATTATAACCTTCCAGGGTGGACCAGTAAGAAATGCCATACTAGTTAATCGAATCCAACAAGGTTTGGATGTTCCTGCATTGGTAGCTACGGATGGTGAATGGGGATTAGGAATGCGATTAGATAGCACAGTTTCGTACCCATTCCAAATGACTTTGGGAGCTATTCAGGATAATAAACTGATTTATGAAGTAGGACAGCAAATGGCAACTCAGTTCAGACGAGCAGGGATGAATGTAAACTTTGCTCCTGTAGTGGATGTGAACAATAACATTAACAACCCGGTTATCAACTTCCGTTCTTTCGGCGAAAACAAGTACAACGTAGCTGCTAAAGGAATTGCAATTGTTAAGGGTATGCAGGATGGAGGATTATTAACCACCGCCAAACACTTTCCGGGCCATGGTGATACTGATGTGGACTCTCATTATGATTTACCACAACTTAAGTTTACTCGTGAGCGACTTGACTCATTAGAGATGTATCCTTTTAAGCAACTAATCATTGAAGGAATAAGTGGAGTAATGGTGGCTCACATGAATATTCCGTCGCTTGATACAACCAAAAACCTTCCTTCTACCCTTTCACAGCCAATTGTTACCGATTTATTAAAAAACAAACTCGGATTTAAAGGACTGGTATTTACTGATGCCATGAACATGAAAGGTGTTGTGAAATATCATCCTAAAGGAGAGGCTGCGGTTTTAGCTATTAAGGCAGGAAACGACATGCTTGAAATGGTTGAAAACCTACCTGAATCTATCAATGCGGTAAGAAAAGCAATCAGAAAACGCGAAATACGTAGAAAAGATGTTAACGCTCGTTGCAAGAAAATTTTGGCAGCAAAATACTGGGCAGGATTAAATAATTATCAACCTGTGTACCTTGAAAACCTGACCAAGGACCTTAACCCTGCATCAGCAACCGATCTGAATACCCGTTTGGCAGAAGCGGCCGCTACAACATTAGTAGCTCCTGCAGACACAATTATTAAAACAACAGAAAAAGTAGTAGTACTTTCAATTGGATCAGTGGATTTAACTGTTTTTCAGAAAAGCATTTCATCCAATAACCAGGTAACACTTTTAAACCTAGCTAAAGATGCCGATGCAAAAAAGGTGGATGCAATCCGTAAACAATTACAAAGTGCTGATAAGATCATCGTGGGAGTACATGATTTAAGAGAGCGTCCACGCAGTGTGCTAGACCATAACTCTGCAGTTATTAATTTCGTAAATGAACTGGTGCTCACCAACAAAGCTTACATCAATATATTGGCCAATGCCTATGCTATGGCAGGATTTAAAGACCTGGAGAAAAGCCGTGGATTGTGGGTGTATTACCAGGATTCACCTTTTACTGAGCAAGCAGCAGCCAAAGTAATGCAAGGGGAGCTTACTACATCAGGAAAGCTTCCGGTAACCGTTAATACTACATTCTTATCCGCCCAGGGATTATAAAAATAAAGGCAGACCTTAAAAAGTCTGCCTTTATTCGTAAATTGGAACTACAAACTTCCTATTCATCTATTCTTAAAAGCATAAGGTCATGTTCGGATCAATTGTTCTTGATGTAGTTATAGGGCTTGTTTTTATCTATCTCCTATACAGTCTACTCGCCACCATTTTGCAGGAAATTATTGCTACCTGGTTAGGGTTCAGGGCAAAAATTCTTGAGCGTGCGATTATTCGAATGCTTAGTGATATTAGTGAAGGAAACGCAAAAGGCTTTTGGGCACGATATTATGATCGCATAAAGAGTTTCGTCGCGTTGTTTGTTCCGCCCAATCTTGCTCCCACGACTAAAATTGTAGAAGGACATAATACTACCCTGGCTAACGCTTTTTATAAACATCCGCTAATAAAATACCTTGCTGAAGATACCTGGCACGATAAACCCGGTTACATTAATGCACAGAACTTCTCTAAAGTTATTGTTGATCTTTTAAAGGGAATTGATCATGATTCCGATGAGAGTCAGATGTTACGGATTCAGAAAATCCTCAAAACCGGAAAAGTTCCGATTAAAACGAAAGATGGCGAAATCGAGATTCAGCTGGATGAAGAAACATTGAGTTTTTTAAGGGGATTGGTAGAGGATGCAGAGTTTGAACTTGAAAAATTCAAGCATCTGTTAGAGGGATGGTTCAATGATACGATGGAGCGTGCCACCGGTTGGTACAAACGACACATTCAACTGGTTCTACTAATTATTGGATTCAGCATTTCATTCGCGTTTAATGTCGATTCTATTCAGATTGCCCAAAAGCTTATGAAGGATAAAGATGCGCGGGATAAAATGGTTGAACTTGCCGGCAATTTTAATGAAAACGCACAGCGAACTAAATTTGAAATTTATAGAACAATTAGAGATACCGTTACTGAAGATACAGCAATGGGCAAAAGAATGGATACGTTACTTGTAAACAGAGCCACTAGTCTTGTTAAGAAAGCCGACTCGTTGTTAAGCACCGATCTCAACAAAGCGCATGAAATATTAGGGCTAAAGAAAGGTATTATTGAATGTGAAGGAGGACACTTTTGGGGCAAAATCGGGTGTTACCTGAAAGCTATTCCCGGCTATTTGATCACAGCCTTAGCTTTGTCATTAGGAGCACCGTTTTGGTATGATTTGCTCAATAAGCTTATGCAATTAAGAGGCGCCGGAAAGAAACCGGAGGAAACCACAGGAGCTTCTATTTCTGCAACCATACAACGAAAGGTAAATAAATAAGTTAAGGCCGATTCATAAAGCGAAACGACCTGTAACCATCACTAAGAAGAAGCTCTTTAATTCATTTGCATTGCGGGAATTGAATTCTTAAATAAATTGGTCATCCCTTCTGCATATTTGTCAATCTCTGCTGTTAGTTGAGCCACTAATGCTTTTTTAGCATCACCTTTTCCATCAACTCTCACTACCCACTTTACTTCAGCTTTATCATCAACAGCTTTGGTAAAAACTGCAATATTAACTTGGGTGATTCCTGCCGGCAATGAGTTTTCTTTAAATTGATAAGCCATAAACTTATATCGTTGATCCACCTGATCAATTTGTTCTGTTCTCTTAGTGCCGTCTGCAAAAGTAATTATTCGATCAAATGGCAACTCTGAACCTTTTATTTCAACATCGCTGATATATCCCTTTGTATACATTTTGATCTCCCTTAAATTAGAAAGCAAGCTCCAGGCGCCGTCCTGATCAGCTTTTACGACTGCTACTTTTGTAATATCCCACTGAATCGTTTGAGCTGCTCCCATTTGTGCATGTGCATGTTTAGGAGAAGCAATAACCACTAGTGAAAGTATAAGTGCAGAAAATAGTATTTTTTTCATAATGAACTTTTTTAGAAGATTTTAGGATAAGGGGCTTTTAGGAAAGCCCCCATCGCTGATTTAGGTTATATGAAAAAGAAGAATTAAAATCCAAATAGCTCTTTAAGTTTCTTATCAAGTGTTTCACCTCTAAGGTTCTTTTCGATGATTTTTCCATCTTTATCCACTACTACTAAGTAAGGAATACCACTAAACAGATAAGAACTCATTACTTCCTTAGATTGAGGAGCATTAACTTGTGGCCAAGTCATCTTTTCCTCATCTAACGCTTTTTTCCATTGATCAGCCTTTGCATCAATTGATACCGCAAGTATGTCGAGACCTTTCTCTTTGTATTTTTTATACACCTCTTTTAAGTGAGGAATTTCCTGACGACAAGGACCACACCATGAAGCCCAAAAATCGACAATCAGGTATTTACCGCGGAAATCTTTAGGCCCCCATTTCTTACCACTCAAATCAGCGTAAGCAAAATCAGGTGCTGGCATACCGTTGGCAATTTTTTTGGTTTGAGCCATGTTGTCCAAAATTTCCTTTTTTTGTTTTTTAACCTGTGGCATGTTTGGATATTTCTTCTCCAATGCATCCAGTGTTTCCATAATTAACGCTCCATCACGTTTCCAGTTCAGCATTTGAAGTGGATATAAAACAGTAGGCCTGTCTTTATACATTTTAATCAGGTAACGGATTCTTGAAGTAAAGTCGGTAGAAAGACTATCCGTATTTCTTGTCGCACTTTCTATCCAAAGTGAATCTTTGGCCTTCTGAGCTTTGTACAATTGATTATAGAACAATATTTGTCCCTGATAATGTCTATAAAGTGCAAAATTGGTGTGATTGATCACATCATTATCTGCTGATCCTTCAATATGTATGTGTGGAGGATTCTTGATCTTCATTTTTGCGGTATCAATTCCTCTAAAGGAAATTGACAAGTCGTCTTTATCTGCCCAAATATCAATTCTGTCCATATAATACACACGGATTTGATAAAAATCAGGGTTTGTGGTATTAATCTTAAACTTAAAAGTATTATCAGCAGATAATGTTGCACTATCCATTGGTTTAAAGGCTTTGTTGAATCCTTCTCCAACATATTGCCCTAAATAGATTTTATCCTTTCCGGTAGGGTCTGGAAACTTCACCTTTCCGGTTACAGTAATTTGCTTACCAGTCTGAGCATACAGAGACCCTGCTGCCATTAGCATTGTCATTACAACGCCTAATCCTTTTTTAATTGTCATTTTCACGTTTATTCCTTTGGTTTTCATTCTATATTAATCTTTCATTAGTTGAGGCGTCATGCTTCCTTTTTGAGCGGCTTGCTTTCTAAGGCTTTCTGATTTGGCTGCAAAAACCTGTGCTTCCTCCTTCTTCCCTTGTTTTTTGCTTACCATTTTATGTAAATCACTGATCATGATTTGAGTGTACAAGTCATTTTCCTGTTGTTCATAATGAGCAGCCCATGCCAACACTTTAGTACAATAACTTGCAGGTGCTTCTTTAACCATTTCCATTCCGGCCCATAATAATGTCGAAGGATTTGATTTTCTGGTCTCCGGAGTTTCTTCCTGAATAATTTTATCGATCAGTGCACAGTAATTATCCCATTGTTTAGTCCCTGCAAACTGAGTTAGATGCAGGTTAAGTAATAAGCGTGTTGATGCTTTGAACGACTCATTTGGAAGCAACTTCTCAATTGCTGCAATTCTATCCTTAAAGACATCCACATTTTCTTTCTTGCCATAAGCACGTTTAAGTGCGTAAATCGTAGTTCCAAAAACCTGGTTATAATACATATCTACTTCCCCTGTTCCGTAAGCCGTACCTAGTTCTTTACTATGGTTGAAGAGATAGGCAAAAGCCTTCGAACTTGGGTCCATTAAAAATCGCTTAGCCATATCCCAGTTTTTACTTTCGATTAGCGTTGCTTCTGGGAGTTTATCGAAATACACTTTGGCCACCACTCCCATTTTATCGTTTTCATATGCAGCTTCAAGGGCTGTCATATAAGCAATGCAAGTAGCATCCGAATGATCGCCTGCATTAAATTTCTTTGCCAGACCAAAAACTGTTTTCTCCGGATCTAAGGCCTTGCGAGCCTCAGCCATAAATTCTTTCACCGGAGCTGAACCAACCATTTTATGCACCAGATTTCCATCACCATCAATAAATAATAAAGTTGGGTAAGCACTTACTCCAAATCGTTGTTGTAATGCCGGCCCTTCTCCTTTTTCCATATCTACTTTAAGGTTCACAAAAGTTTGGTTAAAGAAATCGGCCACACTATCAGTTTTAAAAACTGTATTTGCCATTACCTTACATGGACCACACCATGACGTGTAAGCATCAAAAAAGATAAGCTTATGCTGTTTTTTGGCCTCAGCAAGAACCTCTTTAAAAGGAGCATCATGTTTAAAATTAATCTCACGGGTTTGTGCAAATGCACCCAGAGATATCGAACAGCCAATGGCTGCTGACAAAAGAAACTTGTTCATTACTTTTTCCTGTTAGTTAACAAATTAGCCAAACGGCTACTGATCAAGTAAAAATGTTCTATAGGCCTCTTTAGCTAGTTTAGTAAAGTAACGGGGCCTTTAATCCACGAAGCGGCCCCGTACTTTATAGTGTATTGATTGGTTTAGGTTTAATAGCCTGAATTTTGCTTGATCAATCCATTAGTGATATCGATCTCACGCTGTGGAATTGGCAATGCATATTTATTAGCAGGTAATGTTGCATTAGGCTGTCTTCCGGTACGGATGAAATCGTATCGATCATGACCTTCAAAAGCCAGTTCCCATCTACGTTCCTGTAATATTCTGTCGATCAAAGCTTGCTTTGAAGAAAAGTCGCTAACAGTATATGGTAGTGGTTTTTTATTATCAGGAAAAGCACGCTGATAAACCTGATTTAATAGATCAACAGCAATTGTTGTTACACCATTTTGATTAGCTTCTGCTTCTGCCTTGTTCAATAAAACTTCTGAAAGGCGGATCATCATCAAATTATCTACAGAACCCGGACTTGAGAACTTAAGAGTTCTGTTTTTATTAGTTGGATCAACAAAAAACTCTGTTCTTCTCATATCATCTGCATTGTAGGTTTTTAAGAAAACCGTTGTATCAGGCTTCAGATAACCAAAGTAATAGCCAATATTATGCTCTTTGTATTGTGTTACATCCTTATTCCAGCTGAAAGGAAACCCGAACAACACTTCTTTGCTAAAAGGAACATCTTTAACACCTTGATTATAGATTGGAAAAACAGACTTCAGAGAACTCTCCAAAGAAAAACTCGCATCAGCTAAAACCTCATTACTATAATCTATGGTTGCCGTATAGTCTCTTTTATAAAGACTCACTCTTGATGCCAATGCGCGGGCTGATGCTCTGGTTGCACGTGCATGTAAATCAACATTAGTGGTAAATGTTGCATTTAACTCAGGAATTGCCTCGTTGAGATCTTTTAGGATCTGGCTGTAAACCTGCCCATTAGTTGATCTTGGAATATTTTGCGAACCATCATAACCATCAAAAGCAGATAATCGTAAAGGAACACCTAAGTTCTCCATTTTGCCTTCCAAAGCCCCTTCTCCAAACAATTTGATAAGATTCAAATAAGAAGCAGCTCTTATAAACTTGGCTTCAGCAATAAATTGTTTTTGTATAGCCTTGTCATAAGTTGCATAAACAGGTAATTTATCAATGATAACATTCACCAGATTAATGGTAGCATAATTATCAGACCACATAGCTCCTGTAATGCTATTACGAGAATCAATAGTTCCGTTTTCATAATTCTTTGAAAAACCGGTTGATAATTTGGTGGTCATATCACCTATGATGTAGGCATCTCCTTTAGATGCTTTCATTAGATTGATATAAGCATTTGCCAATAAACGTTCCGATCCTTTCTGATAGGTTAGCGCATCCTTTTCTGTTATAATGGATTCAGGAGCAAGATCGATTTGTTTATCACAAGCGGTAAATAACATCAAACCTGATAGTACTGCCGCAAACAATGTTTTATGAAGGGTTAACTTGTTCATAATTAAATTTGATGGTTAAAAATTAAAGCCCAACTTGTAATCCTAATCTGAAAGTGCGCATTGGAGGCAAGGTTAACTCATCGTAACCTGTATTAAGCGCTGATGATCCGAATGCACTTACTTCCGGATCTAATCCGGTGTATTTAGTAATGGTGAATAAATTATTTCCTTCAACAAATACTTTAACACGATACAGATTTGAAGCCCACTTTTTCTTAAGTGTATAAGCAAGTGTTAAGCTGCGTAATTTTATATAAGAAGCATCCTCCAGGAATCGTGAAGTGTAACGTCCTTGTGTATAATCAGTTGAACTACCAAAACCACCTACATTATTTGAAGGATTTACCAATGATGGGATTTCAGTTTGATCTCCTGCATTTTTCCAATAAGCTAACATGTCTGTTGAAAGATTAACAGCATTTATTCCTGTCATTGTTCCTTCTGTGTAATTCATCATGGAAGCTTTTGCACCGTTGAATAGTTTATTTCCATAAGAGAAAGACAGAAATGCATTTAACTCAAATCCTTTGTAGATGAATGTATTACCCAATCCGCCAAAGAATTTTGGCAAAGCGTCTCCTAATACCTTGCGTTGGCTATTAGGATTGGTTGTATAAGCAACTGGTATTGGTTTATCACCTTTGTTCCCATCCTTATCGATCCAAGCCGGATTACCTGTTTCGCTGTTTACACCACCCCATTCATACATATAGAACGAAGTAGCTGAGGCGCCTGGCATCCAGTAACGACCACCGTTAAGTTCTATATCTCGAGCATTTTGCTCCGGATCAATAGCATGCAGTTTATTAATGGTATTGCTGTTTCTTGAAATATTGAATGTGGTAAACCATCCGAATTTCTTGCCTTGAATGTTTTGAGAATTTACTGTCAACTCCCAACCTTTATTGGTAAGATCAGCCAGATTTTGTTGTTGATTGCTGAAGCCCATAAAGCTTGGCAAAGGTGAACTAACAATAGAGTTACGAGTATCCTTTTTATAATAATCAACACCTAAAGTAACTCGTGAACGAAGCAAGGTCAGATCCATACCTACGTCAATCATAGTAGTAGTTTCCCATTCCAGATTCGGGTTATTCGGAGAGGTTACTTCCAGTGGGCTTAAGGTTCCGTAAGTTGCACTATATGAACTAGGTTTATAAGTTCCCTGGTTACCGTAATATCCTGTTCCGCCATCATTTCCGGTAAATCCTAAACTACCACGGAACTTAAGTTGATCAATCCAGTTAACATCTTTCATGAAAGTTTCTTCACTAGGTATCCATCCTAAAGAGAAAGAGGGGAAACCTACATAACGATGATTCTTTCCAAATTTAGAGGAGCCATCCAAACGATAAGTTACTCCCGCCAGGTAACGATTATTGAATTGATAATTCAAACGACCGAAATACGATACCAATGCCCATTTTTGATCTAATGAATTGGTTACTTTTTTGGTTGTCGCGGCATTTATACTTAAAATATCATCACTCTGAAAACCTTCTCCTACTACACTATTTATACCTTCAACAGATGATTCGAATGATTGTCCAAGTGTAGCATTAAATGCATGTTTGTAGTTAAGCACTTTATTAATGCGTAACTCATTACTAATTACCCAGCGACGATTATTATTTGTCGTCGAAACCGCCATTCCTTCACGAGTGCTAATTTTATCAGCTTCACGAGAATAAGCCTTTCCATCGATCCAGTCTACACCAAAATCGGTATGCCAGGTAACCCAAGATGCAAATTTGATATCCGCATAAATATTTCCAAGCACACGTGTATCGATACGACTATTTTTGCCTGTATTGGCCCAGGCCACAGGATTAGTATCCTCATTAACACCTTGAGGGTTACTGCCGTAACGCCATACATATTTACCTTGTCCATCCATAATTGGTGTATTTGGAGCCCGCAATACAGCATTACGATAAATACGTTGTGTGTTTAATGCATTATTATCAACATAAGACATCCCTATATTGGTACCGATCTTTATGCTTTTTGAAAGATTACCCTCCAAATTCACGCGACCTTGATATCGGCTAAAATCATTATTAACGATATAACTTTGTTGGTTGTCAAAACCACCGCTAATAGAGTAGATCATATTATCAGAACCACCTGATATTGCCAGGGCAGCGTTAGTTCCTAATGCTATACGGGTAACTTGATCCAGCCAGTTGGTACTTATTCCTTTCGGAAAAACAACTGTCGAAGCCGGATTCTTAGCCTTTAAATAACTGGTATAAAACTCGGCGTATTGATCACCATCCATCATTGAAGGTGTTTTTACAGGATCACTAACTGAAGATGATAAAGAGAAATCAACTTTCATTTTACCGCTCTTACCTTTTTTAGTAGTAATTAAAATTACACCTGCCGCGCCACGAGAACCATAAATGGCCGTTGCATAAGCATCTTTCAATACCTCAATGGATTCAATATCGTCCGGGTTAATACTTGCCAAAGGATTATTCTCAAAAGAGCTTTCTGCACCATTTTTATAATTTTCATTTACACCCGTGCCTCCAAACGTAAATTGAGGAGCTTTTGCGCCACTAAAATCGGTGGTATTATTATTACGGTCGATGCTGTAAACCGGAACTCCATCAACAACTACCAATGGAGTATTGCCATTTTTATTCAACGTACTTACACCGCGAATAATAATTGCAGAAGCGCTTCCGGGTATACCTGACGATGGAGCAACCTGAACACCGGCGATTTTACCAATAAGTGCATTATCGATTGTCATTGGCACTTTACCAACCTCTTCCAGAGGTTTATAGGTACCAATAGCACCTGTAAGATTACGCTTTTCTTGAACACCGTAACCTACAACCACTGCTTCTTGCAGGTAAGCAATAGAAGGTTTCATACTGATGTTTATCTCGCGAACTTTGCCATCTTCTACTACCACATTATCAACTACACGGGTATCGAAACCAACAAATGAAAATACTAAACGATACTTACCAGGAGATAAACTCAATTTATAGTTACCATCGGCATCTGTTGAGGAAGCCATTGAAGAACCATCAATACGCACGGTTACTCCAGGAATTGGTGTGCCATCTGAAGAATTTTCTACAACTCGGCCCTTAATAAAACCTGTTACTTTATTATTTTCCTTCGGTGCTTTGACAATCAGAATGGTATTGTTCTTTACTGAAAAAGTTAAACCGTTTGAGGATAAAAGGGCATCTAAAATCTGATCTAATGACTCATTAAAGAAGCGGTGCGGCGCTACTTTAATATTTTTTAACAAATCGTAATCGTATGCAAACCCGATCTTACTCGTAGTTTCGATACGCCTGATAGCAGATTCGAGAGATCCACTTTCAATGTTAATACTTACTTTTCGATCCTTCAGCATTTGGCCCCAGCTTTTTTCAGCTTTGAGCACTCCGAAGGTCATCATAACAATGCTTACTACAATTACACTGAGCCTCATAGTTTCCCAGATTAGCTTTGTAAACGTTTTCTTCATATATTTGAACTGTTTTGGGTTGAACACTAAAACACAAAGCCATCCCATTATAGTTGCGAAAGCAACCATTCATAATGGCTTTAAAAAACACGACATTTTTGTTCGTTCAGCGCTTGTTGCAGCAAGCGCTGATTTTTTATTCTTTATTACAGCCTTTTGTACTTACTGTTACCTCATTGCCTTTGATCTCATACTTTATTGTGTGAATTCCATTTACAATTTCCAGTACCTCTTCTACCTTTAATCGGGTGTTAAAACGAAGGTTGAATTTGCATGCTTTGAACTGGGCTGTATCGTATTTTACGTTTACCCCATATACATTATGAAGTGTGGTAAAAAGTTCATCAAATCCTGCTCGTTGCATCACAATATCTCCGTTAACAAAACCGGCAGAAGCCGCTGTATTAAACTCTTCTATCTCAGCCTTTGCAGAAGCTTTATGATAGGTTAGCCTTTTATTAGGAGTAAGTTCTCCGATTACATTTTTATCATGACTCACACGTACCCGGCCGGTAAGTAACTCAACTTGCACATCCTCCAACTGTTTGTAAGTTTTGACAACGAAGGAGGTTCCCAGCACTCTCGTGTCAATCTGAGGAGTATGTACTATGAATGGCTTACTTTCATTATGAGTAACTTCAAAATATGCCAATCCATCTTCCAGGTATACTTCCCGGCTGGTATCGCTGAATCTTTTCGGATATTTCAACGTGGTTCCTGCCTGCAACCAGATGGAAGTGCTGTCGGGTAAAATCACCTGCATTACTTTTCCATTAGTTGCAGTTACTGCAACATACTCTATTGCTTTTACATCGGGTTTAGCTACATATTTATATGCGGCCCAACCAATTACAGAGATCAATGCAACGGATGCAGCAATCCTTAACCATGGCCAACTTATTTTTCGAACGTTTGTACTGCTGTTCTCCTGCTCTCTTTCATTGATTCTGGTCAACACATTATCAAAAATGTGCTGCTTTAGCATCTCTTTATCAGCTTCATTTACAAAAGGCTTAGTTGATTCATTGGTATTTAATGAATCAAACCACTCATCAAGACGCTGCTGCTCTTCGGCATTGGCCGGCAGGTTCAGGTTTGACTTTGATTGATTAATATCCTTTTGTACCACTTTATTTCGGTTTTCAGTCATAAGGACAATTATGAGAATAGATAGTACTATAGAGGTGTGAAATTTTTTATAGATTTTATATTCGAATGCAAAATTTTTATTGGCTGAACGCTTATTCAGCCGAATAATTACCGCCAAACTTTGCGCGCAAACGCTTAATCGCATTACTAACCTGGTTTTTCACGGTTTGCTCTGAAATAGATAAACGGCTGGCAATTTCACTCACAGGCAACCCGTCTTCACGACTTAACATAAATATCTCACGCATTTTTTCAGGCATGGCATTTATTTCTATTGCCAAGGATTTGTTCAGCTCATTAAAGTTCAATTGGTTCAAGGTAGATTGATCTGAATCATTATGAGTAGCCTTTACATGATCTTTGTGCTTTTGTTTTACTTGCGTATGCTTGTAAAAATTAAACACCCTGTGCTTAAACATTACATTTAAATAAGACGAGACAGATTCAGAAATAACAATCTCTTCCCGCTTCTCCCAAAGCAGGAAAAACAGGTCTTGAAGCAAATCGATAGCATCATCTTTTGAGGGAAGTTTTTGACAGGCAAGAACAAATAATCGTTCCCAATGTCGCTCATATAACTCCCCAAAAGCATTTTTGTTACCTTGCTTCACTAGTTCAAAGAGTTCTATATCTGAATACTTATTCACCGGAAAGCATTAAGCAGGAGGTGAATATAGAAAAGAAATTTAAAAAAGTAATAAGTGTGAATTTGATATTTCTCCGATGTCCAACACTTTATAAAGGCCATTTCTTGTCCATTTTGATCAAAAAAGCTTAAAAATCATGATCACAACAAATGATACTTTTTTCAAAAAAAAGGCGATCAATTTATGACCGCCTCCCAGCTTAACTTGAATATCTTATTTTCCAGTATAAGACTTAGGATCTAATGCCTTCGGACTCCATTGTTTAAAGAACTCCATAACTTTTTCTTTGCTGTAACTTTTATCCTGTTCGAGATAAGCGCTATTCTGCGTGTGAAGCCTATTTCCTTTTCCGTCTAAAATTACAAATACCGGAAATCCAAATCGTTGTGGATAACCTAAGCCAGCTAATACCGCTTCGTTTTTATTTTCTTTACTATAGTTGAGATGATAGATCACGTAATTTGCATTTAGTGTAGAATCAAGCTGCTTATCTTCTGTAACCATTTTATTAAAACGAAGACACCAACCACACCAATTACCTCCAATTTGTAGCATTACATGCTTACCTTCCTTTTCAGCTTTAGATACAGCAGCTTTCACGTCGGCTTTGGCATCTGCAGCCGGGTTATAGATTTTAGGAGCAGCATCTTGCGCATATGCTGTAACAATACCGCCGATAATGATTAACGTAATTAAAAAACTTTTCTTCATAGCTTAACTTTAATTTATTGCAAAAATAACCAAGAGGTTTATTATTTTATCGTTTCAAGTTCATATATTGTATACTTAATCAACGATCTTCTGCAGTGTTCCCTTGTTAAAAAATTCTAAATGGATAATTTAACTAAATACAAAGCTTTCTGTGATGTAGAAGACACCTTACCAATATATTCAACTTACTGGTGGCTCGACGCAGTATGCGGCACAAACAATTGGAACGTATTAATTATTGAACGCGATAATAAAATTATTGCGTCATGGCCAATTTACATCAAAAAGAAATTGGGTTTTAGAATGATTACTTCACCCCTACTAACACCCATTTTAGGTATATGGCTGAAAGATCTTCCTAATATTTCTCTTACAAACAAAATTAGCCACGAAATTGAAATCTGTAATGAGCTTATCGATATGCTACCAAAACATGATTTCTTTTTTCAGCGATTTGGCTATCAATTCACCAATTGGCTGCCCTTTTATTGGCATCATTATAAACAACAGACGCATTATTCTTATGTTATCAATAACATAAAAGACTATGAACATGTTTTAAAAGGTTACCCTCAAGAAAAAAGAAGAAAAATCAGACGGGCAGCAGAGCTGCTTTCCATTAAATATGATTTATCGGCACATCAGTTTTATGAGTTCCATACTAAAATACTCCAACAAATAGGAAAAACCATTTCATATCCATTTGCTATTTTTGAAAGATTATATAATGCTTTATATAAGCATAATGCTGGAAGAGTTATTTATGCAGTAGATAAAGATGGTAATATACATGCTGCACTTTTTATTGCCTGGGATAAAATGAGTGCCTATGGAATTTTAAGCGCAATTGATAGAAATTTTGGAAGTGTTGGAGGAGCGAGTCTATTAGCATTTGAGGCCATAAAAATGGCATCTTCATTTGTCGACACCTTTGACTTTGAAGGAAGTATGATTCCAAAGGTTGAAGAAGTAAATCGACGCTCAGGAGGAATTCAGACTCCTTTCTTTGAAATTAGTAAAACACCTTCAAAGATTTTAAGTTTAGGATTATTTCTATTTAAAAACCTATATCTGAAACGGAAAGGTTTTTTTCAATAAAGCACTTCACCGTACCCACTCTTTTTTCTTATTTATTAATGATATTTACTTTTGTAAAAACGTTACGACTGCAATCCCAAGTTCGCTCAAGGTTATTACAGTCAGGAAGGTTCTTACTTACCACTTTAGAGTTATCAGATGTCATCACAATATAATCAACAATTTCAACAGGCTCTTGAAAAATTAAACCAAAAACAACGAGAAGCTGTTGAAACCATCGACGGACCTGTATTAGTTGTTGCAGGGCCGGGAACAGGAAAAACCCAAATATTAGCCGCACGTATAGGTAAAATTTTGAAGGATACAGATACGGATGCTCGTAATATTTTGTGTTTAACGTTTACCGATGCCGGTGCGATTAACATGCGCAAGCGTTTGGTTGATTTTATTGGCCCCGATGCCTACCGGGTGAATATTTACACCTTCCACTCATTTTGTAATGAAGTAATCCAGGAGAATCTTGAATATTTCGGAAAAATTAATCTGGACCCGATTTCTGATTTAGAAGAAGCTGAATTACTAAAAGAACTAATTGACGAATTTCTAAAAGACAGTCCGTTAAAAAGATATACCGGCGAGGTTTATTTTGAACGTGACCGCTTACGAAATCTCTTTGCGTTAATAAAAAAGGAGGGCTGGAAAACAGACTTTATCAATGAACGCATTGATGAATATATAACAGACTTACCTCTCCGTGATGAGTTTATGTATAAACGTAAACATAAGCATCATAATCCGGGAGATCTCAAAGAAGATAAAATAGCCGAAGAGATCCATAAAATGGAGATTTTCAGAGCGGCTGTGCAAGAGTATCCAAAATATCAGGCAAAAATGCGCTCACGAAATCGCTATGATTTTGATGATATGATTGTTTGGGTATTAGAGGCGTTTAATAACGATAGCAATCTGTTAGCACGGTATCAAGAACAGTTTCAGTATTTACTTGTGGACGAATATCAGGATACTAGTGGTGCTCAAAATGAACTGATTCAATTATTGATTGCTGACCGTGAAAAACCTGATATTTTTGTTGTTGGAGACGACGACCAATCTATTTTCAGGTTTCAGGGAGCGAATATGAGCAATATCCTTGATTTTGCTTACGCTTATCAGAGTGACCTTAAAACAATTGTTTTAACCGAGAATTATCGGTCTACACAAGCTATTCTGAATGCTTCACGGCAATTGATCAATAATAATATTGAACGACTAACCAAAGCCCTTAATCTGGATAAAAACCTGAATTCGTCTAACCCAGCAATTTCAGAGCTAACGGTATTACCTCAAATTATTGAATATAGCAATACAGACCATGAGACGGTGGGTGTTGCCGATTCTATTATTGAATTGTTGGATGACGGAGTTCCTGCGGAAGAAATTGCTATTATTTACCGCAACCATAGTCAGGTAGAGGAATTGGCAAAATACCTCGCTTCTAAAGGTATCCCGATTAATACAAAGCGGAAGATTAACATACTTACTTTGCCATTTGTCGAAAATATCATTAATATTTTGCGTTACCTGGCAATGGAGACTGATACGCCATATAGTGGTGATGAACTGCTTTTTGAGATCATGCATTATGATTTCTTTAAAATACCGCCTATTGAAACAGCTAAAATTAGTGTGGAGGTTTTCCAAAAGAACTATACCTATAACAGCAAAGAGAGTGAAATAGCATTTGGTAAATCTTCCATCCGTCGCTGGATTGCCGATATGGCTAATCCTAAAAAATTGACCTTATTTGATCAATATACAGCAGTTGAAATTAAAGAGCTAAGTAACAACCTTGAGCTCTGGATAAAAGAGTCGCAGAATTTAACACTACAAGAGCTTTTTGAAAAGATCATTCTTCGTGCAGGAATTTTAAAATACATTATGCATTCCACTGAGCGAAACTGGTATATGGAAGTTTTAACCAGTTTGTTCGATTTCATGAAGGAAGAAAACCGCAAGAAAACAGACCTCACTCTTCAGCAGTTTGTGGACACAATTGATTTAATGAACCTGAACAATATTGCCATTGATCTGAATAAAACACTATTCGCTGAAAAAGGAGTAAACTTTATGACTGCCCACGGAGCCAAAGGATTAGAGTTTGAGTACGTTTTTGTGATGGGTTGTACGAAAAAGATTTGGGATACCGGTAAAAAGAATGGAGGAACTAAAAATTACAAATACCCCGATACACTGACGCTAAAAGTGGCTGAAGGTTCTGAGTTGGAAGAATCACGTCGATTATTCTACGTAGCCTTAACCCGTTCTAAACACTCTTTATTTGTTTCCTATCCTGCTGAAGATAAGAATGGAAAAGAACAAGAGCATTCACAGTTTATTTATGAAATGCGCCAAGAGTCATCCTTGAGCATTGATCGTAAGCAAATAAACGATGATACTATGTTTGATTTCATTGCAGCTCAATTCAGTAGCGATAATAAACCAAACATTCAGTTAATTGATAAAAACTACCTCGATCAGTTATTACAAAAATATACACTAAGTGTTACCCACTTAAGCAGTTATCTAGATTGTCCGTTGCGGTTTTATTTCCAAAATCTTATACGTGTTCCCGCAGGCAAGAGTCCAAGTGCCACATTTGGTTTGGCCATTCACTGGGCACTAAACAGGTTATATTTACGCATGCATGAAAACAATCAATTCCCTGATGAAAACTATCTCTTTGAACAGTTTGAGTGGTTCATGAAGCGAAACCGCGAATCGTTTACCAAGGATCAGTTTAAATTACGAATGGAGTACGGTCAACGGATCATTACTCCGTATTATCTTAAATATGTAACTACTTGGAATAAAGTGGCAGTTACCGAAAGAAGCATTAAAAATGTGATCATTAATGATGTTCCTATCAAAGGTAACCTAGATAAAATCGAGTTTCAAGGAAAACAGGCAAACGTTGTCGATTACAAGACCGGAAAATATAAAAATGCTAAAGATAAATTTAAGCGACCTGACGAGAAGCATCCTACTGGTGGCGATTATTGGCGCCAAGCTGTTTTCTATAAGATATTGGTAGACAATGACAAAAGCAATGATTGGGAAGTGGTAAGCACCGAATTCGATTTTGTTGAACCGGTTAATGACAATGAATATCACAAAGAAAAAGTAATAATAACTCCTGAAGATATTGAAATTGTAAAAGAGCAGATCTCCAGCACCTACTCTAAGATCATGAACTATGAGTTTTCACAAGGCTGCGGAAAAGAAGATTGCCACTGGTGTAATTTTGTTCGAAGCAATTTTGAGCAGCAAGATATTTTAATAGCTGAAGAAGAGAAGGAATAGTTTTAACTTAGTATTGATGAAATTTAAATTAGATAGAAGCCAGTTTCAGGCTTATAATTATGCAGAATCGAAAAAACATTCTGTGTATTATAAGTATTTACCTTGGCAAGAACGCTTAAGAATTGCTTTTTACCTAAACAGTATTGCTTACAATTATCCATTAAACAATCCACCACAAATGGATAAATCCGCCTTTACTATAAAAAAACGATAGGTTGGGAAATATTTTCAATGATGACTTTAGAGAATTTATTCAATGCTTTACGAAAGCAGTGTTGAATATATTTTAGTTGGCGGTTATTCTGAAGCTGGTCAAAGCCTTTCAATTTCATATGCCTGTGTTTGATATGACATTGGAAAATTACCTATATCATCCATCTTGGGATGTTTATTCATTTGGAATTCCTCCCGTTTCAATTGACATCATGACTAGTGTAAAAGGGTTGAATTTCGATGAATGCTTCAAATCATCGGTATTGTTTAAGGATGATGATCTTACGATAAGAACCATTAATATAAATCATTTATTAGCTGCGAAAAGAGCTTCATCGCCCCAAAGATTTGCATGATATCGAAAATCTTGAAGATTAAGCAAATAAGTAAAATCGCTAAGAGATACTGTAAATTGCTTTGCATTTGATATATTTGCCACGCTTTAACTACGACCATAAGGTTTAGGTTTAACAAACACACAAACATAATGAGAGAAATACAATTCCGTGAAGCGCTTCGCGAAGCTATGAGCGAAGAAATGCGCAAAGACGAGAACATATTTATTATGGGTGAAGAAGTAGCTGAATACAATGGCGCTTACAAAGTTAGCCAGGGTATGTTAGCCGAATTTGGCGCAAAACGCGTTATTGACACCCCGATTTCTGAACTTGGCTTCGCCGGTATTGGTGTAGGAGCTGCAATGAACGGCTTGCGTCCGATCATCGAGTTCATGACTTTCAACTTTTCGTTAGTTGCTATTGACCAGGTTATCAATGCTGCTGCTAAAATGTACTCAATGAGTGGCGGTCAGTATTCTATCCCTATGGTTTTCCGTGGCCCAACAGGTAATGCCGGACAATTAGGAGCTCAACACTCTCAAAACTTTGAAAACTGGTATGCAAACTGTCCAGGCTTAAAGGTTGTTGTACCTTCAAACCCTTATGATGCAAAAGGTTTATTAAAAAGCTCAATCTTAGATCCAGATCCGGTAATTTTCATGGAGTCGGAAGTAATGTACGGCGAAAAAGGTGAAGTTCCGGAAGAAGAATATTACTTACCAATTGGCAAAGCTAACGTTGTTCGTCAAGGAACTGATGTTACTTTAGTTGGTTTTGGTAAAATTATGAAAGTTGCTATTGCTGCTGCTGCTGAACTTGAAAAAGAAGGTATAAGTGCAGAAGTAATCGACTTACGTAGTGTACGTCCGATCGATTATTTAACAGTAACTGAATCGGTAAGAAAAACTAATCGTATGGTATTTGTTGAAGAATCTTGGCCTTTAGCTTCTATCTCGTCAGAGGTAGCATTTAAAGTGCAAAAAGATGCATTTGATTATTTAGATGCTCCGATTCTTCGTGTTACAGGCGCAGATGTACCTCTTCCTTATGCCCCTACTTTAATTGCTGAGTATTTACCAAATCCAGCTAAAGTAGTAAAAGCGGTGAAAGAAGTTATGTACATTAAAAAATAAGCACCCAATTTATCTATTTCCTTATAATGAACCTCAGTCCGAAAAAGACTGAGGTTTTTTATTGACTATCTCAACTACTTCTTTAAGTTCCTTTTAGAAGTATTTTTTAAGATGTTGTTGCTATCCACCTTCAACTTTCGCTGAACTTTTTTAACATCTTCATCGGCAGGAAGATTCTCTGGTTTGATACCACGTCCTAATAACATTTGTCTTACTGCATTACTATTTTCTATATGCTCATTCTCAATAGGATTATGTTTCTTCAAATCTTTACTCTGAACATTTAAGCTTGTCATTTCTGCTGCTAAATCCTTGGCTTTAATACTAATTGTTGGTAAAAAATCAGCAATTGGTCTTTTTTCAGGAATGCCTAATTTATTTTTCAGTTGTTGAGTTGATAAAAGAAAAAGAGGTCTTATCTCCTTTGAACGAATTATAGCAAAACCTTTTTCAATAAGTCTGAGCAAACGCTATCTCGGATTTACGGCTATCTCCATTTTGAGCAACTAAGTAACAAGCATAGCGTGTTAATGCAATGTCATTGACTAATTGTTGTGCACCTTTTCCTGCTTCTATCACTTTCCTGACGTCAGGTAAGTGATCCTCTGCTGATCCTCCAACCTGCTTGCAAGCCTCTTTAGCTTTTTAAGATTACCTTTTCAAAGTTTTCCCATTTACTATAACCCTAATAAGAATTGTAATTCTCTTGCGCTCCAGCATTCAACATCTTCTACTATTAGGGTAGCTTGCTCAAATCGATTAAATAATTGTTGAATTTCTTCATTTTTCATAGCTGCTAACGTTTATGTGATTTTTAACCAAAAACAGGTCACCTATAAAGGCAACCTGTTTAATTTATTTTCTAATATTTGCTTATTGATTGATATCTGCCGAATCGAGGCTATCATGGATGCCGTTTTTTAACGAGTCCATTTTACTGCTATCATCTAAAACCTGAACAACTGTATCGCTATTCAACACAATCACTTTTCCGGCAGATGTATACTTCCACATCTCTACCATGATTAAATTGGTTTCTTTTTCGGGCTTACCTACCAATTTAATCACTTCACTTTTTGTCATTCCTTGTTTAACAGCAGAGAAGTCTTGCTTGTCAGCTGTTTTATTTGAGCAGGAAATAACAATGCTAGCTAATACCAACAGACCAAAAACTTTTTTCATTTATCATACAATTACTTCTCGTTATCAAGCAAGGTGATCTGACGTTTTATACTTTCTTCCAACGAAATGAAAGTTTCTGTACGCTGAATACCTGAGATAACTTGAATCTTCTCATTTAATACTTCACGTAAATGTGCCGTATCACGACAGATAATTTTTGCGAACATACTGTACAAGCCAGTTGTATAATGCAACTCCACGATCTCCTTTACTTCATGCAGGCGGTTAACCGCATCATGATATTGAGAACCTTTCTCAAGGAAAATCCCAAGGAACGCGCATACATCGAAGCCGATACGCTGTGGATTAACAACAAGATTAGATCCTATTACAATACCCATTTCCTGGAGTTTTTTCATACGTACGTGTACGGTACCGCCAGAGATGATCAACTCTTTTGCAATATCGGTGTAAGGAATAGTAGCATCATTCATTAACATCGATAAGATTTGTAAATCGAGTTTATCAACTTGTAAAATTTGAAGCTTCTTTTCAAACATAAATTTTTATTTTAATACCGAATCAGTTATTTATTTGTTAATATAATAATTTTTAAAGTTTTTTCATAAAAAATTTGCAACAAATCACACTTCCTTCTATATTTGTATCAACAACAACGGCAAAGAAGTTGAAACTTTAACAGCCGAAGTTATTTAACAATGTAGGGTGGTGAAATTGGCAGACACACCTCCTTGTCTCGGTGGCGGAGAGTCCGGAAAATCAAGCCTCGGCTTGGCTAACCGCTCCGTGAAGGTTCGACTCCTTCCCCTACAGCAAACTTCATAAGGTTTATTGATTGGTACTAAAACAACCTGTCTCCCCGGCAGGGTTTTTAGTTTTATAAACCTTATTGCAAATAATCTACTATTTTAGCAATTATTATTTTATTTCTGCAACAAAAATTATCATTTTTTTAAAATAAAGCTCAAAAACTGCATCTATGTTAAAATTACAACGGTTTTTAAAAATCGTGTCATTTTGAATTATTGCTTCTTTCCTTTAACCATAAGTCACAAAAAGGAAAAATTAACATCAGAGGCTGATTTTCTAAAACAAACAATCCGTTCAGCTTGTGACTGAACGGATTGTGTTTTCAAAAATTAGTTTATTACTTAAGACTGTATTTATCAGCAAATTTTTGCATTAACTGTTTTTGCTTATTAGTCAGGTTGATTTTTCGACCTTGAATATAAGCTTCGTCAGTTACACTCTCTTTCATATCCAGCAAATCACCACTGGTAATAAGTAAATTAGCATCTTTTCCAACTTCTAAACTCCCAGTGCTTTTATCAATTCCTAAAATCCTTGCGGTATTTAATGTAACTGACGATAATGCTTTTTCTCTATCAACACCATAAGCTACGGTTGTTCCGGCCATAAATGGCAAATTACGCTGTTGCCAGAAGCCATCCATACTTAAACCATATAAAATTCCCGCTTCATCTAACTGCTTAGCGAGCTTATACGGTTGGTCTACATCATTATCTTCTCTCCCAGGCAGAGAATGTACTCGTTGCACCAATACTTGCACATCATTTTCTTTCAAAAATGACAACAAAAGGTAGGCGTCACTTGCTCCAACAATTACAGGCGATATACCATAAGACTTTGCAAAATTAGTTGCCGCTATGATTTCTTTGGCCGAATTAGCTGAAATAAATAATCTCTTTGATCCAGTGAACAATCCTCGCATCGACTCAAATTTTGGATTCTTAACTGAATAAGATGCTACTTCTGCATAAGCTTTTGCCTGCTTGAAATAAGAGTTAAGCAACTGCAGATTCTTCTCCCTTTGTTCTTTCTGTTGCTCTGCCGGCGGTGCAAACGGACTATTAAAATTAGTCATCGACGGCCAGTTAAGATGCACTACATTATCGGCAGCATAGGCTGCATCTTCCCAGTTCCAGGCATCCAATTGTACAACAGAAGAGGTTCCACTAATTAAGCCTCCCTGAGGTACAACTTGGGCAAGTAAAACTCCGTTTGATCGTACCGTTGCAGGAACGTCAGAATCTGTATTATAAGAAACTAATGAACGCACGTTTGGATTAATATTGCCCACTTCTGCATCATCATTTGTGGAGCGAACGGCTTCTACTTCCACCAAACCAAGCGTAGTATTAGGTGCTATAATCCCAGGGTAAACGTGTTTTCCACCGGCATTAATTACCGTTGCATTAGTTAAGTCGAACTTTACAGTAGTTGCATCAGCTACTATAGTCAGCTTTCCTTTATCGAACACAATCAGCGAATTATTGATAACTGTTCCATTGCCAATATGGGCAATTGCTCCCATTATTGCCACGGGCTTGCTTTGGGCTGGTGCCGGAGTTGGCGTTTGGGCATTAACAACGCCAATAAGCGCTATCGATGATATTATTGATAGAAATACTTTTTTCATGTTAATTAATGTTGATTTTCCGAGTGGTCTAAACGATACTGGAAGTTATATTCTGCATCACCTTCATTTCCTCCAAAATGATAGTCAGAATCACAGTGATAATCGAATGCAATTTCGCTTGAAGGCTTTTGTGTCTTTGCTCCCTTAGATTTTGCTTCAATCATTTTTTGGATAAGGCGAGCCCGTTCTGTTTTTACTTCCTGTTGCATTTGCTTATCCTTCTCGATATCGAAATAGGCAATTCCATCCACAAATGTTTTTTCAGCTTTTGCATAAATAGAAAGTGGATGATTACTCCACAACACTAAGTCGGCATCTTTTCCAACTTTAACACTGCCTACTTCATTATCAACATGAAGCATTTTTGCCGGGTTAAGTGTCACAAACATCAGCGCTTCTTCTTCAGAAACATTTCCATATTTAACCGCTTTTGCTGCTTCCTGGTTTAAGCGACGCGCCATTTCTGCATCATCTGAATTAAATGCAGTTAACAGACCCACATTATGCATAATTGCCCCATTATAAGGAATCGCATCTTTCACTTCCATTTTATACGCCCACCAATCAGAAAAGGTAGAACCGGCAGCTCCATGTGCCTTCATTTTATCGGCAACTTTGTAACCTTCCAAAATGTGGGTAAACGTGTTTACTTTGAAACCCATTGAGTCTGCCACATGCATCAACATATTTATTTCCGACTGAACATAAGAGTGACAAGTAATAAATCGTTTTTTGTTCAGAATTTCAACTAAAGCATCTAGCTCTAAATCTCTACGAGGACTCAATCCGTTTTTAGCTTTTGCGGCAGCTTCGTTTAGTTTTTGATATTCCTTAGCCCGTTGAAAAGCATCTGTCATAACCTGCTCAACACCCATACGGGTTTGAGGAAAACGATAACGCTGATTTTCGCCCCAGTTTGCTTGTTTAACGTTTTCGCCTAATGCAAACTTGATGAAACCGTCGGACCCTTCAAATTTCAATTCTTCAGGAGCTTTACCCCAGCGAAGCTTAATCAACTGACTTTGCCCTCCAATCGGGTTAGCAGAGCCGTGCAATAGGTGCGAACTGGTTACTCCTCCAGCCAGCTGACGATAAATATTGATATCTTCAGAATTAAGCGCATCACCAATTCTAACTTCAGAAGTAACTGCTTGCGTACCTTCATTTACTCCACGAGTAATTGCAATATGTGAATGCTCGTCAATAATTCCTGGAGTTAAGTGCTTACCGGTTCCATCTACTACTTTTGCTCCTACAGCTGAGAGATTCTTTCCAACCTGAATAATTTTACCACCATCTATTAAGACATCGGTATTTTCTAGTTTCCCTTCTTTTTCGTTGGTCCATACCGTTGCATTTTTGATTAATACCTTTTCTGCTTTAGGTTGTTCGCTCCAACCGAATGCTACAAATGGATAAGTAACTTTTCCTAAATTCTGATCTGCTTTTTCTGCCTCTTTTTTACCGTTCTCCTTACCGGCTTCTTTCCAATCAGCAACCCAGTTTACAGAATTTCCATTTGGAAGAACTGCTGTTCCTTTTAACTGAGCAGGCTGACGATTAGCAACATACCCACTTAACGAAACAGCCCCCTGAGTAAGGTTTTTGAGTGAAAAACTAAGGGTAAGCATGTCGTTTAATCGAGTACTTGTTACCTTGCCTTTAACAGTATCCAATTGAACACTCCACTCCGCTGCAAAAGGAGAATTTCCTGAAGCAGTTAACTTAACCGGCTGCATCCCATCAATTTTCAACTCATAAACTCCACGAACATCAGCCAATGAGGCATCATTAATCACCAATCGCTGACCTTGGGACCAGTTTTCCAAAATCAAATTATCCTTTTTAAATAAGTTTCCTGATGAAATAATAAAGTTAGCGTACATGCCTGTTTTAAGGCTACCGACTTTATCAGAAACTCTTAATAGCTCTGCAGGTGTTTCTGTAAGTGCTTTTAAAGCCTGCTTTTCAGTTAATCCATATTCAATTGCTTTCCGGATATTATCCCAAAAATCCTGTCCGTCGCCCGCTGTAATTGCAAACTTTATCCCAGCTTTTTCCAATTGTCCAGGATTGGTTGGTGCCAGCTCCCAATTTTTTAACTGAGCAAGACTGATCTGGAGAGCATCATACTGATCCTCCACATCAAACGCTTTAGGAAAATTAACAGGAACAATCAACGACCCGTTTGTAGCCTTTACATAATCCAACCGTTTGTATTCATCTCCTGCAGATTTGAATATATACTGAATACCAAATTCGTCACCTAATTTATCTGCACGCAACAAATCAAGGTCGTTATCTACTTCAAATAACTGCGGAATGGCCTGTTGCTTATTTAATTCATCTAAAGAAATATTGTACTCTACCTTGCCTTCATTAGTTTTATACCAACGGGCGTCATAATTAGTTTGACGTAACAAAGCGATACATCCCATTAATGAACTTGGGTAATCTTGGGTAGAAGTTCCTTTATTAAAAGAATAATTTGACGACGATTTATCTTTTACAATTACTTCATTCTCTTTACCCGCTGCAAGATTTACGAATACTGAAGTCCCCCTCGCTATACCATCCTTGTTAACCACATTCACAGCACCGAAACCTAGTTTACGAAGTTCATTTGCTTTTTTCTCATCTACCTGAAAAGTTCTCTCTGCAGAAAACTCAGGGACAATAGCCTCATTCCAGTTATAGGCTCCTTTTTTATTAGAAAGGAACTGAGGGTTCCCTCTGAAATTTCTTGCTGTAGCCTTTACTTCCGGCAATCCATAAGCGCTGTATGCATCAATTAAGGCTGGATAAATATATTTGCCTTGCAAATCTGCAACAACGGCTCCTTTAGGGATGGCTACGTTTGGACCAATGGCCTCAATTTTTTTATCGCGCACTATTAACGTGGCGTTTTGTAAGACGGTTTCAGCATTTACCACAATGGTTGCATGGGTAAATGCATACAAATCCGGCCGCTTGTCGTTAACACCATTTACAGGAAAAGTTACCTGTGCCATGGCCCAGGTTGAACTTGCCGTAATCAATGCAATGAGTAAACTTTTCTTCATATAACAATATTTTATAAGACCTAAAGTAATTATTTACAAAATGAAATTTTGATTTTTTAACTGTCATTTTTCAGCTGGTCTTTAACATCTTTGATACTAGTAGCCACTCTCATCAGTAAACTGTATATTTGGCTGAATTAAATTCATAAAATATGTATACCGGACTATTACATCTTCACTCTTTTATGCGCTGGATAGCGCTGATTCTGCTGATCATTGCAGTAGTAAAAGCTGTTAGCGCATGGAATAATAGCAGCAAGCTTTATACAGAAGGAAATCGCAAATTAAATTTGTTTACCTTAATCTCTGTTCACTTACAGTTGGTTATAGGCTTTGTACTTTATTTCGTAAGTCCTAAAGTTCAATTTGGTGCTTCTACAATGAAAGATGCTCTTATCCGTTACTTTTCGGTTGAACATGCATTTATGATGATTATCGCAATTGTATTGATCACAATCGGATACTCAAAAGCTAAACGTCTTGAAATCGGTTTCGAAAAACACAAAAAGATAGCTGTGTTCTATGGACTTGGTTTATTGGTAATTTTAGTGAGCCTTGCATTAGCACCTTATAACATTATTACCAAGCTTTATTAAATTTTATTTGGAAAGCTCGTTTGAGTTTTTCATTTTTGAATCCATGAACAAAATCAACTCAAATAATTTTGCCTGGTGGCGTTGCAATAATTAATTGCGACAAGGGCTTTTATTTGAGTTTATGATATAACCATCACAATAAGATATTATGAAGCTTGTCGCACTGCGGCAAGCTTTTTTTATGCTCTTTCCGCAGCAACGAGTAATAGTAATTTGTTATTGATGAATTAGTTAACAGATTTAAAACATTTTCTTCAATCAACAGAAAAAACACAATTATGAACTATAGATCAGAAACAACCTTTAAAAAACTATTAGCAGATACGGCCACTCCGGTTAGTATTTACCTGCGTTTACGGGATGAGTTTCCTAACAGCGTACTGCTTGAAAGCTCAGATTACCATACCCGACAAAACAGCATGTCTTACATCTGTTGCAACTCCGTAGCAGAAGTAAGAATTGAAGACGGAATTTATACAGAACAGTTTCCGGATGGCTCATCCACTCGTTTCAGTGCAGCTGAAGAGAGTATTACCAAACGTTTAACTGCATTTTGTAATCGGTTTGAGTATGATAATACACATAAGTTCAACTTTATAACTAACGGACTTTTTGGTTATTTTAATTACGAAATGATTGAGCATTTTGAAGACATTAAGCTTCATAGCGCTCCCCGACCAGAACGAAAAACACCTGAATTATTATACAATGTTTACCAGATTGTAATTGCCATCAATCACTTCAAAAACGAATTATACATTTTCAATCACAACTATGCTGATCATCAAAGCAAAACAAGTATTGAGCGCATTGAATACTTAATTCGTAATAAAGATTTTCCTCAATATAAGTTTAAGGCATTAAACCATGAAACCTCTAATTTTACAGATGAAGAGTTTCTGTCGGTATTAGAAAAAGCCCAGAATAATGTATATCGTGGTGACGTTTTCCAAATTCAGATATCAAGGAGTTTTTCTCAAGAGTTTCAAGGCGATGATTTCAATGTTTACCGTGCATTGCGTTCGATCAACCCTTCTCCATACCTGTTTTACTTTGATTATGGAAACTTCAAACTTTTTGGTTCTTCACCGGAAATCCAACTTGGAATTAAAAATGGAGTAGCCTCTATCCACCCTATTGCAGGCACGTTTAGAAGAACCGGAGATGACGCCGCAGATGCAGAATTAGCTGAAAAACTAAAACAAGATCCGAAAGAAAACGCCGAACATGTAATGTTGGTTGATTTGGCTCGGAACGACTTAAGCAGACATTGCGACCATGTTAAGGTTGATCGCTTCTGTGAAATTCAGTATTACTCTCACGTAATTCACCTTGTATCGGCTGTCACCGGAAAACTTAAAAAACATACTGAACCGTTAAATGTGGTTGCCGATACTTTTCCGGCAGGTACACTATCAGGTGCGCCAAAATATCGTTCAATGCAATTAATTGATGAATACGAAAACGGACAACGTGGTTTCTACAGCGGTGCGATTGGCTTCTTAGGCTTTAACGGAGAGTTTAACCATGCCATTATGATCCGTACCTTTATGAGTAAAAACAACACCTTAAACTACCAGGCTGCTGCGGGAGTTGTTGCAGACTCGGTATTAACGAGTGAACGCCAGGAGGTATATAACAAGATGGCCGCATTGAAAAAAGCAATTGAATTGGCGGAGGAAATATAACACCTCACCCGGCCTTCCTCAAGGAGAGGAGTACTTAGCAAACGGGAATGGCTTAGGTGTAATCACACAAGCAATCAGTGTAATCCACTCAAATAATCGGTGTAATCACATAAAAAACAATGAAAATATTAATTCTAGATAATTACGATTCGTTTACTTACAACCTAGTTCATTTGGTTGAAGAAATTGGGATCGGTGAAGTTTCTGTATTCAGAAACGATAAGATCTCATTAGCTGATGTGGCTAATTATGACAAAATAATTCTTTCTCCTGGTCCGGGTTTACCGGAAGAAGCAGGGATTATGCCTCAGCTGATTAAAGAATATGCGGGCAAAAAACCGATTTTCGGCGTTTGCTTAGGTCATCAGGCAATTGGCGAAGCTTTTGGAGCAAAACTTTTTAATTTATCACGTGTACTACATGGTGTTGCTTCACCCATCAACATTACAGATGCTAATGAACTTATTTTCAAAAATGTTCCTCAAGGTGTAAATATTGGTCATTATCATTCTTGGGCTGTTGCGAATGAGGATTTGCCTGATACATTAACCGTTACTGCGGTTTCTGGTGATGGGACAATTATGGCAATGCGCCATAAAGAGTTTGACGTATGCGGTGTTCAGTTTCATCCCGAATCTGTATTAACGGAGCATGGTAGAACGATGCTTGAAAACTGGTTGAAAAATTAACAAAAAAATGACCATTCTTGATAAAATAGTTGCCCGGAAACGGGAAGAGATAATTGAAAACAAAGCGCGCGTTTCAACTGATGAACTGGAGCAGGCTGAGTTTTTTGACCGCAAATGTTATTCATTGCGGGAAGCATTAACTCAACCCGATAAAGTGGGCATTATTGCTGAATTCAAACGCAGATCGCCTTCGAAAGGAATTTTAAACGCAACTGCTGATGTGGTGGAAACCACACAAGGTTATGTAAATTCAGGAGCATCGGTGCTTTCCATTTTAACAGATATCGACTTTTTTAATGGCAGCAACGAAAATGTAATAAAAGCACGCAGAGCTAATGAAGTTCCTATCCTAAGAAAAGATTTCATTGTTGATGAATATCAGATTCTGGAAGCAAAGGCTATTGGAGCCGATGTTATTTTGCTTATTGCCGCTTGCCTTAATCCTGAAGAACTGAAAAGATTAGGCGCATTTACGCATAGCTTAGGAATGAGTGTTTTGTTAGAAGTACACGATAAGGAAGAATTATTACGAAGCATTAATCCGCATATTGACGCTATTGGTGTTAACAATCGTAACCTTGCCACTTTTAATGTAGATGTACAAACATCATTCGAACTAGCAGACCTCATACCAAATGATTTCGTCAAGGTTTCTGAAAGCGCCCTGTCACAAGCCCAAACCATTATCGACCTTAAAAAGGCCGGATTCGGTGGCTTCCTGATCGGCGAAACGTTTATGAAAACTAATGATCCCGCGAAGGCATGTAAGGAGTTTGTGGAGGAAGTAAAGAACCTATCATAAGGACCATAGTACATTTATAACGTTTTATAATATCCGTAAATCAGCTAAAAGTTTACATGGGGTTTTAAGTCTATAGTTCGTAAACAATTATAAAACGTTTTATAATCAGGCAGTAAAGAGACTATGGACTTTGGACCATGGACTATGGACTGTAATTTTTTCCGTAACTTTGCACCCTCTAAAATTATTGATGGGAAATTACAGTACAGCAAGAAAACAAGAACGTGCAGTTTTAGTGGGGGTGGTTACTCCTGATGAGACTGAATTGCAGGAAAGAGAATACCTTGATGAGTTAGCGTTTCTGGCAGAAACAGCCGGGGCCGAGACCATTAAAATATTTATGCAGAAGTTACAACGACCAGACAGTAAAACATTTGTCGGAAGTGGTAAACTGGAAGAGATCATTGAATATGTGCAAGCTGAAGAAGCTGATATGGTGATCTTTGATGATGAGCTTTCTCCTTCGCAATTAAGAAACCTTGGACGTGAGTTTAAGGAAATAAAGATATTAGACCGAAGTAATCTTATCCTCGACATATTTGCTAATCGAGCCCAAACTGCTCAGGCTAAAACACAAGTAGAGTTGGCTCAATATCAATACCTGTTGCCAAGATTAACTCGTATGTGGACTCACTTGGAGCGTCAGCGTGGTGGTATTGGTATGCGTGGGCCAGGTGAATCGCAAATTGAAACCGACCGTCGTATTATTCTTGACAAAATCGCTCTATTAAAAGAACGGTTAGAAAAGATTGACAAGCAGAATGCTACTCAACGTAAAAATCGCGGAGAATTAGTACGTGTTGCCTTGGTAGGTTATACCAACGTTGGTAAATCAACGATCATGAACATGTTGAGTAAATCCGAAGTTTTTGCAGAGAATAAACTTTTCGCAACACTTGATACAACGGTTCGTAAAATGGTGATCAACAATTTGCCATTCTTACTTTCGGATACGGTTGGTTTTATTCGTAAGCTTCCTCACCATTTGGTTGAATGTTTTAAATCAACATTAGCAGAGGTTCGTGAAGCGGATATTCTTATTCATGTGGCCGATATTTCTCATCCAAATTTTGAAGATCATATTATCACCGTTAATGAAACGTTGAAGGAGTTAGGCGCTCGTGACAAAGAAATGATCACGGTATTTAACAAAATTGACGCTTATAAAGGAGAAGGGGATACGACTTTATCTCTTGAAGATTTTAAAAGCACCTGGATGGCTAAACACAACTCTCCGGCAATATTCATTTCGGCGAAAGACCGATTGAATATTGATAGCTTGCGGAAGGAGATTTACGAACGTGCAAAAGCGATTCATTTAAGTCGCTTTCCTTATGACGGATTACTGTACAACATGGATTACGTTGAAGAAACTGAATAAAATCTCCAACGATAATTGTAATAGATCTTTGACAATACAACTCAGAGATCTATTCTTTTATATATCAACCACTTGAATAAGCAAACGAAGGTTTTTAATCTTAAATGCTTTTTATCACCAAAACTACTGCAACCCTTTTCTTATCTCATTCATCTACTAAATAGATTAATCCTTACAGCTATGAACAGTAATTACCTTAAAATAACAGTCGCTCTTTTTCTAAGCTTTATTTCTATTAATACTTTTGCATTCAACCAAACAGTAACTGTTTCCTTATCGAACAGAGAATCAATAATTGTTGAAATTGACGGTCGAGTTCAGAATTCAAGACCACAGCGACAAGTGATTATCTCTTCTATGAATCAGGGTGTTCATTCGTTAAAAGTGTATAGAAGTTCATCCAACTCCTCTCGTCCTGTTGCCATTAATAACCAAAAAGTGCTTTATACAGGCAACTTTTATTTAAACAATAACAGATCTATGGCAGTTACTATTGATAACTGGGGCAGAGCGTCATTTGTTGAAGTTGACACTAGAAGCAATAATAACGACAATTACGATCGCTATCCTGACAATGATTATGATCGTTATCCTAATAGCAATTACCACGACTGTATCCCAATGACTTCAGGAGAATTTGATCAGTTAAAAAACTCTCTTAAAGACCGTTCATTCGACGATAAAAAAATGGATCTTTTAAAAGTGGTGATCAACAACAATTACTTCTCAACAAATCAGGTGAAAGAAATTGTAAAACTATTTTCTTTTAACAATAATCAATTGAATGCAGCGAAGTTACTATACCCTTACACTGTTGACCAGGAATATTATTATACTGTTGGAGATGCATTTACGTTCAGTTCATCAAAAAATGACCTGGATAAGTTCCTTGCCACTCAATCTCAAAACAGAAAATAGATTCAATAATATATAAACAAGAATCCCATGATTATAAAAACTCATGGGATTTTTTTATGTAATTATCGTTTGTATAACACAAATACTGTTGGTCTTTTATGTAAATCAGGCTTATCGGCTTTCCATTGAGCAATTGTTTTGGTTTTCAAAAACTCTGTATCAAGGGTTAAATCACAGGCAATACATAACTCTGTACCTGACTGGCAGTTTTTTAACATATCGTCTAATAGCTGATTATTTCTGAAAGGCGTTTCAATAAACAATTGCGTTTGCTTTAGTCGCTGCGAAAGGCTCTCCAACTCTTTTAGCTTGCGTGAACGTTCTCCTTTATCAATTGGTAAGTATCCATGAAAAGCAAACCCTTGTCCATTAAACCCTGAACCCATTAAAGCTAGCAATAATGAACTCGGACCAACAAATGGAACAACCTTAATGCCTTTTTGATGAGCCAAAGCAACAATATCACTTCCCGGATCAGCAATCGCCGGACAACCAGCCTCGGATAACAAACCAACGTCTTTACCCTTTTCAAGTGAGGCTAAAAATTTGGCTTGATCTCCATCTCTTGAATGTTTACCATAATCATGCATGATCAGTTCACTTTGAGGCTTCGTAATTCCGACCTCTTTCAAAAACTTACGAGCCGATTTCTCATTCTCCACGATAAATTCATCCAACTGATTAATAGTATCCTTTAAAGCTGGAACTATAGATCGATCTATCACATTTTCACCTAACGAACACGGGATAAGAAAGAGGGTGCCTTTCTGCATAATTGATAAATAACTTAATTTTTAGTAATTTTTACTAATCAAATTTGATGAGTACAATTGACGCAAAAGTACATATTATTGATATTTATGTTCAATTGCAATACAGGCGAGTTACTAATGAGATAACGTTATGAAAACTTTAAACGACAATTGGTTTACCGAAGGTCGGATCGATTTTGAGTTAAAGAAGTACACACTTCTCTCCTACCTGCAAGACATCAACCTGCATTTTCGCAAAAACAAACTCTACCCACCACTTTCCGACCTCATCTATCACTATGGCAAGCTTATTGAATTCAAGGAGAATAAAAGTTCTTTCTTTAAACTATTTCCCGAACACCTGATCGATATTAATCTGAAAGAGCTACAATTTACTTATGATAAAATAATTGCTGATGACCAGTTAATGCAGGAGATTGAAAACATTATTTCTTATGCCATTGCAGAAATGAACAAACCATTGCAAGACGGCAAAGAAATCTATGATTTTGTGGAAGAACAGCTAACTATTGAACCAGTCGGAGTTATACCAATACATAAAGATGAGGGCTATCTTTTCATATGTGATGGTAATTTCAGGGATGTCAAGGTGTATCAATATCGCATCACTTTAATCGAAGATGCCAAAGAAAGACTAAGAGGCATACACACCTCTTATATTATGTCTTATGCTAATACTTTTTTTAACACACTTGAAAACATCAAAATTGACCTGATAAAAACCCGAAAAACGTTACCGATTCCGGCAGTATACCGGATCGAAACCGATTTAACATTTCCGATCGAAGAAACATTATTACCGGTTGCTAAAAGAACCTTTGTAAAATACATATCTGCGGCATAAAAAACGCGGCACAAAGGCCGCGTTTTAGTAAGTAAACAAGTCTTATTATTTATCCCAGAACAAACGATCGTCGAGTTTTACCTGCGGCATATTTTTAGCATTGGTTGCAATCTCAGATGAAGGATAGGCAACTCTTCTGATAAACCCATTAATATTGGTGTTCACATTAAGCGGCAAGGTAAAATTGGTGTAATTATAATCATATCTGCGGGCATCTACCCAAGCCTCCGGATTTAAAAACATGGCCACATATTTTTCTTTAAAAATCAAATCTAACGTTAACCCAGCAGCGCCTACTCCAACAGATGGATTTTGGAAGTAGGTAGTCCCATCAACCGTTAATCCTACTTTCGCAAAATTTGCCTTGATACCTGCTTCATAGGCACTGTAAGCTCTGGTAGAATTACCAGCTCTAAAAGCGGCCTCCGCCTCAATAAATTTTAATTCAGAAAAAGTGATAATCGTTAATGGCGAAGTGTCAAGGGCATAAAAAGTTGAATTTTGTAAATAACACTCATCATCACCCGTTCCACCACTTACGCGACCTGCACCATTTCTGGTACCCACATATAATCCATTTTTATTGGGCAACGTAACAGCCGTAAGTCGAGAATCAACCACGGTATAAGTGGTACCGTTCATAGCGTTCAGAATAGTGCTTGAAAGCCAACCTCCCAATAAATTACTAGCATTATCAACTGCTACCTGAGCCCATGGGTTCCGATTTAGAAACTCGGCTACCTGGGCATCCTCTATATTAGCTACATATGCCTGATCAATTTCTGCAAGAACAGCCGTTGGATTATACGAACTTTGCTTACTAAAGTGATTTAATAATCTTGCTTTTAACGCGTGCGCAGTTTTGGTCCACCGGGTAAGATTAGCCTGATGAATAAAATCATTAGTGGCAGTTAAAAACTTATCAGCATCAGGTTTAGCAAACTCTACAATGGCCTCATCTAACAAACCAAGCATTGTATTATACAGCTGCTCTTGATTATCGTACGCGGGGCGAAGTACCTCCCCTCCAAAAGCCTGGCTATACGGAACATCTCCCCACACATCAACTACCATACTTAAGTTCATCACCATCAACACATCTGCAATTCCTTTATGACCAGGCGATTGTTTTTCAATAGCCATATTTTTTAGGTCATATATATCTGCCATGTTGCTGTAAAATGCTTTCCATGTGGTACTATAGTCCACTTCATCATATATATCCGTTGGACTTGCTTCATTCGGAGATGCTAAATATTGAGTAAAATAAGATGTTATTACTCCGAGTTCATAAACATTCTGAGCTGTGTTATAAGTAGCCGAAGCCAGTAAACCATTTATTGGTGGCGTGGTCGGTCTGTTGGGGTCAGTATTAATATCTAAGTAATCATTACAAGACGAAAATGCCATTAAAGAGAAGATGACAATACTGATTCTATATAAATTGATTCTCATGATCTTCGGTTTAAAATGAAACATTCAGGTTAAGGAAATAGCTGCGTAATCCGGGATAGGTGAATCCAGAAAAGCCGTCAGCATTTGTTTCAGCACCAGTACTACTTGACTCAGGGTCAAAACCGGTATAATCAGTGTGTAGCCACAAGTTATTTCCGGTTATGGAAAGACTCAATCCGGAAATTGGCGTATTGGTAAACCATTTTCCAGGCAGGTTCCAATTTAATGTAACCGTTCTTAGTCGTACCCACGAAGCGTCTTCTACAAACTCTTCAGTTACACCTCTGAAAATATTCCTGTAATACCCGTTTGTATAATCTTTTCCATCCGGACCAACTCCCTGACCTAAGTAAACCATTTGGGTATTAGGCTGACCATTTGCGATTACACCATTAAATACCTGGCTTTGGGTTCTGTTTTCAGTGTATTTTGCAGTTCCGAAAGCAGCCATGAAATTGGCAAATTGATTATACTTTTGAAATCCCTGACGTGTGTCTAATAGTACATATAAACTAAAATTCTTGTAAGTAAAAGTATTGGCCAGCCCCCCAATCCACTTTGGTTGTGTATTACCCAAAATTTTCTGATTAGGATCTGTATTTCGTACCGGAAAACCATCTGAAGTTGCCGAACCAGTACCACTCTCAATTAATAATGGCTTATCCTTCTCTGCGAAAGGAGACCCTGAATCGCCATAACGAGTCCAACTGGTACCATAAATATTTCCATAAGCCTGACCAGGAATTAATTTTAATGTGGCTGTACTGCCTAAATAACCGAATTGCTCACCTACTGTAATTTCATCACTTCCTTCAATAATCGATATTACCTTATTTTTATTGCGCGAGTAAGTAAGCTTAATATCCCAGCGGAAATCATTCGTTTTTACCGGTTGAGCATCGAGCATAATTTCAAAGCCCTTATTTTCAATTTCACCGGCATTTGCTACAATCGTTGAATAACCGGTAGCATCTGAAACAGTAACTGGAATAATCTGATCAATGCTATTTGATTTATACCAGGTAAAATCCACCCCTAATCTGTCTTTTAAAAATCTTAGTTCGGCTCCTGTTTCAAAGGTTTTTGTACGCTCTGGTTTTAACGTATTTTGTCCTTTTTCATCACTGCGAGTCCAGCCAATTGCTGAGGCAGGCAGATCAACATCTTTTTCATAGTAAATATTTGTTCGATAGGCGGTCGTTCCCTTTCCCACCTCTCCATATGAAATCCGGAATTTACCATAGTTCCAAAATTCAGGTAACTTAAATTGGTCAGAAAACACATAACCCAAACTAACAGAAGGGTAGAAAAATGAATTATTCCCTTTAGGCAATGTAGACGTCCAATCATTGCGACCTGTGATATTTAAAAACAAGAAATTCTTATACGCCACCGACAAATCTCCATACAAACCCACCAAACGTTCTTCCGTTGACGTTTGGCTACTTGTTATAATCTTAGCATTATTCATACTAAAGAGATTATAAATATCCAGTTCCTCACCTTCTGTACTTAAACGATCAAACTTCTTCTGAAAAATATCATTACCCACTCGGAACGAAGTGACAAAATCTTGTCCGAAGTCTTTTTTAAATGTAAGGTTAAGTGTAGATGTAAGATCTCTGCTTTGGATATTATACTCATTATAAAAACCTAGCTCATTATCTGAAAAAGGTACTTCATCCGGTAATCCTGCAGGAGCTGGTCCATATCCTTTTCTAAAATCTGTATAATAGTCCATCCCAACGCGATAGGTTACATCAGCCCACTTAAAGGGTGAATAGGTAAAATGCAAATTCCCCAAAAAGCGATTAACATCATCTTCATATCTGTTAGAATGAACCCCAAATACTGGATTATCCGTTTCTCCATAGGCTTTCATTGTTCCATCCACCTTTTGATAATCCGTTACATCCAAGCGAGGAGTCCAATAAATCAGTTGTTCGTTAAAACGATCAGCATTAACCCTGTCTCCTCCAGATTTTATATAGTTTACGGCAGCGCCTAATCTAAATTTTTCACTGAAATTTTGATCTCCCGACAGCCTTATTGAAGTATTTTTATATGAACTAACTGGCAATACGCCATCCTGATTGAGGTTTGAAGCAGAGAAGTTAAAAGTTGTTTTATCATTGCCTCCGCCAAAACTTATATAGTTTTTAAATTGATTACCTGTTTCATAGGCATTTCTAAAATTATCATAGATGTTATTAGGATGAGAAGGGTCTATCTTCTTCGCATCAGCTATAGATGGGCCCCAGGAAGGCCAAAAACTCTCCGGATCATATTCCCCACCAAACCCTTGAGTAAATGTTCGTTGAACATCCGGATATTTATTAACCTGATCAAAACCAAAGGTGCTTGAGAAATCTACTCGAAGGCCTCCTGATTTTCCTTTTTTAGTGGTTATAACCACAGCTCCATTAGCCCCGCGAGAACCATAAAGTACCGTGGCTGCACCTCCTTTTAAGATTGATACCGATTCAATATCCTCCGGATTAATATCCGTAGCCCGATTACTTAACCCTCTGGTTCCTGCAATAGTTCCAACTTCTGTAGTAGAGTTATCAATAGGAATACCGTCGATTACAAAAAGAGGCTGGTTATTAGAGTTGGGATCGAGTGAATTTATACCCCGAATAATAATCCTTGAACTTTGTCCCGGAGCCCCTCCCATACTCGATATTTGTACTCCTGCAAGTTTTCCCTGCATCGCATTCAGCAGGTTGCTTTGCTTAGATTCCATTAATTCCTGGCTTTTCATATTCTGGAACGAATATCCAAGCGATTTTTTTTCCTGAGCTGTGCCTAATGCTGTAACAACCACTTCATTCAAAACACGCTGATCTGTCTCAAGTACAATAGTTAATGTTTGTTGGCTACCTACATTGATTTCTTTAGAAATAAAACCAACTAAAGAAAAAACCAAAACTGAGTTTCCTGCTGGTACATTTACTTTAAAATCCCCTCCACCATCAGTATTGGTTCCTTTTGAACTGCCCTTAATTAATACAGTTACTCCGGCCAATGCGCTTCCATCGGCGGCAGATGTTACTTTTCCACTAACCTCTCGGTTTTGGGCTAAAGACGAGAAATAAAAAAGGAAAATTAACATCAAGAGCAATAAAGTAGATTTTTTCTTCATATCCTTTATTAGGTTGATAATGTTAATTCTAAGTTAATTTTTATTTCTCAAATTTCAAGATTTAAAAGCGGGAACTTTATACACTAAAATCCAAGTTATGAACACGTTACAAAACAAAAAAACGCCCGATTTTTAACAAATCGGACGTCCTCTCTTCATAGACTATTTTCCAAATATCGGTTCATTATTGGAACTGTAATTTTAGAAATATTTTTTCTGAAAACAGAAATAGTATGCATGAATAACAATCAATAAAAATGCAAATAACTCATTTTCAGTTAATTAATTTTAGCAACAATTAATAAAAAAAGCGAAAGATATGATCTTTCGCTTTTTAAATAATTAAAAATTAACTATTTAAGCTTAGCTAATGCCTCTCTGAAACGAGGAATACCTCCTTCAATATCTGCTAATGATGCAGCTCCGATCGATGAACGGAACCAAAAATCATCTTCAGATGTACCAAATGCAGAAAAAGGCACTAACGCCATTCCTGCTTCTTTTATCAAATAAAAGTTAACCTCAGAAGCAGTATTCAATACTTTTCCATCCGGAGTGGTTTTACCTTTCATGTTTACTTTTACAGTGAGATAAATTGCACCCATTGGTTCGATAGAATCCACATCAAAACCTTCTGATTTTAATTGCTGAACACCGTTATGCAATGCAGATAAACTTTTCTGAACTTTTTCTTTGAAGTTGTTCATATAAGTATCTACGTTGTCTTTTTGCAGAAGGAATACTCCAGCTGCTACTTGTTCTGCTTTAGGTGCCCATGCTCCCATGTGCCCAACAATTGGTTTCATTTTAGAGATAACGCTCTCAGGACCGAATCCCCAACCAACGCGTACACCTGTTGCAGCAAATGCTTTTGAGCTACCATCAATATAAATCACATAATCTTTTAACTCCGAACGTAGGGAAACCGGGTCATAGTGAACATGCTCTCCAAAGGTTAGCATCCAATACATTTGATCGAACATAATGTATAATGGTTTTTCACCTTCTTTGCGCGATTTATTTTCTGCAATCACCAAATCACAAATCTCTTCCAGGTCTTTCTTAGAGAACATGGTTCCGGTTGGATTTAACGGAGAACACAAGGCCAATAAAACAGCACCTTTCACATGCGGGGCAATATCAGCTGCTGAAGGCATGTAATTGTGCTCTGGCTTGGTTTCCAACATAACCGCATTAGCCTGCGTTAAATAAGAGTAGTGGTTATTGTTCCATGATGGAATCGGGAAAATAACTTTATCTCCAGGATCAACAATGGCCAAATACGTAGAATAAATTAGCGGACGGGAACCTCCTGCTATCATAATTTCTTTTTCAGCAGAATAATCTAACCCCAAACGCTCCCTCAAAAATGAAGATACTGATTGACGTAATGATAAAACGCCATCAGCAGGAGGATAATTTGTATGCTTTGCCTGGTAAGCTTTTGCAATTTCTTCTTGAAATGCTTCAGGAATAGGAAAAATAGCTGGATCAAAGTCTCCCACAGTTAAATTACTAACTTGTGCGCCTCCTGCTTTTAATGCATTTACCTGTGCGGCAATTTTCAATATCTCTGAACCGATCAGGTTTTCTGCTAATTTAGATACAATCATGGTTGTTATTGATTTGTAAAACGGCCAAAGATAGCATTTCTCTAAGGTTGAAGTCAATGAGTTACTGTAAAAATGACGACAAATTTAAAAAAAGAAGGCCCCTATTGGGGCCCTCAAAAAACAATCAACTAGCATCGATGATTAGGTTCGATATTTTAGTATCCCGTATTATTTGGCTTTAAGCCGGGAGCAAGATCAATTTGAGATTGTGGAACAGGCAGTTTCATTAGTTTGTCATACCATGCTCTGGGCTCCACTGTTTCGTTTTCTAAGTTTACAATGGTTTTCATCACATTTTCTCCAATACCCCAACGACGGATATCGAAATATCGATGACCTTCAAGAGCAAGTTCAACGCGGCGTTCATTTCTAATTAAACTGCGTAAACTTTCTTTGGTGTTATACGTAGTTCTGTCGATAAGAGGCATGTCCACACGTTCACGGATTTTATCAAGCGCATCGTAAATGATAGCATCAGGACCACTTAATTCGTTTTTGGCTTCAGCATAAGTAAGTAGTATTTCAGCATAACGAATCAGAATAACATTGTTATTCCCTGACCAATCACGTACTGTTTCTGTTGGATCAACCAATTTTCTAAAGTTATATCCTGTTTGAGAGCAGTTGTTCCCGCCTTTAACCCATTCAAACACATAACCCGATTGAATAGCAGCCCATGGATTACCTTCAAACTGTATGGTAGCGTAAAAACGAGGATCACGGTTTTTATATTCATTATAAAAAGCCGGATCAGTTTGCCTTGCTTTATAACGGGTAGCACGTGTTGCAGGAGAAATTGCAGTTGGTACTCTTCCGTCTTTCATTAAATACGCATTTACCAATTCTTGTGTTGGTGCTACAGAACTCCATCCACTTTGTGCATCAGTACCTAACAATGTATATAAACCATTAACGGTAGATCCCCATGCCTCGCCAGCCATATACTGACGATCAAGTATTACCTCTGAATTACCTTCATTGACAGCATAAAACAATTGCTCATAACTACGAATTCCCAATCTGAATTTTTGGCGATCGGCATCATTAGTAAAATCAACCCAGTTATCATAGTTATCTAACTTATCCGCATCCGATTCGCTGTTAACTTTAAATAACTGATAACCCATACCCATTACTTGCTGAGCAGCTTCAGCAGCTTTATCCCATTGTCCGTAGTACAAATGAACACGAGCTTTAAGTGCCAATGCTGCTCCTTTAGTAATTCTACCTTTTTCATTTGCAAATCCTCCAGAATAACTAGCAGGCAACAAACTACTTGTTTCTTCAAGTTCCTTTAAAACAAAAGCCAAAACAGTTGCTTCTTTTTCACGGGTTACTTGTTTAGCTTCGTCGGTAGTAAGTGTTTTCAATATTAAAGGCACATCTCCATAGGTAGAGATCATATTAAAGTAGCGAAACGCTCTAAGGAAACGCGCTTCTGCTTTATAACGTTCTTTCAATGCATTGTCTTTAAAGGAAACCTTATCTATGTTTTCCAATAAATAGTTACAACGTCCGACAGAGATAAAATCCCACCCTTGATTAAAAGCGACAAATGCATAATCTTTCGGACTTTCGCTAGACGGACTTACATCACCACTGGCAATTAACCCCGAAATACTTTCCCAAGGATACTGAGCATGAGCATTATCAGTAGCCCCATCTCCATAGATAACACCATCCCCTCCGTCCAAATAAGCATAGCATCCGTTTAGAGCTAAATAAACATCTTTTTCAGTGGACCAAAAGGAAGCGTTAGAAATAGTAGAAAGTGGTTCTTTATCTAGAAACTCTTTTTCACAACTTGTTAATGACAATGTTGCGGTTAACAAGGTTAGTATATATGTATTTCTTTTCATTTGTTTACTCTTTTTTGTGACACTGATTACTAAAACTGTACATTCAATCCCAATGACCATGTTTTTGTAGCCGGATAGTTAGCACGGCCCGATGGTGCTTCCGGATCATAATCTTTCAACCGGTCATCAAACATAAACGTATAGGGGTTTTGGGCGCTTATGTAGAAACGAGCTGATTTTACAGGAGTCTTACTGATTAATGTTTTAGGCAAATTGTACCCAAAAACGATACTCTTAATTCTAAAGTAACTTGCATCAAATAACCAGAAGTCAGAAGCTTTGGTATTGGTCGTTTTACTATTGTCAGCCGAAGGCAATAAACGAGGATACGCTGCATTTGGATCAGGATTCTCTTTAGTCCAGCGTTTTAAATGTAAGCCTTTAACACCCGAGCCATTAAAAAAGGCAAAAGAAGCTTCGTTATCTAAGTAGATTTTAACATCATTAGCACCCTGTCCCATTATTGCAAGATCGAAGCCTTTGTAAGATGCTCCTAAATTGATACCATAGGTAAAATAAGGCACATCATTTCCAATAATTACGCGGTCTTCATCATCAATTTTATTATCACCATTTTGATCTTTATATTTTATATCACCAGCTTTGGTGGCAGCACTTTGAAATGCATGTTTCGCAACCTCTTCGTCGGTAGCAAACAACCCTTGCGATTCATATCCGAAAAAAGAACCTCTTGCAAACCCCAACCGATCGATATAACGACCATCAATTTGCTGATTATCACCGTTTAGGTTGGTTACCTCATTAGCAATCTTCGCTAAGTTTACACCGATATTATAATTGAAACTGTTGATTTTGTTATTATAATTAAGTCCCAGCTCAAACCCTTTATTCCTAACTGCTCCGGCATTAATGTATGGTGGATCCTGATAATAGGTATTCGGTAATGTTTTCTGTTGAAGAAGAATATCAGTTGTATTTTTAATGAAGTAATCGGCAGTTACATCCAACTTTCCATTAAAAAATCCGGCATCAATACCAATGTCTGTAATTTCAGCCTTTTCCCAGGTAGTTAAAATATTAACCCCTTTACCAGCCCATACTCCATTTACAGCACTACCATCAAAGTTGTATGCATATCCGGTTTCTAATGCTTCAAAATAAGGATAGTCGTCCGGTTCATTATAATCATTTTTGGTAATTAAAGGTTGATTGGCGATGTTACCCAATTTTCCCCATGATGCTCTTAACTTTAAGTTACTTAACCATGAGATATTCTTCATAAAGCTTTCTTCACTCATTCTCCAACCGGCAGATACTGAAGGAAAATATCCCCAACGATGATCGGGATGAAAAATAGAAGACCCATCGGCTCTTAAATTTGCTTCGATCAAGTACTTATCTAAAAACGCATAGTTAAATCGGCCAAAAAATGAAGCTTGTGCTGTTTCAGAAGAAAATCCGTTAGAACCAACAGCATTTATTGGGGTGGCACCACCATCAACAACATGCGTATTGTTATTTACAAACTCTTGTCTATTGGCGCCTATAAAATCACCACGGTAAGTTTCATATGACCCACCGGCCATCACCTTTCCATAATGATCTCCGATTTTTTTCTCATAATCAGCAAAACCCTGCAAGGTTATTCTATTCTTTTGCGTCCAGTTCTCGTTATACTTATTAGGAGTTGATGCCGAACCAGGAATTTCAGATCCGTTTAAATAATTGATAAGCGGTTTAGTCTCATTTTCGAATTTGCCATATCTGCGCTGGAAATAATTCAGGGAAGCAATACCATGGATAAACAATCCATCAATAATCTTAAAATCTGCATTTAAGGAGGTAATTAAACGATAATCCTTACGAAAATCCAATCCCCCTTCTTCTTGCAATCGCAATGGATTGTCTTTTGCTAAGGTTGCATCAAGTTTTCCTCCATTGATTGTTCCCCACTGCCAGCTTCCGTCAGTCAACGTTTGTTTGGCAGCCATACTTGGCACCATACGGTTAAGAGAAACAAAAGAAAAGTCACCACCGTCATTCTTTAAATTTTCATATACAAACGAAGTCTTTGTTCCGATCTTTAAACGGGCTCCAACTTCTGAATCAGTATTAATGCGGAGACTATAGCGATCAAAGTCTTTTGACACCTTTAAAGATTGCTGATCCATTACACCCATTCCAATGTAATAACTTGTTTTTCCGCCTCCGGAGATATTTAACTGATAATCCTGTATTCCGGCATTTTCACGTAATGCCAGGTCATACCAATTAGTGTTTGGGTATAAATTAGGATCCGAACCCGATCTGAATTTCTCTATTTCATCGGCAGTAAAACGAGCAGCCTGACCGGCATTGGTTCTGGCTTCATTGGTTAAGGTAGCATAATCAACAGAACCTAAATAATCAGGTAAAACTAACGGATTTTGCCATCCAAATGAACTATTAAATGATACAGATGCTTTACCGTTTTTCCCTTTTTTAGTGGTCACCAAAATAACTCCATGTGCCGCACGGTTACCATAAATAGCCGCGGAAGCTGCATCTTTTAATACTGAAATGCTTTCTATATCATTAGGATTTATTGCGGTAAAATCACTTGTTGTAACCGGAATACCATCCACTACATAAAAAGGAGAAGATGTCCCAAAGTTTCCTCGACCACGAATTGTTACGGTTACATTTGAGGCATCAGTACCTACATCACCCGGACGAGAGAGTACCGTAACACCCGGCATGGTACCTTGCAATGAGCTTTGCAATGACGAAACCGGACGACTGGTAAGCATTTCTGTTTTAACCGTTCCAATAGCTCCGGTAAGATTTACCTTTTTCTGTGTGCCATAACCAACTGCAACCACCTCTTCTAGTTGAGTTATATCATTTTCAAGGGTTACATTAATTGTGGTTTGTGACCCAACCGTAATTTCTTTGGTACGGTAACCGATCATGGAAAAAACAAGGGTTTGCCCCGTGTTTACTTTGATTGAATAACTTCCGTCAGCAGCCGTACTTGTTCCTAAAGATGATTGTTTAACGCTCACACTAACACCCGGAATTGGTCCATCCTTGTCAGAAACAATCCCTTTAACCGTAACCTGGTCCGAAGCTTCAACAGAACTGGAAGTAAGATGTTGTTCCTGATTTTGGGATGATCTAAAAATAACAACCCCATTTTCTCCTTCTTTATATTGAAAGTTTGTACCACTCAAAATGGAATTTAGTACCTGCGATAATGGTTCATCGGTAAACGTTAATTGTTTAGCAGAAAGCTTACGGAGCTCATTGTGATTATAATTAAATGGTACTTCCGAAACCTCGCTCAAACGTTTCATAGCTTTTTCGAGTGTTTCACCATGAAAGCTGATTGTTACTTTAACTTGCTTAATATCCTGGTACAGCTCGTTGGCCCAGGCATTAAGTGAAACAACAGATAGCATGGTCAATACACCCAGTTGAGCCATCTGCCGTTTAAACAATAGTTGTAATTTTTGCTTCATATAATATTTAGGTTAGGATGGATAGATTTTTCTTATCTGCACGGTTTTCCTGTAATTAATACAGAATCGTTCTTGATGGTATATTTAATTCCCTGAATGTCTTTCAGGAGTTTCAATACATCTGTTAATGATTGCTTTTGAGTGAATTGAATGCTATTCTGACAATTACTAAAAGCTTTGGCATCATAAATCATTTTTACATTAAACCGGTTTTCTATTGCCAGCATCATTTCATGGAAATAAACTCCTTGTAGTACAAACTTCCCTCCCGTCCACGACGTTGCATCTTCCGCTACCACCGTTCTATTGATTGCTGTATAGTTGGCTTTATTTACGATCAACTGCTTATTGGGAGTAAGCAATCCCAGGTTATTGTTCTTCTCATCGACCCGTACCTTGCCTTGCTGCACTGTTACAGTTATCGAAGGCAATTTTTTGTACGCTTTAATATTAAAGGCGGTTCCGAGTACTCGGGTACTTACACTACCTGTGTGTACAATAAAGGGTTTGGATGCGTCATGCGATACATCGAAAAAGGCTTCTCCTTCGAGGTAAACATCACGAGTATTTTTAAATTTTACCAGGTATTTTAATGTACTGGCTGCGTTCAGGACAATTCGACTGCTATCGGGAAGCAGAAATTCCATCACTTTACCTTTAGGAGCACTAAGGGTTATGTAAGCTCTCTTATCTTCTTTGAAATAATAATTGTAACTGATAAATAAAAAACTAGTCACCGCAATTAAAGCAGCAGCTACTTTGTAGTTTAACAACGACTTAACAATACCTCTTTTCTGAAGCTGTTGTGAGGCAATGCTCTGTTGCAAACGCTGATGAATCTCCTCTTTGATTTGTGCTTTTTCTACTTCACTTTCAAATGATAAAGGATACTCAGGCACCTGAAACTCATTATATAAATCTTTCTTTATCGACATTAACTTTTTGAATTATTGACGTAAAGACGAATGATTATTAAACTGGTACTAGGGAAAGTTATTTTTTTAGAATAAAATTGTCATCATGTGCTGAACCACCTTTTTACGCAAAAACTTCAGCGCATTACTAATCTGATTTTTAACAGTTTGGGGAGATAATAATAACCGATCTGCAATTTGATTAATCGACAGACCTTCTTCACGGCTTAAAAGATAAATCTCCCTCATTTTTTCAGGAAGTAAATCTATTTGTTGATTGAGGAAAGTATTGAGTTCATTATAATTTAACTGCTCGTTAACTGCATCGTACACCTCCGACTGCTTTTGCCCAATTTCCGTATTCTTCTTTTGACGGCTAACTACCAATCGTTGTTTATCAATGATTTTATTTTTTAAGCTGATAAATAAGAAACCAGAAAATGACTTGTAGACATGTAGAGAAGCCCGGTTGTTCCAAAGTTGAAGGAAAAGGTCATGAACGATATCTTTGGCGTCATCTTTATCATGCAGTTTTTTGCAGGCAATATCAAAAAGCATCTCCCAATAACGACTATAAAGCTCATCAAATGCGGCCATGTTATCGCATCTTAGTAAGTCTAATAACTCTATGTCGTTATACAGTTTCAACTTTGTTTTATTGGATTAGAATACCAAAAAAAACAAAATTGAGATTATATACAATTTGATAAATACTGCTTAACGCATAAACCTAATTCTAGGGCTAAATCAACCGTTTGCGTAATTTTCACAATTTCAAGAAAAAAATCAGGGTTGTATCAAAAAAGGCATTCATTGTTAAAATTAATCATGGATAAACTCGTTGTTAACCAATTGATTTATGACTTAGCTTAATAGTTTACCAACAATCGTTTTTGCACTTCTTACAGAAGCCTCCATAAATCCGCGGTAAGAAGTCAGGTAATCACCACAAAAATGTAATCGATCATGCCACTCAAGATCAATTATGTTATCCATATCTAATGCACCATATGAAATCATTTTCGATGCATCTAAACCCGCGTAATAGTTTATTGAAGAGATATGACGAGTAACATTACCCAAGGCCGGCATTAAGGTTGAAACTATGGCTTCTTTACGTTCCCAATGATTCATCCGAAGTAAATGCTTAGCCTTATCCCCTGCGGCTGCAAATGTCAGGCATTTATCATCACCTTGACCACCGTCATATACATAAGGCAGATCAAGATCGGAAATCATCTGAAAATCACTATTGTCCCATAATCGCTTATCAAAATTCACTACTATTTTAAGGCAAGTTTGGTAATCGGCTTGTGCAATTGAATGAACAGTATCTGATGGTAAATCAGGTTCCCATCTAATTGACTTAATAAAAGGTGCAGGCAATGCACAAATAACAGTTGAAGATTTGTACACTTTTCCATCTACACACCCAATAATAAACTCTTTACCCGTATCAATCACTTTCGCGACCTTGCGTCCTGTCTTTATTTGTGCTGAGCTTAATTTGCCAGCAATACTTTCTATGATGCGATAATTCCCTCCATCAATCTTAAAATCCATTTCATTATTCGGGTTACTAAACACAGATGAAGATCTTAAAGCAGGCAATGAATTAATACCGTCATCATTGTTTATCGGATATCTGCCAGGTTTGCAATAAACTCCATTCTGCAGTCTGTGCAAACTGAAACGATAATGAGCTAGTTGAAGTTGAAGTTCATCACATAATTTTCTTACGGATGAATGGCTAAAACCAATCCATTCCGCTCCCATTTCAGTTATACCCCATTGATTACATGTTGTAACGATACGACCACCCAACCGATCAGATCCTTCCAAAAGCAATAAATCAACTCCGGCTTTTCTGAGTTCGTAGGCCGCGGTTAGTCCAGCTAAGCCTCCACCTATAATGATTACTTTATCAGGCCTTCTGACAACTTCTTTAAACCCTTTTGACGGAGCTACCAATAACCCTGCGGTAGTGATACCCGTTCGAACAATAAAATCATGCCGATTCATCAGGTATTGATTTATGGAAAAGATCGAAGAAATATACCTAGGAATGCTGGTCTTTTGATGATGCAAATAAGAATAAAATGGATGTAAATCTATTCCATTAGGATGCTGATCATTTATAAATTTAACAAAAATGCTTCAATTACTACGAACTAATTTCATAAAACATTTTCCAACAGAAGTGTGTTTTTGCTTTTAGTTAACGAATTATGGGAAAATAATTAGGTAAATCTTTTGACTGTTAATAAATATACTCTATCTTTGCAGTCCCAAATTTTGGGAAAAGAGTATTAAATCATTATTAATCAATTAATTATTCACAAGTGAATACGTTAAGTTACAAAACTGTCTCTGCAAACAGTAAAACTGTTAAAAAGGAGTGGGTCGTAATTGACGCCAACGCAGAGATTTTGGGGCGCTTGTCATCGAAGATCGCAATGATCATCCGTGGTAAACACAAGCCTGATTTCACCCCTCACGTAGACTGTGGAGATAACGTAATCGTTATCAATGCAGACAAGATCAAATTAACCGGTAACAAACTTACTGAAAAACAGTACGTACGTTACACTGGTTATCCAGGTGGTCAACGCTTTATTTCTCCAAGAGATCTGATGGCAAAGCATCCAAAAGCAGTAATTGAAAAAGCTGTACGCGGTATGCTTCCTAAAAACAAATTAGGAAATGCGTTAATTAAAAACCTGTTTGTGTATGCTGGTAATGAGCACCCACACGCAGCGCAGAACCCAAAAACCATTAAATTTTAATTTCAAGGAGAATGGCAACTACAAACACCTCAGGTAGAAGAAAGACCGCAATTGCGCGTATCTACTTAAAAGAAGGTAGTGGTAACATTACCGTAAACGACAAAGATTACAAAGTATACTTCCCTACTTTACCTTTACAATACATCGTTAACCAGGCGTTAGAAACTTCTAATCAGGCTGGTAAATTTGATATCGCTGTAAACGTTAAAGGTGGTGGTATCACTGGCCAGGCAGAAGCTACTCGTTTAGCTATTGCTAAAGCGTTAGTTGAGCTTGATCCTGAAGTTAAAGCGGCTTTACGTGCGAAAGGTTTAATGACCCGTGACCCACGTATGGTTGAGCGTAAGAAACCAGGACGTAGAAAAGCTCGTCGTAGATTCCAATTTAGTAAACGTTAATATTTTTGGAGGAACACTAACATGGCAAGAACTTCATACAACGAATTGTTGGACGCAGGTGTACACTTTGGTCACCTTACTCGCAAGTGGAATCCAAAAATGGCTCCGTACATTTTCATGGAGAAAAATGGAATCCACATTATCGACTTGAACAAAACTTTAGTTAAAGTTGAAGAAGCTGCTTCAGCAATTAAGCAGATCGTAAAATCAGGTCGTAAAGTATTATTTGTAGCTACTAAAAAACAAGCTAAAGACATCGTTGCTGCACAAGCACAAAGCGTAAACATGCCTTTCGTAACTGAACGTTGGTTAGGTGGTATGTTAACTAACTTTACTACTGTACGCAAGTCAATCAAAAAGATGACTAACATCGATAAATTGACTAAAGACGGTACTTACAGCATTTTGTCTAAAAAAGAGCGCTTAATGATCAGCCGTGATCGTATTAAGTTGGAAAGAGTGTTAGGCGGTATTGCCGACCTTAACCGTCTTCCTGCTGCATTGTTCCTTATCGACGTTAAGAAAGAGCATATCGCTGTTTCTGAGGCGTTGAAATTGAACATCCCTACTTTCGCGATGGTTGATACTAACTCAGACCCTACTAATATCGACTTCCCTATCCCAGCGAATGATGATGCAACTAAATCAATTTCATTGATCACAGGCGTTATCTGCAAAGCTATCGAAGAAGGTTTAGAAGAGCGCAAGCGCGAGAAAGAAGAAGAATCTGATAAAGAAGCTATCGCAAACGCTAAAGCTGAAAAAGCTGAAGGCGAAGCTCCTAAAGCTAAAAAAGCTGAGAAGAGCGAAGAAGCTGCTGAATCAGCAGAATAATATTCTTTAAATTATCGGGTTGCGGGTTACGGATTACGGGTTAAAACTCGCAACACGTAACCTGCAACCCGTAATTGTTTTAAAAATTTTCAAATTAAAGAAATATGTCAACTGTACAAATTAGCGCTGCAGACGTAAATAAATTACGTTTACAAACTGGCGCGGGTATGATGGATTGCAAAAAAGCATTAACTGAAGCTAACGGTGACTTTGAAGCAGCTATCGACTTATTACGTAAAAAAGGTCAGAAAGTATCTGCAGCTCGTTCAGGTAATGCTACTGCTGAAGGTATCGTTTTAGTAAACCTATCTGCTGATGGTGCTAACGGTAAATTAATTGCTTTAGCTTGTGAAACTGAGCCTGTATCTAAAGTAGAAGATTTCCGTAACTTAGGAGATGCTATTTTAGCTGCAGCTGTTGCTAACAACCCTGCGACAACTGAAGAGTTAGAGCAAATTAAATTAGCTGATGGCCGTACTGTTGCTGAAACTATAACAGAACTTACCGGTAAAATTGGTGAGAAAATCGTTATTCAAAGCTACGAGAACGTTAGCGGCGAAGCTGTTACTTCTTATATTCACTCAAACGGTAAAATGGGTGTATTAGTAGTATTTGGTGGTGCTCAAGGCGCTGATCTTACAGAGGCAGGTAAAGATGTTGCAATGCAAATTGCTGCAATGAGCCCTATCGCTGTTGATAAAGACGGTGTTGACGCAAGCACTATCGAGCGTGAGTTAGAAATTGCGAAAGACCAAATCCGTGCAGAAGGTAAACCTGAAGACATGGTTGAGAAAATTGCTCAAGGTAAATTGAACAAATTCTACAAAGAGTCTACTTTATTGAACCAAGAGTTCGTTAAAGACAGCTCTAAAACAATCGCTCAAATGTTAGACGGTGTTAAGAAAGGCTTAACCGTTACTGCATTCAAACGTATTGCAATCGGTGCATAATTAATCGCACTTTCTAGAATATTAAAGCGGCTGCTTCTTAATTGAGGCAGCCGCTTTTTTGTTGTTAATTTTGAATAATATCTATAGGAATACTCCTAAAATCTCATTGGTAGAAATATTAAAAATCAGACAAATTGCCAATTGTAATTGGACTTTTTCCGGTTTCTAACTCTTGGTAGGTACTTTGCACAATATCTAATCTCATAGCCATGTATTCCTGACTAGAATTTAGCTCCTCTCTGATTTTACGTATGGAAAGGCCTACTTGTTTTGAAACGTCCACGATGGTATTTTGCTCATTTGCTGGATAAATTTTGGCTGTCGGTTTGAGTGTAAAATATACACCAATATGAATGTAATTATATTTGAAGAGCATGAAGCAGGCAAATCCATTTTAGAAGTAAATACAGAGAAATTATGGCAGGCTATTTCAGATTTACGTTTCTATCTATTAGTGTATTTTATAGCACAACAGGTCTTGCTCAGCAAAAATTTAACGTTACTATACAGTGGCCAAAGAGATTAGTTATCAATAAAATGGGGATATTTTAATATAAGGGGATTAAAGGCTCTCAGATACAACCTCTTATCAATAGAAATAAAATTATCATTTCAGATATTTTTATTTCTAAGTATGCCACAGTTTCAATTATGACAGATAGCAACAACTATCATTTACCTGCCTATAGTCGATTTTATGTCGGGATGCAAACCCTGCGCTCCAATTGATTGTGCATCCGGAGTTTGCGCCAATTGGATATCCCCTGGGCATCCCATATGTGGAACAGGTAAATTTTGTTTGTAATCTACTAATGTGCCCCTAGGGGGCACATTAGTAGAAATTCGAATAAAGCATTATTTAGAAAGTAACTTAAATAATGCTATTTGCATTTTGAAAGTGAGTGAACATGCTTGTCGATTTCATGTCACAGATCGAAAAGTAATATTGATACAAGTTCTCTAACAACAATAGGTAAAGGCGAATAAGACATATGACGACATATGAACATTAAATTAACTTGTTTTACAGATAATAATATAGCATATTAAACTGAAAACCATTGTGTTAAAAATGAAACGAATTCGATATCCAATTAGTTTATTCGAATAGTAAAATTAATAGTTTGCTTATAACTTGCTGACGTTTAATAAACAAACTATTGAGGAGTAAGTAAACATATCCCCTACCTACCAATGAAAGTATGAATACTTATTCCTCTTTTTATTTAGATGGCCTGGATAAGCACTATATGGATTGTCCTTCATTTAGATCAGTCAAAATCATTTTATCTATTTTTTTAGCACTTGCACATATCAACCTTAATTAAAAAAATCAATTTTTCAGATATTATTAAGGAAACGTAAAATCATAAATTCCATTAAAGGTATTTTTTCCTATTTTTGCCCAGTTTTTATCTTATCCCATGAACTATAAAAGAATTCTACTCAAACTTAGCGGAGAGTCTCTAATGGGCAACAAGCCTTTCGGCATTGACCCTGAGCGTGTTAATCAATATGCAAAAGATATTAAAGAGGTTGCCGATAAGGGTGTAGAAGTGGCCATTGTTATTGGAGGTGGAAATATTCACCGTGGACTCGATGCTGAAAAAGGAGGGATGGACCGCGTGCAGGCTGATTATATGGGAATGCTTGCCACTGTTATCAATAGCATGGCTTTGCAAGATGCTCTTGAAAAGGCAGGTATTAAAACCCGTTTGCTTTCTGCTATCAAAATGGAACAAATTTGTGAACCATTTATCCGTCGCAGAGCTGTTCGTCACCTTGAAAAAGGACGAGTGGTAATTTTTGGCGCAGGAACTGGAAATCCATACTTTACTACTGATACTGCCGCTTCTCTTCGCGCTATTGAAATCGAAGCTGATGTTGTATTAAAAGGCACCCGAGTTGATGGTATTTATACCGCCGATCCTGAAAAAGATCCGAATGCTGTTAAATTCGAAAAAATCACTTTTAACGAAGTGTATAAAAAGAATTTAAATGTGATGGATATGACTGCGTTTACGCTTTGCCAGGAAAATAAACTTCCAATTATTGTATTTGATATGAATAAACCAGGCAACTTTATGAAGATTGCATTAGGTGAGCCTATTGGAACTTTAGTTGAAGGATAGTATTGATTGAGATATCAAATTTGATATTGAGACTGAAGTGAACAACAGACCCTCAATTCACCTTATCTAAATAAAAATTTGATTATTATTTTTGATTGACATATCCCGATTAGCACCGGGACTAATCACTTATCTAAATAAAAAAGTTATGAACGACCTGATAAAAAAACAGTTGGATGATGCTAAAGAGCACATGGAAAAAGCTGTTAGTCACACAGATGCTGAATTATTGAAATTGCGTGCTGGTAAAGCAATGCCCTCAATGGTTGATGGCGTACATGTTGATTACTATGGCAGCCCTGCTCCTATCAGTCAAATTGCAAATGTGAATACTCCTGATGCTCGTACAATTGTAATTCAACCTTGGGAAAAAACCATGATCAGCCCGATTGAAAAAGCAATTCTTGAGGCTAACTTAGGTTTTAATCCTCAAAACGATGGTATTATTATCCGCATTAATGTACCTCCTTTAACTGAAGATCGTCGTAAAGACTTAGTTAAAAAAGTAAAGGCTGAAGCAGAAAACGGTAAAGTTACCGTTCGTAACATAAGAAAAGACGCAAACGAAAAGATTAAAAAATCAAGTAAAGACGGCGTCTCTGAAGATGAAATAAAAGGTGGTGAGGCTGAAGTTCAAAAACTTACTGATGCATACATCTTAAAAATCGATAAGTTGGTTGAAGTAAAAGAAAAAGAAATCCTTACCGTCTGATCCACTTTCAAAATATCAATCAAAGGCTTCCCTCTTAGGAAGCCTTTTTTATTTATTGTCACTATTCATCACCCTCTATTTGCGGTTTTCAAACATTACTCGCTATCAAATCAGTAAAAAGTACAATAAAACAGTTTTTAAAGTCAATCTAAACGGCTCATTAATTTGCACCTTTGTATATCAATAATACCTTAACTAAAAGATGGAGATTATAGGATATCTGGGAGCAATTATTATGGGTTTAACCTTAGGACTTATTGGAGGTGGAGGTTCCATCCTAACAGTTCCTATCTTGGTGTACTTGTTTCATGTTGACACAGTGCAGGCCACAGCCTATTCATTATTTATTGTAGGTCTGACGAGCATGGTTGGTTCTGTGAGTCATTTTAAACAGAACAATATAGATTGGCGAAGTGTTCTTCTTTTTGGAGTTCCTTCTGTATTGTCTGTATTTATCACCCGTACATACTTGGTTAAACTTATACCCGAAACAGTGGTATCCTGGGGAGATGTAACGGTTAACAAATCCTTGTTTCTGTTATTGGTTTTTGCTGTAGTAATGTTATTTGCGGCATTTTCAATGATTAAAAAACCAAAATATCAAACGATAGAAAATCAACAGCCAGAGCCTAATAATACCTTACTAATTGCTCAGGGGTTATTTGTGGGAGAAGTTACCGGACTTGTTGGCGCTGGTGGTGGTTTTTTAATTATTCCGGCATTGGTTATTATGGCTAATTTACCAATTAAAAAGGCTATAGGCACTTCACTCGTAATAATTGTACTGAATTCGCTAATTGGATTCCTTAGTAACCATGTTGGGGTGCAACCATCTGATTGGAGTTTTATGTTGAAGTTTTTCGGTATTGCTTCAGTAGGAATATTAATCGGAAGTGGATTATCGAAAAAGATTAGCGGAGAAAATCTCAAACCAGCTTTTGGTTGGTTTGTTTTGATAATGGGCTCATTTATTATCATTAAAGAATTACTGATAAAATGAAGAGGAAGGATAAGTATAAAGCAATTTTCCTATTCATCTTAATAAACCTATTATTCTGGGGAACGATGAGTTGGATACAGGCAAAACATAAGCCTAAATCTGATAAAACAACTTCCAGCACTGTTAAAACGCTGTAATAAAAAAGAGAGGATTAAATAATGGCAACATTTTCAGAAATTATTAATTCAGATAAACCGGTCTTGGTTGATTTTTTTGCGACCTGGTGTGGACCTTGCAAAATGATGGCCCCAATTCTGGAAGATGTAAAAGGCCAGGTAGGTGATAACGTCAGCATCATTAAAATTGATATCGATAAAAATCCGGCCGCTGCCGCTGCATATAAAGTTATGAGCGTGCCCACTTTAATGATCTTTAAACAAGGAGAAATTAAATGGAGACAATCGGGTGTTGTACAAGCAGGCCAACTAAAAAGCTTATTAACAAGTTTCATCTAATGACAAGCTCATCATTAACTAGTTTAGATGCCGCATTTTGGGATACTAATTATCAAACTCAAAATACTGGCTGGGATTTGGGAGTAGTTTCACCCCCTCTGAGCAGTTATATTGATCAGCTTGAGGATAAATCAATTTCCATATTAATACCCGGCTGCGGAAATGCCTACGAAGTGGAGTACTTGCTGAATGCTGGCTTTTCAAATGTTACTGTAATTGATATTTCATCAGTTTTAACGGAGCGGTTAAAGGAAAAATTACAACCAAGTGTGGGGAAAGAACTCAAAGTTTTAACAGGTGATTTCTTTGAGCATACAGGTCAGTATAACCTCATCATTGAACAAACTTTTCTCTGTGCCTTAGATCCTGAGTTAAGGATTAATTATGCAAAAAAAATGATTGCACTCTTAGCTCCTGGAGGAAAACTAACCGGCTTACTTTTTAACCGGACATTTGAACAACCAGGGCCACCATTTGGAGGCGACAAGAAAGAATATGAAGCCTTGTTTTCTTCCAATGTTAGAATAAAAAAAATGGAAACGTGTTATAACTCTATTAAACCAAGAGCAGGTTTCGAATTATTCTTTCAAATAATTAAAGACAATTAATGTTAACAAACATAAAATTAAACAAAATGAAAGTCGAACAAATATATACCGGGTGTTTAGCACAAGGTGCTTACTATATTGAATCTAATGGTGAAGCGGCAATAATTGATCCGCTTCGTGAGGTAGCTCCATATATTGCAAAGGCAGAAAAAGAAGGTGCCAAAATTAAGTACGTTTTGGAAACGCACTTTCATGCCGATTTCGTGTCAGGACATGTTGACTTGGCTAAAAAAACAGGCGCAACCATCGTTTACGGACCAACTGCCGAAACTGGTTTTGAGTCACACATCGCAAAGGATAATGAAGAATTAAAACTTGGTAATGTGACAATTCGTGTATTACACACTCCTGGCCATACAATGGAATCATCAAGTTATTTGTTGATTGATGAAAATGGCAAATATCACAGTATATTTAGTGGCGATACCCTGTTTATCGGAGATGTAGGCCGTCCGGACTTAGCGGTGAAATCTGATCTTTCAAAAGAGGATCTGGCAGGCTTACTCTATGATTCATTACGTAATAAGGTTATGCCATTACCGGATGAGCTGATTATATATCCTGCCCACGGAGCAGGGTCGGCTTGTGGTAAAAACATGAGTAAAGAAACATGGGATACATTAGGCCATCAAAAGGAAGTGAATTATGCGCTTCGTGATATTAGCAAAGAACAATTTATAAAAGAAGTATTGGATGGTATAGCGCCTCCTCCTCAATATTTTCCAAAGAATGCTTTAATGAACAAGAAAGGTTATGACAGTATTGATAGCGTTTTAAGTCATGGGGCAAGGTCTTTGGATCCAGCAGAATTTGAAGTTGTAGCAGAAGCAGAGGAAGCTTTGGTTTTAGATACACGTAAACCAACGGATTTTTCTAAAGGTTATGTCCCTAACTCCATCAATATTGGTTTAGACGGTCAGTTTGCTGCTTGGGTTGGAGCTTTAATTACAGACTTAAAACAACCAATACTATTAATTACTGACATTGGTCGTGAAGAGGAAGCTGTTACACGTTTAGCGCGCGTAGGTTACGATAATACAATTGGGCATTTAAATGGCGGCTTTGATGCATGGAAAGCTTCAGGAAAAGATATTGAAACAATTAAGAGTATTACTGCTGATGAATTCTCAAACATCTTTAAAAAAGATGAAACGATTGTATTAGATGTTCGTCGTGAGAGCGAATACAGAGCCGAACATGTGGAAGAATCATTTAATAAACCATTGGATTTCATTAACGACTGGATGAGTACAATTGACCATAAGACTCATTATTATATTCACTGTGCAGGAGGATATCGATCAATGATCACAGCTTCGATCCTGAAGGCCCGTGGTTTCAATAACTTCACTGAAGTTGCTGGTGGTTTTGGAGCAATAGCTAAAACAAATGTGCCAAAAACCGATTTTGTTTGTCAAAGCAAGCTGCAAGGATAATGAGTTTTTCACGAAAAGAACATTGGGAAGGCATTTATGATACAAAGAAATTAGAAGAAGTAAGTTGGTTTCAACCCAAACCAACTACTTCCTTGAGTTTCTTTGAGGAATTTGATGTTCAGAAAACTGCCTCCATAATTGACATTGGTGGAGGAGATAGCTTCTTAGCTGATAATCTTTTAAAAGAAGGATACAACCATATTTCGGTGCTTGACATTTCTGCTCGTGCATTGGAGCGTGCTCAAAACCGACTTGGTCCGGATTCGGTCAAAATAACCTGGTTGGCAGAAGATATTACTCTTTTTAAGCCAGATCAGAAATTTGATGTATGGCATGATCGTGCGGTTTTTCATTTCCTAACCGACGAGGAAGATATTAATTCATACATCAATACAGCATATCAGGCTATTAACCCAGGTGGACTATTAATCATCGGGACTTTCTCAACTGATGGTCCTACAAAATGCAGTGGCATCCCAATAAAGCAGTATTCCGATACTACGCTAACTGAAATGTTTAGCAATGGGTTTACTAAAGTAAATTGTTTTTATATCGATCATTCAACGCCTTTTAACACTATGCAGAACTTTGTATTCTGCAGTTTTAAGAGAGATAACCATTAAATAGAAATGTTAGAGTTTATTAAACAACCATGGCCCTGGTACATAGCCGGGCCATTAATTGGACTTACGGTCCCTTTATTACTTTTGATTGGAAATAAATCGTTTGGGATCAGTTCTTCCTTGCGTCACATATGTGCAGCATGTATGCCGTCAAAAATCCCTTTCTTTAACTATGATTGGAAAAAAGAAGCATGGAACTTATTCTTTGTTGCAGGAATTGCAATTGGGGGTTTTATTGCAACTTTCTTATTAACAAATCCTGATCCAATAAAGCTAAACCCTCAAACTGTTGCTGACCTTCAGTCGTTAGGTGTTAAGGACTTTACGCATTTATTGCCAACTGATATATTCAACTTTGATAATTTATTCAGTTTGCAAGGCTTCGTATTTATGGTTCTTGGCGGTTTCCTTGTTGGCTTCGGAACTCGGTATGCGGGAGGTTGTACATCAGGACACTCGATTATGGGGTTATCTAATTTACAATGGCCTTCATTAGTAGCAACTATTAGCTTTATGGCCGGGGGATTTATTATGACGTGGTTAATTCTGCCTCAACTATTTAAACTTTTTTAACATGGCGAAAGAGATTATTGAAAGAGAAGAGTTTGTGATTGAGCACCCTATAGAATGCGAGGCTCCTAACGAACAAACATCATTTGAAGGAGTAGGTTCAAACTTAAAATACCTGGTAGCAGGTGTATTATTCGGAATCGTATTTGTTAAGGCTGAAATTGTTTCATGGTTTAGAATCCAGGAGATGTTCCGCTTACAATCGTTCCATATGTACGGCGTTATTGGCTCAGCTGTTGTTGTTGGACTAATTTCGGTACTCCTGATCAAACGATTTAATATAAAAACGATGTCGGGTGAAAAGGTAATTTTTCATGACAAAACCTTTAACAAAGGTCAGATAATCGGTGGATTGCTATTTGGATTAGGATGGGCCATAACCGGTGCTTGTCCGGGACCATTATTTGCTCAAATAGGCAGTGGATTTTTAGCAATCACTATTACTTTATTAAGTGCAATTGGCGGCACCTGGACCTATGGTTTGTTAAGAGACAAATTGCCTCATTAATAATATAGAAAATCGATTTTTAATGAATAAGATTCCAACATATAGTATTTGCAATTTATTCGGAGCTGAGAATTGTACTAAAGACTTTATGGCCTGTGGTCTGCGTAGATTTTTGGATAATCAGTCGAGGCTTGTTATGCCTCATCGACATAGTTTTTACCAGATCATGTACATCTCAAACGGTTCAGGCAAATACATAGTCGATTTTACAACTTTTGAAATTGAACCCGGTCAGATCTATTTTTTATCACCGGGTCAAATTCATTCGTGGGAGTTTAGCGACGATGCAGATGGCTTCATTATTAATTTTGATGAGAGTTTTTTCACAGCAGTATGTTACAATCCTTATTTCTTAAATGAGTTTCCTTTTTTCAATTCGATGACCCAACGCTCTATGACGTTATTAAAAGAGGAGATCAAGCCGACAGTATTAAGTCTTTTTCAGCACTTGAAAACAGAGCATGAAGCAGATAATGATTTTAAAAATGATTATTTAAGAGCCTTGTTACTCCAATTACTTGTTGTTTTAGCCAGAGCTTGTCAGCCCGAAAAACAAACTGAAGCGACGCGGTACAATTACACATTATTGAGGAGTTTTGAAAAACTGATTGAAAGTAACTTCAAAACCAAAAAGTTACCAAAGGAATATGCTGAATTACTGTTCATTACGCCTAACCACTTAAATGCTGTTGTTACAAGTATTACTGGAAAATCGGCAGGTGAACTTATCCGTGATCGTGTTCTATTAGAAGCCAAAAGAATGCTGGTAAACTCTGGACAAAGTATTAGTGAGATTGCATGGGATTTAAATTTTGAAGATAATGCCTATTTCAGCCGATTCTTTAAAAAATATACCGGTGCCAGTCCTGACGAATTTCGAAGACAATTAGCTTAGAAAAGAACTTTTTTTGCTAAAAGCAAAACAATTTTAGCTCAGATTTTTTTATTACTCTGTATTTTTAATCCAAAATTACAGTCGATATTAAAATCTGTTAGCAAAATAAATGAAAATCCTCTACTCATACCTTAAAAACTATAAAGGCTTATTAGCATTAGCTCTTTTATTAGCCACAATTAATCAGGGCTTTTCCATGATGGACCCCTATATCTTCGGAAGGCTAATGGATGATTATGTAACCAAATTCAAAACGTTAAATTCCGACGAATTTTTCCACGGGGTAGGATTATACTTATTGGCAATTGTGGGCGTTGCATTTGTGTCTCGAGTTGCCAAAAACTTTCAGGATTATTTCGCGAATGTAATTGTTCAGAAAATGGGAGCTCAAATGTATAGTGATGGCTTGGCTCACTCCCTTGAATTACCCTACCAGGTTTTTGAAGATCAACGAAGTGGCGAAACGTTAGGAAAACTTCAAAAAGTAAGAACCGATGTTGAACGACTGATCACCACTTTCATCAATGTGTTGTTTACTTCCATCGTCGGAATTGTTTTCGTAACCGTTTATGCAATTAAAGTGCATTGGATCATTGCTCCGATGTTTATACTTGTTATTCCGATATTGGGTTTTCTAAGTTCAGTGCTGAGTAAACGCATCAAAAAAATGCAGAAAACAATTGTTTCAGAAACAACTGCATTAGCCGGATCAACTACTGAATCCCTCAGAAATATTGAACTGGTAAAATCATTGGGGTTGGCAAACCAAGAAATTGATCGTTTAAATGGCACTACTGTTAAAATATTAGGGCTAGAACTTAAAAAGGTAAAATACATCCGAAGTTTAAGTTTTATCCAGGGAACAACAGTAAACCTTTTACGTACCTCTATTATCTTCCTAATGATGTATCTTATCTTCCGGGAACAAATAACGGTAGGTCAATTTTTCTCGTTAATGTTTTATTCATTCTTCATTTTTGGACCACTTCAAGAGTTAGGAAATATCATTAATATTTATCGGGAAGCAGAAGTATCGCTTAACAACTTTGAATCAATTTTAAACACGCCAAAAGATGTGAAACCTGATCGTCCGGCCCATTTACCGAAAATTCAAAAATTAGATTTTGAAGAAGTAAGTTTCAAACACCAGTCGGCCAACAGAAACGCCATCTCAGATATTTCGTTTAGTGTAGAGCAAGGAGATACCATCGCATTTGTAGGTCCGTCCGGGGCAGGAAAATCAACCCTAGTGAAATTGTTGGTTGGTTTGTATCGTCCACAGGAAGGACAAATCCTCTACAATAACATTGATAGTAACAGAATAGATTTAGATGAATTAAGGGAGAAAATAGGATTTGTAACCCAGGAAACTCAATTATTTGCGGGAACGATCCGAGAGAACTTGAAATTTGTCCGCCCTGAAGCAACTGATGAAGAATGTATGGATGTTTTATATAAAGCTGCCTGTCATACTTTGCTCGCAAGGGCCGATAAAGGACTTGATACATTAATTGGAGAAGGGGGCGTAAAAGTATCGGGAGGAGAAAAACAACGATTATCAATAGCAAGAGCTTTATTACGTCAACCAGATTTACTTGTTTTCGACGAGGCAACCTCCTCACTAGACTCATTAACTGAAGAAGAAATTAGCAAGACAATTAGAGAAGTTTCTGAAAAAGCGGAACATATTACCATTCTGATCGCCCACCGATTAAGTACAATTATGCATGCTGACAGAATTTATGTATTAGAAAAAGGAATCATCACTGAGGCAGGAGGGCATCATGAGCTGCTAGACCAGAAAGGCCTTTATTACGCCATGTGGAGACAGCAAATCGGTGAACGACTCGAAGTATTAGATTAATAAGAAAATACAGTATATTAAGGGTAATTATGTACTATAACACATAATTACCCAACACTATGCTGCATGACTAATAGTACTCGCCAAAAACTTACTGCTTTAACAAAAAATGCAGCTTTGGCTAATAAGTTAGCGGCATTACAAGCTATCGACATTGAATTACCCACCATTTTTATTGTTCATGACCTGAACACGATGACAGTTGAATACATGTCACCCAGAGGAGAACAATTTTTGGGCTTTACAGTTAATGACCTTAAAAGCTTAGGCTCCGAATATTTCTCAAAGTTTTTTAACCCTGATGACGTTGCCGATTATCTTCCAAAAGTGTTAAGCTTATTACATGATAATGATAATGACGAAAAGCTGGTATGTTTCTTCCAGCAAGCAAGAGCATCAGAAAAACATGAATGGAAATGGTTCTTAAGCAGCACCAAAATTTTCCTAAGAAATGAACAGAATGTACCTTCTCACATTATTACAAATGCTACCCCTATTGATCCTCAATATCATATTACATCCAAGGTAAATCGATTGCTTCAGGAAAAAGATTTCCTTAAAAAGAACGAAGCCTTTTTTAACATGCTTACCAAACGAGAGATCGAAATTCTTCGATTAATTGCATTAGGTAAAAACTCTATTGAAATAGCTTTCATTCTTCATATCTCTGAAAAAACAGTGGTAACCCACCGAAGAAATCTTCGCTCCAAGCTTAATGTGCAAACATCTTATGATATTACCAAGTTTGCTCAGGCTTTTGACCTCATTTAATCACACCTATTGCATATACCCTAATTTTTGAATAACTTAAAAACAGTTAAGATTTATGCTCAATGATTTCTATTATTAAATTTAAACCGCTATTCTACTGCTCGGTAATTCTTGTTTGTTGCACATTGTTGGCGAACGGCCAGACAGTAAAAGTTTACCGAGATTCAACCTATAATTTTACTAATGACAGCACTTATAAGTTCAGGAATGGGAAAGTAATAATTAATAGAGACACGGTCGACAGAACACAGGCAAACAGCAACATGCAAGCGGTTTTTGAAGCCAATTATTTCCAACATCATCTAAAATTAAATCCTGTTAAAGGCCAGCTTATTTTTACGTTCTTAGGAGGGATTCAAAATCAAACTAACCTTGCCACCTATGGGCAACAAATAAGATTACCCAAAGGAGTAATAAATAGTGCTACTGAACAATGGCAAAGTGATGAACGACCCGAAGGCGTTTTAGTTTTAGCGCTTATCAATCCTAAAACAAACAAACCGGTTTGGGCGGCCGTTGGGTATGATCGCTTTTTTACGCGTGATTCTCAGAAAATAATCGATGCAATGTTTAAAGAAGCTTTTGAAAATTTCCCAAATAAAGGCACTTACTTTCCGGCAGATTACTATAAGAAACCTACTGTAAAAAAAACTCCGGCTTCGCCTAAGAAGCAGAAACAATAAACGGGTTATTTAAACTCTTTCCCAACCAAACGTATTGGCAACAGAGATTTTGTTTTAGCAAATGTTGCGGCAACGATTAACACTGTCATACAACCGCCAAATATCACCGCTCTGGTGGTCCCCATTATTTTTGCAGTTACCCCAGATTCAAAAGCGCCTATTTCATTAGATGACCCTATAAACATGGTGTTTACAGCAGATACTCTGCCACGCATATGATCGGGAGTAAGCATTTGAAAAATGGTCGACCGAATAATAACACTTACACTATCAAAAGCTCCCACCAAAAACAAAAAGACAATAGACAAGTAAAAATTCTTAGAGATACCAAACAAAATAGTGCAAATGCCAAACCCGGTTACGGCAACTATTAAATTCCGCCATGGACGAACAGCTGGTGTATATCGGGTCATTATCAGCATGGTAATTACAGCACCAGCAGATGGTGCCGCCCGCAATACGCCTAATCCCTCTGCTCCTACTTTTAAAATATCATTGGCAAATACAGGAAGTAAGGCAACGGCCCCGCCAAAGAAGACAGAAAACATATCAAGAGTCATAGCTCCGAGCATCATTTTCGTGTTAAAGACAAATTTAATTCCCTCTCCTAAACTACTCCACATCGACTCTTTCTTCTCTAATACATTAACAGGTTTACTTTTCAGCATTAAAAGGCTAGAAATAGATAATACCATTAATAGCAATACAATACCCATCGTAACAGACATTCCATAAAAACCATAAATCAGACCACCTGCAGCCGGGCCGGCGACAGCGGCTAACTGCCAGCACGAGCTGTTCCAGGAAGATGAATTTGGATATAATTCGCGCGGCACCAATGAAGCCATTAAAGAAAAAGCTGCTGGGGCAAAAAAACCTCTGGCTAATCCGTCTAAAAAAACAACCACATAAACAATTGCTATCAGTAAATGGGTGTTAATAGATTGATGCATTGAAGGCATTGTTACAACAAAAAGTAATGTAGCAGCCGTTAATATGGTACTGATGACAATGATCAGCATACTTCTTTTATTGGACCTGTCGGCTACATATCCCCCAAACAAAGCAACACAAAGTGCGGGTATCGCTTCAGCTAAACCAATCATTCCTAATGAAAGCGGATCTTTGGTTACACTATAAACAAACCAGCCCACAATAACAGCCTTCATTTGAAGAGCGAATGTTAAAAAGAAACGAGTACCTAAGTAAAAACGGAATTCAGGATAACGCAATGCAGCAAAGGCATCGGGTTTTACGGGAGAGTCAACTGTTTCTGACGGCACTTAATATTAATAGCTAAGAATGAAAAAGGGAATTAACCGGAACAAAGATAAATAACGTGCATTAAAACAACGCGTAACCAAAACAAAAGAGTTACCTAAAATTTGGTAACTCTTTAGACTGGCTATGTTATTATTAATTTAATTAAGACCGTTTTGATCGATAAGATAAACTAAAGTTGCCATTGCTGCGGCGCCAAGCTTTAACTCTCTTTCGTTTACATTTTCAAAAACATCTGTTTTTGCATGATGATAATCAAAGTAACGTTGTGAATCCGGTCTGAAACCGAACAAAGCTGTTCCCAATGATTTTAATGGACCAATATCTGATCCGGCACCCCCTCCTCCACCTATCTCTTTTAATCCATACTCATCAAATATCGGCGACCAACTCATTATTCTGTTTACGACTTCCGTGGATGCGTCAATAGAAAAACCACGAGGAGTTAACCCACCGGAATCAGATTCGATGGCTGCATAATGCTGTTCATTTGTTACTTTCGCATTTTCTGCATATTTAAGTCCTCCTTTTGTACCGTTCTCTTCATTCATGAACATTACAGCCCTAACAGTATGCTTGGGTTTAATACCCAATGCTTTAATGGTTCTCAATACCTCTACAGATTGCATAGTCCCTGCACCATCATCATGAGCGCCTTCAGCCAAATCCCATGAATCAAGGTGCCCTCCAACTGTTATTATTTTCTCTGGTTGCTCAGATCCTTTTATCTCGCCAATTACATTGTATGACAGTACATCTGGCAATGTTTTACAATTCATTTGATAGAAAAATTTAAGTGAAGGATCTGTTTTAAGAGCAGCACTTAAACTATTTGCATCTTTTGTACTGATAGCAGCTGCAGGAATTTTAGTAAGCTTTTCATCATAACGCATGGTACCTGTATGAGGAAACTCATCAATTTTGGTTGTCATAGACCGAACAATTACCCCTATTGCTCCATATTTTGCGGCCTCAATTGCACCTTGTACTCGCTGATTAACTGCTGCTCCATAAGCATTAAAGGTATGCAGTGTTTTAGGATTCATTGGACGATTAAAAAAAACTATCTTTCCTTTAATCTTCTCCTCTCCTAATTCCTTAAGTTGATCGAAGTTGAACACCTCAATAATAGTCGTTTCAATTCCCTTTTCAGAAGTTGCAACAGAACCGCCAAGAGCAGCTATTTCCACATTTATTTTTTTTCCGCCTGTTGCAAACCAGGCTTTTTCTTTAGCACCACGCTCCCAGTGCGGAACCATTACTTCCTGCAGATAAACACGGTCAAATCCGTACGATTCCATTAATGATCTGGTCCATTCTACTGCATTTTGTGCATTTGCTGAGCCGCTTAATCTCGGACCAATATTTTTACATAAATAATGTAGATTTTCATAGACTTTCCCATTTCCTAATACCTCTTCATAAATTTTACTTACAACCATAGAATCTGGATTGGAAGCATAGCTGCCTGTAGTAAACATGGCTACTGCAACTAAAAACAATAAACTTTTCTTCTTCATATATTAACCAAAAGTAATTCTCGACAAAATAATTCAAATAAAAACCCGGCAAGATTAAATCGGCCGGGCGTATATCTGGATTATTCCATCATTGCATATCGGGGTTGTTCAAAATACCAATTTGGTTTTGGTAAAGGCAAAATATCATCAAAACGTTTCACAAAGAACTTCCCTACATTTCCATCCGTTAACGTTACAATGTTAAGGTGCTGGTCAGAAACCTGCATTACCTGAACTAATACACAATCAAATGTTGTATCTACTCTGGATAAGTAGATATTATCATTGGTTACAACAATATCAGGCCCTTTTTTTGATTTCTTGTCTTTTTTATCAGCTTCTGTTGGTTTATAGGTGAGTCTAACAGGAACCTTTACAAAGTCTTTTCCATCACTATATAATTGTTGGGCCTTGTCCCATTCTGCACTTAAACTATCACAGTTCTTAGGCGTTAATTTCTTTAAAAAGCCCTCAGGAGTATTCAGGTACCAATTTTCTGCCTGTTGAATAATTCCTTTAGTTTGGGCAAATGAGAGATGAGCGGTAAATAAAGAAATGATAAGAACGACTAATTTCTTCATAAATTTATAACAGAATGTTTACTGCTGATAAATATATCAATTATTACGAAATTTTATCCCAAGTTATTTCCCTTTTACTTTTTTTCTCAAAATAAATACGAAGAGTTTTATTTTTTTCCATATTTAACATAGGATCCTCCTCCAATATCTGTTCTACACACCGACGCGCTTCGATCAAAATTTGCTGATCTTTTGCCAGATCTGCTAACCTTAAATCAAGCACACCACTTTGCTGAGTTCCTTCCAAATCTCCTGGTCCGCGTAACTTTAAATCCACCTCAGAAATCTCAAAACCGTCATTAGTCCTTTCCATGGTATCTAACCGAACTTTAGCTTCAGAAGATAATTTATGACTACTCATCAAAATACAAAAAGATTGTTCTGCTCCACGCCCAACACGTCCTCTCAATTGATGCAGTTGAGATAATCCAAATTTCTCTGCATTTTCAATAACCATTACGGAAGCATTAGGAACGTTTACCCCAACTTCAATAACTGTTGTAGCCACCATAATATGAGTTTCCCCATTTTTGAAACGATTCATCTCAAAATCCTTTTCAGCAGCTTTCATTTTACCATGAACAATACTTACCTGGTACTGAGGCTGTGGAAAAGATTTAGTGATGTGTTCATAGCCATTCATCAGATCGAGGTAATCCATTTTTTCTGATTCCTCAATTAAAGGATAAACAATATACACCTGTCTCCCTTTGGCAATCTCTTCTTTCAAAAATCCATGCAGGCGCAACCGGTGATTTTCGAATTTATGTAAGGTTTGAATAGGCTTTCTACCGGCAGGAAGCTCGTCAATTACAGATACATCTAAATCTCCATATAACGTCATTGCTAGGGTCCTGGGAATTGGAGTAGCTGTCATTACCAAAATGTGTGGAGGGCTACTATTTTTTTGCCACAATTTTGCACGTTGTTCTACACCAAACCGATGCTGCTCATCAATAATAACTAACCCCAGGTTTTGAAACTGAACTTTATCTTCAATTAATGCATGCGTTCCTACCAGTAATTTAAGTTCTCCGTTTGCCAATTCTTCAAATAACTTCTCACGTTGCTTCTTTTTAGTAGAACCGGTTAACAACTCAACCTTAACAGGCATATCTTTCAGCATCATTGAAATGGAATGAAAATGCTGAGTGGCAAGAATTTCTGTTGGAGCCATCATACAAGCCTGAAATCCATTGTCGATAGCCAATAACATCGACATTAACGCCACTACCGTCTTTCCGCTTCCAACATCACCCTGAACCAGCCTGTTCATTTGCATACCAGAGTTGGTGTCTCTCCTGATTTCCTTAATAACTCTTTTTTGGGCACCGGTCAGTTCAAAAGGTAAATGATTCGTATAAAAACCATTAAAATTATCACCCACTACTGAAAATAAGCTACCATTATGTAGACGTTTTTTGATTTGCTTATTAAAAAGTAATCGTAACTGAATAAAGAATAGTTCTTCAAATTTCAAGCGCGCTTGGGAACGCTGTAACAGCTTAGAGTCTTTGGGAAAATGAATTTGAATTAATGCATCTCTTCTTGACATTAATTTATATTGTTCCAAAGGAGCTTCAGGCAAATCTTCGTCTATAAAATTAGCACCCTGTTCCAAGAGATTATACACCAAACGCATAATACCTTTGGTGTCCAGGAAAAATAGCTTTAATTTTTCTGTAGACGAATAAACGGGTTGCAAAGCTGTCTGAAATTCTTTTTTAGCTTCTGAAACTAATTCCAGATCTGGATGAGGAAGATTCGCTTTATTATTAAAAAAGTTAGGCTTCCCGAAAGCAATATACTCCTTCCCTATATGAATATGTTTCTCTATAAATTTAATACCTTGAAACCATACTAATTCGAGATGAGAGCCTCTTTCATCCTGCAACGTCGCAACCAATCGCTTACGACGCTGCTCTCCAATTAATTGCTTGTCGACGATAATTCCTTTTAACTGGATATACTGAAGATCAGGCGTTATTTCTCCAATTCTATAGAACCTGGTTCTATCAATATAACGAAATGGGTAATGCCTGAGGAGGTCACCATAAGTATAAATATTCAGTTCTTTTTTGAGCACATCTGCTTTTGAGGGCCCAACGCCTTTCAAGAATTCAATAGGTGTATCAAAAAATCCTTTTCTTTCCACTAAAGCTAAAATAGTTAAACTTCCTACGCCATTTTGGGAAGTATTCTCTTTAAATATTCCCAATTAAAAAGTACCACGGCAACCCCTAACAAACTGTAAGATATTAGCTTTTGTGTTGTAAAGCCTTCATTATAATAAAAGTAGGCCACTGCAAATGCTATTATCGGATTAATGTAGATCAGAATTCCAGCAGTAGATGCAGGTATCTTGATCATGGAGTATAAACTTAAAAATAAAGGAATAATAGTAAATACCACAGCAAGTATTAAAATATTAACCCAAAAGCCAATTGTTACGGGAACTGTATGATGATTGATTACCTCAAGTGGGATAATAAATAAGCAGGATAGTAACAACTGTAAACCGAGGAGATTAAGTTTATTAAACCCTTGTATACTTCGCTGTACGATAAGATAACCAGCAAACAAAATAGCGACAAAGAAAGACCAAAATACTTCCATCGGGTGTCCCCATCCAAGTATGATTGCACTCACTATACTGATGCTTATCGCAATCCATTTTAGAGAACTAAGCTTTTCCTTTAATATAAAGAAAGCTCCGATAGCTGTTAATAGAGGGCAAACCATGTAAGCAAATGCCCCTGCCTGAACACTGATATAATTGACCAGATAGATATATGACAACCAATTACCAGTTAACAATACACTTGACAAAAATAATATCCCCCAAAAGTACTTTTTGTTCGAGGTTTGCTGTTTGTAATAAGCGAGATCTTGCCTTAAATAGGCTTTCCTAAATACTAATACCACTAACCACAAAATGGATAATGAGGCAAAAACTCTATAATTTAATATTTGATTGGGGGGATAACTTTTAAGATTTCTTACTAATACTGCCATAAATCCCCATATTACAGGAGAAATAATGGCAGCAATAAAGTATTTTAAGTTGGACTGATTTCCGTCTTCTTTCAAGATTTGTTAAAATTTAACGGCAACAACAGATATTTCAACACTTACATTTTTGGGAAGGCCTGCTACTTCAACAGTCTCACGAGCAGGGTAATTTCCGCTTAAATAACTTCCATAAATCTCATTCACAACAGCAAAATCGGCCATACTTTTTAAGAAAATTCCGGTTTTAACAACATTATCAAATGATAAACCTGCTTCTTTTAGAATTGCTGCCAGATTTTTCATTACTTGACGAGTTTCATTAGCAACATCACCGGTTAAAACTTCATTTGTCTCCGGATCAATAGCAATCTGTCCGGATACAAACAGTATATTACCTGCCCATACAGCCTGACTGTATGGACCAATCGGAGCAGGTGCATTTGTGGTATTTACAATTACTTTCATTAGAATATCTGTTTATTATTTGAGTATTTGATTTGAAGTTGATAGCCAAATCCGCTTATTTACGCGTTAGCAAGTCGATGATCTTATAAATTACCCCTGCCAAGAACATAATAATTGCGATTCGGTTAATCCAATGCATCACCCTTAGATTAAAGTTAATTGGACGATTGGGGTCTTTTTTACGAAAGAAATACATGTTTAGCTAATAATTAACCTTAACCACAAAAATAGAACTTTATCAACTATAAATTAGTACCAAATAAAAAAGGAGTCCAATTGGACTCCTTTTTTTTAATCATATCGTGTTACGATTATTGTTGTTTGAACTCAACACGACGGTTTTTCTGACGACCTTCTTCAGTATCGTTAGAAGCTACCGGACGAGTTTCGCCGTAACCTTTAGTAGTGATGTTACCTGATTTTACACCAGCTTTAACTAAAGCTTTCTTAACTGAAGTTGCACGACGTTTAGAAAGATCCATGTTATAAGCTTCAGTACCTTCAGCAGAAGCGTGACCTTCTAACAATAATTTACCGTTAGATGATTTTAATTCGCTAGCTAAGTTTTCGATAGCTGGAGCTGACTCTGGACGTAATTTATCAGAGTTAAAGTCAAACTGGATAGTATTGCTTGGTGCTTCAGGAGTTGGAGCAACTTCTTGTTTAGGGAATACAATAGTACGACCTGCACCGTCAACAACATTACCAGCTGGAGTGTTAGGCTCTTTGTCAAATACATCAGATACACCGTCACCGTCAGAATCTTTCTTAATATTAGAAACATCACCTTCGGTAGCAGCTACACGTGATTTAAGAGCTTCAACTTCTTGACGTAATTCGTTGTCTTTCAACTCATCATACATCAAAGCATATGGATTAACCCAGTCTAAGTTTTTCTTAGATTTGTTTCCTAATGCAAAGCTTAAACCAGCATAACCGTATGACCATTTGTCGTTAGTAGGACCAAACCAAGTTCTGTCTAAGTTGTCAGCATCTAAGAAATTCATGGTATAACCTAAATCTAAGTTAATACCTTCAGATAATTTGAATTTCAAACCACCGCCAACAGGGATAAACTGCTCAGTACGTTTTGCACCATCACCTGGATCGTATCCGGTTAAACCGTAACCACCTTGTACATATAACGCAACTTTGCTATCACGTTTTAATAATAAGCTGGTTAAATCAATTTGAGCTTGTAATGAAGCTGCATAGTTGATAGTAGTTTCGAAACTAGGAAAACCAGGATTAACTTGGCCGTTTGTGTTACCATTATAAGTACCAGAAACTTTACCACCTTGGTAATCTAATTTCAAACCGAATGCATGAGTAATTTGCTTTTGAATGTAAGCACCGTAACCGAAGTTAGCATCCCACTCATTGTAATCATTATGGCCACCTAAGAAAATAACTGGAGCAGCAACTCCACCATTGATTCCTATTGACCATGTTCTGAACTGTTTGGCTCCTCCAAACACTTTAGCGCCCCCATCCTGGGCAAACGCTGATAGCCCGCCAAACGCTGCAACCAGCGTCAATGCTGCTACCTTTTTAAAAGTAGATTTGTTCATAGTCGATCAAATATTAATTAGAATATATATTGTTCTGATAAAAAATTAGCGTAAATGCCATGCAAATATAGAACTTTTTCCTTAATTACATAACTTAGCCAAAAATCGTTCCAGTTTTACTTACGGTTATAATTACCTAAAAAACAAATAATCATTATGAAATATACAAATATTAATAACAATTTGTTTATCGAAAACAGAAAGAGATTTAATAAAAATTTACGCCCAAAATCCCTTGCTATATTTAATGCAAATGATGAGTGCCCTCAAAGTGGCGATCAGACATTCCCTTTCAAACAGAATGCCGATTTATTTTACTTGTGCGGAATTGACCAAGAACAAACAATATTGTTACTATTTCCCGATTGCCCGAATCCACTCTATAAAGAGGTTCTTTTTCTCAAAAAAACAAGTGAACATATAGCTATTTGGGAGGGTCATAAATATACGAAGGCGGAAGCTCGTGAAACATCTGGAATATCAACAATATTTTGGCTTGAAGAGTTCGAAGGATTACTCCCATCAATTATACATTATGCTGATAATGTGTATTTAAACACAAATGAAAACGACCGGTATGTTCATACTGTTCCGTATCGTGATCTTCGATTTGCTCAAGAACTGAATCAGAAATATCCTCATTTTAATTATCTCCGTTCAGCACCGATTATGTGTGATCTCCGAATGGTAAAATCAGCTATCGAAGTACAGCTTACACAGCTATCTTGTGACATTACAGAAAAAGCATTCAGAAGAGTTTTAAATTTTGTCAGTCCGGGTGTGACAGAATATGAAATTGAGGCAGAAATTATACATGAATTCATCAGAAATAGGGCAACAGGACACGCCTATAACCCAATCATTGCTTCAGGGAAAAATGCATGTGTGCTCCACTATAATGATAATAATCAAATTTGTAATAATGGAGATGTGATCCTTTTTGATTTTGGGGCTACCTACGGAAATTACAATGCTGATATGTCACGCTCTATTCCTGTAAATGGCAGATTCTCGGCACGTCAAAAAGCTGTTTACAATTCTGTGCATCATGTAATGAAGGAAGCTACTAAACTTCTGGTTTCAGGCACAATATGGAATGATTACCATGAAGAGGTGGGTAAAATAATGGAAGCTGAACTCGTAAAGTTAGGACTTATTGACAGGCATGATATTGAAAAACAAGATCCGAAGAACCCAGCTTATAAAAAGTACTTCATGCATGGAACCTCTCACCATCTTGGTTTAGATGTACATGACATCAGCAACCGTTACACACCTTTTCAAGCTGGAAACATATTAACTTGTGAACCTGGAATTTACATACTGGAAGAAGGATTGGGCATTCGTCTTGAAAATAACATTCTAATTACCAAAGAGGGCAATATTGATTTAATGAAAAATATTCCGGTTGATGCAGAAGAAATTGAAGAATTAATGAACGTTAATTAAAAACAATAAAGAGATTGAGAACTCCTTAACTCTCAATCTCTTTATTATCAAATTGTTTAACAAATCTATACAGGTTAAAGTTATCATTTCCCAGATTTGCCAATATCGATTTTAATAGGTCAGCTCTCCGGATGTTTCTCATCCTGTTTTGCTGTATTAATTTAAATGCCTTTTCCACTAATAGAAAAGGTTTTTTTGTGTTTTCTGAAACAGGATGATGTTGCTCGATATGTGCAAACAATTCCCCAATGCCTTCGTTTTTGTCTGCTATCGTCTTTACAACAGGAACACTCCAATTCGACTGAGGACGCTGATGTAGGAGTTTTTTAATATTTCCTGCAAATTCGTCTGCACCAATATGGTCGGCTTTGTTTACAACAAAAATATCTGCGATTTCCATCAAGCCCGATTTAATTGTTTGGATTTCATCGCCAGCTTCTGGGACAAGAACTACAATTGTTGTATCAGCCAACCCAACAATTTCTACTTCTGACTGTCCAACTCCAACCGTTTCAACTAAAATATAATCGAATGACGCCGCTTTCATGATATCAACAACTTCAATGGTTTTAGTAGACAAGCCACCTAAGGAACCTCTTGTAGCAAGTGATCTTATGAAGACGCTATCATTATTGAAATGCTCTACCATTCTAATTCTGTCGCCTAATAGAGAACCGTAATTAAAGGGGGAAGTTGGGTCAATTGCTACTATTCCTACCTTTTTACCCGCATTAGTGATATGACGTATTAACATATTAACCAATGTACTTTTACCGGCTCCTGGAGGCCCCGTAATACCAATTACAGGCACTTTCTTCGAAAAATCAAGCTTTAACAACAATTCTCTTGAACCTTCAGATTCATTTTCAACTAAACTTATCGCTCTTGAAATTGCACGAAAGTTTCCTTTAGTGATTTCGTCCATGAAGGTATTTTCTTTCATCGATTATTTGTTTTGTTTTCAAAATAAATAAATAATTACGATTCACCGTCATATAAGGAGTACCAGAATATCCTCTCAAACTGTTTTTAATTTTTACCTTTGCGCTTTAAAAGTTTTTTAAATACTCTATGCATCATAAGTTAAGTGCAGTAATAATAACATATAATGAAGAACGCAATATTGAGCGGTGCATTAAAGCATTGGTTGATTGGGTAGACGAAATTATTATTGTTGATTCACAAAGTACTGATAACACTGAAAATATTTGTAAAAGATATCCAGTAAAATTCTATTCCACTCAGTGGTTGGGATATGGTCCTACAAAAAATTATGGATCTACTTTAGCTACGAATGAATATATTTTATCACTTGATGCTGATGAGGAAATTTCTGAATTATTAAGAAATAACATAATTGAGGCACGCAAAAATGGATTAGACGCTGTTTACCGTTTTAACAGGCTAACCAATTTCTGTGGAAAATGGATAAAACATGGCGATTGGTACCCAGATACAAAAGACCGTATCTATCCTCGAAATATAGAGTGGAACACAGCAGCAGCTCACGAAGAACTTTTAATACCTGCAGATATCAAGCGCATTCATCTGAAAGGTAACTTATTACATTATTCGTATTATAGTAAAGAAGATTTAGTCAGAAAGTACAAGAAATATGCAGAATTACTTGCTGAAGACAGAAAAGATAAATCCAAGGTTTTTCTTTTTTTAAAAACAGTATTTAGTCCCCTGGTATATTTTATTAAAAACTACTTCTTAAAAGCTGGCTTTTTGGATGGCAAGGCCGGCTTTATTGTTTATTCTCAAGGCGCCTACTATACTTTTTTGAAGTATAAATTGGCATTAAAAAAATCTTCTGTTAACTGATTTATCACTATTAAATAATGAAGACCTACCTTCGTTTACTTTCATTTGCAAGACCCATTGGAAAATTTGCAATTCCCTATATACTTACCACACTTCTAGCTGTAATATTCGGAACGCTTAACCTTGCTCTTTTAATTCCGCTTTTAGAAACATTATTCAAAAGTGGGGCTGATACAATTCAGCACATACCATTGCCAGAGTTTAGCCTTAGTACAGATTATTTTAAAAATCTGTTTTATCATTACTTCAATGAAGCTGCTATTACAAAAGGTAAATTCGGAACTCTTGAGTTTGTATGCATAATCATTATTTCTTCAGCATTTTTAGCCAACTTATTCCGATATATTTCTCAACGGATTATGGAAGAGTTAAGAATTCATACGATTGAAAACTTACGAGTATCTGTTTTCAATAATATTATGAACCTTAATATTGGTTACTTTAATAATGAAAGAAAAGGAGATATAATTTCCAAAGTAGCTTCTGATGTGCAAGTAGTGCAATTTACAGTAACCAGCACATTACAGGTTATTTTTAAAGAGCCCCTTCAGCTAATTGCATTCTTCTATGCATTATTTGAAATATCTACAAGACTTACGCTGTTTTCATTACTTGTTGTTCCGGTTTCCGGCTTGTTAATTGCCGGCATTGTGAAAAGACTACGTCAACAGGCTAAAGAGTCACAAGAGCGTTTTGGCAATATGATAAGTTTCCTGGATGAGGCATTATCCGGCATTAAAATTATTAAGGCATTTAATGCAACTGCATTTATCAAAGATCGATTTACAAATGAGAACAAACAATATTCTAAGCTTTCAAGATCAATGGTGAAACGCCAGCAAATGGCATCTCCCCTTTCCGAATTCTTAGGTATTGCAACTGTGGCGGGAATACTCCTATATGGAGGGAATATCATCCTGAACAGTCAAGACTCAGGACTTACCGCATCTCAGTTTATCGTTTACATTGCTATTTTTTCACAAGTAACCAGACCTGCTAAGGCTATCTCTGAAGCTTTTACACAAATTCATCAAGGACTGGCTGCCGGAGAAAGAGTGTTGGATCTTATCAATACTCCTATTCCGATTGTTGATAAAGAAAATGCACTTATTGCTGATGCATTTAATAATAAAATTGAATTTAAGAACGTCAGTTTTTCTTATCATGAAAAGTTAGTTCTTGACAATGTAAGCTTTACTGTAGAAAAGGGGCAAACAGTTGCATTGGTGGGCCCATCAGGAAGTGGAAAAACTACAATTTGTGATTTAGTTCCTCGTTTTTATGATATTAAGGAAGGATCAATATTGTTTGATGGAACTGATTTACGAGAATTACAAGTAGATTCGATTAGAGGCCAAATAGGCATTGTTCCTCAGGAATCATTATTATTTAATGACACAATCTTCAACAATATAGCATTTGGCAAACTTGATGCAACAATGGAGGAAGTTGTTGCCGCAGCCAAAATCGCCAATGCGCATCAGTTCATTGTTAACTCCGATAAAGGGTATGATACCAATGTAGGTGATCGTGGTGCAAAACTATCCGGTGGGCAACGCCAACGCTTGTGTATAGCTAGAGCTGTTTTAGCCAACCCGCCAATTATGTTGTTAGATGAAGCTACATCTGCTTTAGATACAGAATCCGAAAAATTGGTTCAGGACGCATTGAATAATTTGATGCAAAATAGAACTTCATTAATTATTGCACATAGATTAAGTACGATTAAAAATGCAGATAAAATTATTGTTCTTGAACAAGGCAAAGTTCTTGAAGAAGGATCCCATAATGAACTTATAGAAAAAGAAGGCCTTTATTATAAATTGGTTAACATGCAATCATTCACAACCGAGGCTTAATCTCTCATAAATGCAATAACTAACCACCAAACCACGCATGGAAACTAAATTAAGTGTCATAATTTGTTGTTATAACAGCACTCATTTGTTAGAACCAACATTAAAGGCATTAGCATTACAAGAAAAAACAGAGAGCTTTAAATGGGAAATAATACTTGTAGATAATAATAGTAATGATAATACAACTGCTTTTGCTAAGAATGTTTGGGACAAGTTAAATTGTCCATTTACATTGAAGGTTGTTCAAGAGCCAAATCCAGGATTAATTCATGCAAGAGAAAAAGGTATCTCAGAATCTTCCGGAGACTTTCTTATCTTTTGCGATGATGACAACAGGCTCTCTGCACACTATGTACATACTGTTGTTGATGAGTTTGAAAAAAATGAACGTATAGCAGTTGTTGCCGGACGAGGTATTGCTGTTTTTGAAATCGATAAACCCGATTGGTTTGATGAATTTGCAATGAATTATGCTATTGGAAAACAAAAGGGTGCATTTTCAAAACTTAAAAATATTTATGGCGCTGGTATAGGAATAAGAAAATGTCATTTAGATACCCTTTATGCAGGTGGGTTTAGTCCGCTTTTAGTTGGACGAACAAAATCAATTCTGTTAGCAGGAGAGGATACTGAAATGATCTTTGCTCTTCAATTATTAAGAGTAAAAATCAGGTATAATAATGATTTAACATTTGAACACTTTCTTACAAGAAAACGTTTAACCTTTGACTACCTATGTTCCCTTAGAAAAGGAATCGGAGCAGCTAGACCTATTCTAAGATTATATGTTTTGGCACACAAAAACAGGTCCCTAGGGCTTTTCTATTTTCAACGTCAATTAATGAGTTGTTATTTAAGAATTGTAAGACAATACTTATTTCATTTTAGCAAGTCAGGAAGAAAAGCTCGCTTAGCTTACAATTTAGGTTATTTACATTCACTGAGAAGTTACAAAACTGAATTTTTGAATATGTATAATAAAATAATGATTCTTAAAGGGAATTTAAGGAAAATCCCTGATCATAAAAATAAATTGAAAAGTGGTTGATGGGATTATCAACCATTTTTCAATTCAATATCTATCTTAGTTTGTAATTTGATCTAAGAAACGCTGTTCTACGTTCTGAGGAAATTTACTTTCAAATAATTCAAAACTTCTTTTCCCCATTTTTTGCAAGTTCATTTTGTTGAGCCACAACAGCTCTAAAACTCTATCAATTTCATCATAGGAGGTATCTTCCGCAATCCATCCATTTTCATTCTCCAATACCCATTTAGGCATATCGCCAATACGGCTCGCAATTATTGGTCTTCCTACTGCCATGGCTTCTATAACTGCAATTGGCATCGCATCCTGACGTGTTATCTGTAATAAAACATGTGCATTATTTATCACTTCTTGTACATCTTTAGTAAATCCACGTAAAAACACTTTATTACCAAGTTCTGCCTTTGCAATCATTTTTTCTAACTGCTCTTTATCCGGCCCATTACCATAAAACTCTAATATCCAATCACGTTTTTTCCATTTCTCAGAAGACAATACTGTTATTAAACAATCCTGTGACTTGGTAGAAGAAATCAGGGCTGCCAGCATAATCATTTTTAAACTTTCATTCTCTGAAACTGCCAAATCGGAATATTTTGACTCAAAAGCTATTGGATTATAAATTAATTCAGAATTAGGAATAGAAAAGTTCAATTGTTTGGAAAGTACATGATGCATATGATTGGCAGCAAACAAATTGTGAGAAACAGCATTAAGTCTTTTTCTCATTTTATCGGCCTTTGAAGTTGAAAATACATACTTCTCAATGTAGTTATGGTATACTAATGAACTAACCTTACATTTAAAATCTATATCGTTCCATGGATCATTTACAATGTCCATAAATCCAGATTGATTAATCACAATATAGTCGTAATAATGTTTTTTTAAATCATTTACAACTTTATTAAGTTTATAGTTAGTTACATGTTTGGAGAATAATTTATAATATAATTTTTTAAAAAACTGTCTTTTCTTTTCACTAAAAGGAAGTAAAACAATTGTACACCCTGCTTGTCGTAAGACATCCAGCTTATCTTCCTTCCCTTTTAAATCAAAAATCGCACAACTTACCTGATACCCATTTTGAGCAGCATACAATGCTGTTTTATACCACAATTGCTCACTACCGCCCCAAGATGCGCCTTTTAATAACGAAATAAATAAGATTGATTTGTTACTCATTAACTGCTTTATTATTTAATACTTGATATCCAATCATTAATATTGGTAGAAAAATTACAAGACTTAACTAACTACAACTCAACCTAACTGTTTTTAGAATCCAGTCCTGATCATTTTTGTTTGATGTCGCTTCGTTCTGCCTCAGGCTCTAAATAAAGCCTTATTTAAACATGGAATGTCATGTGTTTTATTTTACATAAGCGAGACTTCTCCTAAAACAACATAACATTTCAATTTCTTTTTTATTTCTTTGCATAAAAATTTACATGGTTCTGAAAAGATAATCAGCGCCTAAATTAGTATGAATTATCCACTTATTTCAATTGCTCTTTGTTCTTACAATGGTGAAAAATATATTTCGAAACAGCTTACAAGTATAATTAACCAAACTTATAAAAATTTAGAGATTATAATTGTTGATGATTGTTCAAACGACCAAACCGTTAGTATTATAAAGGCTTTCCTTTCTTCCGATCCGCGAATCAAGCTATTTGTAAACGAAAAAAATATAGGTTTTAATAAGAACTTTGAGCAAGCAATAAATCTCTGCACTGGTGATTTTATTGCAATTAGTGACCAAGATGATATTTGGTTACCTAATAAAATAGAAACACTTATTAATTCACTGGGAGATAAAGGCATGGTCTTTTCTAATTCATTATTTATAGATGAAAACGATATCTCATTAAATACTCTCCTAATTGATCAGGACAGAAAAAAAGAAACGTATGAAACTTATAGAAATATCTTATTAAGCAATTTCGTAACCGGACACACAATTCTATTTAGAAAGGAAATGTTAGCCTATTTCCTGCCCTTTCCTCCTAATATTTTCTATGATTGGTGGATGGGATTCGTTATGCTATACGAAAATCAACTGGTTTATTGTCCAATGGTTCTGACAAATTATAGGATACATAAATCTTCTGTCATGAATAAGGAAACCGTAAAAATCCAGGAGAGTAGAAAAAATAAGTACAGGATAGAGACTACAACTATTTTCAATCAACTTAATAGCTTTAAGGAATACAAAGGTTTATCAGTAAAAGATCAGGCTTTTTTGAATAGATTGACAGAAGCTTTCAGAAAAAAAATGACAGGGTATTATTCTGCAACATTGTTTAGAATTATTCTGAAAAACTTTAGTGATTTATTTCCACTTCATATATCATCAAGACTGAAAAAAGTCCTGTTCCTGCAACGCTATTGCAGGGGCCTTAAGTTAACTGACATTGTTAGTCATTGATAAATATTAATCCTGATTTAAAGGCATTAATCTCACCCTAAAAAACACATCCCACAATCACAGCTATTTGAGGCATTTTTACCTTCAATTTTAATAGATTACAATCTCAATAAAATGAACAATAAAATAAAACCAATTGCAATATATTTACCACAATTTCATCCAATAAAAGAAAACAATGAATGGTGGGGACAAGGATTTACAGAATGGACAAATGTTACTAAATCTCTGCCGAAATTTAAAGGTCATTATCAACCACATTTACCTACAGATTTAGGGTTTTATGACCTAAGATTACATGACACGTTAATTGAGCAGGCCAAGCTTGCACAAGAGCATGGTATTTATGGTTTTTGCTTTTATCATTATTGGTTTAATGGTAAACTTCTATTAGAAACTCCATTACATAATTTGTTAAAAAACAAAACACCTGATTTTCCTTTTTGTCTTTGTTGGGCAAATGAAAATTGGACCAGAAGATGGGATGGGCTGGAAGAAGAAGTGTTAATTAAACAAGATCATACCATACAGGATGATTTAGAGCACATTAAATACCTCATCACCTTTTTCAAAGATGACAGATACATTAAGATTGAAAATAAACCTGTTCTGTTAGTTTACAGATCAGAGCTTCATCCACAAATAAATGAATGTACAAAGATGTGGAGAGAAGAGGTCCGAAAAGAAGGATTTGAAGATATCTACCTAATTAGAGTTGAGAATTTTGTAACAAATGTAAATCCTGAATCTCATGGATTCGATGCTGCAATGGAATTCGCTCCCAGTTTTTCAGGACAGTTAAAAAAGACATACAAAAAAAATGTCGCAAAATATCTTACAACTAAGGTGCTTGACAAATTAAAGATTCAAACAAGAGCAGATTTAAATAATAATATTTATGACTACAGGGATTTGATTGATTTAATGACCAATAGACCTGTTCCTACATATAAAAGATTCCGAGCGATTTGCCCTGGTTGGGATAATTCTGCTCGAAGAAAATCTAACGCCACGATATTCATTAATTCGAGCCCAAAATCTTATTCCGTGTGGTTAAAAGATATTATTGATTATACCAAAGAAAATTTCAGTGATGGGGAACAATTGTTTTTTATAAACGCTTGGAATGAATGGGCTGAGGGTTGTCATTTAGAACCTTGCATTAAATGGGGTAAAGCCTATTTAGAAGAAACTAAAAAAGTTGTTGAATCGAGATAACTCCAATTTCATTATCCCTATATCAAGACAAAATAACCATGAAAAAACATAAACTGCTAATAATTTCTCATGGAAGTACTTTAAATGGAGCCGAAAGAGCACTTTTTGAAACCATAAAAGCTCTTTCCTTGCGAGGCTATGAATTGTATGCGCTATTCCCTTATGAGGGTCCTATTATAGAAATGTGCTTACCTTTTTTAAAAAAACATTATATCACTAATGAAGTTGAGCCCTGGTGGCTATGTCGAAAGAAACTCACATTTTTACATAAGATAAAACGCTTTTTTGTTTTATTAAAAAATATTTGGATTAATTACAAATATATCAAGCTAATAGATCCCGACATTGTTATAACTAACACATTAACGACACCTTGCGCAGCCATAGGAAGTAAGTTTGCACAAAAAAAACACATCTGGTATTTACATGAACTTGGTGACGAAGATCATGGATTTCATTTTTTATTGGGAAAAAGGTTTTCATTACGAATGGTAAATTCATTATCCCAATCTGTTTTTTTGAATTCTTATTTTTTAGATTCAAAATTTAAAAGATGTATTGAGCAAAATAAGCGTTCTGTTGTCTATCAATCTGTTGAATTTACAAGTACTATTCCATCAAATAAAGCTAAAGAGAATTCATTAAGATTAATTCTCTCTGGACGTTTTGCTCCTGGGAAAGGTCAATTAGACGCCATTAAAGCGCTGAATATATTAAAGCAAAACAATGAAAATATAACACTTACATTAATAGGTTCAGGGGAAGACAGCTACTCATCGCAAGTAAGAGAGTACATTAAGAAGAACTCTCTGGAAGAACATGTTGAATTAGTTAACTTTGCGAAAAACACGTCACCTTACTATTCGCGTGCAAATGTTGCCCTTGTTTGTTCACGGTGTGAAGCTTTTGGTAGAATTACAATAGAGGCAATGAAAATGGGTGTAGTAGTTATAGCTTCGGACACTGGAGCTAACACCGAATTAATAAGAGATAACTTTAATGGCATACTTTATCAGTATGGCAATATTGAAGATTTAGCAAAGAAAATAATTTTAACAAAAGATAGTAAACTAAGAGAAAGATTATCTGAACAAGCAAATAAATGGGCCAATGATACCTTCAATTTAGAAAAATATTCATATAAACTAGATTCAGAAATTAAGAGGGTACTTGAATTACCACTTTAGATATCATTAAGATTTTGACTAATCATAATAAATTCTGCATACATCCTAGACATTGGCAAGATTGGTCTTGACACTCCCATACGATGCAACAGGACCCTACATTGCAATACACACCTTCTGCAAAATGGTAGTAGACTAATGCCTACTCCCATTTAAATTGAAATGTATTAGTTACTAAGCATGAGCCTAGTGTTTTAAGAAGAATGTTACTAAATAATAGCCTTTATAATTGTGGTTTTGCATAATTAATTACCCAAACTCCATCATTTTGTTTTACACTCAAATTAGCTTTTCCATCGCCGTCGTAATCAGCTTGTGCATTATGCGACATAGAATCGCCAAATCCATAGGCTACAGCATTAAATTTTCCAAATTGATCTTTTGCGTAGTCAATATACCATTCACCTTTGTTATTTCTAATTGCTAAATCTGCCTTTCCATCGCCATCATAATCGGCTGGACAAGGTTTATCCGATGAGCTTGAACCATAACCATTAAATGACATATCCCATGCCCCAAATCCATTAGATGCATAATCAATATACCATATTCCATTAGTTGAATTCTTAATACTCAAATCTGCCTTGCCGTCGCCGTCATAATCCGCAGGAACTGGAAATTCTTGACCTGTGAAGCCGTAATTACTATAATTGATATCCCATTTACCAAATCCATTTGATGCATAGTCAATATTCCATTTACCTTGGCCATTTCTTATGGATAAATCTGCTTTCCCATCGCCATCATAATCGGCAGGACAAGGAATATCAGTTGAGCTAGATCCATAACCACCATAAGAAACATCAAATCGTCCAAAACCATTGGATGCATAGTCGATATACCATATTCCGGTATTTGAATCTTTAATACTTAAGTCAGCTTTTCCGTCTCCATCGTAATCTTCAGGAACCGGTACTGCCCCAACAGATGTACCATAACCAGAAAAAGAAGAGTCCCAATTCCCGAATCCATTAGAAGCATAATCAATATACCATACGCCAGCTTTATCTTTAATACTTAGATCAGTCTTTCCATCTCCATCATAATCGGCTGGTACTGCAATTGCATCAGATGAAGATCCATAATTCGGAAAGGATCTTATTGTTGAGGGATAAAAACTCAAAACATCAATCTGGCAAAATCCACCTTTAATTGTATGCGGTTTAGGGTTTGGCTCAATATTAGGATCATACGTAGTATAGGTACACCGAACCTCGACATTTAAAGGTCCTGTTATAGGATAAGGAATTTTTACGTCTGCAACATTTTCGCCATGAGTTGTTTTATATATATAAAAGAAATCACCCGTTGGTCCGATAGAGAATTGCCATTCTGTAATACCTGGATTAGGCGCTTCATAGTTTAACTTAACACGATAGGTATAGTATTCCAAATTAATTCCGATTAACTCAATACTGGGATAAATTGTACCATTAGGAAAGGAACCAGGTATTCGTTCTATACTTTTACTATCATTAACAGATAAAGAATCAATATAAGCGTTAACTATTATTCCTTTATTGTTGGTGTTATTAATTGTTTCCCTAATTGGACCTATTTCCTCTTTCTTACAAGAAACAAAAGATAGACAAACCATAAGTAGCCCTAAAAGGCTCTTTAATGAAATTTTCATAAAATGTGTAATTAGATGTTAATATGTTTTTCCCGGGAAGATTTAAACTGTTGCTATGTTACTTAATAAATCAATATTGCCCCAAACTGCAATTATTTTTGTTACACAAACTCTTAACGAAGGCCTATTGTCGATCTTTTTGTTGCAACAAAAAGAGTGGAAACAAAAAATGCCCGACTGTTAGGTCGGGCATTTTATATCTGAATGAAGAATGATTATAACTTACGTTTTACTTCTACTTCTTCGTATGCTTCGATGATGTCACCTTCTTTGATGTCATTGAATCCTTTAATATTCAAACCACATTCGTAACCGGCAGCAACTTCTTTTACGTCGTCTTTGAAACGTTTTAATGATTCAAGTTCGCCATTGTGAACCACTACTCCATCACGCACTATGCGGATTTTACTATTACGGTTGATCTTACCATCCAATACCATACATCCTGCAATGGTACCAACTTTACTAATTTTGAAGGTTTCACGAATTTCAACGTTAGCAACCACTTTCTCTTCAATTTCAGGAGAAAGCATGCCTTCCATCGCCAACTTGATTTCTTCAATAGCTTTGTAGATAACCGAGTACATGCGGATATCGATTTGCTCTTGTTCTGCAAGCTTACGCGCACTGGCAGAAGGACGAACCTGGAAACCAATGATAATCGCGTCTGAAGCTGATGCTAACAATACATCAGACTCTGAAATCTGACCAACCGATTTGTGAATGATATTAACCTGAATCTCTTCAGTTGAAAGTTTCAGTAATGAGTCTGATAATGCCTCAACAGAACCATCCACGTCACCTTTAACGATAATATTAAGCTCCTTGAAGTTACCGATAGCCAAACGACGACCGATCTCATCCAATGTAATATGTTTTTGAGTACGTAACCCTTGCTCACGCAATAACTGCATACGTTTGTTTGCAATTTCTTTTGCGTCCTGCTCAGATTTAGCCTCAATAAACTTATCACCCGCCTGAGGAGCACCTTGCATACCCAGTACTAATACTGGCGCTGAAGGGCCTGCCTTCTCAACCTTAACACCACGCTCATTGAACATTGCCTTAACTCTACCATGATAAGAACCTGCTAAAATAGGATCTCCCATGTTCAATGTTCCTGTCTGAATAAGCACTGTAGTAACAATACCACGGCCTTTATCCAAAGCTGCTTCAATTACTGTACCGACAGCTCTTCTATTAGGGTTAGCCTTTAATTCTAATAACTCTGCTTCGAGTAATACTTTCTCTAATAAAAGTTCAATGTTTAATCCTTTTTTAGCTGAGATCTCTTGAGTTTGATACTTACCACCCCACTCCTCAACTAAGATATTCATTGCTGAAAGTTGCTCACGTATTCTGTCTGCATTAGCTCCTTCCCTATCAATCTTATTGAACGCAAATACAATAGGAACCCCTGCTGCCTGAGCGTGATTGATCGCCTCTACTGTTTGAGGCATTACGGCATCGTCTGCAGCAATTACAATAATCGCAATGTCTGTAATCTTGGCACCACGTGCACGCATGGCTGTAAATGCCTCGTGACCTGGAGTATCAAGGAAAGTAATTTTCTTGCCGTTCTCTAATTTCACTTCATATGCTCCGATGTGCTGGGTAATCCCTCCTGCCTCACCAGCAATAACGTTAGCCTTACGAATAAAGTCAAGCAATGAAGTTTTACCGTGGTCAACGTGACCCATTACAGTAACAATTGGTGAACGATCAACTAAGTCTGCCGGATCATCAACATCCTCTTCTAACTCTTCCTGAACATCTGCAGTAACAAACTCTACAGTATATCCGAATTCATCGGCAACGATTGTTAATGTTTCAGCATCCAGACGTTGGTTAATTGAAACGAACATACCTAATGACATACATGTTGCAATAACTTTTGTTACTGGAACATCCATCATATTCGCTAATTCGTTTGCAGTAACGAACTCTGTTACTTTTAATATTTTCGATTCAAGTTCGTCTTGCATCATTTGCTCTTCACGAGATTGTGCATAGTCATCACGTTTCTGACGACGGTGCTTACGTCCCGCTGCAAATTTGCTTTTACCGGCTCCGGTAAGTTTAGCAAGCGTTTGCTTGATTTGTTCTTGAACTTTTTTCTCGTCAATTTCTTCTTTCTCCGGACGAGCATTGCCTGTTCCACGGTTATCGTGACGATTTGGTTGATTTCTATCAAATCTTCTTTCACCGCCGTGACCATGACGCTGTCCTCCTCCGTGTTGGCCTTGACCCTGACCCTGACCTTGACCACCACCTTGATGTTGGCCTCCGCCTTGTCCTTGTCCGCCGCCTTGACCCTGACGTTGTCCGCCTTGTCCTTGACCACCTTGGCGATTGAAATGACCACCCTGACGTTGTCCGCCTTGTCCTTGTCCTCCACCTTGGCCCTGACCACCTTGTCCTTGACCTTGATTGGTGCCCTGTTGTTGGCCATGACCACCCTGCTGACCACCATCTTTGCGCTTACGTTTACGTTTATGGCGATCATTGTCAGAAGATGACGCTACTGGCTGACTTTTACGTTCAACTGGTAACTGAATTTTTCCAACGATGTTTGGTCCGCTTAACCGTTGTGCACGGGCGCGAATTACTTCATCTTCCGAAGCTGCCGCTTCCTCTTTAGCAGGGGCAGTTTCTGCTTTTGGCCTGTTCTCAACCTGAACTGGTTTCTCAGTTTGCTTGGTCTCATGAACAGGAGTTTTTAATTCTTGCACAATTTCCTGTTTTGGTTCTTTAATTTCCACCGGCTTTTCAGTTTTCGCTTCAACTACCGGCTTTTCTTCAGAAACCTCAACAGGTAAGCTTTTTTCTTTTTCTTGCTTAACTGTCTGTTCTTCATTCTGAACCTGTTTTTCTACAACTGGTTCATCTTTGACAAGCTTTTTCTTAGGATTTAAAGCGTCAAGATCGATTTTTCCGACAACTTTAACACCTGGAATATCTTCGTTCTCTGTAACCGGAGTAATTTCCGGACCCGAAGTAGTTGGTTGAGCCGGAGTAGGTTCTACTACTCTGGATTCTTCTTTTTGTTTTTCGACAACAGGCTGAGCATGAGTAATATTTTTAATTAAAATCTCCTCTGTCTCCTCCTCTTTAATTTTTGGCTTTTCTAATAGCGTTTCATCGATAGATACTTCGTCACGACGTACCTTTCCCACATGAATATGCTTAGCCTCTTCCTTAATAATTTTTCCAAGCTGGAACTCCTTCTGCAACACAGCATACATCTCGTCGTTGATCTTGGTTGTAGGTTTCCCATCCACCGCATAACCTTTCTTATTAAGGTGATCAACAGCTGTATTAAGGCCGATATTGAGTTCCTTTGCTACTTTAAATAATTGATATTGTTTGTCTTCTGACATTCCGTACGTTTAGAATTTCGACTGTAAAAATAGTTATAAGTTCTCAGTTAATATCTATTAAAGCTTATTTAACTGATTATCTTATTATTATAGCATTGCATGTTGATTAACAGAGGCAACTTTAACAAGGTTATCATCACAACAACCGCAACAAATATGCTAAAATCCTTTGGCTTTAGACTAAGTTTTAAGGATTTAGAATAGAAAGCCTATTCTAAATCCTTAAATATTATGATTTATTCAAATTCTGAACGAAGAACCTGCAATACTTCTTTAATAGTTTCTTCTTCCAGATCTGTACGTTTTACAAGCTCAGCTACAGAAAGTGCCAATACACTTTTAGCACTATCACAACCAATTGCTTTTAACTCATCAATTACCCAGCTATCAATTTCATCTGAGAATTCTTCTAAGTCAACGTCTTCCTCATCTTCATCTTCCGCATCACGGAATACATCTATCTCATATCCCGTCAATTTACCGGCCAATTTAATGTTATGACCACCTTTACCAATTGCCAATGATACCTGGTCTGGTTTTAGGAATACTGAAGCATGTTTTTTGTCTTCATTAATCTTAATAGTGGTAATTTTAGCTGGACTCAAAGCACGAGTGATATACAATGACGCATTATTGGTGTAGTTAATAACGTCAATATTCTCATTTCTTAATTCACGAACAATACCGTGAATACGAGAACCTTTCATACCTACACAAGCACCAACCGGATCAATACGATCATCAAAAGATTCAACTGCGACTTTAGCGCGCTCTCCCGGCTCACGAACAATTTTCTTGATACTGATAAGTCCGTCAAAAATTTCAGGGACTTCCAGCTCAAATAAACGCTGTAAGAAAGCAGGAGCTGTACGAGAAATAATAATTTTCGGGTTATTGTTGATCATTTCAACCTTTGCAACAACCGCACGGATACTATCTCCTTTTTTGTAGAAATCGGCAGGAATTTGCTCCGTTTTAGGAAGCAACAACTCATTACCTTCTTCATCAAGTACTAAAATTTCTTTTTTCCATACCTGATAAACCTCACCCACTACTATCTCTCCAACACGATCTTTATATTTTTTGTAAATATCGTCTTTCTCAAGCTCCATGATTCTCGAAACCAAGGTCTGACGAGCCGCTAAAATAGCACGGCGTCCAAAACTTTCAAGAGTGATCTGTTCAATGGCATCATCCCCAACCTCTAAATCAGGATCAATAAGTTTTGCTTCAGCAAGCTCTACTTCAAGTGCATCATCTTCTGAAAACCCATCTTCCATTACTTTACGTGTACGCCAAATCTCAAGGTCTCCATTTTCGGTGTTCAAAATCACGTCGCAGTTTTCATCGGTACCATATTTACGACGTAACATGCTACGGAAAACGTCTTCCAACACGCTCATCATCGTTGGTCTGTCGATGTTTTTAAATTGCTTAAACTCCGAAAAAGAGTCGATCAAATTGATATTACTACTCATTTTTTTTAAAACTTATCTGTAATTAATAATCCTCGCGGACTACTCAATATGTCTTTTACTTAATTATATTCTATTTAAAGCTTACAGTTACCTTAATCTCAGTAATTTGATCAAAAGTATATTGATTTTCAACCTGTAGCGCTTTTTTGCCTTTCTCTTTTACAGTTTCTTCAATTGTAACTGCTGAATCTGTAGCTGCAATAAGTTTCCCTTCTTTCTTAGATCCGTCATTGAACTTTATCACAACAGTACGCCCAATATTTTTCACAAACTGACGATTAAGTTTTAATGGATAATCTAAACCAGGCGAAGAAACTTCTAAGGTGTAAGCGTGATCAATTAAGTTTTCTTCTTCAACATGAAAACCAACATGTCTGCTAATTGCTGCACATTTATCAATCTCTACCCCTTTATCACCATCTATAAGGATCATTAATTTATTGTTTGGCAACATTTTAATGTCGACAATAAACAAATCTGTACCGGCAATTTTTTCCTCAACTAAGGATGTTACTCTATTAATTACTGCACTCATCTAATTGCTTAATAAACAAAAGAGGGGACTCTGTCCCCTCTTTTTTCTCTTTTGCAGTGCAAAGATACTATTTTTTTAGTTCAATGCAAAACCTTTTACTTTCAACGGCTTACAAAGATTATTTAGTGTTCAGTAATTGCCTTGCGGTTTCTTCTACCATTGGTGATTTATCTTTAGTGGCTTCAGTATATACTGTTTTGTTATCCTTTGATTTATACACTTGTGACAGAATGCCTAATGCTGCAGCACGAACGTAGGATTTACTATCGGTCTTAGCCAAATTAACCATAAGAGGATAGAATTGTTCTTTAGCTTCAGCTGTTAATCCGGCAACACTTTGAACAGCAAAAATACGAACACCCCAAACTTTATCGCTTAATGCCTTTCTAAGAATTTCCTGTACATCAGAAAATGAGCTGTAATATTCAAGATTTGAAAGCGCTTCTATTTTATCCATAAATAAGGGCGCATTATTGTATAAAGCTATCCACTCTTCGCGTGTTTTAGTCTCGCGTTTCAAGCCTAGCAACATTTTCTCGGCATCAAAGTTTACTACCAATGGCTTTTTATCATAGTTGAAGGTAAATTTCTGTGCTGCTTTATTAATAACAACTCGTTTACGTTCAACCTTTCCATCAACATAAAAATCAACATCTACAGGAAGCTTATACAATGGTGAATTATCAAAGTTTTGCAACTGAGCAACATTAATTTCCACCTGTTTTGTTGCTTCATTATAGGTTGTTGCTACACTTAATTCTGGATGACCGGCCGCTAAAAACCATTGATTAAAGAACCAGTTAAGGTCTTCACCCGTAACTTTTTCAAATGCCATTCTCAGATCATGAATCTCAGCAGTTGAGAACCGGTGGTCGTTCAGGTAATTCTTCAGTGCCGTAAAGAATGCATCATCACCAACATATTTGCGAAGCATGTGCAAAACTCGACCACCCTTTTGATAGGAGACCAAATCAAACATTTTTTCCCGATCATCGAGATTAAAGCGAATCAAATCCTTTGATGCATCATCCTTTGAACTAACATAGGCCATCATATCCATTTGGCTCTTAATATCAGCTTCAGCTCTTCCATACTTATATTCATACCACAAGTATTCTCCATAGGTCGCAAACGACTCATTTAATGGCAAATTTGGCCACGATTCACATGTCACAAGATCGCCAAACCAATGGTGAAATAATTCGTGACAGATAATATCCTCATGTGTTTCATCTAAGTACTCACGATCTGTCATATTTAGGCGATCAAAATGGACAGTTGCTGAGGTATTTTCCATAGCTCCAGAAACAAAATCGCGGACTACAATTTGTGAATATTTATCCCACGCATAATCTACACCCATTTTTTTTGAATAGAATTCTATCATTTCTGGCGTATTGCCAAAAACGAGCTTTGCATACTTTTCGAACTTCGGCTCCACATAGTAATTCACCTCAATATTTCTCCATTTATCCTTTACAACTGCAAAGTCACCTACAGCTATCATTGTAAGATAAGTACTGTGCATTTTATCTTGTTTCCAAGTATCAGTATGTGTACCATCTCCATTGTCTTTTGAAGTGATCATTAATCCATTTGACAGTGTTACATATTTTTTGTCAACTGTAAGTGAAATTTCCTGTGTGTGCTTTTCTTGCGGTCCATCAATTGTAGGAAACCAACACGAATTAGCTTCAGTCTCACCCTGAGTCCATATTTGTTTAGGTTTCTCAGGATCTTTACCATCATTATTGATAAAGTATAACCCTTTGTCTTGAGTAATAGCTTCACTTCCCTTCACAATGATCTTGTTAGGCATGGCTACGTAATCCACAGCAATCGTGTACTCATCATTCCGTGTATAGGTTTTATCCAATTTTACCTTAATCGATTTACCATCGTAATCGTACTTAAGAGACTGCTTCCCTCCCGATGTAATTAATGCTACTTCATTAATTTTAAAACCCTTGGCACTTAATTTCAATGAATCCGTTGGATAGAAGTATGGTTTAAATTTTAACTGGGCTTTACCCAAAACAAAGGCACTATCCCAATTAAACTTTAAATCTAGCTTAGTACTGATCAAATCATTGATGGATGTGTACGTCGCAAAATACACTCTATTCTTGTGAAGAGAGTCAGTTTTTGTCAAAGTTTGATTAGAATTCGCACTAACAACCATTTCTGGCAACTGTATGTGTTTTGTTGATGAACATGCTGCCAGTGAAATAAATATCGCACCAGTTACTAATAAATGTTTTTTGATCATGCTTCTTATATCTATTTAAGTAGAAATCTATACTAAAAATAAAAATCCCATTGGTTTTCGGAAGAAACAAGTATAAGTTCTTTATTCCGAAAACCAACGGGAAGTGATAAAATAGTTACGCTGGTCTATGCTGCAGTTTTTACAGGTTCAGCAATAAGTTCATCAATATATTTAGTGAATTCTTTTACAAAGTCGTCATAATGCTTACCGGTCCCAGGTCCACTAAAACCAGTATGTATTTTGCGAACTTCGCCATTCTTATCAATAATAATGGTAGTTGGAAAACCCATAATTTTGTCAAGCATTGGCAAAGCTTCGTTGCGTTGTTTACTATCACTGGTTTTGTTAGTTACTAATAGGTCATACTGAACATCAAATCGATCTTTAAATTTCATGATTGATTTTTTTGAACGTTCAAAATCTGCTGTACGTTCAAATGCTAACCCAACAATTTCCACACCTTTGCCTTTATATTGTTTATAAAAATCTGACAAAAATTTCGTCTCATCCATACAATTCGGACACCAAGAGCCCAAAAGCTGTACAATAACCACTTTGTTTTTAAATTTCTCATCTTTTGAAGAAACAATGTGTTTATTTAAGTTAGGATAAGCAAAATCAAGCTTTTTCTGACCTTCTTTCAATTTGGTTAACGAATAAGCATCAGGCAAAACAGCACTATCGTTTTTAACTGCACACCAGTCTTCTACATGATTTAATCCGGCGTAGAATTTTCCGTTTACAATTTTATCTTCTTCAATTTTCCCTGTAAAAAGATAAGCATGAGTACCGTCGAAACATGATAAATAAAACTCATTATTGGCTACTGTACCTTCGAGAAAACGATAATCACCTGTAGTGGTTAAAAATGTGCCTGTTAACTTGCTCCCTTTCTGAACAAACTCTCCTATTGCGAAACTTGAATCTTTATCTGAAGCAAATGTGGTTGCCCATCTTCCGGTTACATCAGCCTTCGCCTTTATTTTTGATTCAATAAAGCGCCAATAAGTATCAGGCTCAGCAACAAAATTCATTGCGACATCTTTATCAGCAAGATGTTTTACCCAAACACCTTTTATTGCGTCTCCTTCAAAATGCCCCCGAAATTCAGAGTCGAAAAATGGCATTTTAATAAGTACAGAATCCTCCTGAAAAACAATATCATCAACTTTCAAACGCTCATCACCGTTAATAATCTCTATTACAGGTTTTTGATCCTGACTGTTAGTCAATCTAAAATTAAAAGGGATCTCCTTTCCTGATTCAGTATGCAAAGTAGCACGCCAGGTGCCTTCCTGCATTATTGTTGTACCTACACCTTTGCAGCCAGAAAGCAACAAAACTGATATAAGTAAATAAAACAATCTTCTCATTTCAATAAATTAAAATAATTGGCGGTTAAAAAATGTGGTGCAAAACTAACTAACCTGTTAACAAAAATCTTATAAAGTTCAAAAAATTAGCAATTTGCCAAACCGACAAGTTAACAAACTATTTAAACTACCATTTTAGTATAAAAACCATCTTAAAAAGTCAAAAGTTTTAACAATCTGTAACATTCACATTGCCAGAAATAAAAAAGGCGATAAAGATTTCTCTTTTTCGCCTTTCCCATTTATTGATTTGTATATCTGCTTTTCAGCAGTATTTTATTTTAAAACTTCGCGAGCAATAACTATTCGTTGAATTTCGGAAGTTCCTTCATAAATCTGTGTAATTTTTGCATCACGCATCAATCGCTCAACATGGTATTCTTTAACATAACCATAACCACCATGAACTTGAACCGCTTCAACCGTTGTTTTCATTGCTACTTCGGAAGCAAATAATTTAGCCATAGAACTTGCCTGAGCATAAGGCAAATGTTGATCTTTTAACCAAGCGGCTTTTAAGCAGAGTAAACGTGCTGCTTCAATTTGAGTAGCCATATCAGCAAGCTTAAATTGAATTGCTTGATGATCAGCAATTGGCTTTCCGAATGCTTTTCTATCTTTTGCATATTGCAATGCCAGTTCGTAGGCTCCGGATGCAATTCCTAATGCCTGAGAAGCAATGCCTATTCTTCCACCCTCGAGAGTCTTCATTGCGAACTTGAAACCAAATCCATCTTCGCCAATTCTATTAGCCTTTGGAACCTTTACATCTGTAAACATCAAAGAGTGAGTATCAGATCCGCGGATTCCTAACTTATTTTCTTTGGGGCCCACAGTGAAACCAGGCATACCTTTTTCAATAATAAAAGCATTAATTCCTTTATGACCCTTTGCTATATCAGTTTGTGCAATCACTAAATATATTGATGCACTATTTCCATTAGTGATCCAGTTTTTAGTACCATTTAATAAGTAGTGATCACCCATGTCAATTGCAGTTGTGCGCTGAGATGTGGCATCAGAACCGGCTTCCGGCTCAGATAAACAAAACGCACCAATTACCTCACCTTTTGCAAGGGGAACCAGGTACTTTTGCTTTTGTTCTTCAGATCCATACTGTTCTAAACCATAACAAACTAATGAGTTGTTTACTGAAACAACTACCGACGCAGACGCATCAACTTTTGAAAGTTCTTCCATTACCAATACATAAGACATCGCATCTAAACCGCTTCCTCCGTATTTAGGATCAACCATCATCCCCAAAAAGCCCAATTCACCTAATTTTTTTACTTGTTCTGCTGGAAATTTTTGGTGTTCGTCGCGTTCAATTACTCCAGGCTTTAATTCATTCTGCGCAAAATCTCTTGCAGCCTTTTGTATCATCAAATGTTCTTCTGTAAGCTCGAATTGCATATAGCTCGTTTTAGTTTTCTTATTTTAAGGTTAATTGATTGGTTCTCAAATCTAATAGGAAAACAACGTTTATAAAATAAAATCAAAAAAAATATACTATTTTAAAAAACGGTCTACCTTTATTAAAAAGTTATAAAAGAATTAACAATTAGTTTAACAAGTCTTTACTGTATGGAATAACAATGACCTATCTGGATGCCACACATAAAATAAATGTAGTAAGCTGATTTAGGATGTTAGGGTGTCGATTATGCTAAATATAGGAAATAAAAAATGTCCGAAGAACTCCGGACATCTACAAGAAGTTAAGTATTTTAAGTTTTATTGCTGACGGATTTTTTTCTCAATAGCCGAAGTTGAATAACCATCAATATAATTAATGGTTTTTACCTCTCCGCCTCTACCCAATACAACATCAGCACCAACTATCTTATCGATCGTATAGTCGCTTCCTTTAACTAAGACATCAGGCTGAAGAAATTTTATTAATTCAAATGGGGTTTCTTCATCAAAAAGAACTACTGCATCAACAAAACCTATTGCGGCCAATAACATTGCACGTGAATGTTCGTCTTGAATAGGTCTGTTAGGTCCCTTCAAATTTGTTGTTGAAGCATCCGAATTAAGACCAATCACTAAATGATTACCCAAATCTGCAGCCTTCGACAAGTAATCAACATGACCAAGATGTAGCAAATCAAAACAACCATTAGTAAACACAACCTTTTCATTAAGAAACTGCCAGATTGCGATCTTTCTCTTTAGCTCTTCTTTAGTTACTATTTTAGAAGAAATGAAATGATTATTGTCCATATTCAGGTTGTGTTTTTCGGGTATTTGAAGTTAGTAAAAGCCAAACAAAACCCAAAGCTCCAAAAATAACGATCATTAATGTTTGTGTTCCATGAGAAATGGTAGCATAAGCAAGTCCATCTAACTCAGCAATCCCATATAAAATCAGTCCTTTCGAAACAATCCAATGGAATGCGCCTAAACCACCCTGAACCGGCGCTGCCATTCCTAAACTACCTACTGTTAAAACGAAGAGGGCTGTTAATAAAGTAAGATTTGCTGTAGGTTGTAATGCAAAGAACATCGTATAGGTTGAAAGCAAATACAAAACCCATAGTAGCACCGTGAATAATAAGAATTTTCCTTTGCTTTTAAGTTTTGATATGCTCGTTAAACCATGAGAAATACCTTCAAGTAAACCCATAATTTTTTTACCTAGACCAGACTGATAAATACGATCCTTATTTTTCTTGAAAACATATAAGGTTCCTGTTATCCCAACAACTACTAAAATTATTGAAATCACCATCGCGGTAGTATTCGCACTGAGTTTCTCAATAATTCCTTTTAATAAATGATCATAAACAAAGGTACTGATACGATTAAATTGTAATAAAACCGTGAGTACAAGAATTATAATCAAGGATAGTAAGTCAACAACCCGTTCAACAATAACAGTACCGATTAGCTTATCCATAGGAATATTATCTGTTTTAGTTAAAGTACCGCAACGGGTAACTTCTCCTAATCTTGGAAATGCAAGATTTGCCAGATAACCGATCAAAACAGCAATAAAGGTATTGCTATTTTTAGGATGATAGCCCATTGGTTCAATAAGCATGTTCCAACGAATTGCACGTACCAAATGCGCAACCATTGTAACTATTGCAGCTACAGCAACCCAATAGAAATTTGCTGATTTTAACTGTGAGGTTAAACGAGAAAAATCTTGTCCTTTAAATGCAAAATAAAGCATTACTGCTCCTAAAGCTACAAAGACACAAAACTGTATGGCTGATTTTAAACGACTGTTCAAATGAAAGTTATTTAATTAAACGGTTCTGCTGGTCAGGAAAAATAACGTTGGGCTTGTATTTTTTAGCCTCTTCAAAATCCATGGTAGCATAAGAAATAACAATTACAATGTCTCCTACCTGAACTTTACGTGCTGCAGGCCCGTTTAAACAAACAGTACCGGTTCCTCGTTCGCCCTTAATAATGTACGTTTCAAAACGCTCACCATTGTTTATATTAACAATCTGAACTTTTTCATTCTCAATCATGTTTGCTGCATCTAACAAATCTTCGTCGATTGTGATGCTTCCAACATAATGCAACTCCGCCTGGGTTACTTTAACCCGGTGTATTTTAGACTTTAATACTTGAATTAGCATAAGGCTGGCAAAATTAGTAAATGTATTTGGATGAAGAAAGCTAATGAACAATTGTTCAGTGAATAAAAATAAAAATGGCTCCATGTCTGGAGCCATTTTTATTTTTACTATTAATTATCAATTATCTCAAAATTTCAATGTAACCTGCATAGCTTTCTAAATGACCATCTTTATCCTTCACTTTAAGCACATAATAATAAGTACCTTCAGGTAATTGAGATCCATCCCATTGGTTTCGATAATTATTGCATTTATACACCTCATTACCCCAACGGTTATAAATATAAATGGAGTTCTCAAACTGATCGATTCCCGCTATTTCAAACAAATCATTAACATTATCACCATTTGGTGTAAATGTATTTGGAATTGTAAAGCCAAAAATCAATCGTCTGTCAGTTGCAGCATTATTTGTTAAATCCGGGTCATAGTGATCACCCTTAACAGAAGCAATATTGGTTACATATCCTCCTTTTGTTGATCTGACCTTCAACGTAATTGACTCACTTTCATTAACATTTACATCGCCAACATTCCAGTTTATTGTTTTTGTAACCTGATCAAAAGTAAAGTTTCCTTTTGTGCTTGAAGCATTGATAAACTCTAATGTCGAAGGTAGAATATCAACAACCTTTACTCCGGTTTCATCATTAATACCTTTATTATTAACAGTAATCACGTACTCAAACTCTTGATCTTTACGAATATTCTTACCTACAGATACTTTAGTAATCGCAAGATCTGCTTGGATCCTATCGACATTCACAATAACATCCGCAGTTGTACATGCACCTGCAAGATCACAAATTCTAAATGTGAATCGATCCTGACCAAAGAATCCCGGATCAGGAGTATATATTACTCTATAATCAGGAGATATTGTAAACGAACCATTTACAGGCCCACTTACTATAGCCAGTGATGACTTATCAAGGTTATTGTTAGGATCAACAACATGACTGATGACATCAACAATAACGGAAACATTCTCATGTGTATTCACAACGATAGTATTTGCTGTAGGCGGAACATTTGGAGAAGCAGTAACATTTATGATTACTGTAACCACATTGCTATTAACCTTTCCATCATTTGCCATATAGGTAAAGCTGTCGGTTCCAACAAAACCTGCAGCTGGAATGTATGTGAATGAACCATTCGAATTCAATACTACATTTCCGTTTGAAGCATTTGATACCATTATCGCTGTTAATACGTCCGAATTAGCATCCGTATCATTTGACAATACTCCAGGAGCATTAATAACTAACTGGGTATTCTCTATTGTTGAATAAACATCTGCTACTGCAACAGGAGCAACATTACTTGGCACTTTAGGATCGATTCTGAAAGTCACATTCGCAGTAGCTGACAAACCACAAGGATCACTAACCACATAGGAATAAACTTCCGTTCCAGTAAATCCTGCTGCTGGAGTATAAGTAATTACTCCATTAGACTGCATCACCAGTGCTCCTAGGTTACTATTAGGCTGAACCATGTAAGTCAACACAGCACCTTCAGGATCTGAATCATTAACCGCTACTGAACCTGTTATTACATCATCAGCCAAACCAGAGAAATTGTCGTTTACTGCGATTGGAGTTTGGTTGACTACCGTTACAGTAAACGATTCTACATCCGTATTGCCTGCTGCATCCGTTGCGGTATAGGTTACCGTGGTCATACCCAATGGGAAGGTATCCCCTGGGTTGTGGCTCGACGTAACCGTTACCCCGCAGTTATCGCTGGCCGTTGGTGCCGTCCATGTTGCTACCGCATCACAGCTGCCTGCATCGCTTGCTTGAGTGATGTTCGATGGCATGCCGGCCAATACCGGTGCGGTGATATCTTTTATGACTACGTTTTGGGTCTGAGTGGTCGTGTTGCCATTTCCATCGGCAAACGTCCAAGTGATCACACTGCGTGCCTTGGCTGCTATAGGTTAAGGCATCGCCCGTGGTGCCGGTGATCACCCCTGCACAGTTGTCGGTGGTGGTTGGGGCAGTGGCCGTTGCGCTACACTCGCCTGTCACATCCGCCAACACTGGCTGAACCGGTGCGGTGATATCTTTTATGACTACGTTTTGGGTCTGAGTGGTCGTGTTGCCATTTCCATCGGCAAACGTCCAAGTGATCACATGCGTGCCTTGGCTGCTATAGGTTAAGGCATCGCCCGTGGTGCCGGTGATCACCCCTGCACAGTTGTCGGTGGTGGTTGGGGCAGTGGCCGTTGCGCTACACTCGCCTGTCACATCCGCCAACACTGGCTGAACCGGTGCGGTGATATCTTTTATGACTACGTTTTGGGTCTGAGTGGTCGTGTTGCCATTTCCATCGGCAAACGTCCAAGTGATCACATGCGTGCCTTGGCTGCTATAGGTTAAGGCATCGCCCGTGGTGCCGGTGATCACCCCTGCACAGTTGTCGGTGGTGGTTGGGGCAGTGGCCGTTGCGCTACACTCGCCTGTCACATCCGCCAACACTGGCTGAACCGGTGCGGTGATATCTTTTATGACTACGTTTTGGGTCTGAGTGGTCGTGTTGCCATTTCCATCGGCAAACGTCCAAGTGATCACATGCGTGCCTTGGCTGCTATAGGTTAAGGCATCGCCCGTGGTGCCGGTGATCACCCCTGCACAGTTGTCGGTGGTGGTTGGGGCAGTGGCCGTTGCGCTACACTCGCCTGTCACATCCGCCAACACTGGCTGAACCGGTGCGGTGATATCTTTTATGACTACGTTTTGGGTCTGAGTGGTCGTGTTGCCATTTCCATCGGCAAACGTCCAAGTGATCACATGCGTGCCTTGGCTGCTATAGGTTAAGGCATCGCCCGTGGTGCCGGTGATCACCCCTGCACAGTTGTCGGTGGTGGTTGGGGCAGTGGCCGTTGCGCTACACTCGCCTGTCACATCCGCCAACACTGGCTGAACCGGTGCGGTGATATCTTTTATGACTACGTTTTGGGTCTGAGTGGTCGTGTTGCCATTTCCATCGGCAAACGTCCAAGTGATCACATGCGTGCCTTGGCTGCTATAGGTTAAGGCATCGCCCGTGGTGCCGGTGATCACCCCTGCACAGTTGTCGGTGGTGGTTGGGGCAGTGGCCGTTGCGCTACACTCGCCTGTCACATCCGCCAACACTGGCTGAACCGGTGCGGTGATATCTTTTATGACTACGTTTTGGGTCTGAGTGGTCGTGTTGCCATTTCCATCGGCAAACGTCCAAGTGATCACATGCGTGCCTTGGCTGCTATAGGTTAAGGCATCGCCCGTGGTGCCGGTGATCACCCCTGCACAGTTGTCGGTGGTGGTTGGGGCAGTGGCCGTTGCGCTACACTCGCCTGTCACATCCGCCAACACTGGCTGAACCGGTGCGGTGATATCTTTTATGACTACGTTTTGGGTCTGAGTGGTCGTGTTGCCATTTCCATCGGCAAACGTCCAAGTGATCACACTGCGTGCCTTGGCTGCTATAGGTTAAGGCATCGCCCGTGGTGCCGGTGATCACCCCTGCACAGTTGTCGGTGGTGGTTGGGGCAGTGGCCGTTGCGCTACACTCGCCTGTCACATCCGCCAACACTGGCTGAACCGGTGCGGTGATATCTTTTATGACTACGTTTTGGGTCTGAGTGGTCGTGTTGCCATTTCCATCGGCAAAACGTCCAAGTGATCACATGCGTGCCTTGGCTGCTATAGGTTAAGGCATCGCCCGTGGTGCCGGTGATCACCCCTGCACAGTTGTCGGTGGTGGTTGGGGCAGTGGCCGTTGCGCTACACTCGCCTGTCACATCCGCCAACACTGGCTGAACCGGTGCGGTGATATCTTTTATGACTACGTTTTGGGTCTGAGTGGTCGTGTTGCCATTTCCATCGGCAAACGTCCAAGTGATCACATGCGTGCCTTGGCTGCTATAGGTTAAGGCATCGTGCGTGGTGCCGGTGATCACCCCTGCACAGTTGTCGGTGGTGGTTGGGGCAGTGGCCGTTGCGCTACACTCGCCTGTCACATCCGCCAACACTGGCTGAACCGGTGCGGTGATATCTTTTATGACTACGTTTTGGGTCTGAGTGGTCGTGTTGCCATTTCCATCGGCAAACGTCCAAGTGATCACATGCGTGCCTTGGCTGCTATAGGTTAAGGCATCGCCCGTGGTGCCGGTGATCACCCCTGCACAGTTGTCGGTGGTGGTTGGGGCAGTGGCCGTTGCGCTACACTCGCCTGTCACATCCGCCAACACTGGCTGAACCGGTTTCTCATTATCTACTACCGTTACAGTGCTAGAACAATTAACACTATTTCCGGATGCATCAACGGCTGTCCAGGTAATAGTAGTTATTCCTTTTGGTAATATAGCATTTGCTAATGTTGTGTTACTTGGTGCTCCAACAAGATTATGTGTTAAAATAACTCCTGAACAATTATCTGTAGCTGTTGCATCAAGTTCATTACCTAAAACTGTGTAATCACATTTTCCTACGTTTGTGTTTCTGGTTGTATTAGATACACAAGTTATTGTAGGATTAATTTTATCCTCGTAAGGAACTATAATATCTGTTTCTAAAAAACACTTGCCTACTCCGTTATTTGCTTGAATACGGACATGATAAAGACCAGGTAAAATAGGTCTGCCATCCTGAGTAGCATTTAAGGTTGTAGGAGATGAATCGACATAAGTACTTCCATTAGGGAAAGTCCAGGTTGCATTATAAGCGGTAGCTCCTGCAATATGGAGTTCAACTTCTGCGTCTCCTACATTAATACAGCTAGCTTTCTTTTTAACAAATGGAGAACCACTTTGCCATGCTAATAAATCATCATCAAGTGAAGTATATACGGCACTCGAAATTCCAAGCACAATCGGATCTGCTACAGCACTCTTTGCTAATGTAAATGTTAACTGTCCATCATTCTGGCAAAATACATCAGGCTTAATCCCTATCGGAATCTGGATAATTAATGGTGTTGTTGTATAATCTCCCGCAGGGATCGTAATTATAATTGGAGAAGGTACGTTTATAAAAGAGGTTCCATCAAAATATTTATAGTTGCTATTTCTAACAAATCCTGAGCTAGGTGTTTCACTTAACCTAATAGTATAACTTTGTGTTAATACAGCTCCAGACACTGTAATATTAAATGGTTGTACCGGACTAGCTCCTGTTGAAGGTATCAGAACCTCGGTTCCGACACCATGATCTGTTCCTTCCGGATTTTGAGCCGCAGCAACATTAAATCCTACCTCTACTTTATCGTCATCTAATATGGTACCCGTGGCGCTTACTACACCTAAAACGGCGTTTACTGAAGGGGTCGATAATGTTATAGTGAAATTCTCGTTAACTTCAACTAAATAATCTCTATTAATACCTACAGATAACGTTCCTGCCGTTTGACCTGCCGGTATCATAAAAACACCACTCAAAGAGGTTGTAAAGTCCGAATTATCAGTACTTCCATGAGTAATAGTATAATTAACTGTTATATCACAGTTACTACTGCCTCCTGTTGTTGAAATAGGAAAGTTCATAGAAGTAGTACCTGCCCCGGTTCCTTCCGTTACAGAAGCATTTCCAATTGAAACCGTTACAGCTACTGGTTCACCTAAAACAACGACCTTTTTAGGACTTGTTCCAGGTGGACAAACCTGAGCATATAGTGTATTTACTGATAACAGCAACATCATGACAAGGTTTGCCATGATATTTTTTATTATTAGCTTTTGAGTTATGTAGATTTTATTAATCATCATAATTGTGTTTTTATAGAGTAGCGTAATTTTGAGAACGATCTGTCGAGTGAATAGCAAATGCTATTGCAGCTGATTGACCCACATCGCACAAAGGATATAAAGCACTTAGCCATAAGCCTAGTTTATGCTTAATCCGAGTTTTCAATAACAAGATTTCTTCTGCAAAAGGTGTTGCCCCAGGCTTATAACCGCAAAGGGCATTTTTTATAATTATGCCAACGTCCAATATTGAATGGACAGTTACAGAAGATGTTTTATATGTAGCACAAACATTAGTGTTCGCGACAAATATTTTCTCAATTTTTAACGACATAATCTGTACTGAGTTACCTACACCCTTGTTTTCAGTTCTATTATCATTAATAGAACCGATTGTTGTTGTCCTGCTCATAACTTTCATATATAATTTTGAACAACTTAAACTTATGGTAACTGACATGGGAATGCTGTGCATCCATTTGAATCTCTTACAATTACATTATACGTCCCCTTCAACAAATTAGAGAAGGAATATATAGGTGTATTTGTAGGAACTGCCGGAAAATAATTGGCTCCATCGTTAATTGTAAACTGATATGGAGGTTTTCCGCCAGAAACAGTTAGCGTTATCTCTCCATCACTTCCACCTGTACAACTAACATCTTTGGCAACCATGGTAAGTATCATAGTTGGGTATACGGTTACCGAAACTGTTACAGGATTACCTGAACAACCATTCGCAGAAGCAGTAATAGTAAAATCAACCACTTGAACGGAATTAGTTGTGTTAGTTAAAGAACCCGTAATTGAGCTTCCACTTCCTGAAGCTGCAATACCCGAAACTTCAACAGTTTTGTTTCTTGTCCATGTGAATGTTGTGCCTGATATACTATTAGGGTTACTAATAGATATCGCAGAAATAGCATTCCCGTTACACAATGTTTCCTGTGTAAGTGGTGTTGCAGCAACCGTAGGTACTAGATTAATCACAACAGTGGTGGTTGTCACAGTTGTACAACCCGATGATGTGACCGTATAGGATACAGTATAGGTTCCTTGCGTACTTGTTGAAGGTGTGATCTGACCACTCGAACTGTTTAATGTAAGTCCTGCCGGAGCTGAATACGTTCCTCCTGCAGTACCGGTAAGAGTTACAGACTGTGGCACAGAAACACTCATACAGAATGGAGAACCTGCATAAGAAATTGTTGCAGCAGGTGCCGGCGTAATAATTACAGATGTTGTTGCTGTAACTAGTGGACAAGATCCAGTTGCAGCAATAATATAAGTTACAGTATAGGTATTTGGAGTACTCAGTGATGGATTTATATCTCCTGTTACAGAATTAATACTTAAACCTGCAGGAGCTGAATAAGTGCCGCCAGTGGCTCCCGTTTGGGTAACTGTTTGAATTGTTGTGCTGTTAGAACAAAAAGGTGATCCACTATAAGAAATTGCAGCTGTAGGCACACCTGTAATTGATATGGTCAAAACATTACTTTCAAATGAACATCCTCCAGAGGTTGCAACCCGCTTAAAATAAGTTGTTTGAGTAAGAGTTCCTGGAATATATTGTTGTCCTGTAGCTCCTGGGATACTTGCAAATCCAGCAGCAGGACTTGTTACCGAGCTAAACCATTGGAATGAATAGGTCGAGTTATAACCTCCCGAAGGAAAATCCCCTTCAAGCGACCAAGGTGCTACGCTTGTACATCCTGATGACGGACCATTTACAGATATTGTGTTGCTTGTAAATGGATTAGTAGTAATTGTTATTGAATAAACATTACTCATAGAACTACAACCGCCAGAAGTAACGATTCTTCTGAAATATGTTGTTGAAGTAATCGTTCCGGTAGATAAACCTTGTGAATTAGCTCCTCCTATTGTAGTCCATGCACTATTATCAGGTGAACTTTCCCATTGATAATTATATGATCCATTTCCACCAGAAGGAGTTGTTGCTTGTATAAAAGTACTTGCCCCACAATTTTGTGTTATTGGACTATCGGTTATCGAATTATTAGTTATTAAAGGATTTACCGCAATCGTCGCGGTATTTGAATTTGCCGTTGCACAAGATCCGTTCTGAACCACTGCCCTATATAGTGTTGTTGCAGTTATATTGACATAATTTAAAGTTGTTGAGGTATTAGTTATGTTATTCCAACTTCCCCCTCCATTTGTAGAAGACTCCCATCTTACCAAATTACCGGTATGTCCTGATAAAGTTAATGTGCCATTGTTAGCGCCTGTACAAACTGCAGCACTTGTACTTACTGTCCCACCTACTGAAACAGGATCAATGGTAATTGTTGCTGAAGCTGAGTTAGCCTCTGCACAAACTCCACTTTTAACAACAGCTCTATATAAAGTATTAGCAGTTAAGTTCGTATAAGTCTGGCTGGTAGTGGTATTTGCTATTGTATTCCAACTTCCTCCTCCATTTATTGAAGATTCCCATCTTATCACATTTCCTGTATGGCCAGCGAGCGTTAAAGTACCACTATTAGTTCCTGAACATACAATTGTGCTTGTATTGACTGTGCCTCCTACAGAAACTGGGTCGACAGTGATAATTGCGCTACCGTTCATAACCAGATTGCAGGTTGTTGTGGTATTAGTTGCTAAAACAGTGTATGTCCCTCCTACAGCAATATTACCAAAGTTCAAGGCAGCACCAGTTCCAACGATTGCAGCCCCCACATTACTGTTAGCCGCGTCTTTTAATTGATAACTTACTCCGGTTTGTGATCCACTTAGGCTAATTGGGGTACCAGCACCTCCTGAGCATAGTGTTCCTCCTCCTGTAACATTAAATACAGTTGGCAGTGGATTCACCGTAATGTTTATAGTTCTAGAAGTACTTAAACCACAACCATTTGTAGCAGTAACACTTAAAGTACCTGAGGTCGCGGTACCATCAAAGCTAATTAAGGCCGAGCCACGGGTATTTGTAATTGTTGCTCCGGTTCCCCCATAATTCCAGATATAATTCACAGTTGGATCATCAGGTACGATAAAGGCAACATTCGATTGTCCACTGCAAACATTCGCACTTGAAGTAGTAAATGCAGCTGGTTGTGCGGGTAATGGTGTTACATTTATCGCGACCGTCTGTGCAGGGCTAGTACCACAGGTGTTAGTTGCGGTAACACTTAAAGTTCCTGAGGTTGCTGTTGTAGAGAAGCTCAGATTTACAGATGTTCCTGTTCCTGATATTGTAGCACCCGTTCCTGAATAGGTCCAATTGTACGAAGTTGCTCCTGAAACAGCAGGAATAGTATATGTTACATTATTTTGTCCCTGACAAACAGTTGAACTTGATGTTGTAAATGCTCCTGGCTGAGTTGGTAATGAGTTTACAGTTACGTTAACAGTACGTGCTATACTTGTACCACAAGCATTTGAAGCAGTTACACTTAATGTTCCTGAAGTGGCAGAATTCGAATAATCAATGGTAATTGAATTTCCTGTTCCATTGATTGTAGCCCCTGTTCCGCTATAACTCCAAGTGTAGGTTACTCCTGCTACATTCGGCACTGTATAAACAATATTATTAACACCCTGACAAACTGATGCTGTTGAAGTTGCGAATGCTCCTGGTTGAGAAGGAGCGGCTCCTGTGGTAATCACAGCTGAGCCAATCATATTTTCGGAACAACTTGTAGAAGCATTCGTTGCTATTATTGTATAGGTACCTGCGACTGTAAGATTATTAAATGTTAACGCAGATCCTGTTCCAGCAAGTGGAGATCCAGTGTCGGCACCACCAATTCTTAGCTGATAATTTACTCCTGCTTCAGATCCGCTTAGTACCACGTTTACTCCAGCACCTGAACAAGATACGCCTCCGCCCCCAACTGTAAATACAGTTGGTAAAGGATTAACAGTTGCAGTAACTGGAATTCTTGTACTCTCACAATTACCCGTAGCATTATAAATAGCAACATAATAGGTAGCTGTTCCAGCTATTGATGGAGTTGTAAAGTTCGGGCTTGCATTTGTTTGCATTGGTGTATTTGCCGCATCATACCATTTGTAGACTTCTCCGGCTATTGCGCCAGAAGCTGATAAAGCAACTGTTCCGGTTCCGCAACGATTTGCAGCAATTCCAGTTGGAGTTGAAGCTCCAAGCGTTAAATCTACATCATCTGTGTTTGTACATGTACCATTACTTACTGCCCATATTAAAGTGGCTTTACCAACACCTGTTAATGTTACAGTTGCTGTTGGTGAAGTTGTATTTGAAAAGCTTACTGCTGTTACTGTTGCGTCCTTAGATCCTACAGACCAAGAACCTGCTCCTGAAGCAGCCATTGTGAACGTTCCAGAACATTTGCTTTGATCAGGTCCAGCATTTGCTGTTGGTGAGGCACTAACATTTATCGTTCTGTTTCCATTACTACTTGTACAGCCATAGGTATCGGTAAGTCGAATTCCAAATGTTGTTGGTATCGTTGAAAAAGGAATGTCCACAGTAACAGAACTAGTTCCTTGTCCGGAAAGAATTGTCGCAGTGCCAGAAGTGATAGACCAAGTGTAAGTATGTCCTGTCACATTAGTTACTGAATAAGTCTGAGTAGTACCCGAACAAACCGGTGATGCTCCTAATATAGTTGGGGTTGCAGGTGTTACACCTCTACCAACAACAACATCACTAGTAGTAGTTCCACATCCATTTGTCACGGTCCATCGGAACACACTAACTGTACCGTTACTAATGCCTGTAATTGTTGTTGTATTTGAACTTGCTGTAGTAATTGCAGGAGGACTAGGGTCTGTTGTAGATATTCTAGTCCATGCACCAGAGCCTGAACCTGCTGAACTAGCCGCCATTGTAACAGAATTATTAGTCGTACAAATATCAGGGCCTGCATTTGCAGGAATATCAACCCTTATCAAAACGGAAGCAGAATAAGCATAACCGCAGGTCCCTGAACTGACACCACGACGATAATAAGTATTCGCAGTTAAAGTTGGTGGACTGAAGGTAGAACCATTGGCGCCACCAATATCTGTCCAAGTAGAGTTATTAGGAGACGATTGCCATTGGTAAGCAAAAGTTCCATTACCCCCAGTTGGAGCTGTTACCTGTATTAATGTTGCAGGAGCACTTCCTGAACATATAGTTTGTGCAGCTCCAATAGAACCCGCAACTACAGCAGGAGTAATTGTAACTGTTACCACATTCGTATAATCAGTCCAACATCCATTTGTACCAGAGGTTACTCTTCTTTTATATTGAGTTGTTGTAGTAATGTTAGGTGCATCATATGTTGGTAATGTTGCACTTGCAATATCAGTCCATGTGGTACCACCATTTGTTGATGATTGCCATTGATAGTTATAAGAACCTGTTCCTCCTGAAGCTGCTACAGTCTGTGAAAATGCAATTGGATTTCCATTAGCGCAAAAAGACTGATCAGCAGATACCTGACCGCCTACTAACGGCACTACGTTTACTGCCTTAGTTGCTGAAGTTTTTGAATTATTTGCAGGAAGCTTATCAATCTGGACTCCCAAAGAGGAAATACTCGCTGTAATACCTGCAAGTGGACTTGTAGCAGTTGATAAAACAGTAAAACCAACGTATACGTTGGCAGTTGCATTAGTATTTAAAGCTGAAGTTGATAAATCCCAGGTTACTGTATTTGTACCTGAGTTATAAACACCTCCGGGAGTACTTCCTGTTGTTGAATAGGTAGTTCCCGGTGGTAATGCCACTGATACTCTATAACCGGGAGGAGCAGGAAGATCATCTCCGTTATTTCTTATCCCAATCGATGCTACGTAATCATTACAAGCAATTAATGTTGCCGGACTTGCCGGATAGTCTACTGCTGTAACTTCCAGATCAATGTGTTTAATATTGGTAATAATATATGAGACATTATTCAACGGATCCGGATCTGTATAAGATGCGGGAAGATTCTTTAAATATGCGGTGTTCTTTACAGACGTTACAGTACCAAGAACATTAACGGTTCCGTTAATTGTTGCCGTAACACTTGATCCCGCCGGAAAACTTGTAATGTTCACATTCATCTGCGGATTTACAGCTCCACTTGTCAATGAAGCAGTAGCACCACCTGTTGTACTTATAACGATGTTAGATATAGTAATTCCGGAAGGAACTGTATCTCTTATTGCTCCGGAACTGAGTGCAACTAAGGAAGAATTATTTGCAGTAATCGTGTAACTAATTGGATCACCATTATATAACTGAGTTATGGCAGTTTTTGCTATATCCGGGTTGGCGGGTGTTCTTACTATCACGTTTCTCACCTCGTGGATACTGGTTGACCCTCCGGTTGAAGCAGCAAAACCTAGTTTTAGGTTAGCAGGAGGAACCGTTCCAATACTAACATGATTAATAATTGTATTATAAGCTCCTGTTGGAGAAGTTTGAAGAAAAACCGAAACAAAATAATTGGTATAAGTTGCATCCGGCTCAATTAAAACCTTTGCTTTTCTATAGTAAGTTGCATCAGCTGGACGCGTTGTAGTTGCAGTGGTATAGTCTATGCTTGTTCCTGCAAGTGCAGTACCTCCTAATTGAGGGCCGGTACCAGTAATGTAGTTATATCCGGTCGTTCCATTTCCAGGGCCACGGACAGAAATTGCATCGGCAACACCTGTTCCATTAAATCCGCCTGGTTTGGACTCGGTAGAAGCTCCAAAGTTTCCATACTCATCAATACCAACCCCTAAATATCCTCCTGACACTCCAGATTCAGCATTCCTTCTTGAATACCCTAATGCACCACCAGCTGCACCAATAGTAAACGTTGGGGTGGCTGCATCGAATAAAAACACTGAAAACCCATCAGCCCCACTACTGCCATAAACTTTGAATTCAAATTCAAATTCTACTCCTAGCTTAGATGGGAACGATTGATTCATTACCACATAACCTACTTTATTACCAAGATCCGGTGTTAAGCGTAACCATCCTGAACCTGTTGGGTCGATTCCTGGTGCAGTTAAACTTGCATCCCCAAAAATGGTCAGCTTAGTGTTATCATAGGTCGAATTCTTGAAAGGCTCGTTTATGGTTGTAAACTGAGCTAGAGATGTATTGCTTATTGCCACTAACGATAACAAAAAGATAAATGCTTTTTGTATACAACTCTTCTTAATCTTACTTTTTAAGGTAAAAGTTTTACTCATACTTTATCCGTGTACAGGACCGTACTGGCCTGAGCTTTTTATAAAAAAACTGGGTGATTGGAGAGAGTAAATTAAGAAGTATATATTGTGGCTAAAATTCTACACCTTTAAGTTTAAAATTTTAACACAAAGGAAAGCGTGTTGTAGGGGCATATTTTGTATTAATTTATTGGAAAACAGGCAGCAAAGATATAAAATTGACTTCTTATTAAACAAAAACTAATTCAAAAATATTCCTCATTTTTAATAATTTTAATTGACTTATAGTTACTTATACACTATCACTTTAAGTGTATTTTTCTCCACACATCAATAATTATTCCGATTTTACTTATGTAGTAACAATTTGAAATTAACATCAAGTAACATGTTAAAACATGTATACAATAACCATTAAGAAAGTTCTACATCAATATTTTCATTAACACTGCCTATTTTTCAATACGCTTACAAACAAAAAAGGCGAATTAACTCATGGTTAACTCGCCTTTAAACGATAAAAGATTTCTTTATAAAAGCATATTATCAATTAATCTTGTATTACCTGATTTAGCAGCAACTAAAGCTACAGGTTCTTTGGATTGTGATAACGCAGTAATTTCATCCAATGTTTCACCATTAGCTACCACTAAATATTCAACTTTAATTAATGGAGAAGCTTCCAATAAGTCTTTTGCTTTTTCAATCAATTTCTTTAAATCCTCATATTCATTATGATTCTTTATAGAAAGCAAAGCCTTAGAAAGCAACAATGCCGCTTCGTGCTCATCATTGTTCAACCGAACATTCCGTGAACTCTTAGCCAACCCGTCTTCATCTCTCAAAGTCGGACAGCGAACCAGCTCAACCGGCAGGTTAAATTCTTTAATCATTTTTTTAATGACTAACACCTGTTGAAAATCTTTTTGTCCAAAATATGCCTTATCTGGCTGTATAATATCAAAAAGCTTTTTCACTATTTGAGTAACTCCTTGGTAATGTCCCGGACGAAATGCTCCTTCCAAAATATTCTCAAGGTTACCTAAATCCATATGCCATGTTTCGCCCTCCTTATACATTTCGGCCACTGAAGGAAGAAAAAGCATATCACAATCGACCGATTTTAATTTTTTAATATCAGCTTCTATTGGTCGGGGATAATGCTCAAGATCCTTAGGATCATTGAATTGAGTGGGATTAACAAAGATACTGCAAACAGTAATATCAGTATCAGCTTTAGAGCGAGATATGAGTGCAAGATGACCTTCGTGCAGTGCTCCCATTGTAGCAACAAAGCCAACTTTTTTTCCTGCTGACTTCAGCTGAGCAATTTTTTGCTGAATATCTGCACGCGTGGTGAAAATCTGTAACAAGGTTTAATGAATTAAAATCCGCAAATTTTGCAAAAACAAACGCTATTTACCAAACGATAATATGTAAATCCTTTATAATTAATAAAATATTCGTATATTTGCAACATTATTGGCTTAATACACAAAAGTTTAAAGCATTAGACGAGCATGGCAAAGAAGAAGGTTCTGTACATCACCCACGAGATGTCGCCGTTTTTAGAGTTGACTGAAATTTCAAAAATCACCCGCCAACTTCCACAAGCAATTCAAGAACAAGGTTACGAAATTCGAGTTTTGATGCCTCGTTTTGGCTGCATTAACGAACGTCGTAATCGTTTGCATGAAGTTATACGGTTATCAGGGATGAATATTGTGATCAACGACAACGATAACCCATTGATTATCAAGGTTGCTTCTATACAAGGAGCAAAAATGCAGGTTTATTTTCTTGACAACGAAGAATATTTTCAACGGAAGCACGTTTTTACTGATGATAAAGAAAAGTTCTTTGATGATAACGATGAACGTGCCATTTTCTTCAGTAAAGGTGCAATCGAAACTGTTAAGAAATTAGGTTGGACTCCAGATATCGTGCACTGTCACGGATGGATGAGCAGCTTAGTTCCTGCCTATTTAAAAACTACATATAAGAATGACCCAATGTTTAAAAACACTAAGGTCGCTTACTCTGTATATGAAAACAGTTTTGAAGGAACGTTAGATCCAACGTTCAGCACAAAAGCAGTAATGAATCAAATGACTGCTGATGACCTTACTGTTTATGCACCTGCTACAAATTCAGCTTTACATATGGGCGCCGTAGGCTTTGCTGATGCTGTAATTAAGGGTGATGAAAAAATTGATTCGAAAGTAGAAGAATTTATCGCAAAAAGTGGTAAACCAGTCATGAATTATACTAACTTTGACGACACTGAAGCTTTCGCCCAATTTTATGAAGAAATGGCTAACGAAGAATTAGTTTCAGCTTAACAACAAGTAATTAGCTATCAGTAAGTCATATATGAAATTTTTAAAACTAGACTTATTAATTTTATTAATAAGTCTTTTTATTTTTTCGGGTTGCGAAAACCCTGACGGAATCGGGTTAGACGGTACCGAATATCAGAACGGAACACAGGCCGATGGCTTTGTCGTTACTTCTCAATTGGTAACTGATGCACATATCAGAACCGATAATAGGTTTACTTATAACGGCAGTAACACTAACACAAACCTAATGAAACTTTTGGGGTACATGAACGACCCTGTTTTTGGAAAAACTGAAGTAGAAATAAACTCGCAGTTAATAAAACCAGATACAGCCGCGTTTAAGTTCCCTGCAGGAGCTATTTTAGACTCTGCAGTATTAGTACTTAGTTATGTGGACACATCCGACATTAAGAATACTTATTATGGAGATGCAAGCACAAAATTTAAAGCTGTAATCGAAGAATTAGGTGATCCATTACGAATTGACACCACTTATTATTCGGATAAATATTTTAATACTGTAGCTACAATGGGTACCGGTTTCTTTGTAGCCTCTCCTAGGAAGAATATCTATGTATATAATTTTATAGATGGAGCTCCTGATACATTGGTAAATGTTGGCCCGCAGATACGCATTCCTCTGGATAATAATTATGCTTATCAGAAGTTTGTAAATGCTCCTGCAGGCTCATTTAATTCTGTCGCTGCCTTTAACGCATACATTAAAGGTATTAAACTTCGTATTGATCCAGCTTCAGTGCCTGGTGGAGGAGGGGTGGTTTACCTTAACATGAACACTTCTGAGAAGTCAAATATCTTTTTGTATTACCATAACTCTACAGATACAAGCTTTAAGAAAATTGCTATTTCTGGTGCAATTGCTCAGACCAATTACTTTAAGCATGATTACTCGGGAACTCCAGTTGCCGACGCATTAGCAAATAATAACCAACAAACTATTTATGTTCAGGCTTTAGCTGGAGTTAAAACCCAGATAAAATTCCCTGATGTTAAATCATTAACTGCTAATGGAAGAAAAGCTATTAATAAAGCTGAGCTAGTTGTAAGTTTAAACAGTGGAACTGATGCTACATTTGCAGCTCCTAAAAGAATCATCCTTAACCAGGGTGTTGATAAAGCAGGCGCTTATGTTCAGATCCCTGACTTAAACTATTATGATTCCAGGATTTCTCCTACAGGATCAGTATTAAGTGGTTATTATAATACTTCTAAAAAGAATTATAGTATAAACGTAACTAAATACATTCAGGATATCTTAGATGGTAAGGCATCAGATGACAATTTATTCTTAACATTTGATAATCCTGCTCAAATTGCTGAAAGAGCCGTTTTAGGAGGCCCTTCGGGACCAGGAGTTACCATGAAACTAAGAATCATTTATTCTGATATTAAATAAGAAACAGATTTTATAATAAAAAAGACCGGAACGTTCCGGTCTTTTTTATTATATGGACTATTGTAGATGTAAAAACCCAGCCATAAATGACTGGGTTTTTACATCTACATATTTTGAATGTTAATGTTATTTAGCTTTCGCAAAACGCTCTGCTACTGCATTCCAGTTAATCACATTAAAGAATGCTGAAATATAATCAGGACGACGGTTTTGATATTTTAAATAATATACATGTTCCCAAACATCCATACCTAAAATTGGAGTGCCTTTAACTTCAGCAATATCCATTAATGGGTTATCCTGGTTAGGAGTTGAACTAACCTCTAATTTACCTTCTTTATTTACAGTTAACCAAGCCCATCCCGAACCAAAACGAGTAGCTCCGGCTGCAGCAAATTTCTCTTTGAATGCATCAAATGATCCAAACGCAGCATCAATAGCAGCAGCTAACTCACCTGTAGGTTGGCCACCTGCATTTGGACCAATTACAGCCCAGAATAAAGAGTGGTTATAATGACCTCCACCGTTATTACGAACAGCAGCAGGGTATTTAGAAATATTTTTGCAGATATCTTCAACGCTTAAGCTTTCAGCGTCGGTACCTTTAATTGCATTATTTAAGTTAGTAACATAAGCCTGATGATGTTTTCCATGGTGAATTTCCATGGTTAATTTGTCGATGTTAGGCTCTAAAGCGTCTGATGCGTAAGGTAACGCAGGTAATTCAAATGCCATCTTTTATAGATTTTTATAGTTAAACAACAGATATTTATTAGTAACCATCGAAGCGATCAATGGTTTGATGTAAAATTAATCCTTTAACATTAATTAATCATTGGCTTATTGCAAGATTTTCATAATTAGAACACACATAGGAAGATACAGATTTATCTATTTATCTTTTCTTCTTAAAAAAATCCTTTATTAATTGGCCACATTCATTTTCTAATACTCCTCCAACATATTCTGTCTTAGGATGCAAAGGGCTCGGAATCATTCTCGAAAAACCTCTTTTAGGATCAAAAGCGCCGAATACTATTTTCCCTACTTGTGCCCATTGAAGCGCCCCCGAACACATTACACATGGTTCAAGCGTTACATACAGTACGCATTCATCTAAATATTTACCTCCTAAAAAGCTTGCTGCTGCAGTGATAACCTGCATTTCTGCATGCGCTGTAACGTCATTCAAGCGTTCTGTAAGATTATGTGCTCTTGCAATTACACGGTTCCGGCAAACTACTACGGCTCCAACAGGAACTTCGTCAGCATCAAAAGCAATCTGAGCTTCTTTCAATGCCTGCTTCATGTAAAACTCATCCGTGGAAACTGATGATTCTTCTCCAAAATTATATAGCATAGTACAAAAGTAATATTATGGAAGATTTCACCGACTGAAAATTGCCCAACAGTTTCATTAGTTATCGCCTTCACCCAAAAATGTAATCCTATATTTGTACCATGAAAACCATTCAACTAAAAGCAGGAAAAGAAAAAGCGGTTAAACAGCATCATCCTTGGGTTTTTTCCGGCGCGATCGATCATATAAAAACAAATCCGAATGCAGGTGAAATTATCAAACTGGTTAATAGTAAAGGTGATTTTTTAGCTTACGGATATTACAATGATCAATCCAAAATAACAGTAAGAGCTATCGAATGGAATGAAGAGCACATTGTAGACGATAATTGGTGGAAAAACAAACTTGAAAGAGCAATAAATCGTCGCAGTGATTTATTCAAATCTACTGATACAGATTCTTTTCGTCTCGTTTATAGTGAGGCTGATGGATTACCGGGTTTAATAGTTGATAAATATGCTGATTATCTTGTAGTACAAATTTTAACTGTTGGGATTGAAGCACGTAAAGCCATTATTGTTGACGCATTAAATGCTATCCTAAAGCCAAAAGGAATCTATGAACGTAGCGATGCTTCGGCAAGAAGTCTTGAAGGATTAAAGGCATCAAACGGTTTATTGGCTGGATCTGAACCTGAAGAGTTCACGCAGATAAAAGAGAATGGATTAACCTTCGTTGTAAATATTCCAGATGGTCAGAAATCAGGCTATTTTCTAGATCAACGAGTAACGAGAAAAGCTATTGCGGAATATTGCAAAAACCTTGATGTGTTGGACTGTTTTTGCTATGCAGGTGGTTTCACTTTAAATGCTAAAAAAGTAGGAGCTAAATCTGTAATCAGTGTTGATTCATCTCCTTTGGCGATTGAGATGGTAAAAAGAAATCATCAGGCAAATGAAATTGGGTTTAAAGAAGAAGATTTAGTGCGTGGTGATGTAAATACAACACTTCGGCGTTTTCAGCAGGAAAACAAAAAATTCGATCTTATTATTCTCGACCCGCCAAAATTAGCGCCAAATCGTTCAGCAGTTGACAGAGCGTTGAGAGCCTACAAAGATTTAAACTTACAAGCATTAAAAATACTAGAACCAGGTGGCTTATTGGCAACCTTTTCATGTTCGGGAGGAATAGAACTTTCTATGCTCAAACAGGCAGTTGCCTGGGCGGCATTGGATGCCGGAAAAGAAGTTCAGTTTGTTGAACAATTTATACAACCGGCAGACCATCCTGTACTTGCCTCATTTCCCGAATCAGAATATTTAAAAGGGCTTCTTTGTCGGGTTTTATAAAATCAACGCGCAAAATCAACCTGTTTGAATTGTTTAAACCAGAAATACGTTTACTGCTATTTAAAGAAACATTTTAATTAATATTTATGAATACATTTTTACGAAAAACAACCCTGACAATTGCCAGTGCGGTATTGTTAACAAGTTGCGCCTCAAGTTTTAAATCAATTTCTCCTGAAACACTCAATTTTCAAAGTGAAAGCAGCAATAAAAATGTTAAGCTATCCTATTCTTATAATGTACTCCAAGAGAGAGGAAACGCTAAATATGCAAGAAGGGAATTAAAAACTCAAAATCATTTTGTCGCAATTAAGATTAAAAACAACTCTGGGAAAAATTTAGTATTTAATGAGGATATTAAACTTTTATCTAATGAAATCCCTGCTACGATTGTAGATCCGGAAATAGCATTCAATGAAGTTAAACAAAGCGTACCAATTTATTTGTTGTATCTCTTATTAACACCTACTAAACTAACTATAACTGAAGATGGAGGCCAAAAGACTTCATTTCCTTTAGGTTTCATGTTAGGCCCTGCAATTTCTGCAGGTAATATGATTATTGCCGGCAGTGCAAACAGTAAGTTTAAAAGTGAATTGACCACCTACAATATTTTAGGAAAGAATATTAAAAACGGAGAAACTGCATATGGTCTAATTACATTAAAGTCTGCTGGATATACCCCATTAACCCTACAAATACTGGCACAAACCGATAGTACTAAAGTTTCGCAGAACCAGTAGGAATCATATAAAGGAATCACATCCTAATAAATGCAAAAGGTCCTGATACATTATGTATCAGGACCTTTATGTTTATGTTATATTACTTATTACTTAGCCCTCAATTTTAGGCCCATGTAAGTGAACTACAGTACCTTTTTTTCTCAAACGCATATTTAAAAACTCTACACCTAAGGAGAAGGCAATTGCAAAGTATAAATAACCTTTAGGGATTGCTCCTACTTCATTTCCAAGTACTGAAAGATGTGCTAAGTGTGCTGATTCAGTAATCAACATAAAGCCAATCAGAATTAGGAATGCCAATCCAAGCATTTGGATAGTTGGGTGTTCATTCACAAAGCGTCCAACCGGCGTTGCAAACGCCATCATGATAAGCATTGAAATTACCACCGCAATAATCATTAACGTTAGCGCATTAGGCAAACCGTTGGTCATACCTACAGCTGTTAAAATAGAGTCGAAAGAAAACACAATGTTAATAACCGTTATTTGAACAATAGCAGCTCCTAAAGTATTAACGGCTTTTTTTGTAGTTGAAGTTTCAGTGTGTTCCATTCCTTCCAACTTATGGTGAATTTCGGAAGTACTTTTATAAAGAAGAAAAATACCACCAGCCAAAAGAATGAGGCTTTGTCCGGAAAAGGCCCCATGAAACCAAGAAAGGTGAAACTCAATCCAAGGCTGTTTCATGGAAATAAGCACATTGATGCCCAATAAAAGAATAATTCTCATGATCATAGCCAGAAACAAGCCAACATTTGTTGCTTTTGCCTGTTGCTCACGAGGTAATTTGCCAGCGGCAATAGATATGAATATGATATTATCCACACCTAATACAATTTCAAGAAAGGTTAGGGTTAATAGTCCCAACCACGCGTCAGGATTAGAGATCCACTCCATAGAAGATTTTTTTAGTTTAAATGACCGCCGAAGATAAATATTATGCTGAAATTGTACACAGTTACCTTTGCGAAACTTTTATATGATTTCAAAGTTTTATGAGCATGATTGATCTTAGGGGAATCCCAGTGCATTCGTTAGGGCAAGATATAATTAGAACCTTTAATCTAAGTGGCTCTGCTGGTATCTCTTCATTAGAACCGCATCGGCATGAGTTTTATGAAATCATCTACTTTGAAAACGCCCAAGGCTCACAACGACTTGACTTTAATGACTTTGAGGTATATCCTGAAACATTAACATTTATCAGCCCGGGTCAGATTCATCAACTTAAAACAAAAAAATTCGAGGGGATTATTATCACTTTTACAGCAGCCGCCTTTTCCCGAACGGATGAAGAGATAGCATTTCTTCAACAATACACTCTATTTCATAAATCCGGAGCTAATACAAGCATGATACCCATGGGTGAGGATAAAGAAGTACTACTTTCACTCATAAAAGCTATCAATAAAGAGTCTCGACGTGCCGATTCTTGTCAAAACATTCTAAAATCCTACCTAAAACTTTTTCTTGAAATTGTGGCAAGAGCTTATCGTGTTACACATAAGCTTTTTGACTCAACTTCCCATGATGCTGAACGGATCAATAAACTACAGAATCTTATTGAACTTAATTTCACTCGTGAACATTTAGCACCATTCTACGCATCGTCACTAAATCTTACTCCAAAAAGATTGAATGAAATATGCAAAAAGATCGTCGGAAAAACCGTAACTTCTCTTCTGGCTGAAAGGATCAACCTGGAGGCCAAACGATTAACAGGTTACAGCAATCAAACTATTAAAGAGATCGCTTTTCAACTTGGCTTTGATGACCCTTCCTATTTCAGCAGGTTTTTTAAAAAGAAAAATGGACATACCCCCGAGGAGTTTAGAAGTCAATGTTCAAATAGTACCATTCATTAAGCATTCTGTCCTTCATTGCTTTAAGTAGATTGTTTCACCTTTGTATTGTTAATTTTTCAATGGTATCACAATAAAAATTAATGACTTATGGCAACAACATGGAATTTAGACCCTAACCACACTGAAGTAAAATTCAAAGTAAAACATTTGGTTATTTCAAGCGTTACGGGGTATTTCAGCAATTTTAACGGCACAGTTGAAACTACACAAGCAGATTTCAGTGATGCCAAAGTAAGTTTTGAAGCTGATATAAACAGTATCTCTACCAAAAATGAACAGCGAGACGGGCATTTAAAATCCGCTGACTTTTTTGACGCCGCCAACCACCCTAAACTCACCTTTGTTTCTACCTCCATCAGTAAAAAAGACGATAGAGATTATCAATTAAATGGCAACCTTACCATTAGAGGAGTAACCAAATCTATTACACTTGATGCGGAATATAATGGAACCGTAAAAGGCTTTGGCGTTGACGATGTAGCAGCCTTTGAACTAGAGGGAAAGATTAACCGCAAGGATTTTGGATTAATATGGAATGGATTAACCGAAACTGGAGGTGTTGTTGTTGGCGATGAAGTAAAACTGGACATCACCGCAGAATTAGTAAAATCATAACAAACATATCATGAATATTGCATTAATAGGGGCTACAGGGTTTGTAGGCTCTGCTATTTTAGTTGAATTATTAAACAGAGGTCACAAGGTAACTGCCATAGCACGTAACACCCACAAAATTACCCCGCAAGCTAATCTAAGTATTGCGGAGGCAGATGTTTTTGATGAAGGTAAACTTGCTCAACTTTTAGCTGGTCATGAGGCTGTAATCAGTGCTTATAATGCCGGATGGACAAATCCCAATATCTACAATGATTTTATTAACGGCTCTGATGCAATTACAGCGACTGTGAAGCAATCTGGCGTAAAAAGATTATTGGTTGTGGGAGGTGCAGGAAGCTTAGAGGTTGCACCAGGTGTGCAGTTAGTTGATACACCTCAATTTCCTCAAGAATGGAAGCAGGGTGCATTAGCAGCACGTGAGGCATTGAATACATTAAAAGAAGAAACCCAATTAGATTGGACTTTCCTTAGTCCGGCTATACTTCTTCAGCCTGGTCAGCGTACAGGTGTTTTTCGTACTGGTACAGATCAACCCGTATTTAATGATAAAGATGAAAGTAAAATCTCCGTTCAGGACTTAGCAGTCGCTATTGTAAACGAAATTGAAAAACCTCAGTTTATCAAAAAGCGTTTTACAGTAGGTTATTAATTCAGTTTTAGTAGGAATAATGTCATAAAAAAGGAGTTATGTTTTACCATAACTCCTTTACTTATCTATACTATAAACTTAATTAAACTTCACACTTCCGTATTTAGCACTGATTGATATCTTACCGTTGACTGCACCAGTACCGTAACGTCCGCTGAAACTTTTAGAAGGTTTCCACCCTTTTTCTTCATCATTACCTGATTGAGAAACATTCGAAGCTTTATTACGATCATAGCCAAAATCTCCGTAAGATACATTCACAGAGAAATCAAATGCCGCATTCTCTGCAAATCCCAAATTCACACCTGAATAAGCTGAATTAATGACTAAACTTTTCAAGCTTCGCGAAACATTTGACAGCTTAACACCACTCGAATATTTACTGTCAATAGTTCCCGATTGATTAATCGTATTGATTCTTATACTCGAATAATCAATATTGGCATTGATAACATCTACCTCATTAATATCCAAAGAACCATAACGATGAGATACTGATAACTCGCCACCTTTCTGAATATTCAGTTTTGAATACGAAACATCCAGGCTACCCTTTTTTATACTTTCCATAGTGGCACTACCATACCTTACTGTTAGTGAGTTTTCGGTACTTCGAAGACTCCCTCCTGTAAAACTTCCATAGGATAAATCAAGTGCAAACGGGCCACTAAAATCAGGAATTATCACAGACCCATATTTATTGGTAATACTTAGTTGGTTGCTTTTAGGCATATTTACCACATAGTTGATTTCCAAACCACGCTTATCGTCACCTTTGCCTTTCCAGTTCCAGCTATTACCACTCGCTATATTGGTTACAAATCTAACCTCACTACCACTCTTACTGTCAGAAATTGTAACACGGTCAAGTTGCTTTTGAGCCTTCTCATCATTATCGTCATTGGCAACAACGTTAATTTCTACTTTAAATTCGTTTTTGTCCCAAGTGTTAATCGTAACCGAGCCGAATTTATTATCGATGTAAAGTGCGTCCTTTGAATTAACCTGATACGTTCTTATAATTTTCTTCACTTTTTGAGCTGCCATTCCCCCCACGAACTCTCCGTTCGCAAAAGCATTCCCTCCGAGCAATAAAAAAGCTATCAGAAAAAAATTAAAGTGTAATACTCTTGTTCTCATACTGCTTGTTCTTATTATTAATGCGTTGAATTATTATTAACTGTTGATTTAACAGATCGATCTGCAATTGAAGATTTTGAATCATGGCTTCCACCAGTTTTTCCTGGTCAGGAGCTGCACCCAATTGTATTTTCATATTTTGATAATTGTTATCCAGCTTTTCGAGATCTTCCGAAAACTCCTGGTACAACTGAGGTTGCTCTTTTTGAATCCGTTTTAGCTCACCACGCTTAATTTCGATCAATGATGCCATATGATAAGCCGTTTCGGCATATTCAGGATTAACCTGTGCCAATGTTTCTTCAGGTTCAGCACCACGATTTGCTAGTCTGAAAACAGTAAGGCCAAAACCAATTATCAATGCTATAGCCGCTGCAATTCGCCAGTTAAAACTTACTTTAAGTTTTTTGGGCTCATTCCGCATAGTTTTTTCGATTGACTGCCAAACCGCAGGACTAGGTTCATAAACATCAAACTCCTCACGGTGTTCATCTACAAAGCGTTCCAAACGATGTTTCATTTTTATACAAGTTTTAGAATTCAGGCCGGATTTGAGATATGCTCTCCTCCCTTCTTTCATCTGGTTATTATTCTTCTTTTTTATTTATCAGTTAGTTTCAATTTCACTTTAGCAATTCGAGCAACCTTTTTTTAGCTCTTATGTACTGAGTTCGGGATGTTGATTCGCTTATTCTAAGGATTTCTGCAATCTCTTCGTGATCATATCCTTCCAGCAAATACAACGTTAAAACCGTTCGGTAACCATCTGCAAGCTTTTGTATGGCCGCCCTTACCTCCTGTACTTGCAAAACCAATTCTTCTTCATCAAACACTTCATCAACAACATCTACATTAGGATGTGCGTCTATATCCTCAAACTTTACCCTGCGAGCTCTCAGGTAATTAATTGAGTTATTGATTACAATACGTTTCAGCCATGCGCCAAAAGTAGATTCGCTTCGAAACGATTCTAGCTTATCAAAAGCGTCAATAAATGATTCCTGCAACACATCTTCCGCATCTCCTGTATCATTTAAAATCCGCATTGCCACGCTGAACATGCTGCGCGAATACAAGCGGTACAACTCATATTGAGCTTTACTGCTACCCGTCCGGCATTTCTCTACCAGGTCGAAGTGTTTATCAAGTGTTAATGTTTCCAATTGGTTTGTATTTCGTTCTAATGACATGATCACCAAATCAAATGTTGCATACAATAGAATCTTTTTTTTATAATATGTCTAAATTTATCATTTTACTCATTAAACAATTTGATCAGCTCTATTATATCCATCAGCATATGAATTGATTTCCCCTATCTTTGGCGCCTCTTTCGTGAGCTTAAATTTAAATATGAACATAGACTTAACCATTGAAATAGTCGCATCGCTATTCAGCATTCTGTACTTATGGTATTTGATGAAAGAAAAAGTAATTGCATGGCCATTTGGCATTCTGGCGTCATTACTTAGTATTTATCTGTTTATGACATCCAGATTATATTCTGAATCCATTTTAAATTCTTACTATGTATTAATGGGATTTTATGGCTGGTGGCAATGGAACAGGCCCAAAACAGATCCGCTCCCCGTTTCTGTATGGAATCTGAAGACGCATATTATTTCTATTGGTACAGGTTTATTGTTAAGCGCCTTTTTAGGTTACTTTTTTCATACACAAACGAATGCCGATTATCCTTATGTTGATGCCACAATTACGATCTTCAGTTTTATCGCTACTTATAAGGAAAGTCGCAAAATTTTATCAGCATGGCCTTACTGGATAATCATTAATACTTCAGCCATTATGCTTTACATTATTAAGGGACTATATATTTATGCCGCATTAATGGCATTATACGATGTAATGTCTGTTTTTGGTTATCGTTTTTGGCTAAACAGTTACCACCAGCAACAACAAAAAGTGGCTTTAGAAACCATTTGATTACATTTTCAAAAAGAAACCAGAATATTCGACAAACCCTTTTCTAATCGGGAATTTTTCAGCACAAATAATTACTTTTGCGCCTCAACAGACTGCAAAACACAAGCATATGCACAGAACACACACTTGCGGAGAGTTAAACATAAAAGATTTAGGGGTTGAAGTTACCCTTAGCGGATGGGTTGCCAAATCTCGTGATTTAGGCGGAATGACATTTATTGACCTGCGCGATCGTTACGGAATCACTCAATTGGTTTTTAACATGGATGATAACGAACAACTTTGTGCAGAGGCCCGCAAACTTGGACGTGAATTTGTAATTAAAATTACCGGTAAAGTAATTGAGCGTTCAAGCAAAAATTTAAAGATTCCTACCGGCGAAATCGAAATCAAAGTTTCAAAACTTGAGATATTAAATGCTGCTAAAACAGTTCCATTCTTAATTGAAGATGAAACCGATGGTGGCGACGATTTGCGCATGAAATATCGTTATTTGGACTTGCGCAGAAGTGTAGTACGTAAAAACATGGAGCTGCGTCATAAAATGGCTCATGAAACGCGTAATTACTTAAGCGGAAATAACTTTATTGAAGTCGAAACTCCTGTTTTGATCAAGTCAACTCCTGAAGGAGCGCGTGACTTTGTGGTTCCTAGTCGTATGAATCCTGGAGAGTTTTATGCTTTGCCTCAATCGCCTCAAACCTTTAAGCAATTATTAATGGTTTCAGGGTTTGACCGCTATTTCCAGATTGTAAAATGTTTCCGTGATGAGGATTTACGTGCTGACCGTCAACCTGAATTTACTCAGATCGACTGTGAGATGAGCTTTGTTGAGCAAGAAGACATTTTAAATATGTTTGAAGGTTTATTCAAACACTTATTTAAATCGATCAAAGGCATTGATGTTAATGAAGTTCCTCGCATGACCTATGCGGATGCGATGAAATACTATGGTTCAGACAAACCGGATATTCGTTTTGATATGAAGTTTGTTGAACTGAATGATGTTGTAAAAGGAAAAGATTTTAAAGTATTTGATGACGCTGAACTTGTAGTTGGTATTTGTGCTAAAGGCTGCGCTCAATATACTCGTAAGCAGGTTGATGAACTAACGGACTTTGTTAAAAAACCTCAAATCGGGGCAACTGGCTTGGTTTACTGCAGATATAACGAAGATGGCTCTATAAAATCATCTGTCGACAAATTTTATTCGGAAGAAGAGTTACAAAAATGGGTAAATGCTTTTGGTGCTGAAAAAGGAGATTTGATCCTTATTCTTGCAGGAAAAGCTGATAAAACACGTAAAGCATTAAACGAATTGCGCTTAGAAATGGGTAATCGTTTAGGTTTCCGTGATAAAAATACATTCGCCCCTCTTTGGGTACTTGATTTTCCATTATTGGAATTTGATGAAGAAAGCGGAAGATGGCATGCAATGCACCATCCGTTCACATCTCCAAAACCAGAAGATATTGCGTTATTGGAAACAGATCCGGGAGCCGTTCGTGCAAATGCTTATGACATGGTGTTAAATGGAACCGAAATCGGAGGAGGATCTATCCGTATCCATGATAAAGAACTTCAGGGCTTAATGTTAAAACACTTAGGTTTTAGCAAAGAAGAAGCTCATAAACAATTTGGATTTTTGATGGATGCATTTGAATTCGGAGCTCCACCACACGGTGGTATTGCATTTGGATTCGATCGTTTATGTTCATTGTTTGCTGGCTTGGATACCATCCGTGACGTTATCGCCTTCCCTAAAAACAATTCGGGTCGCGATGTGATGATCGATTCACCGTCGACAATTGCTATTGAACAGTTAGATGAATTAAAAATTGCGACTAAATAGATGTGAGATGTGAGATGTGAGACATCTTGCGATCGAAAATAATAGAAATGGCGAACCAAATTCAGGTTCGCCATTTTTATCTTCAGCCTTTATTCAGGCCATAAAATCAATCTCTTATCCCACATCCCACATCTCAAATCTAGCATCAAATCTAAAGACCTACTTCTTAGTAACTCGTAGATCGATACGTCTGTTCTGAGCCTTGCCTTCCTCTGTTTCATTAGTTGCCACAGGGAATTTATCACCATAACCTTCAGCCGACAATCTTTTTGCATCTATGCCTAGTTTTACAAGCTCTGCTTTAACATTGTCAGCCCTATCAGAAGATAACTTCTGATTTGCCTTAGCATCGCCTACGTTGTCTGTATAGCCCCCAATTTTAAGTTCAACTGCCGAATAAGCTTTTAGTATCTCTGCGATATTGTTTAATTGTTCTTGGGATTCTGGTTTAAGCGTAGCGCTACCTGTTTCAAAAGTTAAACGATCAAAAGAAAACCAGGTGGTTTTATCTACCGGCTTGCTTTTATCTTCAATAAAAGCAATCAGTTTATTTTCAATTCCAAACTCCGGAATATTCAATTCAACGCCATTAGGTAATTTTTTCTTAAAGAAATTACCCAGCTTAGCCATAGCATCAGATACTTTTGCAGCTGCTGTATCTACCATTTGCTCTGCAGTATCGACCACGGTATCAACAGTGGGAACTGTTGCTGTATCCGGTTTTTTATTACAACTTCTCCACAAAAAGAATATTGCCAGTAAGGCAACAGCTGCTAACAATAGATTACGTAGCCAATTGGAACTTCCAGTAGGTGGAGGAGTTGAGTAGGCAGTTTTGGCTGTATTAACGGTATCCCGAACTCCACTACTGATTGATGATCCAAGATTAGTTAAGCTACCCAAACCTAACAGGCTACCTAATCCGGAAGGAGCTGCACTTACAATATTATCTTTCTGACTCGACAAAAAATTAGTTAATCCGCTCAGTCCCCAACCCTCATCACTCGCTTTTTTTCCAAGGAAACTCATTATTAAAGGAGCAGCTAAAGTCAATATTGAAGCAGCAGAAGAACTTTTAACCCCTGATGCTCCTCCTATAAGAGTTGACAAATCAGCAGTTTTGTCACCAAATAATGAAAAAAGTAAACGTTTACCTTGATCAATCAACCCACCTCCTGCAGTTCCACTGGTACCCAGGCCAGACAACAGATCTGAAGGGTTTGAAAGAATATTACTTGATGCGGCTGACCCTTTTATTAGATCAAAGATTCCACTCATCGATGATGAATCAGAAGATTTATTAAGTAAACCTGCCAGAATACTTGGAAATGCAGCACCGAAAGCTCCTGTTATACTACCTGATGATTCACCTAATGTAGAAGAAGCCTGAGAGACAAGGTCAGGCGTTACAAACCCTTTTAGGGTATCAATAATATTGGCCATAAACTTAGATATTTGGTTATAAATAGAATGTTAACTTTCTCGGTTTTATTAAATTTAAGATTTTAATTTGACTTATAATCAATAACTTATAACAAAAAAGCAGATTTTTTAAAAAATCTGCTTTGACTATAGATAAATAGATGTCTTTGACTTAAAACTAAAAAGGAAGATCATCTTCAGCTGAGTCCTGGCTTGCTGAAATTGCTGCAGGAATATGTTCATCCATTTTTCCTGTATTGTGAACAGGCGACTCATAAGAACCTGAAGATTGATAACTACCCGGAGATGCGCCACCTGGCTCGTTATCACTTTTACGTCCCAACATTGTAAAGTTATCAGCAACAATTTCTGTTTGGTAACGTTTATGGCCTTCTTTGTCTTCCCATGAACGGGTGCGGAGTTTTCCTTCAATGTAAACCAATTTACCTTTTACAAGGAACTTTTCCGCAATGTCGGCCAAACCTCTCCACATTACAATATTGTGCCATTCAGTTTGTTCAACCTTTTTACCATCCTTTGTGTATGTTTCGGAAGTTGCTAAAGGAAAACTTGCAACCTTTACGCCTCCTTCCAGGTGTCTTAATTCGGGATCCTTGCCCAAATGACCTACCAGAATAACTTTATTAATTCCAGACATAGATAAATTGTATTAACGTAAATTTAGATTTATCAGAATAAGTTAAAACTTTTTTAAGTAATTATCAACTATTTTTGGGACCGCGTACTGATCTATTTCATCTTCGTTTACCCAAAAAACGCCATTAAACTCATCTAAAAGCGTATTTTCCATTCTTATTTCCCAAAATCTGGCATAAATTATTTGATGCGATAAAACATGTTTTTTCTCATCAGAAACAGATTTTATATACAATTTTGTATTTTTTTTAAATTTCTCAAAATGAGACGATTGAATCAACTCACTTTCAGTAAGTCTTTCCGCTGTCTCAATGAGTGGAAAATCATACATATTTTGCCAGATATCTTTTGCTATTCGTTTATTTAATAAAACCTTGGTACCATCTTTAACCACCAGGTAATTAAAAAAACGCTCTTTCACCTTGGTTCGCTTATCCTTGACAGGCAGTTTATCAACCATTTCATGCTGATAGGCATAGCAATTTAACCTCAACGGACAATTTGCACAATTGGGAGATGACGGCTTACATTGTATAGCTCCAAACTCCATAACCGCCTGGTTATAGAGAAATGGCTCCGCTTGCTCTAACAACTCATATGCGAGTTTTTTGAACTCCTTTTTTCCTATGGTAGAATCAATCGCCGTTTCAATTCCAAAGTAACGGGAAAGTAATCTGTAAACGTTTCCGTCTACAACAGCGTGCTTTTCATTAGCAGAAAACGAAGAAATAGCTGCCGCTGTGTACTCCCCAACTCCCTTTAACTTCAAAAGCGTTTCATAGTTGCAAGGAAAAACACCATTATGCTCATTTTTTATAATTTTAGCCGTTGCATGCATATTCCGGGCTCTGGAATAATAACCTAAGCCTTGCCAAAGCTTTAGGATTTCATCCTCACTTGCATCTGCAAATTCTGTAACGGATTTATAACGTTCAAGGAATTTATGAAAATACGGAAGTCCCTGTTCAACACGGGTTTGCTGCAATATAATTTCGGAAAGCCATATAATATAAGCATTTTTTGTATCACGCCAGGGTAAATCCCTTTTATTAATTTTGTACCACTTTGTAACTTCTTCAACAAACACTGTAAAAAAATATTTTTTTGATTTTTATAATCGGTTTAAACACATAACTTTGCAACCCCAAATTAATGAAGACGTTAGGAATTTAAAAAGAAAAAAGATGACTAAAGCTGAGGTAATTGCAGAAATTGCACAAAAAACTGGAATTGAAAAAGTTGACGTATCTGAGACCGTTGAAGCATTTTTCAAGGTGATCAAAAACGCAATGATCGAGGGTGAGAACGTATATGTTCGCGGATTTGGTAGCTTCGTTATCAAAAAGAGAGCTGAAAAAACCGCCCGTAACATTTCAAAAAACACTGCCATTATCATTCCTGAACATTTTATCCCAAGCTTTAAGCCTGCAAAAGTGTTTGTAGAAAAGGTAAAAAACAGCGCTGCTAAAGCTAAAATGGCTGCTGCTGCTGAAGAAAAAATTGAAATGTAATTCTTAATCCCTTTTTATGTTGTCGAGAAAACAAATAATAATCATTCTTTCAGTAGTTGTACTAATTGGTGCACTCTATTCACTCGACATCAAAGGGCTGGTAAACCCTAAAGAGGGCAAGAAACCTGATTCTGAGCAATCAGCTTCAGGTGTTTCAACAGAAAGCATTTCAAAATCAGCTAAGAAGCAACTATCGGCCGGAGCTGTTAAACAAATTGAGGGATTAGAAGGACAATTAGCCAAAGACCCGAAAAACATTGAAGCTCAAAAGGCTCTTGCAAAACAATGGGAATCTATGCATGTTAACCACGTAAGTGGCTTATACATGTACCAGATTGCCCAGCAAGACCCAAATCTTCAAAATTGGTTAAATGCAGGCGACAAATTACAAACAGGAATTGCCACGGTGAGTGATAGTACTGAAGTAAGTTTTGTTGCTGAAAAAGCAATTGATTCTTATCAGAAAGCTTTAGCTTTAGATCCTGAAAGCCTTGACGCTAAAACCGGTTTAGGTATTTGTTATGTTGAAACAACTCAAAACCCTATGCAGGGCATTACCTTGCTTAGAGAGGTCGTTGAGAAAGATCCTGAAAATCTGAAAGCAAACATGAATTTAGGTTTGTTCTCTATGAAAACAGGACAATACGATAAAGCTGAAAAACGCTTTTTAACAGTATTGAAAAAGTCACCAAGCGCTGATGCTTATTTTTACCTGGGCGAAGCTTATCGCAACATGGGACAAAAGGCAAAGGCAATTGAAGCCTATCAAAAAACAAAAGAATTCATGGTTGATCCGCAGTTCACTGCCCAGATCGATATGATTATAAAAGAGCTTAAATAATTGTAAAACTTTAAACGACTTTGAGTTATGCCAAGCGGTAAAAAAAGAAAAAGACATAAAATGGCTACCCATAAGCGCAAAAAACGCTTAAGAAAAAACAGACATAAGAAGAAATAATTAACTTCTTTTCGCTATTATTACAACAAGGACATAAAGGGCAAATTATTGCATTTGTGTCCTTGTTTTTCATTGGTTTTTCATAGAGAATTAATCGTATTTCTAACCAATCCCTTATTTGCCAGCTCTTTTTGATGACAAGTATTGGATTTATCAAGGATTTATTTTTTGGTAAAGGAACTACTAATCAACTCAACTCCAACCGGAGTTACCATCGCCTTATTAAAAGATAAACAACTTATAGAGCTACATCAGGAACAGCGTAATAAGAATTATGCTGTTGGCGATATTTATCTTGGCCGTATAAAAAAAATAATGCCAGGTTTAAACGCAGCTTTTGTTGATGTAGGCTATGAGAAGGATGCCTTTTTGCACTACCTCGACCTTGGGCCGCAGGTAAGATCGTTATTGAAGGTAACCAAAGATGTACGAAACGGAAATCAAACCTATCAGGATCTTCAAGGTTTTAAAGCCGAAGAGGATATTAATAAGAGTGGCAAAATTTCCGAAGTTCTCAGCAAGAATCAGTTAATTCCTGTTCAAATAGCGAAAGAACCTATTTCAACTAAAGGCCCTCGGTTAAGTTCTGACATTTCACTTGCCGGACGCTTTGTTGTGTTGGTTCCCTTTTCCGATACAGTTTCTATCTCCAAAAAGATAAAAAGCTCTGCAGAACGCATGCGCTTAAAGAAACTGATTGAAAGTATCAAGCCTAAAAACTTTGGCGTAATTATCCGTACGGTATCAGAAGGAAAGGGAGTTGCTGAGCTTCATGCCGATTTAAGTGAATTAGCGAGTAAATGGGAAGAATTTACACGCCGCCTAAAATCAACGGAGCCTACCCGCAAAGTTTTGGGAGAAATCGACCGTACTTCAAGCATTTTACGAGACATCTTAAATCCTGATTTCCAAAACATTATTGTTGATGATCAGGGTATTTATGAAGAGATCCGTTCTTACATTCATAACATTGCTCCGGATCAGGAGAAGATCGTAAAACTGCATAAAGGCCGTGATGTACTCTTTGAACATTATGGCATCGAAAAACAAATAAAATCTTCATTCGGCCGTACAGTAAACTTCCACGGAGGTGCTTACCTAATTATTGAAAGCACTGAAGCCATGCATGTTATCGATGTTAACAGCGGCAACCGTAATGCCAGTGAAGATACTCAGGAAGAAAATGCATTATTAGTAAATATCGAAGCCGCAAAGGAAATTGCCCGTCAATTACGGTTGCGCGATCTTGGTGGAATTATTGTTATCGACTTTATCGATATGCATAAGCCTGCCAATCGTAAGGCTTTATACGATGCATTGCGTAGGGAAATGTCGGAAGACCGTGCTAAACACACCATCTTACCTCCAAGTAAATTTGGTTTAGTACAGATCACCCGTCAACGTGTTCGTCCTGAAATGAATATTGTAACAGTTGAAAAATGTCCAACCTGTAATGGAACAGGTGAGGTAAAAGCAACCATTACGTTAATCGACGACGTTCAGAATAACCTTCAATATATTCTTGAAGAACAAAATGAAGATAAAATAACTCTTTGTGTTCATCCGTATATTGCTGCGTTTCTTACCAAAGGATGGTATTCTATTCGAATGAAGTGGTTCTTCAAATATCGTAAATGGGTTAAAATCAAAGCTGTTACTTCGTACACATTGACTGAGTATCATTTCTTCAACCCAAGCGAAGAGGAAATCTCTTTTTAATTTGAAAATTAGTTAATTTGAAAACCAATAAATGAAGGAGAATTATTCGCTCTTTCATTTTCATTTTTTCATACCGGTAGCTATTAGAGCATACTATTTTCAAACTAACTTCGTGTCAAAGCTTAAAACCACTTATTTCTGTCAGAGTTGCGGTTATCAGTCTCCCAAATGGTTGGGTAAATGCCCATCCTGTTCCGCATGGAATACATTTGTTGAAGAGATCATTGAGAAGCCGAATGCAAGTATTCCTAATTGGAAAGCTCCCACCACTACTACAAGCACTCAACGATCGCAAAAACCACAGGAGATTAATTCTATTGCTTACAATGAGCAACAACGTATTTTAACTAACGACAGCGAACTTAACCGTGTATTAGGTGGTGGAATCGTTCCCGGATCACTTGTACTGATTGGTGGGGAGCCTGGTATTGGAAAATCTACCTTAATGCTTCAGCTGGCATTAAATCTTAAAGGACATCGTGTATTATATGTTTCTGGTGAAGAAAGTGATCAGCAAATCAAAATGCGTGCTGAAAGAATTGAAGAAAACTCTTCAAAAGGCGAATGCTTTATCCTAACGGAAACGTCTACTCAAAATATCTTTAAGCAAATTGAGGAGTTAGAGCCCCGTATTGTTATTATCGACTCCATTCAAACTTTATATTCGGCACATATTGAGTCAACTCCGGGAAGTGTTTCGCAAGTGCGTGAATGTACGGCTGAATTACTCCGGTTTGCTAAGGAAACAGCAACTCCAGTTTTTTTAATTGGCCATATTACAAAAGACGGTATGATTGCGGGTCCAAAAATATTGGAACACATGGTTGATACCGTTTTACAATTTGAAGGCGACCGACATTATTCCTATCGTATTTTACGTGCTGTAAAGAATCGTTTTGGCTCCGCCTCAGAATTGGGCATTTACGAGATGCAGGGAAGCGGACTTCGTGAGGTATCCAATCCATCGGAAATATTATTATCGCAGCGTGACGAGCCTCTAAGTGGCGTTACCGTGTCAGCAACAGTTGAAGGAGCTCGTACAATGCTGGTTGAAACCCAAGCATTGGTTAGTCATTCGGCATATGGCACTCCACAGCGCTCTGCAACTGGCTATGATACCCGTCGAATGAATATGCTGCTGGCAGTTCTTGAAAAGCGAGGTGGATTTAAACTAGGTGTTAAAGATGTATTTGTAAATATTACCGGAGGAATACGAATTGAAGACCCTGCAATTGACTTGGGTTTAGTTGCAGCCATTATTTCTTCCAATGAAGACATTCCTGTTTCTTATAAAACCTGTTTTGCTGCAGAAGTTGGATTATCAGGGGAAATAAGAGCTGTAAACAGAATTGAGCAGCGAATTGCCGAAGCGGAGAAATTAGGATTTGAACAAATCTTTATTTCAAAATATAATCAAAAGGCGTTAGACTTAAAACGTTTCAATATCGAAATTGTTAGTGTTGGTAAGATTGAAGAGGTTTTCAATTACTTATTCGGATAACACATGAAAACAGTCGCAGCAGTTTTTATTGAAAATATAAAGTTCCTTTTTTCATCGCAGAAAACATTAGGAGATAAAACATTTGCACAGCTATCTGAAGTCGAGATGCATTTTACTTCTTATCCTGATACGAACAGCATTGCTATTATTATTCAGCATATTGCTGGTAATATTGAAATCAAGATTCATTGATTTTTTTACTACGGATGGAGAAAAACCTGATCGCGACAGGGATAGAGAATTTGAAGAATTACACTTAACTAAAATTGAGCTGCTGAAAATTTGGGAAGACGGGAGGTCAATTTTATTTGAACTGTTGGATAATCTTTCGGAAGAAGATTTGCTAAAAACTGTTCATATCCGAACCGAACCGTATACAGTTTTAGGAGCTTTGAACAGACAAATAAATCATTACGGATACCATACAGGGCAAATTGTACAGCTAGGCAAAATGATTAGAAAGAGTAACTGGCAATAGCTAAGCATTCCTAAAAATCAATCTCAAGCGTACAATGATGAAAAAAAATTAAATGCCTCATTTCATTATTATTTATAGTTACTCTTTTAAACCTTTGCGATTGTTATTTATCTAATAATGAGTGCGTATATGTACGTAAAATAATATTGTTACAACGAATTAATATGTAGTTGATATAAAAAGAGATACATTTGTAATATAAAGTAGCTAAGCCTATGAACTATAATTTAGACTCTCAACTAACAAAAGAAGTAAAAAGTAAAGCGCAGGAAGAAAAAATACCTACGGTATCTCGCCTTTCTAAAACATACGCTTATGAAATTACTGAAGAAGACATCGCTGAACAATCTGAATCAAAAATATTCAGAAAAGAAATTTTGTTACCATTATCATTAATGATTATCACACTGATTGTTGGTAGTTATACCGGTATATCTATTCCTGAACTTATCATGATTGGGATTGGCTGTGTATGGTACATAATCTCTTGCTATAAGGTCTTCAGAGAAGATGAGAAGAATTAATCTTTAATTTTTATATTTTGAGCAAAAAGTAACAGGCCGGCAATATAATTGTCGGCCTGCTTCTTTTATACAAAGTTGATACGAGTACTTAATTTAACGATCTGAAGTTCTCATCATTCAGGATATTCTTCCCTTCGGCTGTATATAAAGCCTCTATACGATTTTGATAATGATCGGTTATTTTACCCCTCACCATTTTAAGTGTACTGTTAAGGAAGTGATTCTGCTCTGTAAAGCCTTCCGGTAAAATAGCAAAAGTGGCCGGCAACCATCGCTCCGGAAATATTCCGGCAAATTTACCCTGACTTTTATATTCGTTTACTTCGGCCTGTAGCATTTTAATTGCTTCTTTTTTACCTTCTTCTGATTCCCAATTCAGCCCTTTTTGACGCAAATATGATTTTAACGATTCCTTATTGGGCACAAGCAAGGCTGTTGTATAGGCATCCTGATTATTATGCAACATCACCTGATCAATAAACTTTGAGTTTTCAACCAACGATTCCTCAATACCTTCCGGACTATATTTTTCTCCGTCACTTCCAATCAGCAAACTTTTAAACCTGCCTAATACATATAAAAAGCCATCGCTATCCATATAGCCCAAGTCGCCGGTATGAAGCCATCCATTTTTAATTGTATCAGCAGTGGCTGTTTCATTCTTCCAATAACCCATCATTACATTTTCACCTTTGATAACAATCTCTCCTTTTTGTCCGACAGGAAGGGAATTACCTTGCTCATCACATATTTTTAACTCCATTGGCTTAACTAGATAACCAGAAGAGCCTAGTTTATGCTTCTTAAGCGAGTTAGAAGAAATGATCGGCGTAGCTTCCGACAACCCATAACCCTGAAACATTGGCACGCCTATAGCGTAGAAAAAGCGCTGTAAATCGATATCAAGCAAAGCACCTCCTCCGATAAAGAAACTTAATTCTCCACCAAATGCGTTACGCACTTTCGAGAACAAAATCTTATCATAAAATGCCAACAAAGGCTTGTACACAATACTAGCTCCTTGTCCTTTGTTGAAACCTTCACGGTTATAAGCGTAAGCAATTTTTAAAGCGTGATTAAACAATTTTTCGGTTATTCCGCCCTTCTGCTTAATTGCACTTTCAATATTCTTTTTAAAATTTTTGGCCAATGCCGGAACGCTCAACAACAAATTCGGCTTAATTTCCTGCATATTCACAGGGATATTCTTAAGCGTATCCATCGCGTTCTTACCCGGATCAACAGTCGCCACGCTTGCACCCGAAGCCATAAAACTGTAAAAACCTGCCACGTGTGCAAAACAATGATCTAAAGGAAGGATAATCAGCGTTTTCCAGTTAGCAGGAATATTCATCAGGCTTAGTGCCTGCTCAACATTGGAAGTATAATTTCTATGAGAAAGAATGATTCCCTTTGGGTCTGCCGTTGTCCCTGACGTATAGCTGATATTTGCATAGTCATTTCCCTTAATCGATTTGAAGCGCGATTCAAATTCAGGCATTCGTTCTGCAAGAAATTCTTCACCACGTTTATTTATTTCTCCTATATGAATTTCCTTGGATTGATAATTATCAAGCTCATCAAAAACAATTACATTTTTAACATTAGGTAAGTTCTCGATGATGGCGCGGATTTTAGGGAGATTACGCGCCGACACCATAATGTACTTCGCATCAGAATGCTGAATACGGAAGATCAGATCATTGCTTTCTTCCAGTTTTACTGATAATGGTACATTTACGGCACCTGTGTATAAAATACCAAGTTCACCAACTATCCATGCATTACGACCCTCTGCAAGAAACGCAACCTTATCATTTTTTTCAACGCCAACAGCTATCAGTCCGGCAGCCAAATGATATACCTGCTCGCGAGTTTGCATGTAAGAAAGTGCTACATACTCTCCCTCTTTCTTTTCCCACAAAAAAGGATTATTACTGTATCTATTTACACTTTCTTCAAATAAATCGATGATCGTTTTCATAACTTTTCCACAAAAAAGACCGCAAAATAAAACTTCTTTACTGAAATCAGTAAATTAAGGGTACAAAAAATCCGAATGCTATGAATGGAAGCGAAAGCCTTTATCTAATAGCACTCCTACCGGATGCTACAGTTACCCAGGAAGTAAATGAATTAAAGGTATTATTTGCTGAGAATTTTAATACCCGAAAAGGCCAGCACATAATTCCTCATATCACCTTACAGCCACCCTTTGGAATGACGCATGAAGCAATGAGCCAGTTGATTAATAATTTAATACAGTTTTCTGAAGAAGAACAGCCGTTACAAATTCAATTGGATGGTTTTGGTTATTTTCTGAATCCACGAAGTGATGTGATTTTTATAAAACCAGTACATAATCCTTTGTTACAAAGATTTCACAGGCATTTGATGTGCTTTCTACGAAAGAATGGATTTTCTGTTAGTGATACTTCGAAACGGTTTAATCCACATATTACAATTGCATACAGAGATCTAAAACGAGAAGAAACATTGAAAGCTTGGCCGCTTTTAGAAAACCAACCGTATTTAAGAGAGTTCGATGTTAATGAGTTTTATCTATTAAAACATAATGGGAAAACATGGCAAAAATATGCTTCATTTCCTTTAAGCAATATCAGTCTTTTAATTAATTAAAAAATGCCATTCCCATAAAGTCAGGAACAGCATTTTTCACTATTATAGAGAACAAGATTGATTATTGACTTTTCTTTTCTTCTTCAATAATATTTTTAGCCTTGTCTTTGTGTAAATAAATCTGGAAACCCACATTTAAACTTACTTGATTGGTAGTTGTAGAGCTACCAAAACCAAGAGTGAGATCATATTTTAATAAACCTTCCAAGCCAATATTTGGCGTAATGAAATAAGCAAGGCCTGGACCAAAACCTAGCCCTAAACCATTAGTATTATCTCCGGCAGCATTTACACCCTGAATACCTGCATTTGCTTCTAAAAACCAGGTGCTCCTTTTAGAGAACTCAATACTTGGGTCGTCAAAATACTTACGTCCAAAAGCGCCAACGCTCCAGGTAAAGAAGTTTTCATCATTAGCATGTGTATAATCGAAACTTACATTAGGACCAACCGCCAGATTATCCTGAATAAAGAAACCAACCATAGGAGTAATGCCAAATGTAAATGAACTGCTACCGCTTTGGAATACGCCGCCAATATTGGCCAGCTGAGCCCCAATGAGCAAATTGCCCCGTTGGGTTTGTGCTTTAACAGTAATCGTTACTGCTAATAGCAAAATCAAAAGTGTAGAGAGCTTTTTCATAAAGAATAATTTAAATAGAGTGCTTAAGTTTTTTGCAAAATTTAGATGATACCTCTAATTTAAATAAGTTTCTTTAGATAACAAAGACTAAATACTGTGTTTCAATTTCTTAAATAAAGAAAAACTCCCATTTGAAATTTTCAAATGGGAGTTTCATATTGTTCCTGACTAATTATTATTTAGAAAGATACATTGATTTTTCTTTTACAAGATGACGGAAATAAGGATCTTCCAGATCTTTGATAAAGCGAATTGCTTCACCAGTAGATTTCATTTCAGGTCCTAGTTCTTTATTCACCTCAGGGAATTTATCGAATGAGAATACCGGCTCTTTAATTGCGTAACCTTTTAACTTCTCTTCAATTGTAAAGTCCTTTAATTTATTAACTCCCAGCATCACTTTAGTTGCAATGTTGATATAAGGAACATCATATGCTTTCGCAATGAACGGAACTGTACGTGAAGCACGAGGATTTGCCTCAATTACATATACATTCTCATCTTTAATTGCGAACTGAATATTTAACAAACCTCTTACATTCAGCGCTTTTGCAAGCTTAATGGTGTACTCTTTCATCTTATTCTGAACGTTTTCAGATAAACTGAACGGAGGCAATACTGCGCTTGAATCACCAGAGTGAATACCTGCAGGCTCAATATGTTCCATCAAACCAACAATGTGCACATCTTCCCCATCACAGATTGAATCTGACTCAGATTCTTCAGCACGATCAAGGAAGTGGTCGATCAGGATTTTGTTATCCGGCATATGGCGCAATAATTTTACTACAGCGCGTTCTAATTCTTCATCATTGATTACGATCTCCATACCTTGTCCGCCTAATACATAACTAGGACGAACCAATACAGGATAGCCAACTTCACTTGCAACTTTAATTGCTTCGTCAGCAGAGTGTGCAACTCCATATCTCGGATAAGGAATATCAAGATCTTTTAACAAGTCAGAGAAACGACCGCGATCTTCAGCAACGTCCATATCAGGGAATGTAGTTCCGATGATCTTAATGTTGTTTTTATGTAACAACTCAGCCATTTTTAAGGCCGTTTGACCACCTAACTGAACAATTACACCTTCTGGCTTCTCTAAGTCGATGATCTCACGAACGTGCTCCCAGAAAACTGGTTCAAAGTATAACTTATCAGCCATGTTAAAGTCGGTAGAAACAGTTTCAGGGTTACAGTTAACCATGATTGATTCATACCCTGCTTCTTTTGCAGCCAATAAACCATGAACACAAGAATAATCGAACTCAATACCTTGTCCGATACGGTTTGGACCAGAGCCTAACACAATGATCTTTTTCTTATCAGAAGGAATTGATTCATTCTCTCCTTCGTAAGTAGAATAGTAATATGGCGTTTGCGCCGGGAACTCAGCAGCACAGGTGTCTACCATTTTGTAAACTCTGCGGATACCTAATTCTTTACGTTTATAGTAAATAGCATCTTCATCAACTCCTAACAAATACGCTAACTGTAAATCAGAGTACCCTTTTTGTTTGGCAGTGATTAACAAATCTTTTGGAAGATTCGCTAATGAATAGCGCTTGATTTCTAACTCTAAATGAACCAGATCCTGAATCTGCATCAAGAACCAACGATCTATTTTGGTTGCTTTTTGTACCGATGAAACTGGAACGCCTAACGCTAATGCATCTTTAATGTGGAACAAACGATCCCAACTTGGATGCTCAAGGCTATCCATAATCTTGTCAAGATCTTTCAGTTGTTTTCCATCAGCACCTAAACCGTTACGACTGATCTCTAATGACTGACAAGCTTTTTGAAGTGCTTCGGTAAAGCTGCGACCAATTGCCATTACCTCACCTACCGACTTCATCTGTAAGCCTAACTCTTTATTTGCACCTTTGAATTTCTGAAAATTGAAACGTGGGACTTTAACGATCACATAGTCAAGTGATGGTTCAAAGTATGCAGAAGTAGTTTTTGTAATTTGATTTTCGATCTCATCCAAATTGTAACCAATTGCCAATTTAGCGGCAATTTTAGCAATTGGATAACCAGTTGCTTTAGAAGCTAATGCCGATGAACGAGATACACGAGGGTTAATTTCAATCGCGATGATCGACTCATCGTCAGGACTTACTGAGAACTGTACGTTACAGCCACCAGCGAACGTTCCGATAGCACGCATCATTTTGATTGCCTGGTTACGCATATCCTGGTAGCAACGGTCTGACAGTGTCATTGCCGGAGCAACAGTAATTGAGTCTCCGGTATGGATACCCATTGGGTCGAAGTTTTCGATCGAACAGATAATGATCACGTTATCATTGCTGTCGCGAAGTAACTCTAATTCGTATTCTTTCCAGCCTATTACCGCTTTCTCTACCAACACTTCATGAGTTGGAGAAGCTTGTAAACCACGATTTAACGCTGAGTCAAAATCCTCTTTTTTATGGACGAAACCACCACCTGAACCACCAAGCGTATAAGAAGGACGTATTACTAGTGGAAAACCGATTTCCTGAGCTGCCTCTTTACCTTCAAGGAAAGAGTTAGCAATTTTTGAAGGGGCTACTCCCACTCCAATATCAATCATTAATTGGCGGAACTCTTCACGGTTTTCTGTTTTCTCGATTGCGGCAACATCCACACCGATAACTTTAACACCGTATTTAGCCCAAATTCCACGTTCTTCAGCCTCTTTTGCAAGGTTAAGCGCGGTTTGTCCACCCATGGTAGGTAACACAGCGTCAATTTTTTGTTCTTGCAAAATCTGTTCGATACTCTCACAATTAAGCGGCAGCAGGTACACATGATCAGCAATAACCTTATCGGTCATAATGGTAGCCGGATTCGAATTAATAATCGAAACCGAAATACCTTCTTCTTTTAACGATAAAGCTGCTTGAGAGCCTGAATAATCGAATTCACATGCCTGGCCGATAATAATTGGGCCAGAACCGATGATGAGGACTGATTTGATACTTTCGTTTCTTGGCATTCTATGAAGGGAGTCTAAAAATTGTGCAAAGGTATCATTTTTGAAATTAATTTAAGGATTTATTTTCGTTTTTTGGATAGTTGGATATAAGTTCATAAAAAGATATTAAATATAGTTCTTATAATTTAAAGGATTAATCCGCAATCATAAAGATTTTAGCCCCATACTGTAATTAAGTATATTCGGGTACATTCGGTAAATATTTCGATTTTGCTGAATAGTGTGCAACTATTACCAACTTGAATGACAGTTGATTTTTTATACGAATTCATCTCAAAAAACAAGTACGCAGTTTTATCGACTGTAACAGTTGATGGTTTGCCTGAATCAGCAGTGGTTGGCATTGCTATTACAACAGACCTCAGAATTATTTTCGACACATTAAGTACATCCAGAAAATATCAGAATTTGATCAATAACCCTTCAATTGCATTTGTAATTGGTTGGGACGGTGAGCAGACGATTCAATATGAGGGTACTGCCAAAATTCCTGACGAAAAAGAACTTGAAGAACTACTTCAAATTTATTTTAACGTTTTCCCTGACGGCAAGGACCGGAAGGAAAACTGGAAAGATATCGCCTATTTTTCCGTTTCACCTAGATGGATTCGTTATTCAGATTTTAATGTTCCGGTTACGATTGAAGAGATTAGATTTTGAAAACTGGGTAAGATTGGAAGGATGTCACTCTTTCTTAGATTTAATTTATCACCAATACTATTACAATGAGATTAATAAATGGTAGAGTTTTTGGGCATGCAAGAAACACCAAAAAATGAGAGAGCCGTCCCGGTTTAACCGGGACGACTCTACTCGCCTGGAATAAATATAGCTGGGATTTTTATTGGGCCAATTTAATTTCGCCAACGTTTACAACTTTATTTTCAGGTACTGAAACATCAAATTGTACGTCTTTTAGTGGCTCTACCGCATCTACAACAACTTTGTAGTTGCCTGCTTTAATGTTACTGAACTCAAATGCACCAGCAGATACAGCAGATTTTAATGTATCTGTACCAGCAATTGCCCAAACCTGACTTGCACCTTCTGCTGGAACTACCGTACCTTTAATACCTGAGTTTTCAGCTGCGGTGAACGCGAAAAGTCCCGCTGACAATCCCGTCAACGCAACTAAACCTAACATTACTTTTTTCATACTGTTTTGATTTTTTAGGTTCTACAATAATTTATTAGTCAGGTAAAAGTTTTTCTATCTATAGTTCAGTTTTTTGAATTAACAAACATTGCCATTTCCAATTGTAACCCAAATGATGTGCCGATAACAGTTTAATACCTGAAACCATACAAAAACCTTACTCAATAGCTTTCTAAGCAGTTTTTGAATTGTAACCGAACTGTTGCAATTGTGGAAAAGCTTGCAGAGCATGGATATTTTATTCCCGATTTCTATATAACTGTTACACAGCAATCTTCTGAGAAATTCGGTACTTTGTTACTTTTAAAGTATAAAAACTAACCCTGATGAATATCAACAAAAGCAAATTATTACTAATCAGTGGGCTTGCTATTGCTACAATCTCCTGTAACAAGCAAAATGCTTCACAAAAAAAAGATTTTGTTAAAGAAAATATTGACACAACAGCCAAACCAGGTGTTGACTTCTTTCAATACGCTAACGGAGGCTGGACCAAATTAAACCCGATCCCTTCGGCTTATAGCCGTTGGGGAATTGGCAACCTGGTAAATGATGAGATTTATGATAAACTCAGAAAGATCAACGAAGATGCTGCAAAAGCAAAAGAAGCTGAAGGTAGTAATAGCCAAAAGATCGGAGATTTCTGGCACACAGGAATGGATACTGTCGGCATTGAGAAACAAGGCATTCAACCAATAAAAGCTGATATTGATCGTATTGCTGCGATTAAAGATATTAACGGAGTATTAAACGAGATTGCTTACCAGCATACATTAGGTGATAGTCCGTTATTCTCGATGTATGTATACCAGGATACTAAAAATAGTGAGGTAATGGCTCTTTATTTAAATCAAGGCGGTATAGGCTTACCAGACCGGGATTATTATTTCAATAAAGACGGACGTACAGCGGCAATCCGCCAGGATTACCAACAGAAGCATTTGGTCAACATGTTCAAACTTTCAGGATTTGATGAATCAACCGCAAACAAAGCTGCTGAAAATACCTACAAAATTGAAGAATCGCTGGCAAAAGCATCCCGTAAACTTGAAGATCTTCGTGATCCTTATAAAAACTATAACAAATTATCAGTTAGCGATCTAAACAAGTTAACGCCGTCAATCAACTGGAATGACCTGTTAACCAAAATGAAGATTAAGAAAATCGATTCTGTGATAGTTGGCCAACCTGAATTCTTTAAGCAAATTGAAGTAAGCTTAAAATCTATTCCTGTTGATAGTTGGAAAGAATACCTACGCTGGAACATGGTAAGCTCAAGCGCATCTTACCTTCACAAAGCATTGGATGATGAAAACTTCCGTTTCTATGGAACGGTTCTTACGGGTAAAAAAGAACAGCGTCCACGCTGGAAACGTGTGTTGAGTTCTGAAGAAGCTGTTATGGGCGAAGTACTAGGACAGCTTTACGTGAAAGAATATTACTCTGAAAAAACCAAGAAACGTTACGAAGATTTGGTTGAAGCTATTCGCGATGCTTACAAAGAGCGTATTAAAAAACTGGATTGGATGAGCGAACCAACCAAGCAGAAAGCCTTAGCTAAACTTGCGAGTATGACCAAAAAAGTTGGATATCCGGATAAATGGAAAGACCTTTCAAGCTTAAATATTGATCGTTCATCATACCTTGCCAACATAAAACGCGGTAGTGAGTTTTGGTATAAATACAACGTAGATAAATTAGGAAAGCCGGTTGACCGTAATGAATGGGAAATGACGCCTCAAACTTACAATGCTTATTACAACCCATCTAACAACGAAATCGTATTACCTGCAGCAATTTTCCTGGTACCGGGCTGGAATGATGAAAATATTGATGACGCAGTTGTTTATGGCTATGCCGCTGCATCAACTATCGGACATGAAATTACCCATGGATTTGACGATCAGGGTAGCCAGTTTGATGAAAAAGGTAACTTAAAAAAATGGTGGACTCCTGAAGATGAGACTAAATTTAAAGAACGTTGCCAAATGATCATCAAGCAGTTTAATGATTACAAGGTCTTAGATAGCTTACATGTAAACGGGGATGCTACTCAAGGTGAAAACATTGCCGACTTAGGTGGTATTTTACTTGGCTGGGACGCCTTCGTAAAAACTGAACAGTATAAGAAAGGTAAAAAAATCAACGGACTTACCCCGGCTCAACGATATTTCTTAGGCTATGCAATGGGTTGGTTAGGTCATCAACGTGATGAAAACCTTGCCAATCAAATCATGACCGATGTTCATGCGCCAGCTAATCTTCGCGTTAATGGACCATTTGCTAACATCCCGGCATTTTACGAAGCTTTCGGTATTAAACAAGGCGATGCCATGTGGAGACCAGATAGCTTAAGAGTGAAAATCTGGTAACTAATTTTACCGCAAAGACGCGAAGACGCAAAGTTGTTAATTATCTTTGCGACTCCGCGTCTTTGCGGTTTATATTAATGAATCAATCTTCCATCCTAAAAATTGCCATTATTGGCCCTGAGTCTACGGGAAAATCAACAATGGCTCAATACCTTGCTGAATATTACAACACTGTTTGGGTTCCTGAATATGCTCGTGAGTATTGTGAAGGCTTAGATCGTGATTGCACGCTGGAAGATGAAATCAATATGTTTTATGGACAGTTGGCATTAGAAGAGAAATTATTGCCTGAAGCAAACAAACTATTAATTTGCGATGTAACCGTAATGACTGTTAAAGTTTGGTGTGAAGAAGTATTTGGTTCAGCACCGGATTTTGTAACTGAAGAAATCAAGAATCGTCATTATGACCATTACCTGCTAATGTATATTGATAATCCATGGGAAGACGATCCTCAGCGTAATTTTCCTCATAAACGAGAATACTTCTTTGATATTTACAAACAAGAGCTCGAAACCCTAAATGCTTCTTATACCATCATAACCGGGCTTGGACAAGAGCGTTTTGACAATGGCATAGCCGCTGTGGAAAAGGTTTTAGGCACACAAAGAAACTAAGCTTAAGCAACAATTAATATTCATTTAAACTATGTGTCCTTGAGGCTTTGCGAGCCCTTTTTAACTTCCAAATTCACAGTTTTCTCAAATTCTCAAATTTTAACCTACCTTTGTCTTATTCTTAAGGGGTGCCTTAAAGAGTAATAAGTTCTAAGTTTCGAGTTTTAAGCGCTGACCGCATGTTCAGCTTCTTATAACCTTTAACTTCAAACCTGATACTCTAAAATACAGGCTGAGATTATACCCATCAATGTTAAAACGTCTCAACAGTTGACACATTGAGCACCTGATCCGGATAATGCCGGCGTAGGGAGGTAAAAGTTAAATTTAGCGGGAGTACACCCTTTGCTTTCGCATTGTTTAACAACATATCAAATACAAAAAATGAAAAAAGTTTTACTTATGGCCTATTTAGCCATGGTAACTCCTTTATTAGCTCTTGCACAAATGCAATTGAGCGGAAAGATTTTTGACAAACAATCTAACCAAACTTTAGCGGGAGCTACGGTGAGCATTAAAGGAACAGTGCTCGGAACTCAAACCAATTCTTCAGGAACCTTTGAATTCAACAAATTAAAATCAGGCAAGCATACGCTTTTGATTACGTTTGTCGGTTACACAGCCCTTGAACAAGAGGTAAATTTATCGTCTAACCAAACAATTGAGATCAAGCTGGATCGCAGTACTGTTATTGCCGACGAAGTAGTGGTAAGGTCAACCAGGGCAAGTGCAAATGCTGCAACTACTTTTAAGAATATCACCAAAACTGATCTTGAAAAACAAAATCTGGGACAAGACCTTCCATTCTTACTCAATCAGACCCCAGCGGTTGTCGTAACCTCTGATGCAGGAAACGGCATCGGTTACACAGGTATCCGTATTCGTGGAAGCGATGCTTCTCGCACCAATTTAACTATTAATGGTATTCCTGTAAATGATGCTGAATCACAAGGAACATTTTTAGTAAACCTTCCCGACTTTGCTTCATCGGTTGATAATATCCAAATTCAGCGTGGTGTCGGAACTTCAACAAATGGTGTAGGTGCATTTGGAGCAAGTATTAATGTGCAAACGAACACGTTAAGTGAAAAAGCCTATGCAGAAGTAGCAAGCTCAGGCGGTTCATTTGGCTCCATTAAAAACACGCTTAAAGTGGGAACTGGTTTAATGGGTAAATTTGCCTTTGATGGCCGCTTATCCATGATCAATTCAAATGGTTTTATTGACAGGGGATCATCTAACCTCCGTTCATTCTTCCTATCGGGTGGTTATTATGGAAAGAAAAGTCTGTTGAAGCTTAATGTAATTTCCGGCAAAGAGAAAACATATCAGGCATGGAATGGTATCCCTGAAGCTAAACTTTTCGGAACACAGGCAGAGTTGATGGCGCATTATGAACGCAACCCAGATACTTATCCAACTCAACAGGATTTGCTCAATTTAGTCAATTCCGATAAGCGTACCTACAATTACTTCACGTATGACAATCAGACAGATAATTATCGCCAAGATCATTATCAGGCATTTTATACGCAAGAACTGACCGACAACTTTAGCCTGAATGTAGGCTTACATTTTACGCATGGCGAAGGTTATTATGAAGAATACAAGTACAATGCATCACTTGCTGAATATGGCTTAAACAATGTAATAATTGGTGGTGAAACCATTACCAACTCAAATTTAGTCCGCCAAAAATGGCTGAATAATAATTTCTACGGAACGGTATTCTCTTTGCAATATAAACCTGTAAATGCACTTGAGCTTACTTTGGGGGGCGCATATAACCGATACGATGGTAACCATTATGGAAAAGTGATTTGGGCTCAATATGCTTCAAATAGCACTCCCGACAATCGTTATTACGACAATGACGCGACCAAAAAGGATTTCAACATTTATGGTAAAGCAACTTATGGCATTAACGAAAAGCTCCATGCTTTTGCCGACTTACAATTCCGCAATGTTAATTATTCATTCTTAGGATACGATCAGGAGTTGAACAATGTTCAGCAGGATGTAAAACTGAATTTCTTTAATCCTAAAATTGGATTTACCTATCAGCTTAACAATTCCAGCAATGCTTACATCTCGTATGCGCATACAGGTAAAGAGCCTAGCCGCGACGAATACACCCAATCGACTCCTAAAAGTCGCCCACAGGCCGAGAAACTTGATAATGTTGAATTAGGTTTCCGCAATCAAACTGCAAAACGCAACGTTGGTATAAATCTGTATTACATGAAATACAAGGATCAACTGATTCTTACCGGCCAGATTAATGATGTGGGTGAAGCGATCCGTGTAAACACACCAGATAGTTACCGCGCAGGAGCTGAACTTGATGGATCTTTAAAGTTAACGAATTTCCTTACCTGGAACTTAAATGCTGCCGTTAGCACAAACAAAGTGAAAAACTTTAAGGAATATGTCACTAATTATGATGATGCCGACGGAATGGATACGACTTCTTATAACAAAACCGATATCTCATTTTCTCCGGCAATTATAGCAGGCACTCAATTCATCGTAGCTCCAGTTAAAAATCTTCAGATTGCCCTATCAGGTAAGTTTGTCGGAAAACAATACCTGGATAATACATCAAATGATAATCGCTCGTTAAATTCATTCTTTGTGAATGATTTGTTAATTAACTATAATCTTCAATTCAAAGGAATCAAAAACCTTGGTTTCAGTTTAATGGTAAATAACTTATTCAATACTAAATATGTATCGAATGGTTATACATGGGGGTATGTTGCAGGTGGCGAAAGGGTGATAGAAAACTTTTATTTCCCTCAATCAGGAACAAATATTTTGGCAGGTATAAATCTTAAATTTTAGTGGTTTATTAAGAAGGCTGTAGAAAATCTACAGCCTTTTTTAATTAAATTCGGGCATCTATTTACACTAAATTCTTAAGTATATGTACAGAACAATTGAAGACTTTACTACTGATTGGAAGTATGAAATGCAAGCAACTGAAACTCTATTGCGCCAGCTTACAGACAAGTCATTAAATCAAAAGATTTATGATGAAGGCCGTACAATGGCCCAGTTGGTTTGGCATATTACTGCTTCAATTTCCGAAATGCTGAATAGAGCCGGTTTGGAAGCGACTGAGATTGATGGTGATGCTGATGCTCCAACTTCGGCAGATGAACTTCGGATTGCTTATTCAAATGCTTCCGATGAAGCTTTAGAGCAGGTCTCATCAAAATGGCTCAACTCTGACTTGGAAACCCCGGTAGACATGTATGGTGAGCCATGGAAAAGAGGCAAAGTGCTATCCGTACTTATTCTACACCAAACACATCACCGCGGACAGCTAACAGTACTAATGCGTCAAGCCGGATTAATCGTTACTGGCGTATATGGCCCTGCAAAAGAAGAATGGTCATCATATGGCATGTCGGCTGCTAAATAAATTTTTGTTGGGATTACACAGATTTTATTATTTGATTACACCGATTAGATTACCTGATTCATCGATTTTTTTATGATTCACTAATTTTATTACTCATTCAATGTATTCTCATGAACAATCTTTATAATCCCAACATCTAATCTGTGTAATCACAAATAATGAAAAAACACATCGAAAAATTCCATTACTTAACGCTTGACATGGAGAACTTCAGCCACTTACAACAGGCTGAAATGGCTTGTAAAGCGGGGGCTAAATGGATTCAATACAGAACAAAAAATAAAAGATCAACTGAAGCATGGATTGTGGAAGCAACTCAAATCGCGAATATTTGTGATGATTGGGGAGCAACCTTAATTGTGTGTTCAAATGTTGACGTAGTTGAAAAGGTAGATGATGCACAGGGTGTTCATATTGAGATGGCAGACATGTCGGTGGAGCAAGCTCGTGAGATATTGGGCGATGCAAAAATCATTGGCGGATCGGCACATACTTTTGAACAAATAAAAGCGGTATATCATTCCGGTGCAGATTATGTGGGTGTTGGTCCATATAAACCAACCAAAACTATTATGTATAGTGTTGATCATCTTACGTTAGATGATTACAGAAACATAATTGAACGCATGAAAGAAGAAGGCATAGACCTTCCTGTAATTGCAGCCGGAGGAATAAAACCCGAGCATGTTGATGAGCTAATGAAAACAGGTATTCACGGAGTAGCTGTTTGTTCTGCCATTAATCTTGCAGAAAACCCGGAAGCAGTCTATAAAGAGATTTACAAGAAATTATATTAATCACTGCCCCTTCATCCAAGAGGGGGCTTTATTTTTTTACATATTAACGGTAAACCAATCCACGATCTTCTGCTGAGTATCCGTCAGGTTGGTTCCAATCCAGGCATGACCTTCATCTGGATAAACTATTAGCTGATTCATTACACCTAGATCTGTAAGTCTGGTCTTCAGATTTTCGCTCTGAATGGGATAAACAATATCATCCTTTCCACCTACAAATAAAATGGTTGGAACCGATGCAGCCGTTGCCCTAAAATATGGACTGGCATTTACCCAAAGCACCTGGTCTTCATCAAAAGACTTTCCAAGAAAATAATTAATGGTAGTGATTGCAGCTGTGTTTCCGGAATTAGCCGCTTGTACAAAATCTGTCGGAGCTGATAATGCAGCTACTGCCTTCACCCGCTCATCAATATCGAAACCATAAGCATACAACAAGGCTAGATGCCCTCCGGCACTATTCCCTGTAAGTCCAATTTTATCTGAAATAACATATTCATTCCGTCTGGCCAACACCAAATCAAGCGCCGATCTTATGTCTTCCATCTGTGCCGGATGCTTATCCGAATTATCTTTTGCCAATCGATAATTCATGTTGATTACGGCAAAGCCTTTATCAACAAAATAAGTGAATAAAGAGGTATACTGACTTTTATCTTCATCACGCCAACTTCCTCCGTGTAAGAATACAATAACTTTAGTGGCAGCAGTTCTATTTGCAGGCAGGTAAACATCAAATTTCTGCTGATCAGCAGATCCATAGGCAACATCAAGAATCTGTTTGGCCTCAAGATCACTAACAGGAGGAACTAAATTTTTCTTACAAGCAGAAAAAAGGAGCAGCAGACAAACACCGATGGAGAGCGCGTATTTAGTCATGATCGTTAAAAAATTAATAGTTGATGTTACTGCTTTTCACATCAACTATTTAAAGATAAAAAATATTGCTCATCTAATTATTCCTTTATTCATACATGCTAATTGACGTACATATTCATCCATTTAATTACATTTTCACGTGTATCGGCCAAATCAGCACCCAACCAAACATGTCCGGCGTCGTATTCAATAAACTTGGAAGGAACCTTTAATTCCTGCAAGCGTTTTTCAAGTTTAACACTTTGATTATAGGGAACCACCCGGTCTTCAGTTCCGTGAAACAAAATAGTAGGAACAGCTAATTTAGTCGCCATCCAATAAGGACTTGCCTGAATCCATAAAATCGAATCCTGTTTAAATTTCTTCCCTAAAAAATTAATAATTGGATTAAGATAATCAGATCGATCGGTCCTCCCTGCCTCTGCCAGATCGGAAACAGGTGCTAAAGCGGCAACGGCTTTAACCCGTCCGGAAGTGTTAAAGTGATAACTGTACAATAAAGCCAGGTGACCACCTGCGCTGTGCCCCGCGAGCCCTATTGTTTTCATATCGATACTAAGGTCGCTTGCTTTACTAACAAGAAAGTTAATGGCCGCAGTAATATCATCCATCTGCGCAGGAAACTTGTTTTTATTCTTCTCCGCGAGTCGATAATTCATATTGACAATTGTTATGCCTCGTTCGGCAAAAGATCGTAATGCGGAGTTATATTCTGATTTATCACCACGTTTCCATGAGCCTCCGTGCAAAAAGATCAGTACCTTCGTATGTTCATTTCTTTCTTTGGGCATCAGAATATCTAAACGCTGTTCGGGATCACTGCCGTAAGCAATATCTTCGATTACCTGTAATGGCATTTCGGAGGTAGCTTTGGACCTGCCGATACGGCTACAGGATGCAAAAACTGTTAGTACGAGTAGCAGTGAGGAGAGATGTAGAATTGCTTTCATATAGGAAGGATTTGGTATAAATAAATTACAAAAAATAAACCATATTTAGCTGATTTTCAGCGAGATTTATCAGTTAAAAAGGCCAAATAATCGATTAAAAAACGGCTATTTTGAGCTTAAAACCCAAATAGAATTTTGAATATATGTCGTCGCATCACATCGTGAGAGAAAAGCAAGAACCGGCTCTTATAATTATGTCTTACAATGACTTTAATGATGAGTATTTAGGACAACTTTTGGAATGGAGTCCTACTGTCTTTGTGTTTGAAAATGAATGGGACCTGATAACATCCAAAGGAATAAAGATAGATGCAATGTTTGCTCCTTCAGACAACATTAATGAAGAACTTCAGGAATTTACCCGCGTAATTCCACTACAATCTTATTCGATAAAAGGAGCCATCGATCACTTAATTTCAGAAAGTTTTCCTTCTGTAAACATTATTGGATCTCCGGATCTGCTTCAGGAAATTATAGAGCGTGTACATGCAATTGATATCGTACTATTCTACGAAACTCATAAATATTTCCCTGTAAAGGAAATTTTAGAGAAATGGTATGCTAAGGGAGAAGAATTGTCCGTTATCAATCTGGTTTCTTCAAATCAATACTCAGTAGAAGGATTAACTACTGTGAACGATAACTTGTTTGTAACTTCTGAAAATGGAATGGTAAAATTTAAAACCACTAATCCGTCCATTTTTGTGGTTGAAGAACTGAAATAAATCGTAATTAAACACCTTTAAATAAAATGTACACCTATAAAACTGCTTTACCTCAAGACATCGCAACCATTGTTTCTCTGGCCGACAGAACATGGAAGCAAACTTACCGTGGCGTTATTTCTGATGAACAAATTGAATATATGTATGGACAAATGTATACGCCGGAAGCACTGTTGGGGCAACAACAAAATGGGCATACATTTATTATAGCCTTGGAAAACGATGAACCGATGGGATTTGCCTCTTTCTCTACTACTGAACCTTCCGTTTATAAAATTCATAAGCTATATGTACTTCCTGAAACACAAGGAAAAGGTTGTGGCAGGTACTTGGTTGATGTTGTTGCTGAAGAAGTAAAAAAACTAAATGCCACTATTCTTGAACTCAATGTAAATCGTTTCAACAAGGCCAAACACTTTTACGATAAAATAGGATTCATCATTTACAAAGAAGTAGATATTCCTTATGGCGATTTTGTGTTGAATGATTATGTAATGCGAAGGGAGCTCTAGGGTTGAAACCGCCAAGACGCAAAGACGCTAAGTATCTTTGCGCCATAGCGTCTTTGCGGTTTACTGTTCTTTCTTTTTTCCTTTTCCGAGGTCAATATTTAGCTTCACAGCCACACCGGCTGTTTTCAGCTTAACCCTTGAATATCCCACTCCATCCAAAGGAATTTTAACAAATGGTTGAATTCCGATACTCATAGTCGAGTTGATTTTCCGTTGGTATTCAACTGATGCATTTACAACCCCCAACCAATGCTTATTTTCATTGTTTACCTCATACTTCTCCGGATAAGACGGATTAGAGTAGCTGTAATTAAAGTAATAATCTTCCTTTAACATCATATAGGAAGATAAACCCGTACTCAATTTTACCGTATTCTGTTTCTTGCTAAATAATTGGTAGTTAATGTTAAGCGGAATATCTAATACCCGGCAATCCGCATCAATCGATGTAGGACTGTAAGATACCGGAGGGGGATTAACCGGATTATAGTTTTCGTAACCTGTTGAGTAAACTTTTTTCGCATAGATAACACCAGTTGTCACACTCCATTTTTTCGATAAACCTATTGTTAACGCCATTCCAAGATCGCCACCCCAGTCGCCGCCCTTCAATGTGTTTACTCCATTTAGAGCAGGGGCAGCCCCCACACTAAAGGTTAGTTTACCCAAGTATGGATTTCTTTTTTGATTAGCATTAACCTGAGCTATCGAACGGCTTAAATTACCGGTTAGCTTTGCTGTATCAATTAATGGCATACCAGCAACCTTACGCTGCGATACCCCTCCATTGTTGATGGGACTTAACACAGTCGGATTATCAGATTTTGAAAAAACATTATCAGCTAATGGAAAGCCCTGTATTTTATTAGGTGTGCTCTTAGCTACTTCGATCTGATTTTGAGCCGGAATGGCATCCTGCTGAACAACCTTTATGTCCTCTTTATGGTCAAATTTATCTTTTCTACCTTGTTGAATGATGCTATTCTTTTGTTCAGGAGAAACCTTTTTTGTGATATCCTGCGCAGGTTTTGTAAGCGATGACGATTCAAATTGCATCCACACAAATACCAATGCCAAAATAGCAGCAATGCCACCTGCAGTTGCAAGCCACATTACCGGAATTCTGTTTTTCTTTTTATCTAAACGACGTTCAAGCTTATCCCAATCACTTTCATTAAAAGCAATACGATCTTCTGCGCTCCCAAGCCCCTCCTTAAAAAGTTCATCTAAATTTTTAAACTCTTTCATTATTGCTACTCTTTATTCCATTGATTGATTGATAGTCACAGTTAGTACCGTTTGTGAATCAACTCTATCCAGGCCGTGGGGAAAGTCGACAAGCATTTGTTGTAGCTTCTGCCTGGCTTTAAACAGATTTGACTTTGAAGTTCCGGATGAAATATTGAGCATTTCAGCAATTTCATCATGAGTGTAACCATCAATGGCAAACAAGTTAAAAACTGTCCGATAAGCTGCCGGCAATCGTTGAATAATTGCAAGCAGGTCCTCGTAAGCCAATTTATCTTCAATCTCAGCTTTTATTTCTATTGTTTCGGCTCCATCTAATTCGTCAGTTAATGTTGACTTTATGTTCGATCTATAATAGTCAACGGAAACATTGTGCATAATCTTGCTTAGCCAAGCTTTAAAAGGACGTTGCTGATCATACTTTTCCATATGCGTATAGATCTTAAAAAAACCTTCATTAACAACCTCTGCCGCATCATACCGATTATTAGCGTAGCGTAAACAAATGCTCATAGCAAAGCCATAAAATGCCTGATACAGCATTTTCTGACTTTGGCGGTCATTATTAATACAGCCCCTGATCAACAGTTGTAGTTGCTCTTCTGTCATTAATTAAAATAGAGCTATAAACGCTTTATACTTTCCCTTTTCTCTCTAATACACTTATCATCAACCTACCTTTGTTTATTCTCTTTATGCGACAGTGTAAAAACTCTGGATATATTAAAGCCCCAGCGAAACTCTCCTTTTGTCCATGAAGTACTTGTACTTGGAATAAATTGTGTATCCAGTAAGGCCGTTGAGTTGGTGAAACTCAGATTAAACACATGCCCTCCTGTTTCTATTTCCAACGCAATACCTAAAGGATGATAAAAATTAAACTCTTGTACATCTCTAAAATAATCTTTGCTTGCTGAAGTTCTGAACGGAAGAAAATAATCAACCACTAAGGCCATTCTTTTCGAAAACTTTAATCGTCCTCCTGCTCCCAAAGCAAACATATCACCCATATCCATAAAAGTCACATAATTGCGGTGTATATAGGTAGGAAGTAATGCAAAGGAAAAGTTGCGACTAAACTTTCGAGTCAAAATCGTCTGCAAAGTAAAACTCATCCTATCACCAAAATTCTGAAAATCAGCATCTGATGTTTCCAAGTCAAGAGATTCCATTCCACTGATTACCGTATTTCCGTATAATGTTACTGAAAGTGGCATTTTATCATCTGTTGTTTGTTGTAACAATTTATACTTCAAACTCAAGTAATACAACTCTTTCTGATAAGTATTTACGCCATTAGGAGCACCTTTTGCCCTTCCCCCTCCTATCATCAACCGATCGGTAATTCCATACTTAAGCGAAATCAAAATATCAGTTGAATTGTCAAGTCCATAGAAATTATGTGAACCTCCATTTTCACCTGCAATATCTCCGAATCGGTGTGCAATATCTACCAGCAAATCGTTCTTGTGTAGTGTTTCGTTTGATTGAGCATTGATGATCAGCCCTGACTTAAAAGTGGAGGTAACAGGAAAGCGTTCTACCGCAACTGCAGAATCTGGTGATGTTTTTATGGAATCCGTTTGTGCCATAACAATGGAGGTATAAACACACCCAAGGATAAGTAAATATACGGCTTTCATTTTATTGGTCTGAATCTTAAATTGTTCTTAAATCTTCTTATTAGCATCGGCATAAACTACTGAAACAGACACATCCACCACCTCTGCAATGTTTTTGATAAGTAAGGTTGGAATCTTTATTTTGTGATCTACCAACTTTACTTTAAAACTAGAAGATGCACTTACCCGCCCCTCCTTTACCTTTATGTCGGCTTTTGTGGTATAACTCTGGGAAACATTATGAAGTAAGAGATCCCCTTTTACAGTAACCTGATAATCTCCGTCTTTCGAGAGGTCTATTTCATCCACAATTTTACCTTTATATTCAGCATAAGGATATCGGTCGCTTTCAATGTAATTTTCATTAAAATGCTCTTCCATTAATCCTTTCCTAAACTTAAAGGTTCGCATATCTACTTTGAAATATACCGTTTTCGCCTGCATATCCATTATTGAATATCCATTCTTGCTACTTGCTTTAATGTCTTCAATAGGTGCGGAAGAATAAAAGCTCAACTCCGCATTGCGAGATACTAACTGAGTTTGAGCTTTTAGTTCTACCGCTGCCAAACTTAAAACACCTACTATAAGCAAAATCTTTTTCATGAACCAAGTCATTAATACATTAATTTTCAGGGGCACAATTCTTCACCCATATATTTAATGAATCACGAACAGCTTTAGGTAATCGAACTCCTCCTTGTGGCATATCCGCATTATCGGATATTACTCTTAAAGGGAACTGATCAGCGTATGGTTTCACCCCGGCATAGGTTGTAAAATTACCTGTACCTAAGGAATTTCCACCTTTATGACAGCTTTGAGTACAGTTAAGTGTGATAATATTTTTCACATACCCATTGTATGTAACTTGCTTATCAGGGAATTGGGGAGTACATCCGGTGGGAGGATTACCCGAGGGCTCTTCTGGTGCCGTCTTTGAACATCCCCAACTACAAAAAGCTAGTATGATCATCAAGAAAACGGTGTTCTTCATCATAATTGTTGAATTTTAATTAGTATCCAGGTGATGGAGATGGGTTAGAACCACCGGTTTTGGTCAGTGTAGCTATTACTTCTCCTCCTGGAAAGTTCACTGTGTGAATTTGAACGTAAATCTTTCCACCTCCTAAATCTGTAACCTGACCAGCTGTCAATGTGGTTTTTCCTGAAAAACTGCCACTTACAGTTGTTGGAAAACCTTCGATATGAACGATAATTGGTCCGTTATCATGGAAATGCATATCACCAACAGCACTGGTCAGATTGTTCCATGAAATAGAGTATGAAAGTTCATTATTAGAAGTGTTAAGTTCTGCTGAAACTGCACCAGTTGCAGTAGTTGTAACTGTATTGTTTGATTTAGCAAAAGTTCCGGAATAAAGAACTTTTGTATTGCCTGGCGAAGGATTATCATCATTACTACTTGAACAAGATGAAAATCCGATAAAAAATGCAAGTACGATTAAGGTAAGCGCACTGCTTGCCTTTGTAATCAAGTTAGGAGTTTGTTTCATTGCCATAAAGCATTAATGTTAATCATTTACTCTTACGTAAGAATTGTTTTAGCGCTTTATAGGGATTACGGAGAGAAAAACGAAATGGTTGCCTAGACAAGAAATAAATTTTACTTAAATGAAAGAGGCCGGATTCCTTTATATGGAAATCCGGCCTCTTCTATTCATTAACTATTTTCTTTAATGACCGCTGTTTTGTGCCCTTTTAATATTACGCGGACTGCTAGGATCATCTTTGTAATTTGAGATTTTTGAAGGGGTAAACACACCTTTTATTAAATCATCCGAAACAAATGCTACAGCTTTAATGATTTCTACCATGTTTTCAAGCTCGATCGTATTCATGTCATCTCTAACCGAATTAAAATAACGATCAATATCTATCTGAATGGTTGAAAATGTATGCGAAGGAACTCCCATCATACCCAAAGGAGTATTTGCAGCCTGATAAAACAACCCTTTATCCTTATAAGGATCGGCCTTAAACTTAAATTTTATCTGATTGGCCTTCTCCGCAAAATGTTCACCTAAATTGCTTTTATCAAATCCAGTGATAAATGTCGATCGAGGGCCGAATTTAGATTCTTTTCCGATGGCGTCCAGGTTAACTACGGCAACAACACTATTGCCATCGATATGCTTAGCAAAATATTTAGAACTTAATGAAGAAACCGTTTCAGCACCATAATTCACGAAAAGCAAGGTTCGCTCATTATCATTTTTTTCTTTAAAATATTTGGCAAGAGCAAGGACTGCCGTAACTCCCGAAGCATTTTCATCGGCTCCGTTTGCGATTGAATCACCTTTATTTACCCCAATAACTCCGAGATTGTCATAGTGCGCTGAGTAAATCACATACTCATTTTTCTTACTCTTTCCGGGTATTACACCTATCATATTGTAAAGTGGAACATACTCAATATTGGTTTTAAGATGAATATTGTATTTAGGGAGTGTTGTCTTATCTGTTAATATGAAGACATATGAACTTTTTGACAAGGTAGCACTATCTGTCTCAAAACGATCACGCCTAAACTTTGATCGGTAAGCTCCAAAGAACTGGCGCAGAGCTACATCAATCAAAATTATAGCATCATCTTTTGTTGCTTCAACTATTTTTAATCGGGAAAGGATATCGTCCTTGGGTCCAATATGTACCACTAATGGTTTTTTTGCTGAAGTATCGCTCCAGGTAAACTCAGACTTGTCTGAAACAAATATGACATTTCTACTGTCAATAACTGAATCGCCGATTTTTACGGTACCGTCTAGTGATTTCAATCTTACGGCTGATAATCCTTGTCTGTACCCTTTTACGGCCGCAACATTCCAGGTTTCAAGTCCGATTTTCTTATATTCCCCTTCAATAAAGTCGGCCGCCTTCATCGCTCCGTGGTTATATAATCCACGTCCCAACATGGAGTCGGCAGCAAGCGTTGAGATGATACGCCTCACTTCATTTTCCTGGATATTAATTTTATTAGTTATCTTTTTATAGGCAGTGTCTACTTTTTGGGCATAACTTAAATTGACTACAAAAACTGCTACAAGTACGAAAAATATACGCTTCATGAAGTTACTTAATATACTTTTATATGTGGATCGTAACAAGTAATGGTCAGTTTAAGCTAACACATAACTAATTACTTAACTGTTCATCTTTCCAACGCTCAATTTCGGCTAAGCCGGTATCTGTTTCGGCCTTTGACTTTTCGGTCCTCAATACTTCTTGTTTCTTTAATTCAAGATCGATTGCGGTTTCCTGTAGACGTTCCCTGACTTGTACAGATTTCTCTGCATCTTTTATCAGTTCATTCATTTTTACCGATTCTATGGCAAAAACTTCTTCGTCATATGGACCTTTTGTTGTAAGCAATTTAACGATTACAGGCAAACATTCAAATGCAACAAACAGTAAACTAATAAATAAAACTGCTGTCGCGGTTGAACCATCATCTTTTCCATTTCTCAATACCGAAATCTGTGCCAAAGCCCTGTTTCTATCAGCAAAACCCGCTAAAGTGGCCAAACTATCCAACGCTTTATCATCTAAAATAACCTGTCGGTTTAAGCCGTCAGCCTCCTTCCGCGCTGCAATTAAGCTATCTAGTTTTATCCCCTCAGCTCTCAAAGATGCTAAACGATTTTCTTTTTGAATAATTACATTTTCTTTCATCTTCGCATACGGACCATAACCCATTCTTCCTGAAGTCTGGTTAGTCCTGTCGCCAAAGATTTCCTGGTTTAGTACATATCGTAAATTTTTTATTTCCTTGTCTAAACTATCTACCTCTTTTTGAATTACGGAACGTTTGTTTAATTCGATACTGTATTTCTTATTAAAACTAAGATTGATGGTATCAATTCTTGATTTGTGATCCGACAGATAGTTTTCTTTAAGCTTAGACTTGATCTCTTTATCAAATATTTTAAGCTCCAATGGGCGAGCAATAACAATGGCCACCAAAATAGCCAGAATCAATCGAGGTAGGGCCTGTAGCAACTGCTTCCACGCAGAACCATGCTTACTGATACTTGATACGATGTACCTGTCGAGATTAAATATTGCAAGCCCCCACAACATTCCGAAAACAACCGCATATACTACAGCCATGTTGCTCCCTGAAAAAACAAACCAGAGCGCATAACCTCCGGATAGTGCTGCAAAAACTGCCGTAAAAAACACGGTCGCACCAATACTTAAATATTTGTTATATTCTGTCGAATGTTTCTGTAAAACATCTTTATTTACTCCGGAACAGAACCAGAAAAAGTTTTGTAATTTTTCCATTGTTATGCATGGTTGTATGCAATACAAAGGTTGCTGTTTTTGAGGAAATTATTTGAAATATTTTTGTTGCAGAAGGTAAAAAAATAAAAGCGACCACTAAAGATTTAGTGATCGCTTAAAAGCATCTCAAGAAACAATTTTTAAAGCTCCAACTTTAATTTACAGCGTTCAATGTCTTTCCTTATTCCTTCGAAACGCTCATCATTCAACGCTAATTTCGCTGCATTTTTAAAATGATCCATTGCTTTATAAAAATCCTGGCGCAACTCGTACATTATTGCAAATCGAACTTGTACCGTACATTTATCAATCGCTGCCACTTCTTTTGCTGTATCTAACAAAAGTTCAAGTTCTATCCAACGCTCCATATCTGTAAGCAAAATAGATAAGTTTATATAGGGATGAGGATATGACGGTGCATACTTAATCGCGGCTCTGTAATGTTTTTCAGCTTTTTCATAATCATCTAGCTGAGATTTATACAACCATCCCAAACAATTATGTGCATGGTGCGAGGTTGGATCATCCATTAACATTTGCTCATATAACTGTTTAGCTTCTAAATAGGCACTATTTCTTATTGAGGCATCTGCTTCAAGACAAAGGTCTTCTAATCGGGTATTCATTATGATGTATTAAGATTTGGCGCAAAAAACCACAAAAACACTATTTCCTTAAAGGCTTTTTACATTTTCGATAAAACGTAAAAAAAGCAATTATGTTACATTTAGCAAGTAATATAATTGTTTATAGAACCAAAAAAAGGACCAGCTGTTTCGACAACTGGTCCTACTAATACGTTTTTATAAGCAGATCAATGATTTAAAAAACCGGTCCAGGCAAATATTATATAGAGGGTAGCCCCTACAAAAAACATTACCGTAATTGCAAAAGCAAATCCATCATGCCCATAATTATACCACTCTCTCACAATCAATCCAGGAAGCAAAATAAGATAAGCCAATAGTATTGTCCACCGGTAATCATGGAATACTCCGGAGAACAAACAAACAAGAGCTAAAGCTGCGCATACAAAGAAAATTGCCCAAGAGGCCCTGTTAAATTGTCGATCATTGTGGGTGTCAAAGAATAATGTTTTCATCTGATTAAAGGGGTTTTAATTAACAGATTGAAAATTTGCTCCACATAAATATAAACAATTAATTTTTAAATATTTACAAATATATCAGGCGAGTTAACGAGATTGTCATTCTTTCTAAAACAAAACAAGATCATTGAAATTAAATGCGATTTAAATGTCATAAATTAATAAAAATGCATTTTTTATTTTTTTTACTTGCAATTTTTAAATATAAATGTGAATATTTGCAAAAAATTAAGATTAATTCAAACTCCTGTTTATTAAATAAATAAATGAAAAAACAACTTTTATCATACGTAACCGATATGATAAACGCTTCGAAAGAAGTGGTTTTTTCTACGCTTATGTGCGTAGTTTTTGTTCACCCAACCCCGGTTGCTTACTTCCCGCGACGCTGATGCGTCCATTTTAATACAGACCGCTTACGTAGTGGTCATGCCTCAAAATTCCAGAACATTTAACGTTAACTTAACTATTTAAAGCGATTTTTGTAAAACAAGAATTACTAGGTTTCGTTACATTTTTGTCATCCAATCATTTTTTTAGAAAAAGTGCAACTTTCTGATTTTGATATAATTGTTGCTTCCGAAAAACATATTTCTTATTCGGAGCAAATTGTGGAGGAGATGGCTGAGTCAGCCAAAGCCAGGGGAACGGGTATTGCCAAACGTTCACCAGAATATGTGGCAAATAAAATGCGGGAAGGAAAATCCGTTATTGCGCTTCATAAGGACGGCACATGGGCAGGATTCTGCTATATTGAAACCTGGAGCCATGAAAAGTTTGTAGCTAATTCCGGACTTATTGTTAATCCCGAATTTCGTAAAGTGGGTTTAGCAAAAGCCATCAAACAAGAGATCTTCAGCCTTTCACGCAGCAAATATCCTGATGCAAAGATTTTTGGTTTAACAACAGGGCTTGCCGTGATGAAAATTAACTCTGACCTAGGTTATGAGCCTGTTACCTATTCAGAACTTACTACAGACGAAGAATTCTGGAAAGGATGTCAAAGTTGTGTGAACCATGAGATTTTAATGGCAAAGGGTCGCAAAAACTGTTTGTGTACTGCGATGCTTTATGATCCTGTTAATCATCACAAACCAGAAGAAACGGCCGAAGATTTTAAACAGCATTCAAAACTGTATGAGCGTTTCATGCGTCTTAAACAGTCTAAATTTTTAAAATTATTTCTTAAAAAAGAAAATGGTGGAGGTAGCTCAACTAATAGCGGACGCTCCTTGTTTCGATTTTTTTAATCAGAATATATCGGCTTTAAAACCGACAAGAAAGTAATAAAGTGAATAATTTAACCAACATACAACGTATTAAAGGACACGGAAAGAGTCTTCCGGATCATTAGTGCCTGTAATTTTATACCCTTAAAAGCAAAAATGAAAAAAGTAGTTTTGGCATTCAGCGGCGGCTTAGATACCTCATATTGCGCCGTGTACCTATCAAAGGTAAAAAACATGGAAGTGCATGCCGTTACGGTTGATACCGGCGGTTTTAGTAAAGAAGAATTAGTTCAGATCGAACAAAGAGCCCTCGCCCTGGGCGCCAAAAGTTACCGATGCATCAACGAAATAGACAACTATTACGAGAGCTGCATCAAATATCTCATCTTCGGAAACATCCTTAAAAACAATACTTATCCATTATCTGTAAGTGCTGAGCGTATTGCACAAGCGATGGCTATTGCCACCTTTGCAAAAGAGATCGGTGCTGATGCCATTGCTCATGGTTCTACCGGAGCAGGAAACGATCAGGTCCGTTTTGACATGGTATTCCAGATCATGGTTCCTGAGGTGGAAATCATTACACCTATCCGCGACATGAAATTATCTCGTGAAGCAGAGATTGAATTCCTTGCTGAGCACGGCGTAGTTTATAGCGCAGAAAAAGCTAAATACTCCATTAATAAAGGTATCTGGGGAACTTCAGTTGGTGGTGCAGAAACATTAACCTCTCATGGATTTTTACCTGAATCTGCATGGCCTACACAGGTTACCAAAACAGAACCTGAAAACATCGTACTTCACTTTGAAAACGGTGAACTTAAAGGTATCAACGATGAAAAATTCGCTAAACCTTCAGCAGCAATATTAGCACTAACGGCTATTGCTGCTCCTTTCGGAATTGGTCGTGATATTCACATTGGCGACACTATTATAGGCATCAAAGGCCGTGTTGGTTTTGAAGCTGCAGCCCCTCTTATTATTATTAAGGCCCACCATACGTTAGAAAAACATGTGTTAACCAAATGGCAATTGTATTGGAAAGATCAACTTTCTATGTTCTACGGCAACTGGCTACACGAAGGTCAGTTACTTGATCCTACCATGCGCGATATCGAGGCCTTCTTACAAAGCACTCAAAAGTTTGTAAGCGGTAAAGTATTCGTTAGCCTTAAACCGTATCAATATATCGTTACTGGTATTGAATCTGATCATGATTTAATGAGTGCCAAATTCGGAAGCTACGGTGAGATGAATAACGCATGGACCGGAGAAGACGTAAAAGGCTTCACCAAAATATTCGGCAACCAGGTGAGCATTTATCATAAAGTAAATAATTTGTAGCATTTAGACGTGAGATATGAGATTTTAGCTGTGAGATAACAAATCGGTTATCTATATCTTAAATCTCAAATCCCACATCTCATATCTGATAACACATGTCTCAAAAAATTAAAGCGGGCATCATCGGCGGAGCTGGATATACAGGAGGCGAATTATTACGCATCCTGATCAACCACCCTAATGTTGAAATTGCCTTCGTACATAGTAACAGTAATGCAGGGAACTTAATTTCAGATGTTCATACCGATCTGTTGGGTGATACAGACCTTAAGTTTGCTTCTGAAACTTCTCAGAATATTGATGTTTTATTTTTATGTGTTGGTCATGGCGATGCAAAGAAATTCTTAGCTGCCAATCCGTTCGACGTAAAGATCAAGGTTATCGATTTAAGCCAGGATTTCCGATTGAAGTCGCATGCCTCTATTGACGGCCATGACTTTGTTTACGGACTACCTGAACTTCAACGTGAAGAGATTAAGAAGGCTGCCAACATTGCTAATCCTGGTTGTTTTGCTACCTGTATTCAATTAGCATTATTACCATTAGCGGCAAAAGGCCTGTTGACTGATGAGGTTCACATTTCGGCAACTACAGGTTCAACCGGAGCCGGACAATCATTAAGTTCAACCTCTCATTTTTCGTGGAGAAACAATAACCTTTCTGTTTATAAGGCTTTCGAGCACCAGCACTTAAAAGAGATTGGCCAAAGCTTAAAACAATTGCAAAATGGTTTTGAGAAGTCAATCAATTTTATTCCTTATCGTGGTGATTTTGCACGGGGCATTATGGCTTCGGCTTATCTTAACTTTAACGGAACTCAAGAAGAAGCTGTTCAGCTTTATAAAGATTATTATGACGGTCATCCCTTTACGCATGTTTCGGATAAAAACATCGATTTAAAACAGGTGGTGAATACCAATAAATGTTTAGTGCATGTAGAAAAACATGGGGATAAGCTGATGGTATTAAGCATTATTGACAACCTGCTAAAAGGAGCATCCGGGCAAGCTGTTCAAAATATGAACTTACTGTTTGGACTTGATGAAACAGCGGGCTTAAGACTGAAACCGGTAGGGTTTTAAGATTCAGATGTGAGATTTTAGATATGGGATTTGAGAAAAATCCTTTACCAAAGTCTTTGAGTTTATCAATTAGATTGGGGATCGGTGATAGCAAAAATCACATATCTCAGATCCCAAATCTCAAATCTATTAATATGACATTATTCGACGTATATCCATTATTTCCCTTTGAGTTAACAAAAGCAGAAGGCTGCTACGTTTGGGATGAGAATGGCAATAAATATTTAGATCTATATGGCGGACATGCGGTTATTTCAATCGGACATACGCATCCGCATTATGTAAAATCGATCACTGATCAGTTGAATAAAATTGGTTTTTATTCAAACTCCGTTCAAATTCCTATTCAAAAAGAATTGGCTCAAAAGTTAGGTGCGTTAACTGGCGGCTATGAAGATTATAGCTTGTTCTTATGTAACTCAGGTGCAGAAGCAAACGAGAATGCACTAAAACTGGCGTCATTCCATACTGGTCGCAAAAAGATTATAGCTTTCAGCAAATCGTTTCACGGCCGTACATCCGCTGTGGTGGCTGCTACCGATGATAAATCAATTATTGCTCCTGTTAACGAAACATCAAACATCATTTTTGTTCCGTTTAATGATGAGGCGGCATTGGAAGTAGTGATGAATGATCAGATTGCGGGTGTAATTGTTGAAGGGTTACAAGGTGTTGGTGGCGTTCAAGTTCCTACCGATTCTTTCTTGCAAAAGATCCGTTCGTTATGCGATAAATTTGGCGCTTTAATGATTATGGATGAAATCCAGTCGGGTTACGGTCGCTCAGGTAAATTCTTTTCGCACCAACATTCAAATGTTAAAGCCGATATTATCTCAATGGCTAAAGGTATGGGCAATGGCTTCCCTATTGGCGGGATCATCATTGCTCCACACATCGAACCAAAACATGGAATGCTTGGAACAACTTTCGGTGGTAATCATTTAGCTTGTGCTGCTGCAATCGCTGTTTGTGACATTATCAAGCAGGAAAACCTCATGCATAATGCTGCCGAAGTAGGCACTTATTTAATGGTCGAATTAAAAAAAATCAGTGCAATTAAAGATGTTCGTGGTTATGGTTTAATGATAGGTGTTGAATTGGATAACTACGCCGACGTTCGCAAAAAATTAATGATCGATCATAAAATATTAACCGGAGTGTCGGGTAAACAGAATACAATTAGACTGCTTCCTCCTTTAAATATTACTAAATCGGAAGCCGATCATTTCTTAAAAGCATTTGCAGAAGTAGTAAATTAGAGAAACCGCAAAGTTGCGAAGACACAAAGAAATTAATAAAACTTAGCGCCTTAGCAACTTTACGAAAAAATATAAATTAAAACTTGGCGCCTCTGCGCCTTTGCGGTAAAATAAACGATGAAGCATTTCACATCTGTACACGATATCCCCAACCTCAATCAATGGGTAAATGAGGCCTTAAAGATCAAAAGTGATCCATTGGGTTTTGTAGATATTGGCGGACAAAAAACATTGGGATTAGTATTTCTGAATCCAAGTTTACGTACTAGGATGAGTACGCAAAAAGCAGCCATGAACCTTGGAATGAATACCATGGTAATAAACATGGATAAAGAAGGATGGCGTTTGGAAATGAACGACAATGTGATCATGGATGGTTTCACTGTTGAACATATTAAAGAAGCGGCTGCCGTTTTGGGTCAATATTGTGATGTACTTGGGTTGCGCTGTTTCCCTAATCTTAAAGACAGAAATGAAGATTATAGTGAGGAGGTTCTTAACAAATTCATCAAGTATTGTGGTGTTCCGGTGGTATCATTGGAAAGTGCTACCCGTCATCCCTTACAAAGCTTTGCCGATTTGATTACCATTAAAGAAATGGCAACCAAGTCAAAACCAAAGGTTGTTCTAACCTGGGCTCCACATGTTAAACCTTTGCCTCAAGCTGTTTCGAACTCCTTCTCTGAATGGATGATCAAAGCTCAGGAATTGGATATGGTTGACTTTGTGATCACCCACCCTGAAGGTTACGAATTGGCTGAAGAATTTACCAAGGGAGCCAAAATCACCACTAACCAAAATGAAGCGTTGAAAGATGCTGACTTTGTTTACGTGAAAAACTGGTCGAGCTATAGCAAATACGGTGAGATATTAACTGACGGCAAAGGCTGGATGATAGATAACGAAAAGCTAAAACTCACTGATAATGCTAAAGTATTGCATTGCCTTCCTGTACGCAGAGGTTTGGAACTAGCGGATGAAATCCTCGACGGACCAAACTCTTTAGTAATTCACGAAGCTGGCAACCGCGTTTATGCTGCTCAAACAGCGTTGAAAAAGCTTATTGAAATCAACAGAATTTAGGGCCTTCAGTTTGTCATCCTGAAGAATGAAGCATCTGTAACCACAATGCAGTGATGGACAGATCTTTCATGCCTCAGGATGACACAAATAATAATTATTAATGGATACTTTATACGTTATAAAAGTAGGCGGAAACATTATTGATAATGAAGAAAAACTTGCTTCGTTTCTGAATGATTTTGCTCAGCTAAAAGGATTGAAGGTACTGATTCATGGAGGAGGAAAAATAGCAACGGAAATCAGCAAAGGATTAGGTATTGAAGCTAAAATGGTGGATGGCCGGAGAATTACAGATACTGAAACCTTGAAGATCGTAACAATGGTATATGCGGGTTTGATCAATAAAAACCTTGTGGCCAAATTGCAAGCGAAAGGTTGTAATGCAATAGGACTAACCGGAGCAGATGCCAATATTATTCCGGCTAATAAACGTCCGGTAAAGGAAATTGATTATGGTTTTGTTGGTGATGTAGACAATGCCAAAATGAATGGTACTACATTAAGCCTGTTGTTAAAAACCGGCTTAGTTCCAATTCTGGCTCCTTTGACACATGATCAGCAAGGAAATATGTTGAATACCAACGCTGATACCATTGCATCATCGATTGCAGTCGCCTTGTCAGCTAATTTTGACGTAAACCTTATTTATTGTTTTGAGAAGGAAGGTGTTTTGGACGGGGAGGAAAAAGTAATTCCTTCCATTACTCACTCTTACTTTAACGAATTAAAAAATAACGGTGTTGTTGTAGCCGGAATGATTCCTAAACTTGACAATGCTTTTGCCGCGATCGGCAAAGGTGTTTCTTCTGTTTACATCATGCACGCTGATGCATTACCAGCACTAATCAATGATAAGAAAGCTGTAGGAACAAAGATTTCATAAGGCATAACAACATAAAACACACTCCTACTCCTTTCTAAAGAAGTGCTAAGGAGTTGAATCTCACAATACATTTTATCCCTACCAATGGATAATAAACCGGCATGAGGTCAATGATTTAATTTGAACTTTAACAACCTGAACATGCAGAACAATCTAAAGATCGCCATTTTGGGCGGAGGAAACATTGGCTTGGCGCTTGCCAAAGGACTTGTACAATCCGGAACTTACCAACCAGAACAGATCACCATTACCCGTCGTAATCAAGGCGCCTTGCAACCCTATGCGTTACAAGGATACAACGTTACCAATGATAATAATGCAGCCGTTAAATCAGCTGACATTGTTGTATTGGGAATTCTCCCCCAGCAGTTAAACGCATTACTTGCAGAAGTAAAGGGCCAGGTTAACGAAAGCCAATTAATCATTTCATTGGTTACCGGTGTATCTATTCAGGATATCAAAGATAATTTAGGTAAAAAACCGGCCGTTGTGCGTGCAATGCCGAATACCGCTATTTCTGTTGGCGAATCGATGACTTGTATTGCTTATGATGGGGTAAGTGCTGAACGTAAAGAGTTGGTGAACACTATGTTTAACACCGTTGGTATTACACAGGAAATCAAAGAAGAATTGATGACTTCCGCAACTGCTTTATGTGCTTGTGGCATTGCATTCTTCCTTCGTTCTATCCGGGCAGCCATGCAAGGAGGTGTTGAAATCGGGTTCCATTCGGAAGAAGCATTAAATATGGCTGTGCAAACCGCTAAAGGTGCTGCAGCTTTATTGGCTAAAGAAGGTGCCCACCCCGAACAAGAAATTGACAAAGTAACTTCTCCTCGTGGTTGCACCATTGCTGGATTAAATGAAATGGAGCATCAGGGGTTCAGCTCTGCATTAATAAAAGGAATAAGAACTTCTGCCATAAAAGCTGGTGGACTATATTCGAAGGATTCTTAGTTTTGCAATCCCTTAGGGGACCAATTAAACTAACTAAAGAAACCAATTTCGAATTAGATATTCAGTACAACTAACCACTGAATGCTATAGAACACAACAAAATGAATCATCAACTTAAACACGATGCAATAGAACTGCTTAAAAAGCTGATTTCTATCCAATCGTTCAGTAAGGAAGAGAATATTACGGGTGATGTAATTGAAGCTTTTTTAAAAGACAGAGGGGTTTATACATTTAGAAAGATCCATAATATTTGGGCTTTCAACAAGCATTATGATCCTAAAAAACCGACTGTATTATTGAATTCGCATCATGATACAGTAAAACCAAATAAAGGATATACCAAAGATCCATTCAGCCCGATTGTTGAAGATGGAAAATTATATGGATTGGGCAGTAATGATGCAGGTGGATGTCTCGTTTCATTAATGGCAACCTTCTTACACTATCATGATCAACCTGACCTTAACTATAATGTAGCTTTTGCAGCTTCTGCTGAAGAAGAAATATCAGGCTTTAACGGTATTGAACTTATTGTACCAAAACTAGGTCCAATTGAGTTTGCCATTGTGGGAGAGCCTACACAGATGCATTTAGCGATTGCTGAAAAAGGATTAATGGTATGCGACTGTATTGCTTACGGAAAATCAGGGCATGCGGCTCGAGAGGAAGGCGATAATGCCATTTACAAAGCATTGAAGGATATTCAATGGTTAAGCACTTATCAGTTCCCAAAAGTTTCACCTTTTATGGGACCTATTAAGATGAGTGTCACCATTATTCATGCAGGCTCACAACATAATGTAGTGCCCGACAGATGTGAATTCACAGTTGATGTGCGTGTAACCGAACAATATACACATGAAGAATTATTGGAAACAATAAGAGCCAATGTAGGTAGTGAGGTAACTCCTCGCTCAATGCGTATGCGATCTTCATCCATTCCGGAAACCCATCCTATTGTTCAGGCAGGTCTTTCTTTAGGAAGAACTACGTATGGTTCACCTACTACATCAGATCAGGCGCTGATTCCAGTTCCATCTTTAAAAATGGGACCCGGAGATTCGGCCAGATCGCATACCGCTGATGAATTTATTTATCTGACTGAGATTGAAGAAGGAATTGACCTCTATATCGATGTGTTAGGGAAAGTGATTTTTTAAGGATTTCGGGTTGCGTGTTACGAGTTACGAGTTTACTCTAAGTCCGTGTCATGCTGAGGCACGAAGCATCTGTGAGATTAATGCTGAGACCCTTCGTTCCTTGAATAACAATCCTATAGATAATTTCTTAAATTAGACTATTAACTCGAAACCCGCAATTACCTTATGCTTAAAGAAAAATACTTACACGGCTTTTCAAAAACTGAACAAGAACGCTTGATGCGCCAAGCTAGATTTCTTGAAAATTATGTATATGCAGATATCGACCTTTCTTCTGTTGACAATATTCTAGAGGTGGGCAGCGGGGTTGGTGCGCAAACTGAAATACTACTCCGCCGGTTTCCGAATGCTCAGTTAAGCTGTATTGACTTTTCTGAAAGCCAGATTGCTACGGCAAAGCAGTTTTTGAGTGACAATCCGGTGGCAACAGGTAGATACGAAATCAACCAGATGGATGCAACAGATATGGACTTCCTTTCAAACGATAAGTTTGACGGTGCTTTTTTATGCTGGGTATTGGAACATATTCCAAATCCGGTTAAAGTTCTTTCTGAGATAAGAAGGGTATTAAAACCAGGTAGTGTAGTTTATTTAACAGAGGTATTAAACTCAAGTTTCTTCCTCGACCCATACTCTCCGAATACATGGCAATATTGGATGCGCTTTAACGACTTGCAATATGACATGGGAGGCGATCCGTTTATAGGGGCTAAACTGGGAAATATGCTACAAAGTGTTGGCTACACGAACATTCAGACTACTGTAAAAACTATTCACCTGGACAATCGTCAGCCGGGCAAACGCGCCGAGATGATCACTTTCTGGGCGGATCTGTTAATGAGTGGCATGCCAAACTTAATTGAAGCAGGTTACGTAGATCAGGAAACTGCCGATAAAGTGAAAGAAGAAATGAAAGCGGTTTCTAAGAATCCAAATGCGGTTTTCTTTTACTCATTTGTGCAGGCGAAAGCGTATACGAGTTAATCTCATCCCCTGCCCTTCTCCTAAAGGAGAAGGGAGCGCTCGGAATGTATAAAGGTTTTTTTAACGCATTAATTAACCCCTTGACAACAGGATACCAAATAATATCGGTCTAAACTAACAAATCAAAAAATCGGTGTAATCACACTAGCCGGATAGTTAATCCGAATCAGTGTAATCTAAAAAATAATGAAACTCTGGGCTAAAAATACTGACGTACAAAAAGAAGTAGAACAATTTACTGTTGGTAATGATCGCGAGCTGGATATGTATCTTGCTCCGTTTGACGTGTTAGGATCTATTGCGCATATTACCATGTTAGAAAGCATTGGTTTATTGAGCAAAGACGATCTTTCTACCTTAAAAAAAGAACTTGTAAAAATTTACGGAGAAATTGAGAAAGGTGAATTTAAGATTGAGGATGGCATTGAAGATGTCCATTCTCAAGTTGAATACCTTTTAACTCAACGTATTGGTGAGGCAGGTAAAAAGATACATAGCGGACGTTCTCGTAATGATCAGGTTTTGGTGGATATCAAGCAATATCTTCGTCATGAATTAAAGCAGATTGTTTTTCTTGCAAAACAACTTTTTAATACGTTCCAGAAATTAAGCGAAGAACATAAAAAGAAGTTATTGCCAGGGTATACACATTTGCAAATTGCGATGCCTTCTTCATTTGGTTTATGGTTTGGAGCCTATGCCGAGTCGTTAGTTGACGATATGGAACTACTTTTGGCAGCTTATAAAATTGCCAACAAAAATCCGTTAGGTTCAGCAGCCGGATATGGATCATCATTTCCCCTAAACCGTACCATGACTACCAAATTATTAGGTTTCGGAGCATTAAATTACAATGTGGTTTATGCGCAGATGACCAGAGGCAAGTCGGAAAAGGTTACTTCTATGGCACTTGCGTCGGTGGCAGCAACATTATCAAAATTTGCTTATGATGTATGCTTGTACATTAGTCAGAACTTCGGGTTCATTAGTTTTCCGGATCATTTGACTACTGGCTCCAGCATTATGCCTCACAAAAAAAATCCGGATGTTTTTGAACTTATAAGGGCGAAATGTAATAAACTCCAGGGATTGCCAAATGACCTGACTTTATTGACCAATAATTTGCCATCGGGTTATTTCCGCGATATGCAAATTACCAAAGCACTGATTATTCCTGCATTTGAAGAATTAAACGATTGCTTGCAGATCTGCAATTATATGCTGCAACACATCACTTGTAAAGAAGGAATTACACGTGATGAAAAGTATAAATACATTTTTAGTGTTGAGGTGGTTAACAACCAGGTTTTAGAGGGTGTTCCATTCCGTGAGGCTTATAAAAACGTAGGATTAGCGATTGAGGACGGTAACTTTGAAGCTCCTGAAACCATTAACCACACTCACGAAGGCAGTATCGGAAACCTTTGTACGGAAGAAGTTAAAGCGGAAATGGAGAAAATTATAGCTTCTTTTGATTTTGAAAGGATAGAAAAGGCTGTAAAAGACTTGTTAAAATAATAATCACGCAAAGCCGCTAAGAAATAAATCTTTGCGGCTTTGAGTGATAGCTTAATTCGATTGTTTCACTTTACTCCCTAACCAATCCTCCCTTAGTTTTTTCATTTCTGCCGTAACCGGCTTATTTGCGTTCTCATAGGTTACTACTTCCAATCTTGGATTTTCTTTCAGCTCAACCGAAACTGTTTTCGTAATCCCTCTATGATCAAAATCGATTGTTATTTTATCACCGGGTTTGTGTCTTGCCAGCAGTTGCTGAAGATCGGCTGGAGTTTTCATTAGTTGTTCATCAATAGCGATAATGATGTCATTAATATCCAATCCAGATTCATACAATGGAGAACCAATTTGTGTTGCCGAAGCGATTTGCAATCCTACGTTTTCTATTGGTTGGAACATAACATTGCCTAACCATGCTCTTCCCGGACCTGCTTTTCTCAATAACAATCCAGCATTCCCAAGTAATTGCTCATAATTATTCTTTTCTGAAGCATAAATAAACCGGTTGAAGAAATCATCTGCAAAGACTTTATTGCCAGTAAACTGAGCTAACAGATTTTGGATATCAGCATTAACATAGGGGATTTCTGTTTTGCCATGCTTTTGCCATACCAATTGCATGAATTTATCCAGATTTAGATTTTTAAACTCAGTCCTTAAACGAAGATCCAGTGCCAACGCGGTCGCTTCGCCATAAGGATAATAGGAAACAAACATGTTTGAATAATTGGTTTCGTCGATAGCTACACCGGCATCAACGAAAACAGCCTGGTTGCTCATTGTTACTGGAGAGTATTGCTTAGCACCTGGCATTACTAAAACGCTGTTAATACAGCTATTTAGCTTCTGCGCATATTTATCCAATGAATAAAATCCGGAACGTTTAAGCAATAATATTCCGTAGTAATTGGTAAAGCCTTCTGCAAACCACAACTCATTACTCATATTAGCATGCGTAAAATCAAAGGGCTCCAGCGTTTTAGGCCTTATGCGTTCAACGTTCCATTGATGAAAGTACTCATGCGAAACGGTACTCAATAGATCTTCTTCCTTTCCTCTAAATAGTTCCTGTTCTGTGATCATTGTCGAGTTACGATGTTCCATTCCATCACCGTTAACAAACAGATTTACATTTTGAATAAAAGTATAGTTGCCAAAATCATAATCAGGAAACTCTCCAAACACCATTTGTTGTTCAGCTACCACCTTCTTAAGCATTCCGGCATAACGATCAACTTCCTGATCATTGGCAACAGCATGTAAGGCCAGCTTAATCGTTTGTTCCTTTCCATCCGGGTTTTTCACCTCCCAACTGCGCTGAAAATGGTTACTCAACTCAGTCGGACTATCCATAAAATATTGAAAATTTGGAGCGTAATAGGTGTTTTTCTCCGCTAATGGTTTTAACTGTGTTGCTACCTTCCATTTTAACTTTTCAGGTATTTCAAACTTAACTTCTATCGGATTCGCATCCTTCCCAACCACCCACATAAAAGAAGCCGGAATATTCAAGTGAGCTTGGGTCTCATCAATATCAGCATATGTTCCATCGGCATGAGTACCATATAGCGTATAGGAAATCTTAATCGTTCCCTTATGCTCTGCAACTTCATAAAGATCGCCCTGAATTCTCACCAGTTTTAGCTTTTGACCATTTGCATCAAAGGCCTGAACGTTATAAACGTTTTTTCCAAATTCATGCGTAGCATACCTTCCCGGAGAAGATCTGCTCATTCTGAATTGCACTGGACCATCTTTTAATTCACTTGCTGTTAATGAAATTTCTGCTTCATGATGTGTATAGTTTGGAAATGATACTTCATACCTGATCGGCTTTTGTGCAAATGCAACCGAACCAGACAATATTGCAAAGCTAAATGCAGTTAATAACTTATTATTCATTGATTATATGGAATGTTTATGATGCAGCGTTTTGTTTAATCACAGCTGATTAATAACTTGTATCTTTGTGTTCCTAAACTAAAAAATAAAACGAGATATTATGAAAGAAATAACCGTACAGGACCTTAAAAAGAAAATAGACAACAACGAAGATTTTCAATTGATCGATGTTAGAGAAGAATTTGAATACCAGGATGCCAATTTAGGTGGAGTACTTATTCCTCTTGGAAATATTTTGTTAGAGTCCGACAAGATCGCTAAAGATAAAGATGTTGTGGTACATTGCCGTAGCGGAAAACGTAGTGCAGCTGCTATAATGCAGTTGGAACAACAATTCGGTTTTACTAATTTATCAAACCTGCAAGGCGGTATTTTGGCTTGGGCCGCCGAGATTGACCCGAGCATGAAAGTAAGCTAATTGATATGGGGAAGAAAATTCTTTTGAACACTTTCATTACCATAATGCTATTTGTCTCTTTTTTAACGATGATATTTGCATTTGAAGCTAAAAACTGGTTAAATGTGGGTGGTGCCGCCATTGTGTTTATTGGGCTTATGATCATTAAAATCATGTATATGCGCAATGTTCATCGTGAATTTAAAAGAAAGTAATTTCGAATATATTTTTAATTAAGGGCAAATCTTTAAGGATTTGCCTTTTCTGTTTGTACCTCTCCCTAACCCTCTTCGCAAAGAAAGGGAATAGCAAGAAACAGGTTTAATAAAGGCTGAAAGTTCTTTATTTTCGTATTATGTCCACTTACACTATTTCTATTCCGACACCGCCACTTTTCAGCTTTAATGAATGTCTTTGGTTTCTTGACCGGAACTATGATGAGTGTTTGCATACAATCAATGGAAATGAAGTAAGAAAAGCTTTATTAATAAATGGACACCCCTTATTGATCAGTGCGAAGGAAACTGAAGGACATCTAGCAATAGACATTCTAAAAGGCCCAAATAATGATGTAACCGTTTCATTGTTGAAGGAATACGTTGCAGATTGGTTTGATTTGAACAATCAACTCGACCCCTTTTACGATATGCTTCAAGAACATTCAGTTTTAGCATATATGACCAAGGATTACAAAGGGTTACGATTGATGGGCATTGAAGATATGTTTGAGGCGATTTGCTGGTGTATTATCGGACAACAAATTAACCTCACTTTTGCTTATAAACTAAAAAGACGCCTGGTAGAACGCTATGGCACAACTATTTATTTTGAAGATCAGCGCTATCATCTGTTCCCTCATTATAATGTTCTTGCAACAGCCTTATTTGATGAGTTGAAAGAAATGCAATATTCAACTCAAAAGGCCAATTATATTATCAGCACAGCAAAGGCATTTGCCAATGGTGAAATAAGCAAAGAAAGGATTAAGAGTTTACCTGGTCTTGAGGAAAAGCAAAAAGCCCTTACCAATTTAAAAGGTATCGGCATCTGGACAGCCAACTATGTGCTGATGAAAACATTGAAGGAGTATACATGCATACCTCACGGAGATATCGGGCTGTTAAATGCTCTGGCCAATCATCAAATTATCACTGACCGCAAAGACATTGCAGCAATCAATCGTTTCTTTGAAGATTTCAAAGGATGGGAAAGTTATCTAACCTTTTATTTGTGGAGAAGCTTAGCCCCACAAACAATTACACAATAATCCTGAAGGTAATATTAATCCGACTTCCTATTGTTCGTGTTGTTTTGGGAATCTGATGTTCCCAATGATGTTGGGTTGCGCCGCTCATAAGCAACAAGCTACCATTGGATAATTCAACAGAGCGTGTTATGCTTTTGTCTTTATAATTTCTAAATTGAAATGTTCTGGTGGCTCCGAAACTAACAGAAGCGATCACCGGGTTTATTCCCAGCTCTTTTTCATTATCACGATGCCAACCTACACTATCCTTTCCATCACGGTATTGATTAAGTAAAGCACTGTTAAAAATTGCTCCAGAGATGGACTCTACTCTTTGCTTTATCAAAAACAGATCGTCGGTCCATTTATTAGGATGCATGGTAATTCCTGAATAGCTGTAGGTCTTGTTATCATCACCATACCATGCGGTTAAACGAGGCTGCATAACCTCGCGTCCGTAAATGGTAATTGGCTCTTGTTTCCAGTTTATTTCTTTAAGCAGATTATCAAAATAAGTGTTGCTCTCCTTAACAGTAAACAGCTGAGGGAATAATAACACTTCTCCATTAAATGGCAGAATTGGATGGTTTTCTGTATTGAATAATGATTGTTGCATTCACCTACAATTGCTGATCTGTTTTCCATTTCTTAAACTTATGGTTAAGGCAATGACCACAGGGACGATAACCATGCTGAATAGCCTCCTGTCCAGAACTAAAAAACACCCTGTTTTCTGTTTTCATTCGCTTACCCGATGCACAAGTTAAAGTTCCATATATCTTCAGTTTTTTATTCCCACCCAACATTACAACCTGATTATCTATTAACTGTTTTAGCTTTCTGTTAGCAGCAAATGTTTCCGTCCCCAGCGATAAATGAGTGATCATATCAACTTAATGCATCATGAAAGATAATTCCCAATGTATGCCGTTTGCCATCATAAACCTCGCTAACTCCATGTTTCATGTTAACCCGATAATATCCATGAGTTCCTTTTACCGGTCTGAAGTTAGTTGTAAATAATAACATATCTCCCCTTCCCGGTTGTAAAACAATTGCTTTCGATTGAGCTCTTGGAACTTGCTGAGTTAAGACAAACTCACCGCCTGAATAATCTATTCCCGGCTCATTCAAAAACAACACCAACTGAAGAGGAAAAAACAAATCTCCGTACAAATCCTGATGCAAAGTATTATGTCCTCCTTCACCGTATTTAAGTATTAAAACGGTAGGCTTTATTTGACCATTCTCATGACAAAGCTGTCGAAATTCAGCAAAAGTATTGGGATATCGCTGTTCAATTGATAATACTTGCATCCACTTATTAGCAATAACTGCCAGCTTAGGATAAACAGTTTCACGAATAGTTTGAATTAAAGCAGGCAACGGATACCTGAAATATTTATACTCTCCCAAACCAAAACGATAACGTTCCATAGTAATCGTTTTTCTGTACATAACCTCATTTGAATAATTACCGATTAACTCCTCACATTCATCTGCTGTAAGAACACGGGGTAACTGGGCAAATCCTTTTTCATTCATTTGCTCCATCACATTGTGCCAATCAATATGGCTTAACCGTTCTTTGATATTTTTCTCTGCAATCAGGTTCATAACAATTATTTGATAAACAAAGCTATCCCATTATCCTACGCCTTAAAACCCGATTCTTGCGCAATAAAACTTAGCTCCTTATTCCTTATCAATCAATAAAATACTTTCAAAATTTTCTTTATATTTAAGGGAAGCGCATTAAATCTCATCTAAAATTACACTCAACAATGAAAAAGAATCTCTTCAAAATACTGGCCTGTCTATCAGTTATCTTCATAGCTATTTCATGCAGTAGTTCTAAGAACGCAACTGTTTACAATACCAAGTGGGAACTCGATGAAGTAAATGGAGTTATCATTGATTATTTGGTTGACCCCAAACGGGACATCTATTTAACGTTTGATGAGGGTAAAAACAAATTTGGCGGTTCTACAGGATGCAACACTATTGGAGGAAATCTGTTGGTTGAGGGTAATAAATTGATTCTTTCAAGTATGATTGCCACTAAAATGGCTTGCAAAAATATGCGGGCCGAGCAGTTATACCTAAGTTTGCTAGAATCTGTAGATAATTACAAATTAAAAGGTTCACGCTTAATTTTATATCAGGGCGATAAAGAAATTGCTTCATACAGGCGAAGCAAAGAGGCTGCTCCACCAGTGGCGGCTAATTGATTACAGGAGTGCTAAACCTTTATAACAGTGGCATGCAAATGATAAAATGCAAAGACCGGAACAATTACCAAGAGATAACTAAACAAAATAGGCCGAGCTTGATGTTCGGCCTATTTTGTTAATAATTGTTCCCTTATTTTGAACAACAATTCACAATAAAAACCTTTACTAACCCAAATTATAAATACTGTTTGTTGTTAAATGCGATAAGCAGAAGTAGATTGCCTTACTGGAGAGATTTAATAGCTGAAGTGCCGTAATACATTTTCACAGCATAAACACACATGAGCGTTACCGTAACACCAATAAAAGAACCAGTACTTACGTCGCTCAAGAAATGTTGAGAGAGATACACGCGAGAATATCCTGCAAGGGCTGCAAGCAATACAAATAGCATACTCCATCTCTTGTTGTTAACAAAACAAGAAAGGATTAATGCCATACTAAATGCTGTTACTGTATGTCCTGACGGAAATGAATTGGACTGATGCACATTTACCCACGACAATAAATGTAGATGGACTTTATCATGAAAGTGCATATACGGACGATATTCATGTACCACTAACTTGATCAATTGCGCAACAATTGTAGTAGCTGCTAAACTCAGAAGCGATGTATAAAACCACTGCTTGTTCGTAAATAAGAATACAAGGATAAGGATAACAAAACTGACACCATCGCCAAGGTAAGTTAAACAAAAGAATAGCTTATCTAATAATGGTTTATTATGCTGATTTACCCATAAAAAGGTGCCTTCTTTACCATATAAAGCAAGAAAGATTAAGGCTATAACTACCAAAAATGTATAGAATCCAAAGAATACTTTATTACTTTTTAATAGCTGCTCCATGACTATTGTTTTTTAAATAACACTGTAATAGGAGATTCAAAAATATCTTTTCCTGCAAACACCCTTTTTAATCCTAGTGCTTTCAACACCCCTTCATGCTCTTCTCTTGCTATTAGGGTTAGATCCGGATGTTCACTTATAAATTTTCTAAGAGATGTAGTATCCTCAAAACGTACAATATTTTTTCTTAAATAGAAATTATACCCTGGATTATACAATTTATATGCCGCAATAGCTTTTTGCTGGTCGATTAGATTTAAGGATCGGTTTATTGGATTTTCATTATATGCTGAAGGGTAAATCCATCCCATAAAAACAATGTTCATGAGTATAAAAGTTCCTGCGATTGAGTAGACCAGGTGATTCCATCTGCTATAGATAAAATAACCTGTAGAGATTATTGCCCCCACTGTTAAAATGCCAAACCAGAATGCCAAATGTGATAAATGAGCAATGGGTTCTTCTTGTTTTATTACAAGAAATAAAGCGACGGGCAATGCCACACATAAAAGCACATAAGCAATCATTGAACGGGTAAGTGAACGTCGCGTCGTATCAGTTAAAACAACCAGATAGTTTCCTATCAATACTGCATAAAAAGGATACGATGGCATGGTATAGTTAGGCAGTTTTGTTTTTGAAATAGTAAAAAATACAATAAATACAATTGCTACTACAGTACTGAACTGAATAAACGGATGTTTAATTTGTTCATAGGTCTTGAAAAAAGCCTGAATGCAAAAAACTGCAAATGGCAACAGCCCAAGTAACACAAAAACGACCGTCAACCCCCAAAATCCTCCATGCCCTTCCTTTATCGCTGAAAACCTGTCGAAGTTATGCTCAAGGAAAAAACCACGAGTCCAGGCTCCGTCCGTGGCATTGTGTACCGCCAGATACCAGGGTGCTGCAATTAGTAAAATAATCAACAACCCAATAAATGGTTGCATTTCCCCAAAAAGGGTTTTTATCGAAATCCGCCATTGACACAACAAATACAGTAGAACTATTAAGCCGGGTAATGCTATTGCTATTGGCCCTTTGGTTAAGGTTCCAAGTCCAAGCAAAGCATAGAAAATCCATAACCATCCTTTCTTGCCGGTTTCTAAAAAGGTGTAAACAGCAAACAGAGCGGTACTTATAAAAAATATGAGGTAAGGGTCAGGAACTGCGAAATGAAACTCAAGATTAATATTAATGGAGGCCAGCCAAACAAGCGTGGCAAACAGCGCTACCCTGCTACCCAAAAAGCGACGGGTAAACCAAAAGAGTGAAATCACTGTCAATACGCCAAATACAGCTGAAAAAAAACGGGCAGAGAATTCACTCACTCCAAACATTTTATAGGCTGCAATCATAAAATAATAATGCAAAACCGGTTTATCTGTCCTCAATTCGCCATTAAAAGTAGGAACGATGTAATCTCCACGTTCAAACATTTCACGGGCACATTGAGCATTCTTGGCTTCGTCAAGAATATAAATCGGAGGTTTTCCCAGGTTGAAGAAATAACAAGCAGCAGCAATCAATACTACTAACGGTAAGACATACCTGTTATTAATTCTATTTTTAAGTAAAGGTTCTGACATTCGGTTTATATTTGACCAAAATATTTCACAAACGTTTTTATGAGAGATATTCTTATTACCGGCGGAGCCGGATTTATCGGCAGCAATCTTATCAAAAAGTTGTTAACAGAAGGCAAAGTTAATATTACATGTGTAGACAATTTCGATGATTTTTATTCACGGAAAGTTAAAGAACATAATATAGCTTCATTTATTAATCACCCTAACTTCAAACTTTTTGAATTCGATCTGGCTGATTATAAAAACATTAACCATTTTTTAACCAAAAAGTTTGATACAATTATACATTTGGCCGGCAAGGCAGGTGTGCGACCCAGTATTGAACAACCTCAGGCTTATCAACGTGCAAATGTTGATGCCACTCAAAATTTATTAGAATTTGCAAAAAATCAAGGGATTAAGCAATTCATTTTTGCTTCCTCGAGTAGTGTGTACGGCATTAATCCTAATACCCCCTGGAAAGAAGATGAACCGCTAATGCCGATCAGTCCTTATGCGAGCACTAAGTTATCATGTGAGCAGTTAGGACATGTTTACAGTCATCTTTATGATATCCGATTTCTGGCCTTGCGTTTCTTCACCGTTTATGGCCCGGCACAACGCCCTGATTTAGCTATTCATAAGTTTTTTAAATCGATATTAAACGAAGCGGCAATTCCTGTTTTTGGAGATGGTAATACAAGTCGTGATTACACCTATATTGATGATATCCTACAAGGCATTATTGCTTGTATAGATTATGACAAAAGCAATTACGAGATCATTAATCTTGGGAATAGTGATACGGTAACGTTGTCGCATTTGATTGAAAGTATCGAAAAAACTTGCAACAAAAAGGCAATCATCAATAGAATGCCAATGCAGCCAGGAGATGTTCCCAAAACCTTTGCAGATGTAGGTAAGGCTCATCGGTTATTAGGATATCGGCCAACTACCAAACTAACCGAAGGACTGAAGAAATTCTATGAATGGTATACGAGCACTAACTAATTATTGCATCCATAGTATTCAGTTGGCTAAAGCCAACGGCAATGAAGTCTCTTCTTTTCGGAGATTCCATTTTTACTATAGATTAACTAAAATGCATTGACTTCATTGCCGTCAGTTTTAACTGACTGATTAATTATCAATACCATAGGATTTAGTCAAACCAGCTATTCAATTCTCCGTTGGCTGAAGCCAACGGCAATGAAGTCTCTTCTTTTTGGAGATCTCATTCTTACTATAGATTAATCAAAATGCATTGACTTCTTTGCCCTCAGTATTAACTGACTGATTAATTATGAATGTCGATATGCTTTAGTCAAACCAGCTATTCAATCTCTGTTGGCTGAAGCCAACGGCAATGAAGTCTCTTCTTTTCGGAGATTCCATTTTTACTATAGATTAACCAAAAATGCATTGACTTCATTGCCGTCAGTTTTAACTGACGGTATTTGATTGGACAATGGTTTAGCAAAGGACCCTCCCTCTCTAAAACCTTTATTACATAAGAAAATTCATTAATAATTCATTCTGAACTTAGTACCTTTGCGCACCTAACAAATACTACTATGCCAGGATTTGAATTTTTCGGCGCGGAAGAGCGCAAAGAAGTAAATGATGTTCTCGAAACAGGGATCTTAATGCGTTATGGCTTTGATGGCCCTCGTAAAGGCATTTGGAAAGCAAAAGAGCTTGAAACTGCAATTCAGGATAGATTTGGTGTAAAATACGCCCAATTAACCTCAAGTGGAACAACTGCCTTGACAACTGCTTTAGTAGCGCTTGGTATCGGAGCGGGAGACGAGGTGATTATGCCTACGTTTACCTTCGTTGCCAGTTTTGAATCTGTAATCGCTGCGGGTGCAATTCCTGTATTAGTTGATATTGATGAGTCATTAACTATGAATCCTAAAGCCGTAGAGGCCGCTATCACTCGCAAAACCAAATGTGTAATGCCGGTGCATATGTGTGGCAGTATGGCTGATCTTGATGCATTAAAAGCAATTTGCGATAATCATAAACTAATTTTATTAGAAGATGCATGTCAGGCTATCGGTGCAACTTATAAAGGTAAAGCCTTAGGCTCTATCGGTCATGCCGGAACATTCTCATTCGACTTTGTTAAAATTATTACCTGTGGTGAAGGTGGTGTGGTACTGACGAATGACAAAGATATTTATACTAAATGTGATGCTTACACCGACCATGGACACGACCATTTAGGCGTTGACCGTGGAGCTGATTTACATCCATATTTAGGTTATAATTACCGTATTTCTGAATTACATGCAGCCGTTGGTTTAGGACAGATCCGTAAACTGGATACGTTCCTTGACATTCAACGTAAAAATAAAAAGGTATTAAAAGATGCTTTAGCTAAGGTTGAAGGGGTAACTTTTAGAGTACTACCTGATGCAGATGGTGATAGCGCATCGTTCTTATCATTCTTTTTACCAGATGCAGAAGCGGCACAAGCAGCAGCTGATGCAATGAAAGCGGCTGGTCTACCTGCATTTTATTGGTTCAATAATAACTGGCACTACATCCGTAAATGGGACCACTTCAAAAACAGTCACTCACTATCAGCATTAGCGCCTGAAATCCGTGAGCGTATTTCGGAATATGCAACCAAGCAATTCCCTGCTTCCGATGCAATCATGAGCCGTTGTATTTCTACTCCTATTGGCTTATTGTGGACAGAAGAAGAAACCGCTGAAAAAGCAACGAAACTGGTTGAAGCAGTGAAGTCTGCCTTCGCTGTAAAAGCATAAATTATTACCGGTTACAGGTTGTGAGTTAGGGATCAATTAATCTAATAACTTACAACTTGTAAACCTTATTAATCAATCCGATAATTATCTTAAATCGGTCTAATAAAATCTGTGAAATCATATATGAAGAAAGCAGCCCTTATTCCTGCCCGCTATGGAGCAACCCGTTTTCCGGGTAAATTATTAGCCGATCTGGGAGGAAAATCTGTTATCCTAAGAACTTATGAAGCTGCACTTAACACGGGACTTTTCGATGAAGTTGCCGTTGTTTGTGATAGCGACCTTATTTATAATGAAATTGTAAATAATGGCGGTAAAGCCATTATGAGCTTAAAAGAGCACGAATGTGGCACCGATCGTATTGCTGAAGCGGCTCTCCAATTGGATGCCGACATTGTAGTGAATGTTCAGGGAGATGAGCCATTTACCAAACGTGAGCCACTTGAAAAACTGTTACAAGTTTTTGAAGGTGAAGAAGGTAAAAAAGTACAGGTGGCTTCTTTAATGCAAGTTTTATCAGACGAAGAATCCATCAAAGATCCTAATTATGTAAAGGTTGCAGTCGATTTAAAGTTTAACGCATTATTCTTCTCGCGCTCACCAATTCCTTATCCTCGTAATAAAGCCATTGATCCGGTTTACTATGAGCATATTGGGGTATATGCCTTCCGTAAACAAACACTCTTAGATTTCACTAAATTACCGGTTAGCCCGTTAGAAGATGCGGAAAAAGTGGAGTGTTTACGCTATTTGGAAAATGGCATCCCAATGAAGATGGTGGTAACCGATTATATGGGTGTTGAGATTGACACTCCTGAAGATCTTGAAAAGGCACTGAAACTTCTCTAAATTTAGCGCAAACAAATATAACACGAACGAACACTAAATATTACTAACACAATAATTTTCATATAATTATGAAATTCAGAAATTTTAAAATGGTTGATTACGTGGTTTATGGCCGCGGTTCATTTGACCAAGTGGATGAGATTATTGCTCCTCGTCGTAAAGACGGACAACCAATGGTTTTTCTTGTTGACCATTTCTTTGAGAACAAAAATGAACTAATCAGCCGCATTCCTTTACGCGGAAATGATAAAATCGTATTTGCAGATGTAACAAATGAGCCTAAAACAACTTATGTTGATGCATTAGCAAAAGAGTTGAAGGATACTTACGGTACTGTTTCAGGTATTATCGGTATTGGTGGCGGTTCTACGATGGACTTAGCTAAAGCGGTTTCATTAATGATGAACAATCCAGGTTCATCTGCAGATTACCAGGGATGGGACTTAGTAAAGGTTCCTGGTGTTTATAAAGTTGGTATTCCTACTCTTTCAGGAACTGGCGCGGAAGTTTCTCGTACCACGGTATTAACCGGTCCTGTTCGTAAATTAGGAATGAACTCTGACTTCACTCCTTTTGACCAAATCGTTCTTGACCCTGCATTAACTCAAGGCGCTCCTAAAAATCAGGCTTTCTACACCGGTATGGATTGCTATATACACTGTATTGAGTCGTTGGAAGGAACTTTCTTAAACGAGTTCAGTAAATCTTACGGTGAAAAAGCATTAGAACTTTGTCGTGAAGTTTATTTGGGCCGTGAGGTTTGGGATGATGATTGTGATGATAAATTAATGATGGCTTCGTATGCCGGTGGGATGAGTATCGCTTACTCACAGGTAGGTGTTGCGCACGCTGTTAGCTACGGTTTAAGTTTCTTATTAGGAACTAAACACGGAGTAGGAAACTGTATCGTTTTTGATCATTTGGAAGAGTTTTACCCAGAAGGTGTTAAAGAATTCAAAGAAATGGTAGTGAAACACCAGATCGACATTCCTAAAAACGTTACCAAAGGCTTAACTGATGAGCAATTCGATAAAATGATCGATGTGTCTTTAGGTATGGCTCCACTTTGGGAAAATGCCTTAGGCAAAAACTGGCAAGAACAAATGACTCGCGAACGTTTAAGAGCGTTGTACGAGAAGTTTTAATTGGACCATGGACCATAGTCCATAAACCATAGACTAGATTATCAAAAGAGGCTTTCCAAATCGAAAGCCTCTTTTGTTTTTTATGGATAACAAGTACTATCGACTATGGACTATCGACTATGGACTATCGATTATGGACTATCGACTATGGACTATCGACTATCGACTATCGACTATCGACCAATCTTTTCCCATTAAACACATAATAAATTCCAGCGAAGGAAATCGCGGCCGTAATCAAGTAGAACCAAAGACTGATTGTTACCGCATAATGCATATCCAGCATGAGGTACTGAGATCCAAAAAGGAAGACCAGTTCCCTTGCTCCTAAGCCTCCGATTGTGAAAGGTAATACAGCAATTACTGATGAAATCAGGAAGATCAGCAAATATTCTTTGTAATGATCGGTTATTCCCAGGGCTTTAAGGATAAAGGCGACACAAATAAGTTGAGCTACTTGAACAAGTATACCCTGAAAGTTGGTTAGCCAAAAGCAAGACAAAAATTCCTTGAAATAATAACGGTAACTTAAGTAAAATGCGCTCAAAATTAAAAAGGCCAAGCCTGTAGCCGACCAATAAAACGTGCTTTCACTTATTTTCTGAAAAAGAGAAGGAGGCAAATGAACAAAATAGAGCAACACTACGGTTAATATCCCTAAGGCTACAAGTCCGCTTACTCTATCTAAAAGTATCGCCCAGAACAGCTTTTTAGCAGGATAGTTAAAGCGGTTATTGAGCCACCATATCTTATACCCATCACCACCAATTCCGCCGGGAAGGAATAAATTATAGAACATCCCCAGCCAGTACAACCGTAAATTAACGATTCCGGAAAGCGCTAATTTAATGGCGTTAAAAAAGATATTTAAACGTATGGCGGAGATAAATTTAGATAGAGAGAAAAATAGTACTGCAATTAAGATGTACCACAGATTGGTATGCTTAAAGGCATCAGCCACCTCAGCAAAATTAATTTTCCTTGCTACCCACCATAATGAAAGTACTGTGATCAGGAGTTTAAGCAATAGCTTAATAATGTTCAGCCACCTCTTGTCGTTGCCCATTGACTATAATTCTTCTGATTTGATAGGTTTTCTTGTTTTGTGATTCGTAATACGTACGAATGCTGATTTCAGATAAAATACCGATAGTTATAAACTGAATTCCACCGATGAACAATATAATTCCGGCAATCAATAGTGGTTTACCCCAAATATCATGTCCCATGATTTTAAGAATAAGCAGGTAAACATTTATCAAAACACCAATAAATGCGGAAATACATCCAATTGTACCGAACAGGTGCATAGGTTTCTGCAGGTATTTTCTGAAAAACACCATTAATATGAGGTCGCTCAGCACCTTAAAAGTACGATCGATCCCATATTTTGACTTTCCAAATCTACGCGGATAATGTTTTACAGGCACTTGAGTAATTGTGGCTCCCTGCAGCTTGGCCAGCACAGGTATAAAACGATGCAACTCCCCATAAATACCCAAATCTTCTGCAATCTCTTTTTTAAAAACCTTTAATGTGCAACCATAATCTTTGATATGCACACCAGTCATGCTACGGATAAAAGCATTGGCCAACTGACTTGGAATTTTACGCAGCAACATTCCATCCTTTCTATTCTTCCGCTCCCCTGCTACCACATCCCAGTCTTCTGTTTTGAGTTTTTCGAGCATCGGAGGAATATCAGAAGGGTCATTTTGGAGGTCGCCGTCCAGCATGGCGATATAACGTCCGCTTGAGTTATCAATTCCGGCCGTCATAGCAGTGCTTTGACCATAATTTTTACGCAACTCAACCAGCTTAATCCGATGGGTAGCATTTGATATGATTTCTTTTCTTGTACGGTCGGTAGATCCATCGTCAACAAACACCACTTCGTAGTCAATCCCCTCGAGTGCAGCAGACAAAGCTTCGATAAGAGGTTTGATGTTCTCCTCCTCATTCATTACCGTAATAACTACTGATAATTCTCTCATAGTTAAAAAGTTCAACTTAATAACTCCAAAACTATCCAACCAGTTTTACCGCAACGTTAAGTTATTGTAGCCAGTTTATTTGCGATTGCAGATGTCCACCAAAATCTTGTTGGATAAGTAATTCAAACACTAATTAATTTAACCATTTTATTGATATTATTCACAACATTGTTGGTCTCAAAACTATTCGCTATCGTCAGATTCTTCTGCATGCCTGTTATAGTTTGAAGGTCCCCTTGGGTTAAAGTCTGCATTTAAAAGCGATTTATAGCTAACAGAGAACCATTTATTTCTGAGCTCTTCCTCCGGTTTTCACCGCTCAACATAGTATTGAACTATCATCTGCCCCGTCAGAACTAAAAAACTAATGCCAATAGCTGCTATTAATTTCTCACGACAGTATAAGACAAAACTAACCATGACAGAAATACTCAAAATGATGCTCATCATAATATAGGGCTCTACAATTTCGATAATTACTGCTTCGGAGATTAGGTTTGATACTAGTTGAAACTTAGTCTGATAAAAAACGATCAGATTGGTTACAATAAATATTAATTGGGCTAAAATTAAAACCCGGGCCACTTTTAGTTTCTGGTTCTGATCTTTAAATATCATGTATAAATAAATCCATTAGATCTTAGGAATTTTAATAGCATCACATAAGTTCATCACTTCGCTTGTAATGAAGTTGTACAATGTATAGAATTACTTTTCTAGTGTTTTTCATTGTATAATGTAAGTACTGTTAATGGTTATGGCTAACGATTAAAATCAACTAACTGTTGTATACCCTCACAAACTACCAAATCTTCCACCATGGCTTTTTTATAACATTAATCGGCACTTTCGTTCCATTGGGATTTGACTGCTTCAAAGAAAGCTCTTTTGTCCATAACTTAAATGTTGTAGCATTGGGCTGCCACTTTTCATTAAGGGGAAATGGCAAACGCATTTTTTTCATAAAATCAAGCAATTGCCAATCTTCCTGAACAAACTCATCTCCTTCATAGGCCTTTTCACCTGTTTCAATATCTAAGTCCCATCGAACTAAATATTTCTCAATGTCTTCCGGCTTTACAAACTCTACATACTTATTAATAATCGTAGCGCTCCCTTTCCAACTTTGAATTTCATCATCACTAATATTTCCATCCCAGTAATCTGGGATCGGATTAAATTGGTCAACAATTTCACCATTAACAAATAAGACATACATCCATAGATCACCATCATGAATATGAAATGAAAACACCGGAGTATTTAAATCTTTGGATATAAACTCAGAAGATGTATCCCACTCAAGATAATTATTCGGATAAATTATTGTTGTATTACCATTGACGCTTTCAATTATACTACAATTGTAATTGTCAGTAGAAAGCACCTCTTTCTCCAGTCCACCTCCGACGGATTTCGCATATTTTGTTAAACTGCTTAATACCTCTTCTTGTGCTTTACCAATAACACCTGTTATTGAAAGAAACATTCCCATAGTATATATAATGTTAATTGTTACTTCATCAGCCTAATCTTCCCTAACTCCTCGCAATATTCCATATTTTTGGCTGTTCCGCTTTTTCGTTTATGATCGGAATTGAAGTCGATTGCAATAAAATGAGTGCACTTTTTTATTACTTCATGATCTCTTTCTTGATCGTTTTCATATCCTCCCAAAATCTTCCAACCACCCACTTTTGTGTTAAATTTATCAGGTAAGTACCTTGCTCTTTCTCCAATGTGATAAATCGAAACATTTGAAGTTTTACATTTCAAGAGTTCCATTATTAACGTATCAACTCCTCTAAAATCGCATAAAAGAAAACTCACTTCTTCATTATTCAGATAAGGATTAATTACTTCTTCGTAATGTTTCTTAAAGTCATCAAAACTGATATTTCCATTACCAAATACATAGATATTCATAGGTTCGTTTTATAATGATTTTAGGATGTCGTAGTTTTTTATCTTCTCCGCCAATTGTTTTATTTGCTCAGTGTGTTGCCCCCTAACTTTTTCTATATCAATTGTTCCTCCTAATATGATCATTTCTTTATGATTGAATCTTTTGCCGAGCCGATCATCGAGCATCACATTTTGCATACTTTGGGCAATTCCTATTTCATATAAAAACTCATTGGGGTGTCCGGCTGTACATATTACAAGTCCGTATTTTAGGGTTTTCATTTTAGGAAACCAATCTGTTTGCTTATAAGCATAACCAACCGAATAAACTCGATCGAACCAACCTTTCAATTTCGCAGGACAATCGCTCCACCAAACAGGGTATAAAAAGATAACACAATCAGCCCATTCTAATTTTTGCTGTTCATTTTTCACATCGTCTGAAACTGGTAATTCAAATCTTGCAAACCCTTCCCTCTCATATTCAATCTCGTTCATATCCGTTTGAAAATCTATTGAATACAGATCAGAAACTTTCAATTCACAATCTGGCCACGTCAATTCTTGTTTTAGCTGTTCTAAAACCTGAAAGGTGTAGGAGTTCTTACTTGGATGGCTGTAAACAATTAAGATATTCATTCATCAGATAGTATAGGAAATGTTGTTGCACTGAAAGTACAAAGTTTTTTTATTTTCAAAAGTTGTATGCTTTTGTGTTCCCTTATTTGGCATTAATTGAAGTATATATCTTACCCTTCCAATACATAGGTTCTTTAGAGGACTCCTGATGGTTAAATTCAAAGTCGAATTCTGCTTTTAAAACTCCTTTATCCCACATATTCTTATCTATTTTTATTGCTCCTCTTTTATAAGAGTATGTCTTGGTCCCTGCGTTGGTAATACTATTTAATTCAATTGTTGGAATACACTTATCATTAGCAATTTTCAAGTTCAAACTAGTATGTGTGGCAGCATTATTAGCTGTAAAACAGGCAACTGTATCTACACTCACTTTATTTGCGGAAATAAAATTCGTTCCTGCCCATTCATAACACCGAGCTTCAGAATGAATTGAGTAAAATTTATGCGTTGTGTCTACCAACCGATAAAATGCTGTTAATGAATCTCTGAGTATTTTACCGTTTTCGTCTTTCATTCTGTCAGTTTCCGGCGGACAAATTCCGTCACAACTTAATTGTCCAAACTCGTTCATGTAAACACCTTCCGGGTAATCCCAGTTGTTTCTAAACGAAAAGTCACCCGACAAATTCTCAACCCAGGTAATTTTGACTTCGTCCTTTCCTATTCTTTCATTTTTATGAGTTATCTGTCTACAGGAAAATAGTCCTAGTATCAATAAACTAAATGTTAAGCGTTTTATCATTTATATAATGTGGCGAATTTCATGTAAGGTAAGGTAATGTGGAAGATGCTAGATCATCCAAGCAAATCTAAAACAAATATATAAACAGTAATTGTATCGTATTGCCCTCATTTATGGATTAGAAAACTTAGATCACTAGGTTCTATCAGCAGATAGTAAATTCACTTCAACTTGCTCCAGATTGAAGGTTTTAACAAAACGATCTTTAATACCCTTCTTAGCAAAGTAACCGAACATCAGCATTACAATTGGAGCCATAAAAGTAAAAACCAGTCCAACAATCAGTGCTTCATTTTTGTCTCCATTAACATTATTAATTGTTAAGCCGAATAGGCCAAACAACGGAAATGCAAAGAAGAAAATCGCAAAAATTGAGTTGGGTCTAACTGTAAACTTCACTCTTGTTCTTTTTAGCTCATCTTGAAATATTCGTCCATTCAGATATGCTATTTCACTTTCAAAGTTTCTTATGTGTGTGAATTGCCACTTTGGGGTCATTTGAAATCCAAAATCTGAAGTGAATGCTCCTGTCAGGTTAACTGAAAAATCCCAGCCGTTAGTTTTATCGAACAGGTGTTGAATGTCTGATCGTAAGTCGTTAACTGATTTCTTTGAGTAGTAGTTGTACTCCTCTTTCCATATTGGTTTTGGTAATAAACCCATTTTAATGTTGCTAATTACTATTTAATATTTCAGGATTTAAAAATTCGATCGGATGTTTTCGTTCTTCATGCAATGTTCGTAAATATCATTGTTGCGGCCATTCAAAAGCTGTCGGGCAATGTCGTTACACTTTTTGCTGGGGTACAGGCCTTCATAAACCCCAACTACTAACAAATTATCAAGTTTTTCATCTTCTCTGTCTCCAAGCAAATTGAAGAATTGGAAGCACTGTTTGGTAAGATCTGATATCACAGTATTCGTAGTGATGTCTTCAACTAACCTCAAACTTAATTCACTATAAACTAAATAATCGAGTTCATCATTTAAATGATCTGCAATTTTGCTAAATTCCGGCACATTATCGTACAACTCTTTAACCAAAGGATGTTTAATGGTCTCAAGCTCCCCAGTTATCTTATCTAAATAAACCATTTGACCATGGCTATTACAATCAATGAAGGTTGTTCCGTCAAGGTCAGCATTTTTGAACACTACATTTTCAAAGGAACAGTTTTCAAAAGTGGCATTTGTTAGGTCGCAATGAGTGAAGTCACATTTCTTTAGATTACAGTTTATGAACTTTACGTTTGTTAAGTCTGTATGTGAGCAATCAACCGAAATGTTGCAATTATCAAAAATTGAGGCAACAAGAATTTGCCCTGTCATTTTGGAAAATCCCTCAAAACTCAGGTTTATAAAGTATCGATGTCCTTTTTTATACTTTTCGATAATGTTTTGCATAGCATTCAGGTAATGTAATAAGGTTGCAGAAATTTTATATCGTTAGCTTACCATTCAGCAAATCACCGTTTTCCTCTTTTTTCCTTTCTTACTATAGGTAGTAACTTCTACCAGCTTACCAGACTGATTATATCTTTTAAATTTTCCAATTGGAATACCATTACGAAATTGTGACTCAATTCGAACTTGTCCGTTATTAAATCGGTCAATTTTATATCCTTCACAAGGAGTGAAATCACAACAACAAAATCCTATAAATCGTGGTCTTGTTGTAGGTTCAAGACATTCAATAATTTCATCTGCATTCAAAGTGTCACAATAACTTTTATAATCTTGAAAATTCAATTCAATAACATCACTAAAACTGGCCGACCTTAAAATGTAGGCCCCTGCCTCAGGTAACCTTGTAACTCCATTTGTATCAGGGATATAATTGCTACCCCCTTTTTGAAGTGTATAAAAAATATCCTTAACTATTGTGTTGCTGCATTTATTTTTAATACAAAGGCGATAATTAAGGTCCTGAGCATAACTCAAACCAGATAAGGTTAATACAAATAAAATAACAGTTATCAATTGCTTCATAGATCAATACATAATTTGGGATATAACTTGGCTAATTTGCTAATTAACTGGCTTAGCTCTCATTGTTCCAATAATCTGCAATACCAGCTCTTGTTGTTCTCTTGATACGGTTGCTGCTGTTAAGGTTAAACCCAAATAATTGTTTATGTTTTGATTATAACCAGTAAGTTTATGAACATGAACACCTATTACATTATTTGGTTCATACTTCTGGGGATAGACGATTTTCCGGTAGATATTATCAAGAGTATCTATTATGAAAATTTTATTTTTTGTTTCAACCGCCAAAAAGATGGGGTAATCAAACTTTTGTTTTTTGTATTCACATATTGCAACGTAATCACATCCCTGACCTAAAGTGCTATCATGTATTGTCGCCTGTCTAAGTTTTAACAATCTCACTTTGGGCCAGTTATTTTTATCATAGATAATTCCCGGTTTCGTAAACTTTTCTCCTGCATGGTAGGTTATTAAATTACTGTCTAAGCAATCCTTAGGTGTTTTAGTTAATTGGGAAGAATAGTATCCAAAATCATAATTAAAAACTAAGCTATCCCCTACTACCCTTCCCACATTCGAATCAACTCCCTTGTCCTTAACAAGCTTAAAATCTGAAGGAAAGTCAAAAAGGAAATCACCTATTTCGATTGTTTTCCATTTTAGATCTTTATCCTTCCGGATTGGGTTACAACCATAAAGAAACAGAAGGAAAAATAATAAATACTGCTTCATAAGAGATGATTAGATGCTACAGATTATGTTTTGCCACCACGTGAAATAGCTATTTCCACATGTAGATTAATCTGCCGTGCAGTAAAGATATTAATTACATTTTCAGAACCTATTTACCCTTAATCATTGTAAAAATTTTTCAATCATTGGGATCACAAAATCTGTTTCCTTGTAATTCCCTTTTATCGTTGTTATTTCGCCAATGTATTCGCCATGTGCACCCGGAATTATTGCTAATTGTGAATTGGCTATTAGCTGGTGCATTTCGAGAGCATGTTCAGGTGTGATGACATCTTTGTCGCCGATGATAATTAAAGTTGGGGCTTTAATTGAGCTGATCTTTTCGTCTGTTATATCTTTAAAATTTATTACTCTTTTTGCATCCTTATCGTGCATTACTTGCAGGCCATTACTGTCTGGAGCAACTTGTTTATAGGCTTCTTTCAATTGTTGGGGCATGTTTTCTAATCGTGCTTGCTTCATAAACCCCCAAAATTGTTCAGGCACTCCATTGCGTTTAGCAAGAGTGGAGCCTAGTATAATCTTATTAACTATTTCGGGATGGCGAATGGCAATTTGCATGGTGGTCGTACCGCCGTTGCTAAACCCGAAAAAATCTGCTTTATCAATTCCAATGTTTTTGAGCAGCGCGGCCACATCGTCGGCATCTTGTTCGAATGTCAAATCTGCGCTTCTGTCGCTTGTCCGTCCATGTGCCTGCAATTCTACTGCTATTACCTGTCTGTCTCTAGCCAATTGAGGAATTACTCTCCCAAAGGTTGTCTGGATAGTTGAGCCGCCTCCGTGAATTAAAACTAATGGGCTTCCTTTTCCATAAATCTCATAATACATTTTAATCCCATTGACGTCTGAATAGCCTCTTTTGAACGTTAGAGAATCTTTAACATTTGCACTAGTTTGGGTAACGTTTTCTTGTGATTTGTTTGCTTTATTGCACGACTCCAGGATCAGAAGCACGAAAACAGCATAGATGATTGTCCTTTTCATGTTATCAGTTTTAATTAAGTAATGCTCGCATGTTATTTAGCATTTGCAACCAACTTGGGTATGCACCGGTTTTCTTAGCTAATTCTTGCGAAACGGTTTGTCGTAACCGCAAGGTTGTCATTCCACCTTCTTCAGTTAGTGTTACTGTAACAAGTGTTTCACCAGGCCAATCCGGATCCATTCCAATTGCAGCCGGGTTTATAGGCTCGCCATTTTCATCCGCATTAATCATTGTGAAGACGATTTTTGAGTTAGGCACAAGTTCTTTGTATTCTCCAATACACCAACAGTCTCCATATTGAGGATTAGAAATACACGAGTGAAATAGTCCACCGTTCTCAATGTTTAGTGTTTTGAAATGGATAGTGCAGCCATCAGGCGCAAACCATTTCATTAATTTTTCAGGATCGGTCCAAGCATTGAACACCCTTTCAACACTTGCGTTAAAGGTTTCTTCTATAAAAACCTCCTTGTTTTTTACACGATTTTCCATAGCTTATTTTTTAGATTTATTGACGTTCTTATTTATTTTCTTATCGACTGCTTTTGCACTCTTAGCTTGCAGTTCTTCTTGTTCTACAAAGTCTTTGAGTGCCTTTAATCTTCCTGTCCATAGCTTATGATACTGTTCAACCCACTCATGCACCTCATTTAATTTTTCAAGCTTTGCTTCACATAAGCGCTCTCGGCCAATTTGCTTGATGTTTAACAAGCCACATTCGGAAAGAATTTTAAGGTGCAGGGAAATAGCCTGGCGACTAACATCAAATTGCTCTGCAATGGTGTTAACATTCACAGGTTGTAGGGCTATCATACCTATTATTGCTCGTCTTGTAGGGTCGGCTATTGCCTGAAAAACATCTCTTCGCGCTTCCATATTATGCAAGTATTTGCTTGCAAATATAAATGCAAGCATTTACTTGCACAAGTATTTTTAAGAAAAAACTCATCCTTGGTTTTTGAATGAATTCCAAGGATGAGTATAAGTACAAAATATGTTCTGTGCTGATTACAGAGAAGGTATTTATTTGACGAAATAGCGTGTTAATAGTGATTAAGAATGAGTGTCGATGCTTTTTTGAATCATTTAGTTGCTTTTAACAGGCTCAAAAATGGAAACATAAGTAGATTTTAACGCGATCCTTTTTCTCTTATTCGCTTTGCCTCTCATAGTTACTAATTAATCAGTTGTCAACATATAGAGCTAATGTATTTAGAGAGAACCAAAATAAAATAACGATGACCGATTTTATATTTTTCTATGATGTTTTGGATATCGGGAACTTTGGTCATAGGATTTATATGACAAACACTATTTTATCTTAATTTGTCTGGGCAAAATAAACCGCGTTTAACGGTTACTACGAAACTAAAATATGTTGATTCGGTAGAACAACCAAGTTGCATGTTAGCTTTCATTAAACTTTCTAAATATGAACCCCGATACTATAGTTAATGTTGTCCACACTAAAAATGCTCCAAATACAATATTAATTGTGATTTTCTGTCTCCAAACAGGATCTTGCGTCGTGAGTTTATACTGATAATCTTCTCTTTTCTTTCGTAAGAATTCAATCTCATCCCGAAAACTACCAAATCTCTCATAATTAAATCTATAGATTTCAGCTATTAATTCAGGATGAGAGTCATGAACACATACTAGAGGTCTACTTCTGGAACAATTACTTATTTCGATCTTTTGATTTATGTAACTCCCATACACTAACCAAACCTCCCCTTTGGGTAAACTTCGAATTGTAGAGCACGCAAGAAATGAAGAACCCTCAACTGGGTTGCCAATTGTCCCTTTAAAATGTTCAATAATTTGAAATTTATATGTTGAGTCCGTTGATTTTATGACTTTCCCTATAAAAATCAGTTCAGCTTTTTCAAAGTCTGGATCAATTGCCTTTCCTAACCGAGTTGCACAAATGCATGCGAATGACCCTGAGAAGGTCATAGTCATTAAAATTAATATTAAAACAATTCTTAGTCTAAGGTAAAGGTGCATTAAGCTCTTTCTTGATGAGTGCTATAAGGTTAGATATTTTGAAATGTGATGAAATATAAATCCTCCAATCGAATTTATAACAAACAAGTCCTCTCAAAATATCAAGTCTGTTTGCGCATCACAATATTAGCTACTTAAATACTTGTTCGGAACATTTGCCGGAAAATAATCTATTCCGCAATTCGCTTTTAGTAATATCGATACAACTTCATAAATCTGCTGCTCAGTTCTTTGAAATTGTCGGAGCAGACCCATCATCGCATAGCTTATTGGATTAACAGAAGGAATAAATGTTTCCCATTCGTATCCATTACCCCAAATTAGTCCTGAAACAGTTAATGAGAGGTCGGGATTCTGAGATACTAGAAAATTCATTACATCAATACAAGCATTATCATGTTGATTGACCGTATGAAAAATTGGAGTCTGCCCACCAAAACCATTATTATCAAGCCCAGCTTTTGTGTTAATATCAACACCCAACTTTACTAACGATTTTGCACATTTCAAATGATTATACTCTGCACAGATATGTAAAAGAGACACTTCATAAAGTGGAGTAAAAGTGCAGTCTAAGGAATACTTTTTAGCCATTAACTCCGGATTTCCAGTTAGTAGTTTTTCAAGTGTTGCAGCGTCATCGAGCAAAACGGCCAATAAGACCTTATCATCGAATTTCAAACCAAAATCTACGAAAACTTGAATACATTTTTTGAACTTAGGACCACGCAAATACATACTTATCATTTCGTAGATAAGGGGTTTACCTTTATGAAGCCGATTGGGACCAACACCATTTTCAAAGCATTCTTTGATTCCTTCAACCGAGTGGATTTCAAAGTCTCCGATTATTTTTTGCAAATAGTCCATTTAAAAACGATGAAGTGTCAAATAATAAACCGCTATCGCTGTCTATATGAGGACGTTTTTACTTATAAGCTATTGCAGCACTAGTAGGGCCGGCTAATGGCAGTAATGAAGTCGATCTGAAACCTATTTCTTTTGCCCATTTATTAAAATCAGCAAATGTATAATCAAAGCCGCTTCCTGTTTCAATAAGCATATTAATGCTCATCATCAAACCAAAAGCGTTTTTGTTTCTATCATCATCTATAATGCCTTCAATAGCCACAAATGCACCGCCCTCGGGTAATGCATCATAGGCTTTCCTGATAAGCATTAATTTAGTTTTTTCATCCCAGTCATGCAGAATATTTCCCATCGTTATCACGTCAGCTTGGGGGAACTGATCCTTAAAGAAATCTCCATTGGCAGTTTTTACACGATCTTGCAGTTGAAATTGCTGAATCGTTTCAATTGCAACCGGAGCAACCACAGGTAAATCCCATGAGATACAACTCATATGCGGCTGTTGTTTAGCCACCAGCAATGAAAGTAAGCCCGCCGACCCTCCAATATCTACTAATGTTTTATAGTTTGAAAAATCGAATTTTTGAGCCAGTGCCATAAAAGCCCCCATTTGGATTCCGCTCATTGCGTGTATAAATTCCTTTAGCCTATCAGGATCTTCATACAGTTTTTTGAAAAGATCGTCTCCTGCTTTCGTTTCATTTTGTTGCTGTCCGGTTAACAGTCCTTCTTCCAGGTTACCCCAAAAGCCATACAGCCTGTTGTTTAACATTTCGAGGAGTCCACCAATATAGGTTGGCTTCTTTTTGTCTAAGAAGAAATCAGTATTAGCATTGTTTGAATATTTCGCGGTTTCTAAAATATCCTCGCGATTAAGAAAGCCAAAAGTAGTCAGGGCATCTAAATAATCGAACACATTTCTATCGGTGCATTTAAATCCTAAATGAGATTTTATTTCGGCTGCGGTCATCGTTTTTCGTTCGGCAAGTGTTGTAAACAGTTGAAATCTTACAGCGCTCAATAGAATTTTTGAGGCCCAAAAACCTGTACCTATTTGCATGATACTGTCAGGAGTAGGATGATTAACTTGAGTTTCCATAAGCATTTTTATTGATTAATTGCCTACTCTATCCGGTTTTCGGCATCTCCGTTAAATGTTGACTAAAATTTCCGCTTGGGTTTCGGTAGTTGGTTTTATCTTCAAGTTTAATATAAGCATTAAATTCCATGTTTGCATAGCTTGTCAGAGTTGACAAAGGAGAGTGTTGGAATTAGCCCGTATAACGCCGAACCTTATATCACGCAGCCATTTTTAGTCTTATTTATCTACGGGATGATATTAATGGCAGTTTGCTGAGCTTACCATTAAGCCCTTGTTTTCTGCTACATTTTTTCTTTTATATACCACATTATATACTCTTCCTTTAGTTGATTCAGATCAACTGCTTGGCTGATCAAAGAATCCTCCGGAACGATTCTTTGAATACTATTATTAATTTCAAGATTAATAAATCTTTTGCCATCACTATAGTTTTTGTTTACATATTTTGATACCGGTTGTCCAAGCAGTTCAAAAAACTGACTTCTGTATTCAATTGTATCAGTGGTTCCAATGCAAGTAATTGAAAGGCTGTTCCAGGTATCATTAATAACAAGATCATATTCAAGGTTTGGTTTTTTCTTTAGCAGAAATGTATCGAGTAGTGAAAATCTATTTATGTTTTTAAATAATTCCCTTCTATCCTTTCTGTCCGAATACTCATTGTCAAACTTCCATATCAGATCATGTTTTTTGCTACTGAAGTAATTTCGTTTTTTGCAGGAGCATTCAGAAAAGGCCTAACATAAGTCGCATTAAAATTATCTCTGGAAATATTTAATTCCGTCATTAATTTCTCTGTTTTGTTAAATGGTATTGGTGCCTTTAGGCTTTTAAGTCTTATCGTATCAATTATTATAGACTTAGTTTCTGAGTGATAATATTTTTTAAGTTGAATATGGCTTATAATCTGAAAGTTAGCATTATTCGATTTTGAGTATTCAATTATTTCACTTATTGAATAGTGTCCCGAATGACCAAATGTATAAAAGCCTTTATCGTAACAAAATGTAAATTTTGAGATTGAATCAACAAACTGTCCAACAGCTGTTTGTCTTGAAAAAAGTAAAATAAAAAGAAAAAGTCGTGACATAATGTTTGAATGATGTACTAGCTACATCCCTTCTGACCCAAATTCGTGCAACATAGCAGCTTTATTTGAAGTCGGCATATTCTTTTGTTGCTAATTCACTGATATTTAATGGCTGTTTTATATAATTCTTCTCGGGTTTATCCAATAACTGCATTTCTTCACCCATTGCAAAACCAAGTTTGTATCCGATATTATCAGTTGTCGTCAAGAAGACATTATCATACTCGGTGTCAAAGTCGCTTATAAATAGCATTACATTTTTATTCGCACTTTTTTCAGTTACCCAGCTATCAGTTGATTTTGTAGTGGTCCAGCCAATAGTTTTAAATTGTCTATCAAATCCTATTGGATAATTTAAATAGTTGATGAGATAACAGTAGATTTCAAAGTCTATGTCGTATGGGAAAGTTATAGCAAACTTCTTGTCTGATAGTTTTGTCAACCTTGGAATAGCCTGATACGTTTCTTTGTTATATGAATTACAAAGCTCTTGCAGTATTTTTTTAATGTCATTCTCACTGATATCTTCAATTATTACAAGTTTGTCGTTAGTCACTTTGGCAGTTGGAAAAATGTTTTCCGAAGGTCTCCTTGTATCTGTGTCTGGTTGGGGCTTTTGATTTTTCAGCTTATTCCAAGCCAGGATTAAAACAATTACTCCAATTGCAATAATTCCGAAAATTATATACTGCTGGTTCATCTAGTGTCTTTTTTTATTTAGTGTTTTAAAATTGCTGATAACGGTTTGGGCTGTTTTAGCTACTTCTTTCGTCTGTAATGCAGTTGTGTTAAACCTGTGTCGAAAGTTTTTGACTTTACAAATTCAAGCAACTGTTCGGGTCTGCCGTCCTTGAAAAGTCGTGTTCCGTTACCAACCAATACCGGAACAATTGAAATAATAAATTCATCAATCAAATCGTCTTTCAAAAGTTCGTTCACTATTTCGGCACCACCATCACAATATATATTCTTACCGTTTCCTTTTTTAAGTTCTTGCACTAATTCAGCTAGGTTTCCTGTATAAAACTTGGTTCTACCAACACCTGGTCGTTCGTTCCTTGTGATAACATAAACATCTCTTTCTCCATTATCGTAATGAGAAGCGCCAATTTCTCTAAGCACCCAATCGTAAGTTTTTCTGCCAAGAATTATGGTATCAATGTTCGCAGTAAATTCCGCATATCCATAATCTTCCCCTTCTTTTTCTACTAGCTTCAAAAAACTAAGGTCATCATTTGGCTTTGCAATATAACCGTCCAAACTTGTTGCTATGAAAAGTGATAGTGTTCTCATTGTTCTTTGTTTTTATTGTCTATTTTGCTATTGCGAGTGCAAAATATGTGTTTTACTTCAATAAGAATTTTGTTGCATCTTCAACATCATGCCCTATATCTATAAAAAAAGTTTTTAGCAGTTTATACATTTCATTATCTCCATTAACATGGTGGAACTCTTTTGTAACCATGTATTCACAACTCAAGCACACATGTAGAGTCGATACGATTTCCGCTGCTTGATTATAAAACACAATTGCATCTCGATAAATTGGGGCACACATCCACATTGGTATATTTCTTACCTCAGTTTTTAGGATATTTATTAATTGTTCCACAATTGCGTTCCCATTTTGAAAAGAGCTTGTCTTTTTGCTTGACGGATGAAACTGACCCTTATCATTAATTAGGAGCATGAAACTTAAAAGGGACTCTAATTCAGAAAAACGTAGTTGTTCCCTTTCGGTTAAATTGTTCCTTCTTTCCTTTCTAACTTTTAATCTGTTGTATTCTGACTTAATTACTTTTAGGTTTTCTTCATAATCAGATCCACGTTGAAAGGAATAGGTTTCAACATAGTCAAATGTTAGGTTGTTAATGTAATCAACAGAAGATATGTATGTGTAATTTGTCATTTATATTGCAAGTAATCAAATACATCAAGCTAACAACCACATTCTCCATAAAAAGTAGTTGTGATTATTTTTCCATTTTTATCAGATAGTTTGATAGTTCCTGTTTTCAGCCAAGTTTCATCACCATTTTGAATTCCATCTTTAGATTCAATTATCATTTCATAGTTGTCACTTTCATACTTTGCTTTTACGTTTAAAGAATCAATCTCCTTAAACTCAACCTGTGTGAACTTTGTAATAACTCCATTTATTGTTAGAAACGATGTTTGACCAAAGTCATTCATATAAATATATTGCCTTTTCATGTACGCTACTGAATCTTTGGCAAAGCAACAAGAACAACCTTCAATTTCCGGAGGAAATGAAGAGAAAGAGTCTAAGGTTAATGATAAGCTGTTTGATTCTTTGCTACCTTCCTCTTGCTCATCTTTGTTAGAGCTGCTCCGGGTCATGATAGCTATTAGGCAAGTCTTCTGATACTTCATCTTAAAGTTCTAATGATATTATCTTTTAGCTCTCTTCTCTCCGGGAATATTAACCAGTCCACAACCATCAACTAACCACTTTCCACTTGCTTCTGTTATTTTCATTGTCAGCTTAAATTCAGGCCAATCCTTTCCTTTTACAGTTAAGTAATTTGTTTTTTCATCAAATGATTCAAGATCAAAACCATTGTTTGGATTATCCTGGGCGTCAAATATCGGGTCAGCATCAAGTCCTAGTTCCGGATCTTGTTTGTTTGCCTCATCGACTATTCTTTTTACTTCTCTTTTAAAACGCTTTGTCGCTAAATTACTTGAGTTTACCCATTCGACTAGATCGACTGACTGATCCATTTTGTTTACGTTTTCAACATAACCATTTATAAATGACAATGCGTTAGCAATCTTATCCTTCTTTGAAATCTTCGTTGATGAAGTCTTAACGGAAAGACTTTTATTTGAGGTTTCGCCGTGTCCGCAAGCGCTGAAAACAATAACCGTTAGAATCAATATTATTCGGAACATTTTCATAAAATCATAGGTAATGGTTAGCAATATTTGGTTATATCTGTTATTTGCCAACATCTATCGATGTAAGCTTATTTTTTATTTATCCTAGTCCTGTATTTCATTTATTGTATTTTCCCTCTTAAACTATCTAAATACTCATCGTTCAAGATAATATTTAACTTATCAAGGTCATGCCATTCATGGCCACATATTCCCTTACACCATTCCTCTCTTCTTTTTTCGTCCGACACTTTAAATAATGAAATCAAAGTAATAAATGCCTTTTTCATTTCGGCATCAGGCAATTCAACTATTTTAGTTAATGCAATTTTGAAAGATTTTGTATTCAGCAAAACAATTGGTGTGAATGTCGATTTAAGAGGTATTTGTTTTATTCCTGATTCAATTAATTCATTGTCAGGACGTGATTGCTCTAAAAGAATCCTCGACCAATAGACTGCTTTTCTTTTGTCAATTATTGCCAAGGTATCAAACCATATTAATAGCTTTTCAAGGCCGAGTTTGTCTTGCGCAAAGCTGTTAATTAATATATCAATCGGTCTTAGCATTAATTGATTCTTTTCATAGTATTGCCTGTAGCAAATAAGTGCATTAAATAGATGTCAAATTTAGAATTTCTCTCATTACATGACAGCTCAAATGTTATAAAAACATAAGTACTGAAACTATCTATCAATAAAAATAATTATCGTCACCTTTTCATTTTCTGAACAGCCTTTTCACCTTCTTCTGTAATTCCCATTATTTCTGTAAAAACGCCAGTGTCTTTAGAGGTGTCGAAAAAAACAATCTTGGCAATCGGATGATTAACACTAGTAACAACATGGAAACCTTTAGCAGCCATTTCGGAAATAACTTGATCTAAGTTGGCAACAGGCAAACTATAGGCGATATGGTGTACTCCCCCTGCAGGATTTTTATCAAGATAGTCCTGAAATATACTCCTTCCGGAAATAGGTTGAATAAGTTCGATGAATGTTTCGCCTGTGTAAGCTATCGAAACGAGACTTTCAGCGTCAGATGGCTCTCCATAATGGGTCCCACCAAAATCTCTTAAACGAATAATTTCCGGACTACTAAAATTAGCTATTCCCATAGTTTCCCTGAGAACTTTTTCAGTAACCTTGATATCTTTTACAACCCAAGCAATTTGCGTGAATTGAAGTTCAAAATTTTTTGTCTTCATAACACAGCCTTTTTATTTCAAACTTAAAAGGTATGGTTACGACAAATTTAAAAATTGTTAACATCAATGCCTGTTAATCAGGTCCATAAATGGTGCCTTACCCTAACTAGTCGAATTAGCATTTCTGTATCTGTTTTATATTGATTTTCGGTCCAAATAGGATCACTCAGTCCTTCATTTTCATCCTTAACTCTCTTTTTCCACCAATTATAAAGTTCATCTATTTCACTTTTTACTGGCGAACTGTTTTCATCTTGTTCCCAAACACCATGTCCATCCAGCAGATTTTCTTTTTCTACGCAATCAGTTAACAACTGAAAACAGGCATGAAGCATCACGATGTCATTATCTCGCCATTCATCAGAAAGGCTATCGATATATAGAACATTAGGATTTTGCATTGTTATTTATTCTAATTTTCTCTGTTTCTTTATTTTGTAATTTAGACAAGTCCCAATACCCAAACTCAGCTCATTAAATGAGTCTAATTTGTAGAACTTAATAAAGCAACTAAATCCTTTATGTCCACCCTCTATTTCTGCTTGATACTCAATTTTGTCTTTGTAAAGTGAAATTTTCGCCACTGCTTTGGGGTAAAGCGGTATGTTAAAATAAGTACCAGCCCCTATCACAGCCCCCGAAAATATCTCATTATAGTTTGTTTCAACTCGTTTAAAATTGAGATGGCTATAGCCGGCAATAAGCGTTAAGTTTCGAAAATTGAAATCTGACTCAAAAGAATTTGCCTTAAAATTCAACTCATTGCTAAATAACGCTTGTCGATAGCTCCATCTAAAATCAAGGTCAAAGTTGCAGTTTGAAATATAATGAGCCAGCTCAATTTGGGCCCTTTCATATTCATTCTCATTAAGATTTGTCTGATAGCTATACATGCCTTTAACGACACCGCCAAGAATCCACGGTGAGGCAAAATTAATTTGTCCACCTACCGGGTTATTTATTACGCCACTATTTGCGTAAAACAGTACCTTCTGTGAATCAAAAAAGTCTTTATGACAGTCCCATTTAGCTTTTACAACTATTTGTTTTTGTCCTTTTAGTGGAAACTCTTGAGTTATCATTCCAATAAATGAAAATATCAATGTTGTATTGGGATCGCGTACTTCTAAGAAAAATGTTCCATCCTGTGTTGTTGTCGTTCCATTCTGCGTTCCTTTCTCAACAACATTAACACCTTGAATAGGCAAATTATCATCATTTGAAATAACTTTTCCCGTAATTGAAATTTGACCCCATGTTGTTAATGTGGAACCCAAAAGGGTCAGCATTAAAATCAGTCGTTTTATCAATAAGTAAATCATCTATAGGTAAATGCAATATAATCTGATTATATCGGCGATGTAGAGAACAATTTGGTCGTCTTAAGTTCACCAGTTAAAGATATTAATTAGATAGAGAGATTGTTCTTCTCAGAGCTTTTTACAAAGATGGGTTTTGTCAGTATTCCGCTCAATTGTTCACTTATATATTATTCCCCTGTTGTAAATAAAAGTCCTGTACAGCAAATATACAAAGGTCAATCTGCGAGGATAGTTCCTTGCTAAATGAAAGCTCTATAAAGATAATGTCAGTATTATCATCGTCACGAGCAAAGCATAAATCAATAATCTTGTTGCCAACAAATTGGTACGTCCACCAGATATCTTTCTCCTGAGATGTAGATGTCAGACCATATATTATAGCGTTAAGGTCATCGCTATCAATGTCATATTTAGCAACGTGGGCAATTAAGAGAAGTGTACAATTAAGATCGGGCTCAAAAATCCAAAATTTTCTCTTTATCGTTTCTGCCATAAATCAGTATTTATCCACTTACTAAGGAATATAAATAGTCCCACCAGGGTTAGGATTATTCCATTTGTAATGAATTTATATTGAAGCCCAAAGTGAGCCGCCAAATTGCCAGGTGAAAAAAAAATCGTATCAATGATTTTGTTGTTAAACAGACCAAGTCGATTAAGCAGGAATACCATAATAAAAACAATAATTGCGTTTGCCCAAAACACTTTCCTTTTTATTGTCAAGATTAATGAAATTACAAATGCGAGCATTACTCCAATAAATGAAGACAAATTTGTCCAAAGTGAAAAATAAACAAGTCGAGTTGGAAAATTGTCTTCCTTGGCTAAATGTTTAAGACCATTGTCAACTCCATATTTGTCGAATGATTCAATAAAGCCTGGGTCGTTGAGTATTGCAAATTGTCTTGCCGCAATAATGATAAAGAAAGTAGCAACAAGATGAGTTATTATGAGTTGCCAATTAACTTTACTTATGTAGTAGGAAAATGTCATCTATAGGTGTTGTTTGTTGTGCTAGCAGTAGATATTCGCCATATATACAGGCATTCTTTGTCCATAATTATCGTCCAAATAGTTTTGATAAAAGTCCCTTGTTAGTAGGCTTCTCAATTCCCCAGATTAATTCCGTTTCATGTCGTTTGGCTTTATCAATGTTAGGTCCAAATTTGCCCCATGCAAAACCTGTTTGGTTAGGTTTATTTCGCAAGTCTGCAATTGCAAAGTTATCAGGAAGAGATAACGCAAATTTTTCTAAGATGGCATCACTTGATTGCCTTGCGGTTTCAGTGTCAATAAAGCCATTGTTCTGATTCCAAATGTCTATCACTACTTTTTCGTGAATTATATCAAGGTTAGAGTTGCTGTCGTTCTTTCCAAATTCGTTTATGTGCTCAATAAATTGGGATAAATTGTCTGAATGCTTAACAATAACTGCAGGGCTGTGGCACACATAAAATACACTTCCCCAATTTCCATTACTGTCAATATCTAAAATCCAAAAATTACCAAATCCGTCTCCCATAAGCTGAACTGAATTTGGGAAAAACTCCTCAAAACCAAATTCCCCAATACCGTCAAAAGTTATTTCTTCAAGTCCGTAAAATTCAAAACCACATGCAAATTTTAGTAGCTCTCTGATTTCTGCAGGAATTTGCCTCATCGGAACTCTTTTTGCTAAGTCGTCAATTTGTTGGTCTGTAAGGCCTTGTTTAAGTTCAATTTTATATTCGTCTCCGTCTTCTGAAACATACTGTTCTGTTAAAATGGATTTTAGTTGTTGTATAGGCGTCATACCTTTTTTGTTTTTCAGTTATCTAGTAATAAGATATGGTTTCAAAATGTTCGTTCCGCTAATTGCTGTAGGAAATCTTACATAATACTCATCAACCACGTTTATTCTCCAACAGTACCAGTCTTCACTTTTCCCGCCCGCTTATAACTGGCAATAATAACCCCCGTTGTTGTAACAATACTCTCGGTTAATGTAAATGCTGCCGGTATAGTACCACTGTCAAACAACTTTTTCCCGTCGCCAAGAGTTAACGGGTGAATTTTGAGTCGAAGTTCGTCTACAAGATCATGCTTAAGTAGTAGCTGAACGAGCTGACTACTACCCCAAACTTGAACGTCAGAGCCTTTTATTTTTTTGAGCTTTTGGATATCTGCCAGGCTTTTTATTATTACTGAGTTTTTCCACCCGGTAACTATTGGGTCCGTATTTTTCATACTTTGGGAAAATACATATTTTGAGCCTTCATTAATACCTGGCCAAAAGTCTCCATGTTCGGGCCAGTAACCGGCCCAAATCTCAAATGTTTTTCTCCCCAAAAGATAGTCAGCAGGTTTTAGCTCTTCTTGGACCACCTTGCCATAAACTTCGTCAGCATAAGGAGCCACCCAACCTCCATATTTGAAATCGCCTGATGTATCTTCCTTTGGTCCACCGGGAGCCTGCATCACGCCATCCAATGTGATCATTGATAAAACAATTATTTTTCTCATACTATTTCAACTAAAAGATCATTAGAAATGTTAGCTCCAAGTTGGTACGTCAGCTATTTATTGGCTTAACGAAAATCCTATTTTTAGCGTAATCAATAAAGCTACTATTCGGCTTTAGGAAGTCAAAGCCTAAGATTCCTTGGATTTCGTCTTGTACTCCATGAGCTTCTAATGCTTGTCTTATGGTGTCAAATTCCATAGCATAAAATTCATGGGAAAATTTAATCGTTTTATAAAAGAACGTTATAGCCCCTGTACTGTAAGTGTCGAGAGTAAGTCCTCCTGCTCCACCACCTTTTTGACCTGTTGAGGTTAAAGGAAATCCTCTTGTTTTGCAAAATTCTAAATCCAAAATATTACTCGCCGCTCCAGTGTCGAGAAGAAAAGTTACTTGTTCATCATTAATTGTAAACGGAATTGTTGGGTGTCCGGCACCATTAAAAGAAAAAGAAATTTCAATGTAATTTTCTTTTTCGAATGCTTCTTCCAGAATAGTCATATCGAAATAGTTTAAGAATATAACAATAATTACCGTTTCCTTTTCGAATTGAATTGCCCTGCCAGAATGCTGGACAACGGTCTTACATGGGTGTTTGTAGCAAATTTGAAATCCGACTGACCGTAACCGCTTTTGAATAAAGTTATAAATGTTGATTGAAAATTCTGTTGTTTAATTTTTATTCATTTCGCGGGACTAATAACTGAGTACAGAGTTAAGTTCCTCGTTCTTCGCTGCCACCGGACAGAATCCTCAGTTTTATTTTAGTACGTTAGTTTTAATGCGGCCGATTTCGTCATCCCCATATTTATCCCAAAATACCCAATATTCCGATTCTATTTCTGAGTCCTTTGCCAGTCTTATTCTAATGGTTCTAGTCTTTGACACAATCTCGAGCTCAGTCATTTCGGTAGGATGTGAATGATGGGGAGGCAAATCTTGAATTTTCTTTAATTCACTAATTATTTTATTGCCATAAGTACTATCAATTATTTCCTTGTTAACTCTTACAACTAATTCAGGTTCATGCAAAAATACCTTTACTTCATTGCGAGCATTTGTTTCTATTTTTGAGTGAACTCCCATTAGAATAAAACCACTTATAAATGTTTGCCCAAAAAGTACAATTCCAATCATCATAAATCTTGGGTTCTCAGGTTTAATAACACGAACAAAGAGAAGAATGATAACTCCTAAAAAGCCAAGTCCTAATGAAATTGGAAGCCAAGAGCTTAAAATTGATGCAACGGATTCATTAAATTCTGTCATTTTAAAATGGTGAATATTGGGTTTAACTGCACTTATCGATGGAATGATGCAAACAACTTCATTTTAATTCTAATTAAATTCAGCTGTGTTTCTCCTAAGTCAGTTTATAAATAAATTCTTCTATTTCGGCCTGTCGTGCATTGGCAAAACCTCGGTCTCTACCGATTCTCACAAACCCACATTTTTCTAGAACTTTTTGTGAACCAAAGTTGTCAAATGCTACTCGCCCCAAAATGGGTCTGGTGTTTTCAATAGTTAGAAAGTTTTTAAGTGCCGTTGTCCCAACACCTTTGCCCCAAAAACTTCTGTCAATCCAATAGGTAATTTCTGCTTTGCCTTCTATCTCAAACTTTGAAATACTACCCACAATACTATTGTCAACTAGTATTGTCTGCATATTTATAGTTGGGTCGTTCAGTAATTTAGTATATTTCTGAAGATATGCTGTTTTGTCTGTGGGGTCCTTTGATGTGAATGCTGCTAAATGGTTCGCTTCATCATCAAGTTGAAAGATAAAGAAGAACTCTAGATCGGCAATTTCTGTCTTTCTTAATATAACTTCATGATCGTTCATCATTTTCGTTTTTTTTGTTGTGTTAGAATGAGGTTTCTATCAGGCATCATACACAGAAGATTTCACTCATTTGTATAAGTTTCCTCCTACTGACAAGTCAAAATCAATTGAAAGGTTCAAATTGGCCATTCGCTTAATACTTTCATTGTCAATAAATGAACCACCAATCATTGTGTTACCAATGTGAAATACTTGAGCCACCTGAATACAAGCGTCTGCTTTTTCAACAAGTTGTTTAATACCTTCTTTATCCGTTTCCAAAACATCAAGAAGTTTTTTAAGCTTATCTTCAAATTCATCCGGTTCAGGATTGGGTTCAAAGCAAACTTTACTATACTTCCAATAAGTGCTACCGTTTTTACCTCTTTTATCGCCCTTACAATGCCCTTCAGTAACTTTTAGTTTTGTCATTTCAGTTAGTTCTTGCATACTGAACATTTCTGAACAAACACCAAGATAAACACTATTATAATTTTCCGTTCCTATACTCCTTACGGAAACTTGAGGTTTTGTATCAAGATAAATTACTAAATAAAATTTCTCGTCTTTGACAGGGAAATAAACAATGGCTGACCCATCCTCTTTTTCTGTGTCAACCCTTGCAACTCTTGGTTGGTCATTTTCATAAACAACTTGATGAATGTCTAAGAGTTGTTCAGTTACACCAAAGGTCTTAGTTTCAATTTCTTCTATCGCTTTTTGAATGATTAAGGTGTCTGTCATACAATTGTTGGCAAGGTTCGGCCGCAAATCGAAGCATAAAAGCTACGTTTATTACTATCTCCAAAATAATCACAAATATTGAGCTTTAACTTTTAAAGCCGCCCGACGCAAATTTTTTAGTTGTTAATTCTAAATTCATCAATTTTCCAACCATTCTGCTGTTTAGTCATTACAAATTCCACTTTGTATTTCACTTTACGACTTGTAGAAGATCTTATTTCCCAAACGTCGCTCATTGTTACAGACTCTTGAGAAAATTTGTCACTTCCACTTATGAAACTTACTTCTTCAATTTGATTATCCAGAATTGGATGTACCTCTATCTTTTCAATCATTTTATGTGTGCAATAGTCTTTAGCAACATCTAATTGCTTATTTCTGAGTGCATACATAAAACTACTTGCGGTTTCTCTTGGACTTAATTTGGAAATGAAACCAATAGAATTATTATCGGTAATGAATTTACAAAGAATCATCCCATTTTCACTTGTTACTTTCACTGAATTGGCTTCATAGACAGCTTGAATAATGGATTCTTTGTTTTCCTCTTGATTTTTACGCTCAGTTCTATTGATGATTTTTATGACCCTGTTTCTATCATCAAATTCGTTTATGATAATTTGAGCTTCCTTGTAATTATCGCCAACGAATACTTTTTCGTGCCGACTCAAAACAAACCCTTTCGAATTATAAACAGTCTTTATTTCTCTCCATACTTCATAAGCACCAAATTTTTTATACGTTTCAACCATTGTACTGTCAACCCATGTATAACCGTATTTTTCATCCTCCTTTTTATAAGTGGCAGAGGTTTCCTTTTCTATTTCATCCCAATTTTTTTTATAGCCGAAATAATTATTCAAATCGGTTTTCTTGTAAATAGTTCCATTTATGACTTCAACTAAAGTGTCTCTTTCTTTAAAATCTAAAAATTTGTTTGTCTTAAAAACTGTATAGGCATCTACAGATAACTTTTTACTTTGAGACAATTCAAATGGCGCCATTTGAGTTTGTCCAAAAGTCGACTTGGTTGTAAATAGGATTATAAGTAAAACTAGTTTCTTCATTATTGATATAGGTTGATATTAAATTGCCCACATAGCGGGTAGAAGCTTTGAGCAGCATTCATTTGGCTGAATCGTAGCTGAATAATAAAATAATATTATTCAACTTTATAGTCCCCATTAATAAATTTCAACTTAAACCTTGGCAGCATATTTCCTTCAACCGAAATCTCGTTTAAAGTACCCTTAAGTGTAATCAATTTCCCCTCTAACTCATTCTTAGACTCTTTAATCCCTTTTTCTATTTTAACATATTCAAATGAAAATATTTGTGTCGCCGTGCTATTATTTACACCTGAAAAGAACGTATTATTATCCTCCTCGGTAATATGGATACAATTGGTGTAACAGTTGCTGTTAAACGGATGAGCTGGCATTATCATTTCTTCGCCTCGCAAATATTTTGTCCTTTTTAAGGCTTCTTCTTTTGTTATCTTTCTTTCGTTTAACAGTCCGGCATTTGAATAAATATAAATATACCTGAGTACTCTCTTCTCAGTTTGCATTGAGTCGACGGATTCGGCATATTTTAATAAGTCTTTACAGAATTGTTCGGATTTTACCCAATTTTCAGACTCCAAATTCTCCATTAATGTATTGTACTTATTCTCAAAATCTATACTCTGCGAGAAACAAGTAACCGAAGCAAAAAGCAAAAAAAATGTTGTAACTAAACTTTTCATGAAGATTTTATTTGTGTTTGGTATGGTATTAAGATTATAGTTTTCTATAATATACTTTACCGACTGAATACGTGATTTGAACGTCAATTCGGATAGTAGTTGTTTTTCCGATTGACTAAAGTCCGGAATTTCAATTGCTTCCATAGATAAACAATTTTTACACTGAATCTTCATGTACTAGTTACCTGACTTTTGCGGCTCATAGTAAAGTAATATTGCACCAGAGCTAATAAAGGTTTTTGTTTTTAGAAGTTTGAGATTTATTCTTTCATGAATATGTTCGAATAAAGGCAAACCCTTGGCTGTTATAACTGGATGAACGCAGAGTTGGAATTCATCAATTAAGTTAAGGTTCATTAAAGTTATTATCAGACTTCGGCTGCCCACTAAAATATCCTTACCTGCTTGTTGTTTGAGTGCTAAAATTTCCTCTTTAATGTCGCCCTTTGCCAACTTCGCATTTTTCCACTCCACATTTTTCAGCGTGTGTGAAAAGACAATTTTGGAAATATTGTCTATTAATACTCCAAATTCATCTATTGGCCCATTACCAGTAGGATTTTTTACTACAGTTGGCCAATAACTTTCCATAAGTTGGTAAGTTATCCTTCCGTATAAAAGGGTGTCAACACTCTTTAATAACTCATTGTAATGTTGATGTACTTCATCACCCACAGTTAGCGCCGTGTGGTCGCAAAAACCGTCAAGGGTCGTATTGATGGCTGCAATTAATTTTCTCATTTGATTTTTGCTATGTTGAGCTATCGTTAATTTCGATAAGCATCCATGCTCCATTTATCTTTTTGAACAAGTAGTCTACCCTAATACCATTTTCAATTCCGCGAATTTCAATCGTTGCTGATGTGTTATTTTTGTCCACTACTATTTTTTGTTCCCATTGATCCAGATGACTCGCAAGCGTTTTCTTCCGAAAATCCATCACTTCAAAGTCCAATCTATTTCTATAAATTAAAGAGTCTCTGTCATTGAAAATGTCATACCATTTGGTCTTCAAGGGAAACTTTGTCCTGTTTAATTGAAAGGCAGAGTCGGTACTAAATTTTTCGATAAAGTCATTGAAATTATTGTCAACGGTTTCCTTGGTCGAAATAATAGCGGTTTCGTTTGAATGCTGACTTTTAGTATTCGTTGAATTACTTTCACATGAGGTTAACATTGTGGCAAGTGAAAAACTTAATATGAAATGTCGTTTGAGCATGTTTTTATAATTGATGATAGGGTTTTCAAACTTTAAGGTTCCTGCTTTTGTAAAATGAGAATGCTCTTTCTACAACAAACCCATAAAATATGCAATTGATTAAGAGTCCAACAAAAAACACAGAACCGTTCATAAACCGAAACAACAACGCATGTGTTGGAAAACGAAAGATGTAAAATAATTTTTCAAAAGTTTTCACTAATACTCCATGTCCACCTGTTCCTTCATCTCTTGCTGCTGTTGCAACTAGTGTAACAAAAGTCAGGGCACAACAAAAAATAGTCGCAATCAAGAAGGTTTTGAAATTAAATTTCATAATTGTCAATGAGTCGTCTGGATATAAATCAACAACAATCTTGAAGTACACGGTCATGCACAATTACAAATGTCATCCATAACACGACCTTGATTGATAGCAAATTAATAATTGTGAGTGTTATATAATAATTTCTTTGAAAATCGTCGGACTTGCTAATGATTCTTTTAGCGTAAAACTTTGAAGCAATCGGAATCAGTGCCACTAACAATAACACAATAATCCCCGGATAGAAACCAGTTACTGCAACCCCAATAATGCTAAGCACTGCTACTGTAAGGGTTAATACCATTGACATGGACGTAACAACGCTAAATGATTTTGTTTCCATTTTGGCAATAGCTTAAGTTTTTAAAAATGACTTGTGAAGCTAAAAGTTTAAAAAGCACTTTGAATAACAAGGTTTATTAAATTGCGCTTACCACACACTTAGCGATGCTCTTCGAGAACCTCTTTATCTATGTTTACTTAGATTTATAGCTCTTTCTATTCGTGGGCGATTGTAGCGTTGAAGTAAAACAGGATATAGGTTTAGTAATATATTCAGGATTAACAACCACAAAGACTGGAGCACTCCAAATTTAAATGCCACGACAATATTGAACCCAAGAACTATGATCAAAATAATTATATGTCCTAATTCATCTTGTTTTGTTCGGTAATGTAGATTTATTAACACCTTAGTATTCTTTTCTACTGGTTTAGATTTTTTGTTTAGCTTTTCCCAACCAACCCAAACCAATAACTTCCTGTAAAAGTTTATTCCAAAAGACTCGTATACTTTCCCTCTCTGTTCCCATGCCTTTTCGTTAAAATAAGGAGAAGTAAATTGGCTTTTTAGCGCTTCAGTAAAAGTAAGCACACATGCCATCAACAAAAAGTTAAGACTGAACGCGAAAGGAAAACCTTGCATTCCAATAAAATGAATCAGGGTGTAAATTAAGGCAATTGTAGTTAGTACAATAAAAATTAGAATTACAGTTTTTCTCATTGCATTATGTTTGTTTAGGTTCTAAGATGTCGCACTGGGTTGTGACTTTGCTTTCGGGCAGGTTTTCGAGCACAAAGCTTCAATTTATTATTAAAGTTTAAAGTAGCACAAGCTACAAGTTGAGACGTCAGCCCGCATGATGAACCCACTTGCTGTATATAAAAATTTCATCTATTATTTCTGTCGTTTTCTAAGCTGACCGTTAACGGTTCGTTGTTTCTTTGTCACTAACGTATTCCAAAATGTCACCTGGTTGACAATCCAATGCTTTACAAATTGATTCTAAAGTGCTAAAACGAATTGCTTTCGCCTTTCCTGTTTTTAAGATAGAAAGATTAGATAATGTCAGATCAACTCTTTCAGAAAGCTCATTCAGAGAAATTTTTCGCTTTGCCATCATCACGTCTAAGTTTACAATGATTGGCATAGCTTAAACAGTTAAATCGTTTTCGTTTTGAATATCTATTCCTTTTTTGAAAATAGTCGCAATAACATAGATCACAGCTGCCATCAAAATAAATGCTTGACTGTCTGCCCAAAACTGGCTTAAGTTGTCGGTAACAAAACCACGATGCAGTAAATTTTCAGATGACTGTCTGGCTATATAACTTAAGAGTCCGATTGAAAGAGTGTAGTAACTAATTTGTGAAATTTGTCTCGAAACAAAACTGTTGAATGGTTTTGACAAATCAATTTTGCTCACTAATATGATGACTATATAAAATAGGACAGCTTTCAAAATAGCTATGACAAGTATAAAACTATACATACTGAAAAAGGCCCATTTACTACGTTCATACATTTCACTTAAGTCCAACTTTTGATATAGATTTTGGACAAATTCCGGTTTGTAGAGACTGAAAATAAAATTGACTATCAAGCCTCCAGCTTCAATGCACAAGCCAACGAAAATGACCCAAGCCACAATCTGTAGGCCTTTAAATACGAAATTGTTTGCTTTTGACATAATTGTTAATATTTATCTATATAGTAAACATAATAAATATTTATTGAAAAACAATAAAAATAAGCCTATATTCAAAAAATTTCGCTACCAAACTAATGGTGGTCGCCCGCCGCCATAGCACCAACGCGCCTGTTATGCGTAGACTTTCAGCATGTCACAATATCCAGTAAAATATTTTATAAGCCCAATATTGATTGTCAGGAGTTTTGTCTTTGATAATTTGTCTGATTCCAACGTCTTTTAATGTAGTATCTTTAAAATGACCTGCTCCAAATACACTAAAACTATCTGTTCGAAGAGTTGGAGTATTCATAGTTTTTTTATTTCCTGTAAACACTATTGTGTCTCCTAAAAGGTACTCAGTAAACTTAAAACTGTTTTTAGACACATTTTCAATTATTGGCTCGTTGTCTGTAATTGTTGGCTTATCAATAAAAAAATTTATTCCATAAGTTTTGTAAACTTGGGTATAGTCATATTTGTTTGAAATGTTTACCGAATAAGACGTGTCTGCCAGTTGTTTATAAAACTTCTTCTTTGCTGCCACAATTTTTTCGTAGTTGTCATAGTTATAATCAAGGAAGTAATCGTTAATTATAATTTTGTCAAAGTTGCGAGATGTTACCAACATTTTCTGAATGATTGTAATTGGTCTGTCTTGCGATGGGAAAAGATAATAGCTTAGTAGTATAATTGCAATGCTTCCAATCCACTGATAATATTTTGAGGTTGCTTGTTTCTTTTGAAGTTGATAATGGATAAATGTCAAAATAAGGCTTGTTACCGCAATTATTGGAACTGTCAGCATAACAACTATTGAACCACCATATTCACCCCAATGGAATGAATTGAATAAAATGTGATTGAAAATAAAGGCTATGATTGGATATGTCCAAATACGCATAAAGTATCAATTAAGCTTACGTAGAACGGTTCAAAGCCTGCGTTTGTCAGTATTTGAAAACCATCAGCCCTAATGTAGCTATAATGTTTAGTAGTAGCACAACAGTTGAATGAGCTCCGTCAGCCGAAATAACGTCAAATCGATGTTATCAGCACAGGCTTTTGTCTGTTATTATGTTGTCAGGAATTATACTTTTTAAAAATTGTCGTGGCAATGTGTCCGCCAAAACCAAAGGTGTTGCTCATTGCGTAGTTCACTTGTCGTTGTTGTGCTTTCTGCAAAGTCAGGTTAAATATATCTTTAAATTCGGGCTCAATATCCACCGAATTGATTGTTGGCGGAACAATATCATTCTGAACCGCTTTAATACAAGCAATCGCTTCAACAGCTCCCGCTGCACCTAACAAATGCCCTGTCATTGATTTTGTTGCACTAATGTTTAATTTGTTTTGTCTGCCAAAAACTCTTTCTACCGCTTTCATTTCACTAATGTCGCCTTGTGGTGTTGATGTGGCATGTGTATTCAGATAATCAATATCCTTTGCAGAAATGTTTGCATCTTCCAACGCTGCAAGCATACCTAAATAGGCGCCCTCGCCCTCTGGGTGTGTGCCTGTTAAATGGTAAGCATCGGCAGCCATCCCACCACCAACAATTTCGGCAATGATTGGTGCGTTGCGTTTTACAGCATGTTCGTAGCTTTCCAAAATAATTGCTCCCGCTCCTTCGCCCATTACAAAACCTTCCCTGTTTATGTCAAACGGACGTGATGCGATTTGTGGATTTTCGTTAAGTGTTGATAATGCTTTTGAAGCATTGAAACCACCAACAGAACTTTCGTTAATTGGTGCTTCTGAACCACCTGTAATAATCATATCGGCTTTGCCCCAGCGGATATAGTTAAAAGCATCAATTATTGCAGTGTTTGAAGTGGCACAAGCCGAAACAGTGGTAAAATTTACTCCCCTTAAACCATACTTAATTGAGATAACACCTGAAGCTATATCAACAATCATTTTTGGAATAAAGAATGGATTAAAACGAGGCGTTCCGTCTCCTTGTGCGAACTCGGTTACTTGTTGTTGAAATGTGCCGATACCGCCATTTCCAGAACCCCAAATAACACCAATCTTGTTCTTGTTCAAGGTATCAAAATCGATGTCCGCATTTTTAACCGCTTCTGCCACAGAAATTAGTGCGTACTGTGTAAACAAATCGTATTTTCTTGCTTCAGCTTTTTCAATATGGTTTAATGGGTCAAAGTCTTTAAGTTCACAAGCGAATTTGGTTTTAAATTTACTTGTATCAAATTTTGTAATGGGTGCCGAACCGCTTACACCATTGATAAGTGATTGCCAAAAATCATTTACATTATTTCCAATGGGCGTTAAAGCACCCATTCCTGTTATTACTACTCGTCTCATTATGACTGCTGTGTTAAATCCTTGATTATATTTTCTTTAATTTCTTGAAAATCTTGCTCATTGGTAAGTCTTGTGAGTTGAACTGCGGCAAGCATATTGGTTATTATCATCAATGCTTTTGTTCTTTCATTGATATCGAACCGAAAAACTTTTTTATTCTTCCCATCCTTTAAAATCTCAATTACCCATTCCAAGATATTGTCAGCTAATTTTTTGAGTTCGTTTTGAATTTCATGCTCAACCGTATAAAAGTCTGTCGCCAAAGAACCCACAATGCAAATTTTGTTCTCTGATTTTGCAACAGAATAAATAGTTAAAAATGCCTTTAGCTTTTCAACAGGGTCTTTGCTTTCTGTTTTAGTTTTTAATTGTTCGAGTCGGTTATTATGTTCCTGAACAATAGCCAATCCTAATGCTGTTTTTGTTGGAAAGTGATAATGTACAGAAGCATTTTTAATGTTCAGTTGCTTTGAAATGTCGGTAAAGCTAAAAGCGTTATATCCTTTTTCTCTTATCAGACTATCGCCAAGTCTTATTATTTCTGTTCTTGTATCCATTTCACTTGCGAAGATAACAAAAAAACTTACCTACTAATAAGTAGGTAAGTTTTTTTTATAAAAATCATTGCCTGAAAAGGCTGAACGGTTGTCTGTCGGGAGAATTTCTTCGAAAAGTCAGTGAAGGAAAGAACCACCGTCATTGTCCGCAGTGAGTAACGAGTTTAATTAGGAATTAAGGACCAAGTTGCAGGTCGCCAGCGGTTTTGGCAAGTGTTTGTTATCGGTTACAGTTAATTTTACATTTACAGGTAAAGTATATTCAACGATTACATTGACAAGGTTTATCATTTAGAAATTACAACTATCTGCTCTCACGTTTGTGTTGCATTACTTCTTTTTATTGCAGTAACTTCCTGTGCAGGATAATGGGGTAAAGATGCCTGAAATTATATACCAGTTATCATTTTTGAATCTCCACATTATCCAATACTTTCCAATAATCTGCGATTTTGATGTGTCTCCTTGTTCAGTCCATGCCTCTGTCCAATCACCCGTTTCATAAGCAACATTCCATTGTTCATTAATCTCAATTTTATTGGATTTGTTTGTCCAGCTAATATCTGGTCGTCTTTTATAAAGACCTCTGCACAACCTTTTACATTCTTCAGCTCCAATCCATCTTCCTCCTGCTGAGCTTAGCACGGCAAGACTATCAAACAATGTATAAAAGCGTAATGAGTCGCGACTATTGTAAGCTTTGTTCCATAATTCACTCCGTGTTTCAATTTCCTGAATGGAGTGTTTCTTAACATTTTGAGCATTTACCTGAATGGAAAGGACAATCAGTATTGCCCCACAGACTAAAGAGTTGTTTATCATAAAAGGTGTGTTTTATTTGATGATAACACTAAGAAAATCCAAATGCAATCTACTGCCTGCTCAATTCTTAATAAACTCTATTAAAGGCAGTTGCTTTGCATCGACAGGTATTGTAAATATAGTTTAATCGGCTTAATAAGTAAAACATCTTGTTAAGCTCATTTCACCGGACAGAGTCCTCGGTTTTATATTCACCCGAAAGTGACGCTACGCTCAACACTTTCGGGACAGGGTGCTGAGTGTCACTCGTGCTTTGCAGAACTAAACGTTATTATCGAATTCCTTTCGGTCAATTTTATACCAATTGTGTTTAATTCCGTCCAAATCAAATGTTTCAATGAATTTGAGTCCAACTTTTTTTAGGATTTTATCTGAACCATTATTTTCACAGTCAGCGATAGCATAGACTTCGTTTACATTCAATTTATCAAAAGCATATTTCAGCGAAGCAAATGCTGCCTCGACGCCAATTCCCTTCCCCCAATACTTTTTTATTAGCCGATAACCTAGGTCGTAATAATTAATGTGGTTGTTAGTTTGAATGGTTACAAATTTCAGTCCTGCCCAACCAATAAATTCGTTAGTTGTTTTGTCAATTATAGCCCAACGTCCAATTCCGTTATCAATATATTGTTGTCTAATAAAATTAATCACGTCAGCAATTTGGTCTTTGTTTGTTATAGGTTTGTTCCCTAAGTATTTATGAACTTCAGGATCAGAGTCAAGCTCATACATCCCGTCAATGTCTGTCGGAAGTATCTCTCTTAATATTAATCTTTCTGTCTCTACGAATATTTTCATCATTTGTTTCTTAACATCTTGAGTGAGTATTGCCCCGCAGATTAAATGATTGTTTATCACACGATACTATTTTTTGAGTCCCTTGTCTAAAAAGTCAAGAGACCCTTGCTCTACTATCTTTGAATATTGTTTGGGTTTACCTTCTTTGTCTGTAAAAGCTATAACTACTCCTTTACCCCCCTAAAGTATATAACATCCGAAAGTTACCTTGTCCAATGTAAATATCTGCAATGTATGAAGCAGGTGCCCATTGCCAACCATCCTTATTTTTATTTCCCCATTCAATTATTTTTTGATACTTGTCGGCATTCACAGCAATTTCAAAATTTTCAGAAGTGGTCAATCCCGTTGAATTATCCCTTTGATTAATGGTCATTTTCAGTGGGGCATTTTTGTCGATGTATTCATTTATATTAATGTCAGTTCCACAACCCGAAAAAGAGGAAGTCAGAATAAATAGTCCCGATACTAAAATAAATGAATTTAATTTCTTCATTGACCTTTACGTTAGTACATAAGTCGTTAATGCGGCTATTATCGCAATAACGCCAATTGTTGTCACTAGATATTTTTTGTCAACGAAGTAAATTTCTCGGATATGCTCTCTGCAAATTGTCCAAAGTGTTCCACCAAAAAATAATAGTATCAAAATATGTATTATTGGCGAAGTCTGAGGAAATATTGCGTCAAGTGCTGAGGGATGTCTATTAAATGTCAAAATAAAAAGTCCAATAGAATTGACCGTCGAATAGGTTAAGAAGATTGCTAAAAGTGTCCAACCAAGCTTTTTACGTTTGAAAAACAAAACAGTCGCTATCGGAACGATGAGTAACGGCAAAAAATACAGCAGCATACTAGAACCCCATTTTGCCTCACTGTCAGTAAACATAAAACTTATCATTCCCAATTCTTTGTAAAGTTGAAAAAGGAAAAGTCCACTGAAAACAATACTTATAATTTTAATGATTTTGTCTGAACTTGGTGTTTCGGTTTGAATTGGGTTAACAATAGCTAAAACGGAAGCTCCAATGTTTTTTACTTTGTTTTCCAAGTTCTTTGTCTTTGCTTCCTTTTCTTGTACAAGTGCAGCAAGTTCTGCTTTGGCAATCTCAATGTCATCGTCGCTAAGTTGTCGAGATGCTATTATTGTTTGTGCTGCCACTATTGCCAATGGTTGATAGTCGTTCGGACTGTCAATAATTCTTAATAGTTCACTGTTACTGAATGTGGCAAATCTTTTTGTAAAATCGGTCATTGATGTTAATTGTTATGTTGATAGAAGTCCTGTCCAGCGGTTGCCGATAACGTTTTGCGGCGTGGCAAAGGGAGGGATTTTTAGTACTAAAGTTCATAGGAAGAACAAATGCTGAACCTTTCACAAATGTTTCTACGAAGCACGTCAGCCCGTCTTTTGCCAAACCGATGTTAGTGGCAGTTTTTTTTGTTAATTTCTGTCAAATGTTTTCGGAATTATATTTTTGTCCGTTTCTCCACAAAAGGTCCAAGAGATAATATACCAACGATTATTATCAAAAATTAGCTGAATGCTATTTATTCCTCTTCTTTCAACTTTTCCGCCTTTTTCTAGTCTCGTTTCATAAGTACTCCAAACGTGTGCAATATTGCCAAAAATTCTAACTTCTCGATTAACTTCGCTTTCATAAAAAGCTGTACCAAAAACCATTTCATCAGTTTCTTTATGAAACTCTTCCAACGTCATAGTTGCTTGGTTTTTCTGTTCTCTGTCAAAGTATGAATATACTGCTTTGGGATGATGTAAATAGTTATCTCTTTCCCATTGTCGTTTTGCTCCCTTTTCGCCTGAAACAACCTCATAACTTGCTTTCATTAATGCGTCAATTGTTTTTACATCATTTTCGAATGGTTTGTCTTGTGCTTTTAAATTCCCTGTTGTCATAAATGCCATAGTTGCTAAGTAAAATAAAAATTGTTTCAGAATCTTTTTTTACAAAGCAACTCAGATAATTTTGCCCAAAAAATAAGTTATTTAGTTCGTTTAAGGTTTTATGTAATCGATCAAATTTCTTATTTAGAGTAGCAATTTGTCAATACTACTTAACAGACAATCTTTGTAACTTTTTGCTATTGTAATTTTATGTTCGCCAATAATTAAATGATTATCTTCTATATATTCCACATTTTTCAAATTCACAATGTTTGAATTATGAACCCTCATAAATTCATCAGGCAGTTTGTCAATAAGGTCTTTTAAAGTTTTGTAGTAGACATACTTTTTGTTGTTTTTTACAAAAATCTCGACATAGTTTCCCAATCCTTTTACAAACAAAATGTCGTCAAAATTTAATTTGATTAATTTTTTGTCTGTTTTTATGAAAGTAAAATTTTGTTGATATGTCATTTTACGGTTGGTCTGTTAAAATTGCCACTAACGTTTAGGGCTTTGCGTTCGTGGCGGTATTAGTATTCCGTCAGCCCAGGTTTAGCACAAAAGTTTATTAGAATTTGAAATGATGAGTTTTGTTCGTCAAGCCGCCATGACGCAAAACCCATGTTGTGCGTTCGCTTCTTGCCCTACAATAATTGATGTTGTTCAAGCCTGAAATTCTTAATCATACTTTCTGCACTTGGTCTCTTTTCATTGGTTAAATTTATGTCTGCACCTGTTGTAATGAGTTTTTTAAATATTTTTCTAAGTTGTTGTAGTAAAATTCCGTTTGTTAACTCGGCACTTGGATTGTCAATCATTTGTCTTGCATCCATAATTGCTCTATGTAAGCAATTGTTTCCATAAGAGTCTATTGAGTTTGGATTTGCTCCTTTGTCTAACATTAGTTGCAGAAGCGAAAATGCTTTGTCAAACTGGCTCGTATCTTTTTGAACCGTATAAGAATTGAAAATTGTCGCTCTGATACTGTCGTGTAAAACAGGTGCTGTCCATTCATTGATTTCTGATGTCTCTTTAAAATTTATGTCTGCGCCTTGCTCAATTAATAGCTTAGCAATGGTAAAGTTCCCTGTCTTAAATGCTACTTGCAGTCCCGATTGTCCGTCATCTTTTTTAGGCGGTGCAACATTGCAAACTGTCAAATATTCTTTGTCAGAATTTATACGCTCTGACACCTTATTTATATCACTGTTTGCAATGGCTTTAAAAAATGTTTTTATGTCTTTCTTTGTCATAGTGAAAGATGTCCGTTAAAGTGACGCACAACATCCGAATGTAGGTATTTCGTCCATCCCTGCTTTATAAACTTCGTCTATCCATTTCCAAACAATCGGCTTAGCATGTGTATATTCACCTAACTATCAACTCTTTAAATCGATTACTAAAAGTTATGAATATTTGGATGTACGGAATAGTTTACATGTTACCTCCACCTCAATCCCAACCCAGGTTCATTTGGCAACACAATCTTCCCTTCCACCAGTTCCGGATCATATAAAGGTTTATTAATCGTTAACCATGGACCATCCAAATCAGCATAATCACATAACGGTGCCAAAGCTGCAGCGGCCATAATAGCGCAGGAAGTTTCGCTCATGCAGCCGATCATGATTTTCAAATCCAGCTCACGGGCACGTTTAATCATTCTACTGGCTTCCCACATTCCGGTGCATTTCATTAGTTTAATATTAACCCCGGTATATACACCTTTCGCCCTATCAACATCAGCAAAACGCTGCACCGCCTCGTCGCCAAAGGTTGGCAGCGGACTATGTTCAGTTAGCCAGGCGTTTTCATCCACCATCGTTTTAGGCATGGCCTGTTCTACAAATACAACACCATGCTCTGCGAGCCAATGCATCATATCCAGTGCTTCATGTTTATCTTTCCATCCCTGGTTAGCATCTACGTATAATGGTTTATCCGTCATCGAACGGATGGTTTCAATCATTTCTTTATCATTGTCGCGGCCAAGTTTCACCTTCAAAAACTGGAAGGGAGCTGTTTCAGCCACTTTCTTTCGCACCACTTCTGCCGTATCAATACCAATGGTACAACTGGTGGCCGGCATTGTTGCCGGATCAGCATTGAACATCTTATAGCAGGGTTCGTTTTTAAGCTTACCCAACAGGTCATGCAAAGCAATATCTACCGAAGCCTTTGCTGCAGGATTTCCCGGCGCTATAGCATCTACATAAGCTAAGATTTCATCATGATTTTCGGGTGATGAAAATTGATTCAAGTCTATCTTTGAAAGGAAATTTGCTGCCGATTCATGAGACTCTCCTAAATAGGGTGGCATTGAGGCTTCTCCATAGCCTTTCAGTCCATCATACTCAATTGTCGTCATCATTAAAGGGGTGGATGTGCGCGAGAAATTAGCAATCGTAAAAGGGTATTTTAACTGTAAATCGACTGCTTTAAAACTTAACTTCATACAAAATTAGCAGAATTCTTAAATTCGAATTAATGGTTACATTTGTGCAATTACGGCACATAATGGTTCTGCCAAGTTAACATTTATATGAGATTTTCAATTTGTATTTTATTTATTGCCGCCATCGTGTTTGGATGTGGATCTGCTCAAAAATCTTTTGAAAAAGGTGACTACATTTCCGCTTTCGAAAGAGCTGTAAAAGAGCTGAGAAGCAAACCCGAAAGCAAACCGTTGAAGGATATTTTACGTACCTCATATAAAGAAGGCGTTACCCGTTTATTGGACCAGGTTAAAGCGCAAGAGGCCAGTACTGATCCTTATCGTTACGAAAAGGTGGCCGCTACTTATAGCACCATCAATAGTATGTATGACCAACTGCAAACGGTTAATTGTTGTGATAAGTTCAAAGAGAATTACCGTGACTTTAAAGCGGAGCAGAAACAGGCAACTGCTAATGCAACAGAAGCGCGTTACAGTTATGGAGAACAGGCAATGGCGCTAAACACCCGCGAAGGTTCAAAACAGGCATATGGTGAGTTTATGCGTGCCAACCAGTTAACACCAGGTTATAAGGATGCACTAAAGCTGGCTCAACAAGCAAAGGAAGAAGCAACCATCACTGTTTTTATTCAGGACTTCGGGAATATTCAACCGATGTATGGACTTAATTATAATCCTTTTTATAATCAGGTGACGAATTATCTTTTTCGGTTGAACAGGCCAAATAGCTTTACCAACTTCATAAATGGTTCCTCTCCCGGTTATAATTATAATTCTAAGCGTCCTGATCAGGTTATTCAGATGAGTTTTCCATCTATCTATTTTAGTCGCCCGTTTATTACCAAACAAACGATTACCAATAATCGCGAGGTTTCTACCGGAAAAAGAGGAACTGATGGCAAAGAAATTATGCAAACCGTAACTGCAAAAGTTACGATTTATACCAAAACGGTAACTGCCAGAGCTGAGTTATTTTATCAGATTTTAGATAACCATACCGGAGCGTTTGTTTATTCGAATCGTGCCTACGCAGATCAACCCTGGACTTATTCATGGGCTGTATCCGAGGGCGACGGTCGCGCGTTGGATAAAACCAACCAGGAGTTAGTCGGCCGACAAGAGATTTACCCTCCTCAATATCAGTTTATCTTTGATGAGCTTACCAAGCGCATGTATGATGATTTTACTGCGCAAATCAGTCAGTTTTACAGAGATTATTAATAAACCCGGGGAGTCTGAAAACTAAACATTAAATAGATCGTTAATACTTTTTTACTTTTGCGGTCAATATTAATTTATAAAAGTGCTTCATACTCCATTCGATAATTTCAATTTCGGTAATAAAACTTGCTACTTAAGTGGCGAAACGCTTGCTACAACAGAACAAAAAACAGCAGTTTTTCCACTGTGGCTACAAAATCGTTTCGACTTACAAGACAAACCTTTTCGTCATTTAAATGAAAAATATACTACGTACGGAAAGTTAAAGGTTCCCGTAAGCCCGGGCCTGCAGCAAGATGTACTGGATTTATTTGAACGGAAAATTGAAACGGCTTTCACGGCGGGTTATGATACTGTGCAACAGTTAACCGATCAGGAGCTTTTTTACTGGTTCGGGAAAATCATGTACGGCATTATCTTTAATGAGATCCAAATTGCCTTACTGGAGAAACCGGCCGGAGAACCGCTTTCTTTTTCATCCACACTGATCAATAAATTTTCTAACCATTTACGGTTTTTACAATCGCTTTTTGTTCCTACCGAATTTGAAGAATTTACTCCTTATAGTGTCAGTGTGTTTAAGGTAAAACAAGGCGAAGATCGTTTTGATTACCGTAATGAAATGAACACACTGGTTGCTTCTTTACAAATGAACGGCTTCGGCATCATTGTTTGTATGCAAGATAACGGTGAGAACAAACGCCTGCATCGCCCGGCTCTGGAATTGGTTGAGGGCAAGGAATTGCATCCCGCTCAATTCCAGGAGTTAAATGCCCGTTTTTACTATTCAGCTTACTTGTTTAATCGTATCCCACAGTATGTAAGTATTCCTCCTTCAGAAACTACTAAATCTTATACCATCAGTGCAATGCCTTTACATGGAGGTGAGGGCAAAGCTTTATTTGATCAATGGAATAATAAAACTTATTCGCAGGTATTAGAAGCTTTCTGGAAACCCTGGGGTTTTGTGATGTTCGAGATTTACAAGGATCCGGAGAATCCAATGACCTTTTTAGCGCATGAAAATGGCGAGTTTAACACTGCCGTTGAGTTACCTTATTAAGTTTATTTAACCGCGAAGGCGCGAAGGAGAATTCCCCCTAACCCCTAAAGGGGAACTCATATCGCTTGAAAAAACTACTCACTGCATTAATCAGTGTTAATAATTAACAGGTAACTCAGCCATATGCTCAACTCCGCCTTGTACAGTTCGGTAGAGTTGAATTAAATCCTCGCAGAAACTGCGGGAGAACTGTACGCAGCGGCGGCGTTTTTTGCTTACTTTTTTTCGCTGCAGAAAAACATGCGAAGCATTCTTGAATACCTTTGAAATGAAACACTTCATGAAAAAAGTAAGTCTCGCGGAAAGCGACCAAAAGAAAATACAGCATGGCTGAATACCCAAACGAGGCATTTTTGACACTACTGTCAATAGCTAACCTGTTTCTCTACCACTATCATTTTCCCGGCTTTCACTTATAAATACTCCCCTTTAGGGGTCAGGGGTAAAAACTTTTTTAAATAAAATTTGCACAATTGAAACTATTAATCGTAATATTGCGATATATAAATAAAGAAATGGGAGTTACTCGTACAGAAATATTTACCAAAGAGCAAAACGAACTGGCGACAATGATGAAAGCATTGGCGCATCCGGCTCGTATTGCTATTATACAGCAACTTCTTAAAACTGAAGCGTGTATTTGTGGTGACTTGGTAACTGAAATAGGTTTGGCCCAAGCAACCATCTCACAACATTTGCGTGAATTAAAAGCGGTGGGAATTATTCAGGGAACTATTGAAGGCACCAGCGTTTGCTACTGTATTAATGAAGAGGTTTGGAATCATTATGCAGAAACGTTTAAGAATCTTTTTACCGACTTAAAATCATCCAAAAACTGCTGTTAAAAAAATTTAATCTTATTTATCGCAATATTGCAATTAATCTATTAATTAATATTTATTATGAAAACGAATAGAAGAACCCAACAGTCGATAACCGAAAACAACAACGCAAACGAAAAACAAAAAAATGCTTGTTGTTCGCAACCGAATAACCGCTACATGTCTCGTTCCATTTGGAACCACTATGCCGAAACGTTCAGGAACCTTTATGCAGATTTGCAGCTAATCAATAAAAGCTGCTGTTAATCCTAATAAAGCTAGAATTTATAGAAATCAAAAATTGATAACGATATGAAAACAAATGAAGAATTAAAACAACTGGTAAAAGAGAAATACAGTGAGATTGCTCTTCAGGATAAAGAAACCAATATGAGTTCATGCTGCGGCTCGGGCTGTTGCTCAGACGAAGTTTATAATATCATGAGTGAAGATTACACTAAACTCGAAGGGTACAACAGCGATGCCGATTTAGGTCTGGGGTGTGGCCTGCCTACAGAGTTTGCTAAAATCAAAAAGGGAGATACCGTAATTGATCTGGGTTCTGGAGCCGGCAATGATTGTTTTGTGGCTCGCAGCCTTACCGGAGACACAGGAAAAGTAATCGGTATTGATTTTACGGAAGCGATGATTAACAAAGCCAGGGAAAATGCGGAGAAATTAGGTTTTAATAATGTGGAGTTTCGCTATGGAGACATTGAGAAAATGCCTGTAACCTCAGCAGTTGCGGACGTGATTGTAAGTAATTGCGTGCTCAACTTGGTTCCGGAGAAACAAAATGTAATTAAAGAGATGTATCGTGTGCTTAAACCGGGTGGACATTTCAGTATTTCGGATATTGTATTAGCGGGTGAATTACCTAAGAAAATGAAGCAAACAGCCAAAATGTATGCTGGTTGTGTTTCCGGTGCGATCCAAAAAGATCTTTACTTAAAGTATATTGATGAAGCAGGATTTGAAAAGATCACCATTCAAAAGGAAAAAGTAATTACTATTCCGGATGATATTTTAAAGAATTATTTATCTGCATCAGAAATTGAGGAATTTAAAAACAGCGCAGCAGGCATTTACAGTATTACCGTATACGCAGAGAAACCTGACTATAGTTGTAATCCAGGTTCAGGTTGTTGCTAAAACTAAATTACTATGTCAAAAATTCTCAACATGCTTCCCATTCATTGGAATGCGGTCAAAACTATTTATGAAGCTGGCATTGCAACTGGTAATGCCACTTTTCAACAAGCTGCTCCCTCTTGGGAAGAATGGGACGCAGACCATTTGCTCACATGCCGCTTTGTAGTGGAAGAAGATGGGAAAATTCTGGGTTGGGCAGCCTTAAGTAAGGTTTCGGGTCGGTGCGTTTATGCAGGTGTTGCTGAAGTAAGTGTTTACGTTAGTCCGGCAGCACAAGGTAAAGGAATCGGCTTATTACTCTTGAATGAATTGATTAATAAAAGTGAACAAAATGGTTTGTGGACATTGCAAGCCGGAATTTTCCCTGAAAACATTGCCAGCGTAAGACTTCATGAAAAAGCCGGATTTAGGCAGGTAGGTTACCGTGAACGCATTGGAAAAATGAATGGCATTTGGCGAAGCACACTTTTACTAGAGCGCAGGAGTTCCATTATCGCGCAAGATTAGATACCTATGCAAAAGAAAAAATTATCATTTTTGGATAGGTATCTTACTTTGTGGATATTCCTTGCGATGGCCATTGGTGTAACAATTGGTCATTTTATGCCTAACACTCCAAACTTTATCAACCGTTTCAACTCGGGGACCACGAATATTCCTATTGCAATTGGGTTGATCCTAATGATGTACCCTCCATTAGCAAAAGTGAGATATGATAAGCTTCCGGATGTTTTCAAAAACAAGAAAATCCTTGGTCTTTCATTATTTCAAAATTGGGTAATTGGTCCGGTCCTGATGTTTATTCTCGCAGTCATCTTTTTAAGAGACTATCCTGAATACATGATTGGATTAATAATGATCGGCATTGCCCGTTGTATCGCAATGGTAATTGTATGGAATGATCTGGCTGGGGGCGATCGAGAATATGTAGCCGGACTGGTGGCTTTTAACAGTATTTTCCAAGTTTTGTTCTACAGCTTATTTGCTTGGATATTCGTCACTAAACTTCCGGCATTAGTTGGTGTACAAACTGCAATTATTGATATAAAAATTGCACAAATTGCTGAAAGTGTTTTTATCTATCTGGGAATTCCATTCATCGCCGGATTTCTTTCCAGAACCTTTTTAATGAAACTAAAAGGCAAAGAGTGGTATGAACATACTTTTCTTCCTGCAATCAGTCCGATTACACTGATAGCTTTATTATTTACCATAACGATCATGTTTAGTTTAAAAGGCGAACTTATTGTCAAGATTCCTGGCGATGTGTTCCGAATTGCTCTCCCCCTTTTACTATACTTTGGAATTATGTTTTTCTCCGCATTCTTCCTTTCCAAAAAAGCCGGAGCCGACTATGCCAAGTCCACTTCTTTAGCTTTTACCGCTGCCGGCAACAATTTCGAACTCGGTATCGCTGTAGCCATTGCAGTATTTGGCATAAACTCAGGAGTTGCCTTTGCTGCTGTAATAGGCCCGCTGATAGAAGTCCCGGCCTTAATCCTATTAGTCAACTTTGCATTAAAACAACAACATAAATTCGAAAAAGCTACAACAAAACTAAGATGAAAAAAATACTTGTCCTTTGTACCGGAAATTCATGCAGAAGCCAAATGGCTCATGGCTACCTTGAGCATTTTGCTAACCGCAAGGCTGAAATATATAGCGCCGGAGTAGAAACACATGGCGTTAATCCAAAGGCTATTAAAGCAATGGCTGAAGACGGTATTGATATTAGCCATCACACCAGTAACAATGTCAGCGAGTATGAGTCCATCGATTTTGACTTTGTGATTACGGTTTGTGATAATGCAAAAGAACGTTGCCCTGTGTTTCCGTCAAAAGCAATAAAGTTTCACCATAATTTCCCTGATCCGGCAAAGCTCCCTGGTGATTATGAGCAAAACAGGGAGGCTTTTATTCACACCCGCGACCTGATCAAAAATTACATGAAAACATTTGTTGAAAATAATCTGGTGTAATTGCATGCTAATTGTGATTAGCTGTTTTTCATAATCTTATCGGCAAGTTCGGGAGATCGTATTGCTTTGAAGACACCTCAAACAATTTTTATAGGATCTCCGAATGCGCCAAATTCCAGTTTATATTGACGTTAACGGACGATTTATTTATCGAATTTGCTGAAATACATGTACCAATTCCATTCCCAAGAATCTCCGTTGTCATCAGAAAACGCTTGACTCCAAACCGGATTTTGTTTGTTTCTTGCATCCCAGCGAAAGACTACCAATATCTCCTTGCCGTTGAATGTATCTTTAGTAAAAAAATGAGCAACCTTGTCTTCAAATGAACCAAGAACTGGCGGGTCGAGTTTCCCTGTAGTAGAATCGGCCCAATAGATGCTCCATAATTTTGTTTTAGGATTAAAGAGCCTCATGGACATACCTTCAAAAGGTTGTCCGTCAAAAGTGGCAAGAAAATTATCAATATTGCCAATACCGTTAAGTATCTTGTACATTTCCTGAGTTGACTCAAACTCCTCCCATTCATTACAATTATCCAATCGCGACTTTAGTTTTCTATTTTTCAGACTCCATTTCCCCTGAAAGAAATCAAAATCATCCTTGGACGACGTTGTCGATGCAACGATTACTAAATCACCATTGTTGTCAAAATGTACTTTAGGAATTTCCAGCGTCTGGTTATTTGTCATGTTGTGATGAAAACTTAGGTTAAAATAAGCATTAAATCTTTTTAATCCTTATTTATGAATCCCAACCAACTACCGATTAATAAAGTGCCTTTCGGTTATTCAATTTGCTATTAGCAAGTTGGGGTAATTTTACAGATACAACTGATGACGATGGGACATCTGTAAGTGTTTTCATAAAAGCCACCAGATTCCTTTTCTCCTGAGCTGATAAATTTAACTTATCAAAAGGAAGGGTTAAGTAAGGCAGATCAGCACCAATACCAGCAGCTCCTCCTTTATCATAAAAATCAACCACTTCTTCAAGCGTTTTAAAAACACCATTATGCATGTAAGGAGCTGTTAATTCAACATTCCGTATCGTTGGCGTTTTAAAAGAGAATTTGTATTGTTCGTAAGCAAATAATCCGTACTTCCCTAAATCATTGTCAATACTGGTTTGCTTAATGGTAGCCGGAACTCCAATAACTTCCGACTCGCTTTTTTCATAATTGGGCGGTACGGTTCCATTAAATAAAGGAGCAAAGTGACAGGTTCCACACTTCCCTTTTCCCATAAAAATATTGAAACCTTCAATCTCCTGCTTACTCATTTTCGACTTATCTCCCCGAACATATTGATCAAAACGGGAGTTAAAGCTTTTTAATGACCGAATATAGGAGGCCAATGCATTTTTTATTGTCTCATCAGATATAGGTTGTTTCTTTTGAGGAAATGCTGAAGCAAAACGCTGTTGATACTCGTTACTTTCCGACAGTTTTAAAACAGTTTTTTCAAAAGAGCCATGCAATTCAGCCTTGTTATTAATAACGGCTGCCGCCTGATCTTCGAGATTTGCAACACGACTATCGTAAAACTGAGCTTTTTGAAATCCTGCGTTCAATAAAGTAGGTGCATTTCTTTCAATCGAGGTTTTTCCCTCAAAAGCAATACTTTTTTCCAAACCATCAGAAAAAGCTTTTTCAGGTTGATGACAGGATACACATGCCCTGTTTCCGTTTCCGGATAATACAGGATCGAAAAACAACAACTTTCCTAACGCTACTTTTTCTGCTGATGAATGTGCTTCAAAATCAGCTGTAAAAAAGTTAGCATCAAAAGCCTCTGGGACAAACAGATTTTTTGCACTTGTATTGACTGCTCTAAGGGCTTTAAACGGTGTTATCCCTTCATTTAATTGTAGCTGAAGTAATTCTTCTGACAAGTGATTTGCGAACTGAGTAATAAATACCATTCTGTCGAAAGAATTAAAATCGGCATTGTTTTGAAGATACTTTATTGCCTTGTCGCCCCAGGTTGCATTATTTTTATAACGTACTAAAGTCTGTTGCATCCCTTTTATAGACGCAGCTGCTTCCAAAACTGAATTTTGTGATTCAGGAGTATCAAACCCCGAAATACCCATGGCTATGATTCGATAAACCTCCAGGCGCATGGCATCAAAAAGATGCTGAGAAGTTATCGGGGTAGTTTGTGCCTGCTCTGTTAAGCGGTTCATTGTCATTAGTAACGAATGAACATGCGCTATTAACTCGGTTTTTCGAGATTTATCATAAACAGGAAATAAATAGGCTTCGATTACCTGAAAACCTTCAGGTGAAATGACCTTATTATCATATACTTCAATTTCATCCAATGGCGCTCCATTAATAAAATCGGCTGTATAGGGACTAAAGTATTCAACCAGATATTCGATCTTTTTATATCGTAAACGTGCTGCACGTAAATTCTGTTGAAGGGTCTGTTCATCAACACCAATCCTGGTATTTTCTTCAAGCACTGCTATCGACGAACGTAAACTGTCGATATCAGTAAGATACTGCTCCCTGACATCTTGCTCTATGTTTTCTTTTTTAAAACAAGCCTGAAAACATCCGACAATTGCAGATAACAATACAATAACAATGATTTTTTGCATGATGGAAAATTTAAAAACCCTCCGGCCTTGGCTCGGAGGGTTTAAACTTTATATTGAAAGAATTACTAACGAGGAAGTCCTTTTAAAATAACAACTTCACTACCCTGTTTTTCTGTTTTACGTTTGCTTCCGCCATCAACTCCTGCAAATTTATCGTCTTTCCAGGTATGCGGCTGAATACAAAGAACAAATGAATCCGGAATACCGATTACATCTGAGACATCGATTAAACCTCCGTATTCCCAATCACCAAACTTTGACAATCCGTTTACATTGTAAGTCGCGGCATCAGGAGCTGTACGGTGATGGTCTAGTTCAAATACTTTTTTAAGTTCTTTAGTTGCGATATTGTATTGATAGATATAAGCATCATGTGTTTCGGTTCCATAACCGTTCGAATCTTCCTGAACGTACACATAGTTTTGAGTAACGCAGATATTGTCAGGATTTTGGAATTCTTTAGCTGGTCCCGTTTTATCGTCTCCATCCAGAATAACTTCAAGCTTACCCTTTAATGGATTTGAAGCATCTAAAGTAATTTTATAAACACGGCCCCAAACAGTACGAGAATGATCAGCGTTATCGCCGCTTGCATCTTGTCCTGTTACGTTAAAATATACTTCGTGTGCATTTGCTGCACTTCCCTTGCGATAATCAACATCCTCTACACGACCAAATTTGATTGCCTTTAACGGATTAACTAATTCCTGGATTTGTGCTCCGGTAAGGTTTAAATGGTTATCAATTTTTGCAAACTCAACATCATATTGCTTTCCAACGGTCATGTCGGTTTCTTTTTGAACACCATCAACACGCTTAAGCATGTACAATGAGCCGGAAGTAAGATCACCGGTATTAGCTACATACATTGCAACCTGTCCACCTGTAGCATCAGAAGCATCTTCGCCCATTACAATTACTGTTTTACCAGGATAAGCGTTCTTGTTCAATGGCACAGAGTTTTCACCACTCCAATGACCTAAAGCAGGAATTCCACGGCTGGTGCTGTTAGGCAAAACGGTACTTTGGAAAGGGTCGATTTTATGAGTCATTGCCTCTACATTGCTTTCTCCCACAGAGAAATAATACGGGCCAAAACCATGTTCTTCCGGAGTAACCATTGTACCCGAACAAAGTCTCCATTGTCCGCCATCAGAGTTTAACGCATAAGAGCCTTTTACAGGTTTCAATGTTTCATCAAACTCTACGCGAGAAACGGCATAATTATCTTCGTTATTTACAAACATAACATATCCGCCATTAGGATTTTTAATCATCCCAACACCATCTGCTGAACCACCGAAGCGATAATTGGTAAATTCATCGGCGCTGCTGATTAAAGTATATGCTTCGATCTTTTCGAAGCCAGAAAGTTTCTTAAGAAAAACCGGAGTAGTGGAGTGATTTTTTAATACCACTTTACTTATTTCAGGTGTCTCTTTCTTTGTGTCATCATTTTTGCAAGCAGTAACTCCAAAGCAAACTGCTGCTGATAGTAGGCTGAGTTTTGTAAACTTGTTCATCAGGTAATTATTTTCTGCCACGAAACTAGCAGCCCAATATAACCTTGGTTTTAGCCCGCCTTTAAATTACTGTTAATGAATAATTTGTAATCATTACAAATAGGATGTACTAAAAACAAAAAAAGCCGGTTGAAGAACCGGCTCTTGTATTACTCTTATTCAGCTTATTCTCCTCCGAGAAGTGAACTTATGAAATGTGATAAAACACCAGGGAACGTCAGGATAGTGAATACCACTCCGGTTAAAGCTCCATAAAAGTGAGCATCGTGATTTACGTTGTCCTGCTGATTTTTAGATGCGTACACACAGTAGGCCAGATAAAGCGGACCAAAAATAAAGGCCGGAATACCGATTGGTATAAACATCATGCTGATCTTCATTTGGGGCATAAACATAATCATGCTAAAAAGTACAGCTGCAATGGCTCCTGAGGCACCTAAACTATAGTATTGAAAATTGTTCTTATGTTTTATGATGGATGAAATATCACTAAGCACCAATGATACCAGGTACAAGCCTGCAAACAACCAATGCCCCATTGGCCCTTTTGCCATTACAAATATGGTTTCTAACGGAAAGGCAAAAAAGTAGAACGTCATCATATTAAACAGTAAGTGCCAAAAATCGCCGTGCACAAAACCGCTTGTTAGAATGGTATAGTACCTACTTCCTCTTTTAATACTATAAGGATGGAGACTTAATGCATAATTAACATCATGATTGAAATACAAAGCGTAACCACTGGTAAGTAAGGTAAAGGCAAAAATTATTGACGCCACAGGCGTATTCTGAAGTGCTTCCTGCATATCTACTATTAAAGGGGCCTAAGATAGTTGTTTTGAACGAAATCAGGACTGATTAATGGGAACAACATTTAAATGTTCACGCTGAAGCATGTGTTCAGGAACCACCTTATTTATCTCAGCCATTAAGGCATCAATCAATCGTTTTTTTACATAAGTCCGGTGTGTTACTGCACTCACCTCCCTTACTGGCACAGGACCACTAAAGTTTCTTACTTGGGCTTTCTTTTCTTCCGACAGATCATTTACAGCTAACTCTGGTAAAATGGTAATTCCGTTGTTAAGCTCCACCATCTTTTTCAGGGTTTCAATACTACCGGCCTCGTATTCAAAATTGTTATCCTCTTTTAGCTGATTATGTAAATGACACAAATTCATGATCTGTGAGCGCATACAATGACTTTCCTGTAATAGCCAAAGTTTCTTTATATCGATATCATCAGCTAAAACATATTGTTTATTCATGAGCTCATTGGCCTTAGAAACATATACCACCAATTCTTCATAAAACAACGGATATTCATAAATGCTGCCATCATTTAAGGGAGTAACCAAAATTCCGGCATCTAAGCGGTTATGCTTTAAATGATCTACGATATTTTCGGTGGTTTCTTCCCAAACACTGATCTTAACTTTAGGATATTTTTCAAGGAATGAATTTAAAAACAAAGGCAGCAGGTAAGGGGCCAGGGTTGGAATAATTCCTAATCGTAAATGGCCTTCAATCTCACCAACCTTATTTTTAACGATTTCTTTCAATCGCGCTGATTCCTGCAAAATCACTCTTGCCTGAGCTATTACTTCTTTTCCTGCTTCGGTAGGCAATACCGGTTGTTTACTCCGGTCAAATAATCTTATTCCCAGTTCCTCTTCCAGCTTTTGTATTTGCATGCTTAATGTAGGCTGCGTTACGAAGCAATTATCTGCAGCGGTTGCAAAATGTCTGAAGGTGTCTACTGCTACTATGTATTCTAACTGTGTAAGTGTCATTTCAATAGCAAAGTTAATAGAATTTATCTATTGCGTTATAAAAACAATCAATTTGATTTATACAGCACATAGGAATAACTTTGGAAATAATGAGTAAATTAATGAATGAAAAACATTCATAATTAACATCTTATAATCAACACGAAAATCTAATAATCAGATAAGCCATGGAAGAAAAAAAGAAATTAACCACTGCATCGGGTCGACCGTTTGTCGAAAATGAAAACACCCAAACCGTTGGTCCACGCGGTCCGATTTTAATCCAGGATTTCATCTTACATGAGAAAATGGCGCATTTTAATCGTGAGCGTATACCGGAGCGTGTAGTGCACGCCAAAGGCTCGGGCGCCTATGGCACTTTTACAGTTACTAATGATATTTCTAAATACACAAAAGCTAAAGTTTTCAATGGCATTGGAAAACAAACCAAAGTATTTCTCCGCTTCTCAACCGTTGGAGGCGAGAAAGGATCGGCAGATACTGAACGAGATCCACGCGGATTTGCACTTAAATTTTATACCGAAGATGGCAACTACGACTTGGTTGGAAACAATACTCCAGTATTTTTCATAAAGGATCCCAAAAAGTTTGGTGACTTTATCCATACACAAAAGCGTGATCCGTTTACCAACTGCAAAAGCGCTACTATGATGTGGGATTTCTGGTCGCTGAATCCGGAGAGCTTACATCAGGTATTAATCCTAATGTCTGATCGTGGCACTCCTTATGGTTATCGCCACATGGATGGATTTGGGAGCCATACATTCTCTTTTATCAATAAAGACAATGAACGTTTTTGGGTAAAATTTCACTTTAAAACGGAGCAGGGTATTAAAAACTTCATCAATGATGAAGCCGTGAAGATGAAAGGTGAAGATCCGGATTTTGCCCAGCGAGACTTGGTTCATGCAATTGAAAATGGCGATTTTCCAAAATGGAAATTGAAGATTCAGATCATGACTCAGGAACAGGCAAAGACATTCCGTTGGAATCCATTTGACTTGACCAAGGTTTGGCCTCATGGCGACTATCCGTTAATTGAGGTTGGAGTACTGGAACTTAACCAAAACCCAGATAACTATTTTGCCCACGTAGAGCAATCAGCATTTGCTCCTGCACATGTGGTCGACGGAATTAGTTATTCTCCGGATAAAATGTTGCAGGGCCGTATTCTATCCTATCCGGATGCCCATCGTTATCGTTTAGGAACCAATTACGAGCAGTTGCCTGTCAATCGTTGTCCGTTTGCAGTGAACAATTACCAACGTGACGGTTCTATGCGTGTGGATGGAAACGGAGGAGGTGCTCCTAACTATTTCCCTAATAGCTTTGATAACATTGTTGCTGATCCAAGTTATAAAGAACCTGCTTGGGAGTTGGAATCTAACGTTGCCGACTGGTACGATCGTAACGCCCCTGGCGATGATGATCATTTCACTCAACCAGGAAATCTGTTCCGTTTGATGACGGACGAAGCTAAGAAAAATACCATTAGCAATATTGTTGGCGCCATGAGTGGCATTGACGGTCCAAAACGATTGGACATCATTAACCGTCAGCTTTGTCATTGGTTCCGTGCCGACCCACAATTAGGTGCAGGTATAGCAATCGGCTTAGGTGTTGATGTTTCAGCGATGATGCCTAAAACAGAAGCAAGTAATTAGTCCGATACTAAATAATAGGTTGTGTTAGTTAAGAGGAGCCTTTCGGGGCTCCTCTTTTTTGTATTATTCGATTATTTTGCATTTAAGTGTAGATAAGGAGGTTCTATATTCATTAGCATTTTCAAAACTGGACCAGCTATTAGTTAAGTTGAGGAATAGTTTTGTATTTGATTTTGTAAGTAATCTTGTTTTTAAACGCTTCATGTGTATTAAATCTAATACCAGAACGGGTTTCACAAATTTCAGTCGGATAACCATCCTCGTTGAATTTACCTTTATAATCGAATGTTTCTAAAATTTCAACATCATAACTATCCTTTTTCTTAATACAAATTTTTGATGGATTACTGTCAATTGGATGTAGTATTGAAGAAAGTATTAGCATTAAAATATCTTTATTCTTTATGTTTTTGCCCCAATAGTTTTTGTTGTCATAGGTATACGTTGTGGCCCCCATAAGTTCGAATGAGCTGGGACTTTCCGGATTTATAGAAGCTAAGTCACCATTCACATAGCTAAAGTTTAATTTTCCTATATGATTTTTAAATGATATTAACCTGTTATTGCTCCAAACAAATTCCGTACTATCTGAAAGTACTAAGTCCCAATAGATAGGAGCTGGAGGATATTCTCCATTTTCGTCAGGAGGCACAGTTGGCCAGAATGGGTCTACGTAACCAGCCAAGTTTTCCGTTCGATAACCGCTCGCCTTATCAGTATTAAAACTAAATGTATATATCGGTGGCCCCCAAAGATCACTTCCCTGATCTGTTGTGTTAACAGTATGCAACTTGTTGCTTTTATAATCGAATGTGTACCCATAAAATGACACTCTGGAATCGAAATAGGAGGAAATATCAATTGAGGACAAATCTCCCTCATCATTTAAATAGGAAAAAAATAACTTAGTTGAATCAACCCCCTCCTCACTCTCGGGGAATAAAGTCATCTCTGTTGGTAGATACTTGAGATTTGTTTTCCCTTTCTTAAGTGCAGGATCATTTTCTGAGGGGATATCTTTCTGACAGCCAATGACAGAAAAACATAGCATTAGTAGATAGAGAGCGTAAGTTTTCATTGCTTTAGCTATTCGTTAGATTGAGGGATAGTTATATATTTGATTTTATAGGTAGTATTAATTGTAATCGGTTCATTGGTATTATACCTGACACCAGAATATGTTTCACAAATTTCAATCGGATAACCATCCTCATTGTACGTACTCGTGTAGTCATTAGTCCCTAGAACCTCAGTATTATTGTTACCCCTCCATTTAACACATATCTTTGTTGGGTTTTGTTCTACCGGATCAAATATCCTAAAGAGCAATATTAAAACATCCTTATTCTTTATGTTTTTAGCCCAATAGCTTTTGTTCTCATAAGTGTAAGTTTTAGTACCAAATTGCATCTCAAATGAACTTCCACTCTCAGGCTGAATAGATGTTAAAAGTTCATTGTCATAATTAAAGGTTAATTTGCCGTATTGATTTTGAAGAAATGCTAACTTATTGTTGCTCCATGCAATTGTTGTAATGCCGTCTGAAAATTCTACGTCCCAATAAATGGGAGCCGGAGGATATTCTCCATTTTCATCCGGCGGCATTGTGGGCCAGAAGGGATCTACGTAATCAGCCCAATGGCCTGTCTCGTAGCCACTAGCTTTATCGCCATTAAAATTAAATTTGTGTACAGAAGGACCCGATAATTCAATATATTCACCTTCTCTACCAACAGTGTGCAACTTATTGTTTTGATAAGTAAAGTGATGTGTGTCGTTTGACTGCCCTGAAGGAAAATAATAGTTTTCACTGATAGATGCTAAATCTCCCTCATCATTATAATATGAAAAAGCAATTTTTGCAGAATCAGCATTTTCCTGTTCATCATACAGGATAACCAGTTCAACTGGCAAATATTTCAGATTTGTGTTTTCTGTTGTCTTAAGTACGGGATCATTTTCACCTATTATATCTTTCTGACATCCAATGACAGCAAGACATAGAATTAGTAGGTAGAGAGTGTAAGTTTTCATAGAATTAGTGATTAGAATTAGTGATTAGAATTAACTTTTTTATAGGTAATATTAACATCAGTACTATCAGTCAATGTTCCGGACATATCACTATAATACTCCATCTTTTTATGAGAATATAATGGAAAGCCGGATGGGTTATAGATGGTGTTATGATAAGACAAGTGTCTACTCTCTCGTTCGATTCGACGATTATCACTTATAGAAAGATTTGTTATATCATTTTCAACTGGATATATCCAAGGAATGTCTATTATACCCGTAAGGAACAGTAACTCTTTGCTTTTAATATCATTTGCCCAGTACTTGTTAGCATTAGTGTTAAAACTAAAAATTAAAGACGCCTTGTCATAGTCATTGCCACCCCCAACAAAGTAATGATCCAACACATTATTTGAATTATAATGAAACCATGCAGTGTCATTGGATGCTCCATTGATATTATAATTGAAGTATATCTCACTTAATCGTCCATTTTGTCGCTTTATTTTATAATCTATTACTTCGTTACCTACATAGTTGATTTCAGTAAAAGCACATACTTCTTTTTTGTTATAAGAAAACCTATATTCTATAGACAATTGATTCCTACTATAGAACTTGATGTTATCAACCTCTTTATTTCCATTGTAGGTAAAACGAAATTCATATCGCCCCCAAATTATTCGGTCTAAATTGCCTAGATCATCCTTGTAGTAAAAAGATAGAGAGTCCCATTGTGAATTTTTATAAACTAATGGCAGGTAGCGGTCCTTTTTACATTTACAATTCTTGTCTTTTTTTGCTGCTAATTCAGCTTCCGTTTCACCTATATCTTTCTGACATCCAATGACAGAAAAACATAACATTAGTAGATAAAGAGCGTACGTTTTCATAGAATTAGAGATTAGAATTAGTGATATTACATACTTCATTATTTTTTGTATAAAAGTTAATCTTTGACTTTATTTCTTTACAACAATCTTCCGGTAGGTAATTCTTTTTTCGGAAATCTGGACGTTGCGTTAATTGCTTACTATTTTTTGATAATAGATTTTGCGTTGATCATTATAATATTGTGGACCACTAGCATCTAAAGTTGCTACCATTGAACTCTTGAGGAAAATCGGATAATTTGCATCATTGTACTGTATTTCGGAATAACTGGCACGCTTATCCAATACAAAATCAACTTGCTGTATACTTATAATGTTATTTTTTGTAGGAAAAATATCCATTAGCTCTGAAATACTTATATAGGATAAAAGCTCCTTCGATTTTACATCTTTGGCCCAATAGTTTTTATCATTACTGATGAAATCATAATAATATCCCCAGCCTGCATCATCTTTGTAACTACGAGCTAATGCTTTAGCATTATTAATATCTTCATAAAGAAAATACCTGGGTCTAAATTCTGTAGCATCATAGAATCTTTCCAGAACTACAATGGTATCATTTTCAGTAGAATTAAAGATTAAATCAAAATAAGGAATGCTAGGTCTATTAGTTCTGAAGAAAGAACATTTAGCTAATTTACCCTCTTTATTGGTAATTAAATAATAGCCCTTGTCATAATAATCCACTCGATGGAGTTCATTATCACTGTTATAATGAAATTTAATAACTCCGTTTCTTCTGCTTGACGTTACACAAGAAATATTGCCATTGTTGTCATGATAGCTGATTCGAATGGTGTCTACTAAAGAATTGTCTAAACTGCTATCAACTATCATTACAGGCAAATAGCGTTCTTTGTTGTATTTACCATCCTTATCATTTTTAGCTGCTAACTCAGCATCACTTTCACCTATATCCTTCTGACATCCCATGACAGAAAAACATAGCATCAGTAGATAGAGAGCGTAAGTTTTCATAGTTGTTGTAACCCAAATTATTTGACGATTATCTTTTCATAGAATGTTTTGATAGTGGAATTATACTTCTCATAAAACCATCCATCGCCTTCCCAATGAATGGCTTGCTCCTGAACAGTTCGAATAGGATAATCATGTTCATTGTATTCCGCTTCAAGTACTCGAATTGTATCGTATGTGAAGTCTATGGAACGCCTGAAAGATGACATATTGTTGATTTCTTTTTGCGAAGGAACTATTCGTGCTGGATTAACATTTCCGCTAGGATCTGAGAAGATCAAAAAATACAATTCCTTATTCTTGATATCTTTTGCCCAATAATTTTTCTCATTCGTTTCATACAAGGCATTAATACTATTCCATGGGTGAACTACACTCCAACTGAGTATTTTGTTGGGTTCCTTAGGATTTAAGTATTGATATTTCTGCTGAGCGCCATAAGTCGGTTCAATAATATTTGTTTCAATAACTTCTTTTAATGCATCTTTATTCCAATCTAGCGTCCATTCAAGCTGAAATTCTGAACTTCCATTTTTTAGTTCATATTTTTTACACTTGTAAATTTTATTGTTTTTATAAGTAATTAAATACTCATAGCGTAAACCATACCATTCAAAGTATTCAACTTTGGTAATTTCGGTTTTATCATTGTAGTAAACTTTAAGATACGGGCCACCATCCTTACCCATTCGTATTAAACTTAAATTGCCCACCTTGTCATGATATTCAAAGCGCATTACTAAAGCTGTTGTATCTTCAAGCGTTCTTTTAACAGGCAGATACAAAATCTTACATTTACAATCCTTGTCTTTTTTAGCTGCTAGATCAGCTTCATTTTCGGCTATATCTTTTTGACATCCGATGACAGAAAAACATAGAATTAGGAGATAGAGAGCGTAAGTTTTCATAGTATTTAGAGGTTAAATTTGATTTCTATTTATCCACTAGACATGATACATAGTATAAATTTTAATTAATCACTTTTCTGTAATAAACGTGCGTTGTAATCGTAGGCTGGGGAGAAACATATTCTCCTTCATAAAAAACAGACTCCTTTTCCCAATAGGTTGGATATCCCGCTACGTTGTAAGTCTTATTAACGTAGTTTGTTGATATGATAATGGGATTATGGCTTAGATTATCAAGATAAGATGCTGAAGAGATATCTTTTTGGGCAGGAAGTACTTCAAAAAATTGCACGGCTTGACCAAGCAATTCTTTATTTTTTATATCCTTTGCCCAGTAGTTCTTAGCATCACTTACATAGTTGTTATTTCCACCTGTCTCATATTGATTTAAGTAATTATAAGCATACAATGTACTATCATTATAATGAAACTTACGGACTAATGTATCGCCAAAAACAGGATGCATTACCCCTTCTATCTGTGTATAGTTGCTATAGTAACTAAACCTTCCTACTTCATAGCCATTTGCAAACTTCCACGGTTTGTTGTCTTTATAAGTGATAAGGTATTCTGAAAATAAAGTAGAGTCGCCATTGCCCTTTAACTGAACTTTTACTATTTCATTATTACTGTTATAAAAAAATAGCAAAGTAGACCATGAGGATTTTATACTACTTAAATTTCCGATACTATCCTTGTAGCTGAGATCATACGTTTGAGCATCAATAATGATTTTAACAGGTAAATAAAGGGTGTCTTGTGTTATAACATTCGATGTATTATTACCGGAACCGCCAGAAGTAAGCCAATCCATTTCTTTCTGGCAGCTTGTACAGAAAAGAGATAAAATCATGAAGTGGAAAAAGTGTTTTTTCATAAAAGATTTATAGATGTATAATTATTACTTTTCAAATTGGTGCTAAATGCTAAAGGCTAATGGCACATTAACAGATTTTAAGGAACGTGCAATGGCCTTTTATTATTCTAGTTGGGAGAAATTAGGAGACTTTTTCCATATCGCGGTAGGTTCTTTACGATTATCGTGGCAGCCAACAAATAAAATAGCAGAAGCTATAAGGTAGATAGAGCGCATTTTCATAGTTAGTCAGATTTTTTGTTTTAAATAGCAGTACATTAAATTACAAAAAATCTGACAAACAATTACTTACATTTTTTATTTAAGCAAAATTACTTCAAATAAACAGGTTGCAACAATCTCATAATGGGGTAACGGTTATGCGTTGGTTCGTAATATGGAGATTGCTTATAGATAAAATCAAGCTGAGCGTAGGCGCTTTGCGCAAACTTTGGATCGGTCTGGCGTTTTGCATCTAGCCTTGCTTTTAAACTCGGGTCTTTCTTTAGCATTTCAGCAGCCATGTCTTCAAATAAGTAATCAGAAAAACCTTCTTTTTGACCTAAGACACTATCAAAAAAATTCCAGTTAAAATAGGAATCGATAGCTTGTGGCTCCAATGTTTCAACAATGTATCTGTTTACCGGTTGATCGACTTGAACAACATAATCGCCCTTATAGAACTTAACGCTCATCGTATCTTTTCTCAATTGAACAGCTGAGTGATTATAATGGCCTTCGTATGGACGCTGAGCTGTTTTATAATCGGTAATTCGATACATCTCGCCATTTAGAGTCATGTCTTTACCTAGTTGCTTCAGCTGAACGCCATTCAATTTTAATAACTCAATAACCTTATGCCATGATTGCGGTATTACATAGGCCCATGGTTTCTCAATCGACTGAGTCGGCTTAAAATCATTACAGTAATCGATTGTTTTTTCGTACGGTTGATTGTGGTCGTAAAACAAACGATCAAGTCCGCTTACTTCACTTGATTTGTGAACACCTTCAAATCCTTTGAAAGTAAGTGTCGCTTTTTTAGCTGTATCCAGCTCCCAATTAAGTGGAAATGTTTTCTGCGTTTTTATCGATTCATCTGCCTTCCTCTTCGTCTCAACTATCTGCTTGGCATCCTTCTCCACTATATTCATCAGCTCATCCATAAAACCATAGTTTGCCCATACACGTTGATCAAAAGGTTTCCACATATGAGTTTCAACCACAAAACCTATGCTATTGAATAATGTACTATAACCGGTGCTATAACGAGGTGAATCATTGAAACCTTCGTATCCTTTATCAGGAGTATCGCCCCAAACATTTACATAAGGAATCATTTCAAACTTACGTTCTTTCATCTTATCCAGTAAAACCGGAATGAGTTGTGTATTCATATAAGCAGAAACGGCAGGATTTAATTTGTCTTTCTGAGTTGCGATATAGGTCATTATGTATTGATAATCGGCACCATTGCTAGTATGATTATCCACAAAAACTTCGGGTTTCCACTCCTGGAACAGCTGTTGGAACGATTGTGAGTTACGTGAATCAGTTTTGATGTAGTCGCGGTTAAGATCGAGATTCCGGTAGTTGCCTCTGAAACCGTACTCTTTAGGTCCATTTTGATTCACCCTTGAATATGGACTACGGTTCAACATTCCGTCAATATTATAGACTGGAACAAAACACAGTACCACATTCTCAGGGAGTTTCTTTTTCTCTAAGAGATCACGGATAAGCATCATGCTAGCATCGATTCCTTCGGGCTCTCCGGGATGTATTCCATTGTTAATTAAAACAACAGCTTTCCCTTTGGCACGTAACGATACCGGATCAAAATCCTTTGATTTTGAGAGAACAAGCAGATTTAATGGTTTACCGATATCTGTGGTGCCATACTCAAGAAATTTAGCTTCAGGGTATTTTTGAACGATCTGCTTGCAAAACCCGATGAGTTCCTGGTAGGTTGCAGTTTCAGTTCCTCCACTTTTTTCGAAAGGAGTTTGTTGTGCGTAACTATTTAATGAGAGGGCGCAAACAGCTAAAAATGGAAGGACTTTCTTCATAAAACCTATGGATCGAATAAAGCCCTAAAATAGAAACTTTTGAATATTGCCCCTCTTTTTTTCTTACATCAGCAACCTGTCTATAGCCAAAGCAAGCTCACGATCTTTATTTGTCACCGTATTTCCGGAATCATGAGTAGTAAGGTGGATTTCAACTTTATTGTATACGTTGGACCACTCAGGATGATGATTCATTTTTTCCGCTAATAAAGCAACTTTAGTCATGAAGCCCCAGGCTTCCACAAAGTTTGAAAACTGAAAAGTTCGGGTTAGTTTACTATCAACTTCAGCCCACATAAGCGTTATGAATTGGTGTAGCCTAAATTTAGCAATTTCATGTAGCAACATTGCTATAATGCATTCATTTCTTCGCGAATTTTCTTAGGCAATCCTGCCACCACCAGATCATAGGAGTCATTAAGCCAACTGGCAATATCATTATCACTCAGGCTACCGTCAAACCGAACAGCGTTCCAATGTTTTTTGTTCATATGATAAGCGCCCTCAACCTCTGCAAATTTTTCCCTAAGCTCTATGGCTTTCTCCGGCTCACACTTCAAGCTGCAAACAGTAGGATTACTAATGCTGATAAGACAAAACATTTTGCCCATTACTTTAAATACCAACGCATCATTATCAAAAGGGAATTCTTCAGTAACTCCTTTTTTGCTGACACATAACTCTCGTAATAGTTCAATATTCATAGGGTATAAGATTTTAAGACTTGCGCAAAGTGTGCTATTTCCGTTTATAAAAATACAATGTTGGAACCAATCCTTTACGGCTTTCTATTTCACTTATTGTATAATAACCGCTATTATCGTTATTAAAGCCCACCGCTTCTCCCTGCATTTCCCTTTGATAGGGTAATAATTCGGGAGTTGCTGTTAATGCCTCGTTTATCGATTGCCCTTCCAATCGCTTCCAATAATAAATGCGGTAATAATCTTTGATGATTATTTCTTTACCATCAGAAGAAATGCTTCCTCCTGTGGCCTGACTTATTGGCAAAGAGCCTATATACTCTAACTTTGTTGATTTGATTGAATTTTGCGGAAATTTTGCTCTATAAATAGTAGCCGTTTTCCCCTTAGTAACGATATACAGATCTTTTGTTAGCGGATCAAGAAGTAAAGTTTCCGCATTATGCCTTCCATCGGGGTATTGAAAACGAAGCTTGTCTGGCCGATAAACCTTACTTTTTATAGGTAAGGAAGCATTGGTAAGATTAGGTTCTTCAAAGCGATATACAATGGCTGCGTTCATTAATTTAAAGTTATCGCCTATATCTCCTACATAGATGTAATGTTTACTTTCTTCAGGACCTCCTCCAACAGCAATATCTTCCCAATCCCAGTTTTTTCGACCTTTAAGCTTTAAGCTGCCCTGATATTCGCCCTTTGTATTGAGCAGATAAACTTTATTCGGGCAGAAACTATCTTCATGAACATATAAAAGCTCTTTATTGGTTCTGCCGGAAGCAATACCTGAGATTTCTTTTAGTGCATTATTGTTAACTGCAATCTTAGCATCAAATACAAACCGGTTATTCTCCTTTAGTCCGGACCAAGAAGTAACTGGAGTTGGACTTGTTTTCTGGCTTTTACAAGAAGACAGGCCTAAAAAAGTAATTGCTGTTATTCTTACTATTAAAGATCGCATAAATGTATTTTTTACCCCATCCCCGACCCTTCTCCTAAAGAAAACCGAAGAGAGCTCCCTTCTCCTAAAGGAGAAGGGCCGGGGATGAGGTCCTCCTTTTATGACAATAATTGATGCACTGCCGTTTTATCCAGTTGCTTTATAAAATTATCCTCAGCCACTATTAACGATTCAGCTAAATGGCTTTTACTTTGCTGCAGGTCGAGGATTTTCTCTTCAACGGTATTTTTGGTAATAAATTTATAAACCATCACCTGATTTTTCTGCCCGATGCGATGTGCCCGGTCAATAGCCTGAGCTTCAGCCGCCGGATTCCACCAAGGATCGATCAGGAAAACGTAGCCTGCTTTTGTAAGATTCAGTCCTGTTCCTCCGGCCTTCAACGAAATAAGGAATACTTTTACTGTGTCATCATTCTGAAAACGATCAACCTGGTACTGTCGATCTTGTGTCTGTCCGTCAAGATATGAATAGGCAATCTTTTGTTCTTCCAGGTATTGCTTCATCAACTGCAGATGCTGAGTAAACGAACTAAATACCAACACCTTGTTTCCTTCTCCTGTTACCGTTGAAAGCATTTCCTTTACCTCTTCAAATTTACCTGAATCACCTTCATAACCACTATCAGCCAAAATAGGATGGTTAGCCATTTGACGAAGTTTCATTAAGCCTTTTAATAGCATAAATCGACTTTTATCCACACCGAACTCATCCATACTCTCAAAAATCATTTTCCGGCAATCGGCTTTGATCTTTTCATAGGCATTTTGTTGTTCATCGCTCATTTCGACATAATGAACATTTATTACCTTATCTGGCAACTCATTAGCCACTTGCGACTTCATTCTGCGAAGAATAAACGGACTTATCATTGCCTGTAATCTTTTAGCTTTTTGTTCGTCTCCTTTCTTTTCGATCGGCTGCAGGAACTCTTGTTTAAAGTAAGTTTGGGTACCCAATAAACCCGGATTGATAAAATTCATTTGCGACCATAAGTCCATTATTGAATTTTCTACCGGTGTTCCGCTCAAAGCCAATCTGTGTTTGCACTGTAGTTCCATTACGGCCTTAGTAATGGCAGATGAGGGATTCTTTATTGCCTGCGCTTCATCTAATACAATATAATTAAAGTAAAACGACTTAAACAGATCGATATCTCTTGATAAGATTGGATAAGAAGTAATAACCAGATCATAAGCTGCAAAATGCTTGTTTTGTTTACTTCTTTCAGTTCCGGCATGCAATAAAATCTTTAAACCAGGAGTAAACTTATAGGCTTCCAAATGCCAGTTATAAATTAACGATTTAGGCAGTACCAGTAATGAAACATGCTGATCTGCATTTTCTTTCACACTTTGCAACAACGACAATGTCTGCACTGTTTTCCCAAGCCCCATGTCATCTGCCAGGCATCCACCCAAACCATACTCATTTAAGAAACGCATCCAGTTATAACCCGCCTTCTGATAAGAGCGAAGCTCTCCGGCAAAACCATGAGGCATTGTATAATCTTCAATCTTAGCAACATCCCGCAGTTTCTCTAAACGATCCGTCAGCTCAACATTAACCAGCTGGCCTTGTTCCAGCTCCTTTACTAAAGCATAATGATGTTTTTGCAAGATCATTTCCTGGTTATCGGTTTCCTGCATAAAATTCATTAACCCTGAATAATGCTCAATCCATTTCTCAGGTATAACAGCTATTTCTCCAGTAGGAAGCGAAAACTCCGTTTTACCACTGGTAATCAAGTCGTAAATCTTACGAAAAGCGATTTCATATTCTCCAAAACGAACACGGGCTTTAACTTCAAACCAATCGCGCTCCTCATTTACTGAAAGCTCAATGGTTGATTCGCCAAGAAAATACTTCTTAATCCCGGCTTTAGTTCCATGAGGTTGTTTTAGTTCAATACCATGTTCAGCAAATTCAGCGTGGAAACGATCGATCCAACCAAAGGCTTTATCTTTTGTCCATGCAAGCTTCTGTGCACCAAGCATAAGACCTCGTTCGGCAAGCCATTCAACAACTTTTTGCTCAAAGCTGCTGTTCCGGTTTACTTTATAAAAAACAGGACGGGTTGTATTGTAATCAAGCTTCACAGTGTTTCCTCCCAATCCAGCTCTAAACTGAAACTTATCGTATAAAAAATGAAGCTCAAAAACCATTTTAGATTCCGACTCTGCTTTTACTACAGCAAATAGGTCTTGTTGAGCAGTTGCTTCTTCTTGTAACTGCAAAACCGGCATCGGTTTATCTGTTGCATAGTTTACATCAAATCCGTCCGCTTCAATATCTCCTGATGCAAGTACCTTAAGCACAAATTGTTCAAAATATTCCTTTTCCTTTTCAGCAGGAACCACAATTGATGATTTAGTAAGAAATGGCTGAAGCTTTTTTCCATCAACAGCTCCCTCAAAATAATAAACCAAATTTTGATGGATTAAAACAGTTGGCTCGGTACTGAACAAGAAGGTTTGCGGTAAACTCAAATCCAATTCCTGTTTATCTGCACTTACTTTCAGCGAATATGAAAGTTCGGCTTCATTTCTTTTAAAGGAATAACCAACCATTGCTTTATTTTTTGCAAAGGCTAATTGTGACCACAACGGAGGCCCTTCTTTTGTAAAAAAGCAAATGATCTTGTTTAATGCCAACTCCAGAAACTTAAGCCGCAAACGATCTAAATGCTGACGAATATGTATTCTTACAGGATCTAACGTCTTATTCGTTTTGCCCGTTTCGTAATACTTAGTGATGAACTGCTGAAGGTTCTTTACGTCTTTATCTTTAAACTTTTTGACAATTTCCTGCGGATTCATTTGCTCTGAGAGCACCACTAATTCTTTATCATTCGTATCAGCAGTTGAGAAAAAATCAGTTAAGTTTTTCGATGTAATTCCACGATAGGTATAACTGCGATTTCCTTCCTCATCCAGTTGGATTAGGTAAGGTTCTACAAGAAATCCAAATTGAGGGTGACGAACTAATGTATAAATAAGTTGTTGGGTTTGGCCGGTATTTGTCATTGTATAACAAAACTACACAGAGTTTTTTCTAACGCAAAGTCCATGATACCCTACATACTCTAACCAGCTTTGTTTCTTGCAAGTAATTTATTTGGGCGCTCTGTAATAAATTTTTGTCGGACCAAAATAATAGTTAACCCCCAGCCAAAGGGCACTGTACCAGTCTGTCTTTTTATTTCCGGGAGAACCTTCATAACCGTCCAATATATCACTAAAGCTAAAATTGAACTGATAATGAAGATTGATTGCGAAGGGAACCTTTCCTTTTTTGGTACGATACTTAAAATTTATCCCGGCTTGCACCGGAAATGAATACTCCGTTCCGTCAAAATTTTCACCTTCTGTAAATGTGCCATCAGAAGTGGTATAATCAAACGGCTTAATTTCTGCAACATCATTCTTAATTAACGTAACCCCGGCCCCTATGTAAATATCATTAATAACCCTGCGCCACGTTGTTGCATTATTTCGAAGAAAATCTCCTAGCCCCAAATTATAGGTTACCGAATAAGAAGAGTAGTTGTTTTTGAATTTGCGCAAATCAGCATCTTTTCCGGCCTGCAATGTGCCTACCTGGATATCAAGCGCAACAAAGCTAAAGGGAGATGGATTATAATGCAAAGCTCCACCAAAAACCGTACTTAGGTTATCATTCGTTGCATCCATATACGAGGTGGTAATCCCTCCAAATGCTTCTATGCCAAATCGGTTATATTCAATCTGAGCTTTAGTATTCATTGTGAAAATCAAAAAAAAGAGCAAGAGGAAGGTGCATTTTTTCATGGATATGAATATTAGCTATTTAACCTATAATTTATGAAAATTATTCGATGTTTCAGAATGTGAAAATTAAGATTGAAGGGGATCATATGTGTCATGCTGAGGAACGAAGCACCTGTTTCTTTTAAGCGTTAGAACTAACAGATCCTTCCTGCGTCAGGATGACAAGCTCATGTTACATAAAGTGAAGTCTTTACACTATAAAATTAGAGGCCCCTTATATTCACAAAACAAAAAGCCCAAAACTTCATATAATCTTCATTATCCGAATCTAATATTGTCAAGGTTTAGATTCCTCTCTGAACCTTAGTTTAGTGACTGATTAATGCCAAAGTTGTTTCGGCTAAGCCGGGACAACTTTATTTTTATGAATGCATTTCTATCTGTCGGTTCATCATTTTTTTTCGCAAATTTGAGGAAATGTCATTCGAACTGCTTTTACACAATATTTCTCAGCACATCGATCTTCAGGATGAGGAGAAAGCCTATTTTACTTCCCTATTGCGTATTAAGAAATTAAAACGTAAACAATTTTTGTTACAGGCAGGAGATATTGAAACTCACCAAACATTTGTGACATCCGGATGTCTTCGAAGTTATTCAATTGATGGAAACGGATTTGAACATATCTTACAATTTGCTCCTACCAACTGGTGGATCGGCGACATAAATAGCGTTATTAATAAGTCACCGGCTACACTATATATAGATGCCCTTTTTGAGAGTGACCTTATACTGATTTCAAGAGATGATTTAGAAAAAGTATATAAGCAGATCCCTTCTTTTGAACGTTACTTTCGAATCCTGGCCGAAAATGCATTAGTAACTCATCAGCGCAGATTACTGGATAATCTTACCCTTTCCGCTAAAGACCGTTATACCAATTTTTGTTTGCGTTATCCATCGTTAATTCAGTGCTTACCGCAGAAATACATTGCTGCATACATTGGGGTTACTCCTGAATTTTTGAGTAAGATGCTTAACTCAAAGCAACTTTCTAAGTAAATTCTTAATCTGTATTAATTATTTCTCTTAATCTAGATTATTTGTTACAACATCAATTCAAAGTAAATTTGTATTACAACAAAAAGGAGAACAGTATGAAAAAGGCAATCGAAAGAATTATTCAACGTCCGTCACGACATGGAATGGTTGGTGACGGTTTCAGAGTATACAACTATATACCGGGAGCAAACATTGAGCAAAGAAGGATTAGTCCTTTTTTGATGCTCGATTTTAACCCTGAATTTGATTTCGGACCGTCTGAGAAAGTTAAGGGTGTTGACGTACATCCGCACAAAGGTTTTGAGACAGTAACCGTAGCTTATAAAGGAAGCGTGGCGCATCACGATAGTAGTGGCAACAGTGGTGTAATCAATCCCGGAGATGTACAATGGATGACAGCCGGAGCAGGAATTCTGCATAAAGAATACCATGAGAAGGAATTCTCTAAAAAAGGTGGTCCGTTTGAAATGGTTCAGCTTTGGGTAAACCTGCCCAAAAAGGATAAAGGGGTTGCTCCGCATTACCAAGCAATAACTGCAGAACAAATGAGCAAGATCGATCTGCCAAATAATGCAGGTAGTATTGAGGTAATTGCAGGATCTTTTAACGAAACCAAAGGACCGGCTTCAACTTATACACCGGTAAACCTGTCAAACATTAAGCTGAATAACGGTGGTGAAGTGACTACATCAACACCGGCAGACTTCAACACTGCTTTGTTAGTAATAAATGGCAAGATTACTGTAAATGGTGAAGCTGTTAACGAGCATAATTTTGTTCTATTTAAGAATGAAGGTGAAGAAATTCACATCAAGTCGGAAGGAGAAAGTATAGTGTTGTTATTAAGCGGCGAGCCTATTAACGAACCGATTGTAAGCTACGGACCATTTGTAATGAATACCGAAGCTGAAATCAGAGAAGCTATTTTAGACTTTCAAGCTGGTAAGTTTGGTACGTTAGATTAATAAAATTTAGCTATTGACAGTTATATCAAAAGTATCACGTTTAGCTTTAGACTGAACTTTATTTTCTGTCGTCGCTTTCCGCGAGACTTACTTTTTTCATGCAGTGTTTCATTTCAAAGGTATTCAAGAATGCTTCGCATGTTTTTCTGCAGCGAAAAAAAGTAAGCAAAAAACGCTCTCGGCTAAGCCGAGACTGCATACAGTTCTCCCGCAGTTTCTGCTAGAATTTGATTCAATTCTGCCGAACTGTACAAGGCGGAATTGAACATATGTCAGGGTTAATTGTCAATTATTAGCCCTGATTAATGCAAAGGAGTAATTTTTCAAGCGATAGGATTCCCCTTTAGGGGCTAGGGGTATAACCTATGGACAAAGGAAACTTGCCTTTTTCTACAAAAACTCCGATAACCATTAGATAATCAGGCACATTTCTTGGTTTATTATTTATCTTCCAAACAATCTCATTTTATGAAGAAATCCATTGAACATATTCTTCTCGGACGTGAAAAGCACATAACAGAAGAAGAAACGGTATTGCAACCCTTGCCACATAAAGATTTCCGCTTTGCGAATCCATTTATCGTACTCCATCATATGCGTCCGGCAGAAATTCCGGCGGGTTCGGTCCAACGTATTCATCCTCATCCCCATCGGGGTTTTGCTCCGGTAACGTTTATGCTTCAGGGTGAAGGTTATCATAAAGACAATGCTGGTCATGACGAAACTGTCAAAGCAGGAGATGTACAATGGATGTTTGCTGGAAAGGGATTACTACATAGTGAAGGTCCTTCAGACAACATTTTAAAAAATGGCGGCACACAGGAGTTCCTACAGTTATGGGTAAATGTTCCAAAAGCGCATAAATGGGATGATCCCAGTTACCAATCTGCCACCAAAGATCAGCTACCGCTTGTATTTCAGCAAGAAGGGTTAAACCTGCGATTGGCAAGTGGTACTTACGATGGTTTAACAGGTCCTATAAAAAGCTTTACACCTGTTATCTCTATTTTCGGATCCGTTGCTTCAAACAAGCTGTTTCGCTTTCATGCAACTCCGGGATATTGGACTTTACTCTATATCGCCAAAGGCTCAGTTACCATTAACGATCTTCAGAAAGTAGAACAGCATAATCTCATTGTTTTTGAGAAAGACAATGACGAAATATTTATTACAGCTGAGGAAGATACTGTTTTGCTGTACTTATCGGCTGAGCCAATTGATGAACCTGTTGCCGCAAAAGACAATTTTGTGATGAACACTGCAGAAGAAGTAGAACAAGCTATTACAGACTATAAAAACGGCGTTTTTGGTAGTTTGAGTTATTGATCACAGCAATCTGTATTGATAGATCTTTTTAATAAAACTCCAAAACTTCATGGGGTTTTATTAATTTAAACCCATGAATCGAATTGATCGCATCTCGGCCATATTAATCCAACTTCAATCCCGTAAAGTAGTTAAAGCACAAGACATTGCTGATCGCTTTGGCATAAGCTTGCGTACCGTTTACCGCGATGTAAAAACGCTTGAGGAGGCCGGAGTGCCGATTATCGGCGAAGCTGGTGTTGGCTACAGTATTGTGGATGGATATCGTCTTCCTCCTGTTATGTTTACCAAGGAAGAGGCTACTGCTTTTCTAACTGCCGAAAAACTGATCGAGAAGTTTACCGATAGCTCTACAGATGCGATGTTTAAGTCGGCTATGTACAAGGTTCGATCGGTATTAAAATCTACTGAAAAAGACCTGCTAGAAAGCATGGAAGATCATATCGAAGTTTTACGAAAATATACTCCTTTTCATGCTTCATCTCTTGGCAATACTTTACAAACCCTGCTAAAAAGCATCTCCGAGAAAAAGGTAATTCAATTGGAATACAAAGCCTTCGCTTCAGTTGACAGAACGGTCCGTAAAATTGAGCCTGTTGGTATTTTTTATTCGAGCGGATATTGGCATACTATTGCTTTTTGCCGTTTACGCAATGATTACCGCGATTTCAGGACGGATCGTATGTTAAAGATCAATGTTACCGATGAATCATTTTCTGGTGCGCACCCCACTTTAAAAGCCTATTTCGAACAATTGGCAAGGGAAGAAAACTTGGAAAAAGTGGTAATTAACATCGACAAATCAACTGCACGATACCTTACTGATGTAAAATATTATTATGGTTTTGTTAGTGAGATTGAGTTTGATGATCATATTGAGATGACCTTCCTTACTTCACAGTTGGAGATTTTTACCCGGTGGTTTACCACTTTCGCTGATCGCGCAGAAATCATCTCTCCAGAGCGACTTCATGACTACCTGAAGGACTTTATCGAAAGAATTTCAAAAAAAATCAACACTCAGTTTTCCTACTGACATAGGGCTGTCACATGGTGTTTGTTCCTTTGAATAAACAAACACTAAAGCTATGATACTAACAGATTTTCTTACCACTGAAAGTGAAATTAAACTATCAGAACAAACCAATGATTTAGTTATTTATAATCACTGGGCCAACGACCGTCTTATTGACTGGCTGGTGAGTAAACCTTCTAATCTGCTTGAGATCGAAGTAGCATCCAGCTTTGCAGGAATTAAAAACACTTTGCTTCATATCTGGGATGTTGAACGCAGTTGGTTTGGCCATTTAAAACAACAGCCTGTTAAAGCATTCCGTTTCGAAGGTTTTGACGGAACATTAGCAGATATCATTTTCAATATTGTTAATCAGTCAAAACTGCTGATGGAATACATAGGCTCACTTTCGGATGAAGAGCTGGCTGAAGAGTGTTTCTTTTCCATCCCTTACGTTGGCGATCATTACGTTCCACGCTACCAAATTATACAACACATCATATACCATAGCACCTACCATCGTGGGCAATTAACCACGATTGGCCACCATGTTGGATTACACGATGCGCCAATGACGGATTACATGTTTTACCTTTTGAGGGTTAAGGGCAAATAGTACTCTCTCTTTAGTTTATCGAACTCCTTTGTCCGTTTTGGACCAAAGGAGTTTCGTTATTTTAGTATGATCTTATGTATTTTAGTTTCTTTTCAGCATCGCATGACAAATCTCTTCTCATCAATTTAACCAAGCGCATGAAGTGGTTAAATGGTTTGGGGGCATCCAGGCACAGGACTATCCAGCCGCTAAATGGGCACTTGGTTTACGCCTTAAGAACATTACCCAAACTCAAATTGAGAGTGAAATTGCTGCTAAGAAATTTGTGCGCACCTGGATGTTTCGCGGAACACTTCATTTTATTGCTGCGGATGACGTAAACTGGATGCTGGATTTAGTTGCACCGGGGATTATTTCCAAATTCAAAAGCCGCCACAGAGAATTAGGACTTACTCCGGATGTGTTAGCAAAAGCGGAGAAAGTTATTGTTACAATGCTTAGTGGAGATAAAGTGATTAGCAGAAAAAATCTTTTTGAAGAATTGGAACTAAACGGTGTTGCAACGAAGGACCAAAAAGGAATTCATTTAATGCTTTGGGCCTCGTACAATAAACTAATCTGTCATGGTCCAACTGAAGGAAAGCAGTTTACTTATACATTGTATGATGACTGGATCGCAAAAAATGGAACAATTCCGAGAGAAGAAGCTCTCGCTAAACTAGCCTTAAGGTATTTTACTGGTCACGGTCCCGCAACACTGCAGGATTTTATGTGGTGGTCGGGTTTGGGTGTTAACGATACAAAAAAAGGATTAGAGGCTGTAAGATCACAACTATTGATTGAAACAGTTGAAGGGCAGGAATATTTCATGCAACCCGAGCTTCCGGAACTTAAAAAGACCTCAGTCAAAGCATTTCTGCTCCCTGCTTTTGATGAATTCTACCTGGCTTACAAAAACCGCAATATTTCACTTGAATCGCACCATCATTCTACTGTTGCTTCTGTAAACGGAATCTTCTTTCCAACCATTGTAGTTGGCAATCGCATTGTAGGTCTCTGGAAAAAAGAAATAAAGAAGAACTCCGTTTTGATTGATTTAAAGGCTTTTATTGAACTGAAAAATAGTCAAAAAGACCTGATCGCTAAAGCCGCTAAAGATTATGGTCGTTTTTTAGGAATGAAAACTGAAGTTATTGAATAATATTTACGGCATGTTCGAAAAGGGACATGCCGTAAATAAATTAGAGAAAAATAACCCTAACCCCTAAAGGAGAACGAAGCATTGAATAGAACTCTCATAGAAATTAAGACTTACAGAAAACAACAACGCAATTCCAGATAATGTACAAACGATATAAATCCCCCTGTAGGGGTTAGGGGTTTATACAAGTGATTGCCTTGCCATTTCTCTATCAGGCGTTTGATATAACTGTTCATCAATTTTAGCCAAATCTGACTCATGTACTCTCTCTCCCAACCCATAAAACTCCTGAAAGCTCATTATTAAAGGACGCCATTTATCCGGATCAACTTTATCCGGGTTTGCTTTTTGAATAGATTCATCCAAATAAACTTGCTTGATCACTAATTCAAACGTTATGATCTTGCCTTTCATTTCCGGGTCGTTTTGTGCAAATTCATGAATACCTTCTACAACTGCTTCCAGCTGAATCGGACATTCTTTTACACGCGGAGGTTTTACAAAATGAGAGTCCTGTCCAGTTAGGCCAGCAATGGCAAATTTATCGGGTTCATGCCTGTATCCTTTCTGAATTTTTCCCTGAGGAACCGGAAAGCTTCCGGTTGTTCGGGCTAATCTATTTACAGCTGCAACTTGATTAACAGAAGGCATATTAAGCACGCATTGCTTAGTTCGTATAAGATTCGCGGTGGTTTTCGATGAAGCAGCCAAACCAATCATACATCGCCAACCTAACCAAAATACAGAGGATATAGGGGCCAGATTCGCCGTATTATTTTCATTCATGGTGCTAACAATCACCACTGGTGTTCCAAAGTAAAGAATTGAGGGATGTGCTACAGTGTGCATGATAATTAATCTTATGCTGGCAAATTTAATTTGACATGCAAGCAACTAAAACCTGATTCTTGCTGAATTATAAACTGACCTGAATTGGCTTAATATTAGTGGCAGTTATATAAGGGTTTACAGCATCATGAAAAATGCAAATATTCATATCGGGACATCAGGTTGGAGTTACAAAGACTGGAAAGAATTGTTTTACCCCAAAGAACTTAAAGCTACTGAGTGGCTCACCTATTACGCTCAAACTTTTTCCGTAACCGAGATAAACACAAGTTTCTATCATTTGCCTAAAAAACAAACGGTAGAAGGCTGGGTTCAAAAGGTTCCTTCTGATTTTTTATTCTGCCTCAAAATGAGCAGATACCTGACACATTATAAGAGATTAAAAGAACCAGAGGAAGCACTTGAAAAATTTTTTGATGTAGTTGAGCCCATGCGTAAACAAATGGGGCCCGTACTGATTCAACTTCCCCCGACCTTACAATTTGACCATCGGATTGCAGAAGATTTTTATTATCTCTTAGCAAAAAGTTATGCTGACTATTCTTTCGCCATGGAAGTACGCCACAACTCCTGGATGACTGATGAAAGTTTTGAATTATTGAGAAAGTACAATATGGCTTTTGTAATTTCTCAATCAGGCCGGGGCTTTCCATATGCTGAAAATATCACCGCTGATAACATCTATATCCGGTTTCACGGCCCGGGTAAGTTATATGCATCTTCTTATTCGGATGAAATGCTTTCCAAATTTAGCTCACTTTTTAAAAAGTGGGTTGAAGAAAAGCATGTTATATGGGCATTTTTTAATAATGATTACTTTGGTTATGCTATTAAGAATGCAATAACATTGGAGAAACAGCTGGGCTTGTTGGTTGGAAGTTAAACTAAAAGCATTGTCGAGGAATATCAATCGGCTTTAGTAAGTGACTGCAATACTCTTAAATTGAAAATCATCTTTTATAAAGAATATATAGAACAGTACAAGCAACGATCAAACTTAGCGTATACCCAGTCCAAATGTTCCTGCTTTCGTACTTTTCACTAAATTGATTGTTTAGTTTTCCATTAAATCCTTTCAAAAACCAGAAAAAGAATCCACCTATCCAAATGGAGGTTAGTTTCGCAGCAAAAGGTTCTTTAGCCATTTTTAATTTATCACACAATAGTATTGAACTTTCAACCAAAATTTCTCTTTGCTAAAAGAAATAAAAGTCCCTTAAACAGGTTTAAACGATTTTTGACAACGGTCTATTCCATGTACGTTGGTCTGATCGGACTAAATTTTCAAAAATAGAACAACTGTTGCTACTATCTTAAATCATGTTCTGCTTAAACTCAGAAGCGTTTCTACAAAGTAATTATCCACAATTTCCATTTGCAATAACCGATATCTCAACTACTTATAAATACAAATCATTAAACATTTTGTCCAAAAGACTAGCAGATATTTGGTTTATTTTTATTTTTGGGATGCAACACCGACAAGTTTTGCTTTATTGTATGAGATTTTTCTTCGTTTGTTTTCCTTTATAAATTAATTGTCGGTTAGCTGCGCTTTTTATTATGAAGTTTACTTGTAGGTTTTTAGTAATTCTTTTTTCGTTAAGTTTTTCGTTATCCTCTTTTCTCTACGCAACCGACATTAAGAATATCGGTATCCCCTACGTTCAGAATTATACCAAAGAGATTTATAAATCCGGCAACCAAAATTGGTCTGTTACTAAAGACAAAAACGGAGTTATGTATTACGGAAACTCCGAGGGACTCCTGGCTTTCGACGGAAAGTACTGGCAGCTTTATAGCATGCCCAACAACCTTATTGTAAGGGCGGTTGCCTCAGATAACAAAGGTAAAATATACGTTGGTGGGTTCGGACAATTTGGATACTGGTCAAACAATCTTAAAGGCGTCTTCTCCTATACTTCATTAATTCATCTGGTTCCGAAAGGGCTAATGGACAAAGATGAAATCTGGAAAATTTACGTTGATGGCAACCGTATTTATTTCCAGTCGTTTGGGTGTATTTATATCTATGAAAACAATAAAATAACGACCGTTAAGGCGACCAACCATTTCTTATTTATGTATAAAGTTGGGAGTCGCTTTTTTGTTGAAATCTTAAAAGAAGGATTATTCGAACTTAAAAATAATAAGCTTGAATTTATTAAAGGCTCTGAGGTCCTTGGTCATACTGGGATTCTGTCCATTCTTCCATATAAAAATAATAGCTATCTGATTGGAACAGGCAAAAATGGTTTATTCATTTACGATGGTGAGCAATTTACACCTTGGATCAATCAGGCAAATGATTTCCTGAAAACATACCAGTTAAACAATGGCGTGGCAATGTTTAATAAGTACTTTATTTATGGTACTATATTAAATGGTATTGTTATTCTGAACGATGAAGGTAAAATTGTTCAGCGCATAAATAAGGCAAGCGGCTTACAAAATAACACTGTATTAAGTCTCTATGCCGATAATGAACAAAATCTGTGGATGGGCCTCGATAACGGTATTGACCGTGTTGAAATCAACTCTCCACTCTATTTCTATTTTGACAAGAATGGTATTTTCGGAACTGTATATTCTAGTCTCATTCACGACAACAAAATTTATCTGGGCACCAATCAGGGACTTTTTAGCAGTAGCTGGTCGATGAATAATGAAAACCCTTTCCAGTCATTTGATTTTAAACTGATCAATGGCTCACAAGGACAAGTGTGGGATCTTTCGGTAATTGATGGTCAGCTATTGTGCGGGCATAACGACAAAACGTATAGGGTTGATGGTACTCAACTGATAAAAATATCGGATGACGGCGGAGGATGGACCATTAAAAAACTAAAAACCAATCCAAATTTCCTGATACAGGGCACTTATACTGGCTTGATCATTTACAAAAAGGACAATGCTGGGAAATGGGTGTTTTCTAACAAAGTACAAGGATTTAATGAACCATCACGTTATGTTGAACAGGATGACAAAGGCCAAATCTGGGTTGGACATCCATATAAAGGCATATACAGACTAACATTAAGTGATGATCTTTCCAAAGTAACAACTTCTAAGTATTATGATTCTCATAACGGACTTCCCAAGGATTATCAGATCAATATTTTCAATTTCAACAATCGGATTGTATTTTCATCGGATTTAGGTATCTATAATTATGATGAATTAAGTGATAAGTTTATCCGATATGATCAATTGAACAACCGACTGGGTTCATTCTATTCGGCAAATAACATTATAAAAGCTAGCGATAAAAAGTACTGGTTTATTGACCATGGTCGGGTAGCGCTTGCGGATATTTCTCAACCTGGAAAATTCAACATCGACTCTAGTCGCTTTAATATATTGGAAGGGCGAATGGTTAATTATTATGAGAATATTAACAAGATCAACAATTCCATTTACCTGATTAGTGTTGATGATGGTTTTGCTATTTATAATTCAGATGTTCCCCCCCCCGAAAAAATCGCGTTACCACCGGTATTAATCCGGAGAGTTGAAAACATCACCGACACTGTTCTTACCGTTGCAGAAAGTAACTCTGCGGTGGAGGTATTAGAAATTCCTTATGAGCAAAACAATATTTCCATTACGTATTCACTTCCTTACTATCACCAGGCGAATGTTCAGTATCAGTTCTTTCTGGAAGGATATTCAAGGCAGTGGTCGGGATGGACATCCCAAAACAGGAAGGAGTTTACGAACCTTAAACCAGGGGAGTATAGATTCCTGGTGAAAGCACGCGTAAATGAAGGAGCAAGTACAACAGCCTCTGTATACGAATTTGTGGTACTTCCACCATGGTATTCGACTATTTGGGCTTACCTCATGTATTTAGTAATGTCAGTTTTAATCGTTTTATACATCAGACACCTGTCTCATTTAAGATTACTGAAGCAACAGGAGAAAATGAAGCACAAACTTGAACTTGAAAAAGAAGAGTTTTTGCAACAGGAGATGAAGGCTAATGAGCAACGTATTATCCAGCTAAAAACGGAGCAATTAGAAGCTGACCTGGCAGGTAAAAACCGTGAACTTGCCAACTCAACTATGAACATTGTGTATAAGAATGAGTTGTTGCAAAAAATAAGCGAAGAAATTATTCAATTAAAAGATAAGGACGGCAAAAAACTTCCTGCTGAACAATTAAGGAAAATTCAAACCGTTATTAATGAAGGAATGAATGATGAGCGTGATTGGAACTTGTTTGAAAACAGTTTTAATGAGGCGCATGAGAACTTCTTCAAAAAACTTAAGGCAAAACATACTGATCTTTCTCCTAATGACCTTAAACTCTGTGCTTATCTCCGGATGAACATGAGTAGCAAGGAGTTAGCTTCAATCCTGAACATTACTTTACGAGGTGTTGAAATTCGCCGTTATCGATTAAGAAAGAAACTTAACCTCGAACATGATAAAAATTTAGCTGAATTTTTAATGGAACTATAATATATTGTATACAACATTGCCTCTCATGAGAAGAAAAAAGTCTATGTGTTGATAAAAAACCATAGGCTTTTTTCTCTTATAAGTAGCTGACAATAAGATCTTTTTCTTCTCTAATTTAAACTTGCTATTTTTTATTAAAAAGTGTGAACTAAAGTAGAGGTGATTTGCTTGTTAATAAGGTATGCTCCTGAGAAATTGCCTACCAATTAACATAATTAAAATTACCGTTATGAATTATCTATTTACGTTCATCATCTCGGTATGCTTAACTTTTTCAGTTTTTAACCAGGCAAATGCTCAACAGATCGCCGTAAAAGGTTCTGTTACAGACGCAGCCTCGGGAGAAACATTACCAGGAGTAAGCATACTCATTAAAAACACAAACCAAGGAACCCAGACGGATGTCAAGGGGGAATTTAATCTGAAAGCACCAGGCAATGCAACTTTAGTATTCAGTTATGTGGGATACGTTTCAAAAGAAGTTGCGGTAAACAACCAATCAACACTTAAAGTAAAACTAGAGGTATCAGCAAAAGAGCTCGAACAAGTAGTTGTAGTGGGTTATGGTACAACCAAAGTTAAAGATTTAACAGCACCGATAACCACTGTTAAAAGTTCAGAATTAACGAAACAACCCGTGTCAAACGTTGCACAAGCGCTCCAAGGTAAAGTTGCTGGAGTCATAGTCAGCAATAGTGGTCGCCCGGGCAGTTCTCCAACCATGATGATCAGGGGATTGGGTACTGTTAGAGGAGGTGTAAGCCCATTATTTGTAGTGGATGATGTCTTTATGGATGATATCGGCTTTCTTTCTTCTAGTGATATTGAAACAATGACTATTCTCAAAGACGCTTCTTCTTCAGCAATTTATGGCGTAAGAGCTGCAAACGGTGTTGTTATCATTACGACTAAAAAAGGAAAACTAAACCGACCAATGCAAGCCTCATTTAATGCATATACTGGTTTTCAAAGAGCAACTAACCTTTTACCTATGGCAGATAGAGATGCTTACATCTCTCTTACCAATGAAAAAATGTATGCCGCGTACCTAAGAAATATGGATCAAAACTCATATCAACCTCTTGATCCTTCTAAGTTTACAGGTAATACCAATTGGATGGACCAGGTTTTAAGAGGTAATGCATGGATGCAAAACTATGATGTAAGTATAAATGGAGGTAATGAAAAGTCTACCTATTATTTTGGGCTTGGATACTTCAAGCAAGACGGCTTACTGAAAAAAAATGACTATCAACGTTTTACCCTAAGGGGTGCTCAAGACATTAATCTCAGCAAGTCTGTTAAAACCGGATATAATATCACATTAAGTGGATGGGATCAAAACAGTCCAGCCGGTGTATTTGGTCAGGCATATATTACCCCACCTGCATTTAATCCCAAAGATGCAAATGGAAACTTTAGCGATCCTATCTTAATGGGGCTGGGTAATTTTGCAAACCCTTCTGCTACGGTTGAATATTTCAATGAAGAAACTAAAAATTTACGCGGGTTAATGAATGTCTATTTAGATGTAAAACCCATTTCAAATTTAACCATACGGACTTCATTTACCCCTGACATAAGGACAACCAATTTAAAGAATTATACACCTAAGTTTTTTGTTTCATCAACCCAAAGAGATACCATTGGGCACTTGAGAAAAGAAAACAACTATAATACTAACTACGTTTGGGATAATACGGCTACTTACGAAAAAAGATTAGGTCAACATAACCTAAAAGCCATGGTAGGTTTTTCGGCAACACACTACTCAGGTGAACTGCTTAGAGTAACCGGAGAAAATCCGCGTGAATATGGGGCTCCAACACAATATCTTGATTTGGGAAATCAAACAGGTTTCCGCGTTGAGAACAATCCGTATGACAAGGTGAATGCCTTATCTTATTACGGACGATTAAATTACTCATTTAAAGATCGGTACCTGATGACTGCTACACTTAGACGCGATGGCTCTTCTAAGTTCCCAAAAACAGATCGTTGGGCGACCTTACCATCACTTGGTCTAGGCTGGATAGTAACTGCTGAAGACTTTATGAAAAATGCAAAATGGCTTGACTATCTGAAACTGCGTGCAAGCTGGGGTATGTTAGGTAATGACAACATTCCACAAAATGCTTATACCTCAACCATTACCACAGACGCAATGTATTCTGCCATTTTCGGTCCTTATGGTTCTACACTTGTTGAACAAGGGTATAATGATTTAGGTAGCGCACCAGAAAGATTAAAATGGGAAACCACTTCAGAGTTTGACTTTGGTTTAGATGCAAACTTACTTGGCAATAAATTAAATATCGTTGCTGACTATTATAGACGCGTAACAAAAGATGCCATCTTCCAACTCTCGGTTCCGGCAACCGATGGAGCTGGAGGTTCTACACGGTTTGGTAATAATGCAGAGGTATTAAACCGCGGTTTTGAGTTTTCTGTAGGATGGTCTGATAAAATTACAAATAACCTATCTTATAATATAGGAGGAAACATTACCACTATCCATAATGAAATACTCTCATTACCTACGGGAGTTGCGCCGGTTTGGAGTGGAAATGCTTATAATGGTTATCAGGCTACTTATACACAAGCAGGCCGACCCATTGGTGAATTTTATGTTTTAGAAGTTGGTGGAATTTTCCAAAACTGGGATGATGTACATAACTATGTGAACAAAGAAGGACGAATGATCATGCCAAACGCTGTTCCCGGCGACTTTAAATATGTTGACAGAAACAATGATGGAATAATTGACAATCTAGATAGAAAAGGCGTTGGTAATTATATCCCAAAAGTAGTTTATGGATTTAATCTAGGCCTGAATTTCAAAAACCTTGATATATCAGCTGATTTTCAGGGTGTTGGCGGAAACAAGATTTACAACTTAAGACGTATAAATCGTTTCAGCAATGAAAATTATGATGTTAACTTTTATAATAACAGCTGGCATGGAGAGGGAACATCCGATTCCTATCCATCTGCAGACATTGCAGGAGGTCTAAACAATTATCCTAATACTTTCTTTATTGAATCCGGCTCTTATTTCCGTATCCGAAATGTGCAACTTGGATATACACTACCAAGTGAGTTAGTTAAAAAAGCAGGTGTAAGTAAATTAAGAGTTTATGTTACTGCTCAAAACCTTGCTACTTTCTTTAAATATAACGGTTATACGCCTGAAATTCCAAACGGAACAGATGTAAACTCTACCAACATGGGTATGGATGAAGGTATTTATCCGCTATCAAGAACCTTAAACTTCGGGGTCAACGTTAACTTTTAATCATTATTAACATGAAAAGATTTTTTATATCAGTACTTGCAATTACCATTTTAGGTGCAGTTGCAAGTTCCTGTAAAGATTATATGGAGTTTCCTCCTGAAGGGCAGGTTCCACAAGTATTAAACTATCAAAATGCTAATGACGCTGAGGCTGGAATGGTTTCTATGTACGCCTATTTGCGTAGCTGGGATATAGCAGGCGGTATGAATTACCTAACACTAAGTGAATTAACCTCCGATAATATTATTAAAGGAAGTGCTCCTGGTGATGGTTCATGGGCCAATGCCTACAACATTTATCAATTCACAAAAGATGAAGGTCAATTGCGTAGCTTTTGGAGGGGGCGATATCAGGCTATTGGATTTAGTAATCAAATAATAACTAAGGTGCCTTCAATAGCAATGGACCAAGGCGTAAAAGACAGATACATTGCCGAAGCTAAGTTCTTAAGGGCTTACCATTATTTCAATTTGGTACGTGCTTTTGGTGGGGTTCCAATTGTAGATCACGTTCCGGTTGGTCCCGAAGGTAATATTCGTAGATCTGCTGAGGAAACTTGGGATTTTATTGAAAAAGATCTGAATGAATCAATTGCTGTATTACCGGATGCGGTTCCTTCAGCTGAATTGGGAAGGGCAACCAAATGGGCAGCAAAATTTTTGTTAGCCAAAACGTATTTGTATCGTGAAAAATGGTCACAATGCAAATCATTAACAGATGAATTTATAGCAAGTGGTAAATTCTCTTTATATCCTAACTTCTACAAATTGTTTAGACCAGAACAAGAGTTCTGCTCTGAGTCCATTTTTGAAATTGTAAGTACACACATAAGTGGTAACGACAGGCTATCAAACTGTCAATATTCAGAAATACAGGGAGTAAGGGGCCAATATGGATGGGGATGGTATGTTCCATCAGATAATTTGGCTGCTGCATTTGATGCGGCAGGAGATGTAGTAAGAAAAAAAGCAACCATTTTATACAGAGGGGATGTTACGCCAGACGGAGATGAAATTAAAGGTATTGAGATAATGGATGGTACTTCTATTCCAAGATATAGTGGTAAAGCTTATGTTCCTTCACGCTTTCCTAGTCAATATAGCGGCAGAGACCAAAACATAAGAATAATGCGCTTTGCAGAAGTATTATTGATGAATGCAGAAGCTGCAATACATACCAGCAGTGATGCTGCAACTTCATTAAATAAAGTACGTACACGAGTAAGTTTACCTGCTATTTCCAATCCGACCCTTCAGCAAATATGGAATGAACGCAGACTTGAACTTGCCTGCGAGCAAGATCGCTTCTGGGATTTGGTACGCACTGGTCAGGCAGCTAGTGCATTGGCAACTCAAGGCTTTTCAGCAGGAAAAAATAAATTATTCCCAATCCCTCAAGAAGAGGTCAATCTAAGTGCTGGTCAGCTTAGCCAGAATCCTGGTTGGTAATTTTTTAACCAAAATGTAAAACAATGAAATTAACATACATTAATTTAATTAAAACGCTTGTCTTTTTGGGAGGATGCATTGTAGCATCGGCTTGTGAAAAGGACACTTTGGACGCAAACAGAATCTCTAATGCTCCTACCACTCCAATAAATATCCCTGATGCAACGGTTTATCCTGTGGTTAATCAGGCTCATCTGGTAGCCTATTGGAACTTTAACAACAATACAAGAGAACAAATAGGTAATAGGCCTGCAACAATAAATAAAATGGTGTTTAGCCGTGACCGTAACGGTTATAAATCATCCTGTTTTAACGGAGATGGAAAAGATAACTGGTTCACAGTTCCTGCAGATAATAAATTGAAATCAGGCAGTGTAACGGTTTCTGTCTGGGTAAAACCAGAGGTGTTACCCGGAGGGACAGGATTTATTGTTTCCCTAACACAAAAAGAAACATGGGAACGAGGTTATTGTTTATTTATGGATGGAGCAGGATCCAACTTTAGATTTAAAGCAACCGATTACCATACAATGGGTTCTGGTTACGGTAATAACTGGTTTGACAAAACCGGTGGATATCCGGAAAACCAATGGTTCCATCTGGTATACTCATGGGATGCCTCTTCGAATACTCAAACAATTTATGTGAATGGCCAAGAGTTCTTTAAAAATGCTGTTCCTTCAACTGGTCCTAACGGCCCTATTATTTATGGGAATGCAACCGCAAATGCTGAAGTATTATATATATCCAAAAACGGAGGAGCAGATTCATGGATAGCTCCATACAAAGGATTAATGGATGATTTACGTATATATGATGTTGAGTTGTCGGCTTCAGATATAAACCAGATTTATGAAAATGAGAAAGCCAAGTAGGTTGCATTCACTTAAAAAAAGCACAAAAAGATTTGAACCCTAACCTATAATTCAAAACTAAAAACCATAAAGTTAAAAGGCAGTCATTTTAATTTGACTGCCTTTATGTTTTGATAAGCGGGTGAAACTCATATTGCCAACAGGTACTTCCTTCTCCTCCTCCTGCAAACTTCATTAAAGGGTACAAACCAATTCGATATTTATCGCAACTTAAAGCCCAGTGCAAACGTTGGTTCTCCCTGTCAAACATGCTATTTATACTACATCATTACCTCTCTCAAACTCAAAATGTGTACTTCATTTTCAAATTTTATTCCACATAATTGTCAACCTAAAAATCTGATAATAAAATAATTAAGCAGAATAACCAGCACTAATTATATTTTCTTAATAAGCGTGTAAAGATGTAGAGGTGCTTTTTTTGTTTTTGCATCCGGATGATAGCATCTTGGCATCGACCAATTAACAATAACTTAATTATACCGCGTTATGAATAGACTATTTACATTCATCATGGTATGCTTATGTCTTGTTGGTTTCAATCATGCAAACGCCCAACAGTTGGGTGTTGTTAAAGGTACCGTTACGGATGCCTCAAATGGTGAAACTTTACCAGGAGTAAGTATACTCGTTAAAGGAACCAATTCTGGAACCCAATCAGATGCAAAAGGAGAATTCAGCATCAAAACTGCAGGAAATGCAACATTAGTATTTAACTATGTTGGTTATTTATCAAAAGAAGTAGCCATAAACAATCAAACAACACTTAATGTAAAACTTGAAGTTTCTTCAAAAGAACTTGAGCAAGTTGTGGTTGTTGGTTACGGTGTACAGAAAAAATCAGATGTTACAGGTGCAGTGACCCAGGTAACAGCTAAAGACATTTCTTACCAGGCATCGGCAAACCCAGCACAATCATTACAAGGTAAAGTTGCTGGGGTTACCGTTACAAACACCGGAACTCCAGGCAGTCAGCCAACGGTACGTATCAGAGGTCTTGGTTCTGTAAGTTCAAACTCTAACCCTCTTTATGTTGTTGACGGTGTTTTAACAAGAGACATTACTTTCTTGAACAACAATGACATCGAAACCTTCAACATTTTAAAGGATGCGTCAGCGTCAGCAATTTATGGTGTACAGGCTGCTAACGGTGTAATTATCATTACCACTAAAAGAGGTAAAAGCGGAAAACCATTGATCACTTATTCTGGTTATATGGGCTTCCAAAAACCTACCAACATGGTTGATATGACCAACGGCAGTCAATATATCGAATTATTGAATGAAAAAGGTCAGATTATGGCAGACAGAGCTGGTCAATCTTATTCACCAATTAATGGTGGTGCTTATCCAGCTTCAACGGATTGGTATGATCAGATTTTACGCAGTTCTGCAATGATCCAAAATCATGAGCTTAATTTTTCGGGAGGAAACGAAAAAACTCAATACGCTGTTGGCGCAAGTTACTTTAAACAAGAAGGCTTAGCAAAGGAAAATGATTATGCACGCGTAAACTTAAAAACAGCCGTTGATACATGGGCTACTGATTTCTTAAAAGTAGGTGCTAATATCAACTTATCGTCTGCGACCTCTAATAATGCTCCAGATAACATCTTTAAAGATGCTTATGTTGCTCCATCAGCAATTGGGGTTACAAATCCTGATGGTTCATTTACCAGCATGATGGACTTTGGTTCATTCCCAAACCCAGCAGCAAAGCTTTACTATAACAACAACAAAACGAATGCATTACGTTTAGTTGGAGGTGCTTACCTTGAAGTTCATCCAATTAAAAACCTTTCTGTTAAAAGTGCTCTTTACGTAGATGGTACACAAAGCACTAACAGAAAATACACTCCATGGTATCAGGTTTCTTCTGTACAAACTGATACTACTTTAACTTTAGCTAAAAAGATTGAAGATCCATTTAGCTATACCTGGGATAATACAGCGACTTACAAATTTGAGATTAACGAAAAACATTCGTTAACAGCAATGTTGGGTACCAGCATGTTACAAGACAGATATCATTCTATGACGGCAACTCGTCAAGGTGTAAAAGACTATGGTGATGGTAGCTGGTACTTAGGAAATGGCTCTGATAAAGGCCAGTCGAATGGTGAAAGTGTTGATTTATACAGATCATTCTCATTGTTTGGTCGATTAAATTATTCGTACTTACAACGTTATTTATTTACAGCTACTTTAAGAAGAGACGAAGCAAGTATCTTCCCTAAAGATAACAGAGCTGATTTCTTCCCTTCAGTTGGTTTAGGATGGGTAATTTCTCAGGAAAGTTTCATGGCTAACCAAAATGCCTTCCAAAACTTGAAATTAAGAGCTAGCTGGGGTAAAATGGGTAACAGTCGTATTCCATTAACAGTTGTACCTGGTTTATCAACTGGTGGTAATTATTCTGGAGTATTTGGTGGAAATATTATCACTGGAGCAAACATAACTCAAGTTGGTCCACGTAATCTTTTATGGGAAACTACCGATGAGTTCGACGTTGCCATTGAAGGTGCTACCTTAAGAAATCGTTTAACATTTGAAATAGATTACTATAATAAGAAAACGAAAAATGCAATTTTCCCAGTAACTACTGTAACAACCATCGGTGCGTCAAACACCAGTTACCTTGATAATAATGCAGACGTTGTAAATAAGGGTCTGGAACTTAGTTTAGGTTGGAAAGACAGAATCGGTGAGTTCAGTTACTCAATTGGAGGTAACATTGCTACCAATAAAAACGAAGTTACCCGCCTTAAAGAAGGTACTTTAGGTATATATGGTGGTTCGGTTAACTACATTAATACTACCTATACAACTGTAGGTCGTTCTATCGGTGAGTTTTATGGTCGCAAAGTGGTAGGCGTTTTCCAAAACCAGCTTGAAATTGATAACTACAAAAACAAAGAAGGTATTGTTATTCAACCTCAAGCTCGTCCAGGTGACTTCATTTACCAGGATACTAACGGTGATGGTAAAATTAATGATTATGACCGTGTATTCTTAGGTACTGCAATTCCTACTTACTCATTCGGTATTAACTTAGGTGGTTCTTACAAAAACTTTGACCTTACAGTAGATATGTATGGACAAGGTGGAAACAAAGTTTATAACGCTAAACGTTTCAGACAGTTAGGTAACGAAAACTACGATCTTGACTTTTATAATAACCGTTGGCATGGAGAGGGTACGTCATCCACTTACCCATCAGCTGACGTTGTTTCAGAAACCAATAAACTGGCTAGCTCATTCTATGTTGAATCGGGTGACATGTTTAAAGTTCGTAATATTCAATTAGGTTACACCTTCCCTCAAAAAGTAACAAACAAATTGAAGATCAATGGTTTAAGAGTGTATGCAAACGTTGCAAATCCATTCAACTTCTTCAACTATAACGGCTTTACTCCTGAGGTTACCAACATTGATCTAACCAAATCATATAACGAGCAAATCAATGCAACTTCTCAGGGAATTGACTTAAATGTGTACCCAATGTCAACTGTTTACAACTTTGGTATCAACTTGACTTTATAGTCCTGAAAAAGAATTATTATGAAAAAGAATTTAGCGAAAGCACTATATATCACACTTCTTTCTACCTCACTGGTTTCTTGTCAGGAATACCTTGACAATAATAATGAGGGAAAGATTCCTCCTGTTGAGTTTTACAAAACACAGGAAGATGCATTTAAAGGCGTTGTTTCAATTTATGCTCAAATGCGTAAATGGGAAATGGTTGGTTTCAACTATATGATCATGTTAGAAATCACCTCAGACAATGCCTTGAAAGGTTCTGCTCCTGGCGATGCAGCGTTTATCAATTCCTATAAAAACTTCTCCTTCACTGCAAACGAAGGTCAGATTAATGATTTTTGGAAAGGTCGTTATCAGTTAATCAACTTGTGTAATCAAGTGATAAGCAATGTTCCGGCTATTCCAATGAATGATGGATTAAAAGCCCGTTACATTGCAGAAGCTAAATTCTGCCGTGCAACCTTCTATTTTGATTTAGTAAGAGCATTTGGAGATGTTCCTATGCCAACTTCAATTGAAAACGCACAAGCAGAAGCATTAAAAAAGACCTCAAAAGCTGATGTGTATGCGCAAATTGTAAAAGATTTAGAAGATGCTGCAGCAGTACTGCCTGCAAGCACTACCGGTTCTGAAGCCGGACGCGCTACTAAATACGCTGCTCATGGTTATTTAGCTAAGGTTTACTTATATCTTAAAAACTGGGATAAAGCGATTGAAAATACTCAAACTGTTATCTCATCAGGCAAATACGGTTTAGAGCCTGATTTCTACCAAGTATTTCGTGTAGAAAAAGAAAACGGTATGGAATCCCTATTTGAAGTACAAGCATCAGCGGTTGCCGGAAGCGGCGATTTAAGTAACTGCCAGTACTCTCAAATCCAAGGTATCAGAGGTACCGGAGGTTTTGGCTGGGGTTTCTGCATCCCTTCTGACAATTTAGCTAAAGCATTTGATGATGCAGGTGATGCAATCAGGAAGAAAGCAACTATCCTTTATAAAGGAGAAACAACTCCTGATGGTGATTTAGTTCAGGGTGTTGATGTTTTAGAAGGCGTTACGGTTCCTAGATATAACGGCAAATCATATTGTCCAAAAAGCAAACAAGTTAATGGTGTTAATGAGGGCTCTGAACAAAATGTACGTAAGTTACGTTATGCTGAGGTTTTATTAATTGATGCTGAAGCAAAACTTAATAAAGGTGACGTTTCTGGTGCTGCTACATCTTTAAACTTAGTGAGAAGCCGCGTTAAACTAGCTGCTAACAACGCTCCAACCATGCAAGACATTTGGAATGAGCGTCGTTTAGAGTTGGCAATGGAAGAAGACCGCTTTTTTGACCTGGTTCGTATAGGACAAGCTCCTACGGTATTACAGGGCTTTGCAGCAGGTAAGAATGAGGTATTCCCAATTCCGCAAAGCTTAATAGATATTTCGCAGGGGTCAATTAAACAAAACCCTGGTTATTAATTTTAATTCGGTCAAATACATAAAAGGGTCTCCGGACCCTTTTATTTTAAATAAGAGCTAATGCTAACTTTTTACTAATTATTAAACTCTCTATTATGATGCAGAAACTTATGATTCTGGCTTTAACCATGGCAATGCTACTTCCCACAACAAGTGAAGCCCAGGTAATCAAACCAACCTCCTCTTTCACCTTTAAACCGGCGCCTCGTCAAAAAAACCTTTCCGATACTGCTCTCCTTGAATTGGTTCAGAAACAAACTTTTAAGTATTTCTGGGATTTTGCTCATCCTTTGAGTGGCCTTGCGCGCGAAAGAAGTAATGTTTCTTTTGATTATGGCAATGAAGTAGTAACCACCGGCGGAAGTGGATTTGGAATTATGGCCATTATTGTTGCATCAGAACGAGGCTGGATTACACGTGAGCAAGCTGCTAAACGCATGAATAAGATCGTTAGATTTTTATCAAAAGCAGATAGTTATCACGGCGTTTTCCCTCACTGGTTAAATGGAGAAACGGGAAAAACTATTCCATTTGGCAGAAAAGATGACGGAGCCGACTTGGTTGAAACTTCGTTTTTATTCCAGGGATTATTATGTGCCCGTCAATATTTTAATCAAAACAACGCTACAGAACAGAATATCCGTAACCGCATTAACTGGATGTGGAATGAAATCGAATGGGATTTCTTTACCCGCGACAATCAGAATGTTTTATACTGGCACTGGAGCCCTAACAATGGATGGGCAATGAATTTTCCTCTCTACGGGTGGAATGAATGCTTTATAACTTACGTTTTAGCTGCATCTTCTCCTCGTTATCCAATAAACGCTGATGTGTATCACAAAGGATGGGCATCTGAAAAGAGCACTCATTTTAAAAACGGTAAAGAATTTTATGGTATAAAACTTCCTTTAGGTTTTGACTATGGAGGTCCGCTCTTCTTTACTCATTACTCATTCCTGGGTCTTGATCCACGTGGATTAAAGGACCAATATGCTGATTACTGGGAATTAAACAGAAATCAAACCCTTATTAACTATGAACATTGCGTCCGTAACCCGAATAAGTTTAAAGGTTATGGCTCTAACTGCTGGGGATTAACCGCCAGCGATAATTATGAAGGTTATAACGCACACTCTCCTACTAATGATTTAGGCGTTATTACCCCTACAGCAGCTTTATCTGCGTTTCCGTACACACCTGAACAGTCAATGAAAGCCCTCAAACACTTCTATTATGATTTAGGAGACAAAATTTGGGGAGAGTATGGTTTTTCAGATGCTTTTAGTGAAGAAAAAAACTGGTATGGCACTTCTTATCTGGCAATTGACCAAGGGCCTATCGTTGTTAATATAGAAAATTACCGCACTGGACTATTATGGAAACTGTTCATGAGTTGTCCTGAAGTTCAGCAAGGGCTAAACAAATTAAATATTCAATATACTATTCAAAAATAGCTTCACTATTGGTATATTAAGTATCTGAAAATAAACACATTCCGATACTTTAATATAATTATGGTGAGCAATAGTACTTAACATGGTTATGATAAAGAATCTCTTCATTGCGCTGGCAGTTGGAGCAGTATGCACTACAGGTTCTACCGCTGTAAATGCACAGACGAAGCAAAAAACCTACTGTAATCCTATTAATGTTGATTACGGATATTGCCCGATCCCCAATTTTACTCAATGGGGAAAACATAGAGCGACTGCCGATCCTGTTATAGTAAACTACAAAGGCGATTATTACCTGTTCTCGACCAATCAATGGGGTTACTGGTGGAGCAGTGATATGTTAAACTGGAATTTCGTATTCCGTCATTTCCTGACTCCTGAATTAACGAAAAAGTACTCTGGATTGTATGATGACTTGTGTGCTCCGGCTGCCTGGGTACAAGGTGATACCTTAATGGTGTTTGGATCAACTTACACGAGCGAATTCCCCATTTGGATGAGTACCGATCCTAAAGCTAATAAATGGGATAAGGCGATTTCTAATCTTGAAATCGGCGGTTGGGATCCGGCCTTTTTTACCGATGATGATGGAAAGCTTTACATGTACAACGGAAGTAGTAATGTTTATCCTCTATATGGTGTAGAAATGAACAGAAAAACATTTCAACCGATTGGCACTCGAAAAGAGATGTTGTTAACAGATGACCGTCGTTATGGATGGCATCGTTTCGGTGAGCATATGGACAACACTTTCCTGAAAGGATTTATGGAAGGTGCCTGGATGACCAAGCACAACAATAAATATTACCTGCAATGGGGCGGCCCCGGAACAGAGTTCAGCGGATATGCTGATGGTGTAGCCACTAGCGACAGTCCGTTGGGCCCATTTGTGCATGAATCTCTTCCTTTAAGCTATAAACCGGGAGGTTTCGCAAGAGGTGCCGGGCACGGCGCTACTTTCCAGGACAAATGGAATAATTACTGGCATGTTTCAACCATGGTTATTTCGGTAAAAAACAATTTTGAACGTCGCATTGGTATTTGGCCCGCAGGATTTGATAAAGACGGAACCATGTATACTAACACCGCATGGGGCGACTATCCTCATTACACCCCTTCCGAACAAGCAGATCATTTGAAAAGCCAGTTTACGGGATGGATGCTTCTTAATTATAACAAACCCATACAAGTTTCATCAACATTAGGCGGTTTCTATGCCAATAATGCCGTTGATGAGAATATCAAGACATACTGGAGCGCAAAATCAGCCAACAAAGGAGAATGGATTCAGACAGACCTTGGAGAAGTTAGTACTGTAAATGCCATTCAGATCAATTATGCTGATCAGGATGTTGAATTTCTTGGAAAACAACAAGGCACTTATCATCAATACAAAGTGTATTACTCAACCGATGGTAAAAGCTGGAAAACCCTAATTGATAAAAGCCAAAATAAAAAGGACGTACCGCATGACTATGTTGAGCTGGACCAACCGGTGAAAGCGCGCTTTATAAAACTGGAAAACATTCACATGCCTACAGGAAAGTTCGCCATTTCAGGCTTAAGAGTATTTGGATTAGGCAGTGGATCTAAACCCGATGCGGTAAATCAATTTATTGTATTACGTACAGAAGCGGATAAACGTAGTGCATGGCTGAAATGGGAACCTGTTGATAACGCCTATGCCTATAACATTTATGTAGGAACCTCACCTGATAAGTTGTACAACTGCATTATGGTTCACAATGCTTCTGAGTACTACTATAAGGCAATGGATAAAGACAAAACCTATTATTTCGCGATTGAGGCTATCAATGAGAACGGTGTTTCATTGCAGCAAACAAAAGCAAAAGCGGAGTAATGGTTTACGTGTTTCACGTTAAGCTTTAACAAGTATAGAGATAATAAAATATGAGGGTGGATGGATTATATGCTAAAAATTCGTAACCCGTAACTCTCAATCCGTAATTAAAGAACAGAACAAACTATAAGATCATGAATAGAAAATCAGGATTGTTACTTCTGGCAGCGGCAACATTGGCTAGTCCTACTTTTGCTCAAAACAAAGCAAAGGTAAAGGTTGCCAAATCAACTGTCATTGTAAACAAATCGCAGATGGATGTCTTCATTGATAACTTAATGAAGAAAATGACACTGGAAGAAAAAATTGGTCAATTAAACCTTGTTACCCCTGGCGGAGCCGTAACCGGATCTGTGGTAAGTAGCGATGTTGACAATAAGATAAAAAGAGGTGAAGTTGGAGGGCTGTTTGGTATTACCGGAGCTGCAAAAATCCGTAAAGCACAGGAAATTGCTGTCAATAATTCCAGATTAAAAATCCCTTTGATCTTTGGTCTGGATGTAATCCACGGACATAGAACCATTTTCCCTATTCCTTTAGGCCTTTCATGTTCATGGGACATTCCTATGATCCAACAAAGTGCACAAGTTGCAGCTAAGGAAGCTACAGCCGATGGTTTGGCCTGGGTATTTTCTCCAATGGTTGACATTTCGCGCGACCCGCGCTGGGGGCGCATCTCCGAAGGTTCAGGCGAGGACCCTTATTTAGGTTCTGAAATTGCCAAAGCCATGATTAAAGGCTATCAGGGTGATGATCTTTCTAAAAACAATACGGTAATGGCTTGTGTAAAGCACTTTGCCCTATATGGTGCGGCTGAGGCTGGAAGAGATTATAACTCAACTGACATGAGTCGTATCCAAATGTTCCAGAACTTTTTACCACCTTATAAAGCAGCTGTTGATGCCGGTGTTGGAAGTGTAATGACCTCTTTTAATGAAGTGGATGGCGTTCCCGCTACAGCTAATAAATGGTTGATGACTGATTTATTGCGTAAGCAATGGGGCTTCAAAGGAATGGTAGTTACCGATTATACGGCTATTAATGAAATGATTGATCACGGTTTGGGAGATTTGCAGCAAGTATCTGCAGAATCATTAAAAGCAGGTGTAGATATGGATATGGTTGGCGAAGGTTTCTTAACGACTCTGCAAAAATCATTGAAAGAAGGCAAGGTAACTGTACAGCAAATTGAGAATGCTTGCCGTAATATATTGGAAGCAAAATATAAATTAGGCTTGTTTGATGATCCTTATCGTTATTGCGATGAGAAACGTGCTGGCGATATCTTCACTGCTGAAAACCGTGCGGCAGCCCGTGACTACGCAACTCGCTCAGCCGTTTTATTGAAAAATGACAATGTACTTCCTCTGAAAAAATCCGGATCAATTGCATTGGTTGGGCCTTTAGCCAACAACCATAACAATATGTTAGGTACCTGGAGTGTTTCAGGCGATTTTGTTAATACCGTTTCAGTATTACAAGGAATTCAAAATGTTGCAGGAAACGTTAAAATCAATTATGCTAAAGGAGCTAATATTTCTGACGACCCTGAATTTGCCAAAAAAGTAAACGCATTTATGACTGAGATCGAAATTGATAAACGTCCGGCTCAGGAAATGATTGATGAAGCAGTAGCTGCTGCCCAGAAATCAGATGTTGTTGTTGCTGTTTTGGGTGAATCAGCCAACATGAGCGGTGAGGCTTCAAGTATGTCGAATATCGACCTGCAACCAAGTCAGAAACGTTTATTAGATGCATTGAAGAAAACAGGAAAACCAATCGTGATTGTTTTGATGAATGGTCGCCCAATGACAATTGCTGAAGAACACCAAAAAACAAATGCCATTTTAGATGTTTGGTTTAGTGGTACAGAAGCAGGAAATGCAGTAGCAGACTTGTTATTTGGAGATAAAATTCCTTCAGGTAAACTAACTGCTACCTTCCCAATGAATGTTGGCCAGATTCCAATCTATTACAATCACAAAAACACCGGTCGTCCGTACGTAAAAGGAGGTCCAACCAAGTTTAAATCAAATTACCTGGATATTAGCAATGATCCTTTATACGAATTCGGTTATGGATTAAGCTACACTACCTTCAAATACAGTCCGGTTACTTTATCGGCCAAAAACATGACTAAAACCGGAAGCATTAAAGCTTCAGTGACTTTAAGCAACACTGGTAATTATGATGCGGAAGAGGTTGTTCAGCTTTACATCCGAGATATGGCAGGTTCAGTAGCGCGTCCGGTTAAAGAATTGAAAGGGTTCCAAAAAGTATTCCTTAAAAAAGGTGAAAGCAAGGAAATTTCATTCACTATTACTGAAGAACAATTAAAATTCTTTAATACTGAATTAAAATATGTTTCTGAGCCGGGAGCATTCAAAGTATTTATTGGTACAAGCTCAGCAACTACCAATGAGGCTGATTTTGTTTTGAATTAATACTTTACCTCCCCCGGCCCCTCCTAAAGGAGGGGGGATCGCACGGGTTTTTGCCGTTATATTCACTCCTCCTTTAGGAGGGGCCGGGGGGAGGTAAAACCCAATCAAAAGATGAAGAAAATATTTACATTGCTAATTAGTTCTGCTATTGCCATATCCGCTTTGGGGCAATCAACAGACGAAAAGATGGATACATTCATCAAACAACTGATGAATAAAATGACCTTAGAAGAAAAAATAGGTCAGTTGAATTTGCAGGGTGGCTGGTACGATCCCAACGGAAAAGTCGACCCTCAATATGCAGAAAAAGTAAAAACAGGCCAGATAGGAGGCTCCTTCAATATTCCCAATCCTGAAAAAAACGCTAAACTAATTCAGGACCTTGCCAAACAAACCCGATTAAAAATTCCAGTTCTTATTGGTGGAGATGTGGTTCAGGGGTATAAAACCATTTTTCCTATTCCTTTAGCTGAAACCATGAGCTGGGATCTGAAAGGAATGGAGAAATCTACAGCAATTACAGCTAACGAAGCAAGCTCGCAAGGTATTTCATGGACATTCGCTCCTATGATCGACATTAGCCGTGACCCTCGCTGGGGCCGTGTTTCTGAAGGCGTTGGAGAAGACCCTTATTTAGGCAGTTTAGTAGCAGCTGCCAGGGTAAAAGGCTTTCAGGGTAATGATTATCTGAAATCGCAGAATATGATGGCTTGTATGAAGCATTTTGCCATGTACGGTGCTCCTGAAGCTGGCAAGGACTATACTGGTTTGGATATGAGTAAACGCCTAATGTATGAGGTCTATTTAAAACCTTATAAAGCTGCTGTTGAAGCCGGAGTAGGCTCGATAATGTCATCATTCAATGATGTGCAGGGGGTTCCTGCATCTGGCAATAAATGGCTCTTAACTGACCTTTTACGTAATGATTGGGGCTTTAAAGGTCTACTTATTTCTGATTACACCTCCATTGCCGAAATGAAGCATCATGGCGTAGTTGCAACTGACGCAGATGCAGCTGCATTAAGTATGAATGCAGGCATGGATATGGACATGATCAGTGAATATTTCCTTAAAAACCTTAAGAAACTGGTTCAGTCTGGAAAGGTTTCAGAAGCGGATATCAATCGTGCCACTTACAATGTTTTAGCAGCTAAGTATAAGCTGGGTTTGTTTGAAAATCCGTATCGTTATATCAATGAAAAAAGAGCTGCGAAAGATATTATGTCTCCTGCTCATTTACAGCATGCCCTTGAAATGGCTCAAAGGTCGATTGTATTGTTAAAGAATAGCAATCAAACACTTCCGCTGAAATCACAGGGAACTATTGCGTTGATCGGACCATTTGCCCGTACAGAAAATGTACAAAATATTGGTGCTACCAATGCCGCAAGACCGCTTAATATTTACGAAGCATTAACTGAGCAGTTAAAAGGTAAGGCAACTATTTTATATGCAAAGGGTGCTAATATCTCTGAAAATGATCTGCTAATGTCGCGGATCTATCAGAAAAAAGATGCTCGTTCTGCTGAAGAATTAAAAAATGAAGCGATCAACACCGCTAAGCAAGCTGATGTGATCATTGCTGTAATGGGTGAATTTGCAGGAATGACAGGCGAAGCAGCAAGCATGTCTGACATTCAAATGCAGGAAAACCAACGCGACTTACTGAAAGAACTAAGAAAACTAAACAAGCCAATTGTTTTAGTATTGAAAAGCGGTCGCCCAATGGTGATCGACTGGGAGAACGACAACCTCGACGCAATTCTGGCGACTTGGTATCTTGGAACTAAGGAGGCTGACGCGATTGTAAATGTACTTTTAGGAAAATTCAACCCTTCAGGTAAAACCACCATTACTTTCCCAAGAAGTATCGGACAGATTCCTATCTATTATGCACATGCTAACTCAAGTCGCCCTGAGATTGAAGGAGATAAATACACTTCGAAATACCTGGATATTTCAAGTGAGCCTTTGTATCCATTTGGTTATGGCTTAAGCTATACTTCGTTTGAATACTCTCCTGTTACGTTATCGGCAAATACCTTAACCAATTCAGGAAAGATCACAGCTTCTGTTACTGTAAAAAACACCGGTAATTATGATGGTGATGAGGTTGTGCAACTGTACATACAGGATGTGGTAGGAAGTATTAAACGTCCCGTTAAGGAACTAAAAGGCTTTGAAAAGATCTCTTTAAAAGCCGGAGCGTCTCAAATCGTAAACTTTATGATTACAGAAGACATGCTTCGTTTCTATAATAATCAACTGGAACTGAAATCAGAACCTGGATTGTTTAAAGTTTACATAGGAACCAATTCATCTGTAAAAGAAGCAGCTGAATTTGAGTTGAAATAAAGATAGTTTAATCACTAATGTTAAGGCTGATCCATTATGGGTCGGCCTTTTTTTATATTGCAATGGGATAGACAATACTATTTATTTAAGGGAATAATATCGAGAAAAACTAACATTAGCTTGTCATGCTGACGAAGGAAGCATATTTCAAGCAATTAGCGAACAGATCCTTCCTTCGTCAGGATGACAAGAAATGGGAAAGGGTTTAACTAAATAAGCCGTTGACTAAAGTCAACGATAATGAAATTGATCGGTTTATTTCAAATAAATCAAAAAACCTGTCACGTTTTCGATCACCTATTAGTCTATACAGTAAGAATTATTTTTCAACATTTTAAATCTTACAATTATGAAAACTGTGAAAGTAACCTATACGGTACAACCATCATTTGTTGAGCAGAATAAAGTGAATGTAGCAACCTTTATCAATGATCTGAAAAAACTAAACAATCCTAACTTGCGTTACGGAGCATTTCTGAAAGAGGATGGAAAAACATTTGTCCATATTTCTTCTTTCAAGAATGAGGATGTACAAAAGGTTTTGTTTGAATTACCTTCATTCATAGAGTTTCAAAAACAGCGTGATAACAGTGGTCTGGAGCTTGAGCCACAGATAGAAACATTGGACCACATTGCCACCACAGCTCCAACACTCGATTAATTTGTTTGTAACCCTCAATTTATTCCGGATTAAACTGAGGGTTGTAAACAAATTTTCAAAAACGGTATTATTGTGTTTATAAACAACTCACTTGAAAGACTACCATAAACTACTTTTCCCCTACGCCTATAACATCTTAGGATCTTCTGACGACGCAAAAGATGCCGTACAAGATGTATTGGTTAACTATGTTACATTACCTAAAGAAGTCATTCAGAATGAAAAGGCCTTTCTTGTAAAAAGTGTGGTTAACAGGGCCCTTACTATGCGCACAAGGAGCCGCAAGTTTACCCACGAAGATGTTTGGTTACCAGAACCTATCGCTACTGAACGAGCAGATACAAATACCAATTTGAAAGATATATTATCTTACTCAATGCTCATTCTATTAGAGCAACTAACGGCAAAGGAAAGAGCCGTATTTATTCTGAAAGAAGCTTTTGATTATTCTCACCAGGAAATATCTGAAGTATTATCAAGCACAGTCGAGCACTCAAGAAAGTTGTTTAGCCGGGCTAAGAATAAGATTAAGCCTAATGAGCATCCTCGCCTGACTGTTACAGCCAAATTATCAGCTAATTTATTGGATAACTTTATTGGAGTTATCAGAAACAGAGATATTGCAGGATTAGAAAGTCTTATAACAAAAGATATCGCATTTTATGCAGATGGTGGTAAGACATTGAATGTGACCAAAAAGCTTTGCATTGGAGCCAATGCTGTTGTCGACCTTTTGCTCTATGTTTATCATACCTATCAGGCGGGTTTAACCATCATTCCTTCAGAAATAAACCATCAGCCTGCATTATTATATTACGACAATGACAAACTTATCAACTGCCAGGTATTTGAACTTACAGATGATAATTCAATCCGTCAGATCAGCAATATCCTTGATCCTGAAAAGATAAAAAGAATTATATAATGTAAAAGGAGAGAACCAGTTCAATGTTCCCCTCCTCCCATTTGTATCCGGGTTATTTAAGCGATTTCATATCAATTACATACCTAAACTGAACTTTCCCGTCCAGAATATGCTGATAGGCTTCATTAATCCGCTGAACCGGTATGACTTCTACCTGAGCATAAATATTATTCTTAACCGAATAATCAATCATTTCCTGTGTTTCACGAATGCCTCCTATCAGGGAATGATACATTTTTCTTCTACCAAAAAGAGCCATAACATTTACAACCGGAATCTGATCATGGGCCGGCACTCCGATTAATACCATTGTTCCGTCTGTCTTTAACATTTGCAGATAAGGCTCAACTTTAAAGGAAACCGGAATTGTGCTTATAATGAGGTTATATTTTGAATTTAGCCCGTCCATTTCCTGTGTATTAGTAGTATTCACGTATTTGGCAGCACCCATTTCAGATGCGGCTTTACGCTTATCCTCGGTGATGTCGAATACATCCACCTCTGCTCCCATTGATTTTGCATACTGCACAGCCATATGTCCCAAACCGCCAAATCCTGCCACCGCTACCTTATCACCTTTTTTAACTTTATTATATCGTAAAGGCGAATAAGTTGTAATACCGGCACAAAGTAAGGGTGCAACTTTGGCTAAAGGTGCATTTTTAGGAATCTTGATTACAAATGACTCTTTTACAATTATATTAGTAGCATAACCTCCTTTAGTATAGCTGTCTCCTTCTGCACTTCCGTAAGTCCACACCGGTCCGCCATTACCTGTACAAAACTGCTCTTCACCAGCCTTACAGTATTCACATTCCCCACAGGAATTAACCATGCAGCCAACTCCGGCAATATCGCCAACCTTAAATTTATGGACGTTCTTGCCGATTTGTATAACCCGGCCAACAATTTCATGCCCCGGAACACAGGGATAGGGAATTTGCCCCCAATCGCCTTTAACTGTATGAATATCAGAATGACAAATGCCTGAATAAAGTATATCGATCAATAGATCGTTATCTCCCACTGATCTTCTGTCAAATTCATAGGGAGCCAGCTTACCTTTTGCATCCATTGCAGCATAAGCTTTTGTGTGTATTTGAGCAGGCGCAGCTGGTCCGCTTTGCGCCTTGCATACATAACTGCCCGTTAAGACAATTATAAAGGTGAGTAAATGAGAAAATGGCTTTTTCATCTTTAGATTTGTTTGGTGACTTTATTAAATCTATAAGATGTTTAAAGAGAAAAACCTTTCGAAAATCATAAAAACAAGCTTTATTTTTTATTATTATCTAGGGCTTTAACTAACAAAGGGAAATAACTCATTTACTTCCCTTTGCATCTACTAATTGACCATTCTCTTTTCGGCCAGTCCTTTTACTTTCATCAGTGCCTTATCCCATGCTTTGGCCATTGAATCATAATACTCTTCACCCATATCTGAAGTAATATCAAGGTGTGTGTGCCCTGATTTTTCAGAAAGTTTATAGGTCTCATGGCCGCCCATCATACTTTTAGCGCCTTCGCTTTCGTAATCTTCCTTACCGTTCATTATAAAGCCAAGGTACTCTAATGAAAGATATTCATTAGGCTTGTTGGCATCAACTTTGGATATCATGCCTTCACCCTTTTTATCGGTAAACACTGCTCTGCTACCTACTTTCCAGTCGGTTTCGGCATGCGAACCTTCGGCGAACTCTTCGTACCAGATTTTTGTGTACTCATCGCCAAATAATACATCCCACACCCTATCCCGAGGTGCATTGATGTCGATCGATTTTTTAATAGTGCGCATTTTAATTTAGATTATCAGGTTTTCAATTTTGATTATAATCGTAATTAACCATCCATTGTATCCCAAATTTATCGGTAAGAATACCAAAATAAGCGCCCCAGAACATATCTGCTAATGGTACAGAAATCGAGCCACCATTGCTTAATGCATTAAATAATTTATCGGCCTCCGGTTTACTGTCTGCACTAATAGAAAGGAAAAAATTGGTTCCGGATGTAACCTTATGGCCCATTTCTTCTAATGCATCAGTCGCCATAAGAATGTTTCCTTTCCCTATTGGCATTGCCACATGCATGATTTTATCAAGCAAATGCGGTGGAACTCTGTCGGCCTCGGGTGTATCCCTGAAGCGCTGAATAGTGATAAACTCACCACCAAATACCGATTTATAGAAATTGAAGGCATCTTCGGTTGTACCGGGAAAATTTAAATAAGGATTTACAGTTGCCATAGTATTGTGTTTTATTTTTAACAATTGATTATATCGTTTCCTTTTCGACAAGGGCTACCCAATCATTTACCACTTTTTCAAGTGCTTTACTTTTGGCGATTACATCATCCATACTGTAAAACCTTGCTTCTCGCCTGTCTACCCACTTACCTTCAAGCAAACCCATGCTCTCCTGTATCATATCACCATTATAGAATACAAATATGAGCTGGACATATCCTTTTGCCCTGAGGTTAAATGCTGCCATATCATTTATGTAGTAATAACTGGGTGCATTCCATTTAATTCGCTCTGATAGTTTACTGTTGGCATTAACAATAATGGACCTTAATGCATTGATTTCTGCTATAAAAGGATGTTCCAGTTTCTGCATGTAGTCTTCTACCTTTTCCTTATCGGTTACTTTTGGCATCATTATTTTATCTTAAACAGTGTTCTATAATTTTCGCGGTAGTAATAAGCCAGGAATAAATCTCCCAGTAACAGAAGTATTGCTACCAATAATCCTTCAGGCGCCATGAAAGCATGAAATAATAGGATATTGATAATGATCGGAAAGATCACAACTGCTGCCAGTGTAACAAAACGTCCCGTAACAAAGGCTATTCCGCAAATCAATTCTGTAATTTTTAAAAACGGAAAGAAATAACCTGTTACCGCCATGCCCATCGTAAACGTTTTTACATCACCGTGAAGCTCCGGCTGAGGCATTAATTTGAACAATACTGTTATGGAGGCGAATAAAAACATAAGTCCCATTAGTGTGCGGACAATGATCATTGCTATTTTCATGTGTTTAATTGTATTTAGATGGATGAATGTATTATTGATTCATAATTTTCACCCAATTGTTAACCACTTTCCCTAGGTTGCTTTGTTTTGCTTTAACATCTTCCATGTTGTGGAATTTCGCATCACGCCTTTCAGGGTGATCGCCTTCAAGCAAACCTGAACCATCATCTAATAAAACTCCTTTATGAAACACGATCTGAACATATTTTTTTGCCTTAGGAGCAAACGTTGCCATATCATTTTTATAAAAGAAGCTAGGCATTCCCCATTTAATATGTTCGCCGATACTGGCGTTTGCCTTCATGATGATTTCTCTTACCGCATCCATTTCTTCTTGTAATGGATGATTAAATTTTTGCATGAACTCGTTTACTTTTTCTGTTTCAGTTTTCATTTTTTAATAGGTTTAGTTGTTGATCAATAAGTTGTATTTAGAGTAAACAAACACTGTAACAATTTGATTCACTTTTACTTACAATAAACTATCTTGTTGTATCTTTCTATTACAATTATCTATGCGAAAGCGATTAATACAAACTTAGTTCAATAACAGTTGTTCTGTGAGGTGTATGTGCGCCAATCAAAGGGGTTGATTGCGACAATCCGATTAAATATTTTTAAGCTATGAAACATATATCGATTTTGGTTCCCCAAGGGGCCATTTTGGGAAGCATTGAAGGACCACGCCAATTATTTGCTCAAGTAAACCAATTTGTAAAGGCTCGTGGAGATAACCCTTTGTTTAATATTCAACTGATTGGAATCACCCCCGGAACTCCGGTAAGTGGAGGACTCTACACAATCCACAGTGACGCGATGGTACATGATATTGCTAAAACCGACCTCGTGATCATTCCTGCGATTGATGGAGATCTGCAGCAAGCCATAAATAACAATAAGGAGTTTATTCCATGGATCAAGCAGCAATATGAGAACGGTGCTGAAGTAGCAAGTCTGTGCATTGGTGCGTTCTTACTAGCTTCAACCGGATTATTGAATGGCAAGAAATGTTCTACACACTGGATGGCTGCCAATGATTTCAGAAGGATGTTTCCGGATGTAAATCTTATTCCTGAACGTGTTGTTACCGATGAACGTGGATTATACTCAAGCGGCGGTGCTTATTCATACCTTAATCTTATTTTATACCTGATTGAGAAATTCACTAACAGGGATATGGCTATTCTTTGTGCCAAGGTATTCGCTATTGAGATGGAACGCGACAGCCAATCGCCGTTTATGATCTTCCAGGGACAGAAAGAACACGAGGATGAACCTGTTAAGAAAGCTCAGGAGTTTATTGAAGCTAACTTCCAGGAGAAAATTACGGTTGATCAGTTAGCGTCATTGTTTGCTTTAGGGAGAAGAAACCTGGAGCGTCGTTTTAAGAAGGCCACCAGTAATACGGTTAATGAATACATTCAGCGTGTTAAAATAGAAGCTGCTAAAAAAGGATTCGAAACCAGCAGAAAGAATATCAACGAGATTATGTATGATGTTGGTTATTCTGATATTAAAGCTTTTAGAACCACGTTTAGAAAAGTTACCGGATTATCGCCTTTGGAGTATAAGAATAAATACAATAAGGAAATTATGTTGGTGAATTAGCACCTCACCCTAGCCCTCTCCTCAAGGAGAGGGAACGCTTTGAATGTATAATGGATCAAGCAAGTTCCCCTCTTGAGGGTAAAGGCTTAGAAAAAGACAGTGTGTAAAGAAATGTAGGTAATACCCCAAAGGGAATCCTTATTGCTTGGAAAAACTACTTTCAGCAATAATAAATGACGCTAACTCTGACATATGTTCGAGTCCGCCTTGTACAGTTCGGCAGGAATAAATTAATTTCTGGCAGAAACTGCGGGAGAACTGTACGCAGCGGCAGCGTTTTTTGCTTACTTTTTTTCGCTGTAGAAAAAAGGTAAGTCTCGCGGAAAGCGACTAAGTGAAATAAAGCACTATTGAATCCTAAAATGAGGCATTTTTGACGCTATTGTCAATAGCTAAGACTTTAACCCTTGAGAGGGTTTGGGGTGTTTTATTAAATTATGGATTGTGAAACACCCTGCTATGTCACAATCCCCCCTGTAGAAAGACGCAATCTCCCCCTGTCTCTTGCTTTTGCGTACATTAACTTTGTCGGTATAGTTAACATCTTTATTCCAAACCTTTTAGAACATGATTATGGTAGAAGTTTTCAAAACCAATGTCAGCAATCCGGTTCATGCAACTAAGCTCATTGAACAAATACGAAGAAACTTTGTTGGCTACCAGGCAAGTTTTGATCTGGAGGATTGCGATCGCATTATGCGGGTAAAAAGCACAAATGATGTTGTACATGCGTATCAACTTATCAGTTTTCTTAAAAGCTTTGGTTTTATGGCTGAAGTGTTGCCCGACAAACTGCACATTTCCACCTCTGATATCCCAATCGGAGATTTTCTAATTTAAACTAATTTCTAAATACATACGCTCATGGAACTTACCAATAAAACAGCAGTTGTTTATGGTGCAGGAGGCGCCATAGGAGGAGCTATCGCATCAGCTTTTGCAGTGGCGGGAGCAAAGGTTTTCCTTGCCGGGAGGAAACCTGAATCGCTGCAAAAAGTGAGGGATATAATATTGAAAAATGGGGGAAGTACAGAATTTGCCTCCGTAGATTCATTGGATAAGGATGCGGTTGATAATCATTTGGACAACATCATCGCTAAAGAAGGTAAAATCGATATTTCGGTAAATGCAATTGGTATTTTCCATGTTCAGGGAATTCCTCTCGCAGAATTATCATTGGAAGATTTTAACCTGCCAATTACCACCTATATCAATTCAAACTTTATTACAGCAACTGCTGCCGCGCGACACATGATCGAAAAACAATCCGGGACCATCTTAACCATTTCAACGCCAGGAGCATTATTAGCCAATGGAATTGCCGGAGGTTTTGGTGTTTCTTGTGCTGCGGTAGAAGGTTTAACGAGGCAGCTGGCCGGAGAGCTTGGTCCATATGGTATACGTGTGTTGTGTCTTCGTCCCGATGCAATTCCGGAAGCAAGTTATGCGGGATCACATAGCTTTGAAGTATTTAGTCATCGAGCCAAGTTATTAGATGTGTCATTGGATGAATTATTCAAACGATTATCAGGAACCGTTCTTCTGCCAAACGCTCCAACTCTAGCTGATGTTGCAAATACTGCAGTGTTCTTAGCCTCAGATAAAGCTAAAGCGCTAACTGCTACAGTTGCTAACCTAAGTTGTGGTTCTGTGGTGGGATGAGATGTCTGTCGATTTTTTAAAGAGTGTTGCCTGAGGCACAAAGGTAGAGGCCTAAAAAATGACAGTGTTTAATTCACAGATAATTTTACAACTGTGCAAACTCCGCCTTGTACAGTTCGGCAGAGTTGAACTAAATTCTAGCACTAACTGTCGAAGAACTGTACGCAGCGGCGGCGTTTTTTGCTTACTTTTTTCGCTGCAGAAAAACATGCGAAGCATTCTTGAATACCTTTGAAATGAAACACTGCATGAAAAAATAAGTCTCGCGGAAAGCGACTAAGTAAAATAAAGCATTGTACTATGTTCAATATTGTGGTGCTTTAACACTGACAATACCTAAGCTTATTAACTAAGCACGAAGAATCTGTAACATAGCAGCATCTAAGTTCCAGACCCTTCGTGCCTCAGGGTGACACACCTTTATATACTTAAACTATTTCTTCAACTCAACTAAAACCGCCTGTCCAACTCCTTTTGCTGATTGTGGATTTTGTCCTGTCACTAATCGCTGGTCTACTGTAACATGCTCCTGCCATAAACCGGATTTTTCATATTTAGCGCCACGTTCTATAAGCTTATCCTCTAACAGAAACGGAACCACTGTTTCCAGTTTAACGGCTTTCTCTTCTTCATTTGTAAACCCGTTTACTTTTTTACCGCTTACTAAGTAGTTACCCTTGCTCAATTTAATATTAACCAAACCTGCGGGACCATGACAAACAGCGCTTACCACACCTCCGTTTTCATAAATTTTAGCCGCTAGTTGAGCCAATTGCTTATTATCTGCGAAATCCCACATTGCACCATGTCCTCCAGCATAATGGATTGCTACATAATCAGCAGGGTTAACCTGAGAAGGTTTTAAGGTGTGTTCAATCTTATTATGATACTCTTTATTATTCCAGAACTCTTTATTATCAGGGTCAGACAGATCAAAGCCGTCGACCGGAGCTTTACCACCTTTCGGACTAACAAAATCGATCTCATAACCGGCTTCTGTTAATACTTTCCAGGGATGAGTAACCTCACTCAGATAAAACCCCGTAGGTTCGCCTGTATTACCTTTCTTATCATGACTGGTTACCACAAACAGGATTTTCTTTTTTGATGCACCAGCATCTTGAGCCTGCACATTTGCAGAAAACGCTCCTATTATCAGGGTTGCTATTACAGTCACTTTACTTTTGATTGTATTCATCGTATTAAATTATTATTTGATCAGGATTTAATTAGCTTGTACTTCCTTATAAACAGGATAATCAATATAACCTTGTGCTGCTCCACCATAATGTAAACTCCGCTCAGGCAGCGTTAATGGCCAGCTGTTTCTTAAACGTTCCACTAAATCCGGGTTGGCAATAAATGGCTCGCCAAATCCGGCCAGATCAATCACCCCTTCTGCAATAAGCTTTTCAGATTTAGCCCTGTCCATACCTCCGGCAAGAATGATCACCCCTTTATAATGTTCCCTGAAACGAGCTAAGAAACCATCAGGTAATGCGAAACTTCCACGAGATTTCTGATCCATCAGGTGGATGTAAGCAATATTTCTTTTCGCGAGTTTATCAGCGATATAGAAATAATCCGATTCTATCTCATCATAGATTGGCATATCCTGCAATCCACCGTAAGGAGTAAGTCGTATTGCCACTTTATCTGCTCCGATACGATCGATACAGGCATCAATTGCTTCCAGTAAAAAGCGACTACGGTTTTCTATACTGCCTCCGTATTCATCGGTACGATTGTTCACCTTCGGATTTAAAAACTGTTCGATCAGGTATCCATTGGCTCCATGTAACTCTACCCCATCAAAACCTGCTTCTATTGCGTTGGCTGCAGCATTTGCAAAATCCTGCACCACCTGCTTTACTTCAGCAGTTGTTAACGCACGAGGAACCGAAGCTTGTACAAATCCTTCTTTCCCATCTTCATCATATCCCCAGGCTTTAGTATCAGCCGCGATAGCTGAAGAACTTACTGGAGCAGCTCCGTTCGGTTGATTTGTAGTATGTGAAACTCTGCCTACATGCCATAATTGGGTAAAGATCAGGCTTCCTTCAACGTGTACCGCTTCCGTAACTTTTTTCCATCCTTTAACCTGTTCTTGTGTAAATAATCCGGGGATATATAATACTCCCATTGCCGTATTTGAAATGGCAGTTCCTTCAGTAACAATCAGTCCGGCCCCAGAACGCTGCTTATAATAAAGCGCGTTCATTTCATTGGGAACCCCATCCGGATTGCGGGCTCTGGTCATTGGAGCCATTACAATTCTATTTCTTAGCTCAAGATTTTTAAGCTTAAATGATTCAAATAAAAGAGACATATTTTTAGTTTTTATAAAATGAATAATCAGTATATCCGACAGTATTTCCACCGAAGAACCTTGTTTTATCTGGTTCGTTTAAAGGAAGATCATGTTCGATCCGGTAGGGAAGATCAGGATTGGCGATAAACGGACGACCAAAAGCGATAAGGTCAGCCCAGCCTTTTTCAATAGCTTCTAAGGCTCTTTCCTTTGTGTATTTTCCGGCATAGATCAGGGTTCCCGTAAACGTCTTACGGTAAGCTTCTTTAAAAGCAACAGACATAATGGGAGCATTATCCCAGTCGGCTTCAGCAATGTGTATATAGGCAATACCAATTTCGTCCAACACTTTAGCTGCCGCTATATAGGTTTCTTCCGGATTATCATCAACTGCACCCATCAACGTAGTTAACGGAGCTTGACGAACACCTACTCTTTCTTTCCCAATTGCATCAGCAACTTCTGTTACTACTTCTTTCAGAAAACGAAGACGGTTTTCTAATGAGCCTCCGTATTCATCCGTACGCTTATTGGTTTGCGAGTCGATAAATTGTTCGATCAGGTAACCATTTGCCCCATGGAGTTCAACGCCGTCAAAGCCAGCTTCAATTGCATTTTTTGCAGCGTTAGCATAATCCTCAACAATTGCTTTTATCTCGGGAATGGTTAATTCGCGGGGCATTGTGTGTTGGAGCATCTCTCCTACTCCACTCTCTGGTCCTTGTCCTTTTACATCGACAAATACTTTTACTCCATCAGACAAGATTGCTGAAGGGGCAACGGGTGCATTTCCATTTCCCTGAATAGAGGTGTGTGAAACACGGCCAACATGCCATAACTGGGCGAATATCAATCCACCTCTTTTATGTACTGCATCGGTAACTTGCTTCCAGCCTTTTACCTGTTCGGGTGTATATATGCCGGGCGTCCAGGCATAACCTTGTCCCTGCTTACTAATTTGTGTTCCTTCAGAAATGATCAGTCCGGCGGTTGAACGCTGACTGTAGTATTCAGCCATTAATGCTGTTGCTACCTCTCCTGCCGTTGAACGAGAGCGTGTCATCGGAGGCATTACGATACGATTTTTAAGCGTAATTTTTTTTAGTTTATATGGTGTGAATAACATGGTTTTTCTTTTTTTGCTTTGATAATTTTATGCATTGCTGCTAACTATCTTTCTCTTCATTTCTTTTGCTTGCCCAAAAGAAACGAAGCAAAGAAAAAGGCACAAAATCCGAAAGCTTCCACCGCACAAGGCCTGCGCTTGGCCCGCCGGATTTTGTTTCCCTCCGCTCTTTGTATAGATTCTATTTAGCTTCATTCTCTGTTCCTATAATTATCTGGGTATACCAATCACTTACAATTGTGTTTATCATGCTGACGAAGGAAGCACCTATTACAACAATGCAAGGAAACTAACAGATCCTTCATTCCTCAGGATGACACTATTGATCTATAGTTTTCCTAATTCTGTATTTATTGTTTTCAGTTCCTCATTAGAAAGGTCGAAACTCATTGATTGAGCGTTGACGGTTGCTTGTTCGGCGTTGCGGGCTCCGGCTAGGACGATGGTGATTCCTTTTTGCAGGGTCGTCCAGCGGAGTACGAGCTGTGATAACGTTGCGTTTTTGCTTTCGGCTATCGGGGTGATCTTTTCTAAGAAAGTCTTAACTTTTTCAAGGTCGAATTGCCCGAAGTAGCCGTTACGGTGATCGTCATTTTTTAACTGGCCATCTTTGAAGTATTTGCCTGTTAATAATCCTCTTTCCATTGGACTGTAAGCAATAATGCCGATGTTATTTTCTACAGTGTAAGGAATGAGATCGTTTTCAATAGAACGGTTCAGCATGCTGTACGATACCTGGTTGGATGCTAACGATATTGTTTGCTCCGCATGTTGCATTTGTGCAACACTATAATTGCTTACACCGGCAGCTTTTATTTTGCCTTGTTTAAGTAAAGTCGCCAGCGCTTCCATTGTTTCATCAATTGGTGTAGTACTGTCGGGCCAATGTAACTGAAGCAGATCGATATAGTCTGTGCCCAATCGTTTAAGACTTTCTTCTACTTCTTTGATTACGTTTTCTTTTGAAGCAAATCTGTAAACGGGTAGTTTTTGTCCATTATCATCCGCATCAAAAAAGTATTCACCTTTTCCATTAGTACTTCCGTCCCACACCAAACCGAATTTGGTAAGTAACTGGATCTTGCTTCTGTCTTTTCCCTTAATGGCTTCGCCGATCATTTCTTCACTAAGACCGAAACCATAAAATGGCGCTGTGTCTAAACTGGTTACTCCATTATCTATTGAGGCGTGTATTGCGGCAATAGAATCTTTCTTTTCGTTACCGCCCCACATATTACCGCCAATGGCAAATGCACCATACGTTATTGCTGATAATTTCAAGTCGGTGTTTCCTAAAAATCTGTATTCCATGTGCTTTATTTATTTTGATAAGACAAAAGTAGCGCGACCTGTACTATTATCATAATAAGATAAATTGTACATTTGTATCATAAAAATAATAGATCATGATGTTAAATCTGGAATGGTTCAGGACGTTTAAGGCGATCTATGAAACCGGAACATTAACTGGCGCTGCCCAGGCATTATATATTTCTCAACCAGGTGTAAGTCTGCATTTAAATTCGTTGGAGGCTTATACCGGATACAAATTATTTGACCGTTCAGCTAAAAAGATGGTTCCTACTGAGCGAGGGAAAGTGCTGTACAATTTTATCCTTGAACCGGTAAACAAGCTCGAAACAGCCGAGCAATTGTTTCATAAGAGTTCAAAAACCGATCGTGCTACCATCAGTATCGGGATGTGTTTTGAAACGTTTCAGTTTACGTTGGAGAAGCATATTTCTTCCCTGCCTTTTAATGTGATCATTAAGTTTGGCGAATATCCCAGCATGATCAGCGATTTGGATAAAGGTGTTCTCGATCTGATCATTACTCCGCAGAAGGGTAATGAAAAGAACCTGGAATTTAAGCCTTTTTCAAAGGAACAGATAGTGATGGTTTGTGGGAACAAAACTGATACATCCGAATTAGAGCCATTATTAAAGAGTAAAAGTCTTGATGCGGCTAAAGACTGGCTGAAGCATCAGATATGGTATAGCACCGCCGCGGATATGGAACACCTGAAGAAATTCTGGTTCAATAATTTCTGTGAGCACCCTGATTTTAAACCTAATTACATTGTTCCGAATATCAGCTCAATTGTACGTTGCTTGAGTGATAACGAAGGCTTTTCAATCATTCCCGACTTTTTATGCAAGGAAGCCATTGCCGAAAAGAAAGTGAAACTGGCCTGGGAAGGACATAAGATCATCGAGAATACACTCTATTTCGGCACCCGTAAGAAGACGATTTTTGCGGAAGAGATTAATCAGATACAGCGGATTTTTGAAGAGAAAATGATATTGGAAGAAATCTCAATATAATTTGGTAATCCATCCGACAAGTGCATTAGCAATCACGTGTGTCATGCTGAGGAACGAAGCATCTGTTACAACAATGCTTGTGAACTGCCCGATCCTTCGTTCCTCAGGATGACACTTGTGAGCGCTCTTAACGCTTTATGAATATGGCCAACTTTATTGAGTAATGAACTTATTTAAAACCAAAGACCGATCTGTACTTAAACAAGCCGTTACCAATAACACAACCACTACTACTGCAGCAACTGTACGAATTGTATGCAAGTTAACCCAGGGACCTTCGAAATTGATTCGTGCTGCTGCTATATCACTTGCTGAAGCAGCTGACAGGTTAAATGCTGCTAAGGATTCATTCAAAGGTACATTTCCAAAGGCTGTTACGCCGAACACTCCTACCGCATATACAATGGTTGCTGCAAGCAACAGCCAGAAACGAAGGTTGGTTGGGTTGGTGTAATTCATAAATGTGCTGACTGGCAGCAACACCAATGCTCCCATAAACACTGCGAAAAAGACAGGATTCAGGATTGCTTTGTTAAAGGATTGCATAGCCAGAATGTATTCCCGGTCAGCCATTTGGGCTAATCCCGGAATAACGGAACAGGACCACGCAAAGAAAACGCCTGCAGATAATGCAGCGGCAGTAGCGGTTATGATTAGCAAGAGGATTAACATATATGTATTTTTCATTAGTGCAATTGAGTTAAATTAATAAAGGTAATTGATGGCCTGTTATTATTGTTTTCGTAGACCTTTCACGTAGTACATAACCTGAAGCATTTCTTCCTGATTTAGCTTTTTCCGAAACGAAGGCATAAATCCACTCCCCTTCCTAATTTGTTTTACAATAGCAGAATCCGAGAGCTCTGCTTCCCTTAAGTTTCTTGCCCCGAAAAGCCCCTTGGTTCCGTCCTCCCCATGGCAACGCTTACAATTAGCTGTGTATAATTCTTTGCCGCTGGGCACTGGTTTAAATGCTATTGATGTAATGATGACGAATGCTGCTATTACGACTGTTATTATGGTTGATGTTTTCATCTTTTCTTTTTTTATTCAAAGAAAGATGATGAGAGAGGTAAAAAATAGAATAAAACCGACAGAGGGGAGGATTATTAGGAAAAGATGAAGATTAAAAATGTCGATCTATTTCATCTCTTCTAACATCCATTTATTATCCAGCTTCTTTAAAACAAACAAGTCAGTTGAAACAGCTCTTTCCTCTCCATTCCAAACATGAAACAAAACCGCTATATCACCAGACTTATTCATTAAAGGTACTGAATACGCGTGCAGACCACTAGGTCCATATTTTTGGCGAAAGAGATGCCATGATAATTTAATTGATCTACCTCTAAATATCTGTATCGCATCTTGGAAGCTAATGCACCTCACGTTTTTCAATTTATTGCTATCCCATTGAAAAATTGCTCTTGAAACAGGAACCTTAATTCCTAGTGAATCTAATAGATTTAAATTATTCTTGGACAAATTTTCCTTTTTAAAACATTCTGCTGTTAGTATAATTAGTTTGACTTTTAAACTATCCTCAGTTACATTATTCTCTGAAATAAGGACGTTTAAGATTTCATAGGCGTCCTTATTCCTTAAAACATCATATATTTTCGTAGAATCAGAAAGAGCTAAAGTTAGTACACCAAACTCAACTAGTTGAGGAGGATTTGTTAATAACTGCTTGTTATCAGGATTTTGCTTACAGGAACTGGTAAGGAATATCAGGAAAAAGTATACGTATTTCATAAATAGAGACTATAGGTCGAAATCAAGGTAATAAGCCTTCCTTGTTTTTTGATCGTACCAGAAGTATTTGTAATATTCATTATCGCCTTTCCAGCTATACCTTGGCAGTTTTTTGATGTCATTACACTTCCACCATACAAATTCTTTCTGCAACTCAGCACTAAACCCATAAGAGGTAGCTGTATCAAGTCTTAATTGATGCTTTTGAAGAATCCGAATGACGGTTGACATGTCGCAATTAAAAGAAAACTGGTAGTTTTTATCTATTCCCATCTCATCTGCATAGCAATAGATATTCTTTACATCGGAGGTTAATTCGATTTGTAGAAAATCTTTAAATCGCCTTCTATTATGCTCAGTATCTGATTTATAACTATCAAAAGTTGGAATCACTTTGTCCACAAGTTTATCCGACTCATTATTAACCACTTCCTTAACCTTCTCAATTGACTTACTTGTGATCGATCTTATTCTATCACAAGAATTAATCACAATAGCTAGAAATAACAGGCCTAAATTGATTTTCATTTGTAGACTCATTCAGAACAAGGTAAGGAATTTAAACTTTAGGCTTAACGATAAACCGACATTTCGATCTCCATTCCCAAATCGGCTGCTACCCTCAATAATTCATTGGGAAGTCGCATTGTTTGCGTAAACTCATTATTATTGTCGTCAACACCAAAGTCCAGGGTTGCATGCTGAATTTTTTTTGTTGCCGAAATAAGTTCCAACTTTGATTTATTATTCTTTAGGAAGTCTATCGTGTCTTTAATTTATTTCTCCAGGTTGTCAAAATCTGCATCACTAGCTACAATCGAAATTAAAGAATAAGGGAGTTTCTCTTCGGGCTTAAAAGAAAATCTTGGTTGTCCTTTATTGCTCCTATCCATTTCTATCTATATATAATGAGCTATCTTTTCTTAAGATCACCTTAAAATACTATAGCCCGATTCAGGCTATATTCAATTTAGTTGTGATAATTCAAAAAGACTACAGATACGTTAAAAAGAATTCTTAATTTGATGAATTTGTAAAGTCAAATATTAGATGTTTTAGTGTTCCTATTTCTGTATGTTCAGATTCGTAATAAATTTTGTGAAACTTACTGATCTTGAGATTTAAGGTTTCGGTATTCCTTTTGTCTTTTTCTAACAGGGTATTAATTCCATTCACTGTTTCATTTGAGCAACCTTCAAGTAGATAACCCACCATACAACCTAACGGATATTTTTGTGAAACAAACCTATCCATTCCATCGTTTATGTAAGCTCTCTTTAAACCGGAGTCTTTTTCCTTTAACCTCTTTGCTTCCATAAAACACTCAAATCTTTGTCTTTTCCAATGTTTTGTGTAGATGAAATCAATCCTTGGTAGTTTATCAGCAAATCCTTTTGTCAAATTATCTACTTGGATAAACAACTTATTCTCTGTTTTACAAGTTATTCCCTTATCTAATGATAGTCGACCCTCATTGACATAATTTCCCAATAGTTCGGAAAAATCATTCTCTAACCAATTCAACTCATACTTCTTTTCTTTAAATGCTACTGCATAAGCATTAGAAATCAACTCAATACAATTAAGTTCAAAAGATTTTCTAAAAGCATTAATAATATTCGAATTCAATGCCATCGTTAATTCTCATTTAGAATTTCAAGAATCAACTCGGATGCATCTTCTATTGCCATAGACTGCGACCAAAACCTGCGTTGGTTCGGGCGAATAATATAAATATCATTCTCTTTTTTGTAATTCAGTTTTTTTCTAAAATAGATATTGCTTGCATTTTCTTCCCAAAGGTACTTATCCATTTTTTTTAACTCTTCATCAACAAAGTCCTCAGAGATCACAACTGTATTTTGTTCTATGGCAAAGGAAAGTTTAATCATCATTAGTGGAGAGAATCTATTGATGCAGTAAACTGTCGCATTTGTAAATAAGTCCTGACCATCAAGAAAATTATTGAGTTCATCACTAATTAATTTTCCGTATTCAATTGTTTGTTCTAGTAATACAGGATAAAGAGCTTTTGATTTTTCTTGTTTAAGAAACAGATCAACTGAAAATTCGACAAAATCTTTTATTAATTGTTTTTCACCAGATTTAATATTATAAAGATTAAATACCTTTTCGTTGATTTCCTTTTCAATACTATTAAAATCGATGTATGAAAGAGCATTTTTTATTTTTACTTCTATTGCATCATGAAGTTTAACTAAATCTTTGAAAAGCTCAATATCATTCGTGATTGGAAATTCATATATTTCATTTGGCTTAATTCTTTCCCTTTCAACTCCCCACGAATTTGATATCAGCAATAAAAAATAAGTAGCTAATTCTGAGTTTAAAATACTAGATAAAAATTTTAATATTTCTTTATTACCAGTTTTAAACCCTAAAACAGTACTATTATATGCTACAGCACTATCAATATAGCTAAAACAAAGTTGATTATTTTTTAAACCTTCTTTTGTTAGTAACATTGGGCCACTAAAAAGATTTTTTCCTGTTATTCTTCTAAAAACATTAATTGGCGGCAAATCGTAAACTTTATCTACAGAATAATATTCTAAATATGACTCTATAGTTTCTTTATTTTTCAATAAAGCATTGATGGTTGAAAAGTTGCTTTTATTGGTATAATAACGTTCGATTTTTTCTGGCCTAATAAAAGAAAGTTTAGATATTTCATTATCAACAATCGGTTTTTCCGTCGAATTGTTTAAAGGTTGTAATCCGACACTATAATCTATTTTATTTTCTCTTAAATAAGCACCGACATTCTTTTCTGTTTCTAATAATTTTAGTACCAACTGCCAATCTTTTATGCCGCCCCACATTGCAACCTTCCAAATTTTAGTATCTGGTTTTTGACATTCTTCTAGTGGCAAGTATTTTAAATCTGTAAAGTCGATATTTAAACCTTCGACTATATTAGATTTAATATAGGTTTTGGGAGCGTAGTATGCGATTTTATCAGAAAGATTTTGGGGAATTCCTTTTCTATAAAAGACAATGCTTATCGGTCCTGTTGCATCACCAAATAGTTGTCCGCCAAAATTTTGTTTTGCATTTCGAAGTACAGAAAAATTATATACTTTCTCAACACAGCACTCATTGAATAACCATTTTCTGAAGTTTTGATAGGTCCCACTTGTATTGGTCAGAACTTTAGTATTAAATATTAGAACTATTTCACCATTGGGCGCAAACATTGTTGCTTTATGGAGGAATGGTAAAACCATTTCTTTACCAAAACCGTATTTGCTGCAATAATTTCGAATCGACTCTGATAAGTCAGTTGTGCCAAATGGGGGATTTCCGACTACCAAATCAAATTCAATATTCTCAATCTCCTTATTTTCTAGAATTGTGTCTCTACAAAACAAATTTTTGCCTTCAGCTGATAATGACTTATCATTAGGATTATTAATAAGGTTCGGCAATCGATGATTTTTATTTTGCCAAATAGTTTTAGGACTCAGATTATCTAGCAGAGCCAAATACAAGCTAAATGCCGCAACCTTTATGGCTTGTGGATGTAGTTCAATTCCAAAAATATTATCGGTCAGTAATTTTTTTAGTTTAACAAAATCGGTAAGTTTTTCTTTGTGTTGATTTTCATAGCGTTTTACTAAGCGTTTAAAACTTTCCACCAAAAAAATTCCGGAGCCACATGACGGATCTAAAATTTTTATGCTATAGTTTTTTTCATCTTTACCAGTAGGTAGTTTCTCATTAAGAATAAACTCAACTAATGAAGGAGGGGTGTAATATGTTCCTGTTCTTTTCTTTAATTCAGGATCGGTTTTGAATAGGAAATTTTCATAAATCTCACTCAGCAACTCAATCTGTATAATACTGAAATCAAATAATCTCCAATCATCAAACAGTTTTATTTGAGGGATATTATCATTTCCACTAATGAAGCATTTTTTAATAAGCTGAAGTTGTTCAACAGATATTTTTTCATCCTCTCCTACTGTAAAAACATTACCATTAAAATGCCCTTCTAATACTTCAAATAATTTTTTAGTAGCATTTACGTCGTCCAAAATTTCAAAATAAGATTTTGTTCCATTTTTTATTTTGGAGTATAAGTTCTCATCCGTAGCTCCTCTGTCTTCAAGATATAACAAGAATAAAGATCTAAGGATTAGCTTATGAATTAAGTTTACCGCAAGCCCCTGTTGTTCAAGAAGTTGCGCTGTATTTATCAGACTTGCTACGAGATATTTATCAACTCTGCGCTGTAGGTTAATTCTATCTCTGATAAACTGAGCTTCTTCCAAAGTCCAAATAATTCCCGTATCAATGGCAATTCTTGAGAATAATCTATTAAGTTCTTCAAGCTGTTTATTGTCAGAAAACTTGTATACTTTTATTTCGATATTTTGTAGCTCTTTTTCATAATTGAAATCATTTTGAGTTACGATAAGCGGTTTTTCAGAACAGTTATATATTCGAATCTCCGTTTCAGAATAAACATAAAAAAAGAGTACCTTTTTGTAATTCCATATTTTCTTTTGAGCGTCTGCAATCTTTTCTAAAGTTTTTGAATCAAAAGATTCTACTTTTTTAAGAAACACTGCAGGAAAACTATTCTCATTTTCATCCGTATTAAAATATACAGCATCAACCCCAAATTCGCCAACCTGGTTTAAAACGATAGACTTACTTTCGGTTAGATTTTTATCAACCGAACTTATTGAAGTGGCTCTATCCAAGCCAATTAAATCTATTACATCTTGTCCCGTCATTCTTTGATTACGAATGCTAATTTTTTTCGTAAAATACAAATTTATCGGTTTGAAAAACTAATTATTTTCAGAAATTTTGAGCCAAAAAAGTTCTTTACTTTTATTAAAACGAAGAAGCAATTGAGTTTAATCACACTATTAACCGATCAGAAATTCCCGAATCATTTTTGGGAATGTTATCGAATAATTAAATTCCTTAGTATTGAGCCACGTACCTACCCTTAGATTGTATGATTAATCCATTGCGTTTAAAAAGGAATTTGGCATTTCCTTGTGATTTGCGGGCTTTGGACCAGAGTAAATAAACAAAAATCAAAATCCTTCACAAATATTGCCCTTATTTCATCCCTATCACGAAAAAGCTGTCGTTTTACATTGAAAACAGACAATGTTAGTGGTTCTTACAGGAATTGAATGTGTACATCGAGAATCGTCCCTACAGGAATCGAACCTGTACATCGAGAACCGTCCCGGCTAAGCACGGGATCAAATTCTATACATTAAACTAAAAAAGCACCAACCATTTTCTGATTGATGCTTTGTAGCCCGGACGAGAATCGAACTCATATCTAAAGTTTAGGAAACTTCTATTCTATCCATTGAACTACCGGGCCATTTATTACTGCTGTAGTATATCTAAAGTTTAGTCCCGGCTCAGCCGGGGTATCCATAACTACCAATTGTGGTAGTATTAAGTGGTCCCTACAGGAATCGAACCTGTACCATGAGAACCGGAATCTCACATTCTATCCATTAAACTAAGGGACCATTATTAATCCTTTGACCTCATGAACCGCCTCGGCTCAGCCGGGATACCCATTGAACTACCGGGCCATATCCTCAAAAAAGAATATATCTTTATTTCAGCGGCAAAACTAATGTTTTGAACCCGTATCTGAAAACTTTCAGTTAATATGATTACCTGATTTCGCTACCATTTTTTACGGCTGCGGTTGGGGCGGCAAAACAGAGTTTACCGTCAGCATCTTCTGCCATCAGGATCATTCCCTGAGATTCAATGCCTTTGATCTCTCTTGGTGCCAGGTTTACCAAAATACTCACTTGCTGACCAATGATGTTTTCAGGCTCGAAATATTCTGCAATACCCGAAACAACAGTACGCTGATCGATTCCTGTGTCGATGGTAAGCTTTAACAATTTCTTGGTTTTTGCCACTTTTTCCGCTGCTAAAATGGTTCCGACACGGATATCCATTTTAGAGAATTCATCAAAGGTGATGTTTTCTTTTGCAGGCGTTACCGTTTTTGAAGCAGCTTCATTGGCTGCTTTCGAAGCTTCCAATTTTTGTAATTGCTGTTCGATCACGCTGTCTTCCACTTTCTCAAATAACAAAGCCGCTTCAGCAATCTGATCACCTTCCGGCAATAAATTAATGTCTCCCGTTTTATCCCATGCAGTTTCAGCAAGGTTTAACATATCTGCTAACTTTTTAGCGCTAAATGGAATAAATGGCTCTGCTAAAACAGAAAGGTTGGCAGCAATCTGTAAACCAATGTTCATAATGGTTTTTACTCGTTCCTCATCGGTCTTAATCAATTTCCATGGCTCGGTATCAGCCAGGTATTTATTTCCTAAACGTGCAAGGTTCATGAACTCTTGCATTGCTTCACGGAAACGATAAGCTTCAATTGAGGCTCCGATCTTAGCCGGATAGCTTTTCAACTCTTCAATAACTTCTTTATCAAAGTCGGTTAATGTGCCTAAAGCAGGAACAACACCTTCGTAATATTTGTGCGTTAATACCGCAACGCGGTTAATGAAGTTTCCGAAGATGGCTACCAGCTCATTGTTATTACGAGCCTGGTAATCTTTCCAGGTAAAATCGTTGTCTTTTGTTTCAGGAAAGGTTGAGCATAAAACGTAACGCAATACGTCTTGCTTATCTTTAAAGTCAACCAGGTAATCATTCAGCCAAACTGCCCAGTTACGAGAGGTTGAGATCTTATTGTTCTCCAGGTTCAGGAACTCATTAGCCGGAACATCATCCGCTAATGTATAAGTACCATCAGCCATTAACATCGCAGGGAAAATCAGGCAGTGGAATACGATATTATCCTTACCGATAAAGTGCACCAGTTTGGTATCTTCCGATTTCCAGTGTTCTTCCCAATTCGCTGCACCTGACTGCGGCTCACGAACATTCAGGTAATATTCTTCTTTCTTAGCAGCAGGATAACCGGCTTCTTTCGATTTGAATAATTCTTTAGTTGCAGAGATATAACCGATAGGAGCATCAAACCAAACGTAAAGCACTTTTCCTTCGGCTCCTTCAACCGGAACAGGTACTCCCCACTCCAAGTCGCGGGTTACGGCACGAGGCTGTAATCCTTGTGATAACCACGATTTACACTGTCCGAATACGTTGGTTTTCCAGTTTTGATGGTCTTCCAAAATGTATTTTTCCAGCTTAGGCTGATATTTGTCCAATGGTAAATACCAGTGTTTAGTTGATTTTAATACAGGAGGCTCACCACTTAAGGTTGATTTAGGATTGATGAGTTCTGTTGCATTTAATGTTGATCCACAGCTTTCACACTGATCTCCATAAGCTTTATCGTAACCACATTCCGGACAAGTTCCGGTGATGTAACGATCGGCTAAGAATTGATGTGCTTTTTCATCAAAATACTGTTCACTCTCTTCCACAATAAATTCGCCTTTATCATATAATTTCTTAAAGAAATCAGCTGATGTTTCATGGTGAGTTTGTGAAGATGTACGGTGATAAATATCGAATGAAATACCAAAATCACGGAATGAATCGCCAATGATTTTATGATACTTATCTACTACTTGTTGAGGGGTTACGCCTTCAGCCTTTGCTTTAATGGTAATAGGCACTCCATGCTCGTCTGACCCACAAATAAACACTACTTCCCTACCTTTTGAACGCAGGTAACGAACAAAAATATCAGCAGGTAAGTAAGCTCCTGCTAAGTGACCAATATGAACCGGACCATTAGTATATGGCAACGCTGAGGTAACAGTATATCTTTTGAATTGCTTCATTCTTTAGATTTGAAATATGGGGTTTTGGATTTGAGAATCACAAAAACTCGGCAAAGATAAGGTTTTCGTTGTAATGATTCCGGGTTACGTGTTACGAGTTTTATTATTCATGACTTGAAATCTGAAGTTTATTTATTTTACCATTTCTCAAATGCAATTCGCAACCCGAAACCTCTAATTTCCTAATCAATTCTTTACTTTGCGTTATGAACAAAATTCCGCCTTATTTACAAGCTGGTGATACGATTGGTATCTTGTGCACAGCTCGTTATGTAGATATTGAACAACTTCAGCCTGCTATTAAGTTATTTGAAAGCTGGGGATTAAAAGTAAAACTTGGTAGCACGATAGGTGTTGAGTGGAATATTTTCGGTGGAGATGACACCTTAAGGGCACAAAACCTGACTGACTTTTTCAATGATCCTGACGTGAAGGCCATTGTTTGCGCAAGAGGCGGCTACGGAACGGTTCGTATGATTGATTCGGTTGATTTCTCCGGATTGCTTGCTAACCCGAAATGGTTGGTGGGTTTTAGTGATGTCACCATTTTGCATTCGCATATTAACAGCATGTACGAAATCCCAACCTTACATGCTTCAATGCCGGTTATTATCGACAATAAAACTCCTGAAGCTATCGATTCGTTGAAGAAGGCATTGTTTGGAGATGAATTGGCTTATACGTTCAATAACAGTTCTCCTTATAATCGTTATGGTGAAATTGAAGGTGAAATTGTTGGGGGTAATTTATCGTTAATTCATACGATTCAGAATACCGTTTCAGAATTATACATGTACGACAAAATTTTGTTCATTGAAGAGGTAGGCGAATGGATGTATAACCTCGACCGGATGATGTGGAACCTGAAGCGTTCGGGCAAACTGCAGAACATCCGCGGACTAATTGTGGGTAGTTTTACCGAACTGCAGGATAATGAGATTCCGTTTGGGTTGAGTTATGAAGAGATTATCTGGGAGAAAGTGAAGGATTATGATTTCCCTGTTTGCTTTAATTTTCCGGCAGGACATATTGCCGATAATCGCGCCATTAAGCTAGGGCATAAAGCCACTTTACGAATTGGCGATACTATTAGTTTCTGGCAGGAGTAAAGAATTCACTCAAAGTCGCAAAGAAATAAACTTAGCGTCTTTGCGACTTTGTGTGAATTTATCTAATCATCATAATTAGTGATCATCTTCTGCATAGCGTGTTCTTCCATAACCTGATAATGTGTACACAGTACCTACCGGATCATCATCAGAGAAAGAGATTTTGAAATAAATAGAATCCGTTACTGATTTGGAAACCGGACCTTTTGCTCCTTCCTTGATTACTTTACCTTCGGTAATGGTAAATTTACTATCATAGTACACATTCTGAATATCACTTCCAGAAAACGAAAGACTGTTTTGATCAGTGTTTATTTTTCCTTTTACTTCCCAGAAAGTTCCTTGATCGTCAAACCACATCTCTGAAGCAGAATTAGCAGAGGTATTATAGGTTACAATATGGAAATATACACCTGGCAACTGATCCCATTGCACCCACCATTCTCCAGCCAAATTTTGAGTTGCTGTTCCTCCCGGATCTGGATTATCCCTTTCACAGGAAATCATAGTTGAGGAAACAATGGCCGTAAATGCTACAATCAATACTTTTATATATGTTTTCATATCCAGTCAATTATTGTTTAATGAATGTTCTTAATGCTGTTCCGTATCCCGGATTTAGGATTACCCATTTGTACGTTGCTGGAGGGCCTAGCGAATAAACTTCATCGGACGATGAGGTTGGAGAACCATCGCTTGCTGCCTGCTCAGGAATTTCAATTTCGGTTCCCGTTGAATTCACAACAACAACAGTAAGATTGGTTCCCGGAGCCCCTCCCGGATTAAATACGGTATAAACCCCAGGTGCTATTCTTGTCCAGACAGCTACAGAACCATTCGTATTTCTTGCATAGTTTCCAGAAAAATCATTATTCTCAGCACTGGCATCCACAGTGGCAATAATAACAGTCCTATTAACTGAGGCAGAGAAACCGTCGCTATTAACAGCGGAATAGGTTAATGTATACACTCCCGGGGTAGAACTATCCACTGACCCGGTTACAGTAACTGGAACATCTTGATCACCCGCTTTAGCAGTTGCGCCAGGGTCTACAAAAGTACCACCGTTAACAAACGCCATATAGCGGTCTCCATTTAAAGTAAGGATTGGATACTGAGTGATTTTAGAGGTTCCCACATACCCTTCCGGATATGTTGTATCGTATTTTTTGCATGATAACCCTACCATACAAAGAAATAATATCATGAGTTTTAGATATGTCTTCATAGTTATTATTGTTTAGCCCACCATACATTCGTATAAATCGGAACTTCAGCAGGAGTATTACTATTACGTGTTTGCTCATAATCTGGAAATACCAATCGTTTTGGAAAACGTCCTTGAGTAAATCCGTTTTTCGCATAAACCCATTGCCCCTGGCGGTCTTCACCAAGATACCTTGGATCTGTTGAATAAACCGGACTTATTCTAGGATATCCCGTTCTACTTTGCTCAAAGAATGCTTCCAACGCATGCGAACCTGGAAATGCTGCCCATTTTTGAACAATAATTGCTTCTAGTTTTTGCTCAAACGTTCCTGTCGGATAAGCATAGTCACCTGTCAAAAGAGTTCCCGGAGTTAAACCAAGTTCAGCGAATGCCTCTGTAACACCTGTATCATACTTATCTTTAGCACCTGCGCCACCAAAATATCTTTCAAGAGCCTCAGCCTGCATAAGATTTGACTCGGCAGCTGAAATAAACCACACCGGATCTGTAGCATGCTGAACAAAAACGCTGGCATTACCATATGTTGGTTGCTCCTGAACAGTTGCATTAAAGTCGCCCTGATGAATGCCAATTGGATTGGCATTTCCGAAATAAGATACTGCTCTAGGGTCTTTATGAAGTGTTAACCAACTTACAAAGGTTATACTGGCTCTGATGTTTGTGGTAGTATTCAACCTTCTGATATTAAACTCGTAAAATGGATTACTCTTATTCGGAATGTCTTCAAAAGCAGTTACCCCGGCCCCCTCAGAAAGAAAACTGGCATCTGCCTGATACAATGCTCTGATACCTGCTTCAGCTTCCGCTGGTTTAGCGTTTACCATTCGCAAATACATTTTCAATTTTAATGTATTGGCAAATTGTTCCCATTTATCCATATCTCCACCAAATACAAAATCAGACTTTTGTTGAGCTGCATCTAACGGTTGACTTTTAAAGTCTTTCGACAGTGCATCGTCAATTTGGGCTAATGATGCTACATAAATACTATAGCCATCATCAAATTTAGGCTGAAGATTCCCTGCGCCTTGAAATGCTTGGGAATAAGGAACCTGATCATATAAATCGGCCACAACCTGGAATGTATAGGCTTTCATTACCACCGACATCAGGTAATAACGCCAATCACTTCTTTCTAGTGATTTCTGAATTGACAACTGATAATCGGCCAAAGCTCCTGCCATTAACTCTTCGTAAGGAAGGTTTACTTCTTCGTTTATACGGGTGAGGTTATAGGAGTCGATTTCTTTATACTGATTAGAAAAAGAAGACTGCGCCCAATACTGTGACCAAATACCCCCTACAATTGTTAATTGCCCCCCTATCATACCTGCACTTGACATAACAGCAGCCGGAAATAACACTTCTGGGGTTGCTTGCTCAATTGGAGGGTTATTAGGATCCTCGTTTATATCAAGCAAGCTATCGCAACTCACCAAAAACAGGGTGGCTGTTGCTAGAAAAATATGCTTATAATTGAATGAAATTTTCATGATACTTTTGATTAAGATTTAGAACGACACTCTTAAGGATGCACCAAATGAACGGGTTGAAGGGCCTGTTCTGAATTCACCAAACTCACTGGTTAAATCATTACCGAAGTTGGATACTTCAGGGTCAATAGTCCTGTTTTCAGATGGAAGCCACATCCAAAGATTACGTCCAAATAACGAAATAGAAGCACTTGAAGCTTTTACCGAGCTAACCCAATTTTTAGGCAACAGATAAGTAAGCGTTACTTCTCTCAGTTTAATAAAGGACTTATCAAAAATCCGGTTATAATAAGAAAGGGCCTTATTACTAGTGTGATAGTAATAATCATCCACAGTATTTTCAGTAATAGGAGTTGTATTTTCTACATAGCTGAATGTACCGTCGCCGTTATCGATCTCGTTAACTGAATTTGGAATAATAAATGGCTTACGATCATTGTAAGTGGTATTATTCGCATTACCTGTAAAGTTTAGCAAGTCGGCAGTGCCTGAGTAGAATACTCCACCCTTGCGCCAATCAAATACGAAACCTAGAGTAAAGCCTTTATAAGAGAAACTATTCGTTAAGCCCATTGTGAAATCACGTTGGCTGGTTCCGAATTCTGCATCATCTGGATTAGGAACTGCGTACCCATTGTCAGGGTTAACGATAATTCTTCCATCAGGAGATAATTTTGGAACCGGAGCGGTAAGTACTCCAAGGGGCTTACCCACCATAGCTAAAAACTTAGCGTCATAAGCGTCATTTAGTTGAATCTGAGTTAAACCCTCAGGCAATTCCAATACAATGTTCTTGTTCTGCGCAAAGGTGTAACCTATGTCCCAGTTAAATGCGGCTGTCTTTACCGGAGTTGCATTAACCGCTAACTCAATACCGCGATTTCTAAGCTTACCAAAATTGACAATTCTCAGTTTGTATCCAGAAGATGGAGCTGCGTCGATTGGCAAAATCTGATCCTTACTTACTTTATTATAATAAGTAAAATCAAATCCTAATCTGTTATTCAGAAACTTCATTTCAGCGCCTAATTCTGTTTCGGTACTGATCTCAGGTTTCAATTGTGGATTTCTCAATGTATTATCAATACTGAAACCAGAAACACCAGCTACAGGGAATGTAATGGTTGTTCCTGTTCCGCGTACAGGTACGTTTGCCGCACGCAAAATATTATATACATAATAAGGAGTGGCGTCATTACCTGTTTGACCCCAACTTGCCCTGATTTTCAAAAAGCTAATTTGAGCTTTAGTTAAGTCAGTCATATCTGATATAACAAGGGATCCACTTACACTTGGGTAGAAGAAGCTATTGTTGCCTTTAGGAAGCGTTGAACTCCAGTCATTACGAGCATTTAATGTTACGAATGCATAATTCTTATAGGCAATTGTTGCCGAAGCATACAAACCAATTAGTCGTCTATGGCTTTCACGTTCAGTACTTACCGGCTGATTCAATGAATTGGATATATCATAAAATCCAGGAATAGTAAGGTCTTCCACGGAAGTATAAAGCGTTCTGTATCCTCTGTCATTATAATTCAAACCAACTAAGCCGTTAATACCGAAATCGGCATTGATAGTTCTTTCAAAGTTGGCATGCAATTTTGAATCATATTCGAAATATTTCTCAGAACCTTCCACCACGTTTCCTACGTCCGCCTGTCGTTGAGCACCTTCAACATTGGCTCCATCATTCCAGCTACCTGGAGAAGGAGCATTTTTAGCATGCCAAATCTTATTAGTTGAGTTGGAAATATCAGCTCCCTGCTGCAGCATAAAACTTAGCCAGTTGGTAGCTTGCAGTTTAAGTTCAACATTACCGTAAATACGGTTAGTTTTGAAATTAGAGCTATTTTCTGCTAATGGATAATATGGATTCTCTGCAAATGGAGTAAAATAATTATCTACATTAAAGTAGGTGTTTTGGTAATCCTGTAATTGTTCAATGGGAATATCAACAGGAATTTGCAACACATCTTCATAAAAGTTAGCCGCAATACCCGATTGAGCTTGTCCTACCTCAACAAATTTTTGGTTTTTACCCACATAATTAAAAGTAGCGCTTGCTGTAAAGTTTTTAACCTTTGTTGAACCATTCAGGGAAATGTTATTTCTATTGTAAGAGTCATTATCACCTGGCATCATACCATTACTGGCAACGTTTCCGTATGACAGGTAAAAATTAGAATTCTCATTTCCACCGGTTAGTGAAATAGTATTATTAAACTCTCCTCCTGTGTCGAATGCATTTCTAAAATTATCTTCAACAAAAGAAAATGGCTTTATTAATTGGGTATTATTCACGATAGCTCCCCAAGGACGAGTGACTCCATCCATTTTAGGTCCCCAACTACCATTTTCTGAGAGAATAAACGTTCCATCCCAACCTTGTCCGAATTTTTCTTGAACAGCTGGCACATAAGATACTTGGGTGAAAGAGGCTGCTGATGTAAAATCAACTTTGAATCCACCTGCCTTTCCTTTTTTAGTGGTGATTACCACAACACCATTAGCACCCCTTGAACCATACAGCGATGACGCAGCAGTGCCCTTTAGAATGTTTACACTTTCGATATCATTTGGATTGATATCGTTCATGGCATTACCAAAGTCATAATTCTCCGTTAAAGTGGTGGAGGTTCCTCCGGCGCGACTATTGTTTACCGGTACTCCATCAATAACAAATAATGGCTGGTTACTACCATTAATAGAAGAGAATCCTCGCAAAATCACTTTACTTGAACCACCGGGAGCACCTGTAGTTGACGAGATATCAACCCCGGCAACTTTGCCTTGTAAGCCCCCCATAATATTGACTGGAGAAGCCCGGTTAATTTCTTCAGATGCTACCTTAGTAGCAGAGTAACCTAATGATTTCTTTTCACGACCAACACCAAGGGCTGTTACCACAACCTCACCCAGCTGACGGGTATCTTGATCCAATGCAATGTTATACACACTGCCTGTACCTAAAGTAACCTCCCTGGTAACATAACCAATGTACTGAAAGATGATTGTTTTGGCGTCAGTAGGAGCAGAAAGAGAATACTTTCCGTCAGAGTTAGTTTGAGTACCCAGGGCCGTGCCTTTAATCTGAATGGTGACCCCCGGAATGGGCTGACCGTCGATTTTGTCCGTAACCGTACCAGTAATGGTGCGGTTTTGCGCCATGCTAACAAAAGCATACATTACTAGCCAGGCGACTAATAGTAAATTTTTCTTCATGAGAGCGAAGTTTAGTTGATTGAATTACACCAATTTAACAAAAAAAATTGGTTTATAAATGCAAATAATCGCTCCAAAAAAAGATGAAAAACAATTAAAATTGAGCTTTGGGATGAAAAAAAAGAAGGAAAGGAATGAGATAGGTAGGTTTGTTACAAAAAGAAGTAGATTTGTAACTTTTTTAAAACAAATTGTAAATAAAAACGCCGTTCTTAATTAAGAACGGCGTTGTAATTAGTAAATACTAATAATGTGGTTCATCTTCACCAAACCCAGTACGTTGATGCCCTGACAAAATAAATGTCTTGCCTGGAGTATCTGAGTATTGAACTTCAATGTAGATACTATCAACCGGATTTCCTGAAAGTGATTTACCTTGACCTTTTAAAATTTTAGAATTCAAAATAGTAACCTTAGGAGCCACCGTTCCGCTAGCTACATTTTTGCCTTGTGCAATAGAAAAAGTTAAAGCATTGGCATCAGCAATAGATTTAACTTTTATCGCTTTAGTTCCAAATCTTACAGGGAAAGTGTTTTTATCAGCATCTTGATATGTTAAGTTTACTGATTGTACCCATAAAGAATCACCTTTATTAACATCATTAAAAGTTAATAATTTAGCGTATGGCCTAACACCTGTAAGTGCACTAGTTCCACCATCTTTTAATGTAACAAACCACTCGCCGGCTAATTTGCCGGCTGGAGCTACGTATTCAAATTCGTCGCTCTCAGTTTTATCACATGATGTTATTGCGACAACTGAACTTAAAACAAGCACAGCTGATAATATATTTTTAAATTTCATACTTCCTATCCATTAAATTATTTAACATCCCACCATACCTTAGTAGTAAGTGGTACCATTGCAGGAACATTTGGATTGCGTTGACGATCTCTATCAGAGAAAATTAAACGTCTTGGGAAAACACCTCCAGTTATTCCTTCTTTTGGATAAACTAATTGACCTGGAACATAAGCCGCATTGTCAGAATAAACACTACTAGTTACAGGATATCCAGTACGATTTTTCTCAAAATATGCCTCAAGTGCATGTGATCCAACCATAGAAGCCCACTTTTGAGTGATAATAGATTCTAATTTTTGCTCAAAAGTTCCTGCTGCAGGATACGCATATTTACCGCCAGCTGCTACAAAGCTTGTACCGTCTACCGAGTTTTGAGCAAATGCCGCAACTACCGCTTTATCATACATAGATTTTGCTGCAGGAGCGTTTGGAGTAATTCTTTCCAATGCTTCAGCCTGTAAAAAGAAAGATTCAGATGCAGAAATAAAATAAACAGGAGCCAATGGTAAAATATTAGCAACCGACACATTTGTTCTGTCCGCCTGTGTTGTATTAAAATTACCCTGATCTAAAGGGATCCAAGTAGTTGTAGCTGGCTTAGTTGATGGGAACTTATAATAAACCGATAGTCTTGGGTCATTATTTGCCTGCAACCAAGACATCATTGTTTTACTAGCACGTAAGTTCAATGATGTATTCAAACGACGGTTGTTAAACTCAAATAATGGATTTGACTTATCAGGTGAATCCTGAAAGTTCTTCATCGCCGCATCAACTTCTAAGAAGTTTACTTTATCTGTGTACAATTTATTAATACCAGCTAATGCTTCAGCAGGCTTAACATTGATCATACGCAAGTACATTTTTAATTTCAATGTATTTGCAAAACGCTTCCAATTATCAACACTTCCAGACAAAACGATGTCAGGACCTGCCGGAGTTGAGTTTGAAGCTGCTGTAAAATCTTTTTGCAATGCATTATCGATCTCAGCAATTAACCCTGCATACACTTTATCTCCATCATCATAAGCAGGAGTTAAGTTATCTAATCCTTGGAAAGCTTGTGAATAAGGAACTTTGTCATACAAGTCAACCATTACTTGTAATGTATAGGCTTTCATTACTGTTGCAGCCAAGAAATAGAACCAATCTTGCGATGCTTCAGATTTTTTAATGATAAATTGATAATCATTAAGCGCTCCTGCATACATTTCATCAAACTGGTTATTTAAGCTTGACGCTGTAAGGTTGTATGAGTCAATATCTTTAAATTGATTTGAAGTAGCAGCTTGAGTCCAATGCTGACTCCAGATACCACCTAAAATTGCATATTGAGCTCCAATAGTACCGCCTGTAGAAGCTACAGCGGCAGGAAATATTGAAACCGGCTGACCTTCAGAAACCTCTGGATTACTTGGGTCTTTGTTTACGTCCAGGAAGTCCTGGCATGATGTTGTCGACAGCAATAATGCTGTAGATAACAATATAGTTGATTTAAATAAGAATCTTTTTTTCATCATTCAAAATATTAGAAACCCACTTTTAATGATACACCGAATGAACGAACACTTGGGCCACCGCCAAACTCACCGAACTCACCAGATAAGTCATTGCTGAATGTTGAAACCTCAGGGTCGATAAATGAGTTTTCTTTAGGAACCCAAACAAATAAATTACGACCAAAAACAGACACACTAGCATTACTTGCAGCGATTTTACTTACCATTGATTTAGGGAAAGTATATGTCAATGAAAGATCACGCATTTTAATAAATGATTTGTCAAGTACGAATTCTCTTGACATACTATTATTATTTGTCTGGTTGAAGTAATCAGCAATGCTCGCCATACCAATTGCTGTAGTATTTTCTACATAACCTGTTACTTTACCATCCGAACCAATAACCTCATTAACTGAGTTTGGAACTAAGAACGGCTTACGATCATTAAGCGTAGTATTTACTGCATTACCCACAAAGTAATTTAAGCGCGAGGTGTATGAGTACATTAAACCACCTTTACGGAAATCAAATGAGAAACCTAGAGCCCAATTATCATAAGTAAATTTGTTTACTAAACCCATAGAGAATTTACGGTTGATATCACCATAAACAACTTTATCCTGAGCTACCAAAGGAAGACCATTAGAGGCATTCACAATAACTCTACCATCAGGAGTAGTTTTCGCAGCATGACCTTTGATCAAGCCTAACGGCTGACCAACCATTGCTACTAAGTCTACACCATATGCAGTGTTCAATTGTACTTCAGTTAAACTATTTGGAAGTTCTAATACTTTATTATTGTTTTTAGAATAAGTATAAGTCAAATCCCATCCAAAATGCTGTCCTTTAATAGGAGTTATATTAAGCGCTAACTCAACACCTTTATTTTGGATTTTACCAAAGTTAGTAATACGGCTTGTGTAACCACTTCCTGCTGAAATAGGAACTGCTAAGATTTGATCTTTAGTAGTTTTATCGTAGTAAGCAACATCAATTCCTACACGGTTGTTAAAGAAACGTAAATCAGCACCTAATTCCCATTCTGTAGTTAACTCAGGGCGTAATTGAGGGTTACCAATCTGATTGCTTACTTCAAACGAACCAACACCATTCATTGGGAAAACAAGGTTACCAAACCCTAATCCAACATTACCTGCTGTTAAGTAGTTTGCAACTGAATAAGGTTGGGCATCATTACCTGTTTTACCAATACTTGCACGAAGTTTTGCAAAAGAAATGGTAGAATTTTGTAAACTTTTGAATGCATCAGTAACTACAAAACCTAAGTTAGCTCCTGGATAGAAGAAAGAGTTTTGATCTTTAGGAAGCGTTGAAGACCAGTCGTTACGAGCATTTAAAGTAAGGTATAAATAATCTTTATACGACAAGTTTGCCTGTGCATATGTACCAACTAATCTACGTTTTGAATAGAACGAAGATGAATTTGGAGAATTTGCAGAGTTAGAAAGATCATAGAAACCATCTAAAATTAATCCTTCAACACGAGTATTTACAATACGATTATCGCGTTGATTAACGTTTATACCCACCAAACCGTTGATTGTAAAATCACTATTGATCTTTTTCTCAAGGTTTACAATGAAATCAGTATTTAACTCAGCGCTGTAATTACTGTTTTCCTGAACACCACCTACTAATGCTTTTTTGCTTGCATTAGGAGTACCTGCTTTTGGAGCTGCCACAGCTTGCCAGTCTTTTAACCTACCGTTGGTAATATCTACCCCTAATTTCCAGCTTGCTGAAATCCAATTAGCAAATTTATAATCTAAAGCAGTGTTTCCATAGAAACGGTCGCTTTTGAAATTATTACCGTTTTCGTTTACAGTAAAATAAGGATTTTGCGCATAAGGGGTAAAGTAGTTATCAACATTATAGTATACATTTTTGTAATCCTCTAATGACGAAATGTTGATATCAACAGGTGTTTGAATAAGCTCCTGGAATAAAGTAGCACCAGTGGTGGTTCCTTGTCCTGTACTTACTGCTTTCGCGTTACGATTAACATAATTCAACGATGCCGAAGCTTTTAAACCACCTAACATAGTAGATCCTCTTAATGCAATCGTATTTCTTTTATACGAATCTGCATCCGTTGGAACTATACCGTCACTTGCAATATTACCGTAAGATAAATAGAATGAATTTTTTTCAGTACCACCACTGATCGCGATAGTATTATTGAATTCATTTCCTGTTGTGTAAAAATCTTTGAAACGATTAGTATTAGCAACATAAGGCTTAGATAGTTGCTCTCCGTTTACAGCATTACCCCATGGACGATTAACTCCATCTAATGCTGGACCCCATGAACCATTTTCATGGCTATCAAATGCACCACTCCATCCCTGACCATTTCTGCTTTGTAATGTTGGTGTAAATAAAGCATTTGAAAACGTTGAAGAAGTTGTGAAATCAACTTTAGTTTTACCAGCCTTACCACTCTTAGTTGTAATAACAATAACCCCACTTGCGGCACGAGAACCATATAGAGAGGTTGCTGCTGCACCCTTAAGGATGGTCATTGATTCGATGTCGCTTGGATTGATATCGTTTGAACCATTACCAAAGTCAGTCGTTCTAGAAATTGAAGTACCAGTAGATGCTCCTGCTGCCACTCCTAAAGCATTAGTAGAAGCTGAGTTACTAATAGGAACTCCATCCACTACATATAACGGTTGATTGTTACCCGTTAGTGAAGCATAGCCACGTAAGATTACTTTTGAAGATGCTCCTGGCGAACCTGATTGAGAAGAAATTTCAGCACCAGCAACTTTACCCTGCAATCCATCCATCATACTTACAGGAGAAGTTTTGGTAATGTCTTCTTTAGAAATTGAACTTGCTGAATAACCTAAGGCTTTTTTCTCACGAGAAATACCTAAAGCGGTTACAACAACCTCACCTAATTGTTTTGAATCTGCTTCTAAAGCAACATTCACAGTATTTGACGAACCTAAAGTAATTTCCTTTGAGGAATAACCTACAAACTTAAATACTAAAGTTCCACCCTGAGGAACCGCAATAGAGTATTTACCCTCTGCGTTAGTTTGGGCTCCAATTGAGCTTCCTTTTACTAGGATGCTCACGCCGGGGATGGGGCCCCCGTCTAATTTGTCAGTTACCGTACCAGTAACAGTACGGGTCTGAGCCATCACAACATTTGCGATAAATACAAATGCCATGATGAAATAGAGTAACCTTTTCTTCATATAACTAAATTTTAAGGCCTCTAAACTATTGGAATATTTAGAGTAATACAAGTGCATGCAACATACTCGTTACATTCTTTTTTGTATACTAAGCACAAAATAATATTTTACATGGAACTAAAAAAAGCAATAATAAGCAATCAAAAAGCTGATTTATGGACAATTACAAAACAATATTTAGAGACAAAAAAGTCTGAAAATAGAGTAACTAACGGTTATTTTGTTACAGGCGAGATCAAAATGAATCAAGTTTGTTACACAACAAATGTGTTAAAAGATCGTAACTGACGTACTCAAAAATATTCAATGACTTTTATCATGGGTGAGCTTTTAATCAGCAAAAAACCTGAAAGATTTTTCTTTCAGGGTCTGAATAAAATTAGTTCTAAGTTAAATGACTCTTAACCAATACAAAAACTGTGGCTTGCTACCTAGTTCCGCCGGCCCACCAAACATTTTCCGTTTTTACATATTGGCCATTACCATAAACAGCTCTTACATTAGGATTAGTAGTTACATCGCTGTTTCCATAAGTAAAACGTAAAGGGAAAACAAAAACGCCTTAAGAAAAATATTCTTAAGGCGCTTTTAAAAAATTACTACAATCTATTACTGTGCTTGCACTGAAGTTGAATAGTTTTTATCCAAGTCCCACCATAAGTTAGTTGAAACTTTGTCTGCTCCACCTAGCAATTGAACACCTGCTGCATATTTAGCTTGATTGTTCAATGCTTCACTTTGAGGGAATATCTGACGGCTAATAAAGTTCTTAGCATCTTTGATATCATTTCCAGCAGGGAATGTACCAGCTCCCGGATCACGGTATTTAGGAACATCAAATGCAGGCAAGTTCAAACGACGTTTGTCATTCCAAGCTTGATAAGAAACATCAGGATAGTTAGCAATGTACTTTTGGGTAATGATTTTTTCTAAACGAGTGTTACCCGCACCAGTATTATCATCATAATTAGCCGAAGTACCCCACCCATTTTTAGCATTAGATAATAAGTAGTTATCTGCTCCTTGTACGCTCCATGCTGCGAATGAAGCTTTTACACCTGCTTCATACCATTGCTTAGCGTTTTGTGAAACAAAACCACGTTCCGCTGCTTCTGCAACCAAGAAACATACCTCAGGAAACAGGAACAAGTCAATCTTTTTCTTATCATTAGGAATCACATAGATCTCACTGATATAAGAATTGTTTGGGCCGATATTCACATGCTCATCACTTGGTAAACCTGGATAAACTCCAGTCCATTTTTTCCCGTTAATGCTTGGATCAAAATATCTTGAACCACGTGGGTCAACTACTGCAGGAGCGGTAGTTGCGCTTCCATCATATGCAATACCACCTATTCCTGTAAGAATTTTTGCAAAGGTAGATGTCATTGACATTTTTTCTCCCCAGCTAACCTGATACATAAAATAATTATAAGCATTACCCCATCCACTGGTACCTGCAATGCGCGCATCACCACCAGCTTGCATTAAACCGCCTGATGCAGTAAGTGCTGCTTCTACTTGGGCCTTACATAACTGAGGGTTTACTTCCGATAATTTCATTGCTAAACGAAGACGCAAAGAGTTTGCAAATTGCTTCCATTTAGTCATGTCACCAAAATAAATCTGGTCTTCAACAGTAAGGAAATCCCCGTCTGGATTAAACTGTTTTACAGCTTCATCAAGTTCGGTGAAGAAGAATGCATACTGCTTCTCTAGTGATTCATAGTCTGGCGTTTGATCAGCTGGACTTTTAGGAAAAGGAATCGGACCAAAGTAGTCTGTTGCCTGAGATTGAACATACACTCTCCAGATTCTTGCTAAAGCAACACTGTTCTGACGAACCGCAATGTCTTTACCTTGAGCAATAATTGTGTTTACTGCGCTTAACCATTGGTAATGACCTTTCCAGAAATCAGCATTCCATCCATTATTTGGAGTGTAGTTTCTTGTTGTCCAACCACCAGATGGATTGATATATTGTGAGTAAAAGTCGATGTTAAGGTTTTTAATACGCTCATGTAAATGGGCAGCACCAGTCATACCTCCATCACCACGAAAGTTTAAATCAGCGCCATATCTTAATACCGTTCCTAATGCAGATTTGTTAAAATCATACATATCCGGAGTCGGTCTGTTAGGGTTATCATTCAGTCCATCAAGGCCTTGTTCACAGCTTGCTAAAAATACAGTGCAAGCTAAAAGCCATTTTGATATATTATGTTTTTTCATGTTCAATTCTCCGATTAAAATGTTACGTTAAGGTTAAATCCTAGGCTACGTAAAGTAGGCATGCTACCAAACTCAATACCTTGAGCGTTACCATTTGAGTATCCTGATTCAGGATCAAAACCTTTAGTTTTGCTATAAATCATGAACAAGTTACGTCCAACAAGACTTAATTTAGCAGAAGCAAAAGGAGATTTGCTCATTAATCCTTTCGGGAAACGGTAGCCAAGAGTTACTTCACGTAAACGAACGTTTGTTGCATCGTAAATCCAAGGCTCAGCACCACCATCTAATCTGTTCCAGTAGTTTTGAGATGTTGTTTCAACCGTGTTTTTAGCTCCAGTTGATGTAACACCATCAACAAGCATTTTATCACGACCCTCAAGAGTTCCTGCCAATGTACCAGCAGTCATACCACTTCTGATAGAACCCATGTAAACACTACCTCCATAACGCATATCAACCTGGAAACCTAAACTTACATCACCAAAATTGAAGTTGTTATTTAAGCCTGCCATCCACTGAGGATTGAAATTACCTAACTTAACAAATTCAGTAGTGAAAGTAGGTAAGCCTGTTTCGTCAACAACAATGTTATTTTGTGCATCACGGATATAAGCCCTACCGTATAAGTCACCATAAGCACCACCTTCTTTAGCTACAATTTGAAGGAAACCTCCGGTACTGTTATCGTTTAAGAATTGAACTTTACTTTTATCTGTTAGCTCTACAATTTTGTTAGTATTCTTAGCAAAATTTAAGCTTACATCCCAGTTGAACTTACCAGACTTAACAGGGTTAGCAAATAATACGGCTTCGATACCTTTGTTATTTACCAAACCTGCATTCATGTACTCATACTCATAACCATCTGCACCTGAACTTTGTACACGTAGAATCTGATTTTTTGAATCTTTGTTATAATAAGATATATCTAATCCTACACGGTTTTGAAGAGCCTTTAACTCTACACCAAACTCATAAGATTCGATTGTTTCGTTTTTCAAATCATACAATGCTTTTGTGTTTGAAGCATTTGCATTGATTACTGGGATAATGTTACCGTTTGGATCGGTTGTTCTGTCAACTGCAATATCCATGTAGTTTAACAACTGGTAAGGTAATGCATCATTACCAACCTGTGCCCAAGAAGCACGAACTTTAGCGTATGAGAATGGACCTAAATTGCTTCCTTTACGCTCTAACATTTCTGAGATTACCCAGCTAGCACCAACCGATGGATAGAAATAAGAACGGTTATCAGGGCTTAAGGTTGAAGTCCAGTCATTTCTTGCAGATAAATCTAGATATAAGTAGTTGTTGTAAGACAACGATGCAGTTGCATATAACGAATTGATACGTTTACGTGCTTCTGTATCTGCTACTCTTTGATTTAAACCGTTATTTAACTTAAAGAAGTTAGGGATAAATAAACCGTTTGCATCACCAACCATTAAGTTACTTCTTTGATACATGGTGTTACCACCTGCAGTTGCAACAAAACCTAATGCCGGTGAAATGTTTTTATTTAATGATACTAAGAAATCAGTGTTTGATTCATAGAATTTCTCATCATTAACGATATAAGTACCTGATGTTTCCCAGTAAGGAGTGTTTGTAGCCTGACGCATATTATACTGCGCATTATACATATCCATACCTTGACGAACTTGTACGTTTAACCAACTGTTTAAGTCATATTTAAACGACAAGAAACCCATAAAACGGTTACGACGGTCGTTATTGGTGTTGTTGTAAGCAGCCCAGTATGGATTTCTTACTAAACCAGCATAGTTTGAGGTCCATGATAATGGTTTACCAGTAACATTAACGCCATCCATTTGAGCACCCGCCGGGAAAGCATATCCATCGGTTGAACGCAAATCAGAGAAGTGAACTGAACGAGGCATTAAAAGGTAGTTTCTGAAAATGTTATCAGGGTCACCAGCAACCTTAATACGATTTTCAGTTTTTTGATTAGAATAAGAGATTTTGGCATCTGTTGAGAATTTCTCATTCAGTTTACCAGTACCTCTTAATGTAAATGAAGTTTTATTAAATCCACTGTTAGGAACAATACCCTTATTATCAACTCTCATTAATGAAGCACGGAAAGTGGTGTTGTCATTACCTGTGCTCATTTCAAAGTTGTTAGTCCAGGTATTACCTTTTTCGATAAAGTCATTTAAGTTATTATTTCCGGCTGAGAAAGGAACACTTTTACCAGTATAATCAGTAACCTGTTGACCTTCCATTTTAGGGCCCCAGCTACCAGTTGCATTAGCATTAAACACACCTAAAGTACCTTGCCCATATACATTTTGGAAGTCCGGAGTTTGCATTGGGTTATCTACAGTTAAAGACGAGCTCAATGATGCAGAGAATCCTTTTTTACCTTTTTTGGTGGTGATCATGATAACACCATTACCAGCTCTTGATCCATAGAGTGCTGCAGCAGCTGGGCCTTTCAATACAGAAATTGATTCAACATCATCAGAAGCAACGTCGTTGATACCAGAACCTTTGTCAATTGATTTGTTACCCCAGAAATCGGCAGTATTACCCGAGTAGTTATCAATTGGAACTCCATCCACAACTACTAATGGTTGATTGTTGCTTCCTAAAGAGTTGTTACCTCTTAAAACAATGCGAGTAGAACCAGTTGGTCCGGTTCCGTTTTGTTTAATTTGCAAACCGGCCACTTTACCAGAAAGAGCATTCACCATATTTGGGTCACGGCTTTCAGTTAAAGCATCTCCTTTCAATTCTTGCATAGAATATCCAAGAGCTTTTTTCTCTCTCTTAATACCAAGAGCGGTTACTACTACCTCACCTAATTGCTTAGAGTCAGTAACTAGTTGAATGTTAATGGTTGCTGATGAACCTAATTTTACTTCACGTGCAGTATAACCCACAAACGAGAATACTAATGTGCTGCCTGCATTTGCTTTGATAGAATACTTTCCATCAATATCTGTTTGTGTAGCAGTGTTGGTGCCCTTAATTAAAACGGTAACCGAGGGCATCGGTTGATTGTCTTCTGCCGAAGTTACCGTACCGGTTATGGTACGGTCTTGGGCATACGCTGCGGTTGTTAATAACAACAGCAGTGACATGAGTTTAAGTAGAAACTGTTTCATACGATTGGAAATATTAATGCGAGTAAAATTATATTTTTTTTATACTCAGCAAAATAGAATTAAAATTTTTGCAATGAACATTTGACAATTTAATATTTTTTATAAGAAACATTATACATAACTAATTAATTTTCAATAGATAAGATGCAAATAATTTTTTTTGATTGTGTAGTATGTACACTTTAAACTGATTATCAAATATTTACAATAACAGCATTTTTAATATATTATTTTCAATAAAAACATTGTTTTAATATCTTTTTTGCATTGGAACTTTTGGCCATTTTTGCCGTTTTAGCAACAAAAGATGCAAAAAAATTGCAATTTCTAAATTTCATGCAAAATAATTTAAGCCTCGGCTATTTATGACCGGGGCTTAAATTTGATTTAAAACAGGTGACTAAATTCTTTATCAACACTAGTATTCTTTAAAAAACTTGAGTTATTCCGGAAACAAAATGCACAATATGCACTACTAAAAAAGGCTGCATAAATGCAGCCTTTTCTCATTAAAAGTTGTACATCAATAATTATTTAGCCCACCAGATTTTTGTATTTTCTTTGTCAAGACATTGACACCTATAGCTGTATCAACCTTTGCTTTATTCAACTAAGTTCTGTAGGATGCTCCATTCAATCTGCATGCTGCGTAGTGGATAAACAAAGAGGCTGCCTTTTCTAGACAGCCTCTTTAAAATCTATTAAAAGAACAACTTATTTATCCCACCAAACCCTGCTCGTAAGAACATCTCCTCCTGTTAAAGCCGCTACCGCAGCCTGATAATTAGCACCATTCACAGACTGTTCAGCGACAGGGTAAGTGAAGCGTCTTGGAATAGCCGCACCAATAACTGATGTTGGATAATCGGTTGGCGTTAATGCAGGAATACCTGTTCTTCTCCAGTTGGCGTATGATTCATAGAAGTTATAGGTTGTTCCGCAAGTAGCCCAAATTTGCTCATTAATATCTTGTTCCGGATTACTTAATGTTAAACCATTAGCATAAGTATCAGCAGCGGCTAAGTCAACAGCAATGCCATAATGAACAAAGGCGCGAATTCCCAAAGACACTCCTTTCCTGAAATAGGTAGTGGCATCACCAGAAACATAACCACGCTGAACTGCATCTGCAGCTAAAAGTTGTGCTTCAGATGCCGTCATAAAAAAGGTTGGGCTGTTAAATAATAAGGTTTTAGTGGCAGGTTGAACGTAACCATCTAGTGATCCTGGATAGCCGGGGGCTGTTTCAATACTTTTAACCCCACCCAAGTCGTAACCGTTAGGCATACCTATTGAGGTTGCGGTTGCAGGACTTCCCGTTGCTGGGTTTTCGGCAAATAAAGCTAAACGAGGATCACCCTTAGATTTCAACCAATTAACAAAAGTAGCAGAAACCCGATCAGCGGTGCGCTCATACCCTTGCAATATTACTTGCGACACCCTGTTTTTTGTTAAGCGATCACCTGCTTCATCTCCAAAAACAATAGCATCTTGGTTCTCATTGTCTAAAATTCCTCTTCCAATTGCTTTAGCGGCATATGCTTTAGCATTGACAGCATCAACTTTAACCAAACGCATTGCTAAACGCAGCTCTAATGAATTAGCTAGTTTTTTCCAGTTATCAATATTGCCCTGATACACCAAATCATTGACTACAGCACCTCCAGCAGAAGCATCCAAAGCCTGAGAGGCCTCATCAAGTTCCTTCAGCATATCCATATAGATATCTTGTTGCTTATCATAAACAGGTGTTAAGACCTGATCATAATAACCACGACCCGCCTGAAAATATGGAACATCTCCATATAAATCGGTTATGCGATGAAAGGTAAAAACTTTCATTATGCGAGCGACCTGATACAAATTGGCATATTGAGGTTTGTCTTTAGTTAACGCTAATAAATCAACTACAGCTTTAACTTGTTCGGAATATGATTTTTCCCAATAGGCAGATAAATAAGCATCATTTCTTCTGGTTTTATCTCCTACCCAGTAACCATTTACCGATGCAAGTTGCTGTGTCATCATAGAGCAATAGATCAAATTGGCTCGCCAAGTTTCATAAGAAAAGTCGGTTGAACCAGTATAAGTTACTTGAGCATTTGAAAGTATCAGATTGGGATCAACTGTTTGCCCTGACGCTCCTGTTGGATCTGTATTTAGATCTACGAAATCACTAGTACAACTAGCCGTTACAACAGTAATGGAAGCGACTATAAAGAACAGTTTTCTATATATATTTTTCATGAGAATTTCAATTTAAATAAGTCATCACCTACTGCTAGAATTTGAAGTTTAAGTTTAAACCAAAACTTCTGGTTGATGGAACTCCTGCCAGTTCCAATCCTTGTGCAGCCGAATTGTTATAGTTTGATTCAGGATCAATATTGGAGGTATGTTTCATTAATACCGCAAGGTTACGTGCAACGAAACTGATCTTTAACCCTTGAATCTTATTATTGAACATTGAAAGAGGGAAGTCATAACCAAGAATTACCTGACGTAATTTTATAAAACTTGCATCCTCCACAAATTGTCCGGATACATTGGAACCGAAATTGGCATAATAACTTTGAGCATCAAAACCCGATTTATCCCTGTCAATTAGTGTTGCCTGGGTTAAGCCAGCTCCTGTTGCATAAGCATTGGTACCTGAAAAGATCTTAGCACCCCATTTACCATCTATCAAGAATGATAAATTGAATCGTTTATAATAGAACTCATTGCTTAAACCGGTATTATATTTATAATTACCCGAACCGTAAGCAATTAAATTTCCACGCAAAGGCACGCCATTAGCATCTCTCAAAATATTTCCACTTTCGTCTCTGCTATAATCAAAAGCCATAACCTGTGAAGCTTCCTTACCAACTATTTGTTGAATAAAAGCAGTTTCAGTACGTCCAATACCTATTTGTATACTCGTTAAATCACTAGCAAGGCTTACTACTTCACTATTATTCACTGATCCGTTAAAGGAAACATTCCAGGTGAAATCATTATTTTTAATTGGTGTTCCGGTTAACATTAATTCCCATCCGGTATTCTTCAATTTACCAACATTTAATACAGCTGAAGGATAACCTGTAGAAACTGAAGTAGTAACAGGCACAATGTCATCATTGATCTGTTTGTTATAATAAGTAAGGTCGATTCCCAAACGATTTTGGAAGAATTTAACTTCAGTACCTGCTTCAAATTCCTTGATCGCTCTTGGTTTCAACCCTGCATTTGGAATTGAACCGTTAGCTATTTGCCCGATCGGAACTCCATTAATAGTACCGGCAATGTTATAGGTAAGTGTTGTTTGATAAGGCAGTTCTCCACCACCTCCAACTTCAGCATAACCTACCCTCACTTTACCATAACTAAGTGTATTTGATTTCAGGAACTCTGAGAAAACGAATGAGCTACTTACCGCAGGGTATAAGTAAGATATCTTATCTGATGTTGGAGAAGCTAATGTTGAATACCAATCATTACGTAATGAAAGGTTTAGGTAAAGGAAGCTTCTGTATGCCAAATCAGCTGTAGCATAAACTGAATTAATTCGTGAGTTAAAATCAAAGTAAGCGTTGGTTTTACTGGTTGTATTAGGAATAGTATATAAGAAAGGAATTGAAAAAGTTGACCCGGAAAGATTGGTTAGTTCATTACTGCGCTTCATCATGTTTGCGCCAACAGAAGCGTCTAATGTAAGATCTTTCGCTATTGTGTGACTTATACCTACTAATGCATCTGCATTTAACTCTGAGAACCGCGCACTGTTATCTCTCATGTCACCAAATTCACGGTAAGCGGTACCAGTTGGGGTTACATTAGTAAATCGGTCATTATATGCATCCTGAACCACGCGGCCTTGAATATACAGCCAATCTAATATATTCCACCGTAAACTTGCATTAGCAATAATGCGATTACGATGTGTATTATTGACAAATTTTTCAGCAGCAAAATAAGGATTGGTAGTAAACGTATTTCCGGTAAACTGAATTTCACTGCCGTCTGGATGGTAGCCTGGCGCCAGCACTTGACTTGCTTGAATACTGTTAGCAACAAAGGCAATACCGAAGTTAGAGTTACCCGGCGCATCAGACAAGTTTGGCCTGTTTTTAGCGTCTTCAACTGTATAATTTACTACTACATTGGCTGTTATTTTTTTGCCAAGTTTAGCTGTTGATCCAAGGTTAAAGCTCCATCTGTCTAAATATGAATTAGGAATAACCCCAGTATTATCCATTTTACTTGCTGAAAACCGGAACGTAGCTGTTTCAGTTCCTCCTGTTAAAGCGATGGTGTTGGTAAATGTTCCGCCTGTCCTATAAAAGTCTTTTATATTATTTTTTTGAGCTACATAAGGTCTTGACACACCATCTAATTGAATTACATTTGAACCATCAAGTCGGGCTCCCCAACTTGAAGCTCCATCATTAAGTGCTTCTTCAATAGTCGTTGGCTTTAAGCCTTGATGGCCTGAACCATATTCGTATTGATAATTGGTAAAATCATTGATTTCATCAATTTGGTAAGTTGAGTTGAAATCAACCCCAATACCCTTTTGAGCTTTACCACTTTTTGTAGTGATCATAATTACTCCAGCGCCTGCTCTTGATCCATACAATGCAGCAGCTGCAGCTCCTTTAAGTACACTAATAGATTCAATATCATCTGGATTAATATTTGAAATACCATCACCTAAGTCGGCACCACCATATTGTCCCGCAGAACCTTCAGAGCTGGCAGCTCCTGTTACTATTGCACTACCTGAATTGCTATTATTCATTGGAACTCCATTCAAAACATACAATGGCTGTGATGAACCTGTTAATGAAGAAGATCCTCTGATAATTACGTTGGCGGCCCCCCCGGGGCCTGAAGCCGGACTCGCCACACTAACACCAGCCACTTTTCCTGCTAGTGCATTTGCAACATTAACCTCACGGGCTTGTGTCAATTCATCCCCTTTTACCTGACCAGTAGCATAACCAACGCTTCGGGCTTCTTTTTTTATACCCAAAGCGGTAACTACGACCTCTCCGATCATACGGCTATCGGTTACTAACGTAACGTCGATCACATTAGATGAACCTAATGTTACCTCACGGGTGGTATAACCTACATAAGAAAAAACCAGGGTTGCTCCATCTGATGTTTTGATACTGTACTTGCCCTCCAAATCGGTTTGGGTGGCGATATTCGTCCCTTTTATTAGCACAGTAACTGATGGCAATGGCTGCTTATCATCAGAAGAGATTACAGTACCGGTTACGGTACGTTGTTGTGCGAGTGCTGTTGCAGAAATTACAAGCAGCAGCACTACAAGCATTACTTGTAGATACTTTTTCATGTTGAGAGCGTTTAGATACTAGAATAAATTTAGCATTATTATCTGATTTTCAAAATTTTATCCACCTTAAACTTCTAGCCCATTTTTTTTAGTTACGATTAATTAATAGTGTATTATTTACAATAATTATAAAATTGTTGCCATTTTGATAACATTATCTAAAAAGGAGAACCGCCAGAAGAAAATGCGAAGTTTTTTGACGGATCATACCGACTTTTCATTATGAAGTTTTAAAATTATAGCTAATAGTTAACGTTACTAATGAAAAAATGGCAACAGAAATGGCATTCCTTCATATAACTATCAGAAATATATTTCTTTGTATACAAAATGAAATATGCATCATTTTGTAAAATGCATGTTACATTTAGTACTATGTATTGCAAAGTATTATTAAAGACATATATCTTTGTAATATGATAATCGAAAACACGCAAACCCAAATGAGGAAAGGAATACTTGAGTATTGTATTCTTTCAATTATTTCCCGAGGGGAAATATATGCCTCTGATATTATGGAGGAGTTGCGTAATGCCCGTCTGCTAGTTGTGGAGGGCACGCTCTACCCTCTGCTAACGAGATTGAAAAACAATGGCCTGTTAGTTTATAACTGGGTGGAGTCAGCATCAGGTCCTCCAAGAAAGTATTATAAATTATCCGAAGATGGTCAGAAGGTTTTAGATCAGTTAGATGTAACATGGCAAGAACTGGTTTATGCAGTAACAACCACCACATCAAAAAACGGAATGGTAAATCAACCCCACAACAACCAAGAAACAGGAGAAACAAACTAACCGAACAACCTATAACTCTACAGAAATGAACAAGACGATAATTATAAATATAAGTGGCATTATCTTTCACATAGAGGAGGATGCTTACGAAATACTCAAATCCTACATCAATGATGTTAAAAGGCACTTTGCCTCATCATCTGATAGCTTCGAGATCATAACCGATATAGAAAATCGTATCGCTGAGCTTTGCAATGAAAAGCTGAAAAGTGAAAATAAACAGGTTATCGTGTTAGCGGATGTTGAAGAGGTTATCGCTAAAATGGGCAAAGTTTCTGACTTTGATATTGATGAAGAACCTGCTAGCTCTTCAGCATTTACTGATGCTGGTATCAATGATGCTTTTTCAACCAAAGTTAAACGTCGCTTATTCCGCGACTCAGACAATCAAATTGTAGGGGGTGTTTGCGCCGGTGTTGCCAACTACCTCGAAACGGATCCAACCTGGATTCGTTTAATTTGGGCCTTATTAACTTTAACATGGGGATTCGGCTTGGTAATTTACTTTATCTTATGGCTGGCTGTTCCTGAAGCTAAAACGGTTGCCGATAAAATGGCAATGAAAGGTGAAGCTGCTACCTTGGCTTCCATTAAAAAAGCTGCCAGCGACAAGCTGAATGAGGTTCAGAACAACTCTGGTGTAAAAAACTTTCTAAACCGTTTTTTCGAAGTTTTTGGAGGTATTCTTAAATGGGGACTCAAGGCATTTGTCGTTCTTATTGGGATAGTCGTAATTGGTTCTGCAATATTAGCGCTATTTGCCATTGTTACCGGATCTGCGGCTGTACTTTTTGCTGAAGCATTCGGACTGGAGAATATTCCTCCATTACGCTTTATCGAGCCTACCTTCAGATTGCCTTTATTACTTTCTATTTTCTTTTTAGTGTTGATCCCGGCAATCTTTATAATCTGGCTTGGTGCTAAAATCATTTTTAACAGAAGCTTCCTGAATAAAACTGCAGGTTTTACAATGCTTGCTGTGTGGGTAATAGCACTACTTGTATTTGGCGTGTACGCTGGTAAATCAGCAGCAGGATTTAAGGAAGAGGCTTCTATCCGTCAGACCATTGATTTAGCCCCGGTAAAAAACAACGTGTGGTACTTATACGCTGACGATAAGAAATGGTTAACGGGCTCGGATAGCATTCGCTTTAATATCACCTTAAAAAGCGGAAAAAGCATTTCTCATTATAGTGATGATTTCGACTTAGACGAAGTAAATCTTCGCGTCGAGAAAAGTCCTGACAATAAACCTCATCTTGTTAAAGTCTATAAATCTAAAGGGAAGAACTTTGATAACGCTATAAGCAATGCACAAAATATCTTGTATAACTATCTGCAAAAAGATTCTTCAATAACTTTTAATCGTCATTACGAGTTAAAGAATGAAGGATTGTGGAGAGTTCAGGAAGTAGAACTTATTCTTCAATTACCTGTAGGACAAAAGATCGTTGTAGAAAAGCATATGAACTCTATCTTACGCGATCCATACTTCTACGAATGTAACGAAGACAGAGATGAAGATCAAATGACTACTCAATCATGGATTGTTACCGAAACAGGTATTAAATGTTCAAATGGTTATGACCCAACGGCATTTAAACGTTCTGAAGATCTTGATGACTTTATCAAGCGTATTGCCAGAAATGCAATTGACGAACGTCTTAAACAAAAATCAGTGAGTGGCACCATCACAATAGATAGTAACGACCAGGATATTAACGAAGAGTATAATGGTGATTATACAATAAGAACCCAGGTTACGATTAAAGATGGAAACAATACTGTTTCTGAGCCTTATGAGATCATCATCCGTAAACGAAAAGATGCAAAAGATCCATATAGTAAGGACACCTGGAAAGTTGAAAAATATAAAAAATCAAATGGTGAAGATTTTTAATAAAGAGAACTAACCACCTTCATTATACATCAAAAATGGCCGAATGAGTATTTCTTGTTCGCTCTTCGGCCAAATTTTAAAAACAAGAATAAAAAACTACGACAAAGTGCAACTCGCAAGTTGTTCATTGCGTCATAGCTAGTGATAGTGATTAAAGAAGCGTTTGAACAAAATATTTTAATTAAACTAACACAAACAAAATCATCCCATGAAAACCTATCTTATTTATAAGCTCTCTTATTTTTTAATGATGGTTTCTTTTGGATTTATTGCGTCTGCTCAGGAACAATCATTTGAAAAACAAACTCCCAAAACGGCTGAGTCTGTTGCAAAATCAGTTGCGCAGAAATATACGTTAGAGAAACTAAAACCATACACCACCATATTGGAAGTTCCTTTAGATAAAATGATCATAAAGGATTTAGGCAATGGTCGATATAAAATTACTGAGTATATAAAAATTGCCTACAACTCAATACCTGAAAAGTTAATTTATGAAGTATATTTACACTATTCAGGAAATGATTTAAACAGTTCGGTTATTGATAGCTTTAAACGAATTGAAAAATAAGTGTCTCTTTTACTATATATATTAACAACAAAAGGGTGACCAAATGGCCACCCTTTATTTATTTTATAAGGTAACTTTTTATTCTTGCCCTACCAAAAACACGGCATTACTAAATAATAGTTTACCACTTTCCCAGAAACTTCTGAACAAAGGATTGTCTGCCAAGTACACAATCTGTCCCCTGCCAGACTCTTCTACACCAAAAATCAACGTATTTTTAAGTTTGCTTTTGGCTTTATAACCTACGAAACCACTTACTAACCCATTCTCCCCAATAACTCCTACATTCCAGTTTCCTTTTGGCAAAAACTGATAGGTGTTTACATCTTGTCGCAATGAGAAATAAGCATCCTTATACCCAAAAGCCAAAGGATGAGAATTATCTAATTTGATCTTATAAATACTACCAATGCTTGTCTCTGACAAATCCCCACGAGCACGAGATTGATATTTGATTACACTTACATCTTCGGTTTTGGCCGTCTCTTCAGCCTCAGTTTTTGTTTTCAATGATATCCCCGTCTTCCCTGCCAATTGCGCTACAGCATATTCCATTGCGATTAATCTTCCGCCACCATTTAACCAGTCTTTTATCTTTCCAAACTCTTTATCCACAGAAAGGAACGAATAACTGCCATTTGGCAAAATCACTACATCATAATCTGAAAGTTTGACACGGCTAAAGGTCCCGGCATCGATCACATCAATGGGATAATTCAATTGCTGATCAAAGAAATGCCATACTTCACCAAACGCATTTTCAGAAACATCATCACCCATCAATACAGCAACCTTTGGCGCTTTAATCATATGTACCGATGAAGATCCTAAATCGGGCCCTTTATTAACAAAGGCTGTTAATGTCATGTTCAACTCCACCCCAAAGTTTTTTGCATTTTCTTTAACAATATTGTCAAACTGATCACCAACACCTTGATTTCCCGAACGTGTAATAATTAATGTACCGGGAGTATACATTTTGTCATTAACCTCGAACTCTGTCTCCGAAAAACGAACATTCACTTTGTTCTTAAGCAACGCTGAAAGAAATTTTGCAGATGCGGAACTATTCCATTCGCATAAATAGGCAACCGGCTGAACCTGAATCATCATTTTTTCTTCCTTGCTGTAAGTTTTGCTTGCAGGTTTTAAAGACGCGGATGATGCATAACTATGCAGCCCCCATGAATAAGGCAAGGCCCATGAGGTAAGGTCATAGGTTATTGAATCAACCAATTTAGGCTGAGGCTCGAACAATACATTCAGAAAAACAGATTTAGGCTGATAACTACTTATTACCATATCATTCTTCTCAATAGAAAATGATTCTGTTTTGCCGGTAATATAATTTAAACCCGATGCCGATTTAACAGCGGAGCCGTATCCGTATTCTATTCCATTACGATCAAGCAGTTTTGCAAAATCCTGAAGTTTTGCAAAATTATCTCCCTTTATTACGTATGATTTATACGGGCCTTTAGGATTGCTTTTCGCCGAAGCAAAGTAGTTTTTAAATTCTTTTACTGCTTTACCCGCATTTTGTGATGCTATTTCAATTGTTGATAAACTGGTAGTAAAATGGTGATCGATACGTTTTGCTAATGTGAGCGTATCACCTTCACGGGTAATTACACCTAATCCTGCCCGCCCGGATCCACCTTGCTCATAGGTCATACCAATTGCTCCATTGAACATCGGATAGGTATCTCCATAACTTGGATAAAACAAATCGAACACTTCTTTGGTAAAGTACAACCAATTATTCTGGTCAAAATACTTAGCATTATTCTTACCAATCATTACCTGAAAATCACGTTGCCAAGTAGTTAAGGCTTCATGATAAGGGGCTGCTGCAGGTGCAAAGAAATACGGTTCATTAATTCCCATTTCATGAAAATCAACATGAATTTGAGGCAACCATTGATTGTACAATGCCATGCGATGTTGTGTTTCCTGTTGCGTTTGCCAAGCCCAATCACGATTTAGGTCGAACAAATAATGGTTGGGGCGACCTCCCGGCCAAGGTTCCTGGTGTTCACGGGTAGCTATGTTAACATTCGCCTCTTTGCCCACACGTTCTGTATAAAAATTCACATAGCGATCATGCCCATCAGGGTTTAAACAGGGGTCTATAATTACAATTGTATTCTTGAGCCATTCTTTAGTTTGCTTATTAGCCGGATTAATCAGTTCATATAACACACGCATTGAGGCCTCTGTTGAAACCGCTTCGTTACCGTGTACGTTATAGCTTAACCAAACAATGATAGGCTGCGTTTCAGAAGCAGTTCCTTGTTGAATACCGGCAAGTTTGAGATTATTCATTCGGATATCCTCAAGTTTCGAGCTGTTTTCTGCGGATGCAACAATTGCCACTTCCAAAGGACGGTGTTCATAAGTTTCTCCATAACGCTGAATTTTAACACTTGAAGAAGCTTTTGAAACGTAATCAAAATAAGATATTACTTTATGTTGTGGAGTAAATCGGGATCCCAAAGGATACCCCAAAAATTCATCCGGCGATTTTATGCTCTGAGCTTGCCCAAAAACAGCACAAAAAAGCAAAGAAAATAAACTAAAAAGCGTTCTATTCATGTTGATATCAATTGCTGCTGAAATTTAATAAATATAACCTTTTGAGCAGTTATATTTTGATAATAAAACCCGCCTCGGCTAAGCCGAGACGGGTCGTAAAAAATATAGATTCAGAAATTAATTTCCGTAACCTTCGTTTTGCTGACCTTTTAAGGCAGGATTTGCATCCATCTCACGTTGCGGAATAGGGAAAACAAGTTTAGGAGAGTTCCACTGAATTCCACCACCTATAGAACCTTTAGTTCTTTTAAGATCAAATAATGATTGTCCTTCAAAAGCAAGTTCTAGTACACGCTCATTTAGAATAACACCCAAGTCAACAAGCATTAATGGTGTTGCCTTTGCCCGCTCCCTAATAATATTTACATCATCAAGAGGCGTTGCTCCTATTGCTGTACCATTCCTGAAATTGGCCTCTGCTCTGATTAAATACATTTCAGCTAATCTAATCGTTTTTACGTTTCCATATTGATTGTTGTATTTGTCACAGAAAGCCTCATCAAAAAATCCATCATCATCATAGGAAATAGTAAATACTTTAAGGCGATCATCAATCTCTTCATATTTTGAAAGAAAACCTTCATTAATGGTTATATCACCACGTCCCGCAAAATCAGAAGTCCCATACACTTCATTCAAGGCGTTAAATCCTTGTTGCAATGTTATCTGTGCAGCAAATACATCTTCACTTGTATTGGCCACAGGGCCTGCTGGATCTGGCACCGGGAATTCATCAATATAGTCCTTTACAAGAGAGAACCTATCGCTCGCTATAACATAATCAGCCTCTTCGGCGGCTTCTTCCCATCGTTCTTGAGTAAGGTAAATTCTCGCTAAAACTGCAGCTGCCGAATAAGTGGTCGCTAAAGAGCTTTTACTTGATGGCAATCCTTCCTTGGCATCAATAAGATCTTTGATAGCCTGTTCATATACTTGAGCAACAGTACTCCTTTTTACATAGTTTTTTTCCGATACAATGGTAGTTGGCTCTAACACAATTGGAACACCCAAATTTGTAGCAGGATTTCCATCATTCCATGCTTTACCATACATTCTAGCCATTTCAAAATATACCGTTCCACGTATAAATTTCGCACCGGCTTCAATCTCAGCCCTCGAATCTTCATCAGCAATTATTGCCAATTTTGCCAATATATTATTAGTAGTATTGATAGTTCTGTAAGCACGAAGCCAGATATCTGTAGCATAATCATTAGTTACAGTCATTGCTTTATTGTACAGTTCGATATAACCTGAATAAGTTCCTGAAAACCTGAGGTGGGCATCGTTTCCTAGTAAATCTGTACAAAGAGTAGTTCGCCCGCCATAGAAGTTGCTACTTCCTAAATCTGCGTAAGCTCCGATTAATGCCGCCTTAATATCCTTTTCTGTTTTAAAGGCCTTTTCCTCATCTACGTTATCATATGGATCCAACTCCAACTTATCTGAACACGATGACAACATAGTCGTAAAGATCAGCGCTGCAAACAAATATTTTCTATATCGTAATATCATTTTATTCCTTCTTTAAAATCCTACATTAATACCAAAAGTGTACGTTCTAGCTTGTGGGGCCGAATAAAAATCATACCCCTGGACAATATTCGTAGTAAAGGCGTCCGAACTCACCTCTGGATCCCAACCACTATAATTGGTTACCGTTAATAAGTTAAGTGCTGATACATAAAGACGTAAACTTGATATATTAGCTCTTGACAACCATGCTTTCGGCAGATTATATCCTAATGTTACGTTTTTAATACGCATGTAAGAAGCATCCTGCAGATAACGAGAAGAAGTTTGCGTTCCGTTACTAAAAAACTGTCGGGCTTCAGGTACCATGGTAACATCACCTGGTTTTTTCCACGCACCTAACTGATCTGTGGTTTGGTTATCAAAACCATTACTTCCGTTTGCAGCATAAAAAGGAGCTCCACCATTATAAACTTTATTGCCCTGAACACCTTGCAACGTGATTCCTAAATCAAATCCTTGATAAGTGAAGTTATTGGTCATCCCATAAATAAAGTCAGGATTAGGACTTCCGACAACCACACGAGATGCCAAGTTATAATCATTGGTTACACTACGATCGATAGTTCCATCTGCATTTTTTGTATTCTTATACCAAATTGCATCGCCGTTAGCTGGATCAGCTCCGGCAAACTCTGGCAAATAAAACACACCTAAAGCCTGACCTTCCATTGCATAGTTTACAGCGTCCCTTCCGGCAGCAATCAGTTGTCCTCCCAAATCGGAAATCTCATTATTATTAATAGCAAAATTTAAGGAAGTATTCCATTTAAATTTCCCAATCAGGTTTTGAGAATTTATCACAAGCTCAAAGCCATTGTTCTTCATTTTACCAACATTCTTGTAATTAGTCTCGAATCCAGATGTTGAAGGAATTGGCACATCTAACAATAAATCCCGAGTATTCTTCTGGTAATAATCAATCTCTCCATTAATTCGGTTTTGTAGTAAACCAAAATCTAAACCTATATCAAATTGAAGAGTGCTCTCCCAGGTAAGATCAGGATTAGCTATTTGAAGCGGTTGTTGTCCTGGGATTCCGGCATATGCAGTTGCTTTCCATAATCCTCGGGATGCATAGTCGCCAATTCCGGAATTTCCTGTAAGACCATAACTTGTCCGCAGTTTTAGAAAGGAAATTGTTTTTGAATCTTTCAAGAAGTTTTCTTCAGAAATAATCCAACCCAATGAACCGGCAGGAAACACACCATATCTATTATTGACTCCAAACCTGGATGAACCATCGTAACGTAAGCTCAATCCTGCAAGATATTTACTGTTGTACTTATAGTTCAGTCTGGTAAAATATGATAGTAGACTATTTTCATACTTATAAGAAACACCTATAACCTTTTGAGCTCCGCTGTTTAACTTCTTATAAGCATCACTAGGAAACAATTGGGCCTCTACACCGTTTTTATCCGTTGAGTTTTTCTCATAACTCATTCCTAAGATAGTTTCTAAGTCATGCATCTTGTTAAACACAGCTGCGTAACGCAAAAAGTTATTTGTTGTAAATTTTGTACTGGTTAAGTAATGGCTTTCTCCATAACCATCTTCTGTCCCTGTATTCCTAAATGTTAAACTACCATAGTATTTATCCTCATTCTGGTTAAGCAAATCATATCCACCTTCTGTCCTAAATGATAAGTTATCAACGATATTCCAACTCAAATATAAATTCCCTGTATTACGAAAAACACGGGTTTTATTGGTTGTATTATCAACACTTAACAACGGATTATAATAAATTGGATAATTAGATGCAGGACCTGGTAAGCTTCCACTTAGCAAGCCGGTGCGAGGATCAATAATAGGAGTAATTGGAGATAATGCCACAATTTGCAATGGGGTAGAAAATGCATTATCGTCAGATAATCTGTTGTTTAATGAATTAGCTACATAAATATTTGTACCAATCTTCACCTTTTGACTTAATGAATGGTCAATATTCAAACGACCACTAATTAAATCATAAGAGTTATTGATAAGTATACCGTCTTGCTTATTATATCCCCCTCCAATGTAGAAGGTTGTTTTCTCATTTCCTCCGCTAAGAGAGAGGTTATAACTACTTAGTGGTGCACGTTGAAAGGCTTCATTCTGCCAATCTGTATTAACTTTATAAGTTTGATAATCAGTATTACCAGCCGAATAACGAGTCAACCGAGATTCAGCAAAACTTACATAATCATCAATTGCCTCTTGCTCCGACCCATATCCGGTAACATCCATTCGGTAATCATAAATACCACCACCAACTGCTGCCTGACGGGTATAGTTTACGAATTCCTCCGAATTCATGAATTTCATTTTTCCGGTTGGTTCGCTCAAACCAAAGAAAGTGCTAAAGTTAACCTTAGTCTTACCAGCCTTCCCTTTCTTGGTTGAAATTAGTACGACACCATTAGATGCTCTTGATCCATAAATAGCTGCGGCACCCGCGTCCTTAAGAATTTCTACAGATTCGATATCGTTCGCATTTAAATCGGCCATTGGATTGGTTGGCGCAGTAGTACTTGAAAAGTCATCAGTGATCATTGGAATCCCATCGATAACATATAACGGTTGGCTTCCAGCTGTAATTGATGAGGAACCGCGAACACGTACCTTAATACCTTGCCCTAATTTCCCGTTCTCCTGCTGTACAAAAACACCGGCAGCACGCCCTTGAATCGCCGACTCCATGCTGTTAACAGGTAAATTTTCAATATCTTTTGCACTAACTTTTGCAATAGAACCTGTTACATTCTGTTTTATTTGCGTACCAAAACCAACTACAACAACTTCCTGCAGTTGTTTTTCATCGGCTTGCATGCTAACGTTAACGGTAGAGCCAGATACTTTTACTTCATAATCTTTAAACCCTAACGAACTAAATGTCAGGATTGCACCGGTCTCCACTTTGAGAGTAAATCGTCCGTCACCATCGGTTTGTGTACCGCGAGAGCTCCCTTTAATAATCACATTAACTCCTGCCAATGGTTCTCCATCAGCTTTAGAAGTAACTCTTCCTGTTACCTCTTTCATTTGTGCCCAGACAGAAAAGCACATTAGATTGAGTAGAATAAATAGTAAAACTTTCCTCATATATGTATTAAATTAAATTCAGTAGCAATCTGCTATAAATGAAAAAATCATCTTATACACAACAACCGTAGTTATTGAACAAAGCCATTCATCACCATCACTGTTAACCTAACAAGCACATTAAAATCATCCCTTAACCATCACCTGACTATTGGATAGAAACGGGCAAAAAAGGAAATTCTCTGTATGAGATATAGAATTATAAGTAGAGAATAATATTTTATTATAAAGATACTTTCCGAATCTTTATTCTAATTATTTTACAATATATAAAAATTTATAATGCAAACTAAAATTTTTTGGCAATTTGATTAATAAAAAAGCCGTCCCGGTTGAACCGGGACGGCTTTTTGTTATCATTTTAAGCAGAAACTTTTATTTGAATGCTATCATTACCTGATTTTTCTCAACCGTCTCTTTTTCTTTAATTTTCACGCTTTTAACAATGCCATCAGATGGTGACTTAATAATATTCTCCATCTTCATTGCTTCTAAAACAACTAGTGCATCATCCTTTTTCACCTCAGATCCGTCTTCAACCAAAACCTTCAGCACAAGCCCAGGCATTGGAGCTTTAATATCATTTATTTTATGCGAACTTGCCCCATCCATCCCTAAGCTTTGCAACAGTTCATCAAACTTATCTTTTAACTCAACCGTGTATTTATTGCCGTTAATACTTACAACAGCACTTTTTTGAGTGGCATCAAACGCTATCAGCTCGGCACTGTAAGAATGTCCGTCTTTTGTTATTATATGATAATTATCCGCAGATAGTTCTTTTATATCAGCCTTATAAGCAGTATCATTAATGATGAACTGGTCTTTATCTTGTTTTATAGATAAGGTTTGCTTTTTATTGATCGTTGCTTTATACATCTAAGGTTATTGAATATTGAAAGAGGTCAAACATACTGAAAATTCCATTAAAGCCAATTAGTTTGACAACGCGTACTGCACAAGGTTTGCTCCCATCTGTAGTGCTTTCTGATGTGTTTCAGGAGAGTCACCTGAATAAATACCCTGATCTTCCCAGCCATTACCCAAATCACTCTCAAAATCATAAAAACACACTACACGACCCTGAAAAATCAATGCGAAAGCCTGTGGCCTTTTGTTATCATGTTCATGTATCTTGGGTAATCCGTTTGAAAATTTATACTTCTGGTTAAAAATTGGGTGATTAGGTGGTAATTCTACAAATTCAAGCTCCGGAAATACTTTCTTCATTTCCAAACGAACAAACTTGTCAAAACCATAATTATCACAAATATGAAGAAAGCCGCCCCCCATTAAATAATTACGCATATTTTGTGCTTCCTGGGTTGAAAAAATAATATTTCCATGCCCTGTAACGAACACAAATGGATAGTTAAATAACTCTGAACTTCCTGGTTCAACTATGGCTTCATCTGGATAAAAATTTGTTCCTATGTTATCATTACAAAAACGTATTAAATTGGGTAAAGCCGTTCTGTCTCCATACCAATCACCGCCTCCATTGTATTTCAATCTGGCTATTTTATAAGAAGGAGGAGTAAAGCTTGTTAAAATAAGCAAGAAACATGCGAGTAAAAACCCTGATATAAATCGAAACAACTTACAATGCATAACCATTTGTTATATTTCATTAATAAAATTAAGCTGGGTACAAGCCACCACTCCCGCAGTTTCTGTACGCAACCTGCTTTCTCCTAAAGTTACAGGTACAAATCCGTTTTGCAAAGCTAATTCAATTTCAGCTGGTGTAAAATCTCCCTCTGGCCCAATCAGGAGTAAAACTTCCTCATTTGCCTTATACGATTGTCTAAGTGACTGGCGATCATTTTCTAAGCAATGGGCAATATATTTGCTTTTTAGTTTTGATTGAACTATAAATTGTTTAAAATCCGTACTTACATTTAATTTCGGCTTAAAGGCTTTTAAGCTTTGTTTGATTGCAGACACAATAATTTTATTCAACCTATCTGTTTTTATCTCTTTTCTTTCGGAACGCTGGCAAATAATTGGGGTAATCTCATCGATTCCGATTTCGGTTGCCTTCTCCAAAAACCATTCGATCCGCTCTATATTTTTGGTCGGCGCAATAGCAATATGCAGGTAAAAATTTCGCTTGCCGAAATCAGATTGCTTCTCTAACACATGAAGTGTACATCTTTTAGGATGGGCATCAGTAATTTCGGTTTTATAGAATCCTCCTACACCGTCAATCAAATAAACAATATCCCCATTGTTCAATCGCAACACACGAACACAATGCTTACTTTCTTCTTCATTCAGTTGATAATAATCGGCTGAAATATCCGGAGTATAAAAGAGATGCATAAGAAAAATCAGTATAAAAAATTACAGGGAAATACAACATCGTGTATTTCCCTGTTCAATATAGTAACAAATTATAATTTAAACTTCAGGTTCGCCTGGTTCCTGGCTTAGCATTACCATGCGAACAGATTCAATCATTCGGTTGGACTTCTTTAATATGGTAAAATTATAGCCATAAGCATCCATACTGTCTCCCACATCCGGAATGCGTTCAAATATAACATTCATCAAACCTGCAACTGAATCATAATCATCATCTTCAGGGAGTTCTGATGGTAAATATTCATTTACATCGGTAATTGGGGCCGAAGCATTAACGATCCATTCTTTGTCATCAACCTCTTCAACAATCGGAGCTTCCTCATCATATTCATCCTGTATCTCTCCAACAAGCTCTTCTACAATATCTTCCAATGTAACCATACCAGCAGTGCCACCAAACTCATCCAACACAATAGCCATTATTGGTTTATTCTCTTGACGTAATTCAGTAAGCAACACACTAATTTTTTTTGATTCCGGTGTGTAAAGAGGAACTCTTAACATATCCTTCAAAACAATTGGCTGCTTTTTAGAAACCCGGGCTAAAATATCTTTAGCATGAAGAATACCTATAATATTATCAATTGTTTTATCATAAACCGGTAAGCGGGTATACCCTTCCTGAACAATTGTACTTATAGCGTCCTCAGGAGAAGTATTAATGTCTATAGCCTTAATTTGCGTCCTTGGAATCATGATGTTTTTCACAATTCTTTCCTGGAAATCAAATACATTTTGAATTAGATCATGCTCAGATTCTTCCAACGCACCGCTTTGTTTTCCCTGCTCAAGGATTAATTGAAGTTCTTCAGAACTGTGTGTTTCATGACTATGAGCCGGCTCAATGCCCATTCCTCTTAATATTAAATTGGCAAAGCCATTCAGCACCCAGATAACAGGTCTGAATACAATATAAAAGAAATGTAAAGGGTACGAAACGGCAATCGAGGTAGCAATTGGTCGTTGAATTGCAAATGATTTTGGCGCTAATTCTCCAAATACTATATGTAGAATTGTAATTACAGCAAATGCAATTGGAGCAGCAATCGTATGGCTTACCAGCTCAGGATTTGAAAACTGAACGTGAATCAAATCAAAGAATCCGATAATCAGTTTTGACATTGTTGATTCACCTTTCCAACCTAAACCTAAGCTGGCAAGAGTAATACCTAATTGAGTAGCTGCCAGATAGCCGTCCAGGTGACGGACGATGTGCTTAGCCATTTTTGCAGCTGCACTTCCTTCTTTTGCCTTAAGGTCTATTTGCGAAGAACGGACCTTCACTATTGCAAACTCTGCTGCAACGAAAAATCCGTTCAGAAATACCAGAAAGAGGATAACAACAATGTCAAATATCGTGACGGGGTCTGTCGCCATATATCTTAGTTCTTATTCCTAAAAGTTTTATCGTAAAGCTCAATCGCCTCATTAATCACCTTATAGGCATAACGTTTGCCTAAGAAATGCTCTACTTTTACGTTTTTTTGTTCTAATGCTTTGTAATCCTGGAAAAAGCGTGTGATTTCCTTTTCAGTGTGTGGAGGTAAATCCGAAATATCATTGATGTGGTTTACCGACATGTCATTATTAGCCACAGCAATGATTTTGTCATCACGCTCGTCGCCATCGATCATGTGCATAACACCAATAACTTTAGCCTCTATGATCGAAAGAGGGATCACCTCTTCTGAACATAGTACAAGAATATCTAACGGGTCATTATCGTCACAGTAGGTTTGTGGTATAAAGCCATAGTTAGCAGGATACATAACTGATGAGAATAACACTCTGTCCAATTTTAGCAGACCTGTTTTCTTATCTACTTCATATTTAGCTTTAGATCCTTTAGGGATCTCAATAATTGCATTTACAATTTCCGGACGCTTATCTCCCGGTTCTACCGAATGCCACGGATCAACTCCCATCTTATATTTATTTATTTAAGTTTTATTTAACGTTCGACTTTTAATCACAGTTTATGTAAAATATAACCTATCTGTATGAACACTAGTTCATGAGATACACTACACTTCTGTTTCGGCTTTTTTTGAGCTTGCTTTAGATTTAAGATATCCTAATACCACCGGGACTGTTGTAACAACCACAATTCCGATAACAATGATTTCTAAGTGATCACCAAGCCAAGGAAATGCCATTCCTAAAAAGTAACCGCCCAATACCATGGAAACAACCCAAGCTACGCACCCTACAACATTGTAAAATGCAAACTTTTTTGAATCCATTTGAACAATTCCTGCAACAATCGGAGCAAATGTACGAATGATTGGTAAGAAACGAGCAATTACAATCATACCAGCACCCTTTTTCTCGTAGAAATCCTTAGCTGCTTGTAAATGTTTTTGCTTAAAGAAAAAAGTGTCTTTCTTTTTAAAGAGTGTCGGACCGGCTTTTCTTCCAAACCAATATCCAACAGTATTACCAATAATACCCGCTAAAATCACCCCTAATACTACCACAGCAACACCTACTTCGAGTCCATCCATAACTCTCATAGGATGTTTTGCCAAGTGCATTCCGGTAATAAAAAGTAAACTGTCTCCGGGAAGGAAAAAGCCGACAAACAGTCCGGTTTCGGCAAATACGATAAATAACAATAACCAAAAAGCTATTGGCTGACTAAGAATCCACGTGGGATTCATAATATGTTGAAAAAACTCTATTATTTCCTGCATGATAAATTGTAGGTACGCTTTCGTTTATAAAAGTAAGGCTTTAGCTAAGCACCTACAAAATATTTGTGATGAAGCCTGGAGCAATACCAAGCAGAATAGTGATCAACAAGCAAAGCATCAAAACAAACTGATATGAGTTGTTTAGTCGAATGGTTGTTGCATTCGCTTGAGGCTCTCTTAAGTACATTGCGATAATTACACGGAAGTAATAATACACACCTACCGCCGCCATTAATACAGCAATAGCAACAAGCCATGTATAGTGTAACGAAATTGCAAGTCCAAAAGTATAGAATTTACCAAAGAATCCAGCAGTTAAAGGAATACCTGCTAAAGAGCACATGGCAACGGTCATAATAAACGCCAATACCGGGTTAGTCCGACCCAAACCGTTAAAAGCTGATATATCATCCGAACCTGTTTGTGATTTAACAGCAATTAAAACTCCGAAAGAAGCTACAGAGGCAATTGAATAGGCAATAGAATAAATTAATACTGCGCTTGCAGAAGCATCAGCTAATGTCATAATAGCAATCAACATATAGCCAGCGTGCGAAATACTTGAGTAGGCCAACATGCGTTTAACATTCTGCTGATAAGCCGCCGTGATATTACCAACCAATAAGGTAAGAACAATAATAACAGCGAAAGTAACCGTCCAGATAGGAGATACTGATGAAAAGGCAAGACTGAACAGACGCAAGAATGCAGCAAATCCCGCAGTCTTTACAACTGTTGACATAAACGTAGTTATCAATGTTGGAGAACCTTGATACACGTCTGGTGTCCAGAAATGAAAAGGAGCAGCACCAACTTTAAAGGTCATCGCAATCAACATAAAGATTACACCGGTATAGAACAACACAGGTTCTTGCGCTGCGCTACCTGCAATCTGGCTTAAATTAAAGCTACCAGTGGCTCCATAGATTAATGCAATACCAAACAATAAAATACCTGTGGTAAATGCACCCATCAATAGATACTTTAATGCGGCCTCATTTGATGCAAGGCTAGTCTTTTTAATACCTGCCATAATGTACATACTTACCGATAAGATCTCAATTCCGATAAATAGCATTGACATGTTTTGGAAAGATACCATTACAATTCCTCCCAACAACGCGAAAAGTAAAATCGTATAATATTCAGCAACATTATCGCTGATCTTTTCAAAATAATTTACTGATAACAAGAATATCAGTATAGTGGTAACAATTAAAACAACACTAAAAGCGATTGCATAATTGTTGAACAACACCATATCGTTAAAATAAGATTTGTTGGTGCCCCACTCACAAATAAGAGAACCTGCTGCCCCCAACAGTCCCAATACCGAAACCGGCATTAAAGCGCTTTTAGCCTTATACAAGCCAAGGAAAAGAACTACGATTGCGGTAATTGCTATAATGATAATTGATGCCATTCTTTGTTTACAAACTTCTTACTACAATATTTTACTATTAATGAACAGACTAAAAGCCTATTGCATTTTTAATCTTATAATCTCTAACAGATTGTTTACAGATGCTTCGGAAATATGAAGAATATATTTTGGCTGGAAACCGAAATATATCACCATTGCACAGATAACGTACAGCACGATTTTCTCAGAACCAATTAAATCTGTCACGTTAGCAGTTGTGCTATTAGCTGGACCTAACATTACATTTTGGTACATTCTGAACATATATACAGCACCAAAAATAATCGTTAAACCTGCCACTGCTGCATACCATACATTATACTCGTATACACTGTTTAATAATAAGAACTCACCCACAAAACCGTTTGTTAACGGAAGTGCAACTGCTCCTAATATGATTATTAAGAATGTCGCAGCCAATTGCGGTGCCGATGAGGCGATACCTCCTAATAAATAATTCTCTCTTGCTTTGGTTCGATCAAAGATGATTTCAACAATGAAGAAAAGACCAACCACATTGATACCGTGACTCACCATCTGAATCATTGCTCCTTGCATTCCTTGAACGTTTCCTGTAAAAAGACCAGCTGATATTAAACCAACGTGTGCAATTGAAGAATAAGCAATCAGACGTTTAATATCTTTTTGGGTGAAAGCAATAATTGAGGCATATACGACACCAATAATTGAAAGGATCAATGCTGTTTTTCCCCATTCCATAACTCCTAATGGAAGCACAGGAAGTAACCAACGCATAACCCCATAAACCCCCATCTTCAACATAATACCTGAAAGTAACATCGTACCAATTGTTGGAGCGGTAGTATACGTGTCGGGCTGCCAAGTGTGAAATGGAAATACAGGCATCTTAATCGCAAATGCTAAAAAAAAGCACCAGAATAACCATGATTGTGAACCTCTGTCTGCAGCAACCTGATAAAACTGGTTAATGTCAAACGAGTGAATATATTGTGCAGTTCCAGGAGTATGTAAATACAAATAGATAATACCTATCAGCATAAACAAACTTCCGAACATGGTATACACAAAGAATTTGAAGGTAACGCGGATACGATCTTCGCCACCCCAGATTGCCGAAATAAAGTAGATTGGAATCAAAGCTGCTTCCCAAGCTACATAAAACAAGAAGGCATCTAAAGAAGTAAATACGCCAATTAAACCAGCTTGCATAAACAACACTAAAGCATATAATGCATGTGGTTTGCGGAATTCTTTACGGAAAGAAGAAAGAATGATTAATGGAGTTAAAACAGTTGTTAATAATATCAGTAACAAACTGATACCATCCATACCAACTTTAAAGTGAATTCCTAATGAGTCTACCCAAGTTTTATCGTAAATAAACTGAGAATCAGGATTAGTATAATCAAACTTTGATAATGCAATGATTGATAAACCTAATTCAACTAATGAAAACAAGAGGGCGAGTTTCTTAACCTGTTCGCCACGCACCTGAGAAACAATCACAGATGCCAGGATAGGAAATAGAACTAATAATGCAGTTATATATGTAATCATCTCTCCCTAAAAAATCAAAAAGTTAAATACAAGAATTAAAATAATACCAACCACCATCATAAACAGATAGCTGCCGATGTTGCCGGTTTGTATCAAACGTATCTTATCAGCACCCCATTGAGTAAGCTGTCCAAAGCCATTTACAACACCATCTATCACGGATTTATCAACAATTCGATAGAATAATTGAGATAAATTATCAAGCGGACGGGTAAACACAGCATTATAAATCTCATCAACATAGAACTTATTGTATGAAGCTTTCTCAATGCCTACACGACGAGCAATATCGGCAGCAGGAATAGTAGCTTTCTTAACATAAACGAAGTAAGCATATAAAATTGAGATTACCACTCCTAATACAGAAGCCGCTATTAAGGCATACTCTGTTGAATGTGATAAATGCCCATGATGAGATGCTTGCATAATCTCTGTTGATCTGGCAAATACAGGAGACAAGAACTCATTTAACATATGAGAACCACCTAAAGCTTCAGGTACACCAACGAAACCACCAACAACTGAAAGAACAGCTAAAACGATCAACGGTATAGTCATTGACGCAGGTGATTCATGCAAATGATGATGTTGATGGTCAGTTCCGCGGAACGTTCCGTTAAATGTTAAGAAGAACATACGGAACATATAAAATGCAGTTAATAAAGCACCTCCTACTCCGATAATCCAAATGGTAGGGCTAACTTCATAAGCATGAGCTAAAATTTCATCTTTTGAGAAGAAACCAGAGAAAGGAGGAATACCTGCAATTGCAATGGTACCCATTAACATGGTGATCCATGTAATTGGCAAGTGTTTCTTCAAGCCACCCATCTTACGCATATCTTGCTCACCACCCATAGCGTGGATAACGCTACCAGCGCCCAAGAACAATAATGCTTTAAAGAATGCATGAGTCATTACATGGAAGAATGCTCCAGTAAAAGCTCCAACGCCTAAACCTAAAAACATATAACCCAACTGACTTACTGTTGAGTATGCTAAGACTTTCTTAATATCATTTTGTGTTAATGCGATAATCGCAGCAAAGATGGCCGTTGCTAAACCAACTCCGGCAACTACTGCCATTGAAATTGGTGATAATACATATAACACATTTGAACGTGCGATCATATAGATACCAGCTGTTACCATGGTAGCAGCATGGATTAGTGCAGAAACAGGAGTTGGACCCGCCATCGCATCTGGTAACCAGGTAAATAAAGGTAACTGTGCACTTTTACCCATTGCACCTACAAAAAGCAATAAGGTAATAGTTGTCAATACAGTTACACTAGCTCCTTCGGCTTTCGGAAAGATATCCGCAAAACTTGTGCTGCCAAATGTTGAGAACAGCATGAATATTCCTAAAAGAAAACCTAAGTCACCGATACGGTTCATTACAAATGCCTTTTTAGCAGCACTTGCATACTCGGTTTTCTTAAACCAGAAACCAATCAATAAGTACGAACATAAACCTACACCTTCCCAACCGATAAACATGATTACATAGTTAGAACCCATAACGAGTAATAGCATGAAAAATACGAAGAGATTCAGGTAAGCAAAGTATTTTCCGTAACCTTCGTCATCATGCATGTATCCTGTTGAATACACGTGAATCAAGAAGCCAACTCCGGTAATAATCAACAACATGATGGAAGTAAGTTGATCTACCAGGAATGAAAAAGGAATATGTAAGGAGCCCACAGAGATCCAGTCATATAGATCAATTGTTTTTGCTCCGTTAGCTTTAATATCAAAAAACACCAGTATGCTCAGGATAAAAGATCCCAAGACAGTGGCACAGCCAACAAGACCTACTAAACCTTTAGGATTTTTTTTGTAACCCAATCCATTGATTAGGAAACCGATTAAGGGAAGTACAGGTATCAGCCAGGCTAATTGTTCCGTCATTTCTTAGTTCTGTTTGCGTATTTGTATAGTGCTCCCGGGTGATCCGTTAACACACCAATCATTCTTAATTTTTTAGTTTGCTTAACAAGTCAATATCTGTCGAACCTGTGTTACGATAGATCATTACGATAATGGCCAGCCCAACCGCAACTTCAGCAGCGGCTACAGCCATAATGAAGAATACAAAGACTTGTCCGGCAGCATCTCCACGATAAGCAGAAAAAGCTGTGAGTAGCAAGTTAACAGCATTCAACATCAATTCAATTGACATGAAAATAATAATGGCGTTTCGACGTGTCAGTACGCCAATAATACCAATGAAGAAAATGATAGCACTTAATAATATGTAATGATTAAGTGGAACCAATGTTATGGCGTTTGTTATATCTCCCATAGCTTTATTTAGGCTCCTTTCTTGCTAAAAGTACGGCACCTACCATTGCCGAAAGGAACAATATAGACACAATTTCAAAAGGCAAAAGGAACTGGCGGAACAAGACTTGTCCCAAATTTTCAACTAATCCTAAGTCTGCATTCTGTATAACGATGGAGTTAGATGGATCAGTAGCTTTTAATGCTGCTGTTAATACCACCAAGCCAATACCACCGATTATTATTCCCGCAAACCTTAAAAGATTGTTTTTTTGCGGCTCATATTCAACGTTCAGGTTTAGCAACATGATTACAAAAAGGAATAGTACCATGATAGCACCTGCATAAACGATAATATTTACTACAGCGATAAACTGTGCGTTTAATAACACGTATTCACCTGTTAAGGCGAAGAATGTTAAGATAAGATACAGTACGCTATGTACCGGATTTTTGACTAATACCACCAACAGTGAACTGAAGACAGCTACAAAAGCCAAAAAGTAGAATAGTGATTGTGTGATTGTCATGATAAAAACGTCGCGAATTTAATCAATTTTACTTTTTGTGAACAGATTCAACCAATCGGTCTTTACCATATATGAAATTATCCCGCTCAAAATTTGAAGGAGGAATGTCACCATCCAGATAAATTGCTTCTTTCGGACAAGCTTCCTCGCAGAAACCGCAGAAGATACAGCGCAACATATTGATCTCATATTTTGCAGCATATTTCTCTTCCCGATACAGGCCTTCTTCCCCTGGCTTACGTTCCGCAGCAATCATTGTAATTGCTTCAGCCGGACAAGACAGTGCACATAGTCCACATGCGGTACAGCGTTCTCTACCCTCTTCATCACGCTTCAACGAATGAATACCTCTAAAGTTTTGTGAAAACTCACGTTTCACATCAGGATATTCAACGGTAGCTTTTTTCTTAAAAAAGTGACTCAAAGTAATAGTCAAGCCTTGGAAAATTGCAGGTAAATACATTCTTTCCCAAAAGTTCATTGGCTTTTGCTCAAGTACTTTTTTTCTGTTGGTTAATGATTCCATTTTATCCTTTATACTCTGCCGATTATTCATCAACAGAATGTTGTAGTTTTTTAGTTAATATGCCCAGTGAAATACATTACAAGTCCTGTAATACCAATATTTGCAATTGCTAAAGGAACTAACATATTCCAGCCTAAGCGCATTAATTGGTCGTAACGGAAACGCGGGATTGTCCAACGTACCCAAACGAAGAAGAACAGGAAGAAAGCAATTTTTAAGAAAAATGCTACTACACCTAAAATAGCGATCCAGTTAGTATGAATGCCTGTTGCTGCTAATGCTTCTTGACCCGGGAAGTTATACCCGCCGAAGAACAAAGCTGAAACAACAGCTGATGAAACAAACATGTTAATGTATTCAGCAAACAGGTAGAAACCTAACTTCATACTTGAGTGCTCAGTGTGATAACCTGCAACCAACTCCGACTCACACTCAGGTAAGTCAAATGGTGTACGGTTACATTCGGCGAACATACAAATAAGGTAGATCATGAATGCCAAAGGTTGATAGAACACATTCCACCCTAAACCTTGAGTTCCTGAAATACCCCATAAGGTTGACGATTGACCTTCAACAATTCCGCGTACACTTAATGTTCCGGTTACCATCAACAAGGCAATAATTGCCATACCCATCGCAATTTCGTAACTGATACTTTGTGATGCGGCACGAATTGCTCCCATTAGTGAATACTTATTGTTAGAGGCCCAACCTCCAACCATCATTCCATAAACACCTAAAGAAACAACTCCGAAAATATAAAGTACGCCAATATTAATGTCTGCAACTTGCAAAGAAATGGTTCTATCACCAAACGTAAGGTCTTTACCCCATGGAATTACTGCAGACGTAATTGTTGCGGTGAACATTGCTAATGAAGGACCTAAAACAAACAGCAATTTGTTTGCGTTTGTTGGTAATATTTCTTCTTTCGTAAACAACTTTACACCGTCTGCTAAAGGTTGTAATAAACCAAAAGGTCCCGCACGGTTAGGACCTAAACGATCCTGGAAAAATGCGGCAAAACGACGCTCAACCAAAGTCATGTACATGGCAACCACTAAGCTTACCAACAATACAATGGTGATCAAACTAAACTTCTCAATTATAATTGCTAATTCCATTTTTCTTAGCTTGTTATCTTGCGAATAATTCCGCAATTAACGGTCTTAATATTATAAAATCTTTCTGTCGATAACTGGTAATAACTCTTTCTCATCGTAGTGATTTGATGAAATCACCGAATGACGGTCAACCTTTGTTGGACCTTCAATCTCCCAGTCGCTTGTTTTCTTTTTATCGAAGCGACAAGTATTACAGATGAATTCGTCAACCTCGCCATACTGATCTTTACGACCAGTAACACGAATTACATCTTCACCTTTATACCAAAGGGTTACTTTTCCACAACACTTATCACAATCGCGATGAGCATCAACAGGCTTCGTAAACCAAACACGGTTTTTAAAACGGAATGTCTTATCGGTTAAAGCTCCAACCGGGCAAACATCAATCACATTGCCTGAAAAATCATTATCGATTGCTTTTGAAATGTAGGTACCGATCTCTGAAGCGTCACCACGGCCTAATACACCATGAACACGTTGATCAGTGATCTGATCTGCAGTAAATACACAACGATAACATAAAATACAACGATTCATGTGTAGTTTGATCTTATCACCGATATCTACCATTTCAAACGTACGACGTTTGAATTCATAACGGCTTTGATCCTTACCATGGTCGAAAGAAAGGTCTTGCAAATGACACTCGCCTGCCTGATCACAAACAGGGCAATCGAGAGGGTGGTTAATTAATAAGAACTCAACTACACCTTTACGAGCTTCAATAACCTCAGGAGAAGTGATGTTTTGTACCACCATTCCGTCCATTACCGTAGTACGACAAGAAGCTACCAGTTTTGGCATAGGACGAGGATCTTTTGCAGAACCAGCAGCAACCTTAACCAGACAGGTGCGACATTTACCGCCACTTCCCTTAAGTTTGCTGTAGTAACACATAGCAGGCGGAACAACATCGCCGCCGATCATACGAGCAGCTTGCAAAATGGTTGTTCCTGGATCAACCTCTACCTCAATGTTATCAATCGTTACTTTTATCTTTTCAGACATATTCTCTTCTTAGATTTGAGATTTAAAATGATGGTTTTGAGAAATCAAACCCCCTCACTCTTATCTCATTTTGTATTCTTTAATATGTTTTACTACGACATGAGTCTCCTATCTCATATCACGAATCACATATATCTACTTTGCTTCTTCAACAACAGGAATAGGATCTGCATAATTTGCCAATCCATAATTACGTTCCATTGCTAATTTTGGCTCTTTAACGTGCCATTCAAATTCATCACGGAAGTGACGGATAGCACTTGCAACAGGCCACGCTGCAGCATCACCTAGTGGACAAATAGTATTTCCTTCGATTTTCTTTGATACATCTACCAACAAATCGATATCACTCATTTTTCCGTGACCATACTCAATGCGGTGCAGAACCTTTTCCATCCATCCTGTTCCTTCACGACAAGGCGAACATTGTCCGCACGACTCATGGTGGTAGAAACGAGAGAAGTTCCAGGTATTACGAACCACACATGCATCTTCATCCATTACCACAAATCCACCTGAACCCAACATAGTACCGGTCACAAAACCACCTTCTGCTAATGATTCATAACTCATCAAACGAGGCTGACCGTTAGCCAATTTTAGAATAAGATTTGCAGGTAAGATAGGAACTGATGATCCGCCGGCAACAACAGCTTTTAAGCGTTTGCCATTTGTAATACCACCACAATATTCATCAGAATAGATAAACTCTTCAACCGGAACACCTAATTCAATCTCATAAACCCCAGGCTTATTGATATTACCTGAAGCAGAAATTAATTTGGTACCAGTACTTCTGCCTACACCGATTTTTGCATACTCATCACCCCCATTAAGGATAATCCAGCTAACAGCAGCGATCGACTCTACGTTATTAACAACCGTAGGGCAGCCATATAAACCCGCAATCGCAGGGAATGGAGGTTTGATACGAGGATTACCACGTTTTCCTTCCAATGATTCAAGTAAAGCAGTTTCTTCACCACAGATGTACGCACCTCCACCTGGTTGAACATAGATTTCAAGGTCATACCCAGTACCCAAAATGTTTTTTCCAAGGAAACCTGCATTTTTTGCTTCTGCAATGGCGCGTTCAAGGATACGAATCTGAGGCATCATTTCACCGCGCACATAGATATAAGAAGTATTTGCTCCTAATGCAAAACTTGACACGATCATACCTTCAATTAAAGTATGAGGTGTGTGTGTCATCAGATAGCGGTCTTTAAATGTACCAGGTTCTGATTCGTCAGCATTACATACCAGATAGCGAGGAACACCTTCCGGTTTAGCAAGGAAACTCCATTTCATCCCGGTAGGAAATCCGGCACCACCACGTCCACGTAATCCGGACTTTTTAACCTCTTCAACAACATCATCCGGCGACATGGTTTTCAGTGCTTTTTCAACAGCTGCATAACCACCGTTTTTACGGTACACTTCAAAAGTGTTTATCCCGGGAACGTTAATATTGTTTAATAATATTTTCTGAGCCATACAAAAACTCTCGTGTTAATTCTTGTTTTTAAGCTGGGTGATCAATTCATCAACACCTGCCACTGTTAAGTTCTCATAAAAGGTGTATTCAGGGCCAATTTGCAATACTGGTCCGTATCCACATGCTGCCAAACATTCAACGCCTTTGAATGAAAACAATCCATCAGGAGTAACTTCTCCTTCTTTCACGCCTAATTTCTTCTCAAGATGATCAATAATTTTCTCAGCTCCAACCAAACAACAGGGACCTGTCCGGCAAACTTCCAATACATATTTACCTGAAGGTTTTAAATGGAACATAGTGTAGAATGAAGCTACCTCATACACTTCAATGGGATTGATGTCCAAAAATGAAGCTACATAATCCATTGTTTCAGTACTGCACCAGCCAAATTCTTCCTGAGCCAAATGTAAAAGTGGTAACAAGGCTGATTTTTGTCGGCCTTCCGGATAGCGCGCAATTATTTCATCAACCTTTTTAAGCGCTTCGGCGGAAAATTTTATTTCTTTTACTGCTAACATTCTTTTTATTTAGAAGTGAGAACTATGATTTGAGACAGAGTACAACCTTATCTTCATCTATTCTCGTTTGCAATATTTTTATTTAGAAAGGGATTCTATATCACAATTGATCTGATGTCCCGTTACTATTATCTCAAATTCTTTATGCGTCAAGCTCCCCAGCGATCACATTCAAACTACTCATAGCCAGAATCGCATCCGAAATCATTCCTCCTTTAGCGATATCTGTATAGGCCTGATAGTTAATAAAACTTGGGCGACGGAAATGTAAGCGGAAAGGAGCACGACCTCCATCTGTGATCAGATAGAACCCTAACTCTCCGTTACCTCCTTCTACTGCGTGATAAATTTCTGCTTTAGGAACTGGAATTTCACCCATCACAATTTTAAAGTGATAAATCAATGATTCCATGGTGCTGTAAACATCTTCTTTAGGAGGAAGGCAATAATCAGGAACCTCTGCATTGAATATTCCTTTAGGTTCTTTCTCCATTTTATCCAATGCCTGCTTAATCAAGCTTAAGCTTTGCCACATTTCTTCATTTCGCACAAGGAAACGATCGTAGATATCGCCTGAAGTTCCTACAGGAATTTCAAAATCAAACTCCTCGTATGAGCAATAAGGTTTTGCAACACGTACGTCATAATCAACACCACATGCACGAAGAATTGGTCCTGACCAGCTATATGAAAGGGCTTTCTCAGCACTTACAGCTGAAACACCCACACAACGGTCGATGAATATCCTGTTACGGTTAAATAAACTCTCAAATTCTTTCAGAATTGCAGGAAACTCTGCTATAAATTTCTTGATCTTAGCAATTGCTTTATCGTTGAAATCACGCTCAAACCCACCTATACGGCCAATATTTGTTGTTAAGCGTGCTCCACAAATTTCTTCAAAGATTTCGTAAATATCTTCACGCTTTTGGAATACGTACAAGAAACCGGTGAAAGCTCCAGAGTCAACTCCAATTACTGAGTTACAAACTAAGTGATCGGCAATACGACTCAACTCCATCACAATAATACGCATGTAATCTACACGCTTAGGAGTTTGGATGCCTAATAGCTTCTCTACTGTCATATGCCAGCCCATATTATTAATAGGAGCAGAACAGTAATTCAAACGGTCGGTTAAAGGAGTGATTTGATAGAAAGGACGATGCTCCGCTATCTTCTCAAAGGCACGGTGAATATAACCAATGGTCGATTGAGCACTAACAATACGTTCACCATCCAACTCCAAAACGTTTTGGAATACACCATGCGTTGCAGGGTGTGTAGGTCCCAGGTTAAGGGTGGTGGTTTCCTTCTCTAATGAATTGTCTCCTAATTTAATGTGAGCCATTCTTTTGTTTGAATTATGTTTTTATGTAATGTAAATCAGTATAATTTACAATTACAGGAAAATACTATCTATCGATTATAGCCAATTAACTAGCGGCCGAAGTAATCATCATTCTTATCCGTACGATTTGGATCTTCCAATGGAAACTCTTTTCTCATTGGGAAAGCAACCATATCATCAACGTTTAAGATCCGCCGAAGATCCGGGTGACCTTCAAAAATGATCCCGTAAAAATCATACGTTTCACGCTCCATCCAATTAGCCCCTAGAAATAAACCGGTAAGAGTGGTAATACGCGGAGCTGATTCAGGTAAAAAGACCTTAATCCGGACACGCACATTTTTTGTTAAGCTATGAAGATGGTAGATCACCCCTAATGCTAATTCTTGCTCAGGATAATGAACTCCACATATATCAGTCAAGTAACGAAACTTCAATTCTTCATCATTATATAAGAATTGAATCACGTTAAGTATATTCTCTTTTGTAGTACTAACAGTTAGTAAGTCGTGAGGTTCGCTTACGTCAAAAATAGCGTCTGCAAATTTATTTTGCAGTTTTTCGAGTATTAGTTGGTTGGTAACTTCTGCCATACTATTGAATTCCGTACTTTGCTAACAGTTGTTTGTATTCATCAGAATCTCTGCGTCGGATTGATTCATTCTGAACCAACTCCTGGATACGAGTTAATCCGTCGATAATTCCTTCAGGACGCGGAGGGCAACCCGGTACATAAACGTCAACCGGAATGATTTCATCAATACCTTGCAATACGCTATAAGTGTCAAACACACCACCACTTGAAGCACAAGCTCCTACAGCCATAACCCAACGAGGTTCTGCCATTTGCAAGTATACCTGGCGCAGAACAGGTGCCATTTTTTTGGCAATCGTTCCCATTACCATCAGTAAGTCAGCCTGACGAGGAGAGAAACTCAAACGTTCAGCTCCAAAACGGGCTAAATCATAGTGAGCACCCATTGTTGCCATAAATTCAATACCGCAACAAGAAGTAGCGAAAGGAAGTGGCCATAAAGAATACGAACGGGCCAAGCCCACTGCTTTATCCAGAGAGGTTGCAAAGAATCCAGCGCCTTCAATGCCCGGAGGGGCTTCAACCAATTTAATATCGCTCATACGATGAAATTTTTCTCAAAAACCTCTTTTAACAACTAAAAGAGTAACAAAAATACAACAATATTCAGACTATAATTGTTCTAGAGAACATAAAGACCTTTTTAGAATGATTCTAAGAAGGCTATTCCCATTTAAGGGCACCCTTTTTGATGATATAAATGAACCCTACAAGCAAAAATGCCATAAAGGTGAACATTTGCATCATGCCAATAAAGCCCAACTCTTTAAAGTTTACGGCCCATGGATACATAAAGATTACCTCTACGTCGAACAAAACGAATAAAATTGCCACCAGGAAGTATTTAATAGACATTGGTTGACGAGCATTTCCCTGAACCTCAACACCCGACTCAAATGGGGTTAATTTATCAGACGTTTTGCGTTTAGGACCGATAAGGTGTGTTGCCAACATTGTAACTGCCACAAATCCAATTGCTACAAAAAATTGGAATGCTATAGGCGCGTAGTTTAAAGGCAACTGCTCGAGTAATAACATAATGTACGTTTTTATGGATTTTTTGCAAAAATAAGAAAGAGAAGGTAAGTTTAAAACAAACCTTCTCTTTAGTTGAATATTTTATTGAGAAATTTTTACTCGAAAATGCTTATTGGCTGATTACTTGTTCTTTCCGCCTGGTTTATTTAAAGCATTTAATACCTCCTGAGCCTGCTTATCATTCGGATCTAACTCTAGAATCTTGCTAAAGTATCCTTTTGACGCCGTAATATCTTTCTGAATGGTGTATGTATAATCACCCATATAGCGATAAGCTTCAATTAATGACTTAGCATTTTTAGCTTTATCTGCCTCCCCTAATTCAATAACTTTCTCATAGAAAGGCTTTGCTAATGCTTCCTTGTTAGACTCGTCAAGCTTATAATTTGCTTGTCCTCTGTATAAATAACCCGGAACATAAGTAGGGCTTAACTCATTTACTTTAGCAAATGCACTATCTGCCTTTTTATAATCCTTCGAGTATAAAGCTGCTAAACCATAATAAAGATAATCAGTTGGAGTTTTCTTAGCTGGAGTAGCAATGTATTTTTCGTAGGTTGAAATAGCTAATGGGAAATTTTTGGCCGTAAAACTCATTTTACCTAACATTGGGTACAAATCAACTTTAGAAGGATCTTTTTCTAATGCTTTTTGCAAATAGTTGATCGCCAATGAGTCCATTTTATTTTCAGACAAAATTTTTGCCATGTACTCATAATCAGAAGTAATTACACCTGATGCTGCTTGTTTTTGGAAAAACGTATTCATTGCATCATAGGCTTCTTTAGGCTTCTTGATCTCATAGGCTGAATAAGCTAATAAACGATACATCACCGGTTTAACCTGGCAAGTTTTCATCAACATATTGATCTCATCGTAAGCAGATTGATACTGTTTAGCCAAGAATAATGTTGAAGCATAGCGAGTCTGTGAGTTACAAGAAGCATCAGTCAATGGCATATACTTGTTCTTGTAAATATCAATAGCCTTGCTATACTGAGCTGATGAATAATATAATTCAGCTAACTCACGGTAAGCAGGAGCATATTTATCATCAATTGAAAGTGCCTTTTCTAAAGGAGCCATTGCCGACTCATAACTTTGAGCACCGCGGTAAATATGTGATTGAGCTACATACGCACGCAGATAATTCTTATCTAAATCAAGTGCTTTGTTATAATTCGCGATTGCATTGTTAGCATCCTTTTTTAACAAATAAGCATCACCTAAAGCTGTATAAACTTCAGCACTTTTGGGAGCAATTTTCTTAGCTTGCTCTACATAGCTGATTGCAGTTTCAATGGAAGCTGCATCACCATCTTCACCTGCTAATGCATAAGCTCTTGCAGTTTCAAGATACGGGCGATAGTCCTTTTCCTTCTGACCTAAAGCAATAGCTTTATCAAATAAAGGTTTTGCCTGTGCAAAATTTTTATTCAAAATATTCAACTTTCCTTGTCCCACATAATTTAGTGGAAATTGGGGATTTGTTGCCACACCTTTATCAAAAAATACTTGAGCTGAGTCTAGCTCTAACGTTTTTAAATAAACGTCACCTAAGTAATACTGACTCTCAGCTGCAGTTTCAGGGTTTTGAGCAAGTTTACCCAAAATCGCCTTTGCCTTTTCAAACTGTTCTACTTCAATGGCTTTTCTGGCATCGCTGATCGACTGAGCATATACTACTCCGGTCATAAAAAACAACGCCGCAGATATGTTCAAAGCCCTTTTAATCATTTTCATAATAACTAATTATTTTACTGAAACAAACTATTATCAAGTTGAACCAAGCGAATTGGCATTGTAACAGGAACCAGTCCAGACTTTAAAACAATTCGCTGCCCCTTATCACTTACTACAAAAGCTACAAAACCTGTACCTAAGCCCATGTGCGACTCTCTACTCAAAACATAAACCCTTCTTACTAAGGGATAAAATTTTTGAGCAATATATGCCTGGTACGGTTTTCTATACTCTCCAAAGCCTGGTTGATCCGGATCCGGTGAAACAGCTACAACTTTAATTTTCTTAAGAAATCCATTAACAGTTGCATCATCTGCATCACTAATCCAATTCACACCAATTACACCCAATGCATTTTTGTGTTTGCTAACGTAATCAATTACTTCAGCATTCGTTTTCATAGCAAAGAAGTTTTTTGCAGAAAATTGATCTTTTCCTGCTATCTCCTTCATGTAGCGTACAGTACTTGAATTTGGATTATCAAATACTACAGAAATTTCGTCTTTTGATAGCTTGTCATTAAGGTCACTCCATTTAACAGCTGAACCATTAAACACATCTCTGACATCATTCATTGAAAGTGTAGAATCATTGTTTGCAGGATTAACAATTAAAGCAACTGCATCAATGGCAAACTTATGGCTTCTTACTACAATATTATTTGCTTTTAGAGGTTTTAACTCTTCATCTGTAAGTTCTCTTGTAACAACAGCTACTCGGGCTGAATCCTTTAACAAATCATTTATTGCGTCGGTTTCCGACTTATAATGCGCATTGATTTTAGCCTTAGGGTAAATTGAGTGCATCACATCAAGTTCAGCTTCAATAATCGGCTGAAATGTTTCATCTACCGAAATACTGATTTCGCCTGATGTCGTAGTATCAAGAGGTTTTTGCTTATCTTTTTGATTGCTATTTGTACAGCTAAAAGTAAAAATTGCAACCAGCGCGAACACCAACCCAGTGCTTTTCTTATTTAAAAGAGAACTATTCATATTCGGAATTCTTTTTGACAAGTCGATAACATCTGAACGCACCATACAAAATAAGGGCGCATCCCAAGATTAATTTTCTGTCTTTAGGCAACCCGGCAAGTACTGTAGGCATAAAAATGACCATTGCTCCCAGTACGAAATAAGCTGCGATAAAGGCTACCCCTAAAATTAGCAAAAATCGCTCTTTCGGCGATTTTTGCTTAAAGTTATTCTCAGATTTCTGCTCCATCAGAGCTTTCAAATTTGATTTAATAATTAGTCCAAACGGAACATAATTGGTAAGTTGAAGTGAACCCTAACGGCTTTACCATTTTGCTTACCTGCTTTCCATTTTGGCATGGCTTTTACCACACGTACCGCTTCTTCGTCGCAACCTGAGCCAATACCACGCAATACTTGTACGTCAGTGATTGAACCATCTTTCTCAACAACGAAAGAAACAGTTACACGACCTTGAACACCGTTTTCACGAGCCATAGGAGGGTAACGAAGGGTTTTACCAATGAATTTACCGATCTGATCCATACCGCCTGGGTACTCCGGACTTTCTTCTACGTGGTAGAAGATTTCTTGAGTATCCTCAACAGCTTCACCTCCACCTGTTCCTACTACAGGTTCTTCAATTTTAGGCGGAGCATCATCGTTACCTTTTACGGTTTGAGTACTAACTTCAGCCTTAATTTCCTCTTGAACCGGAGGTGGTTCATCCACTACCTTCTTATCCTCAACAACTACTGGTGGCGTAAACTTAATAGTTGAACGTACCGGTGGTGGCGGTGGTTCTGATGGTGGTGGTGGTGGTGGTGGTTGAGTTTTGTCCACCGGAGGTGGAGCCATCAACTCGTTGGCCTGTACCACTTTTATATCGTTATCTTCAGGCATTACACCTGAGATTAACTTAGCAATTACTGGAGCAGCAACGCAAAGAGAGAAGAAGACAATGGCCAATACAGTCCCTTTCTTCATGTTTTTAGAGTACGACTTACGAAGATCGTAAGCACCATACGCTTTATTACGTCCCTCAAAAACGTGCTCGCACCACCTGCTATCTTCTAAATCAATTTTTCCTGCCATTTTTTGACAATGTTTTTATCTTACTTTTTAACGTAAGGATTTTCATTAATCATTTTCAGATCACCAGGTGCAATATCAACAATGGCATAACGACCAATGTTGGTAATGTTCATCTCATCCAAGATGTCCACAAGGTTTTTATACCTTGATTTATCGTCTGATTTTATCAATACGATAATGCCATCTTTAAATGCCTTAATTCTGGATACGTTCTTTTTGTAAGTCTCTTCATTTATCCTCTTCTCCTTCAACATAGTTCTATAAATGCTGATTGAATCAATTGAAGGGTTACGTTTTTTACTTTCTTCTAATAATATTTTACGAATACCATTACGAGAATAGTCCGTTACCAAAGGATTTTGAACCTTATCACCTATACCAAAATAGTAGACGATCTGATCTTTGCCTGTTAAAAGGATAGTCATAGCCTGAGATTCTTTGATCTTAGTTTGATCATCGACATTCATTTTCTCATCCTTGAAAGGCATATTAATCTCCATTGTTGAGGGTTTACTCATTGAAGTGGTCAACATGAAGAAAGTAATCAGTAGGAAACCCAAGTCAACCATGGGAGTAAAATCTACCCTGGTTGAAAGTTTCTTGCCTCTTTTCTTTCCACCTTTATGTTTGCCACCGCCCCCGGAGGTATCTATATCTGCCATTGCTCAAATTTCTTTTTAAGAGTTCAACACTATTGTGGAGCTTGCTCCATATTGGTAATAAAGTTAAAACGGTTTGCTTTTTGAGCCTGCAACGTAGAAATGATGTTTTTTACAACAGGGTAATTGGCATCACGGTCGCCTTTAATAGCAATAACTGCGGTGCTATTAGTTACACGACGTGCTTCAATTAACCAGTCTTTCAATTCATTTGTCGCATTTTGAGTAGAGTCACAAGGAACACCTTTTGCTTGTTCATTGTATGCCTTGCGTTGATCTTTGTTCATTGCTAAATAACTTTTTAACTCGTTAAGTGGAGTTCCAAAGTTAGCTAACTGACCAAATTCCTCTTTCTCTTGTGGCGTGAAAGTAATCTGTCTTTTAGAAGCTATATTATCCAGTAGGGCTTTTCTAAATTCAATTCCTTCTAATCCAAAGAAGATTCTGCCATTTTTGTCAAGCGTAATCTGAATTACTTTGGATTCAGGAAGTTTTATTTCCGACGTAGAAGACGGGGTATCAACAATCACTGCTTCCTCAGGCTTAAACTGTGTTGCCAACATAAAGAAGGTCAACAACAGGAAAGCCACGTCGGTCATAGCGGTCATGTCGACATATGTACTTTTACGTGGAACTTTAACTTTTCCCATCTATTTTTCTATTAATTAACGAATAAATATTGTATTAATTGTCTGGTTACTAATACCTAAACAAGAATTTCTTATTTATGTTTAGCAGCAAAAGTTTGAATAATGCTATAACCAGCTTCGTCAATTGCGTAAGTAATAGTATCGATACGAGTTGTAAAGTAAGCGTAGAATACAGTTGCAAGAGCTGAGTTACCGATACCTAATGCAGTATTGATAAGTGCCTCAGAGATACCAACCGCTAGAGCTGCTGAATCTGGAGCTCCACTGTTACCTAATGCCGAGAACGCTTTAATCATACCTAATACAGTACCTAATAGAGCGAATAGAGTTGATACTGATGCTAAAGTTGCAGTAATAACCAAGTTTTTCTCTAACATAGGTAATTCAAGAGTAGTTGACTCTTCAATTTCTTTCTGAATAGCTAAAATTCTTTGGTCAACATCTAAACCAGCTTCGTTTTCCATCTCTTTGTATTTAACCAAAGTAGATTTAACAACGTTAGCAACTGAACCTTTTTGAATGTCGCACTCTTTGATAGCTGCGTCAACGTTACCAGCGCCTAATAATGAGCGGATCTTAGAAACGAAAGCCTGAGCTGAACCTTTACCTGAAGCTGCAGAGATTGTAATTAAACGCTCAATTGCTACGGTTAGGTTAATTAATACCAATGACAATAGAATTGGAACTACATAACCACCCATGTACACAAGACCCAAATAGTGTCCAGCACCTTCTGCTATAGGATGTCCACCTACTACTCCACCCTCAAAGTTTGACGGGTTACCTAAAACGAAAATGTAAATCAAGATACCTACCGCGATACAGGTAGGGATTACCCAAGCCGCAAAATTTGAATTGAACTTAGCGTTCTCTACTTTTTTAGCTGTTTGTTGTGCTGCGTTTGCCATTGTTTTTAAAAAATTTAATTAATCTTTAATTACTTAATTAAGTTTCAATTATGCTATTTATTTTTTTGAGCGTTTGCAAAAATATTAGTTTTTCGATAATAAAAAATTTTTTTTCAACGATTCTTAATTATTTAACATTTAGCCAAAAGCCTCGTTGTCAAAATTATATTTTTCCGAACCGTGAAAAAAGCGATAAAAATAGCTTTCCTACTATTAACGAATCATTAACAATTGCATTGTGTTAAGTTAAAGATTCAATTAACAAAAATAAACCATTTAATATCAATAATTTACACTATTCTATTTTATTTACATTATTTTATTTCTATTAAAATCAGCATCCTTTCTAGTTGAGTGTCTTTCAAATTTTACCAATCTTACAAATTTATGTTTATGTGAAGATGGCGAAATTTAATAACAATTACATCCTTTTCGTCTGACAATAGTCACAAGATATCTTTTATATTTTGATATTGTACCGCTTGCAGGCAATAAATTTTGTATAAAATTTAGTTTTTATACATAAAAACAAAGTCCCGGCAAGCCGGGACTTATTGCAAACACAAACTATTATAAAAGATTAAACTTGAACAGATACTACTGGTAATGCTTCTTTCATTTCATTACTAGCAACATCTGCAAATTGTTCAAAATTTTTGATGAAGCGATTTGCCAAATCATTTGCTTTTTGGTCATATGCTTCTTTATTTTCCCAGGTATTACGCGGGTTCAACACTTCAGAAGGTACATTCGGACAAGATACTGGCGTGTGAAGACCGAATATTGTATCCGTTATGTATTCAACATTATTAAGCTCTCCTTTTAATGCCGCTGTGATCATGGCACGTGTGTAAGAAAGCTTCATACGGGAACCTATTCCATAAGGACCTCCTGTCCAACCTGTATTAATCAACCATACATTTACGTTGTGTTCATCCATTTTCTTTCCTAACAGATCTGCATAACGTGTTGGATGCAATGGCAAGAACGCCTTACCGAATCCAGCAGAGAAAGTTGCCTGTGGTTCAGTTACTCCAGCTTCTGTTCCGGCTACTTTTGCAGTATACCCCGAAATGAAGTGGAACATTGCTTGTGATTTGGAAAGCTTTGAAATTGGAGGTAAAACTCCAAATGCATCAGCTGTTAAAAAGAATATATTCCTAGGTGTACTTCCTACAGAAGGTTTTACCGCGTTATCAATATAATCTATAGGATATGATACACGTGTGTTTTCCGTTACTTCAATATTAGAGAAATCGACAGTCGAAGTACCTGCAAAGCAGCGTGTATTTTCTAATAGTGATCCGAATTTAATGGCATTATATATCTGTGGTTCTTTTTCTGCGGTAAGGTCTACACATTTAGCATAGCAACCTCCTTCAAAATTAAACACCGTATCCCCTGCCCAACCATGCTCATCATCACCGATAAGCGCTCTTTCCGGATCGGCAGACAAGGTTGTTTTACCTGTACCGGATAATCCAAAGAAAATGGCAGTATCTCCATCTTTACCAATATTAGCAGAGCAATGCATTGACAGCACTTGCTTCTGATGTGGTAAAATAAAGTTGAGTGCAGAGAAAATTCCTTTCTTGATCTCACCTGTATAACCGGTACCACCAATAATGATCATTTTGCGTGTAAAGTTTAATACAGCAAAATTGTGTTGGCGAGTTCCATCGATTTCAGGATCAGCTTTAAATCCAGGAGCAGCAATGATTGTCCATTCCGGATCAAATTTTTCAATTTCTTCTTTGGTAGGGCGAAGAAACAAGTTATTAGCGAATAAACTCTGGTAAGCTGTTTCAGTAACAACACGAATATTCAGACGATAATTTTGGTCTGCACATGCATAAGCATCACGAACAAAAACCTCTTTGCCTCCTAAATACGCTTGTAAGCGATGCAATAAATGATCGAATTTTGTTGGCTCGAATTTGATGTTGATATCACCCCACCATACGGCGTCCTCAGTAATATCATCACAAACGATAAAGCGATCTTTGGGAGAGCGTCCGGTAAATTCGCCGGTGTCAATTGATAATGCGCCAGAATCCACCAAATGTCCTTCCCCGCGACAAATGGCCTCTTCAACAAGTTCGGCTGGTGATAAGTTCCAATAGGCGGCGGCTACATTACTCAAGCCAATAGCAGACAATGTAGCATGCGGAGCCTTGAATCCTAATTCATTCTCCATAAAAAAGTTATTTGATTGATTGGTAAGGCAAAAATGTGCAAAATAGGCTAAAAAGCCAAATTCACTTTGTCTATAAAAGGTAGATAGCGTTTAAAATACACTATTTAAAAAATGCCTTTAAATTAAATAGGAGAAGAATTTAGAAGTGAATATTAACCACCAATTTTTTTTACTTTATAATTAAGTTTTTGCAGAATTTCCATAATCTTTTCTCGGAAGTCACCTTGAACAAGAATTTCTCCGTCTTTTACTGTCCCTCCGACACCACATTTTGACTTCAACATTTTACCTAAATCCTGAAGATCAGTATCAGTACCGATAAAACCTGTAACTAATGTGACCGCCTTTCCTCCTCGTTGTTTTTTATCTAGTTGTACTCGTAAATTTTGTTGGTTCGGAGGCAGTGTTTCCTGAACTTCGTTATCCTCAAACTGGTATTCAAAGTTTGGATCTGTTGAAAACATAATCCCTGAAATATTCTTATTCTTTTTCATCTCAGTATAGTATCAATACTTTCGTTTATGATGCCCTTCTCTGGGGTATACTATATAAATATTGGTTATTTTTGTTTCTTTAAAGTGCTATTAGAACTTTAAAGAAAAGGGCTTATTTGCCTATCAGGTTAATAATCAAAACTATAATGAAGGCACCAAGACTTTAAGTGAAAGTGGCCTTATTTTAATATCGATTTGCCCATTTAGCATTTTAGGTTCCCCATCAAGGTGAACAGCGCCATTTTCTTTCCGTATTACTTTTATTTCTTTAGCCTTTATAACTTCCACAAAAGCCGACCGATGTGCGGTGCCTGACATAAGTCGCCATGCTAACATCGGGAACTGATAAAATGGAAACGGCTTAACGATTGCCACATCTAATAGTCCGTCAGAAATATCTGCCAAAGGCGCAATGTGTGCATTGTTACCGAATTGAGTTGAATTAGCAAAGCTGATCATGAATGCCTTTTTACTCATTGACTTTCCATCAACTGTTAACTCATAGTCATCGGAATTGTAATTATTCAACTCCCTGAAAACAGATTTAACATAGCCTGATAATCCACGTTTTTTATTATGAGCAAACATGGCACTGATATGAGCATCGAAACCAACACCTGCCATATTAAAAAATGGCTCCCCATTTAAAGTAGCTGTATCAATAACTTTTACAGTGTTCTGGTTTAAAACATCAATCGCCTTTTTCACGTCCATTGGAATGCGAAGGTGACGAGCTAAACCATTTCCAGAGCCAAATGGAATTATTCCTAATTCGGCATTAGCATTAATACTCATTATGCCTTTCGCAACTTCATTAACGGTTCCGTCTCCTCCAACAGCAGCAACTGTGTCAAAGCCTAAATGAACAGCCGAACGAGATAATTTTCGAGCATGATCAACGGCGTTTGAATAAGCCATTTCATACTCGTACTTTTCATGATCTAAATTATCAATGATGAGTTGCTCAACACGTTTCTTACTTTTACCTCCTGAAATGGGGTTTATTACAAACAGAATATTTTTCCGCACTTTAATGTTGTTAACAGATTACAAAGATGAATAAAATATACCGTGTTTTGAATACTGACTTATGTGTAAAAATGAGTACCTATTTTATATATCTATCAATCCTATAGATTAAATATTTTATAATTAATTATTCGGATATAAAATATTTACTAATTTTGCGCCAGTTAGTGGACTGATTTGATTGCTTGCAACCACGTTAAAAAAATGCTAAAAACTAATAATCTGCATTTTTTCCTCACAAGAAGCACATCAGTTAATAAAATTTACCAAATAGATTTTTAGAAGTATATGGCTTATTTATTCACTTCGGAGTCAGTATCAGAAGGACATCCGGATAAAGTTGCCGATCAAATTTCAGATGCTTTAATTGATAACTTTCTGGCTTTTGATCCGAATTCGAAGGTTGCTTGTGAAACACTTGTTACCACTGGTCAGGTTGTTTTAGCAGGAGAGGTTAAATCTAAAACGTATTTAGATGTACAGCAAATAGCCCGTGATGTTATTCGCAAAATTGGTTACACCAAAAGTGAATACATGTTCGAAGCCAATTCGTGCGGTGTATTGTCGGCTATTCATGAGCAATCAAGTGATATAAACCAAGGTGTTGAGCGAACAAAACCTGAAGATCAGGGTGCGGGCGACCAGGGAATGATGTTTGGTTATGCCACAAACGAAACCGATAACTATATGCCTTTGGCGTTAGATATTGCTCATCAACTATTAATTGAACTTGCTGCATTGCGTCGCGAAAATAAGGATATCACTTATTTACGTCCAGATGCTAAATCGCAGGTAACGATTGAATATTCGGATGACCACAAACCTGTTCGTATTGATGCGATCGTTGTTTCAACTCAACATGATGAATTCGATACAGAAGACGTGATGGCTAAGAAGATTACTGATGATATCATTAATATTTTGATTCCTCGTGTTAAGGCTAAGCAAAAACCGGAGATTCAAAAGTTATTCACTGATAATATCAACTACCATATTAATCCAACCGGTAAGTTTGTTATTGGCGGTCCACATGGCGACACCGGATTAACGGGCCGTAAGATCATCGTTGATACTTATGGTGGTAAAGGAGCTCATGGTGGCGGCGCATTCTCGGGTAAAGATCCATCAAAAGTTGACCGTTCTGCAGCTTATGCAACTCGTCATATTGCAAAAAACCTGGTAGCATCAGGTGTTTGTAGTGAAGCTTTGGTACAAGTATCTTATGCTATTGGCGTTGCAAAGCCAATGGGATTATATGTAAATACCTATGGATCTGCTAAAGTTGGCTTAACTGATGGTGAAATTGCTAATAAACTGAGTGAAATTTTTGATATGCGTCCTTATTTTATTGAAGAACGCTTAAAATTAAGAAATCCAATTTACCAGGAAACTGCGGCCTATGGTCACATGGGTCGTAAGAACGAAGTGGTAAGTAAGTCGTTCTCTTTACCTGATGGAAGATCAATTTCCAAAGAAGTGGAATTGTTCACCTGGGAAAAACTCGACTACGTAGATAAAATAAAACAAGCTTTCGGCTTATAGAAAATTGAATCCCTCCACTTAACTTGGAGGGATTTTTTATTTTTGCGCAATGCAAGAATCGATTAACCCATGGAAAACATTGAACTCAACCGAGATTTATGATAATCCTTGGATAAAATTAACAGAACACAGGGTGATAAATCCATCCGGTGGAAATGGGATATATGGTGTTGTTTCATTCAAAAATTACGCTATCGGCATTGTTCCAATTGATGGTGAAGGTAATATTTGGTTGGTGGGACAATACAGATATGCCACTAATGGTTATAGCTGGGAACTGCCGGAAGGTGGAGGACCGCTAGGAGTTGATCCTCTTGAATCTGCCAAACGTGAATTATTAGAAGAGACGGGGCTAAAAGCTGAAACCTGGAGCTTGGTTCAGGAGTTACATTTATCTAATTCAGTTTCTGATGAAAAAGCCTTTGTCTACCTTGCGCAGGGTTTAACCCAACATGAAGCCGAACCCGAAGAAACAGAGCAACTTTCAATAAAGAAAATTCATTTTAATGATGCTTTTAATATGGTAATGACCGGAGAAATCACCGATTCAATTACAGTAGCTGCCATCTTAAAAATTAAACACTTACTTTTTTAAATTCTTTTACAAAAAGCATGAAGAAACTATTCGGATATATATTAACCCCCATCTTTTATTTAGCTTTTGGCCTGATGTTAGGCATATTTCATATTGTTCAGATAATTGCTCTAAAGGTTTTTGGGAGAGAAGCTCATAAAAAATCGGTTGATATTCTTAACTTTTTCCTTTTATACAGTTTGATTATTCTTGGAACAAGAATAAGCGTAAATTTTAAGTTTACACCTCCAACTGATCGCCCTATAATATTTACTGCCAATCACCAAAGTATGTTTGACATACCTGGCATCATCTGGTTTCTCCGTCATTATTATCCCAAATTTGTTTCAAAAATTGAATTAGGAAAAGGTATACCAAGTATTTCTTACAACTTGCGACACAGCGGAGCTGCATTAATTAATCGCAAAGATTCTAAACAGGCATTAACAGAAATCGCCAAACTAGGAAAACTCATTTCACAGCATAACTATGGCGTGGCCATTTTCCCTGAAGGAACACGTTCCAAAAATGGAACAATGAAACGCTTTGCAATTGGCGGAATAAACGTATTGTTAAAGAAAGCTCCAAATTCCTTAATTGTTCCGATTGCCATCAAAAACACTTGGAAACTAAATCGTTGGGGTAAATTCCCAATGTCGGTTGGTGAACATGTAAGCTGGACTGTACTTCCGGGCATTGAACCAGAAGGAAAGGAAATGGAGACTATTGTACAAGAAGCCGAAGATGCAGTAAAAGCAGAGGTTAACTAATTACAGGTATTGGATTGCACCTTATTAATTATGTAATCCAATACCCAAAATACCTAAATTAATCTATTGACTATCAGTAAAATATTTTAGTAAATTAGGTTATTCAATCTAAAAAAAGAATGAAAAACCTATTCTTACTAATTGTACTGCCTATAATTCTCACGGGCAGCTCATCTTCTGTAATTATCTCTAAAGAAAGCCTTCAAACTAAAGCACCCTCATCTATTCCGCTTTGCTATGGGTTTTCAATTGACATGGCAGATACTTCGAGGCCAGCCTTATACAATGGCTTAGGAATGCATCATTTAAAGGTCAGTACCAAAAATGATTTTGCAGCCAAATATTTCAATCAGGGAATCATTCTTTACTATGGCTTTAATCACCCGGAAGCTTACAGGTCATTTAAAGAAGCAGCCCGATTAGATCCTGAAATGGCCATGGCTTATTGGGGACAGGCATTAAGTATGGGTCCAAACATTAATATGCCAATGGATCCCACAAAAACTGAAGAGGTTTATCAGCTAGTTCAAAAGGCATTGTCATTAAAAGGCAAAAGCACTGAAACGGAGCAGGCCTACATTGATGCAATTGCTAAGCGCTACAGCAAAGACCCCAAAGCAGACAGAGTGCAGCTTGATAAGGATTATGCCGCCGCAATGAAACTCGTGAAAGAAAAATATCCTTCAGATCTTGATGCATTAACCTTATATGCCGAATCGCTAATGGATATTCATCCCTGGGATTTTTGGACTGCTGAAGGAAAACCTAAACCTTGGACAAATGAAATAGTTGAAACATTAGAGACCGTGCTCAAGAAAGATCCAAGTCATGTCGGCGCCAATCATTTCTACATACATGCGGTAGAAGCATCTGACAAGCCGGGCCGGGGTCTCGCTTCCGCAGATCGTCTTCAAACATTGGTTCCAGGTGCTGGACATTTGGTACACATGCCTTCACATATTTATGTGCAAACCGGACAATATGATAAAGGGTCTTCTGTAAACAGAGAAGCTATATCAGTGGATACTAAAAGCCTTAAGGATGGTATGAAAAGCGTTGCTTATCCGGAGCATAATATTCATTTTTTATACACCACCCTGGCATTGGAAGGAAAAAGTAAAGAAGCCCTGGCCAATGCAAGATTACTACAAAAATCAATTCCTCCGGAATTTCTTGACGATCCCCTTTTCTCCGGTTATGCACAGCATCTGTATTCAACTTATTACTTTGCAATGGTACGATTTGGTTTATGGGATGACATTTTAAAAGAGAAAGCTCCAGCCGAAAAATATAAATACCTGCAGGGTCTGTATCATTATGCAAAAGGCATGGCATATGTAAAAACCAATAAGCCAGATAGTGTTCTAAAAGAACATTCGGAATTACTGGGGCTTATTGCCGCAAAAGAAATGCAAGAGTTAGCCATATGGCAAACCAACACTGCATCCAAATTACTCCAGATTGCTGCTGATGTGTTAGAAGGTGAATTTTATGCTGCAAAGAAAGATTATTCAAAAGCACTCTTACCCTTACAAAAAGCCATAAAACAAGAAGATGCATTAGTTTACAATGAACCCTTTGACTGGCCTAATCCGGTAAGAAATAATTACGGGGCAATTTTATTGGAAAACAACAGATTTACAGAAGCTGAATCAGTTTATAATAAAGCGTTAAAGAAATATCCCGATAATGGTTGGTCTTTATTTGGTTTATATCAAACTCTTAAAGCTGAAAACAAAACATCAGAAGCCGAAATCATAAAAAAAAGATATGATAAAGCCTTTGCCAATAGTGATCTTAAACTAACTAGTTCGAGATTTTAATTTTTTTTGAATTAACATGCAACATTCACAAAGATGAGTGCGTCTGATAGAAAAATAAAACTAATACAGCATATGAACCTATTAAAGAAATCACTTTTTGCACTAGCGTTAACAGTATCCACGTCAGCAGTTGCGTTGGACTCCTTTGCAGTTTCCGGAACCCATTATATCAATACTCCCCTATCTGAGAAAACAGAAACCCGTGAAGTTGAAGCGTTCAATGGAATATCAGTTTCAACAGGAATTGATGTGTTTATCGCTCAGGGAAATGCTGAAAAAGTAACCGTTACTGCCGATGACGATATTATTTCATCCATCAAAACTGAAGTAAAGGGCGGAATATTGAATATATATGTAGATAAGAAAAACAACAAAAGCTGGTCATGGACACGAAACAACACCATGAAAGTTTACCTGACAGTAAAGGAATTAAACTCAATAACGGCATCAAGCGGCTCGGATGTTTCGACTACCAATACACTAAAATCAGCCAAATTATTTGTTCAATCATCAAGTGGTTCTGATATAAATCTTGCACTTGACGCAGGTGATCTTATTTGTGAGTCTTCAAGCGGCTCCGATATGAAACTTAGCGGAATTGCGAAGTCTCTTAATGTAAAATCATCAAGCGGAAGTGATATTTCTGCTTATGAACTTACTTCTGAAGTTTGCGTAGCAAATGCAAGCAGCGGCTCAGACATCGAAGTAACTGTTACCAAGCAGCTAACAGCTCATGCTAGTAGCGGAGGCGATGTATCCTATAAAGGGAACCCGCAGAATGTGGTAAAAAATGAATCCAGCGGTGGCGACGTAAGTCATAACTAAGCACAGCAACTATTTAAATTACATATAACAGAAAACGGGCGACAATGATTGTCGCCCGTTTCTTTATATTTTAAATCGTTGGTGTCTGTATGGAATCTCTACCTGGTTAAAGCCTTGCAAATGAAGTTTTTCTTTAAATTCTCTCTGCACTTCATATTCTCCATGTACCAGAAAAACCTCCTTCACTTTTGAAGGATTCTGACATGAAAGAAACCTGGAAAGATCTTTATAATCACCATGAGCACTTAATGAGTCGATTTTCCCGACTTCAGCTTTCACCTCAAACCGACTACCAAAAATCCTCACAACCTCCTGATTATTTAATAAACGCCCCGCCAAAGATCCAGGCTCACAATATCCAACCATCAATATGGTGTTTCTACTATCGCTAATGTTATTTGCGATATGATGCTTAACCCGGCCAGCTTCTGCCATACCCGAAGAAGAAATAATAATGCACGGATTTTTACGGGAATTTAATGCCTTTGACTCTTCAACATCCTCGATAAAATGCAATCTTAAAAAGTCGAATGGGTCTTTATCGTATTGAAGTGTTCTTCCTACATCTTCATTATAATACTGAGGGTAGCTTTTAATAATTTTAGTCGTTCTTTCTGAGAGAGGACTATCTACAAATACATCAACAGGCGGTAATTCGCCTAGATTCTCAAGATTATTCAGTACATACAGCACCTCTTGGGTTCTCCCCACACTAAATGCCGGAATAATCAACTTACCACCTTTGTCAACACAGGTGTGCCTAATGTATTTTAACAGTTCTCGTTCGGTTGGAGCAGCATCCTCATGCAGCGAATTCCCGTAGGTAGATTCCAGCAAAATATAGTCAGCCTGCGGAAACGTCTCAGGAGATCGTAATATTTCAGCACCATAGCGACCAACATCCCCACTGAATGTTATTCTTGCGGTTCTCCCTTGATCTTTAATTGTAAGATGTACAGCAGCACTGCCAATAATGTGACCAGCATCGGTAAAAAGCACTTCAATATCCCTGTCAATTTTATTATGGACGCCGTACTCAATAGCAACAAACTGATCGAAGCAGGCCTCTGCATCCTGTGTGGTATAAAGGGGCTTTAATAGCGGTTTTCCTTCGCGTTTCCTTTTTTTATTAAGATAATTGATATCTGCTTCCTGAATCCTGGCCGAATCTAATAGCAACAATTTTGTTAAATCAACGGTAGCGGGTGTACAAAATATCTTACCGTTATATCCCTCTTTAACCAAGCGGGGAATTAGTCCACAATGATCAATATGTGCATGAGAAAGTATTAAATAATCGACATCCTTGGGGTCAAATCCAAAGTGACTATTCATAACCTCCGTTTCAGCTCCACTTCCCTGAAACATTCCACAGTCCAAAAGAATTTGTTTTCCTGATTCTGTCCTTATTAAATGCTTACTCCCTGTTACATTTTGAGCAGCTCCGTGAAATGTTATATACATAGAAAACGGTTGAGTGTATTTTAAATTTAAGTTATTCAACAGGACAATGCAATATGCATTATCCTGTTGAATAAGTATTATTGGCGTAAGGGCTTAGGAAAAACAATTAAGCTTTCATGTCCCTTATCATCCACGGATTGGACACCAAAGAAGTAATTGTCTTTTGAATAAGGCAGTTTAACCTGATTGGTTTCAACGAATAATTTTTTCTCCCAAAAAGGGCTTGTTGTTTCGCGCAGTAACACGTAATAGCCTTTAGGTTTTTGTCCTTGTGGTATGCCCCAGGCCAATTCGGTAAAATTAGTAAGTTGCTTTGTTAGAATGCTTACATTCTGCGGTTCTTGTGGCGCCTTTGCTAAATTGGCTAATGTCGCAGCATTAATGCCGGTTACTTTTTTCAAATAACCAAAATCCACAAATTCAGAAAGGTCCCCATAATTTCTTCCATTTTCAGTTCTTAAGTCCTGATGCTGACGATCGAAGTTTTCATTCATCTCCGTAAACCTGATCGCAGCAAAGCCGGCATTGCTAAATGGAGTATGATCGCCACCGCGCAGATAACGATCTTTTCTAAAGATAAGTTTAACCTCCATATTATCAACATAACGTTCACCTACCTCCTTCACATAACGTGAAAACTGCCGTGCCGGACTATCATTTTCACCTCCTGCTTGCTGACGTTGTAATGCCATCGGCCCTGTTTCTGCTGCAGGAACACCCTCACTAAATACTCGCAGTCTCAGGTTATCTTTCAGATCTGTTTCAGCACCATAACTATTGCCAACAATATCATTGGTAATCATTCCCTTTATTTCCCATTTCTCTTCAATCGCTCTTTTCGCCAGGTTTGCAGAACCCAACAGCCCTTGCTCTTCGCCAGTTACACAGGCAAAAATGATCGTAGCATTAAACTTATGCTTACTCATTACCCGTGCAAGCTCCATTACCGCCACTGTCCCTGATCCATCATCGTTCGCGCCAGGGGCTGTAATCGTATCATTATTGACATTCGATGCCCTTGAATCAAAGTGACCACTAACAATAAAAACCCTTTTATCGGCAGGGTCTGTTCCCGGCAAAATGGCAAGCACATTTTTTAATTCGGCTTTCTTGGTAATCCGGTTACCATCAGGTTCAACAAAGAACGTATCGTACTCAACCTTAAGCCGTCCTCCACTCTCTTTTGAATACCGTTGAAATTCAGAAAATATCCACCGCCTTGCAGCACCAATTCCCTTTATTGCAGAAGTGGTATCACTTAAGGTATGTCTTGTCCCAAATGAAACCAACTTATTGTTTAAAGCTTGCAGATTTTCAACAGAAATTTCATCAACAATTGATTTGATTTCCGAATCACGAACAATAATATCTTGCGCCTGTCCCCAAAGTGCAACAACAGAAAACAGGAATGAAAAACAATACTTCCTCATTACTCAATAACTGTTATATGTAAACCAGACGACGCATTATTCTGATGCATCACACGGATAGTTGCCTTTTGAAAATCATCATCATTGGCCTGATAAATATTCTCAACAAACTTCTGTGGATTTCTGTCGACCAGTGGAAACCATGTACTTTGTACTTGAACCATGATCTTATGTCCTTTTTTAAACGTATGCATTACATCCGGAAGGTAGAATTTAACTTGCTCTGTCTTACCTGGCGTTAATGCTTCAGGTTTCTCATAGCTGTTACGATATCGAGCACGCATTACCTCTCCACGTACCAACATTTGATATCCGCCAATAAGAACTTCTTTGTTGTTTAATTGATAGCTTTTCAAAGAGTCGGGATATACATCAATAACCTTTACAATAAAATCACCGTCGGTGCCAGTGGTAGAAATAAACAGATCAGCATTCAATGGTCCTGCAAGCGTAATATCCTTCTCTAATACATTTGTTTCGTACACCAATACATCCGGACGACGGCTGGCAAAACGTTGATCGTCGATCATGTATTCCCGGGTACGTTTTATTCCGACACCATCCTGATAGGGCACAGGTTTTGACGGATCACTAATATATTCGTCGGAACCGTTTGCTGTTGTTGGTGCATCAAAGGCCAATTTTCCATTAGACTGGAAATAAAGAGTTTTCTGTTTGCTCTCAACCGGAGGCCATGCAGCGAATTTCTGCCATTTGTCGGCTCCGATGTCAAACGTTAATGCTTCCGGTATGTCCGGACTACCGACTCCTTTAAGGTGATATACAAAGAATGGTAGTTCCACATTTTGTTGATACCAAATACTTGTTGCCGATCCGAATTTTATATCACCAAAATAAGAACCATCACTTCTCATCCAACCACCATGAAACCAAGGTCCCATTACTAATGTATTGGTGGTTTTTGGGTTATTCTTCTCAATGGTTTTGTAAGTTTCAAGAGCTCCCCAGCAATCCTCCGCATCGAAAAAACCACCCACTACAAGCATGGCCGGTTTAATATCTTTCATAAACTGGCGAATATCCCGTGCTTTCCAAAAACTGTCATAATCAGGATGTGCCACCATATCTTTGTAAAAAGCTACATTCCCTTTAAACATTTCCGCTTCAATATTCTTCAACGCCCCTTTACTTAAATAGAAGTTATATGCATCCGAACTTTTCATTTGGTAACCCCTTGGCCATTCTGTTACAGGTATAGGGCGAGGAAGGCCAAATGACGAATAAAAAGCAAAAGCATCCATCATGAAGAATGCTCCGTTGTGATGAAAATCATCTCCCAAAAACCAATTTGTAACCGGGGCTTGAGGAGAAACCGCTTTTATAGCCGGATGTCCGGACAATGCAGCTGTAGTTGAATAGAATCCTGGATAAGAAATACCATAAACACCTATTTTTCCATTATTATTTGCTACATTTTTCACTAACCAATCGACGGTATCATACGTATCGGTTGATTCATCAATTGCCGTTTTTGATTTTGTGGTCAATTGAGGACGGATATTTTCATATTCTCCTTCTGACATGAACTTACCCCTTACATCCTGGTAAACGAATATGAATCCTTCACGTAATGCAAACGGAGATGGCCCCAATGTAAGCTTATATTTTCCCTCACCATAAGGACCAATAGAATAAGGTGTTCTGTTTAAAAGGAAGGGATACTTTTTGGTTTTATCCTTTGGAGAGTAGACAATAGTAAACAATTTCTTGCCGTCTCGCATGGTGATCTGACACTCTTTCTTTTCGTAATTATTAATAACAAACGCCGAATCTGATTCTTGTGCAACAGCTGAAAAACTAATTGACATAAACAGAAAAAGCGCCACGAACAGGTAGTAAATCTTCTTCATATAACTATTTAAGTTGTGCTTGAAAAGTAAATATAAAGGGTAATCGCTAAATATTGATCAATAGTTAAAATGTAACAAAATTGTGATTAATTAGCCTTTCAGCTGTTAATCTAAAACCATCGTTATGCATTTGATTATGAATATTTATAATCTGTTTATGGAAATTTCGTACTAGAGCATCTGAATAAATAAAGAAATTATGAAAATGAAAAATCTCATCTGCTTAACAATCGGTTTATTTATATGCTTAAATGGAATGGCACAGGAAAAAGACTCTTATTTGTTTTCCAGTCAAATAAAAAAGAAACTGGAAAAAGATTCTGTAAACTGGAAATATCAAATAGCGGCATGGGATTATTCATTTATTGGCGAGTATCATGAGGCACTAAAATGTTGGGATATCCAGAGCAAACCTCAACAAGATACCCTAAATCATAATGACCAACTCCGCTTCATTAACTATCACCCGGTAAATGCACAAGACTATATTATTGCAAAGGCCCAAACCGAAAGAATTCTAATTATAAATGAAGCTCATCATATTCCAAGGCACCGAGTATTTACAACCTCCTTGCTTGAAAAATTATATGCGCAAGGGTACAGATTTATTGGATTTGAGGCACTGGATTCAAAGGATACATTAATTAATGAGCGAAAATATCCTGTTCATATTAGCGGTTTTTATACAGAAGAACCACAACTTGGAAATCTAATAAGAGCAGCTTTAAAAATCGGCTTTACTGTTTTTAATTATGAAGCCGAAAACGGGAAGAATGGAAAGGAAAGAGAAATTGAAGAAGCTCAAAACATTAAAAAGATAGTAGATAAAAATCCAAATGCCAAGCTAATTATTTATTGTGGTTTTGATCATCTAAAAGAAGGTTATGTGAAAAATTGGGATAAAGCTATGGCAGGCCGATTGGCGGAATACACGGGCATTAATCCATTTACTGTTAACCAAGTGGCTTTAACTGAGAAGAGTGATAGTAATTATGAATCTCCCTTATATCGTTTTATAAATGCTAAGGAATCATCGGTATTCGTTGATTCGGAACAATCCGTTTTTTGCGACCTTGAAAACGCTAAACAATTTGATATTGCTGTTTACCACCCAGTAACATCCTATATCAACGGTCGACCAGATTGGTTGTATTTAAATGGGAAACGACAGAAAGTGCAAATTCTCCATTCATCTTCCCTAATTTTTCCAGCACTAGTCTATGCTTTCCATATAGGGGAAGATATCAATACTGCCATACCCGCTGATTTAATTGAGCTAAAAAATGAAAAAGATAGGCGTCCATTGGTACTTGATGTTGGAAGCTATGTAGTAAAAATCAAAAGTATAAATGGACGGGAGGAATATTTTAATGTTACTTTAAGGCAGGCACAAAATTAACTAACTATGGAAATTAAAGAACTTGCCAAAGCTTTTGTTTTTTGTTTAATTCCTTGTGGAATTTTGCATTTTTTTCATCATACAACAAAACCTTTTGTATTATGATACCATTCAACGATTCACCCAAATGGATTTTCTGGAAATACCTAATTCATATTTGCCTGGGACTAATCCTTATTTATGCTGCTTATAGTGTTAAGAAGAAAGCTCAAAACACACCTAGTATCAACGCAAGAAGTGTTCAATATCTGCCTGAGCCTTTAATTGAAAAGGATACCTTAACGAATCCGGACATCATTATTGATTCAAAAGAGTCTAAGCCAAATGCAGATACTTCAAACCCATTGTCTCAGGAAATTTTTAATACTTATGAAACTCCTCCTGAATTTCCGGGTGGAAATGACAGAATAGCAATCTTCATGAAGAAAAACATCCAATATCCGAAAGAGGCTATAAAAAGCAATATTGGAGGAAGAGTTACGATTTCGTTTACAATTAAGGCAAATGGCAAAATAACAAACATACAGCTGCTTCGGGGGATTGGGTATGGTTGTGATGAGGAAGCTCTGCGGCTTGTTAAACTAATGCCAAAATGGAAGCCAGGGACAATAAACAATGTTCCAAGAGAATGGCATTACAATTTGCCTATAATATTTAATTCAAGAGATATTAAATAGTCAAGATTGCTTAATATTTAACTTTTTCAATCGTTATAGGGCCAATCTACAGCTCGATAGCATGCTACTAATCTATAAACAAAAAAAACGGCAGAGGATTCTGCCGTTTTTCTATTCTATAAATTGCACCAATTAGTGTGCTGCATTTGCTGTTAAATAATCGCGATTCATACGAGCAATGTTCTCTAAAGAAATTCCTTTAGGACACTCAACCTCGCAAGCACCAGTATTGGTACAGTTACCAAAACCTTCTTTATCCATTTGAGCTACCATGTCTTGTACACGACGATAACGCTCAGGTTGGCCTTGTGGCAATAATGCTAATTGAGAAACTTTAGCTGAAACGAATAACATTGCAGAAGCATTTTTACACGTAGCCACACAAGCTCCACAGCCAATACAAGCAGCTGCTTCAAATGATTTATCTGCGTCTTCTTTTGAGATCGGAAGAGCATTTGCATCTTGCGCATTACCTGTATTTACAGACACGAAACCACCTGCTGCAATAATACGGTCAAATGCAGAGCGATCCACTATTAAATCCTTAATTACCGGAAAAGCAGTAGCTCTCCATGGCTCTACTACAACCGTTTCGCCATCCTTAAATGAACGCATATGCAACTGGCAAGTTGTAATACCTTCTTTAGGACCATGTGGGCGGCCATTAATATACATTGAACAGGCACCGCAAATACCTTCACGACAATCGTGATCAAATGCGATAGGCTCCTGACCCTTCTCTACTAAGTCTTCGTTTAACACGTCGAACATTTCAAGGAATGACATATCAGGCGATACGTCTTTAACAGGGTAAGTAACCAGTTCTCCTTTTTGATTTCCGTTTTTCTGACGCCAAACTTTCAGCGTCAGGTTCATATTTCCGTCACTCATTTTTATAGAATTTGGAAATTTGAAAATTTGAGGATTTGAGGATTACCCCCTTACTCAAATGATCAAATCGAAATGATTTAATATTAACCAATTGGCAAATCTGATAATTCTCAAATTCACCTATTCTCAAATTTTATTTATAGCTACGTTGAGCAATTTTAATGTTCTCGTATTTTAGCTCTTCTTTGTGAAGTTCCCAATTGCTTTCGCTTTTGAACTCCCAGGCAGCAACGTATGCATAATTTTCATCATCACGCATTGCTTCTCCTTCTTCAGTTTGGTATTCTTCACGGAAGTGACCGCCACAAGATTCATTACGTTTCAACGCGTCCATACACATCAACTCTCCTAGTTCAAGGAAGTCTGCCACGCGACCAGCTTTTTCAAGCTCAGGGTTAAGCTCATCGGCCGAACCAGGTACACGAACATCTTTCCAAAACTCTGCACGAAGCTCACGGATTTCCTGAATTGCTTCTTCCAATTCTTTAGCGTTTCGAGCCATACCACATTTATCCCACATAATTTTACCTAGTTTTTTGTGGAAATGGTCAACCGTTTTAGAACCGTTAATCGTTAGTAAAGTATTGATTCTGTCGGTAACTGCTTTTTCTGCTTCAACAAAAGCCGGGTGATCAGTTGGAATTGCTTTAGTACGAATTTCGTTTGATAAATAAGCACCAATAGTGTAAGGAATCACGAAATATCCATCAGCTAAACCTTGCATCAATGCAGATGCTCCTAAACGGTTCGCGCCGTGATCAGAGAAGTTAGCTTCACCTAAAGCATACATACCAGGAACTGTTGTCATCAGGTTGTAATCAACCCAGATACCGCCCATGGTGTAGTGTACCGCCGGATAAATTTGCATTGCCTCATTGTAAGGATTTACTCCGGTAATTTGCTCGTACATATCGAACAAGTTTCCATATTTCTCCTTTACAACAGCCTTACCTAACTCAACGATCTTAGCAGCTGATGCGTCGATATTATGTTTGGTAGCTTCAATTTTGCCATAACGCTCAATTGCTGCTGCGAAATCCAAATATACAGCCTGACCTGTAGCATTTACGCCGTAACCGGCATCACAACGCTCTTTAGCAGCGCGTGAAGCAACGTCACGAGGAACAAGGTTACCAAATGCAGGGTATCTTCTTTCCAAATAATAATCGCGATCGTCTTCAGCTATATCATTAGGGCCTTTTTTGCGGGTACGCAAAGCTTCGGCATCCTCTTTTTTCTTAGGCACCCAAATACGTCCGTCGTTACGTAACGACTCCGACATAAGGGTTAATTTTGATTGGTGATCACCCGAAACCGGTATACAAGTTGGGTGGATCTGAGTGTAGCATGGATTACCAAAGTAAGCTCCTTTTTTGTGGGCTTTCCATGCTGCTGTAACGTTACAACCCATCGCATTGGTTGAAAGGAAGAAAACGTTACCGTAACCACCGGTACATAATAAAACTGCATGACCGAAGTGACGCTCGATCTTACCGGTTACCATGTCACGTGCAATAATACCACGGGCTTTACCATCGATAATTACCACATCTAACATCTCGTGGCGGGTATACGATTTTACAGAACCCATACCTACCTGGCGTTGTAAACCAGAGTAAGCACCTAACAGTAGCTGTTGGCCGGTTTGTCCTGCCGCGTAAAAAGTACGTTGAACCTGAGTACCACCAAAAGAACGGTTACTCAATAATCCACCGTATTCGCGGGCAAATGGAACACCAGCAGCCACGCACTGATCAATGATGTTACCACTCACTTCCGACAAACGATGAACGTTTGCTTCGCGTGCACGGTAGTCACCACCTTTAATAGTATCATAAAACAAACGATAAACGCTGTCGCCATCGTTTTGATAATTCTTTGCTGCGTTGATACCGCCTTGTGCTGCAATTGAGTGAGCACGGCGGGTAGAATCCTGGTAACAGAATACTTTTACTTTGTAACCCATCTCTGCCAATGAAGCAGCAGCTGAGGCACCAGCCAAACCTGTTCCAACAACTATGATTTCAAGGTTACGCTTATTTGCAGGGTTTACCAATGGTACGGTTGAACGGTATTTTTTCCATTTTTCCGCCAATGGTCCTTCAGGTATTTTTGAATCTAAAGCCATATGATGATCAGATTTTACTTGTTAATAACGAAATAAACGTAAAGTGGCATTAAAGCAAACAATACAGGAACAATGATTGAGAACCATTTTCCGATTGATTTAATTGCCGGAGTGTATTTATAATGATTTAGTCCTAAAGACTGGAATGCACTTTGAAAACCGTGCATTAAGTGGTATGATAATGAAATCATTGATAACACGTAAACCACAACTAGGATAACATTGCTGAACACATGTTTCATTTGAGCAAACATATCATGAGAACCAGGTGTTGCTCCTTCCGGAATTTCACCGCCGATTCCTAATCGTGCTTTAATCCAAAAGTTATCCAGGTGAATGATAAGGAAGATCAGAATTAAAGTTCCTAATAAACCCATTGATCTTGAATACCATTTACTGTTAACGTTCGATCCTGACACAGCGTAATCGTCTGGACGAGCAGCCTTATTACGACGTGTTAGAATAATAGATTGAACAATGTGCAGGATAATGCCCGCGAACAGAACAAATTCCATTGAACGGATTACCCAATTTGTACCCATAAAATGAGCCGCTGCATTAAATAGCTCACCCGAACTATCTAGAAAAACCATAGAGTTGACCCCTACGTGCACTATTAAAAAAGCGATCAGGAAAATGCCTGTGAAGCCCATCACAAACTTTCGCCCTATGGATGATGTAAAAAAAGATGAAGAACTACTCATTTTTACGAGATTTTATTTTTGGAACACAAATGTATCTAAAAATTGAAAAGAAGCTCAAAAAACCCATTATTTAGATTCGTTCTTATCATTTTTTTACTAATGGGATAGGCATTTTTACTTTGAAACTTTTCTCCGCATTCCAGACACATTTCATTAATTACACTCTATCAGTTTGTTATATCAGTTTTCGTGTATTTGTAAGGCTATCGATTCATGATATAACCCGTTTATTTACCAAATAACGTTTTTTGAACTGTTTAGATCCCGAAAAGGCTTACCAACAAAAAGCCTACGGCCACTGAAACAATCCAGGCGACCAATCCGGGTAGCATAAAGCTATGGTTTAATACATATTTTCCTATTCTTGTTGTTCCGGTTTCATCAAAACCAATGGCTGCTATCAATGTTGGATAGTTAGGAATGAAAAAATAACCATTAACGGAAGGGTACATCGCGATTAGTGCACCTCCTGGAATTCCTAACGACAACCCTAATGGCATCAACGCACGTACAGTGGCAGCCTGACTAAATAACAATATTGACATAACAAACAATGCTATGGCAAATGTCCATGGGTATTGCGTTGCCATACCTTTAAGTCCGCCTTCTATAAATGCATAATTACCCTCTATAAAGGTATCCCCCATCCAAGCTACCCCAAAAATGGCAATTACCGCTTCGGAACCCGCTCTAAAAATATTTCCGGTCGAAACCTCAACTACTTTACGCACTTTTCCTACTATTAATATTAACGCTGCAGCGCTAAGCATTACCATTTCTATTAAACTTGTCATTGACATCGAAACTCTATTACCTCCTTTGTTTATCCATTCCGGGCGAAGAGAAGCATTTGCTCCGAATATTACAATGACTAAAACCGCAAATAAAAAAACTAAGACCGATAATTTCGCACTCTGAGGGATTTTACTCATGTCGATCGGTTCTGTTGTCTTATTAATTGATTCGACAAAATCAGGATCCTCTAATCGTTCATTATAGATTGGATCATCTATCAGTTCAACACCTACTTTTGTTGATACTAAAGCCGCAGCCAGTACTCCTGCTAATGTTGAAGGAATACAAATCATCAAAATAGAACTTAGTTCAATGTGTTGAGGAGCTAACAATACTGCCATTGCTACTGTTGCGGCGGTAATCGGACTGGCCGTAATTGCCTGTTGAGAAGCAATCACTGAAACCCCCAATGGTCTTTCGGGTCGAATACCTGTTTTCGTAGCTAATTCAGCAATAATAGGAAGAATGGAGTACGCAATATGCCCTGTGCCTGCCAAAAAAGTAAACACATAACAAACTAATGGGGCTAAGATGGTTATTCGTTTGGGGTTTTTACGAAGAATTTTTTCAGCAATTGCTACCATATAGGTTAGCCCTCCTGAAGCTTGCAGTGAGGCCGATGCCGAGATTACTGCAATAATAATAAGCATTACATCAATCGGAGGAGCAGTTGGACGTTCATGAAAAACAAATGTTAATATACACAATCCTACTCCGCCCATTACTCCAAGGCCTATCCCTCCTATTCTGGCCCCCATAAAAATAGCGGCAAGAACAACTAATAATTCAATATAAAACATAGCGATGCTTTAATAAGCCTTTCATAAAAATTAAGTGTTATAAACAAAGAATGTTTGCAGCTCGGTTCTGCAAACATTCCTATTATGAGTGTTAATATTGAAAGAAGATATCTTGAAGCTTAGCCTTGTCGCTGGTTTTTGTCAATGCTAGCATCAACAAGATCCTGGCTTTTTGTGCATTCAAGTCATCCGATACAATTGTTCCGAGTGCGGCATCATCTACCTCATCATGAAGTGTAACACGACCACCTGGTGTACGAGTAGCTCTAACCACAATAACACCTTTATCTGTAGCAGCCTTAATTGCATCGTAATTTTTCTTGTTCATATTACCATTACCCACACCTGTAAAAATAATTCCCTTTGCTCCCGCCGCAACAAATGCATTAAGCGCTGTAGGATCAGCATCTGCATACATATAAGCTACATCAACTCTTGGTAGAGAGGTGGTAGAATTTACATCGAAAGGAGTGTCCTTATTTCCTTTGCGTACAGGATTATAGTAGTATTCTACTTTCTGATCATAGATCAAACCTACCGGACCAAAGTTGGTCGACAAGAAAGTCTCTAGTGCTGTAGAGTTGGTTTTGGTAACCGAACGTGCATCAAACACTCGCTCATTCATAGCAAGCATTACGCCTCTACCCTGACTTTTAGGATCGGCAGCAACAACTACTGCATCCAGTAAGTTTTTGGGGCCATCAGCACTAATTGCTGTTGCTGGACGCATTGCTCCAACTAAAATTACTGGCTTATCATATTTCACTGCCAAATCCAGAAAATAAGCTGTCTCCTCTTGAGTATCGGTACCGTGGGTAATAACGATGGCATCCGCTTCATTTTTTGCAAATATTTCATTGATACGTTTGGCCAATTTCAACCAAACCTCAATAGACATATCCTGACTACCGATTGAAGCTACTTGTTCACCAGTAATTTTAGCAATTTTGTGAATCTGCGGAACTGCATTCAATAACTCATCAATTGGCAGCTTTCCAGCAGTATATGCAGCACGGTCTGCTGCCGCACCTGCACCCGCTATTGTTCCTCCGGTTGCTAAAATCTTTACCCTCGTGTTTTGAGCATACGCTACGGTCGTAAACGTTACCGTAACCAAAAGCAAAAAGAAATTTGTTAAAGAGCGTTTCATATTAACATTTTTTTTATTTGAAAGACATTACTATTCCTTAATAAATTTAGGATGTATCATATTCTCAATACTATAAATCTCATCCCATTTTTCCTGGGTAATCAGCTTTCTGTCTTTTACCACAATATCATGCACTGATTTTCCGGTATTTAATGCCTCTTTGGCAATAGAAGCAGATTCCTCATAACCTAATATTGGATTCAAGGCTGTAACAATACCGATGCTATTCATTACCAGGTTTTTGCAGACATCAACATTTGCCGTAATTCCGCTGATACATTTAGAAACCAACGTATGAATTGCATTAGTCATGTACTCAAGTGAAGTAAACAGGCTAAAGCCAATTACCGGCTCCATTACATTTAGTTGTAATTGCCCTGCTTCTGCAGCAAGCGTGATAGTAACATCAGCACCAATTACATAATAGGCGGTTTGATTTACCACCTCAGGAATAACCGGATTTACTTTACCCGGCATAATTGATGATCCTGGTTGCATTTTAGGAAGGTTGATCTCATTTAATCCTGTACGCGGTCCAGACGAAAGCAATCTCAGATCATTACAAATTTTTGAGATTTTGATTACACTTCTTTTTAATGTTCCTGAAATTTGAACATAAGCGCCAGTATCTGAGGTTGCCTCAATTAAATCTTCAGACAGCGTAATTGGAATACCCGATATTTCAGCTAAGTATTTTGTACATAATTCTGGATAACCTTCCGGCGCATTGATCCGTGTGCCAATAGCGGTTGCTCCCATATTACATTCGCAAACCAGTTTTTGTGATTCGCGCATGCGTTGTATATCTTCACCAATTGTAGTTGCCCATCCGTGAAACTCCGAACCCAATGTCATTGGAACCGCATCTTGCAACTGAGTTCTACCCATCTTTAAAACCTCTTTAAACTCCTCAGCTTTCCTTGAAAAAGAAACTTGAAGCGCCTCTAAGGCTTTCACATAAATGTCGATCTTCTTATAAAGTGCAATACGGAATGCTGTCGGATAGGCATCATTGGTAGATTGAGAACAGTTCACGTGATTATTAGGATGCAGGAAGTCATATTCTCCTTTCTGTTTTCCCATGTATTCCAAACCAATATTCGCAATTACTTCATTGGCATTCATGTTACAGGATGTTCCTGCTCCTCCTTGAATAAGATCTGAAACAAACTGATCATTGTATTCTCCTGCGATAAGTTTATCGCTTGCATATACAATTGCTTCTGCAACTTTTGGGTCTAAAACATCGCAATCACGATTGGCCAATGCTGCAGCTTTCTTAACATACCCAAATGCTTGTATAAATAGTGGTTCTTTAGAAATTGGTATTCCGGTAATACTGAAGTTTTCTAATGCTCTTAATGTTTGTACTCCATAGTAAACTGAATTAGAAATTTCTTTTTCCCCAAGGAAGTCGTGTTCAATTCTTGATGATGACATAACTACAAATTTTAAAAATGATTGGTTCTGTGAAATGGATTTATTACAAGAATACTAACGGAGTGATTATTCCGAAAGTAAATCTATTATTGCTGTAATTGGTTTTATTTAAAGTGCTCTTTGCAAAATCTGTAAATCTGTAGTCGTGCCCTACATAACTCACAAAAATCTTTAAGTTAAGGTCTTTGGAAGGAAGAAACTCAACACCTGGTATATAACAATATCCTGTATAGATCTTCTGTTTTGACTCCGCATTGTCATAATAAACATCTGCTTTATTCCAATTTCCCTGATCGATGAAGCCCACAAAGAACAAGTTTACTTTAGGAACAACACGAAAGTCAAGACGGGTCCAATAACTATTATATACGGTGCCTTGAGCAACACGATCATCGTAGTTTGCACCATCCGTAATGTAATTGGAAACAATCCCTTCACGATCTATTTGCTCGCTACACCATTTATAATCAAACTGTACCCTGAATTTATTTGAAGGTGTTACCTGCACACCAATCGATGCATAATTAATATAGTAGTTTTTTGCTTCATTGAACAAACTGTAAGACCAGATCGTTTGAAGTTTGCCATCAAACATACTTCCACGCCAATTGGCTATATAAGCTAAAGGAGCCTTGCTTTGTTGAATGAAAGCTGTATCATTTGGATATAACTCTTCAAACGTTTTTGTTCTGGTATTTAATACCTGGAAAGAAAGTGAGTGATTTTTACTTAAGGTAAATCGGGTGCCAATACCGGTTAAGAAGTTATCAGCAGCATCAATAAAATCAGTGTATTGATAAATGTCAATTGGGTTGGCGTCAAACTCATATCCACCCCAATCGGCGCACATTTTACCTATTGACATGTACCAAAATTCAGAATCCTTTTTCATTTGAAACTCTACAAAAGCAAGGTCAGTTGAGCGACTGATATTATCTACCGACTCAGAAGTTGCCGGACGAGTATATCGATCCCTAAATCGAAAAAATGTCCTTTTACTAATGTTTCCCTTGAATTCGAGCCTGAATTGCTCCATTTGAAACCTGAAATTATTAAACCCATCCTGATCGAAATAAGCATTACCTGCTGCTCTGATATTAGCTATTAGGTTTACGTTTTTAAGTAGCTCTTGCTTTTCGATTGGAATAATTGACTTGGCAATTGTTGAATCTATTTGCTTCTGGGCAAATGAGATAAACGGGATGAACATTAAATAGAGTGCGTAAATTAATTTTTTCATGGCTTATTAATTTATAGAATATTCATGTTGAATGATTAATTATTAAGCAACACATAATGCAGACAGAATGAAAAACTAACTTAAATTTCAGAAAAGATGACGCTTTATTCCATTCAAGTTACACAATTAAATTAAAAGTAGAAAGACGATAGTCATTAAACAATGATTAAAAACAAAGGGGATTAACATTTCTGTTAACCCCCTTTGTAATAACTAATTAAATTTAAAACTATTTCGCAGCAGGGAATGAGAAGCTGTAACGAGATGATGGCTCATCCGGATAAATACCTTCAATATTTACCATGCCATTACGGCTACCATTTAGTGCTGATTTAACCTCTTCTTCAGACGAAACTACTTTGCCATTAACACGAGTGATTACAAATCCTTGCTGAATATCACTTTGTGCAAGGATGCCGTTTTCTTTTAATCCTGTAATCTTAACTCCACCCTGAACCTTATACTTTTTCTTCTCAGCATCATTTAGAGGACTGAATCTTCCGCCCAATGCATCAAATGTTGCATTTGAAGTTGATTTAACCAATGATGCTGTGTTTTCAGAGTTTTTAAGCACTACTTTAATGCTCTTTTCTGCTCCACCACGCAAAACGGTTAAATTAACCGCATCGCCAGGACGGTGTAATCCGATTTGCTCTTGAAGATCTGAGCCAGACCTAATATTTGCACCTTCAATTTTAGTGATCAAATCACCTTGTTTTACACCCGCCGCTGCAGCAGCACCACCTTCTAAAACCTCTTGAACATATACACCGTCAATAGTTTTGAGGCCTTTTTCTTTAGCAAAATCAGCGTTGTTTTCAGTAAAGCTAACACCTAAATAACCGCGCTGTACAGCACCAAAGTTTAAGATATCATTGATAACTTTTTTAACAAGGTTTACCGGAATAGCAAAGCCATACCCTTCATAAGCTCCTGTTTGTGAGGCAATTGCGGCATTAACGCCTATTAATTCACCATTAGTATTCACTAAAGCCCCTCCAGAGTTACCTGGGTTAATTGCGGCATCCGTTTGGATAAACGCTTCAATCGGGCGAGAGTCAGGATCATTACGGTCGCCTAAAATACCGATATTACGTGCTTTTGCGCTGATAATCCCTGCGGTAACGGTTGATGTTAAGTTAAAAGGATTACCTACAGCCAAAACCCACTCTCCTACTTTAACTGCATCAGAATTTCCATATTTTACAAATGGAAGGTCTTTTCCATCAATTTTTACTAATGCCAGGTCTGTGTTGGGGTCTGCACCGATCAACTTTCCTTTAAAAGAACGTTTATCGTTCAACACCACTTGAATTTCATCGGCATTTTCTACTACGTGATTGTTGGTAACAATGTAACCATCCTGCGTTACAATTACCCCTGAGCCCGAAGCGCGCTGAGGCTGACGACTGCGTCCTCTTCCGCCACCGCCTCCAAAGAAATCATCAAACATATCCCCAAAAGGATTATATTGCTGACCTCTGTTAGTTGAAGTATATGTAGTTTTTATGTGCACAACAGCCGGAGTAACCATGGCAGCAGCACCTGTAAAATCTACATCACCTGCTGATCCCACCATCGAACTCTTCTCATTGAAACCAACAAACTTTACATTCTGCTTGTCTTCAATCGTTTGCTCTTGTTTGCTTTCAAAAACTTTATATGCCCCAACGGCTATCATTCCGCCCACACATGCGGTCAATAAGGTTAAAGCTGTTTTTTTCATGTTACTATTATTTATTCCTAAATTTCTACTTTTTTACTCTTTTATTCCAAAAATAATACTCATTTGCTTCAAAAACCAGTTGGCTTTCTATTAGTTTTGTAAAATTGAACTTACAAACTACGAAACGGTTCGTATTCAAAATTATTATAACAAAATGAATTTTTAATGAAGCTCAAGTTTTATAAATATCAAGGTGCCGGTAATGATTTCGTGTTGATCGACAACAGAAATAAAACATTAACTGTTGATGTAAAACTATTCGCTCACCTTTGCGACCGTCGTTTTGGTATCGGAGGCGATGGCATTATGCTACTTCAAAATCACCCCGGGTTTGATTTTGAAATGATCTACGCCAATTCCGATGGTAGACCAAGCACTATGTGCGGAAACGGTGGCCGCTGCATTACTGCATTTGCTAATCACTTAGGCATTTTTAATGCCGAAACTAATTTCATTGCCGTAGATGGACCACATTATGCCAAATTGACCGAAAAAGGGGTAAGTCTGGAAATGATTGATGTGAGTGAAATTGAGTCCAACAGTGATTTCTTTGTATTAAACACAGGTTCTCCTCATTACGTAAAAGAAGTAAGCGACGTTAAAGATCTTAATGTTTTTGAGTCGGGCAGATCCATACGATACAATGATCGTTTTAAAGCGGAAGGTATTAATGTAAACTTTGTTGAAGATAAAGGCGATCATCTTATTGTCCGTACCTACGAACGCGGGGTTGAAGACGAAACGCTTGCTTGCGGTACCGGAGTTACCGCTGTCGCTTTGGCCATGATGAAGAAAAAAGGATTAACCGGAACCCACACAACACATATTAAAGCAATGGGTGGAGATCTTTCTGTTACGGCAACCACATCTGATGGAAACGCTTTCACTAGTGTATTCTTAGAGGGCCCGGCAGATTATGTTTTTGAAGGTGAAATTGAAATAGAAACCGTTTAGCTGTATATCACTTATGTCAAGCGGAACTTTATTGATAATTGATGACGAAGAGAAGCTTCGAAAACTGTTAGCCCGTATTCTTTCACTGGAAGGCTATACTGTTTTGGAGGCAGCAACAGGTAAGGATGGCCTTAAAAAACTGGAGCGAGAACACGTTGACCTTGTTTTGAGTGATGTAAAACTACCAGACGCAAACGGTGTTGAATTAACACAAACAATTCATACCCAATTTCCTTCTGTTGAAATTATTGTTTTAACTGCTTACGGAACGATTGCCGATGGGGTTAAGGCAATAAAAAACGGTGCTTTCGATTATATTACCAAGGGAGATGATAATGACAAAATCATTCCTTTAGTGGCAATGGCGATGAAACGCTCGCTAGATCGCCAGGAGATCACTCGCTTATCAAAGAAATCAGGCGAAAAATATAGCTTCGACCAAGTTATTGGGAATTCGAAGCAAATAAAAGAAGCCATTTCACTTGCACAAAAAGTAGCAGGAACAGACGCCACCGTTTTACTTTTAGGCGAAACTGGTACGGGAAAAGAGGTGTTTGCGCAAGCAATACATGAGGCTGGCAATCGAAAAAACAAAGCTTTTGTAGCCATTAATTGCGGTGCATTTAGTAAGGAGCTGTTGGAAAGTGAACTGTTTGGCTATAGAGCCGGTTCGTTTACAGGAGCAACTAAGGATAAACCCGGATTGTTTGAAGAAGCGCATGGAGGAACCATTTTTCTGGATGAGATTGGTGAAATGAACATCGACCTCCAAGCTAAACTATTACGAGCCCTTGAAACCGGAGAATTTTTAAAAATCGGTGATACCAAACCCACTAAAGTTGACGTACGAATTATTGCTGCAACTAACCGGGATCTAAAAATTGAAAGTGAGCAGGGTCGTTTCCGGTCGGATCTGTTTTATCGATTAAGTGTATTTCAAATAAAACTACCGCCGCTGCGTGAGCGTACAAAGGACATTGAAGAAATTGCCAATTTCTTTTTACGTTACTTTTCTGCAAAGAACAACAAGAAAATTGCTTCAATGAGCACGGATTTCCTGGAGAAATTACACTCGTACTCATGGTTGGGCAATATCCGCGAGTTGAAAAACATAATGGAGCGCGCTGTTATTCTTAGCGATTCCGACCAGCTTACAATGAATGAGCTTCCTTATGAAATTCTATTTTCTACCGATTCTCCTAACGGTGTAACCTCGACTTTCGACCTTGCGACAGTAGAAAAAATGCATATTCAAAAGGTCCTTCAACACACCAAGGGCAACAAAACAGAAGCTGCTCGATTATTAAATATCGGCTTGACTACCCTTTACCGAAAAATTGAGGAGTATAAATTATAATACCCGGTCTATTGTAAAGGGCTGAACAACTGTGTTAAATCAGAATCGGGTATTAAGCACCACATGAATTATATTATTTACCAATGTTGATCCGCTTTTTTGCTTTACCAATTGATTCATATAGCCGGCCTCCACATCAATTACATGATTAATTCGGTAACCGATTGCTGCATATGCCCGGTTTTGATCAAAAAAGCTATTATTGGTTGTTTCCTTATTGATGTAATTAAACATTATTTCCTCTTGAAAGGCTCCGTAAAAGCCTTTAACAAAAGAGGAATCCTTTCTAAACGGCAAAACACCTCTTACGTAATACCGAAATCGTTGTTGCGATTTATAATCATCGGGAGCTGCAACCGAACTGATCCATCGTTGTTCTAACCGAAACCGATGATTAAATGTTACTCGTCCGGCTTTATGATTAATTATTAATTGTTCCCAAATCCTATGCTCATCAACTCTGTCATTTTCCCCATCTATAATCACATGATTGGAAGCGTAAGCGTATCCTAAACCTGTTTTTAAGTGATTATTGATCTTATAAGAAATACCCGGACGAAGAACAAATTGCTGAAGTTTTTCATAACCGTTGGATGAACGGAATTGAGCATCAAAAGTAAACCCCCATTGAGTTTTTTTAGGTTGGACAGAAGTTGCCAACGCTACCCATCCTGAGTGTTGACTTTGTGCAAGCACTGGCTTAACAAACCATACCGAAAGGACAATAATTAATACCGCTTTTTTTTGTATTTTCATTAATAACTGGACTGATTTCGCGAAGCTACGATAGTATACAATAATTCTCCGAACAAAAATAAAAGAAGTAAATTCAGTATAAAGCATTATATCTTATACCATGAAACGAATCTATGGATTAGTCTTTCTACTTATTGTGCTAATTAAACCTCTTTTGATACAAGCTCAGGAAACTGAACGGATTTATATGCTTAGTGGTGTTATGGAAACTGCCGCCGGATTTCGCTTACTCACGGATCATACATTTGAATACTTTTTTTCTTACGGAGCGGCCGATAAATGGGGCAAAGGAACCTGGAAAAGGGTTGACAGCCTGATTATCTTTACAAGCTATCATCAACAACCTGAACAAGATTTTATACTGAAAGAAGCAAAAAAAACGAAAAACGACTTTCTCCAGATAACAGTTGCCGATTCTATACATAATCCTTACAGATACGTTGCTTGTCTTTTAAACGACAACGAACGATCAACCAATGAAAACGGCATTGTAACCTATCCTGCAGACTCAGCTCGTTACCTCCGCATGTATCATCCTATCTTTAGTATCCGGCTTACCACCATCAACCTGCCAAAAGACAAAAACGACTTCATCATAGGCCCTTCTTGTGATCTTTCCGAAGTCTTTTTTAATAACCTGGTTTTTACCGCCTCTCCAAACGAAATAACCTCAACTATTCTTCCTGGCTCTCCAGATCAGCCAATTGGCTCAAAAACCTTTCACTTTAAAGCTGAACAATAAACACGTAAAAACTGAAAAGTAAATGATATAAACCGTAACTTTATCTCTATAAATAGTAATACAAAAAATAAACTTAACCCATCGTTTTTGAGCTTTAGCTTTTTTCGATAAGCTTTCACCATCATTCCTCACCTCAATATTTATTGAAAACCACTTTTTATCTAATATAAACCACTTACAAAGGAGGTATTTATGAAATGGTATTCACTCACCAAATTGTTATTAACGATAATAGCACTTTCGCCTTTTTATGCGGTTAAGGGACAAGACGCACCCAAAGGACAGTTGTATTTAATACATGAAGACAAGGTAATCCCTTCTAAGGTTACTGAATATGAAGGCGCTGCAAAAGGCCTTGCGGATGCTTTTGCAAAATACACCAATGGCTCGTTAAAATATTGGGTTGCCAGCCGTGATGACTTTTCTTATATCTATGTTATTCCGGTAGGTAATTATGCAGGGGTAGACATGGTAGATAATACTTTTGCCGAACTGTCAAAAGCAATGGGAAAAGAAGCGATGGAAGCAACTATGAAAAAATTTGATGGCACATTTTCGACCCATCGCGATTACATGGTAAGCTTCAGGGCTGATCTTTCTTATTTACCTGATTTTCCGCCAGAAAACACCTTTAGACATTGGGACATTTATTATCTTGATCCTGACAAAGAAACGGAAGCTATGGCCATTGCTAAAGAATGGAAAGCCTTATTTGAAACCAAAAAGATTACCAGCGGTTACCGTTTTAGCATCGCCAACATAGGGCTCGAACCCGCATTTATTGTGGTACTCTCCGGAAAGAATGCCGCAGATTTTTATACGCAAAGACAAGAAGTAAATAAAATGCTGGGAGAAGCAGGTGCCACGTTGATGCAAAAAACATGGACGGTTGTAAAGCGAATTGACCGTAAAGATGGAAAACTACATTTGGATTTATCTTTTATGCCTGCTACAACAACCAAAAAATAAATAATCCTTTCTTTCATAATGATAAAAACCCTTCCAAAATGGAAGGGTTTATTTTTGCGCTATCCTATCTTCAATTTAATTTTTTCTTCCTTTTGCGCTCGATAAGAGACTCTTCCTGTTATTTCACTCCATAGCTACCACGTGCGGAACAACTTTTGGCATTAGCCTCACCAAAGAGTATTAATCAAATGAACTTAAACATTAAACGAACGGGCATAAAGGCCCTTAATCCCTACCAAATCTTAGTAGCCGGTTTTAGCCTGCTAATCATCATTGCATTGCTCATTCGCTTTATCTAACAATTACCAAAATGACCATTATTCTAATTCTAACCGGACTACTTTGTTTCTGGGTGTTTTTTAAATCAATAGATTTTTTTGAAAAGATCTAATTATTGGGGGTTAACAATAACAAACATGACAGCTTTATTCATTTTATCAATAGCGGTATTTATTTACCTCATTTATGTGCTGCTGAAGCCAGAAAAATTTTAAATCATGAACACAGAAATTATAGGAGTAATTTTTACTTACGCTATTACCGTATTACTTGCCATTCCATTAGGTAAATACATTGCAAAAGTATTTGGCGGTGAAAAAACCTGGTCAGATTTTATGGCACCAATGGAAAGTTTGTTCTTCAAACTCTCGGGAATCAATCCAAAACAAGAAATGAACTGGAAACAGTTCTTAAAGGCCCTGTTAACAATCAATATGGTTTGGTTTGTTTTTGGCTTTTTGCTTTTGTTGTTTCAGGGGGCACTTCCATTAAATCCAGACGGCAACCCAAGTCAAACACCTGATCTTGCTTTCAATACCATTATCAGTTTTATGGTAAACTGCGACTTACAGCATTATTCAGGCGAAAGCGGAGTAACCTACTTAACGCAGTTATTTGTAATGAACTTTCTAATGTTTGTAAGTGCCGCAACAGGTATAGCAGCACTAGTTGCCTTACTTAATGCCTTAAAAGCTAAAACAACAAACAACCTGGGAAACTTTTGGGAGATTTTTGTTAAAACAAACACCCGTATTTTGTTGCCCTTGTGCGTGGTAGTTGCTACCATTTTGATTTTTAATGGAACCCCGGCAAGTTATGCCGGTAAAGATGCTATCGTAACTCTTCAGGGTGATAGTGTGCAGGTGTCCAGAGGTCCTGCCGCAGGAATGATCGCTATTAAACACATTGGAACAAACGGCGGCGGTTGGTTTGGTGCTAATTCTGCCCATCCACTTGAAAACCCTAATTATATAACAGCGGTAACAGAGTTGGTAGCACAAGTATTGATTCCAATTGCAATGATCTTTGCCTTGGGATTTTACTTAAAACGCAAAAAGCTTTCCTATGTAATTTATGGCGTAATGACCATCGGAATGCTTTGCCTGGTTGTGCCAACGGTTGTTTCGGAGATAAACGGCAGTCCGGCTATTGAAAAATTGGGCATTGCTCAACCATCCGGAGCAATGGAAGGCAAAGAGGTGCGCTTCGGACCTGCTCTGTCGGGCTACTGGAGCACTGTAACAACAATTATTTCGACAGGATCAGTTAACTCAATGCACGACAGCAGCATGCCTGCATCTGGTATGTTTCAATTATTGGGCATGATGATCAACTCATTCTACGGAGGTTGCGGGGTTGGCATTCTCAACTATTTCATCTATATCATAATTGCAGTATTTATCTCAGGATTAATGGTTGGACGAACACCTGAGTTTATGGGGCATAAAGTAGAAGCCCGTGAAGTTAAGATTGCTGCACTGATCACTTTATTGAGCCCATTCCTAATTTTGGCTGGCACAGCTTTATCCTCATTTATGGTCACGCATCATGCCGAAATTGGATGGGCGACAAAACCGGCCGCATGGCTAAACAACCCTGATTTTCATGGATTCTCAGAAATGCTGTACGAATACACTTCAGCAAATGCCAACAACGGGTCGGGTTTTGAAGGATTAGGTGATAATAATATATTCTGGAATGTTACCACCGGGTTTGTGTTGATCCTTGGCCGTTTCCTTCCAATCATAGGCCCCGTTGCCATAGGTGGTTTATTAGCGGGTAAGAAATACATTCCTGAATCTGCAGGAACACTAAAAACCGACTCACTCACTTTTGGTGTGATGACCTTAACGGTGATTATCATTATCAATGCATTATCGTACTTCCCTGCATTGGCTCTGGGACCTATTGCTGAATATTTTACAATGAAGTAATCCGGAAACTAAAATGAAAAAATCTAGAAATATTCCATTGTTTGAAGCAACGCTTGTAAAAGAAGGCATTAAACAAGCGTTCGTCAAACTAAACCCCAAAACAATGTTCCGTAATCCGGTGATGTTTACCGTTGAACTTGGAACAGTTGTTATGCTTTTTGTGACTGTTTACTCCTTAAGCAATACTTCTCAAGGTTCGTTTTTATACAACCTTTCAATTTTTATCATTTTGTTCTTAACCGTGCTGTTCGCAAATTTTGCAGAAGCATTAGCAGAAGCACGTGGAAAAGCACAGGCAGATACATTAAGAAAAACCCGTGAAGAAACACCAGCGCGTCTGATTAAAAAATCCACCGATTCTTTAATTCAGGCAGAGCAAATAGTTTCCTCATCACAACTCAAAAAAGGGGATGTTTTTATTTGCGAAGCTGGCGACGTCATTCCTACAGATGGTGAAATTATGGAAGGTTTGGCTACCATTGATGAATCGGCAATAACTGGTGAATCTGCACCGGTAATTCGCGAAGCCGGGGGAGATAAATCTTCGGTAACAGGAGGAACAAAGGTATTATCAGATAAGATTATTGTGAGAGTTACCACCGAACCAGGCGAAAGCTTCCTTGATAAGATGATCGCCTTGGTGGAAGGGGCGTCTCGTCAGAAAACACCGAATGAAATCGCATTGACCATTCTGTTGGCCAGCTTCACATTGGTGTTCGTAATTGTATGTATTACGCTAAAACCATTTGCAGATTATGCAAACACGCCAATTACCATTGCAGCATTAATTTCATTATTTGTTTGTCTGATTCCAACCACTATTGGAGGATTGCTTTCTGCCATTGGAATTGCAGGAATGGATCGAGCATTACGCGCCAATGTGATCACGAAATCGGGAAAGGCTGTTGAAACTGCAGGCGATATTGACACGTTATTATTGGACAAGACCGGTACGATTACGATTGGTAATCGTAAGGCAACGAATTTCTGGCCAATAAATGGAACTGATCGTAATTTATTAGTAGAAACGAGTGTTTTAAGCTCCTTAGCCGACGAAACACCCGAAGGTAAATCGATCATTGAATTGGCAGGAATTAATATTGCTACTCTTAAACCTACTCATGCCGAATACATTGGCTTTACAGCAGAAACTCGTTGCAGCGGTGTAAATATTGGTGATGATCGGAGGATCCGCAAAGGCGCTTTTGATGCTATCAGAAACTTAGTTACAGCAGCGGGTAATAATATGCCAGTTGAAGCTGAAAATAGGGTAAAAGAGATTGCTTCCAAAGGGGGCACTCCGTTGGTTGTTTCGCAAAACGAGCATGTTATGGGGGTTGTTGAATTGCAGGACATTATTAAGCCAGGTATTTCAGAACGTTTTGAGCGTCTTCGCAAAATGGGTGTTAAAACCGTTATGGTTACAGGTGACAACCCATTAACCGCTAAGTTTATTGCAGAGAAAGCCGGCGTCGATGATTTCATCGCAGAAGCTAAACCTGAAGATAAAATGAATTACATCAAAGCTGAGCAAAACCAAGGAAAACTGGTAGCAATGATGGGAGATGGAACCAATGACGCACCGGCTCTTGCCCAAGCAGATGTGGGAGTTGCAATGAACAGCGGAACCCAAGCCGCAAAAGAAGCCGGAAACATGGTAGACCTCGACAATGACCCCACCAAGCTAATCGAGATCGTTGAAATTGGTAAACAATTACTAATGACTCGTGGTACGCTTACTACCTTTTCCATTGCCAATGACGTGGCAAAATATTTTGCCATAGTACCAGCCCTGTTTATGGCTTCAATTCCAGCATTGCAAGGATTAAATATCATGAAGCTAACCAGTCCTGAAACAGCCCTCTTATCAGCGGTTATTTTCAACGCAATCATTATCCCGTTGTTAATTCCATTGGCATTAAAAGGAGTTGCGTACAAACCAATTGGAGCAAGCAAATTACTACGACGCAATCTATTGATCTATGGTTTGGGTGGTATAATAGCCCCTTTTATCGGCATAAAATTGATCGATGTTTTGTTAACAATGTTTATGTAAGTAAGGCCCTAAGATGCTGTCATCCTGAGGCACGAAGGATCTGTTACGAAAGAGCTACAATGCAACAGATCCTTCCTTCGTCAGGATGACAATAAAGGGGCAATCTAAAATCTAACTTAAAATGAAAAAATATCTTCTTCCCTCAATAATGATTACCGGAATACTATCAGTATTACTAGCCGGATTATATCCATTATTTCTTTCGGGAATTGCAAAGTTTGTTCCCGGCAATGGTGATGGTGAAAAAGTAATGGCAAAGGGCCGTGTTGTTGGTTATGCCAATGTTGGACAAAAATTTACCGACGACAAATACTTCCAAGGTCGCCCTTCTGCTGTTGATTATAACGCAGCTGGATCGGGAGGTTCAAACAAGGGACCATCTAATCCTGATTATTTAAAAACCGTTCAAGAGCGCATTGACACATTCATGGTCCATAATCCTACTGTAAAAAAGGAAGATATACCTGCGGAATTAGTTACAGCTTCTGGAAGCGGCCTTGACCCCGACCTTTCACCTGCAGGCGCGAATGCCCAAGCTCCACGCATAGCCAAAGTTAGGGGTGTCGCTGTTGAAAAGCTTTACAAGCTTATTGACCAACACACAGAAAATCAACTTTTTGGATTGGGCCCGCAGAAAGTGAATGTATTAAAACTAAATGTCGCATTAGATGAATTGAAGTAGTCTTTCCAGGTGTAAGGCTTTGATTCGGGATATAAGAAACTGTTGAATACGCTAAGTAGTTAAACACAACTAATTATCTCAAATTCAAAGTCTCACATCTCATATTTTATAAAATAACAATGAAAAAACTTTTAACTATATCAACCCTTTTTGTTGCCGGCAATGCCTTTGCACAAACTAATGAACCTTCTAAGTTTTCTGTAAGTGGCTATGCGGAGATTTATTATAACTACGATTTTAACAAGCCTGAAAATCACACCATTCCGGGATTTTTATATAATCATAACCGTTCAAACGAGGTGAATATTAACCTTGCTTTTATTAAGGGCGCTTATAATGGTGAAAATATACGCGGCAACCTGGCGTTAATGGCCGGAACTTATGCACAAGCAAATCTTTCAACAGAACAACCAGTTATGCAGCATATTTATGAGGCAAACGCTGGGGTAAAACTGTCAAAAACTGCTAATTTATGGATTGATGCAGGAATCTTCTCGTCACATCTTGGGTTTGAAAGCGCAATAAGTCGAGATTGCTGGACGCTAACCAGAAGTATACTCGCAGAAAACTCGCCTTATTATGAAGCAGGTGCTAAAATATCTTACACTTCGCCAAACGAAAAATGGTTACTTTCTGCATTGTATCTTAACGGATGGCAACGCATTAAACGGGTAGACGGGAATAATACACCAGCATTTGGTGCTCAAATTACCTTTAAGCCTTCTTCAAAAGTAACCCTGAACTACAGTAACTTTATTGGAAATGACAAACCCGATTCTGTAAAACAAATGCGTTACTTCAACAATTTCTACGGAATTTTTCAAGTAACCGACAAACTAGGCCTGATTACTGGTTTTGATTATGGATTAGAACAAAAAACAAAGGGCTCTTCCGATTACAATACCTGGTTTAGTCCGGTTTTAATAGCAAAATACGCAGTTTCGGATAAGTTTACCATTGCAGCCCGAGGTGAATATTATCAAGATGAAAACGGCGTCGTTATTTCAACCGGAACACCAAATGGCTTTAAAACCTTTGGCTATTCCTTGGGTGTTGACTATGCCCCGCTCAAAAACATTTTGTTTCGCATAGAAGGCAAAAACTTCAGTAGCAAAGACGATGTTTTTAGCAGAAACAACGAACCTGTTAGCAATAACGGTTTTGTAACTGCGTCAATGGCGTTGGGATTTTAAAAAGACCATGGACCATAGTCCATAGTCAATAGATAAATGTGATTATTAAACCGAATCCAAGATCATGGTCTATGGACTCTGGACCATGGTCTCAATAAAATATGAATTACAACTTTCTAGATCTCATTCAGCGCTCGAAACGAGGTAAATTTAAAATTTACATTGGGATGAGTGCGGGTGTGGGAAAAACATATCGCATGTTACAAGAGGCACATTCGCTGCTCAAAAACGGCATTGATGTAAAGATTGGGTATATTGAAACTCATAACCGTAAGGAAACCCATGCTTTATTGGATGGCTTGCCTACAATCCCGCGTCGTTCGTTATTTTATAAAGGAAAAGAGCTGAATGAAATGGACTTAAACGCTATATTAACTATTCATCCGGAGGTGGTTATTGTTGATGAACTTGCCCATACCAATATAGAAGGCAGCAAGAACGAAAAACGATGGCAAGATGTGGTGGATATATTAAATGCAGGAATCAATGTAATTAGCGCCGTAAACATTCAGCACATTGAAAGTATAAACGAAGAAGCCCAAAAAATCAGTGGAGCCGAAATTAAAGAACGTGTTCCGGATAGCGTTTTGCTTATGGCTGACGAAGTGGTGAATATCGACCTGACAGCTGATGAGCTTATAAGCCGATTAAAAGAAGGAAAGATTTATGATGCCAACAAAGTTCCAACGGCGCTAAGCAATTTCTTCCAAAGCGATAAAATACTCCAGCTCCGGGAACTTGCATTAAAAGAAGTAGCAAGGCAAGTGGTGCGGAAAATTGATACAGAAATCCCTAAAACTATTCGACAACGACAAGAAGTGTTTTTGGCTTGCATCAGTACCCGGGATACTTCTGCAAAAATGATCATCCGTAAAACAGCTAGGTTAGCAGCTTACTATAACTCCAAATGGATTTTGTTATATGTACAAACTCCGAACGAAAGCATGGAGAAAATAAAGCTTGATTTGCAACGCCATTTAATTAATAACTTTAAGTTAGCAACCGAATTGGGAGCCGAGGTCATTAAATTAAAGCATGATGACGTCGCAGAAGCAATGTTAGAAACAATTGAAAAATACAACATCACTACCCTGTGTTTGGGTAAACCCGAATTCAGTTGGTGGAAGCTTTTCATGGGAAAGGCACTTTTTGAGAATCTTCTCCAAAAAATCGAGAATAAAGATGTTGATATCGTGATACTAAGTTAATTAACCGCAAAGACGCGATGACACAAAGATTAAATCCTTAGCGACTTGCGGTTTATCTCAATAAAAAAGATGAAAACAAAAACGAAATTTAAACTAGGACTGTGGTTCTTGTTTATAATCATCTTAACGATGGGTTTAGGTGGAACCCGCTATGTTTACAACATGGGGCAAGAATCTAAAGCAATTCTGAATGACAATTACCGGTCAATTGGTTTTGCCAAATCGATGATGCAACAATTGGATGCAATGCACGGCACCGATTCGGTTCAGGCCCAAAATGCGATAGTTTCATTTAAAAAAACCCTTCAACAAGAAGCAAATAATATCACTGAAATTGGTGAAAAAGAAGTAGTAGATCAACTTCGTGCTGATTTTGAACTTTACCAAAAGGGCAATCCAACTCCGGAACTTGCAGATTCTATGCGTGCAAAAATTTATCGTATCAGCGAAATGAATATGCAGGCATTGGAAAAGAAGAACATGGAAGCCCAAAAATGGTCGGATTCGGCTATTATCTATGTTTCATTGCTATTCGCTTTTGGTATATTGATTTCCTTTAGCCTGATCTTTAATCTTTCTAGTATAACTGAATAAGGAAGAAACAAGCCATTATCATACATTCGCAGCAACATTTAATTAGTACTGTGGGCAATGTCTGCAATTGGCAAATATTCCCCTGGTAGATCTCTCTGAAAATGAAAACAAAAACAAAGCTTACGCTTGGCATCTGGTTCTTATTCATTGTCATCTTAGTAATGGGCCTAACCGGTACTCATTATATTTACAAGATGGGGGAAGACGCTAAATCAATTCTAAAAGACAATTATGAGTCGATTGAATATGCTAAGGCTATGATGGAACAATTAGATGAACTGCATACAGCGGATGCTGCAAAAACGCAAACAGCACTTGCATTGTTTGAAAAGTACTTAGTCCTCGAAAAGAAAAACATTACCGAAATAGGAGAAAAAGAATTGGCCGAAGAACTAAGCCTGAGTGCCGAACAATTGAAAAAGAACCCTGCCTCCACAGAGCTAATGTTAAGCATCCGGGAGAAATTATTTAAACTGAGTGAAATGAATATGCAGGCATTGGTGCGAAAAAATAATGTTGCTCAAAAAAACGCCCAACAAGCCGTTATTTATATTTCATTGCTATTGGCCGTTTGTGTGATGATTTGTTTTAGTTTCATTGTCAACTTTCCGGGTTACATAGCCAATCCAATCCGCCAACTTACCGAAGGAATAAAACAAATTGCTAACAAACGTTATGATCAACGATTGCATTTTCAGGCGGGCGACGAATTCGGTGAACTTGCCGAAGCGTTTAACAGCATGGCCAAACAATTAGATACCTATGAAAATAGTAATCTGGCTAAAATCCTTTTTGAGAAGAAGAGAATTGAGACGATTATTAACAATATGCAGGATCCTATTGTTGTTTTAGATGAAGCCAATAGCATCTTGTTTGTAAATCCGCAGGCCTTAGCCGTTTTAGGAACAAAAGACGAAGAAGTAATTGGTAAACACGCTTCAGATGTTGCTTTGAGTAATGATCTAATGCGTACCTTATTAAGTGGACAGTTCATTAGCAAAGAGCTGAAAATTTACGCAAACGGTAAAGAGAGTTATTTTGTACAGGAAGTTTTTGATGTTTCCAATGAAAATAAGAAACTGGGAAAAGTGATCGTATTGAAAAACATTACCAAATTTCATGAGTTGGATGAAGCCAAAACTAATTTTATTGCCACTATTTCTCATGAACTAAAAACACCAATTTCTTCAATTAAAATGAGCGTTAAGCTTCTTGAAGATGATCGAATAGGCCTTGTTAACCAAGAACAAAAACAACTAATTAGTAATATAGCTGATGACACCCAACGACTGTTAAAAATAACCGCCGAACTTCTTGATCTTGCGCAGGCCGAAACTGGGAATATCCAGTTAAGCTTTCGTAAAACAGCTCCAAAAGCCATTGTTGATTATTCCATTGACGCAGTTAAAGTAATGGCCGAGCAAAAACATATCAAACTGGAAGTGAATTATCAGCCTAATCTCCCCGAGATTAATTCCGACATGGAAAAAACAGCATGGGTGTTGGTGAATTTTCTTTCAAACGCGATCCGGTACAGCCCCGAAAATGAGACTGTTACTATAACTATCTCTTCCGAAAAGCATAATGTTGTTTTTTCTGTAAAAGATCAGGGGAAAGGAATTGAGGAAAAATACCGAACAAAAATCTTTGAGCGATATTTTAAAGTTCCAGGGTTAGATAAAAACCAAAGTGGCACAGGCTTGGGGCTGGCTATCTCCAAGGATTTTATTGAAGCTCAAAACGGGACCATTTGGGTTAACAGCGAATTAGGTGAGGGCTCTATGTTTGCATTTAAGTTACCCATCGCCTAATTTTAATGAATATATCAATCTGCAATGAACTTCTTTAAAATTAAAACCAGCTGGTCGAATGCTGAATTCATCCCATTTAAACTGTGTATTGGAAGTGCCTATTTAATCATAGGAGCCTATTTTCACAATTTTTTTCAAAGCTATTATGTTCTAATTCTGGTTCTGTTTGGCATAACAGTCATTTGGACCATGGCGGCGTGGATCAAAAAGATGAAAGATCATTATCGAGTTAACCCTGTAACAAAAGAAAATGACAGCCGTTAAATTCAGTAACTACTAGCAGAAAAACAATTGGAACTTATAACTATCAAAACATTTGACAGTGCGATAGATGCCCACATTCTTAAATCAAAACTAGAAAGTGAGGGAATAGGATGCATTATCCTAAATGAAAATTCGGCAACCTTACACTCACTTTATAACATAGCATACGGCGGAATAAAATTACAAGTAAGAAAAGAAGATGCAGAAAGTGCTTTTGCAATAATGGCTGAAATAGATAACAGGCCACTAACTAACGAAAAGAACGAGGTGATTTATTGTCCTGAATGCGGCTCTGATGAACTATACCCAGGTTTTAAGTCTGTAAACAGTGTACAGGGAATATTGGCAACTATTACTTCATTTCTGCTTTTTTTAATGCCATTTTATTACAAAACCGTTTACAAATGCAAAAAGTGTGGAGCGGAATTCAAGGCAAAATAGGCTATCCCCTTGCTAAAGCAAGGATATCCTTTACCTCAATAATGTTTTTGTTGTACCCTTTAGCAGCCGCGTTGATCATTGCTAATCCTAATTCCTTTAATGAAGAACCTCCATTCGGGAACAGTAATTTAATAATGGGATAAAGCCATCCAAAGTATTTATAATAAGGAAGTGTGTTTTTCAGACCAACAGTAGGCTTAAGAATTCCCGGACGAAATGCATACACACTTTTGAAAGGCATTTTCATCAGATCGCTTTCTGTTTTTCCTTTTACTCTTGCCCAACCCATTCTTCCCTTTTCGGAACTGTCTGTGCCGGCTCCTGAGATATAGCAGAAGGTCATCTCCGGGTTGTTGTCCCATAGGATTTTCGCAAACTTCATCGTTAACACATAGGTGAGTTGATAGTATTCTTCAGCGCTGATTCCTACAGACGAAACACCCAGACAAAAGAAACAAGTGTTATATCCTCTTAATTGATCTTCAATAACCGATAAGTCATAAAAATCCTGATGAATAATCTCCTTTAGCTTAGGATGAGTAACTCCAGAGGGCTTACGATTGATAATAAGCACTTGCTCGACCGACTCATGTTGAAGACATTCATGAAGAACACCCTCTCCTACCATTCCGGTTGCTCCTGTTAGAATTGCACTGATTTTCATGGCCCAATTTTTCTGTAGTCAGTAATAATCCTTATTAATATTACGAGTGTCATGAAGTACTTCATAACACCCGTAACATAGTTCAAATTACAAATTAAGTGTTTGATCTTTTGGATACTTAACGCTGTAACTCATGGTAAACTCACGTGTTTCTCCTGGCTTAAGATCAAACTCCCAAGTTAAGGTTCCAACCTCGGCATTTACATGCGCTTTAGCTGACTCCAATAATTCAACTTCTATTTCTTTTTGAGTTGATAATGGATACTGATCTTTAAGAATCATTTTCACAGCAGAATTCTTGGTATTTTTTACTGTCAATTTGTAGGTGAAAACTTGTTTCTTTTCACTTCCGATTAACTTCGTACTGCTGTAGTCTTGCATTTTTTCGCGCTTAACAATCACCCGTTTATCATTACCCAACGTTAGGTTTAATGTTTTTTGTGTTGAGAACGGATCAATGTAAGATTTACCTACATAAGTTCCTTCAAATGTTATATTAGCTTCTCCCGGTAAAAGGTTCAGTTTTTCCCAATCGTTTACAGTTGCGAGCAAATAGGTGGTTTTATCCATTTTTGGAGCACTGTAAAACTTGTACTCAGCAGGAAGATCGTAGTTCTTCAATGTCACAATTTGCTCATTTCCTGAACCCAAAACCTCATAAGGCAAATCAATGTTGTACGTAACATCAATTGGATTTTCATTTTCAGATACAAAATCCGTTGCCTCCTTAAGCGTTATTACCACAACACCATTTGAAGCGCGACTTCCATACACTGACGTAGCTGATGCATCCTTTAAAATGTTAATATCCTTAATTGAATTAGGATCTATAGATGTGGCGTCATCCCCGCTCATCTCCTGTCCATTTACAATGTACAGTGGGGTTAAATTCTGTTTCTTTACAGTACCATAACCTGTAACCACTACTTCACTGAGCTGTTTAGATTCTTGCATTACAGGAGCAGGAGCATAAGACAAAGAGTTCTGTGTGGCTACTCCAGGAACCTTTCCTTTTAGTGCTTTATCAAAACCTCGATTATAAACATATTCTAAAAACCATGATTGAAATATCGGAGCCATTTTTCCGTTTCCAGGAGTTGAAGTAGAAAGAGTTAGTTTTACCTTTTTCCAATCTAATCCTGTGGTTTGAACAAACTTAGCTTTGTACGTTAGTTTGATCGGTTTATCTGCCGATGATGCTTGCAAGTCATAATAAGGCACCCAATAAGCGGCATTAGTATAATAAGAAACTGTAAAGTCATAAATTCCGGCTAATGGGCTGCTTAATTGGAGCTTTAACCGACCAAAAGCCTTGTCGTTTTTGCGTGATTCCTCTTCTATTTGCAAATTCAAACGGCCGATCGATTCATTGATCTTTTCAAGCTTGGTATTATAAACACTCTTTTCATTTTCCAACTCAGTTGACTTAGCCTTATAATAATCCATCATCTTCATTAACTCTGCTACGCTCAAACCATTTTGAGTTCCACCAATGTTTTTGTTAGCTTTTAAGAGGCTTAAGAGTTCATCGTTCGTTTTTAACGCTACCTGAATTCTGATCTGCTCTTTTCCATAGAAATCAACGGAATCTTGCAACTTTTTAACAGCAGGAGTTGGGGTTCCAGGCGTTAAATAATCGGTAGAGAAAGCAGAGGACATAACCGTTACTCCACCAGAACATTTGATCTGTAAACTGTTTACATCTATACTTGAACTAAGGCCTTCGATCCATAATTCGTTATTGCCTTTGGTTAATGTAGCCTTTGCGGTATGTGTTACTTCAGCCCCAACACGTAAAATCATGGCCGATTCTAGCTTAGCATTAACTGTATTTTTTCCGTCGTTGGCAAGGGATTGTGTACACCACAGAGCAGTACACGCTATTAACAGGGGTTTAATTTTCATCGTGAATTTTCATTGTTTATGTATTGATGCAGATGTTAGCAATATTCCATAATCCATCATAACGAATAAAATATGCTCACATTGCAAATATTATAAACAAAAAGCGACGAAACCTAACTATAGATCAAACCTATTAACTTTTTTACCATTCTCCAGTACTTCAACTGAAGCTACATTCTTTTTATTAACTGCAATCAGAATGGCTGGTTTCATGCTATAGCTTAAGTTTTTTCCAGTTGATTGTATTTTATAGAAAACTTTGGCTGTTTTATTTTCGTACTCAACCGCATCAATAACTATTTGTCGTTCTTCAGTTCCGGCTGGCAATGCTATCCCAACAGCAAATTCTTTTGAAAAATCAGGCGATTTTAATTTTGTTCCCATTGTTGCTGCCGGATGGAACGCTGTTGCCATCGATGCAGAATCGATAAAAAATAGTTGTACGGCTGTATTTTCCTTTACCATATCATTTCCAGGAAAAAACCCCTTGATTTCCCTGTACTTCATTTGAGAAACGGTGGAACATGCTGCTACTCCCAGTGTAAAAGTAAGTAGGTGTAAGTTTTTCATCAGATTATTTTTTTGTTAAAATAGTGCATTTTTTAACTCATCTCTATCTCTTTTTAGATTTAATTGTTACTTTTAAAATTTTGTCGATGAGCACACGCTGCACTATTTTGAAAAAGGGAACACTATGTTAAGAGTTGACAGCAACAAGCCTTCCAAAATCGTTTATTCGCTACTTCAGCACGAATTTCTTGGTTTTTTGTTCGAGCCGCACGCCGTTCAAATGAACCGGGAATACACCTATTCGCTTGTTCACAAACGCTTATTCTCGCATACTGCTTCTGAGTTTTCGCGATACCTTGATGAAACTGACATAAAACTCATTGCCCTTTTGGAGCAAATCGAGCAGGAAAATATCATCAAACGGTTTCACAAACAACCGATCCGTCCACGTGAGTTTTTTACCAAATTTTGGAATGATGCGCTAAAGGCAAAGGTGCAGCCTTTTATCGATAGTGTTATTGGTGAGGCTATCGAACTGATGCGCGATAAGGCTGTTTTTGAAATGGGTAAAGAAGGTAATCCGACTTGGTTACCCGTAATTATTGCTGACCAAAAAGCTTCTGTACTTTTCCATTTCAGAAGAAACGAAGAGTCAACACGGTATTTTCCAACGATAAAATACGGCGACAAGCGTATCGAATTTATGTTCAAGGATGCGCAGATCATTTGTAATCAACCCGCTTGGTTACTATTGAATGAAACGCTTTACAATTTCGAGGGCGACCTGGAAGGGAAAAAGCTAATTCCCTTCTTAAATAAACGATACATTGAGATCCCAAAAACTTCGGAGAAAACCTATTTCGAAAAGTTTGTTGCCCCACTAATAGAAAAACATAATGTTTACGCAGAAGGCTTTGATATCATTACTGAAAAATACGAAGCCTCACCGGTGCTAAAGATCAACCAGAAAAAAGAACGTCCTTGTCTTGATCTTCAGTTCAGGTACGGAAAATATAAGTTTGCATATAATGAACATTCGACAGTTTCGGTTACTGTTGAAAAGAAAGATGACAATTACATTTTTCACCGGGTAAAACGCTCAGCAAGCTGGGAACAGAAAAAGGCAAATGAGATTCTGAGTTTAGGTTTAATACTCGAAACACCTAATCATTTCTTGTTGCCAAAACACGCTGATGAGGAGGACGAGTTCTCTCTGCACGACTGGCTTAACGATCATTTTGATGTATTGGAAGAAAAGAACTTCGCAATTGATCAGTCACATGGCGAAAAGAAATACGTTTTCGGGAAATCATCCATCAACCTTACATTCAAAGAAAACAACGACTGGTTTGATATTCATGCCATTGTTAGGTTTGGAGCGTATGAAATTCCATTTATCGACCTTAAAGGCCATATTCTTGCCCGTAAAAGAGAATTTCAGTTACCTAATGGCGAAATTGCTGTAATTCCTGAAAGTTGGTTTAATACGTACGGCAATCTATTTGCTTTTGCAGAAGGAGCTAAACACCTGAAGCTTAAAAAGCATCATGTGGGTTTAATTCAGGAGTATGCCAATTCAGAATTAGCCGAGGTTACCATGGACCGCAAACTTCAGCGACTGGAGCATTTTGAAGAAATTGCCGATACCCCAACGCCTGTTCACTTTAAAGGAGAACTTCGGCCTTACCAAAAGGCCGGTTTTAACTGGTTTAACTTTTTAAGCAGTTATAATTTAGGTGGATGTTTAGCCGATGATATGGGTTTAGGTAAAACCGTGCAAACGCTTGCATTACTTCAGAAGATAAAAGAACAAAGCGAAACTCAACTTACCTCCTTATTAGTTGTCCCTACTTCGCTAATTGACAATTGGATTGCTGAGTCCAAGAAATTTACACCAAAACTTAAAATACACGTTTTTACAGGTGCGGCCCGTGAAAAGGACCCTGAACTATTTATAAAATACGATCTGATCATTACCACCTATGGTATTGTCAGGATAGATCATGAATTGCTTCAGAAATTCTACTTCAATTATATTATTCTGGATGAAAGCCAGAATATAAAAAACCCGCATAGCAAGAGCGCCAAAGCAGTTAAAGCGTTAAAATCAAAATACAAACTAATTCTTACCGGAACCCCGATTGAAAACACCGTTGCCGACTTGTGGACACAACTTTCATTTGTAAATCCGGGATTATTGGGAACCCATACTTATTTTCAGAATGAGTTTATCATTCCAATAGAGAAGAAGCAGGATGAAGATAAGCTTCGCCGTCTTCAGGCATTGATAAAACCATTTATACTTCGACGAACCAAAGACCAGGTTGCTAAAGAACTACCGCCAAAAACGGAGCAGATTTTCTATTGCAACATGAGCGAAGAGCAGGAGAAAGTGTATGAAGAAACCAAATCGTTTTACCGGAACGAGTTACTGCGTTTAATTTCCGAGAGTGGGGTTGCTAAGTCGCAAATACCCGTTTTACAAGGATTAACTCGTTTACGCCAAATCGCGAACCACCCTAAAATGGTGGATGAATCCTATAAATTTGATTCATGGAAATTTTCTTTGGTGGTGGAATTACTGCAAAACACCTTGGTAAAGGGCCATAAAGTGCTGGTTTTCTCTCAGTTTGTAAAACATTTGCAATTACTAAGAAACGAGCTCGACCACCTGAATATCCGTTATGCTTACTTAGATGGCGCCACACAAAACCGAAGTGCCAATATTAAGGAGTTTAAGGAGAATGATGATGTTCAGCTTTTCCTTATCTCCATTAAAGCAGGAGGAACAGGTCTTAACTTAACAGAAGCGGATTATGTTTTCTTGTTAGATCCGTGGTGGAATCCGGCAGTTGAGCAGCAGGCAGTAGACCGTGCACATCGTATCGGACAGAAGAAAAACGTGTTCATTTATAAATTTATCACCAAGAACTCAGTAGAGGAGAAAATCCTTAACCTGCAAAAGCGTAAACGTTCGCTTTCAAACTCGCTGATCACAGTTGAAGATTCCTTTGAAAAGTCTCTTACAGCTGAAGATATTAAAGCTTTACTTGAATAAGAGTTAACTATCAAGCTAAAACAGCTAATGAATTTTATAGGAAACATCATTTGGTTAATTTTCGGTGGCATTGCCATCTTTATTGAATACCTGGTATCAGGTTTTGTTATGTGCTGTACCATTATCGGTATTCCCTGGGGATTACAGTGTTTTAAACTGGCGTTCCTTGCTTTACTTCCTTTTGGCAAACAGATTAATGTTACGGCTGGCAATCCCGGTTGTTTGTCTACCCTTATGAATATCATCTGGTTTTTCATCGGAGGAATTTGGATTGCGTTAACACACTTGCTTTTCGGGATACTATTAGCCATAACGATCATTGGGTTGCCTTTTGCAAAACAGCATTTCAAACTGATGAGTTTGGCATTAACTCCATTCGGGCGAGAGGTTGTATGAGGATTTTAGAACTCACCTCCAATTCTTTCATACGTGTGTCATGCTGAGGCACGAAGTCTGTTTCTTTTAAGCACTATAACTACCAGATCCTTCCTGCGTCAGGATGACAAGTTTATGTTAGTTCTTCAATCTTTTTAAGCCCAAAGGCAAGAACCTAAATCATTTCTTTTCTCAATTCCTTTTTATAACTTACCTGAAATCAAAAATATACACTTATGAATTTAATTATCCGCCTTATTATTACGGCTGCTGTTGCATTCGGTCTATCTTACATTTTACCCGGAATTCATATTGATACATTTGGCACTGCATTAATTGTTGCTGTTGTTTTGGGACTTCTTAACATTATTATTAAGCCCATTTTGGTAATTCTTACATTGCCGGTAACAATCATCACTCTTGGATTATTCCTTTTTGTGATTAATGCATTGATAATAATATGGGGAGCAAAACTGATTGATGGATTTAGTGTAGATGGATTTTGGTGGGCATTGATATTCAGTTTCTTGTTATCGCTGGTTACTTCAATCATTAGCGGCGGCGAAAAATCATAACTTATTAAACTAATCAACTCAAATTGCTAGTTCAATAAGTTGTCCGGAATGACGCAGCTACTAGGTTAAGTCCTTAGAAAGAATTCATTGCCTTACTAAATGATATTACTACCCGCTCTTTTGCTCGATAGAGTACTCGCTGGCTAACCAGGTTAATTATAATAATATAAGAAAAGGAGGTCGATTGACCTCCTTTCTCATTTATGTTTGATCGCTATTATTTTTGGGCTTTTAACGTTCCTTTTAAAAGTTCCTCAACAGCCTTTTCCAACTGCTGATCTTTTCCGGTATCTAAAACCGACGGATCATTTGCTACTTTAACATCCGGTTCAAGTTGATTGTTTTCCAAATATTTGCCATTCATATCCAGCATACCTACCTGAGGAATCCCGAATACTAACGTTGGATCAATCTGAGTTTCCCACCAAACGGCAGTACCAGTTCCCGGAACAGGCATCCCTATCAGCTTTCCAATACCGTTTGCACGATAAGAATAAGGGAACATGTGAGCATCCGAGTAGTTACCCTCTCCCATTAATACCACCGAAGGTTTTGTCCATTTGCGGAAAGGCTCTTGTCCACGGTGTTTTTCGCGAGGATAAATATCAATGTACTTCTTGCCGCTCAATAAAGTAACTAGATCGTCGTGCAGCCAGCCTCCACCATTAAAACGTGTATCCACGATCAATGATTCTTTCTGGCTATTTTTACCTAATACATCTTCGTAAACCGTCCGGAAACTCTCATCGTTCATTCCGCGAACGTGTACGTAACCCACTTTTCCACCGGAAAGCTTTTCTACTTCTTTGCGACGATTTTCCACCCAACGGGTGTATAACAATTCATTCTGTTCTCCCAATGAAAGTGGTTTAATACTTTCTTCCCAACGAGCTCCGTTTGATGGATCATAGAAGGAAATCAGCGTTAATTTACCCGCTTTTCGATTCAACAATTTGTTATAATCATCATTAGCTGTTATGGCTTCTCCATCGATCTTCTCAATAATTGCTCCGGCTTTAACTTTTGATTTAGCTGTATTAAAAGGTCCTTTCAATAACACTTCAGAAACTTTTAAGCCGTTCCCTGTAAAGGATTCATCATACAATAAACCCAATACAGCAGTTTTATCTCCACCATCAGCTTGAGGAAAATAACGACAACCAGTATGTGAGGCGTTCAACTCTCCCAACATTTCACTCATCATTTCTGAGAAGTCGTAGTTATTGTTGATGTAAGGAAGGAAACGACCATATTCTTTACCATAATAATCCCAATCAACATTATGTAAGTTGGTTACATAGAACTTCTCTTTTACCTGGCGCCATGCATGGTTGAAAATATATGAACGTTCTTCATAAGCATTCAACATCATTTCTCCGTTAATTCCAACAGGAGTTGTTTTACCACTTTCGGCATCTACTTTAGTAATACGGCCATTAGAAACTACAAATAATGATTTCCCATCATTGGTAATTTCAATTCCGGCTGGACCACCATCTAATTTGGCCAATACTTTAGTGTCTTTTGTACGTGGTTCTGTAACCCATAGATCATATCCTTTTTCAAAACGCGATAAGTAATACAATTTTTCGCCGTCAGGAGACATAACTGCATCCGAAAGATTAGATGAATTAATTGTTAAACGTAAACGACGATCTTCAATACCATCCAGCTCAATTTTTATCGATTTGTCTTCTGGCTTAACCGATTTATCATCTGTCTTTTTATCCTTCGAAGTAGCATCCTCTTTTTTTGCATCTTTCTTCTCTTTGTCTTCCTGCTCCTTAACTAAAGTAAAATCGCTCTTATTCAACTTAAAGCGATCAAATGCTTCTTGTGTAAAGAATAGACCGTAAATATCAGACTGAGCGCCCCAGCTTGCATGATTTTTCATTCCGTCTCTATCAGCAAAATAAATCATCATTTTCCCGCCCATCATCCATCTTGGCGATCCTTCATTATAGCCGCTTGGTGTCAGGTTCACAATCTTCTGTTTTCCGTCTGCAGAAATCAACGCCACATCACTATTAAAATATTGATTGGGTTGATTGTAACTTGCCAATATCCATTTACTGTCTGGAGACCATGTATAATACTGGTCGCCATCTGAGTAAGAATAGTTGCTGTCGTCTGTTAATAAGGTTCTGATTGATTTAGAAGCAAGATTCATTACACGAAGAACGGTGCGATCTTCAAGAAAAGCGACTTCTTTCCCATCTGGTGAAAATGCGGGTTGAAACTCGTCTTTCTCTTTGGTCGCAACAACAGGTTCTTCATTTAACAAGGTTGAAGAATAAAAATAAGCTTCATCTTTACGTTGAATAGACGTTTTATAAACATCCCATGAGCCATTTCTCTCGGCTGCAAACAATAGGGTTCTTCCATCCGGACTAAAACTTACTGACCGCTCCTGGGTTGGAGTATTTGTAATACGTTTGGTAACGCCTCCTTCAACAGAACTTACAAAAATTTCGCCACGAAAAACAAAAGCAATCTCTTTTCCATTTGGAGAAAGGGCCATTTCTGTTGCACCCGACGCTACTGGCAGCACTTTTTCGGTATTGTTACGACCATCTGTCATGATGCGAACCAATAATTTCTGAGGCTGCCCTCCAGATTTCTGCGTATAAATCTCGCCATTGTAGGTATAACACAGCTGATTATCGTTTGAAATCGTTAAGAAACGTACTGGATTCTTTTCAAAAGAAGTGATCATTGTGCTATTTCCTCCGGTTACCGGCATCTGATGCACATTTATCGTTCCGCTTTCTTCACTTAAATAAAAAACCTCGTCATTAGGGCCAAAAACCGGGTTGCGGTCTTCTCCAATAAATGAGGTTAGTTTATTATACGATTTGGCTTCCGTATTATATACCCAAATGTCTTTTGTTACTGCAGAGGTATGGTGTTTTCTCCACTGATCTTCATAACCTTTATAATCCTGGTAAACAATCTTTTTTCCGTCTTTACTGTAGCGAGCCAACTCCATCGAATTAGAGCTAACCATTGAAGTCTTCCCTCCTACTGCAGGAACCGCGTAAAGTTCAGGCATTCGACCATAAGGGAATTGAGCAGAAGTAAACATATCCTGTCGCACCGAACTGAAAAGAACGGTTTTATCATCAGCAGAGAAATCTGACGGTAGGTCATTTGATGAATGATACGTTAAACGTTTTGCTTCACCACCTTCAGCCGGCATGATAAACACATCAAAGTTGCCATACCTGTCGGACGCAAATGCAATAGATTTTCCATCATGCGACCAAACCGGCATAAAATCATGTGCTTCGTGTAAAGTCAACGGAATTGCTTGTCCACCACCGGAAGACATGCGGTAAAGATCTCCTTTGAAACTAAATACGATTGTTTTTCCATCTGGCGAAATTGCCGGATAACGAAGCCATAGCGGATTATCTTGTGCTTGCGCACCTTCAAATAATCCAAGGAGACATAATGCTCCAATAATTTTCTTCATAATCTAGGTTTTATGGTAGTTCAAATTAAATCTATAAAATTTTTAAGGGGCAACAAAAATGTAATAAGCATATTACTCGTATGTGTGACAACCAACTTTACAAAATGTTGCATTAAACAATACCAATCACCTACTGTTGATTATATATTTGAATATGGAGACACAACCGGAAAAATATGATGTAATTATAATTGGCGGAGGGCCGATTGGCATTGCCTGTGGCCTGGCAGCAAAAAAGTCTGGTTTAAACTACCTGATTTTAGAAAAAGGGTGTTTAACCAATTCGTTGTATAATTATCCGCTAAACATGACCTTCTTCTCAACTTCTGAGAAACTGGAGATCGGAGGCATTCCATTTGTTTCCAACAGCGCAAAACCCAATCGTGCAGAGGCCTTGGAATATTACCGGAGAGTCGTCTTTTCAAACGAATTGCCCATACATTTATTTGAAGAGGCAAAAAAAGTGGCTTCTTTTGATGAAGGCTATAAAGTAACAACTAATAAAAAAAGCTACCTTTCTACTCATTTAATCATTGCAACCGGCTTTTATGACATTCCAGTAATGATGGATGTTGTCGGAGAGGAACTCCCAAAAGTGACTCACTACTATAAAGACCCTCATTTTTATGCGGGACAAAAAGTGTTGGTGATTGGTGCTAATAATTCTGCTGCTGATGCTGCGCTAGAAACATGGAGAAAAGGAGCTGAAGTAACCTTGGTTATTCGTGGACCTGAACTGGGCCGTATAAAATATTGGACCAAACCCGATCTTGAAAATCGCATCAATGAAGGCTCGATTAAAGCGCTCTTCAACTCAACGGTTAAAGAGATTAGGGAAAAAGAAGTAGCTATTTTAACTCCGGAAGGGGCTAAAATAATCGAAAACGATTTCGTAATTGCAATGACCGGTTATCAGCCTAATTTCCCTTTCCTAAAAAGTATTGGAATCAACCTTTCTGATGACGAAAAACTTTATCCTGCCTATGACAAAGAAACCATGGAAACCAATTTAAAAAATGTTTACCTCGCCGGAGTAGTTTGCGGGGGTATGGATACACACATTTGGTTTATTGAAAACTCAAGGGAACATGCCGACAGAATTATCGAAAAGATAAAGGGAGTACCTGTATAAATGCACAAATTTACTCATCACATGCAAATGTGAGTTTCTACCTTTCGTTGAGGGTCGGCCCTTTAGTGATGTAATCTGTGTTTACGTTGCTCTTCAACAATTTCCCAGATAAATGCCATAACTGCTGCACCTGCAATAAAACTTAATCCCATAACGATGAGCAATAATGTTGAGTTGAGGATGTTTCTTGTGTTCATTCTCATCTCATCATAAGAATTACCTTCTGGTAGTAATGTCTGGATAGCAAAAGCCTGATAAACAAAAGTCACCAACAGAATCATCACAACGGCTGTGATAATTATTCTTTTCATCTCCTTTTTAATTAAGTCGATATATTAAATTTACTCAAAATCAAGCAATTATACGAGAATTATATTCTGACCGATAACTTACCCAGTGCCCAAAAGAAAGAATGATTACTCGTTGGTTAAACTTATGCGCTTAAGCAATGTCAAACCCGACAAAGCTTGCTTATGGAGAAACTATCTGCAAAACAAATTCAGCACTTATACACACGGGCGGGGTTCGGTATCAGTTATACAAAACTTAGTGCTCTTTCAGGAAAATCAATTTCCAAGGTCATTAAAGATCTTTTTGAAACGTCTAACAATTATCAATCACTTGATCTAGACTTGGATTTAACAGTAGTTAAAGGAAAAGAAATGATGAGTGAGGAAAACCGGAAAGAGCTTCGAAAGATCTTTAAGCAAAGCACTGAAAACCTGAATACACACTGGTTGCAGCAAATGTGCATTACAGATGCCCAATTAAGGGAAAAGATGACGTTGTTTTGGCACGGACATTTCGCTTGCAGAAGTTTTAACCCCATTCATAATCAGCAACTGAACAATATTATGCGTGATTATGGTCTTGGCAACTTTAGAGATTTACTTACAAAAGTTGCTAAGTCTCCCGCAATGCTGGCCTTCCTTAACAACCAGCAAAATCGTAAAAGTAGTCCAAATGAAAATTTCGCACGCGAACTGATGGAACTGTTTACCATTGGACGGGGCGACTATACAGAAACCGACATTAAAGAAGCTGCACGCGCTTTTACCGGATGAAGCTTTAAACCTTTAACTTCTGAATTCTTATTCCGCATCAATCAACATGATTTTGGGTCAAAAACATTTATGGGCCAAACCGGAAACTGGACTGGAGACGATATTATTGATATCATTCTTAAGAGAAAAGAAACGGCTCTATTTATCTGCTCAAAACTTTACAAATTCTTTGTTAATGAAAACTTGGATCAGGAGCGTATTCATCAGCTGGCTGACCATTTTTATTCAAGCAATTATAACATTGGAAGTACTATGGTGTTGCTTTTTTCGTCGGCCTGGTTTTATGATCCTAAAAACATCGGAGTCAATATTAAATCACCCATTGAATTTATTGTTGGATTAACCCGCCAGTTTAATGTGAGTTATGGCGATACTTCCATGTTGTTGTTTTTACAACGAGCTCTTGGACAAATGTTGTTTTACCCGCCAAACGTTAGTGGTTGGGCTGGAGGCAAAAACTGGATTGATAGCTCCACGTTGATGTATCGGCTTAAAATTCCTTCTGTAGTGATAAACGAAGGGATTATTGATCTGGCAGGTAAGGCTGACCCGGAAGAGGAAGCTCAAATCGCCATGATGGAAAAGTACAGCACACAAATTCAACGGCGCGTGCAGGCTACTGCCGACTGGAATTTGTTTTTAAAGGATCTTCCCGAAAAGATAAGTAAAGAACAATTGATTGATTATTTGCTAGCTCCCGACTTGGAAACGCGAAAGCAAAGGTTATTGTCGGACTTGTCTGATAAAACTATTAAAGAAATGGTTGTACAGTTGGTTTCTATGCCGGAGTATCAGTTGTGTTAAACCTCATCCCCGGCCCTTCTCCTAAAGGAGAAGGGAGCGCTCGGAATGTTGAAGAGGCTATGAACACTTAAGCTTTTTTAAAGAATCTGCTTCTTTAAGAAAATTTAACAGAAAGCACAAAACCGGTCCACTTCTCCTTCAGGAGAAGGGCTAGGGATGAGGTAATATGGGAGCGCTCGGAATGTTGAAGAGGGCTATAAGCAGTAGCTTTTGAAGGATCTGCTTCTTTAAGAAAAACTAACAGAAAGCACAAAACCGTCCCCTTCTCCTTGAGAAGAAGGGCTAGGGATGAGGTAAAAAATTATGAACCGTAGAGATTTTCTTAAAAATACAGCCCTGGCATCAGGAGCTTTGTTAATTCCATCCTTCTTAAAACCGCTGGAATTGTTAGCGGCCGACAAAATTGGGTTTAAACGGTTGGTGATTATTCAACTTTCGGGTGGAAATGACGGATTAAACACTATTGTTCCCTTTGGTGATGACCTGTATTATCAAAAAAGACCTTCGTTGGGAATTGACCAACAAACGGTCATAAAACTTAATGAATTGCAAGGGTTCAATCCTGCAATGCAATCATTACAAGAAATTTATGATCAAGGCTGGATGACTATTTTGAATAGTGTGGGCTACCCGAATCCGGATCGTTCGCATTTTCGCTCTATGGATATCTGGCATACAGCCAGTCGAGCGGATGAATATTTGTCAACTGGATGGATCGGCAGGTATCTCGACTCCAATTGTGCCACTTGCAATTCTCCTCATACAGCAATTGAAGTAGATGATTCATTATCTTTAGCACTCAAGGGGCAGTCGCATAAAGGAATTGCCGTTAGAAACAGTGAGCAATTGTACAGGACTACACGTGAACCCTTTTTCAAAGATGTAGTCGACGATGCCAAACAATCTATGCTTTCAGAAGATAATTTGGGTTATTTATATAAAACAATGATCGAAACCTACTCGTCGGCAAAATATATCAATGACACTTCGAAGCTTTATAAAAACACTACCCTTTATCCTGTGTCAGCATTTGCCAATGAATTAAAAACCGTAGCAACATTTATTAACTCTGGATTGAACACTAAGGTTTTCTATGTTTCTTTAAGCGGTTTCGATACGCACGTTGCCCAACGCGGACAGCAATCCCGTTTATTAAAAACATATGCGGATGGAGTAGCTACCTTCATTAAAGACCTAAATGCTAGCCATAACCTCGATGACACTTTAGTTTTGACGTTTTCAGAATTCGGCCGACGTGTTTCACAAAATGCAAGCGGAGGAACCGATCACGGAACGGCCAACAATTTATTTCTATTCGGAGGAAAACTAAAGAAAGCCGGCTTTTTTAACCCAGGCCCGAATCTTAAAGACTTGGATAACGGCGATCTGAATTATGAAATCAACTTTAGAGATGTTTATTCGTCTATTTTGCAAAATTGGCTTAAAGCCAGTGATCCTTCTATTATAAAAAGCACTCGTGTTAAGACGTTAGATCTGCTGAAAATTTAATTATCAACCATTACTCTTTACCAGTCCGAATGAATACGAGATATGTAATCCTCCATAGGAAATGTCTCCTGCTCGTTCAACCTTAAAGGAAATACCCAAATTGTTTTTCTTTTGAATTGGTGTGACTAATCCTATTGATGGGGAATACAAAAGGGTGGTTTTTGCGTCACCATTAACAACAAGGCCTGCACCTGCATTAAAACCAGCAAAGAAATTAGGGCTAATAAAAAACTTGGCACCTATCGAAAGAGGAATTAATGCAACCCGATCGCCCAAATTAACCCCTGATAGTTCTTTTTGCTTAAACCCTATGTAACCGATTGATAATCCAGCTAAGATTTCCTTAGAAACCGGTTTTTCCAATGTTAGATTTCCTCCGAAACCTGTAGTATATCCATCTGCAAAATCAGAAAAGGGAATGCCTGCAAGTATATCTATGCCAAGCTGAGGTTTCAACTTCTTATCAACCACTTCAATATCCGGCCTGTATTTTTGTATGCGCTGGTTATCACGATCAGGATAAGGATAGTTGCCGGAAAGCTGAGCTTTTGAAGATGACACGAAAGACAATAGAATAATAACTGCTAATACTGTTTTAAAAAAATTATTTTTCATTAGGTTTTTTTTATTAACCGAAAGTATAAAATGTTGGCCAATAAAAAAGGGCCTTTTCTCATTGGCCCCACCGCTTGCGCGTATCTGGATTTGTCTCGATGGCAATTATTCACTGCTTTTACAAATGTACTGTAAATCATTGAAATAATTGATGTTTTCCCAAAGTAAATTTGCTGTTAAAGTTCTGGTTCTAGTCGCAAGTCATGAGTCCAGAATTCTGAATCGTTAGTTATCTGTTTAACTTGCCACTATGGACCAGGGTTCTAAGAACTAAATACCTACTTTAATCTCAGATCGTCAAAATTGTCAAAAAGATCGTCCCATCGTTCATGAAGCTTATCGCTAAAACGAATAGAACTGCTTCTATCCGAATCCTCATTAGTTTGGTTTAGGAAACGGTTCTCTCCGATATGAAAGAATAATTTCGACCCGGCGTCAGCCACAGATACCCTTCTTGGGTTTAATGATTTGTTGTTTTTCTTTACTAAATGTTTCATGAGCGTATTCATTTTCTGCAAAATATAATGCTTACTTAAACTCGCTAATAAATTTCTATTAACAATCTATTAAGTTTAGCCAAGCAATTATATTTTGCATGATGATAAAATTTACAAACTTTCTATCAAAAAGATTTGTCTTTTTAAACTTTTGATAACAATTTACAAGCGAAATTAGTACCATCATTTTGGTGCGAACAGATTTGACCTCCAATGAATAGTAAAAAAGTTTATGTTGCCGCTCTCTTTAGTTTGTTTTGTTTGAAAGTTGCCGCTATTAATCCAGATAGTACGGCTGCTGCTAAACAGGCATTAGATAAAGAGCGGTCTTCATTGTTAGCCAATAAAGAAATAAAGTCTGAGCCAAAAATTGAGCGCATGCTTCAATTAGGTTTATGGAATGAAGCTATTCCATTGCTTACTGCTGATAAAAACCCAGGGGTCGACATGAGATTATTGAATGCAGAATACTTTTTGCTTATCAATGACTTTAAAAAAGCCGATTCTCTTGTTACTTCTGTTCTTTCTCGAAGAAAAGACCATCAAAAAGCGCTACTACTTAAAGCTCAACTAGATGTTTGGGCCTGGAAACTAAATGACGCTGCCCAAACCTGCGAACGGATAGCGGCTGATAAAGACAAAACTCTTTATGAAAAAGCAATGCTTCAGCTTGGCCGTGTTCGTTTATTGCAAAAGAAATACGATGAAGCACTGAAGATTGCTAAAGATATTCAAACCCAATACCCGAAAAATGCAGAGGCGTGGCTTTTAGAATCGGATGTACATTTCTGGAATCAAAAACCGGAATTGGCAGAGGCTCCGTTAAAAAAATCTCTTGAACTTGATCCGTTCAATGCAGATGCCCGTTTTAATTACGGCTATGCAATATGGCGCCGCATTGATGCAACACAACTGAATAAGATGACAGCTCAATGGCAGTTGGCCACAGATATAAATCCTCTTCATTTTCAAACACATTGGCATTGGGGTAACGGACATACTACTCAAACGTATAATAACTACGCTGAAACAAATGACAATGAAGTAAGAAAAGAATTAGCCACAGCTGAAAACCTTATTCGTTCTCATAAACTTACTGAGGCGATTGATTATACGAGAGTTGTTCAAAGGAAATATCCGTCATCAGTATTGCCGGCCATGATGCGTGGTTCTATTTATTACATGGCATTCGATATAAATCGAATAACCCGTCTGGATTCAGCACAAGCAATTTTCTTGCAGATTTTAGCTAAAAAGAAAAACTATGGGCCTGCCCATAATGGCCTGTCGGCAGTCATTAAGTCGAAACGAATTCCATACCTGGCAAGCTATGACTCCATAGAAACAGCACTTAAATCACAGAAAGTTGCCGACGAGAAAAGCTTCAATAATGTTTTCCCAGAGATCAATTATTATTCGGGCGAAACTGTTAAAAACTGGGTTATAAATCAGATGTATACCTCTGCTGCTTATTTTCCCTTGTTAGCTAAGCAAGAATTAAGCTTTTCCATTCCGCCTTTGCATACAGATTTGGCAACTGCCATGAGAAGTAATTATTTCCGAATGGCGACAACTTTTGACAACCGCCAATGGATGGATATCAGAGGTGTTGGAAGTGGAGCTGCAGGAATAGAGTATGTAGAACGTGGTGCCTATCAGGAGCGAAATGTTTTGCTACATGAATTTGTTCATCTTTTCCATCTTAAGGCATTAACTGATGCAGAGATAAGAGCCATCCGTTCTCTTTATTTAAAAGCAATGGCCGAAAACAGAACACTCGATTATTATTCGGCAAATAATGAGCATGAATATTACGCACAGGCCTACCCTGCTTACTTTGAGGCAGAAAAAGTTCATCCCCTCGATTTTAAATCGATGAATACAACTGCAGATCTTAAATTGAAAGATCCAGCGCTTTATCAGTTCATTGATAAAATGGTTGCTAAAGAGAAAACTACCTTAGGCGGTAATGCTTCGGCCATGAAGAGCAATTGGGCGCAGGTTTATCTCAATATCTTTAATGAAGGAAAAAGTGAGATCAAAAACGTTGCCTATCTTGATACCGCTTTAGCTTATGATAAGGATTATCAACCCGCATTATTAACCTACGCTACTTATAAAGCAATAGCCGGCGACTTTTCAACAGCTCAATCATTTGTAGACCGTGCAGAAGCTGTTAACGCCAATTATGCCCCTTTGTATATTGCTAAGGCACGCTTACTTGAAGCTCGTGCTTTGAAACAGGGAAATAATGCCTCTTCATTAGCTGCAGAAGGTGATTTGTACAAAAAGGCGTTGAGTCTTGAAACCGACCCAATGATAAAAGCAGATATGATTGGTGACATAGAAAGTTTTTATACACGCAATGGGTTAATTGCGGACGCTGTTTCTGTAGCCGAAGAGTACTCGAAATCGGCATCTACTGTTTCTACTTACTTACGAGATGCAAAGGATGAGCAAATTGCTTATGCTGCGTTATTAAGAGCACAATTAGGTTATAATGATGCCCTTGAAGTTTTAAAGAAACAAGTGGAGCAGAAACCTCAGAATTATGAATTAAAAGGCCAATATGCAGATGCGCTTGCTGCCAATAAAAAATATGACGATGCCATTGCTGTTTTGCAATCTTCACAAAAGATCTTAAATGCCGCCGGCACTCCCCGCCCCGATTACACGCTGCGTATTGCCGAATACTATTATCAAAGCGGGGATGCTGATTCGGCTGCTTTCCTGATTGAGCCATTGTTGAAAAACAACCGGGCAATTTCAGGTTATCAGACACGATTCATCCGCTTGGTGGCTAACCTAAACAGAACCAGCACTGCTGAACAGTTATTCCAGGCATTACCACAAAGCACCGATAATTTCTCTAAGGCTGATTATTATTATACTAAAGCAAAAGTTCGCGAGAGTAAAGGTGAAATGATTGAAGCTGCCGATGATTACAAACAGGCAGTAACATTAAACCCTTACCATTTTGCTGCAATTTTTGATTTGATGAAATATTATCGGGCGATGGGCTATTCGAAAGAAACAAATGCTTTGTACGAAAAGATGATGAACCTGAAAATAAAGCCGGGACCTGCGTTCCGATAAAAAAAAGACCTTGGTGAATAACCAAGGTCTTTTTTTATTCTTCAGAAGAGCTCGATTTGGGTTGCTTTTCAATCTCTTCAAATAGCTTATTCATTTTAGACACATACTCTTGAGTATCGTCTATAAAAAACTCAAGTTCCGGAATTACCCTTACTTGATCTTTGATACGCTTTCCTAATTTATAACGGATCTCTCCTTGTTGCGCTTTTACTGAATTTATAGATTGTTGTGCTGTTGTTGTATTCAGGAAACTTAAATAAATACGAGCCAATCCTAAATCAGGGGTCACGCGAACTTTAGTAACTGTTACAAAATTATTAGGAAAGAAACTGCTGCCCTCCTGTTGAAAAAGGTCTGCCAGGTCTTTTTGTATCTGTCGTGCGAATTTCAATTGTCTTTTCGATTCCATCTCTTCAATTTCTTTAAATTAAACACAAATTCCAAATCTGAGTTTGCAGATCAAAGGTAATGTTAAAAAAATAATTCACGTAAAATCAACAAAGGTTCATGGGGACTTATAAATCACATCTGCCTATCATGGATTTACAATAAAAACTATCTTTGCGTTTAAATTACTCCAGATGAACACATTTAAACTTAATACCGAATTCATTGAACTTATAAAACTCCTGAAAGCCGTTGGTATTGCCGAAAACGGTGGACATGCACAAGCGCTTGTTGAAGCTAATGAAGTTAAAGTAAATGGTACGGTTGAAACACGTAAACGTGCTAAATTAAGATCAGGTGATAAGGTTGAAACACCTTATGGGTCCGTTTTGATTGAATAATCATTAATTTTTATGGCCTGTAGGGCTTATATGCTTCACGCAAGAGTTCAGGATACTCTGTTTTTTTTTGATAAGGCATGCCAAGTAACCATAGTTTTAAACCCTGCAGGTGAATAAGAATTACCACCTTAAGTGTAACAAACGGATGCTTAATGCTTAACCAGGCTAAATTGAATCCACTAAGCTTTCTTTTGTTACCAATCAATGTGGTCACAAAAAACTTCTTGCCTTCCTTATTCTGATCATCAATTTTAATGGAAAACTTTTTAGAAGGAACCTCAAGGTTAAAATGAAAGTTTACATTATGATCTATAAAAGGTAAAACATCAAAGTATTTAGGTGTATCCAGGTAAAAACGATGTCCGCGTAAGTTTTCCTTCCCGATAAAGTAGGGTTTTTGTTCTTCAATTGCATTTCCCACTTGCACCAATGCACAAACGGGATCATTATACTCATCAATAAGAAAATAAAAAGAAACAGGGTTAAACTGATAGCCCATTGTACAAACGCTGGTGAGTAACATGATCCGTTGATCACCTGTTTCAATTCCGTTTTCAGCAAAGTAAGACACTATATTCTCTTTAACAGGCCTGCCCTTTTTTATTGCAGGAGAAGTAAAGTCAAGGTGATCACTATCTCTGAAATTAAACACGTTGAACCTATTCCGGCTAAATAAAATTCGTTTTTGGGCTATAAAATCAATCTCGTCAAGATCAAGGTAGAACATAAAAATCCTGTAATAGAACCTGTTTCTGCGGGGTTCTAACCTATTATGCATTACTAAACATTCATACAAACAGGAATTCATAGGAAATTTATTCTAATTTAACTTATTTTTGCCGGGGCTTTTTTATTTTTGCCCCTAAATACTTAGAAAATTATGTTGTCAATTTTAGCTGCTTATATCGCGCCTGCTCAGTACGTAATTCCATCGTTGATCTGCACGGGTTTAATTTTGCCAATTTGCGTAATCTTGATTTTCGAGAAACAACGCAAACATGAGTTAGAAAACCCTTCACACAACGAAGAAGATCATCATTAATATTTAAAGGGTTGGGTATTTTATCTTATACAATATCCAACCTTTTAAGTTTAATTGGCGGCTACTTTTTTCTGTAAGCCGTTATGTCTTTGTATAAGAACAATCAATGTGTCTATAATTTAGCGATTTTAGCCGTGTTTGCGCATACTTTAATTGCATTTGCACAATTGAGTCCTGCTGTGTAAGCATCTTCATGAAAACCATACTTAAAATAACTCCCGCAATAAAAAGTGGTTTTCTCCTCTCCGTCTATTTCCGACAACTGATTTAACTTATATAACTGCTCTTGAGCGGCTATCGCTTTAAGGTCGAACAATGGATGTTCGTATTCAATTAAATTAATTATTTTCTTTTCGTTAATCAAGCCCGGATCGTTTAAAGAGACAAAATAATTTACATCACTTGATACATCTTGTAGCTTATTCATCCAATAAATGGTACTGGTTTTACCTAGCGACTCAACTCTGCAATTCCAGGAAGACCATACTTTCTTATTAGTAGGCATAACCGCCTCGTCGGTATGAACAGTAGCAATATTCTTTTCATACCTGAAGTTCCGTAGCAAGCTGTATTCCAAATTGGTGGCCTCATCTTCCAAAATGCGCAAAGCCTGATCAGAATGACAAGCAAATACCACTTTATCAAATTTTTGAACAGAACCGTCTTCAAAAAACAAGACAACTTCAGGGCGTTCGTATATCTTCTGTCTTTTTATCCCTACAACCCGTTTGTTAATTACGATGTTTTCTTTAAAAGATTTGATGAGTAAATCACGATAAGAATGACTTCCATTTTGTAAGGTATACCATTGATGCTGTGTATTTAGTCCTAAAAAACCATGGTTTTTAAAAAACCGGATCAATGTTACGGCCGGGAAGTCGAGCATTCTGTTGGCAGACGTTGACCAGACCGCTGAACTCATTGGAATCAAGTACTTATAAAGCATTTCATGTCCGTAACCCTTTTCTTTCACATATTGACGAAGCGTATAACCTGCAAATTGTTTATTCTCCAGGTCCTCAATACTTTCTTTATTGAAACGATCAATCTGCATCAACATTTTAATATACTCTACATTGAAGATATTCTTACGTTGAGCAAATAAACCATTAAATCCCGTGCTGCAGTACTCCAGACCCGATTCACAATGTTGCACACTAAACGAAACATTAGACTCAATAACCGGAGCTTTAATCTCGTCAAACAAGCGGCAAAGATTTGGGTAAGTAACTTTATTAAATACGGTAAAACCTGTGTCAAAACGAACAATCTTGTCATCTTCGGCAAGCGTAAGCGTATTGGTATGCCCTCCTACATAATTATTTTGTTCGAAGAGTGTGATACTAAAATGATCTTTAAGATGATAAGCGGCTCCCATACCAGCAATACCGGTTCCTATAATTGCTATTCTCTGCTTCATTTATGATCTGTTTTTGCTAACTACCGAATGGTTGTATGACTAAAATACCTTATATGGAGCATCTTTGTTTCTACTTTTTTGATTTCACGTATAAGTACGTTTTTTGTTACATAACCAAAAAGTGGATTGTATTAAAATGATTAAGAAGGGAAAATGATAGAATTAATAATCGATAGTTTTAATAGGATTTGGACATATAAGAGCATGTCGTAAGGCATGTTCGCCTTCGATAAGAAATCCTGAACCCAAAAAGTAATCCCGGACAATAATTAACAATAAGGATTATACAGTAGTTATAATCGCTGTTGCTTCGATTTCAACTAACAAGAACTCATCAATTAGTGCTTTAATTTCAACCATAGATGTAGCTGGTTTAATCTCTTTAAAGAACTCAGCATGAGCACGGCCGATTTCTTCCCAATGGCTGATATCGGTAACAAACATCCTGGTTCTTACTACATCTTTCATAGAAGCACCCGACTTAATTAATGTTTCTTCAATTTTTTGCAGAATACACTTAGTCTGTTCATAAAAATTATTAACGCCGACAATATTTCCATCCACAATGGCCGTTGTACCTGATATTTCAATTGTATTTCCAACTTTAACAGCACGGCTATAACCAACAATGTCTTCCCATTTGGCACCTGAACTTATGTTTTGTCTTTTCATGCTTAAAAATAACTATTAGTCGTAAGGGATGAAAACTTATAAAAAAACGACCCGTCTTTTCAGATCGGATCGTTAAGTTAAAAGGAATTGTAAAAGTGTTAAATCCTGAAGCCAAGCACCCAATAATTTTCGAGGAATTTAATGTGTTGGCTTGCACCATCAATTTTGTTGCGCCCAGTGGTATGGATGTTATTCATATCTAAATAACCGGCCTTAATATCTGACTGAAAATAAAGCCATTTTAAAATATTGAACTTAATACCGGCGCTTGCGCTGATACCCCATCCGGCAACATTAAAATGATTGTTCTCGCCTGTCTCAAATAAACGCACATCACTTCTAGGCAAAACGATTCCTGCACCAAGTCCGGTTACCACTGTTAAGCCTAACTTCGGATGCCTTTTTGATTGCCAAAGTTGGTCATATCGTTCACCTGCAACACTGATATAATTTAGGCCATCTGTATGTTCAAATGTTAAGAAATCCGGAAAAATATTAATTGGATCATTATTATAATCTCCTGCATAATTACCTGAAGGTTTATTGGTTGGAATCCCGGGACTAGAAATTTCCTCACCAATATGTCCGGATATTTTAACTGTTTGCGGAACCTGCATTACGTATTTCATATGATCCCATCCTACCGAAATGCTGTATTTATCGGAAATAAAGTACCCTAAGCGATAATTGTATTGCGGAACAGAGAATTCGGTAATATTCAAATACTGCCACGATAAAGATGACGGTCGGTCTTTTGCTACTACATCATGCAGTGTGAAATTATAATTAGGACCAGAAAAGTTAATGTCACTTTTGGCAAACCAGGCACGGTTATACCCCCAATAAAAATAAAATTGTCCTTTTTTTTGAAGTTTGAAATCTGTACTTAATGAAGACGGCATGGTTTGAGCGTTTGCTGTGAATGCTGCAAACAATAGGGAAAGACTAATAATAAATGATCTCATTACAATTGTTTAAATACTTGGAAATAGAGATAATAGGTTGGTTTTTTTCGGAGTGGAGGCGAAAGTAGATATAAAAACCAATGGTATTAGCCGTCAAAAAGGGATGTATCAGGATTGATTGAGAAGAACTAAGTGTAAAGATGACACTACTATGATATTAACAAAAAAGCCCCCCAGTCGCTCTTCTGAGAAGTTTTTGATTTACAGGAAACTATGTGTTTAAACATTTGTTTCCATTGATTCGATAACTTTAGGAAATAAAAAAGCCCCGAAATTTCGGAGCTTTGGCGTATCTAAGTTGTTACTTTTCGTAATTGAATAATTCTTACCCAATGCATCACTTTCATCACAGGATAGACAGGATCAAACTCCCACCATTTTTTTGCAAAGTTGGGGCTATTTGGGTATTTATGGTGGTTATTTTGGAACAACTCACCTAGCATCAAAAATTCAACAGGAGTTGTATTTTTTGATTTATCACCATTATCATAGTTTGCATATCCGTATTTATGGCCACACCAGTTTACTACTGCACCGTGAATAGGTCCCATTAACCAGTGAATAGGTAATAACAAATAGAAGAAAGGTGAATAACCTAATCCAAAAATGAACCATGTATAAATAGCGACATAAATTAAGCCGATGCTAACTCGGGTAATCATTGAATCACCAAATTTATCTAACCAAGGCCATTCAGGATAGTTTCCTTTAAACTCATTTTCCGGTTCTTTCAATCGCATAACATAACTGTTGTAAATGCGGCGGGTTTCCAACATCATTGACCAAACATCATCAAAAAAGTGAGGCGAATGCGGATCCTTTTCCGTATCAGAATAGGCATGATGCATTCGGTGCATAATTGCATAAGCTCTTGGATTCAGAAATGAAGACCCCTGAAAGAAGAAGGTCATGAAGTAAAATGTTTTCTCCCAAAACTTATTGGTTGTAAACATTTTGTGTGATGCGTATCGGTGCAGGAAAAATGTTTGGAAAAACAATGAAAGAAACCAATGACACAAGAAGAAAATTAAAATCGGCACAATAGTAAAGTTTATTGGTAATTAAAAGCGTTTTTGATAAAATTATTATGCAAGCATAATATATCTTAAAATGGCAACGGTCTTTACAGTGAGAAAACCCCATCAGCAAAGACCGTTATCTATATGTATAAAATCGTATTTACAAGAACTTACCCCTTTTTTAATCTACTGACAATGACCGTTCAAAATCATTATATAGATTAATTAAAGATTGCGGCAAAAATACTGAAAACTTCCGATTATAAAAGGCTATCAGACAGAAACAAAAAAGCAGGCCCAAAAATAGGCCTGCCCGATCCTAACACCATTTACTAAACTTATTTAGTCTTAGATGTCAGTACCTGAACCTCTCCAAGCAGTTGATCCAATTTCTTTCTGTTAAACAATTTGCCTTTGGTTATTACGGCATAAATTCTTTGTGTATTTGAAATGTTTTCTAACGGATTTTCATCTAAGAGTAAAACATCTGCAATTTTTCCTTTTGCAATTGCCCCGTAATTATCTTTATTAAGAAAAGCCGGCGAGTTAACCACAGAAGCTTGTAATGCTTCAAGCGGAGTTAGACCATACTTTACTAACAGCTCCAGTTCCTGATGCAAACCTAAGCCGGGATAATCATAAGAGTTCAGGAAACCTGCATCGGTTCCAGCCAAAATTTTCACGCCTGCTTTCTGTAGCAAGGGCAAAATCGAAGCGGTTTTTTCAAAAACCTCATGCCTGAACTCAATTGCTTCTGCATTATCTTGCGCAGCTCTCTTTGCGCGCCAGTCGTAGGTTCGCTGTAATCCTTTGCCGATGTATTTTAAATAATCGTCACTCTTATGATCGTTTTTATCTAAGTATGCTACTGTATAACTAATGTTTAACGTAGGTGTAACGGCTGTTCCCTTTTCAGCCATTTTCTTATAAATGGCAAGTGCAGATGCTTCATCAAAGTTTTTAAGTATCTCTTTTGAAATTGCTCTTCCTTTTAGCTCTCCTTTAGCAATTTTCACCGAAATCTCTTTTTCGTTTTTTGTTCCGGCTTTCCATACATAGCTTAAATGTTCAACAGAGCTCAAGCCCGCATCAACCACTTCTTCCATCGTTAAGGAATAAGGAACATGACCTGATATTTTAAAGCCTCTGTCTCTTGCCGCTTTAATTGCCTCAAGATAAAGCTCCGGCTTAATTGCGTTATCGGTGATTTTAACAAAATCGACTTTTAACTTTTGAAGAGAGTCCAATGCTTTACTCAACTCTTCGCTTGTTGTTATCTCAAGGTCCCCTGGCCATATTGATTTATAGCCTTCCAGCTTAGGTCCGGAAGTAAAAATGGTTGGGCCAAGTAATTTACCATTATTGATAGCTGTTCGCCATTGAAGAACGCTTGGGGTGATATCAGCTGCAGCATCTCTTACAGTTGTTATTCCATAAGCGATAAATAAGGGAAGAAGATTTTTGTTCTCGGTAATTAATGTGTCTCCTCCACCAAAATGCATATGCATGTCCCATAAACCAGGAAGCACATACTTACCATTCGTGTTTACAACCTCTTTTGCTTGATATTTAGAAATCTTTTTGCTATCAACCACATCGACAATGACTCCATTGTTAATAACAATTGATTTACCTGTTTCTATCTTTCCTGTTTTTACGTTGATGATTTTTCCTGACTTAATAATCAGGTCAACTTTGGTTTTTTGAGCAAAAGCCGAAAAGCCTACCAAAACCAATAAAACTGTAATTATTCTCTTCATCCAATGTAAATTATCTGGCTCCTGCCTTTTCAAGAATGACAACAATTTCTTTAAAACCTCTCTGTTTTGCATGTGCAAGTGGTGTTATTCCGTCATTATCGGGAATGTTTACATCACAACCGACATCCACCAATAATTGAACAATTTGAACATGAACCGGACCTCCGTTGCTTAATACAATTGCCTCCATCAAGCCCGTCCAACCAAGACGGTTAACGTAATCTTTAGGAAACGATTTGTCTTTCAATAATTCCTTCACTATTTCTATATGACCTCTTTCACAAGCCGGAATTAATGCGGTTCCTCCATATCGATTATAAACTTTATAGTCGGGGTTAGCTGTAAGGCACATTTTGAGGATTTCTACGTACCCACTTGCTCCGGCGTACAAAAAAGGACTGTTCAACATCTTGTCCTGCGCATTCACATTGGAGCCTTGCGCTATAAGCAATTTTGCCGCTTCAGTATTGTTTTCGTATGTGGCAATCATAAGTAACGTTTCACCCTTATCATTTTGTTCTTCCAGATTTCCACCAGCATCAATCCACCTTTTTAAACCGGAAATATCATTCTTCTTAATCATTTGAAAAACCTTATCTGATGTAATCATTGTTTCTTTTTTGTGTTGCGAACAAGCATTAAAACTGATTGCAGTTATCAACATAAAAATGGCAAGCCCATATTTCATACAAAATGAATTAATGAACAAAATTAAACGTGAATAAGGTGATATTATGGGACAGATTAGAGCAACCCGGGTGTTTTTCCCTTCTTATCTCTGAATTCTAATGGAGAAAGTGAAGTGTGTTTTTTGAAAAATCTTGAGAAATAAGAGCTGTCGCTAAAGCTTAGTGAAAAAGCGATTTCTTTAATATCCAGATTGGTAAGGATAAGCATCCGTTTAGCCTCAAGCATAATCCGGTTACGGATAAACTCCCCTGCTGTGTAAAACGACTCCCGTTTACAAACCGCATTAAGATAATTGGCTGAAACATTTAACTGACTGGCGTAAAAAGCCACTTCATTATGTTGATGATAGTATTTCTCTACCAGGTGCTCAAATTGGTTTATCATACGGACATCAGAACCCGATGAATGGAAAGGAAACTGCTCAACATACCATCTTTTCAATAGTAACAATATAATCTGAAGCCGATGCTGGAGAATTTGAGTTGAAGTATGTTCTTTTCTTTCAAATTCCTTTATCATCAACCTGAACTCTTGCTGAAGCTCATCGTTTTGTTCAGCATTTAATAATAATACAGGTGTTGACGATGCATTAAAAAAAGGCAATGAAATTGTTTTAGACAGGAAAGCATCGGAAAAGAGCACCTGAAATCCAGATGTGTTTTTTGAAAGATTCCATTGATGCGCCTGTCCGGGAGCTAGAAAAAACAAGATGCGCTCTTTTACCTCGTACTCGTTAAAATCAATGGTATGAGTTCCTGAGCCGGAATTAACCAACAATAACATAAAAAAGTCATGCTTATGCGCATCATCAATTAATGGCATATTTATGGGAGCATGCTCAACGATTTTGAACTCATTCGCCAACGGCATCTTTACGATCTGATCAATTCCAATGGTTTTTAACATTTTCTTATGCACTGCGATAAAAGTACTTTTAGCTGACTGTCGTTGACAAAAGCTTTCTGATAAGCTAAAATTAGTTTATTTTCCGCTTTCAATTTTACTTGCTTGTACGAATTTTCCTTTTACCTGTTTGTTGGATGCTGGGGAGCTATCCGTTACTATTATTTTTTTAAAAAGAATCATGATGCTCAATACGTCGAAGAATCATTCAACGTAACCAGCCATCAAAACAAATTACTACTCCAATATTTTCCCTACTACCGCCAGCTTTCTGAGAAAGGAAAGAAACGCTTTGTATTGCGGACACAACAAACGATAAAATCAATCATAATTCAAGGCAAGGAAGGATTTGTTGTAACAAACGATGTAAAGCTTTTGGTCGGAGCCTCCATTGCTCAGTTAACTTTTGGTTTCTCCAAGCCTCGCCTTAATGAATTAAAAGCTGTTCTGATTTTTCCGGATGCCTTTTATAGTCGTTTGCTGCGCAGGTGGGCCAAGGGTTTGGCGTTTGAGAATGGCAGTGTTTGCTTAAGCTGGAACCATTTTTTAAACGGCTACGAAGACTCTTCGGATGCCATTAATCTCGGTTTACATGAATTTGCACATATTCTTCGCTTTGAAGTATTTGAAGAAACTAATGAAGGTTTGTTCTCCAATCCATTTGTCGATAATTTTAAAGAGTGGGAAGATGCCGGAATGCCTGTTTTCATGAATGTAAGAAAGGGCAAGGAAGATTTTTTCAGGTCATACGGCGGAGCTAATACCATAGAGTTTTTTGCTGTTTGTATTGAGAACTTTTTTGAGAAACCTGAAGTGTTTAAAAAAGAACTCCCCTATTTATACGACAAACTATGCTTACTTATGCAGCAGGATCCATTAAACACTAGCAAGGATTACTCTTTTGATGAAATCGATGAGTTTTCTTTAAGCCCATCAAGCGAACAAGGATATGAACTGTGGTGTTCATCGATAGAACAATCGATATGGAATTCTGTCAAGTCATTAGCTTATGCCACTACATTCCTTATCATTTTTGCACTAACCAATCATTTTATAGCAAATCCAACTATTGCTGAGCAAGGAGGGTTTGTTTACCTGCGTTTGTTTTCAGCGTCTGTCTTATTTTAGTTTCAATACGTTGGAGCTACTATGATAAAGAATATGCTTCCATTAAAAACCGTGAATTCCTAAATCATCTTTTCAGAACCGTTGTTCCTTTGCTACTTGTGGTTATCACAGTGTATTTTATTGTTTTCTTTAGGGAATTGACAGCATAAACTGCTTATAAGATTTCATACTTAATTAGTTTTTGAGGATTAAAAAAGTGATTCAAGGGACCATTTCCCTCTCCGGTTCTCACATCCTTTCCTGCTTCAATAACTTCTTTGATATAATCCCGGGCCAAGCTTATGGCTACATTTAACCGTTCGCCTCTGGCCAGGTAAGCGCCAATGGCTGAAGATAACGTACAACCGGTTCCATGTACATTATTACTTTGAATAAATTCCCCTTCAAACACTAGTTCATTTCCGTTTGCATCAACAAAAACATCGTATAAAACTTTGCTCTTTAGATGGCCTCCTTTCACTAAAACAGATCTACATCCGGTTTCCAATAACTTAATGGCTGCTTTTTGCATGTCATCTACATTATCCAACTTCACACCTGTTAATACAGCCGCTTCATCCAAATTTGGTGTAATGACTGTTGCCAATGGAAAAAGATGACTTGTTAAAACATCAACCGTTTCATCTTCGATCAGTTTATGTCCGCTTGTCGAGATCATAACCGGATCAAGCACTACAGGAATAGAGGGCTCTTTTAGCAATATTTCAGCGATTCCCTTTGCCAATTCAGCAGAATGTACCATCCCGATTTTTATGGCCTGTGGCTTAAGATCGTCAATAACTGCTTTAATCTGTCCTTTCACAATATCTACTGGGATGCTGTGAATAGCTGTTACTCCAAGGGTATTCTGAACAGTTATTGCTGTTATCGCAGAAGTGCCAAAACAACCCAATGCTGAAAAGGTCTTTAAATCGGCCTGTATTCCAGCTCCTCCTCCACTGTCGGATCCGGCGATTGTTAGCACAACAGGATATTTATATTGTTTCATGTTGGTTGACGATAATTATAAACTCTGTTCGATTAACGCTCTTATCTCAGCCGCAGCCCTATAAGGTTCATTTGCCGAGCAAATTGCGGAAACCACTGAAATGCAATCGGCTCCTGATTTAATTACCGCCGAAATATTACCTTTATTCATATTTCCAATAGCCACAATCGGCTTTTCAGTTAAACCTCTTACTTTTTGCACTCCCTCCAAACCCCATTCAGTAATGGTATTTGTCTTAGTTGTTGTAGAAAAGACCGGGCTCAATGCAATATAATCCGAAGCTGCAACTTCATTGCTTTTCAGTTGTTCAATCCACTCCAATGAATAGCCAAGAATTTCACAAGTATCCCACTGTTCTTTAATTGTTAATGGCGACAGATCGTTAACCCCCACATGAATCCCTGCTGCACGACATTTCATGGCAATTGCCAATCGGTCATTTACAATCAACGGAACCTTATAGTGATCCAGCATTTCTTTCAGCTGTATGGCTTTCCCAAGAAACTCTTTGTCCGAAATTTCCTTTTCACGAATCTGAACCACATCCACGCCGCCCTTAACTGCTTCTTCTGTTACCCATAACAGATCTCGTCCAAGACAAGCCTTCATATCTGTAACCAGGTATAATCGGTAAGGAAACTTATTCATAATGTTCGGTTAATTTCATTTCTTCCAACATTATTTCAGGTGAAAACTGATACAATGCGTCGATAAAGTTGACTTGTAAGCTGCCCGGACCATTTGAGATTTCGGCAGCAATTTCTCCGGCAATACCCATGGTAACCATAGCCGCTGCTGTAGCTTCAAAAGGAATTTCTGGATTGGCGGCACAAAAAGCACCTACTAAGGCCGTAGCAGTACAACCCATGCCGGTAACTTTTGGCATTAATGAATGGCCATTCTCAATAGAAATCATTCTATTTCCTTTTATTACAAAGTCAACTTCTCCCGAAACACAAACTACTGACCCCGTCGACTTACTCAGTAATCGGGCCGCCTCTACTGCTTCATTACTTTGATGAATGCTGTCGACTCCCTTTGTTTTACTATGCATATTTGCTAATGCCATTATTTCAGAAGCGTTTCCACGAATTACGGTTGGTGCATGCAAATCGATCAACTTTTTTAGCATTGCGTTTCTAAAGCTGGTTGCTCCCGCACCTACAGGATCAAGAATCCATGGTTTATTTAGTTCTCTAGCTTTGCCAATGGCTAGTTCCATACTTTTAACCCAGTATTCATCCAACGTGCCGATGTTCACCACCAGTGCTCCGGAAATCGAGACCATTTCGTCTATTTCGCTATGCGAATGCGCCATTATGGGCGATGCTCCGATTGCCAATAATGCATTTGCAGTATTATTCATAACTACATAATTGGTAATACTATGCACCAATGATCCCTGCTGTCTTAATGCAGACAAACATTTTACCAATTGATCTTTAATCATTGCAGTAAATAATAAATGAAGTAAATGGCTTAGCAGTCTCCGATTAGAGCATGTGAAGAATTTCTTCGCTTTTCCCTTCGTCGGTATTACCCGAATCAGGTTCAAAGGGTTTAATCTCAGTTCGCTCGGAACACCCCTAAAGCCAATAAATATGTTTAATAAACGCTAAAGATAGCGTTTATGTTTTTTAAATAGCGGGAACCTTTAGCCCATTAATTCTTTCATCAGCTTATCAAAAGCCTCTTTCATATCAGCAAGTTCTGTTTCAACTTTAACTAAACGTTCTTCCAGTTCAGCTACCCTGCTAACCGGCATTTCTGGTTGAACATCTTCGTCATCTTCAACAGATGGAGTTCCTCCAAATAAATGCATGTAACGAGCTTCTTTTTGTCCGGCTTTTTTAGGAAGTTGAACAACAAAAGGCAATTCAGGCGAAGAAAGCTTATCCAGCATTTCTTGTATCTCCTCTAGCGATTCGTATTCATACATTCTCCCCGAGTTCGTATTCAACTCTCCCAACGTTTGTGGACCGCGAAGCATCAGTAAACAAATCAGTGTAACTTCTGCCGGAACGATTGGAAAAACAATCCCCAAATTATGCTTGTATTTAACGGCTCTACTAGATCCTCCGGTAGCAGTTGAGATTAGCCCTTTCTTTTTTAAGGTATCTAATGCGGCAACGATAGTACCTTCATCATAATTAACCACCGGTTTACGAGAAGACTTTTGATTGCAAGCAGCCGTTAAACTATTCAGCGTTAACGGATAATATTCAGGAGTGGTTTTACTTTTTTCGATTAATGAACCTAGAACACGTTGTTCTACGGCATCTAAAAGAGGTAAAGATTGAGTTGCTTCCATTTCGTAAATATAATTTATCTGAAGAAAATTTGATCAAAACATTACTTCATTACTACAAGAGCAAAGATCACGGAAAATAAAAGTATTATCAGAGATGCAATTACACTTGCTTTTGCAATCGAAGGTTTGATTTTAGCATTTGATCTGAAATCCCATAAAGTAATTACCCAACCCCAGATCAGGGGTATAAGAAACAGAATAAATTTAATTACAGGTTTTTCTCCTAATTGAGCCGCGTAGTGTCCTTTGCCAAAAATTAGCCAGAACCCATAAAACTCCGCCACCCACACAAAAAGGACAACCATTAAAGCAAGTAGTGTTCTTAATATTAACTGAAAATAGCTGGTGTTGCCAGTTAAAATGGTTTTTAATGTGTTCAGCATTATACTATTCAATTACTTTTCTTTAGTTCAACTAGCTTTTCGTTTGCAAAGTTCATAGCTCCTTCATCTCCATATTTTAGAACCAATTCATAATACTTAATTGCATTTAGCTTATCCTTTTTCTGATAATAACACCAGGCAATATTGCTTAATACAATGTAATCTTTAGGAGAAAGTTTTTCTGCTTTCAATAATGGGATTAAAGCATTATCATATTCTTTTTTAACTAAATAAGTGATGGAAAGATTTGATAAACTCTCAACATGATCCGGATATAATTTAAGCACCGATTCTGCAATTGAACCTATGTAAGGTATGATATTATCATCTTTTACTTCATAAAGTTGAAAAACATAATCTTGAACAGAACCAAGCATAAAATTCTTAGCATCATTCAACGGTTTGCTTTCTGACCATTTCCATTGGTTATTTATCTGGCCAGAATATTCAACGGTCTTAATAATTTCCTCCGTAAACGCCCTATAGTTTTCAGTTAAACCAAGAACGTAAGTCTTACCGAAACGCATATCCAGCCGGTCAGGAAATTTTGAGATGCCTTTGTTGATATAATAAAACCCTGAATCAAGATCATTCGATTCATAGATAACTTTTCCTGTCAAGTAACCGACTGCCTCATTAGCCTGATTCTTCATTTCTATTGAGCTCCCGGCTTCCTGTTCTTTCTTCAGACTCAACACCTCTTTTCGACTCCTTTGAACATAAAAATTAATCGCAGCTACGTATAATTCCGGGTCATCCGGATTAGCCACTTCCCATTTCTTCAGTAACTTATATTGTCCAATTGTATCTTTTTTCAATACTAACTCTTTAAATTGACTATAGTAAGCCTGACCAAATAAGTGTAGGTTAGAAACAAGAACTAAAGAGAGAAGTGAAATTTTTCTGAGTATCGTAGTTTTTCTCATTCTTAATTCGATGACTTATTGGTTTACAAATAAACATTCGGATTGAACTTCTCCATATAGCGCTCAGGTTTTTCAACCGCATTAAAACCATATTGCTCATACAGTTTATGTGCATCCAATGTTAATAAAATCCATCTGCGCAAACCCTGCAGATTTGGATGGCTCATGATTGTTTCCATCAACCATTTCGACAAACCCTGTCCTCTGAACTCTTCATCAATAAACACATCTCCTAAATAGGCAATAGTTGTATAATCAGTAATTACACGGGCATATCCAACTTGGTGATCTTGATATAAAACAGCAAATGTTAAGCTGTTTTCAGCCGATGACTTAACTTTTTCAAAAGGAATCCCTTTTGCCCAATACGACTGATTAGCTAAATATTCATGAACAAACGCTAAATCAAGCTTTGATTTATCTGTTGTTATACTAAAGTCATTTTGGGTGACGGTAATGTGTTGCATAGACTGATAGCTTTTTGAAACTGTAATATTACAGATTTTGCCTGTTTTAGCATAAGATGCGACTATACTGTTTTATGATTTTTTGTTAACTTTCTGTATGCGTCAGCTTGCAGCCATATTATTTGCCGACATGGCAGGCTATACCAGCCTGATGCAGGAGAACGAATTGCTAGCACGAACGAAACGAAAACGCTTAAAAGAAGTGCTCGACTCTTCTGTTTCACGCTTTAATGGGAAAGTTCTTCAATACTACGGAGACGGTTCTCTAAGTATTTTTTCCAGCGCTAACGACAGTGTTGATTGTGCCATCGCCATTCAGCAGCAATTACAGGAAGACCCTAAAGTTGACCTTCGGATTGGCATACATACAGGCGATGTAACCATTGAAGATGAAGCAATTTATGGCGATGGTGTTAACATGGCTTCCCGTATAGAATCATTGGCAGTTCCTGGGGCAATTTTTATTTCTGAAAAGGTTTATGATGAGATAAAAAACCAGGATGCAATTTCAACTGTTGAGATGGGTTTCTTTGAACTCAAAAATGTTAAACAACCTATTCATGTTTTCGCTATTGCCAATAATGGCATTGCCGTCCCTTCAAGAAATGAAATAAAAGGAAAAACAAAGCAACCCGGAAACCGGCTTGCCGTTCTGCCTTTTGTAAATATGAGTTCAGATGTTGACAATGAATATTTCAGTGACGGCATTACAGAAGAACTGCTTAATGCCCTGACTAAAGTGGATGGCTTACAGGTAACTTCACGGACTTCTTCATTTGCTTTCAAAGGGAAGAATCATGATATCAGGGATATTGCCATGCAGCTGAATGTCGACAAGGTTTTAGAGGGAAGTGTACGTAAAGCTGGAAACAAGGTAAGAATAACCACTCAATTGATTAATGCTGTGGATGGCTATCATATCTGGAGTGAAACATATGATCGCGATTTAAATGACATTTTTGAAGTTCAGGATGAAATAAGCGGCATTATTGCCAATAAACTAAGAGAAAACCTGAATAGTAATCCAAAAGAAGAATCGCTGGTACATCCAACTACCAACAACTATACGGCTTATATTCATTATTTAAAGGGGCTTCATTTTTGGAACAAACTCACTCCCGCCGATACCTACAAGGCTATTGAGTATTTTGAAAAGGCCATTTCAATTGAGCCTGATTATGCCCAGGCTTATGCCAAGACGGCCATGGCTTATGGTTATTTAGGCGCAAAGGGGCAGATTTTGCCTAAACAGGCTTTTGAAATTGTCCATCAGTATGCCGATAAAGCCATGCGAATTGATCCAACTGTTGCGGAAAGCTACAGTGCTAAAGCAGGAGCTTATATTTTTTATGATTGGAAATGGAAGGAAGCTTATGAAGCACTGCAAATGGCATTGAAGCTAAATCCGGCAACTATGTCGACTTATGAGATGCTGGGTTTTTACCATATCGTAATGGGACAAAAGGAAGAGGCTGTTAAAATTCTTGAAAAAGCTGCCCAGATAGATCCTTTGTCACCGCTCATTATTCAATCGTTAGGAAACGCCTATATTATTGCAGAACGTTACGAAGAAGCAATTCGAGAGGCAGAAAAGTTACTCGAAATGAACCCCGAAATGCGCAGTGCCATGGAAATGAAGGCTTGGGGAATTGGTATGGGCGGCGACTGGCAATCATCATTAAAATGGTTTGAAGAAGTTCACAGGCTTACCAACCATCCGTTAAAAGGCTTGATGGGATTAGGGTTTGCCTATGCAAAATTAGGTGAACGGGAAAAGGCACTGGATTGCATCAAAAGAATGGAGCAGCGAAGCAAAGAAGAACCGAATTCAGTAATCGACGCTGATATGGCGGCCGTTTGGTTTGCCTTAGGTGAAAAAGATAAAACCTTTGAGCATTTATTCATCTGCATCGAAAAACACATGGGACCAGTTTGTTATTACCTTGAATACCCGCCTTATAAAGGAATAAAAGATGACCCGAGGTACATGGAGATTAGGAAAAAGGAGTTTTCGATCGGTTAAAGAATTTAAAACAATGTGTCACCCTGAGGCACGAAGGGTCTGTATCCGACAGTGCTACTATGTTTCAGATTCTTCGTTCCTCAGAATGACACAATTTTGTTGTTTCCTGAGATTGCCTTCTAAAAACACACCCCTAACCCCTCTCAAGAGGGGAATTTCTCTGCATGACGCATCAACATAGTTGATAAGATCCCCATCTTGAGAGTAAAGGCTTAGCTTATTGACAGGAGTGTCAAAAATGTCTCATTTTAGTATCCCATTTGTGCTTTATTCCACTTAGTCGCTTTCCGCGAGACTTACTTTTTTCATGCAGTGTTTCATTTTAAAGGTATTCAAGAATGCTGCGCATGTTTCCTGCAGCGAAAAAAAGTAAGCAAACCCCGCTCTCGGCTTAGCCGAGACTACGTACAGTTCTCCCGCAGTTTCTGCGAGAATTTACTTCAACTCTTCCGAACTGTACAAGGCGGAAATTGAACATATGTCAGGGTTAACTGCTCTAATTAATATAAAGAGTCGTTTTTTTAAAGCGATAAGGATTCCCCTTTAGGGGTTAGGGGTATTCTCGATGCATTGTCTATTTCCAAACCTTCATTCTCAAGAGGGGAATTTCTCTGCATGACGCATTAGCGAGTTGATAAAATTCCCCTCTTGAGAGGGGTTAGGGGTGTGTTATATATCCTTATAATTATTCCGGCTGCAAGTCAGTGCTGATACCAATCCGGTTCCAAGCGTTAATTGTGTTAATTGCCATAATGATTTGCGCCAGGTATTGCTCATCGAACAATTTAGCTGCACGTTCATAGGTTTCATCCGAAACATGATTAGCAATCAGCGTTACTTCTTCTGTTAATGCTAAAATGGCTTGTTCTTCTTCTGTGAAAAAAGGCGTTTCTCTCCACACACTTAAAACACCTAAACGACGTGGTGATTCTCCCGCCTCCAAAGCTTCTTGAATGTGCATATCAACACAATATGCACAGCCATTGATTTGCGACGCGCGTACCTTGATGAGCTCTTTTTGAATTGGGGTTAAACGAGATTGACTTAAATACTTCTCTAAAGCCATCATGGCTTTATATGCTTCAGGATCAGCAATGTTGATTTTGATTCTATTTTTCATGTTGATTTATTTTTCTTTCTAAATCAAAGGTCAACATTCACTAAACCAAAAATCTTAATCTAGTTCAAGAAATGAAACGCACTTTATTTTGCCCTGATCTTACTTAAGAACTCCGGCGTAAAACCGAGATAAGAGGCAAGCATGTATTGTGGTACTCGTTGTATAAATCCGGGAAAGCTGGTGGCAAAGTGATGGTAACGTTCTTCTCCTGTTTGGGTAAAGATAAACTTGATTCTCATTTGTGATGCCGAATAAGCTCGTTCTAAAACCAGTCGGAAATAACGCTCAAGTTTAGGAATCTTCTCAAACAACTCTTCCTGCACATGATAATCAATTGCAATTACTTCTGAATTTTCAAGTGCCTGAATAAAGAATCCGGAAGGAGTTTGTGTTACCATGCTGTTATAATCGGTTATCCACCAATTTTCGATGGCAAACTGAGTTATTTGCTTCACCCCTTTGTCATTAATAAGGTAATTACGAAGACATCCTTTAGCCACAAAATAATTGGCTTTACAAATTTGTCCTTCTGTAAGGAGGTATGCTTTCTTTTTTAGGGATTGATGTTTTAATAAGGATAATAAAAGATTTTCTTCTTTTTCGGAGAGTTTTACATATCGGTTGATGTGATTAAGAAGAGTTGATGAGGCGAGGTTTGTCATAAAGTGAAGTTAAGGTAAAAGTTGCTTGCTAAGGAATTAGATTTACTGTGTCATCCTGAGAACGAAGGATCTGTCCGTTTCAAGCATTGTTGTAGCAGATGCTTCCTTCATCAGCATGACAATTACTAACTTAGTTTTAAAACTCCGCCTCCACCTGTATCGTCATTATTTCCTTACTGGTTGGGTGTTTAAACTCAATCCACTCGGCATGGAGATGTAATCGTTCTCCTTTGTTTCCGTAAAGGTCGTCGCCAACGATGGGAGAATTTAATCCCATTGGATGCGCAGCATGAACCCGAAGCTGGTGTGTTCGTCCCGTGATGGGATAAAAATGAATTTTTGTCTTATTATTCTTTCGCTCAACCACTTCCCATTTTGTACAGGCGGGTTTTCCGTATTCATAACAAACCAATTGATGCGGACGGTTATCCAAATCAACACGTAAAGGAAGATCTATAAACCCTTCTTCTGATTCAACAACTCCGTCCAACAATGCTATGTAACGCTTTTTAATGGTGCGCTTTATAAATTGTTCTTGCAATACTTTATGTGATTCCTTGGTTTTGGCAACAAGCATAATTCCCGAGGTCGACATATCTAGTCTGTGTACAATCAACGGACCAGTTGCATTTGGATATTTTAATCTCATGCGTTCATAAACAGAATCCTGTACATTCTTGCCCGGAACCGATAAAAACTCAGCAGGTTTATTTACCACAACCAATGCTTCATCTTCATACACTATCTCCACATCTCTTCCCTCAGCAGGGTTCGTTAGCATTGGATTTTCATCCATTTCAACACCTTCCAACATGTGCGCCAAAATGGGTTCGCACTTTCCACGACATGCCGGGTAAAACTGGCCATGAATTCTGATTTCAGATTTAGGTGATTGTCCCCACCAAAACTCAGCCATCGCAACCGGCCTTAGTTTATGCAAAAATGCGTATTGCAGTAGTTTAGGAGCGGCGCACTCCCCCGCCCCAGCCGGAGGCCTTGCTTCTGCCGTGTGTTCAAATATTTCACAAAGGTTTTTTTCGTTCCCATATTGATTCAAAAAGCTGTATTGATCAAACAGTTTTTGCTGCAAGGAAGCCGACATATATTTTCTTTCTTCCTTTAGTAGAATTATTGCAGATTGATGTTCATCTATTTCCAACTGAATTTCTGCAAGGCGGTTTTTCCAATATCTTGAAAGTTCTTTCAACTGATACTGTTCCCGAACACTTTCCTTGCGTAAGCTCTCCAATAAATCAGTCAGCTGTTCTTCCGAGCTATCAGCAGGTTGCTCCCGCTGAATTTTTCGAGCCAATTTACCCTCTTTAATTTTTCGTTTATGCTCTTCTAACTGATTAACCGACTGCTCTAATTCAGATTGAAACAACTCGTTAAGAACAAAGAATTTAGGGTCGTTTTCTAACGTTCCAATTTTCGCATTGATGTGGTTAATAACTTCTTCCTCTTTTCTAAAAAAACCATCTTCGGTTAAGATGTCAAAAACAGGAGGAACAAATTTAGCATGATGATTTTGTCCGGCGAGTTTACCCGAAAAAGCAGCCAGGTAGCCCAACTGACCGTTTTCATGCTGAACCACCAATACGCCAAACATTTTCCCAATGATCAGTCCTGTTTTTCCTTCTTCTATACCAAAGTTATGCTCCCAATCCGTTTGGGTTTCGAGGTGTTGCTGAAGCTCCTTTGCCGCTAATAAACAAAGAGGATGAGGCTCGTAATAAAAAGGAAACGTGAACCGCTGAGGTAATGAGTAATTATGAATAGAACCCTTGAAAAGTGTAAAACAATTTTCGTTTAACTGTATATCCTTATTTATCACCAATTCCTCTGTATTCAATATGTTTCAATTAGTTAAAAAATGAAAGGCGCAAAAATACAAAGGATTGTGAGAATGCGAAAACTGATTATTTTATCCCAATAAATTTTGCGGGAAGAGTTGGAAGGCGTGTTACTCCAGAAGTAAAACCTAAACATCCTGATCTAAAACCGCACAAACATAAACCTTGCGACTCGAAATAAATCAAAAGAGGCTGTCTCAAAAGGGACAGTCTTTTTAGTAGCTGAGAATTGGCTTAATAACTAACCTCTTTAGTTCATTTATTTCCCGTTGCTAAAACTATGGTCTATGGACTATCGACCATGGTCTAACCCGAACTATATAACCCAACCTTCACCTTATCCATCACTACATGCGTGTAAAAATGTTTCACATTCGGATTATCCATTAGCCATTTTTTCGAAAACGACTCGTAATGTTGCATATCCCTGGCACTTACAATTAAAACAAAATCATAAGTTCCGGTAACGAAATAACATTGCATAACTTCTGTACATTCACGCATTGAGGTTTTAAATTTTTCCAATGCCTTTGAGTTTCCGTCTTCTAAAATTACATCCACAACACAAGTAATGGTATAACCTAATGCTCGATGCGAAACAATAGAAACATCTGCTTCAATGATCTTTTCATCCCGCAACCTTTTCAATCTCCGTTGTACAGCACTTGCACTTAAACTCACCAATTCACCCAGTTCTTCTGCAGTTGTTTTATTATTTTGCTGAAGCAGTCGTAGTAGCTTTTTGTCGTACTCGTCTAAGTCTTGCATTTTTTACCCGTTTTGAGTTCTAAAAATAGTTTAAAAGTGCGTCTATACAATCTATTTGCAGAAATTATGCAGCAGATCAACTCTAATTTTATAGCATAAATACTAAAGAAATGAAGATCATTTATTCAAACAATGCTCCCGAAGCCATTGGCCCCTACTCACAAGCGATCAGAACAGGCAACCTGTTGTATTGCTCCGGACAAACACCGATCGATCCCACAACTATGAAAATTGTAAGTACTGATGTAAAGGAACAAACAATCAGAGCAATCCTGAACTTAAAAGTTGTGCTTGAAGAAGCTGGACTTAACCTGAGTAACATTATCAAAATGAATGTTTACCTAACCAATATGGAAAACTTCCCCCAAATGAACGAAGCCTATGCGATCTGTTTAGGCTCACATCGTCCGGCTCGCACAACAGTTGCCGTTTTGGGACTACCATATAATGCTTTAGTCGAAATTGAGTGTATTGCGGAGTTTAATGAGAATTGAAAATTCATTATCTATAAATTAAGACAACAAACCTATTCATGAACAACCTATTTTCTACTGAAGAAATCAACAGTTTCAGAAATGACACTGCCGGATGTAAAAACGTCATTCACCTTAACAATGCCGGGGCCGGGCTTATGCCTGATGTGGTTACACAGTCTATTTTGGACCACATCAAACTAGAATCGCAAATTGGGGGTTATGAAGCTTCGGCTTTACGTGCAGAAGAAATTCAACAGTTTTACGTACAGGCTGGAAAACTGCTAAACTGTAAGGCTTCCAACATTGCCTTTACAGCAAGCGCCACTGATTCGTATACACGCGCATTGTCGGCCATCCCTTTTCAGCCAGGCGATATTATTCTTACGGATAACGACGATTTTATTTCTAACCAAATTCAGTTTTTATCTTGCCAAAAAAGGTTTGCAATAAAAATTGTGCGAATAAAGAATGCCCTTGAAGGCGGTGTTGACCTGGAGGATTTGGCATTACAGCTGCATAAACTTCAACCCCGATTATTGGCGATCACTCATATTCCGACTAATTCCGGATTGATACAACCCGTTAAGCGGATCGCTGAAATTTATAGTGATTATTTAACGAAACATCCTGACAAAACTTGGTATATTTTAGATGCTTGCCAGTCAGTTGGTCAAATGAAGCTGGATGTTCAGGAGCTTAAATGTGACTTTTTAAGTGTAACAGGACGAAAATTCTTACGAGGTCCGCGGGGGACTGGCTTTCTGTATATTTCGGATAAAGCAATAGCTCATGGGCTCGAACCGCTATTCATTGACATGCGGGGTGCGGAATGGGTAGAAAAAGACCTGTATCAACCACGACCAGATGCAATGCGCTTTGAAGACTGGGAATTTGCCTATGCACTTGTATTGGGAACCAAAAATGCTATTGAGTATTGCCTGAATATAAGTGAAGACCGGATTTGGCAACAAGTAAAAACGTCGTCCGATTATTTGCGTAGTGAATTATCGGCCATTAATAAAGTGCGGGTTTTAGATCGGGGGCCGGAAGTTGGCGGATTGGTAACTTTTCATGTGGAAGGCTCTCAACCTAAAATTATTGTCGATGAGCTGCTGAAACGAAAGATTAACGTGGTGCCAAGTTACCGGAATTTTGCAGTGATCGACTTCGACGAAAAACAGGTGAAATGGGCTGTTCGTGCTTCACCGCATTACTATAATACGAAAGAAGAATTGGATACTTTTTTGGATGCAATGAAGCAAATTATTTAAAACATTTATAACTATGAACTTATCATACCGATCAGACCTAATTCCCGACCCAAAACAAATAATTGAATTGTATAACAACGCTGGCTTACCCAGGCCGACAACAGATATCGACCGGATTGCAAAAATGTACGAAAATTCCGATTTGGTGATCTCTGCTTGGGACCAAAACATATTGGTTGGAATCTCTCGTTCTATAACCGATTGGGTTTGGTGTTGTTATCTTGCCGATTTAGCAGTTAGGGATAATTACCAAGGCAAAGGCATAGGTAAAAAACTGATTGAAATTACCAAAGAGAAAGTTGGCAATCTATCTACTGTTATGTTGTTATCCGTGCCCACCGCTATGGATTACTATCCAAAGGTTGGAATGGAGGCAATCGATAATGGATTTATTATAAAACGAAAAGAATAAAGCTTATTTGACATTTCATAAAAACGGGCAAATCTTACAAGCTTGCCCGTTTACTATATTAAATAGCTTCCTCGTTAAATTAACTAAGCACTCAAGAGATCGGCTAATGTCCCGTTATTTTTAGCTTCGATTAGCTTTTTAAGCTCCTTTGTTTGCTTCACCTTGTTCTCTTTATGCTCACAATAGTTAAGCAATATTTTATAGCCGTTTAATTTTACCACTTTTGCATCCTGTGCATTTGACGGGTTTTCTAAGACATACTCAGTTAGTGCAGTCATATAAAGCGCCAATATCAAATTTATAATCTGGTGTTCCCGACATCCACTTAATGATAACTTGCGTAGCAATTAGCCGGTTCATATTCTCTTCGTTTGGAGTAGATAACAAATAGCTAGCACACTCCAATGCTTTCGGTTCAAATGGTTTGTAGTCTTCTTTGCTTTAAGTTCTACACTTTTCAGCGAATTAAAATCTTGTGCTGATAATGCAACAGAAGATCCAACTGTGTGACTAATAATAAAAATGCTTCTTATTGGTTAATGATTTGTTTTATGAATGGCAATTCTTCTTCCCTGCTTCAAAGCTATACCAACCGTTTTTACTGATAATGATGTGATCAAGTATATTAATTTCGAGGAGATTTTCCGGCTTGTTGAACTATTCAGGTTTAAGTACAATTGTAAATTCTTTCTTTGTAAATAAAAGCCGGTTTCCCTCTCTACTTTTTAAAATCCAGTCAACTTTATCAACATAATTAACACCAGTTATATCAAATTTTGTGGTATCGATCGGATTCATCTGATAACTATATATAGTATCCTTATCCAACCATTTAATAATTCCAGCTGTTTCATCAAGAGAGAAATTTCCCCAGTCTTTTACTACATTTCCGTTAATGTCTAAATCCGTTTTAACAAGAAGATAGTTTTTGTTTGAGGAGAACTGTAAAGAAGCTGTCTTGAATTCACGTACACCATCAGGATAATAAATATCCAAAATTAGAGCCCACTTTCTACTGGTTAATTCATTTAGTGTAAGTTTAGTAGCAGGAATTGGTTCATTATTTTCTTTTGAACAACTACACCAAAGCAGTGCTATAAATGCTAAATAGTTAATTGATTTCATAGGTGTTGTTTAAATATTTCAAACTACAGTTATGCAATATATACAAATCGTTAACTAATCTTCGCTTCTTCAAAGCTTGCTTTAGTTTTTGGGTGAGGTGTTTATCGCTGACGCTTGGAGAAACATTGCAGGAAGGATGGTTGTGGCAGAGTATAATGCCGGAGGCTCCTGCTTTTAAAGCGGCAGCAAAAATTAGTTCTGGATCAACTAAGGCGCTGGAAATTCCGCCGCTGGTTACTTTATAAAACCCCAACACTTTATTGGCTCGGTTTAGGAGCAGAATTTTAAATTCTTCAATAAACTCGATCAGTTCCATGTCCCACACTTGCATAAAGAACTCATAAACGTCTTTTGAGCTGCTGATGCGTAAGGCTTCGCTTAACTCAAGTGCAGGTTTATATTTTAAAAATACTTCGGCTATTTGTTCAGGAACTTTGTTTTTCATAGCTAACGCATAACTCCCCTGGCGTTCCACACAGGGGTTTTTAAAAACCAAAAGCGTGGAACTGTAACCATATCTGCTGCAGGAAGGCTCTGGTAAGCCGGTACAAACAAACAGGCACAGCCCACGCTTTTGGGCATGAGCTGTTAGTCCTATTTATTCTTCCTTGCTCTATAATTTAGCTAACGCTTCGTAATCTTTTATTTAGTTAAACTGTTTTTCTGTGTTGTTTGTTAGTTTTTGTGTTGTGAATGGCAAAAGTCAGAAACTTACTTTGTTGGTTTAATTGAATCTTTAAATCGATTATAAAGTTTTCTATTAAATGTGCCAACGGCAACATCGTTAAGTCCAAAAAAATCACTATCATGTGTAATTATAGTAGCATTGTGTTCTTTTGCTACTAAATAAATATAATGATCATTATAATCTGATTTCCTTGCATCAAATTTTGTTAGGCTATCAAAGTCATTTATTGCAATGTCTTTTATCTCTACATTTGATAGATAACCTTCAATATCATCTATGATTATATCATATTGTTTTTTGAAATTATCGCTTTTTCTATATTCCTCTTTATAATAATTCTTAAACTCAGGAACACTACCGGTTTTAGATTTATACTTTTTGCTATATTCTTTATGTGCATGAAAACGCAGTAAGCGATTAAGAATTTCGCTTAATTGAAGCGGACACAATAAAATTCGGGATTGCTTTGTTTTTAAAATTTTGTCGAAGAATTCTTTGTAATGGACGCTTGCTTGTTCATCCAAACCAAAAATTGGCAACCAAACATTGGTATCTAAAATATAATAGCAGTCTTTCGGACTGCTATCACTATGTAAAATAAATATCTTCAAAATGGTTAAGCAAAAGCTTCCTCTCTATAGGCTTGATAGTTGTCGCGGTTAATTACATTATCCCACATGTCATTATATTTATCCATAAAGGTTAAAATTTGATTATAACCAATTGGATGAATATATTTTCTAACTGTTTCTTCTCCGTACTCTGCTAACAATTTACCGAATGAAGCATTTAAGAATAATGTTGAACAACGTTTAATGGCTGAAAAATCAATTTCAATATCATTGGGTTCAGCAGATTTAAATTGTTTTTTAACCTCTTCATAAATCATCAAGCCATCATCATGCAATGATGCGTTAGGACTTTTTAAAATATCTATGACGTTAATTTTCATTTCAAAATCATTGTTAATCAACATAATAACTAAGGTAGAGTGTAATTTAATAGAGTGCAAAAATATAATAAAATTTTATATTGCTATTTAAGTTAGCTTTTTTTTGTTGAATTGCAAATTAATAGCTGCACCAATATAATTGCTATCCAAGGTTTTTAACCCATCAGGATATAATACAGTTCCCTTGGTTTTACTACACCATCCGGCATCGCCAGTATAAATTTGTAGTCCACCGTTAGTTAAGTCAAAATATGTTCGTAAATTTTTTAAACCAAGTCCGCCTGAAGCATCCGGTTTTGTGGTATTTCCCTCAACGGCCCACAAAATAGCCTCGCCGCAAGTTGTCACCTTATGTGGTACACATTGATTTATTTTTTTGAAAAAGCCAACGCCTATATCACTTATTGTAAAGTTTATAACTTCTCCTTTCGGGAAATACTGTCCGCATACAAAAAATGGGTCTGTTGTTTCTGCATGTTTATCAATATTGCCATAAACTTCAATAAGATCATCCATTAATTTCTCTTTTGTTTCATAGCTGAACTTTGGCATTGAACCGTGTGTTAAAAGCTCATCCTCTATATAAGCAATAAATTCATCTTTTTGTTTAGGCATAAATCCTTTAAACGGAATGCACGATTGCTTTTTATATAATGCATAATTTTGTTCAACTGGCAAAAAATCATTATGAAACAAAATATTACATTTCCTTATTACTTGTTCGGTATCAATGGTAAAGCTTAGTGAATTATCTTTTTTTAAGCGATACAGCAATGCTCCTAAAAAAGCGCACAGGTTGCCGTCTAACCAATTTAAATTAGCCAGGTTAATTTTAATACTGCAATTGTTATACCTTTTGCATTCATCATAAAAGTTCAACAATTGCTTAAAGCCAGAAAAGTTAGTGTAAATGTTATCGCTTCCTAAAAGCACCTCCTTCATTACACTTCTCCCTCCACAATTTTAATTTCTTCTTCGGTTAAACCGTAAAGTTGATAAACGAGTTGGTCGATTTGATCTTCGAAAATAGTTGTATCGGATTTTGAGTCTTGTTTTTTGATAAAAATGATTTGATCTATTAAATCAATAAATGGTTGTTGCTCATTTATTTTTCTAACTTTTATAGGGAATTTCCTTAGATCATTTAGGATAATTTTAGGAAACATTTTTCTCACAGATTTTGCTGTGTTTTTAATAAAAAAGTATGATAATAGTTTACTTGAAATTAAAGCAAGGATGTATCTTAAATCAATTTCCAGAAGCTTAGGCAAAATGGCAATATTACTCATATTAAACAAATAATCCTCTTCTGTATAAGAAGCTATCAAAGATTTAGGATATTTACTGGTAATTTCTCTAAGAATAATTTTTTTACCCCTAAACATTCTAGGTTCAGCTAAATGCTCACCGAATTTCAAATAGCTTCCTTGCCAATTAATAGAAAAACGATTAATATTTTTACCGTCCAAATATTGAAAAGTGCTTTCATCAAATTTATAATTATAATCAAATGGTCGATTTTTTACATCTTCCTCAGTTTGTTTTGGCTTCCCTTTTCCCTTTTGATACGCTTTTAGTCCAGCTTTTATGTAAACAATATTATCCAACAGCACCGAATCCATTATTAACTTTTTAGTCAAATCATCGCTTTCTTTTTTAGAAAATACATTTAATGAATAATCACTATTCGATTTGAAAAAACTTTGTTTCTTTAAATGAGAATTATTAATCTGGCTATTCGTTCCAATTGAAATCTGTATGTCATTTGATTTCAAAGTGTTTTTAGTACCTGCAATTGTTATTGTTTCAACGTTTACCCCATCAAATGATTCCCCCATAAAATTCACAACTTCAGTAAGCTGAGATGTTTTCATTAAACATTCTCTGCTCTTTGTTGTCGATGATACCATTAAGAAAGAGTTTGGAACAATTAAACTATAGTCTCCCTTATGATTTAAAACATTTAAACTTCTTTCAATAAATAAAACATATAGGTTTACTTGATAGTCAATCGTTTTATAATTATCATAGAAATATTTCTTCGTTGAGTCATCAAAATTCTCTCTTGCAAAAACATACGGCGGATTTCCAATCACAACATCAAAACCAACAAAATCTCCATCATTGTTTAATACCTCAGGAAACTCGAAGCGCCATTCAAAAGCATTTTCATAAATTTTGTTACTTTTTATTTCTTCAACTTCAGTTTCAAGTTTATTTACTTCAGTTGTTTGCAAACTTATTTTTTTGTTCCATTCTGTTTTTTCTTTTTTTCCCATTTCAAACAAGCCTGTTTGTTGAGTAAGGTTAAAAAGTTCGCCTTTAAGTTTGTAAAGCCTAACTAGTTTGGGGTCGTTTTTATTAATCTCACTCCTAAAATCTCTTTTAATAGTTTCGATTAACTGTTCCATTTTTCGCTTTTGCTCCTTACTTTCTGCATTTCGGTAAGTGTCAACTGCTGAACGATACATTTCAACATCCCATTTGCTTTTTTTAAGGGCCTGTTTTAAATCAGCATCTAAGGCAAAACGGCTAATTAATGAGTTTCCGCATTTTATATTAATATCAATGTTGGGAAGTGTTTCAAGAACATTTTCAGATTTATAATAGGCGTTTTTCAGCAATTCAATCCATAAGCGCAAGCGGCAAATTTTTACTGAATTTGGATTTATATCAACACCAAAAAGACAGTTCTCAACTGTTTGCTTTTCATGAAAAAGCATTTCTTGTATGCGCTGGCTTTCCTTGTTTGTTGGATTATATTTGAAAAGTTCGCCATTTTCATCGGTAATTGCCAGTTCATCATTTTGAACCTCAACATGATATTCTTTTAATCGTTTCCCTTGGCGATCTAGTAATATTTTGAGGTCATTTTTTATAGCAATGATTTCATTTAAAGCCGACACCAAAAAGTGGCCAGAACCAACTGCGGGATCACAGATTTTTAAACTATTGATGATTTTGTTGGCTTCTTCACGGTTTTCAATTTTATCGTATAAGTCATCAATCGTTTCGCACTTCCAGTCTTTTGCTTCATTAAATTTTTGAACCACCGCCCTCCTAATGGTATCACGACACATGTACATGGTAATAAAACCTGGCGTAAAAAATGACCCATCTTTATAACCGTTAATCTTTTCAAAAATTAAACCAAGAACCGAAGCATTAATTAAGGTTTTATTGTCTTCCTGAATTTCCTCTGAACCTTCACTAGCAAAATCGTATGAGTCAAGAAAATCAAACAAGTATTCAAGCGTGCTTGTTTCACCTGTTTTCTTTTTTCCGGTTGCGTCTTTTAAAACAGTATTTGAAACACATGGTAAAACGCCCCTATCATCCAAATTGCTAACAAACAAGGTTAAGTGCTCAAGTTCTGTTGGCTCAAATAAGGAGCTATTTAAATAAGGAACATTGCCAAATCTTTTAATTACTTCTTCATCACGTTCTTCAACTTTTCTGGCTAAAACCTGAAAAAACAACCCATTTAAATCATCAAAATCACGAATCTTATTTCGATTTAAAAAAGCATACGACTTATCGCTCTTCTGGTAGCTAATTAATTGCGCTTCTAGTAACTTTAGAAAAAGTATTCGGTTAACCCAAGTAATTACCAGTTCTAAACCAACATTAAACAATCTGTCTTGGTGATTATCTCCGTATTGAGAAGGTTTATCTAACCTGGGAATTTTATCAAGTGAATCAAGTTGTTTAATCGTATTTTCCAATAAAGAACCTGCATTTCTCTCGCCCGCCTTTTTACGTTCAATTAGTTTTTTACTTCCTTCTTTAGTTTCAGTTAAACCAATAATATGTAGCAACTCAGTATAAAAGCGTTTATCTAAACTATTGCTATCATTAGTAAAAGGAAGTTTTAACAAGTGCTCTGGCGATAGCAACTTGAATAATGCAATTAGCTTTGTATCATCCTTTTTGTCATTGTTTCGAAGTGGTTTGCTGTAATCCTGAAAATTGAAATAGGTGTATTCAATATTTTCAATTACAGCCTGAATGGCATGTTCGGCAATTTCCTTGTAAAAGAACTCTGTGTTTGTACCTGCTAATCTTTTTTCTTCAAAGTCCGTAAATTGATTTACTAAGGATTTATTTTGAGCAAATAGTTTTTCAAAATGATTGGCATCAAAAATATACCACTCATTAATATTTGTTACAACAAGATGCCTAATTTCAAGGTTTTTATGGACAACCCTTTCACGTAAGTAGTAAAGTAATAGCTCCTGAAATGCTTTGGTATTTACATTTTCAACCCTTAACATTTCTGTTCTATTAGTTGGCTTTTTTGCTTCTATAAGAACGCCGACCGTTGATTTGGCATCCTTACCGTTATGAATAACCAGATCATTTCGCCCTTTTGTATTTACAAAGTGGTTTGGGCAGTAATACGTGTTTTTTTAAAAGTCAGCAACCAAATTTTTATGAAATTCTTCTGATTCCTTTTCATTGATTTGATCAATCAATTGAATAAGGTTCACTTTGAACTTCTCAATTTCAATACGATTAGGCTTAACTTTTAAAAAGGCTTTATTTAATGCTTTTCTAGGATTTGTTATTTTATTAGCGCTCACAATCCACAAGATTTAGTCTTCAATAAGTATTTAATACAATCTTACTATTTATTCATTGCTCCCTAAAAAATAAATAGAATGCAGCGGGAGCATATTCTTATCCTCATCGGTAAGTTTACTATAAAACTGTTGCCATAATGATATAAAATTATCAATATCCAACAGCTTAATATGTCTGTGGCTTTCACGTGCGGAACGTTCTGCTTCAGAAGTAAATGTACCAGATGTTACAAAAAGGCCAATATCACCATCCTTGTTTAATAATCCGGTTAAGCTTCTGATGTCGTCAACTGGTATGCTTGAATCAGGACGGTGTTTAACCTGAACTTTTAATCGCGGGGAAGTTGCACCTAAAGGGTCATTATAAGCAATTATATCCAAACCGCCGTCTTTTCCTTTTGGGGAAATAAAAGGTGTATGATAATTCATCGCACGCAACAAAGCCGCAACCATATCCTGAAATTCATAAGGGTTTTTTGTTCTGATGAAATCCTTTATTCCCGATAAAGCTAGCTCCATTAAATAATCAAGATTCGCTTTCTGGGTTTGAGGTTTGTTTTCTTCTAATTCTTCGATCTCTGTCTTGCTCTTCTTAATCTTATTAACATTATTGTCTACTGCCCAGTTTCTATATAAATCGCCGGCTGTTTCCAGTAATTTAACAGGTCCCAAAGAAATCGCCTTTTCACCTTCTTCAGTTAAGTACCAAATACCTTTATTCTTTCGCAAGAACCCTGCTTTAATACAATCTATTGTATAAAAACTTAAAATGGATTCCCACCGTACGTACCCTGTTTTCTCATAAACCTCTTTTTCCCAATCAGTGAACTGAATGCTGTTTCTGATTTTTTCAAACACTTGCTTTCCAGGAAGCTGTCCACCGGATTCCTTAAGAATATTAAATGCTGCAAAAATAGTTTTAGCCGCTGAACGTTTTGATGGTGCTAGTTTTTCTAATTCTTTATCCATGTTCTGGTTAGATGCTGATTGGTAATTAAGATGATTTGAGTTCTACTTAAAAAATTACAGCTAACTTTAATTGATTGATATTATTAAGCAAACCCATTCTGCCAAAATTAACACGTTTTTACAGATTCAACAGAAATCATTTTGTTTTTACACATTTTCCCCCACTCCACTCAAAATCTCCACCACCCTTTCCTGCTCTTCAAAATTCAACGAAGCAAAACCAAAACGTGGTGCATTATAATTAAAATTCTTGCGTGTTTCTGGTATCATTAAGGGTCTGTTCTTTTCTAGTGGCTTTTTCACCCCCTTATTCTAGGTTGCGATTATTAAACATTGCCTATACAGCATTGTAGTGGTTTATTAGCTTTTTTTATACAAAAACCCCCGTAATCAATAACTACGGGGGTTCTATTCATTTTTGTTGTATCGGCTATTTGTATGAAATGTCCATTAATATCAATAAACGAGAATTCTTTCCGGTTATCGGTAATTGAACTAGCTATTATAAATTCCGAAACGGAACTCTAATCCCCATGCTCTGCATTAACCATCTTGATCTCATTGTCTGCAATATCTATCAATCTCTCTTTGTAAAGTGCGCCGATGGTTTTTTTAAACACCTTTTTGCTCACTTTTAATTGATCCATAATTTCATCGGGGGTGCTTTTGTCGCCCAAGGATAAAACGCCTTTGTTTTTTTTGAGTTCGGCCAACAACGTGTCTTTAAAGTCTAAAATTTGTTTGTAGCCAATTGCTTGTAAACTCAAATCAATTTTATCGTCGTCTCTAATTTGCTTAATAAAGCCTTTTCTTACATCGCCAGGTTGTAACGATTCAAAAACTTCATTGTAGTAAATAAGGCCCATATACTTTTTGTTGATAATTGCATTGTAACCCAAATCGCTTCTATCAGCAATTATTAATTCAACTTCGTCACCTTGTTTAACATCATAGTCAGAAATTTCAATAAAGTTTACCAATTTGGTTGATCCTATAATTCTACCATTTACTCTATCTAAAGAAATGTAAACCAAATATTGCTCGCCAATTTCCATAGGTGTTTTTTGCTCACGCAATGGAACAAACAAATCTTTTGAAATTCCCCAATCGAGGTATGAACCTCTGTCATTTTCACTTACAACAGTTAAGGTTGCAAACTCGTCAACACAAGCAAAAGGCTTTTGTGTGGTTGCCCGGGGTTTATCTTCATTATCCAGAAATACAAAAAGATTCAGAACATCATTTTCTTGTATTCCAGCAGGTACATCTATATAAGGTAACAAAGCTTCATCTTTTCCGTCACTGAAATAAAGTCCGTTGCCGGATTTTTTTATAAACTTAAGCTCATTATATTTTCCTATTTCCATCTTATTAAAGGTTATTGAGCCAATAGGTTTTGGCCCATTTTACAAAGATAGTACTAAGTGTATAGCATTTTGCTTTACATGCATCATAAGGGAGTAGATTTGACACTCAAGAAGAAATATCTGTAAGGGCTTCATTATTGGAGGGCTCACCTTCAGAGAGCATAAAGCTTTAGAAGCATTTTGTAGGTAATAAGATTTAGCCTTTTCCCTAAACCGTAGGTAGTAACCAGGGGTTTTATTCATCTGTTCCTTCGGCAACACGAATATAATAGCCATTAATGTCAATAAAAGCGAATTCCTTTAATTCATAAGGATAGGATTTTAATTCACTAACGATTTCCAGTTTTCGGTTTTTAAACTCTTCAAAAATTTCTTCAATGTTATCTACAAACCATAATAGGTTAAATCGTTTTGTGCTATTATTGATAAGAGTAACGTAATCAGGATCTTCTCCGAACAACAACCTCAACTCATTTCTTCTTATCCCACCATCGGAATTTCCCCAGGTCCATTCATCATAAAAACCTAAAACATCGCGATAGTATTCAATCGTTTGCTGTAGATTTTTAACTGGAAGATGGGCACCTGATCTGATGAATTTTGGTGTTTTCATTGTTCATGAACCTAATAGATTAGTGGTGAGTTGCTAACTTATATCCGTCAAATTGTTTGTTTTCTATAGAAAAATAACCTCTCCCGTATTAAGGTCATAATAAGCCCCAATAATTTTGATTTCACCTTTATCGGCCATTGCTTTTAGGATTGGACTTTTCCTTTTAATATTCTCTATAGTAGTAAGCACATTGTTTTTTGCGACATACTCAACGTACTCTGCGTCCTTTGAAGTTTTGTCGCCTTTAAAATCCGTTGACCTATTAACAGCTGGCGTTATTTTAGTAAGCATTGCAGTTATGTTCCCCAATTTTACCTGATCAATTGCAGCTTTAATTGCACCACATGATTCGTGTCCTAACACAAGAATAAGCTTGGCTCCTGATATTTTACAGCCAAATTCCATACTGCCCAAAATATCTTCATTTACAAAATTTCCGGCTACCCTTGCCACAAAAAGATCACCAATTCCTTTGTCAAATACATCCTCAACAGGTATTCTACTATCCAAGCACGAAAGTATTACTGCTTTCGGATATTGCCCAACAACTGCTTCCCGTACCATTGCCGAATGATCTCTGGCAGTTAGGTCATTATTCATAAACCGTTTGTTTCCATCCGCAAGGATTTTTATCACCATATCTGGAGTCAACGCTTTTTGTTCTTCTGCTGTCAAAACCTTTTCTCTCAAAGGTTTTAGTACTGCTGACGTATCAATTGATTCATTTTCATCAGAAGTACTCTTATCCTTGTTTTCAGTAGAATGGCGACAAGAATAAATTGCAGAAATAATTAATAATGACGTAATTAATGCTGCTGCTGAGTTTTTCATTGCTTTCGTATGATTTAGATAAAAAGACGAGAAAAATTAGTTGAATTAAATCGATGGGGATGTTACTGAACTTCGCTATCTATTTATAAAAATTACGCAATAACTTCCATATTTCATAAAAGGATAATTCGCTTTTTAAAGTAGGATTGGTAGAAGGTAAAGTAGATAAAGTGTTATTTTTAAAAAAGAAATCTTATTACTATTTAAAAAATAGGGTACTTGGACTTAAAACTTACTCCGGCACCCCATTTTGATATCTTATAATGTTCTGCTATTTCGGCAAACTGTAAGTAACCTTTCCATGCTCATCTAAAAAGTTCAGTTTAGCTGTACCGTTAGAATCAACCAGCATCTGGAGCCGAGGCTTACCCATCCGGTCTGCAAGTGTTACCATGGCAGTTTTGTTAACATCCTTGCCAACAAAAACACGTTGTGCAACAGCCTTCACACCTGGTGTAGGCTCCATTAGTTTCTTCAGCAAAGAATCTTTTTTTGGGCTATCTGGCATTTTTTGCGCTTTTTTATATTCAGCACGAAAATCCCAGAACAGTGGTGAGGTTTGCCAATCATCAACATTTAAACCAGTTTTTTGAGCGCCATTCTCATCGGAATAAGTGAGATATAATACCTGGTTTTGATTATACTGATCAAAAGAAAGGTGTCCGGTAGCATGATATTTTCCGGTACTGTCTTTACCTCCCATGAAAACCAATCCTCCGTTTTCTGTACCTTCATCGTTATAAAAAACCAATCCTGGTCTGTTGGCACCTGGAATTGGAGGTGTTAAAGGTTTTCCATAAGCAAGTACTTCCGGAGAACGCTCTTTGTTAGCAATTACCATCCGTAGTTGGCCATTGCTTTCGACGATGTTAATGCGTTCAGCGGAAATTTCTTTGAAACGAGTTATGCCAGAATCAGTAAAAGCGAGGAAAAATACCGCTACGAAAACTAAGGTCAGGCTACCAGCATACCATTTCAATCGCACTAAATCTTTCTGCATTTTAGCCAGTTGTTTTTCCAACGAAATTTGATTTTGAGATGGGTTATTCATTTGTCGACAATTATATAGTGTTAGTTTTAGTTTATGATTTGTATTATATAGTAAGGACAATGCCTATTCGTTATTTACTATATAATATTGGTTAAAATTAACTATAAGACCTGGGATAAATAAAAGACGAAGAGTTTATTTGACTTTACTATAACTTATACTGGGCTTGCTCTATTACATGATCAGTTCAAGTGATAAAAATGCCCTTCCAATTCGTGAGCATTAGCTACTGAAAATGGAATTAAAATGTAAAAAAATAAGTCTCCCGGATACCAGAAGACTTATTTTTTAAAAGGAGAAGATCAACTCATCATTCACCTTGTTTCACTTTAATAATATAAGCCGGCAATAAACCATGTGCTGCTTTATGTGTTTTTAATATAGCGGTTGAATCAGCAGCTTCGGATAAACAGAATACAACACCGTTTTTTTCGTCGACCCAATAATTAATAAAGTTTACGCCGTATTTGCTTTCCACGGCCAAATCTTTAGCATGCGCTTCGGCTACATCTTTTGCGGTTACTTTGCCAGGACCCAGTTCATGAACATCAATGAACAACTGTTTTTTACCAAGCATTGCGGATGCTTGCCCTTCAGTTACTTCGTAAATCGCGGAAGGCAGCAGACCGTGTGCTTCTTTATGGGTTTTCGTTATCGATTCTTCATCATTGGCTTTAGAGAGGCAATACACCTTGCCTTGTTGTTCATCGACCCAAAACTTAATAAAGTTAACATCGTATTTGCCCTGGGTGGCGAGGTCTTTTTTATGTGCACCTTCTACATCGGCTAATGAAACCTTGCCGGGCTCAAGGTTATGTACATCAATATAATAATGTGTTTTGACAGAATCGGAAACAGTCGCAGGTTCTTTGGCGGTGTTTAAATTTTTACCATTAGTGCTGCAGGCAGCAATAAAAAACAATCCAATAACTTGGAGAAGCGAAATGAAAGATTTCATGGGTTTAAATTTTAAGATGAATTGATGTGAATAAATGACTTTATTCGTTCCTTGTTAATTTGTTTTAAGTTCAAACTTTTGATTAACTGATATAAAATTAAGAGGAACTATGGTGGCGGGCTTTCATATTTCATTCAAATGCTAGCAATTTTGGATCATGCCTCATCCCAGCCTTCACTCTGTAAATCAAGTCATTACCAGTTACTTTTTCGTCAAGAAGAAGGAATACTATTAAAGCGACAGTTCTGTTAATAGATAACTCTGCCACATCATATGGCTGATTATGGATTACATCTAAAATCTGCGCATGAAATTTTCGAGAATGCTAGTTATCTGAGGTGTTACCGCTGTGCTTGAGTAGGCAATATCCCAAAACGGTTTTGGAAACTCTTTGTAAAATAAGATGGACTGCTAAACCCCACTTCGAAGGCAATTTCGGCTATGTTGCCTGTTTTCTTCTTAATCAATTTTAGGGCTTTTTTTAATCGTTGTTCCTGGATAAAATAGTTGGGAGAATGGCCTGTTAACGATGTTGTTTTTCGGTAGAGTTGAGCTTTACTCATGCCGATGCTTTTGCTTAGACTCTCAACACTAAATGTTGAATTGCTTTCCATTGATTCAACAGCTTCAACCAATGCATTTACAAATTTTTCATCAACCGGAGTAATAATTCTTAATACGCTGTTTTCGTTGTCCGGTGTAATAAGGGTACCTTTAGTTAATTCCTTGACTTCTGTTGAAGCAATAATTTGATTACTTTGCGCTATATCACATAACTTGTTTGCAAGTTTAATACTGTTGCCAAAAAATTCACTCCCATCGCTTACCGGTCCACCAGCACTAATACCAATACGCACTTCTACACCCTCTTTATTTAAAATCTCGGATTCAGCAAGGATAGCTTTCGCGCACTCAATTGCTTGTGAACTGAAATTAAAAACACACATTATCCTATCCCCTCCATGGTTAGCCTCTCTGCCTTCAAATTTTTTAAAAGTGCTTTTAATTTGATCATAGAGGTTTTGGTCATTAGCTGGCGCGATTACATCAACCATCAAAATGACTCTAAAGCCTGTATCCAATGTCCCATCTGGGTTTTCAACTAAATCAAATTCATTTTTATTGCTTTCATTACCCATATACGCGTTGTAATCGCCGCCTTGCAGTTCAATTATATTACACGCCATATTACCGTGAGCTTCCTCATGTACAGCCATACATGATTCCTTATCAGGACCTTCCATCAAACAAAAGAACATTCCTGCTTCACTATTAATCCAATATTGTATAAATCGCACCCCATACTTAGCTTGTATTTTCACATCGGCCATATGACAGCGTTTTATCTCTTCAATGCTAAGTATTCCTTCATCGCCCTCGGAAGCTTTATGCAAATCCATAAAAAGTGGCATAATAGGTATTGTTTTGATTATTACTAATTTAATGAAAATCAGCAGTTTAATTTTATTTAACGGGTTTTACATTATTAAGTTTTATTAGAAGACTAGTTTTCATACAACTGCTCAATTCCTTTCAACAAATACGCGTTCCAAAACAGCATATTTAAAAACTACAAAAACGGGGAATGTCTATGACAATTTATCTAAAGCCAAAATCCAACCTGATTCCAATTGGCAACTTTAACTTTACACTTCGCAAAAGATCAACTAATTGTCCATGAACCGTAATTCTTGCATACAGCGATGCATAGCCATTGTTTGATTTATACTTTTTAAGGAGAAAGTAATGCTAGATGAATTGTAGTTTTCATATGATTTTGAGCTATTAAGAAACATAACCAAAGCATTGATTAATTTATTACAAAAAAGGGTGTGAATGAGGGCATTATTAACTTGATAATATTTGATTTCGAGGCATCAAAAAATAACAAAACCCTCTAAGCATTATCACTTAGAGGGTTTTGGGTGCATTTTGGACACATATTGTCGGGATGGCCGGATTTGAACCGACGGCCTCCAGCACCCCATGCTGGCGCGATACCGGGCTACGCTACATCCCGAAGATGTTGATAAGTATAACCTTTTATTGGTCTTCTAAAATTAAAAAGTTTAATAGTTAATTCTTAAAGAACTTTATAAAACTAAAGGCTAATTGTTGCTTATTAACATCAGAAGTCTTCATTGCTATAATAACAATAAAGACTTCAATCTCATGATATTAATTTAATGGAAGTGCATAGAAACAAACTCCTTCAAATGCCCATCCAGTATATCCACTAGTAGCGTTTCTGTTTGTTGAATAGTAATGGGAAGTATTAGCACTATTATAAAACTGATAAACAGGAACTGTTCCAGATACTTGAGTATTATACGCATAAAATGGAATGCCCTCAGCAACCCAATCGGCAAGAGTTATTTTAGTTGTTGTGTATGCATGATCACCCGTTTTATTATTAACATATGAATAAATCGGCTGTGCGACTGAAGGATTATAGGAATAAGTTTTAAAGGCCGCATTGTTATTAATCCAGCCTTGATAAATTTGAGGAAGGTTAATATTTGTGCTTAATGCATAATCCTTTCGGGCAGAATTTTCAAAAATATATACAACATCAGTTGTTAATGAAACTTGATGAGCTTTAAAATATTGGGTAATATAGCTCTGAACCTGACTTTTCTTTATCGGATCTGTAATCAATTCATATAATGGAATTACATTATTTATAGTAATAAGCTTAAGGTTCGAATCTGTAATTCCCGAGCTCCATCCAGAAATATTTATTGTTTCACTTGGTTGCCCATCAGAATTAATTGTTATTCCTTTAATTGTTTTTTCAAATGCACCCCCTATTGTTCTTGCTATTACTGTTTGGTTATAATTGCTTTTTGCTAAGGACGATGAACCCTCAAATGTATTATACCCACTCACACCAAATATCTTAGTAAATGCAACTTCTGTTCCTGATGAAGCAGCAAGAGATCTGGTACTACTGCTGGTTTCTGCTTGATAAATTATTTCTATTTTACCTCCCAGATTAATATCAAGCAAAATATGCGTTCCATATATTCGTACTATTTCGGAAGGTGTTAAACTTTTTACATCAGATATAAATTGTGTTTTTAAGTATTCCTTTAAAAGGTTAACATTTCCCATCATATAAAGTCTTCTTTTAGAAATATATTGGGTATACGAACCATATACATATTTTGAAGACCATTTATTCTCATTGGAAAAATTATTGTCAATAGCTCCTTTATATAAATTTTCTGTTCCTTCATTTAGCGTTTTCCTGTTTGTAATTTTTCTTAAGAAATCTTCAGATGTTTCACCTGTTTCATTTATAGCGAATGAGGATTGTGTAGTTGCTAATTCAACAGTGGTAGGATGGTCGATTTTTAATTTTTCTATATCAACAATAGCTGATTTTGCATAACTAGAATTTGGAAAATCTCCTGTAAGATCATATCCGTACCCAAGTAAATCCCATTTACCATCTCCAGCTGAATGAACAGTTTTATCATCCGATCTACCTGTTTTCATTTCATCTTCAGAATTCGGAGAGATAATCTCTTGTTTACAAGAAGCCATTAAAATGGATACGCTAAAAAATAAAAGAAGTGCTTTTTTCATGGAAATATGTTTAACGATTTTTTCGCAACTAACGATACTATCGAATTCTTTATGTTAAAAGGGCTAATCCTATAAAAAATGAGTCGTATTGGATAGTTTACTATTATACTTTTTCAAAAGGTTAAAGTTGCAGCCAAAATTAACACCTTTTAACCTATTCAAAATAATTAGGTGTAATTTTATTGATGCTGAACTACTAAATAATTCCTCCCAATAAAATCTTTTAAATTTTTGATCACACTCCAAAACAAATTCAGTTTCAGAAAAAATAATAGTTAAATTTGCTATAAGGCATAGTATGTTCTGCTTGAAAGAAAAACGAGACAGAATATAAAGCCCCGATTGCCGTTAACAGATAACCATTATTAATGAAACAACATACCAGCTACGAATTACTGATCAGCAAGCTTGACGAGTTTATCCGGAAATATTATAAAAACCGGTTAATTCGTGGGAGCCTGTATGTGATTGCAATTTTGGCGGCCAGTTACCTGGTGCTGGCAGTTACTGAGTATTATTCGTTTCTGAGTACGACGGCGCGTACTGTTATATTCTTTAGCTTTTTGTTGGTAGCGCTTGTGGTACTAGTGGTTTATGTAGCAAAACCATTATTGGCGTTTTTTAAACTTGGCAATGTAATTAACCATCAACAAGCTTCTGAAATTATCGGCAGTCATTTCCCCAATGTAAAGGATAAACTGTTAAACACCTTACAGTTGAAATCAATGTCGGTTTCGGCTGAAAATAACAGCTTGATAGAAGCAAGTATCAACCAAAAGATTGAACAACTAAAGCCCATTCCATTTGCTTCGGCCATTAATCTTTCAGAAAATAAAAAATACCTGAAGTATGCACTTCCTCCATTGGTGGCACTAATTGTTTTAGGAGCGGCAGCACCGGCCGTATTGAAAGATGGAACTACGCGATTGGTTAATTACAATACTCCGTTTGCCCGTAAAGCTCCATTTTCGATTGATATTCAAAACAAAGCCCTCAAGGCTTTACAAAATGAAGACCTTACGGTAAATATTAAACTTTCGGGAGATGAAATTCCGCAGGATATTTACCTCATAGAAGGTGAGAACCGCTATAAGCTGGATAAAAAGAGTATTCTCGAATTTTCTTATACCTTCAAAAATCTGCAGAAAACACAAAATTTCAGATTCTTTGCAGATGGCTTTTATTCACAAGAATATCAGCTTTCGGTATTGCCCAATCCGATGTTGTTGAATTTTGAAGTAACGATGGTGTATCCTTCCTATACTAAAAAACAAAATGAAGCCATCCAAAATACTGGGGATCTTTCTGTTCCGGCGGGTACGCTGATCAGCTGGAATTTTAAAGCGGCCAACACACAAGAATTGGATATGGTTTTTGACGGGACGTCTCAACCTTCAGAGAAAAAATCGGAATCTTCTTTTTATGTAAGCAAAAAGTTGTTTAAATCTACTCGCTATGCAGTTGAAACTCGCAATGGCTTTGTGAAGAAAAAAGATTCATTGAATTATTCGATCAATGTAATTCCAGATGCTCATCCGTCAATAAATGTTATTGAACGCGGCGATTCGCTTACTAATAAACAGATCTATTTTGCCGGCGAGTTGAAAGATGATTATGGTTTTTCGAAACTAACTTTCAATTACCAGATTCTGAATAAAGACAAAAAGAAAATTTACAGTAAATCAGTTCCGATCAGTACTTCACAAACAGACGAGCGATTTTTCTATGATTGGGATCTGGATGAAAGTGGTATTGCTGCTGGCGATGAAGTAAGTTATTATTTTGAAATTTTTGATAATGATGGTGTGAATGGTGCCAAATCGACTAAGTCGGCTATTAAAACTATTCAAACACTTTCGAAGTCCGAAATTGATAAACAATTGGATAGCAAACGTGCTGAGTTAAAAGATAAAATGGAGAGTGCGCTACGCCAGGCTTCTAAAATTCAGCGTGATGCTAAAAAGTTGAATGATAAACTGGCCGATAAAAAAACACTGACTTTTGAAGAGAAGAAACAGATTAATGAACTGATTGAAAAACAAAAGCAGTTGGAAGAAAACATTCGGGAAATTCAGCAGGAAAATAAGTTGAACAACCAACAAAACAGCGAAATGAATGAGCTTGACCAAAAAATTATGGATAAGCAAAAACAGCTGGAAGATATGTTCAACAATGTGCTGGACGAAAAAACCAAAGAGATTTTACTGAACCTCCAAAAAATGATGGAGGAAAACAATAAAAACCTTACCCGTGAGCAATTAGATAATATGCGCATGGACAATAAGAGTTTGGAAAAAGAATTGAATCGTATGCTTGAGTTGTATAAACAGTTGGAATTTGAGCAAAAATTTCAACAAAGCATTGATAAACTTGATGATATCTCGAAGAAACAAGATAATCTTCAGGAAAAAACAAAGGATAAAAATTCGGACGCACCGAGTCTCAAAAATGAACAAGATAAAATCAATAATGAGTTTGATCAACTTCAAAAAGAATTAGACGACCTTCAAAAGAAAAATGAGGAATTAGAGAATAAAAACAACATTGAGAACACTGAGAAAGAACAAGAAGATATTAATAAAGACCTGAATAACAGTTCGGAACAACTAAAAAACGACAATAAAGGCAAGGCTTCTGAGTCGCAAAAAAATGCTTCGAATAAGATGAAAAAGCTTTCGCAAAGCATGAAAGATGCTCAACAGCAAATGGAAGGCATGAAACTTGATGTTGATATTGAAGGATTGCGTCAGGTTTTAGATAATCTGTTGAAAGTTTCCTTCGACCAGGAAAAATTAATGCAACAATTTAAAGGTCTTGGAATCAATGATCCTGGCTTTAATTTGCTGGTTCAGCGACAAAAATCATTAAAAGATGATGTGTCGATGATACGCGATAGTATTTTTTCTTTAAGTAAACGTATCCTTCAAATACAAAGTTTCGTAAACAAGGAAACGGAGACTATCGATCAATACATGGCAAAGACCATGGAGAGTTTGGGCGACCGAAGAACTGGTGAAGCCGCAGGCTATCAGCAATATGTAATGACCTCTGTCAATAATTTAGCTGTAATGCTTAGCGAAGTTTTAGATAATTTGCAAAATCAACAGTCGAGTGCCGGAAAAGGTAAATCGAAAAGCAAAAGTAAAAATCAAAAGCCAAGTCTTTCGATGCTAAACAAAATGCAGCAGGATCTGAATGATCAAATGCAGCAAATGAAAAACGGCATGAAACCTGGGCAAACACCTCGCGGACAGCAAAGTGAGCAGATTGCTAAAATGGCCCGTCAACAACAGGCTATACGAAATGCGTTGCAGGATATTAACCGGGAGCAAAATAAAGATGGCAAAGGAAAGTTAGGTGATTTAGATAAGTTGGGTAAAGACATGGAACAAACCGAAACTCAACTTTACAATAAACAGCTCACGCAAGAAATGCTCAAGCGTCAGCAAGAAATAAAGACCCGTTTGTTAGAAGCTGAGAAAGCTGAACGTGAACGTGATCAGGATGAAAAACGGGAGGCTAAAGAAGGTAAAGATCAAACAGCTGATTTTAAAGCCGTTTTTGAACAGTACCAGAAAGCCAAACAAAAAGAATTGGAATTGCTAAAAACACTTCCACCGGGAGTGAGTTCATTTTATAAGACAAAAATTAATACTTATTTTAATTTGTTGAATACTGGAAAATAGTGTTATGGGTCAAATTACTACAGATACAAGCAAACTTTATACGTTACGGTTGTCTTCTAAACTGGAAAGCATAATAGAACTTGAAAATTTTTTAGAGTTGCTTTTGGAAGAACATCACGTTTCTAATGAATGTTATGGCAACATTATGACTTCATTAAATGAGGCCACAATGAATGCGATAGTTCATGGAAACAAATGTTTGGAAAACAAGATGGTTTACATTAACGTAGAATTGGTAAATAAAAGTAAATTCATTTTTACAGTTGCCGATGAAGGTGATGGTTTTGATTTCAGAAACTTGACTGATCCAACGCTTCCTGAAAATCTTGAAAAAGATTGTGGACGTGGTGTATTTATTATGAAACACCTTTCTGATTATTTTATTTATAACGACAAAGGAAACGAAGTAGAAATGCACTTCAAGTTATAAGTTTTAAGCCCAATCAAACTTAACCGAGAACGTATAAAAAGTTATTTGTTAATAGCTGATCAGCTAAAACAAATAACTTTTCTGTTATGCCCGTCTGTATAAATATCTTCTGTTCAAAAACTTCACTTTAATTATCTTTGCAAACTACTTACATGACTGTAATTGCAATTAAGCAATTTACAGAAAGAACTCATTTTGTATAATGGCTATAAATTTTTTCAACGAAGAAATCGATTTTAAACTCAATCATAAGGCAAAACTTAAAACCTGGATTAAGAATACCGTAGAAGAAGAAGGTTTTAAACTGAAGGATGTTAATTTCATTTTATGTTCTGATGATTATTTGCTGGAGATCAATAAGCAATATCTTAATCACAATACCTATACAGATATCGTAACCTTTGATAATTCAGAAAAAGAAGACCAGATTGTTGGCGATATTTTTATCAGTGTAGACAGGACAAATGAAAATGCCTCTAAATTCGGTGTTTCAGGCGATACAGAGCTACATCGGGTCATTGTCCATGGTATTCTTCATCTTTGTGGTTATTACGATAAAAAACCAGAGGATAAAGCCTTAATGACGGAGAAGGAAAATTACTACTTAAGTAAATTTAAGAGCTTGGGAAGTTAAAAATTTGAGAATGATCAACATTTAACAATAAAAAATGCCGTCTTTATAGCAAAGAACGGCATTTTTATTATTTAAGATCGAATTATACAATTTCAAAAAAAAGGAAGTTGAGGTGCTTCCAAAATTCACACCTCCTCAAATTCCTAAATTAAAATTAGATTACTTCAACAATCTCGCTAATTGGTCTTCTTACTTTTTTAGCGTGTTGCATACCATCTTCTTCAGAACGATAACCAACCGGAGCAATTACTACTGCATGTAAACCTTTCTCTTTCAATCCTAAGATTTCATCAAAAGCATTTCCATCGAAACCTTCCATCGGACAAGCATCAATTCCTTCAACAGCACAGTAAGTAAGTAGATTTCCTAGTGCGATATAAGTTTGACGAGCATTCCAGTAAGCTGCAGCATCTTCTGTTAGATTATTAGCTGTACCTTTCATTACATCTTCAAAACCACCTAATGCTTCACGTGGAACATCTCTGGTTGTAGCAATATTGTCAATGTATTTTTCAATGAAACCATGATCCATTGAAGTTTTGTGAGCAAACACAATTAAGTGAGATGCATCGGTAACCTGAGTTTGTCCGAATGCGGCATTTTTTAATTTTTCGCGAACTTCAGGATCATTTACCAAAATGAATTTATAGGGTTGTAACCCGAATGATGATGCACTTAAATTCAAAGCGGCTAAAATATTGTTAACCTGCTCTTCAGTAAGTTTTTTTGAAGAATCAAACTTTTTAGTAGCGTAACGAAAATTGGTTAAACGCTCAATAACATCTACTTTTTCTACTATTTCCATTTTTGAAATACTATATTTTTAAATTAAAAATTCATTGGAACTTCTATCAACAACAGCTCTGTATAAGTATTTGTTTTAACATCTATTTTATTGGTTTCCCAAATACCTATTGCATCACGCTCACCTAAAGTATTACCATCTACCTCAACTTCTCCGCTCAACACAAAAACATATACACCATTGCCCTCTTTTTTAAGGTCATAGGAGATTGTTTTATTTTCATCAAAGTTTCCTAAAGAGAACCAGGCATCTTGGTTAATCCAAACTCCACCTTCTTCCTTATTGGGAGAAACCACCGTCGATAGTCTATTTTCACGGTCTTCCGGAAGAAAAGTTTTTTGCTCATAACGAGGTTCAATATTCTTTTCATTAGGGAACACCCATATCTGTAAGAATTTTACTTCTTTCTCCCGTGAGTTATTAAATTCAGAGTGGGTGATCCCACTACCGGCCGACATGATCTGAACATCATGTGTTTTAATAACTTCATCTCTACCCGTACTGTCTTTATGCTTTAATTCACCCGAAAGTGGAATACTTACAATTTCCATATTATCGTGAGGGTGTGCGCCGAAGCCCATTCCAGCTGAAACAGCATCGTCATTTAACACCCTTAATAAACCGAAGTTCATTTTTTGAGGGTCATAAAACTGACTGAAACTGAAAGAGTGATAACTTTTTAACCAACCCAGATTATTAAATCCGCGCTCTTTAGCGCGATGAAAAATTGTTTTCATGTTTGTGTCCTTTCTTATTGACGATACAAATGTACGTAAAAACATTTAATGTTTAAACATATAATTTAATAATAATTAATTTACTAAATAATTAGGGTTAATAATGATTTTATTTAAACTAATTAAAAGACTAAAACCTACATGGGAAACGCTATTTTAACACATCAACGACAATGGAAAACTTTGTGAGGAAAAATTTGCAAGACCATAACTTTTAATAGTGGCATTAATGCCGTTTAATCAAAATCCTAATTATTATTACACCATTTAATAGGGCATGACGATAATAGTTATGCCTTATTTTTTAAGCCATTAATTAGTCCATCCGTCCTATTATTCATGGCTTCTGTATTCTGGTGAGTATAATAGACTTGCTATTATATTAATAATCCCATTTATACTAAAGTCTAAACAAGAAGGATAAGTTAAATGCCCTTATTAGCATTGTAATTAGCCATAAAAAGAATATTGCATCAATAATAACCATTACGAAAAGATCTAATAATTGGGCTGGAGTAATATATCTACAGCATTAAGTGCAGGTACTAACATCCCCAAGTTTTATGAGGTGCTGATATACTTGAAATATTAATAATTAGTACAACAAACCAGATTAGGTTAATTAGTACAGACGTATAATAGAGTTACCAAACATTTTATTTTATATGCAAACCCATTGATAGCAAAGGCAGCTGACATTTTCCTTTTAATACTACTATTTAGCATAAACTAATCTCAAAACCTACACTGCAAATACACCTTAGTCAAACTGTCTGAAGCAGTTAATTAGCAACAAACAATATTCTAACCAGTAACTGTTATTGATTAAATTAAACGGTTATATAATAAACTAATTAGAGTTCGACACTTATACTGCAGTAGACTTACTAATAAATTAAATTTTGAGTGGCCTGTTCAATCAAATAGAATCCTATTCAATTTCAATACGGATAAAGGGTTTTCAATCCGGATTTATAAAAGAACTGAGTGTATAATCCAGGTAAAATGACCCCCAATATGTTAAATCATACACTAATTCTAACTTTAATTAGCCTGAATAATTTAACTAACAAATAGCTATTTTATCTGTAGTATTAAGCATCATACCTCCTGTAAATAACCTTTTTGCAAGAAAACTACATTTATAAACTACTTACGGTTAGTCTATAATTCCGTATTGGATAAATTGATAGTTAATACCATTAAACCAATTACAGTATCAAGTATAAGACCTAATATAGATTTTGGGTTATTCAGATAATGTTGCAACAGGTGTATGTATGTTATAATTACACCAATGAAGTATATTTTTAGTTAGAATACCTCTTTTAATAGGTTGTTCTTAAAAACTGTTTTCAAAACATAAATTGTTAATTGAAACGATACTATTGACCTATTTAACTACGGCACAAAGGGAAAAATTCAAAAAAATGGATTATAAAACCGCTGGAAATAATTAATGCTATTGCAGAAGAGTATTCTGTTTTTCTAACGGACCTTATCCATTATTTACCTTTATAAAGCCTTTTTTATATTCAATAGAAAATTAGAAACCAAATTACACTGATTCTAGTGCAAATACTGTTTTTAGCACAGCTGCCTATTGAATAAGTCTCTTAAAACCAAATGATGTTAAGAAAGTAGTATCACCTAATTAATCATTCTTTTTATCCTTGATTCCAATTTTACACGCTTATAAAGCTTAAATCAATTAGTTCAGTAGTAATTTTACTTTTTCCTGCATTACTAACCTCCAATGAATAATAGTATTCATACTTACCCTCTCCTACCAATTACTTAACATCTGTACGATATAATCAAGTAGATATGTAATCAAAAGATTAAATTCACAAAAAACATTATTGTATGAAATCAGCATTAATTATAGGTGCGAGCGGTTTGGTGGGTACAGATTGTCTGCATTTAGTTTTAGAGAATCAAAATATTGATAAAGTAACCATACTGGTAAGAAAACTGCTTCCTATCTCTCACAAAAAACTAACTCAGTTAATAATTGACTTTAATTTACTAGAAAACTATAAAAATGATATAAAAGCTGATATTGTTTTCTGTTGCATTGGCAGTACAATGAAAAAAGCAGGAACAAAAGAAAATTATGAACTTATAGACCGAATATATCCGAGAGAAATAGCTAAAATAGCATTAGTGAACGGCGCAACTCATTTTTTACTTGTCAGTGCAATGGGAGCTAATAAAGATTCAGCTATATTTTATAATAAACTTAAAGGTTTGGTAGAAAACGACATTAAGGAACTTGGGTATAGAATAGTAAGCATATTTAGACCTTCATTATTGGTTGGTGACAGAAAAGAACATAGAACGGGCGAATCCTTTTGGATCAAACTAATGAATATTATTAATCCTCTCCTACTAGGCTCATTAAAGAAGTATAGATCAATAAAGACAATAGATGTGGCAAAAGCAATGGTTTATTCTTCACTAACTCTTAAAGAAGGTATCACTATATATACATCTGATAAAATATTGGATTTAAGCCTACTTTATAGAAAATAATATGTTTCACATGGAACATGAATAAACCAGGCTGCACTTACATGCAAATTCATAAATATATAGACATTAAGCATTTTTTACTATTACAGCAGATGATGTAGGTTTTTACTATTAAAATTCTGCAATAATAAAGTTTCACGTGAAACTTTAACCAAATACAAATATTTCAATTATCTATTTACCTAAAAAGTAAAAGCAATACTGACACATCAATTAGTCTACGGTTATACTGAACATAATTATCCTATCGTCTATAAAATATCTATTTATAAGGTTGTTAACTTATGTCTTTCGCATTTACAATCATATATGTCATTTCAAATAATATCTGATAACAAATCAATAAATCTAACCTTCATAAACACTATTTATATATACTTATCACTTACTATAATTATAGCGTATTATTCTTAATAACTAATTTTCCAAGGTTATTAAATAAACCTTCTGCATATAACCAATGTAAATAAAACGCATAGAAAAAATTCTAAGCGTTATGTTTCACGTGGAACATTTACTTAAGGAACTATAAATAGCTGTTATTCTAAAAGCTAGCGATTAAACTAACTGACAGTTATAATTATAAAACATGGTCATTGAATCAAAACAGTTTTACAACATCAAATCACAGGTAAAGCAAGCTATGAATTACTCTCATCCTATAATCAATATTTCACGTGAAACATTTCCTTAACAGGCGATAAATAACTTTTATTCCAAAAAAAGAGATTAAACCACCTACCAGTTTTAATTATAGTAGAAAGTATTGACTAAAACAGTTATCCAACATCCAATACAGGTAAACAATTAATAAACAACTCTCAATCAAAAGACGATTGATTAAACTCCTACCAATTGTTATTACAATATATGAACATTGGGTTAAAATAATTAAATACCCTATAATCATAGGAAAATAGGTAATGAACAACGTTGATACTTCTACCATGTTCCACGTGAAACATTTCCATAACAAGTAATAAATAGCTCCTAAGCCAAAAGACGAGCGATTAAACTAGCTGCCTGTTTTAATTATAATCCATAAACATTGAATTATACAGTTATATAAGCATTCACTCACAGGTAAAACAAACAATAATTAAATACATACTATGATTAATGTTTCACGTGGAACATTTATTTAAGAAACAATAAACAGCCTTTAATCAAAAAACGAACTCTTAAGCTACTGCAAGTTTAATTAGAATATATGATCCTTGACTTAAAACAGCTATATAACATCTTTCAAAAGCAAAAAGTTATAGATTAACTAATATATTCACATAAAACATCAATTAGTAAAACAATAGCAATAAAAACTAAGATTCAAACAAAAGATTTAAAACCCTCTCTATTCTATTATATAGTTGAACATACAGTATGATAAGCCTAATGCATACAAAAACCATTACAAGGAAATCTATAGCACATTATAGGATTCAACTAGATAAAAAGGGAACATAAATCAGCTATTTAGCACTATTATCAAACTATACCTTAAAAGAATCCATTACAATGTTTCACGTGAAACATTGTACTAATAAAGTGCTATTGAATGGATACCAGGATTTTGATTATTATAATTAAAATAACACATAATGAAACTAGCTACAGCATTTAACACCAGTTAAAAGAAGCTTATTGATTAATATTTAAAAACTACATACACATATAACGTTTCACGTAAAACATTACTATAAAAGCCAATACCTAATAATATTATCATAATTAGGTCTAATTACTAGCAAATAAGATATCGCTTAAGAAAATAATAGCCTAATGCTTATATCCTACTAAGATAGTTTACTAGTCGTAGTTAGGATTAACTATTCCAAAAGCATAACTCTAACATCCAAAGTTGCTTTAAAATCACTACCCGCAGTTTCTTGCTTCAAAAATAGTTGCTTAATAACTGATAATTTGATTTAACTAAATAAGATACTAATTCAATCACCCTTGAATTTAAATTCAAAATGACGTGAATATGTGTATCACTAAACTATATACGCTAAAAAAACCTAACTAAATCCACCTCGGAACAATAATACAGGTATAATGTTTCACGTGAAACATTATAGTAAGGTATAGTGCATTCATTATAGATATAAAAAATATCATTTATTAAGAAATTCAATAATAGTTATCACCTTACAAAATATGATCCTACAGACCAGAACAGGATATTCACCTAAAAATAAACAGCTATATCCAAGCTATTCTCGCTTTAAACATAATAATGAGCTCTCCTACTACCAAATTGATTTTTCGTAACTTTGCAGATTCAAATAAATAGCACGAATATAAAGAGATGTTCCACGTGGAACATGAAAGAAATATGTTTCCAGAGTACGATATAATAGTAGTTGGTGCCGGTCATGCCGGATGTGAAGCTGCTGCTGCAGCTGCAAACTTAGGTTCAAAAGTTCTACTAGTAACCATGAACATGCAAACTATTGCCCAAATGTCATGTAACCCAGCCATGGGTGGCGTAGCAAAAGGTCAAATAGTTAGAGAGATTGATGCAATGGGAGGTTATTCAGGTATTGTTAGTGATAAAACAACAATCCAATTCCGCATGCTTAATCAATCAAAAGGCCCTGCAATGTGGAGTCCTCGTTCACAAAACGATCGCTATAAGTTCCATGAAGAATGGCGAAATATGCTTGAACAGACTCCAAATATTGATTTCTTCCAGGATATGGTAAGCAGTTTACTTGTAAAAGGTAATACTGTTTATGGAGTAAAAACTTCACTTGGACTAGAAATTAAATCGAAAGCTGTAGTACTTACAAACGGAACTTTTCTTAACGGAACCATCCATATTGGCGAAAAAAGATTTGGTGGTGGACGTATGGGTGAGAAAGGTGCTACTGGTTTAACGGAGCATTTAGTTGAATTAGGATTAGAATCCGGCAGAATGAAAACAGGTACTCCTCCAAGAATTGACGGAAGAAGTATCAATTATTCTGTGATGGAAGAACAACAAGGTGAAGAAAATGCAGGACGTTTCTCCTATTTAGATTTTCCTCTTCCTACTGAAAAAAGATCGTGCTACATTACCTATACCAGTCCTGAAGTTCATGATATATTAAAGGAAGGCTTTGACCGCTCACCAATGTTTACCGGAAGAATCAAAGGTTTAGGTCCAAGGTATTGCCCGTCTATTGAAGATAAAATCAACCGTTTTGCTGAAAGAGACAGACACCAATTATTCGTTGAACCTGAAGGTTGGAATACAGTTGAAGTTTATGTAAATGGTTTTTCTACCTCACTTCCAGAAGATGTACAGTATAAAGCATTGACCAAAGTTCCAGGATTTGAGAATGCAAAATTCTTCCGCCCAGGTTATGCAATTGAATATGATTTCTTCCCTCCTACTCAATTACATACGACACTTGAGACAAAGAAAATTTCAAATCTATTTTTTGCGGGACAAATAAATGGTACAACTGGTTATGAAGAAGCTGCTGCGCAAGGATTCTTAGCTGGTATAAATGCTCACCAAAAAATCAATGATAAACATGAAGTGATTCTAAAAAGATCGGAAGCTTACATTGGTGTACTCATAGATGACTTAGTGACGAAAGGTACCGAGGAACCTTATCGAATGTTTACCTCAAGAGCTGAACATCGGTTACTATTAAGACAAGATAATGCGGATATTCGACTGACTAAACTGTCGCATGATATAGGTTTAGCATCTCCAGAACGTTTGGAAAAGGTAAATGAGAAGATCAGTAAATCAGATGAAATTGTGAAATTCATGAAATCTAAATCTGTAGAACCAGGAGAAATCAATGCGTTCTTGCAAGAAAAAGGAACTTCAACAATTCCACAAAACACAAAATTGTTCAATTTACTATCACGTCCACAAATTGATTTAGTTGACTTAGTTGAGGCTTATCAACCATTAAAAGAATTCATCAACGGAAATAAAAAAGAAATTATTGAACAGGCTGAAATTAAAGTTAAGTATGAAACCTATTTTGAGAAAGAATTAGAAATGGTTTCTAAACTTCATAAAATGGAAGACCAAGGAATTAATCCAGAGTTCAACTATGACACGCTTGTCTCTCTTTCAAAAGAGTCACGTGAAAAATTGAAAAAGGTAAAACCTCGCACTTTAGGTCAAGCTTCACGAATTTCTGGTGTTTCACCAGCCGATATTTCGGTTTTAATGATACATTTATCTAAATAACTGAATTTCAGTTATTTAGATAAATTATTAGTTACAAAAACTGACTTATTATAAAGCTATATAAGACACTATCTAATTTTTTTAATATCATTACTTATAAACACAATTAAATTAAACAGAGGGCTTAAAAACGTGAAATTTTACAAAAGACAGTTTTTAAAGGATAATTTACACCTATTTTTTCTATCAACATTATTTTTAAGTGCATGTGCTAACATTGTTAGTCCAACCGGCGGTCCAAAAGATATAGCACCGCCAAAACTTCTAATCGAAACGCCAAAAAATAAAACGCTAAATTTTAAAGACAAAAAAATAGAAATTGAATTTGATGAATTAATCCAACTAAAAAATCAGTTCAAAGAAATTAGCGTATCTCCGGAAATGGATCCGGCACCAGATGTTGTCGCGAAAAAAAATATCATCCAAATTAAACTTTTAGATACGCTTGTAGAAAATACAACGTACTCTATAAATTTTGGAAACTCAATTTCTGATGTTACTGAATCGAACCCAGTAAAAAATTACCGTTATGTATTCTCAACTGGAAATTACATCGACTCTTTAAAAATATCGGGTACTGTAAATTACGTGATCGATACATCAAAATTAAAAAACGTAATTATTGCCTTGTATCCTACCGACAAAGAAACACTTTACAAACAAAAACCAATTTTATATACAAGCATTACAACCGGAGGAAAGTTTGAACTAAACAATATAAAAAATGGATCGTACAACATTTATGCAATTGCCGACGATAATGGTAACAAACGTTTTGATGAAGAAGAATATTTAGGATTCTTAGATAAACCTGTCGATTTACAAAAAGACAGTACAACTCTGAATTTTACAATTTCACCACAGATTCCTAGGAAAACGAGAGTAAGAGAAAATAAATATTATGAAGGAAAAATCTTAGTCAAATTAAATTATCCTGATGACTCTGTAAAATACAATGTGCTCTTCCCGGAAGATTTCAAAAATAAAATCAGATTAGAAAAAGCAACATCAGATTCTGTGTCTATTTGGTTGCCTAGCACTAAATTTGATTCAACAAGGATTGAGCTAACCAAACAGGGAAAACCATTCGATACAATCTTAGTGAGAAATTTTAATCAAGATCCTAAAATGGCTCCGATAAAAATTACAGATAATTTAACTTCAGAATTATTAAAACCTGGTGATACCTATAACCTGATTTTTTCACGTCCTTTAAAGGATTTGGACAAAACCAAAATTGAATTATTGGAAGACAGTGTAAAAAAAACAAACTTTACAGTAAGCCTAAAACCTAATGCAATAAGAGAATACATAGTAACTTATAGTTGGGATACAACTAAAACTTACGAAATCAACATTAAGGAAAATCAACTTGCCGACGTTTTTGGAAAAACTAACTCCTCTTATAAGCGAAAATTCATACCAGACTCAACGGCAAATTATGGAACTGTATCAGCTAATTTTTCTATTGCTCCTGGTAAACAATATATAGCCCAAGTCTTAACATCTTCAAATGAAGTTGTAAGAGAACTACTTATTTCTGAAAACAAAGTTTACTATTTTACTATTGTAAATCCAGACAGGTACAAACTTCGATATATCGAAGATGTCAACAAAAACGGAAAATGGGATATTGGTCAGGTAGAAAAAGGAATACAACCAGAACCCGTTTTTTATTATAAAGATGAAATTGCAGTTCGGGCAGGCTGGGAAATTGAAATAAATATTAACCTTAATTGATTTCTGTCGTACAATAAAGAAATACTATTAACTACTTATATGCATCCCATTCTTTCAAAGAATCAGTTCTTCATTAAAGAACATGTTGGCATGTTCAAAGCCGCTAACAATTTCGACATCCTGGACCTTGAAACGCAAGAAACATTAATGTTATGTCGCGAACCAAATTTAGGTTTCTTTACAAAAATGTTTCGTTTTACTGATTACAAACGCATGACTCCGTTTGAAATCAAAATTACTGACAACTCTCAAAATGAATTAATTACTATCAAAAGAGGGGTTTCAATATTCCTTTCAAAAGTTGATGTACTAGATCAGAGCGGAAAAGTTATTGGTAAATTCAAACAAAAATTCTTTTCTATTGGTGGAAAATTTGATGTATTAGATTCGGATGAAAGACCAATCTGTACACTCAAAGGAAAATGGACTAGCTGGGATTTTTCATTTATGAAAGGTGATGTTCAGTTAGCAAAAGTGACTAAAAAATGGGCTGGCTTAGGAAAAGAATTATTTACTAGTGCTGATAATTATGTTCTCCAAATCGAAGACCATGTACCACAAAATTCAGACGAAAGAAAATTAATTCTTGCAGCCGTAATGTGTATAGACATGGTTCTTAAAGAATAATAATGCATTAATGTAAAATAAAAAACTCCTGAAAATTTCAGGAGTTTTTTATTTATTCTCTAAACCAATCAGAATACATTATATATCTGCCTGGTAATGTATCTAACAATAGACGCTGCTCATCAGTAATTGGTTTTATTTTTTTTGCAGGAACTCCGGCATATAAATATCCCGATTCACATACTGTATTTTCCAACACAATTGCTCCAGCCGCAATAATACAATATTCATTTACAACAGCATTATCCATTACAATCGCACCCATTCCAACAAGCACATGATCTTTTAAAATACAACCATGCACTAATGCATTGTGTCCGATGTTTACATTATTCCCGATAATAGTTGCAGCTTTCTGATAAGTACAATGGATAACTGCTCCATCCTGTATATTACAATTATCGCCTACTGTAATAAAATTAACATCTCCCCTAACAACTGCGTTAAACCAAACACTACAGTTTTTCCCCATTTTAACATCACCGACAATTGTAGCATTATCAGCTAAAAAACAATTGTCATCAAATTGTGGATGCTTTCCTTCAACTGGTTTTATAAGTGCCATAACTTTATATATGATTACACAGATTATATTGATGATTACACAGATTCTTATTTGATATCACAGATTTATAAGGATTAAATCGGTGGAATCAAAACTAATCGGTGTAATCTCAAAAATTAAAATATTGAATCAACTAAATTACCATTATCTTTTTCAGGATAATCAGTTGTGTAATGTAGGCCGCGACTTTCCTTACGTATTATTGCACCTTTAATCACTAAAAAAGAAATCTGAATTAAATTTCGTAATTCACAAAGCTTCATAGAAATCTTAGTACTCTTGTAAAATAATTCAGTTTCGTTATACAATAATTCAAGTCTTCTTTTTGCTCTGTCTAAACGAAAATCAGAACGAACAATCCCCACATAATCACTCATTAATCGCTGCATTTCTCGCAAATTGTGAGTAACTAAAATATCTTCGTTAGATTTTACCGTATTAGTATCATTCCATGAAGGAATTCCTTCTTGAATAGTGAGTGACTCAATATCCTTAATAGCTGATTGGTAACTACGCTCTGCAAAAACTAAAGCCTCTAATAAAGAATTGGATGCTAAACGATTAGCACCATGCAAACCAGTTGAAGAACATTCACCGCAAGCATACAATTGTTGAATTGAAGATTTACCCCACTCATCAACCAAAATTCCTCCACACATATAATGAGCAGCCGGCACAACCGGAATCATATCTTTACTCATATCAATTCCTATACTTAAACATTTAGCATAGATATTTGGAAAATGTCGCAACAATTCATCTTTAGCTACATGACGAATATCCAGGTAAACGAAATCATCACCCGATTTTTTCATCTCTGCATCAATTGCGCGTGCTACAATATCGCGTGGAGCTAATGATTTTCGTTCATCATATAAATGCATAAACTCATCACCGTTCCTGGTTTTCAACACACCACCTGCACCACGAACTGCTTCTGAAATTAAAAATGAAGGATATTCACCTGGATTATACAATGCAGTAGGATGAAACTGAATAAACTCCATATTTCTAACCTTGCCTTTTGCACGATAAACCATTGCAATTCCATCGCCAGTTGCAATAACCGGATTTGTTGTACTTGAATAAATATGACCCGCTCCACCTGAAGCCATCATAGTAACTTTCGAAAGAATTTTTTCAACCTTATTATTTTCAGTATTTAAGGCATAAATACCATAACAAGTAATATCAGTTGATTTCTTATCAACAGCTACACCTAAATGATGTTGAGTAATTAAATCGACAGCAAAATAATGAGTGAGAATTTCAATGTTTGGATGTTTGTGGATTTGTTCGAGAAGGGAGCGTTCAATTTCAAAACCTGTAATATCTTTATAATGTAGAACTCTATGTTCAGAATGTCCGCCCTCTTTCGCTAAATCATAATGTCCTGACCGATCTTTATCAAAATTTGTCCCGTATTCTATAATCTCATTGATTCGATCGGGTCCTTCTTTTACGACTATTTCCACAATACTCTTATCACAAAGCCCATCCCCGGCAATCAATGTATCTTGAATGTGTTTTTCAAAAGAATCAGACTTATCAACAACTACTGCAACACCGCCCTGGGCATATTTTGTATTTGATTCATCTTCATTAGCCTTTGTAACGATACAAACAGTACCATGTTTGGCAGCTTTAAGTGCAAACGACAGTCCGGCAATTCCCGAACCGATAACTAAGAAATCTACTCTCTTCATTTATTAATCGCTAAGTACCAGATACACAGAATAATTACGAAGAATACTGTTGATTTATACCTAAAAAACATAACAACATTCTGTTTGTTTATTCTTCTACCGTGATTCTATTTATAATATGTTAATAAGTATAGCAAAGATGTTAATTTTGTGTTTGAAAAAAGTAAGCAAGTTTTAAAAAGAGGGTAAAACTTCAAGTTTTGAACAACTACCCTATAATCTTTCCCAAGTGTGTTCAAAGATATCAACACGATATACTATAATCCACACTACACAAATAATAAACATGAAAACTGTTTACTAAAAAAGTTGACTTTAATAATATCCATAAAATCAGTAAGTTGACTTTAAACTAATGTTAAAAGAATGTTAGTAACTAATTAATAACAAAAAAGACAACGATAATTAATAAAACTTATTCACCAAACTAACACTATAATAAGAGGCAACATTTTAAAAATTTTAAATCTTTTATTTTTATTTAGAATGTTAGTTAAACAACAATAAAAAAAATGACAGGAACCGTGGCCCCCGCGAATTCGCTTGAAAAAGGATATTTGGATTATCAGGTTGATCCTACGTTGGATTTATTTGAAGAAATTGAAAAACTGAAGAAAGAGAAAAATGCTGTAATTCTTGCGCATTATTATCAGGAACCAGATATTCAGGATATTGCCGACTATATAGGTGATAGTTTAGGACTTTCTCAACAAGCTGCAAAAACAGATGCTGACATTATCGTTTTTGCGGGTGTGCACTTTATGGCTGAAACTGCTAAAATACTTTCTCCACATAAAAAGGTGTTATTACCTGACTTAAATGCTGGTTGTTCACTGGCCGACACTTGTCCGGCCGATCAGTTTGCACTTTTTAAACAAAAATATCCAGATCATACAGTTATTATGTATGTAAACTCTACAGCTGATATTAAAGCAATGAGTGATATTGTTTGTACATCAACCAATGCGGTACAAATTGTGGAAAGTTTGCCAAAGGACGAAAAAATCATTTTCGGTCCGGATAAAAACTTAGGTGCTTATGTAGCTAAAAAAACGGGCCGCGATATGGTTCTGTGGCAAGGATCATGTATGGTACATGAAATTTTTTCACTAGAGAAAATCACTAAACTTAAAAATCGTCATCCGGAAGCTGAATTTATTGCTCACCCTGAATGTGAAGATGCAGTACTGAAACTAGCTGATTATATCGGATCAACAACAGGATTATTAAAATATGCAATCAATAGTCCGAAGAAAGAGTTTATTGTAGCAACAGAATCCGGAATTATTCATCAAATGCAAAAAGCTGCTCCGGATAAAGTATTTATTCCAGCTCCTCCAAATAACAATTGTGCTTGTAATGATTGTCCACACATGAAGTTGAATACGTTGGAAAAGTTATATTTATGTATGAAATATGAATTACCTGAAGTTAAAATGGATGAAGAGCTAATTAAAAAGGCTGTGAAACCAATTGAAAGAATGTTGGAAATTTCTGCTAAATATGGGTTATAATTATTTTAGAATATAAATAATAGTTAACAAAAAGATATTCAAACAAGGATATCTTTTTGTTTTAATAGAGGTATTTTTATTTTTGATAATAGTTGAAGTATATCTGATAATAAACCTTCGGTATATTCCTACTAATTAACCAAACAAAAATACTTTCATGAAAAAACTACTATTACTCTTAGGAGCAGGCATTTTATTTGTTTCTTGCAGCAAATTAGATGAAACAAAGCCGGATGAAACAACATTACCTGTAGAAAAAAGATTAAAATTTAACATTTATGCAGGTACTGATTATAGTGATGCTAAATATGATGCAACAACAGCTTTAATCAAACTGCAAGCTATAAATAAAAAGAGAGCAACTGGAGTTGAACAGATATTGTGGGAAACAACAGTTGAGGAGCGTCAGATTAAATTATATCCATTAGCTAATAAACCTATAGTTGTAGAGAAATCGATTACTAATGTAATTGACAAGGACGATGAGATCCGTTACTACTATAAAGTAACTTATAAGTACAATAACGGAGCAACGACCAGCAACTCAGAAAAATCTGAAGTTTTCGAAAATGGAAATATGGCTAAGCAATTAGGAATTAGTCTGTAATCCCACTTAGATAAAACTAATTTTGAAAAGGAATCATTGATTATCGATGATTCCTTTTTTGTTTTTAAAGAAATGAGAAAACCTGATTACACTTCTTTTGGATTATCAACATCAATGAATCCGAAATTAAGATCGGTTGTTGAAAAACACCTTTTAATAGACCTACACTATTAGTGTAAAAAAGAGAACCTGAAATTTGCTTGGTCGCAAAGTTGTATAGGAAACAATACCATTTATTTGGATGGAGTATTGGAAAACTTTTCCGGGATATTACTGTATGATATAAATGATAATCTAATTATTAACGGTTGGATGGAATTTATTCATTCAGGCGAATTCTTTATTAATAAACTAATTTATAAAGATGAGCCTGGAATACCTGATCATATTTGGAATAGGATTCATACAGCTATACGACCATTATACCTAAGAGGAAGACGCTAAATTTTCAAAATTTTTTTCCCGCTTCGCGGATTATATGTGATGAATAAAGAATTGATTATAGAAGAAACAGTAGCTTATGTAAAAAGTGAGCTGGTGGGTACAGAAAGTGGCCATGATTGGTGGCATATTTACCGCGTGTGGAAAAATGCACAACTTATAGCATCAGGCGAAATTGCGGATGGGTTTGTAATTGAGCTTGGCGCTTTGCTTCATGATATAGCTGATGCAAAATTTCATAATGGTGATGAGGAAATAGGTCCACGAAAAGCAGAGTCATTTTTAAAAGGAATGGGTGTTGATGAAGCTGTTATTGAGCATGTGAAAAACATCATCCGATTTATTTCCTTTAAAAATGGTGATCAGCGACACCTGTTTAATTCAAAGGAATTAGAAATTGTGCAGGATGCTGATAGGCTGGATGCAATTGGAGCTATTGGTGTGGCAAGAGCATTTAATTATGGAGGTTTTAAAAATCGTACAATCTACGATCCGTTTATAAAACCTAATCTATCAATGACGAAGGAAGAGTATAAAAAAAGTGAAGCTCCCACGATCAATCACTTTTATGAAAAGTTACTCTTGTTAAAAGATAAAATGAATACAGAAACCGGTAAAAAACTTGCGCAAAAGCGTCATGAATATTTAGAAAATTTTCTGGATCAGTTTTTTGATGAGTGGGAAGGTAAAAGCTAAAATAGAACACGCCCATCTCCAGAGAGATTAGGACATTGTAAAAACATATTTTTCGTTCAATTGTCTATCTGTAAACCTCTTTCATATGAAAATAATTATTGTTGGTGCAACAGGCACAATAGGAAAAGTAGTAACCGATGAATTAAAGAAACGTCATGAAGTAATTTCAGTTGGTTCAAAAAGTGGCGATTTTCAGGTTGATATTACTTCTTCAACAGCCATACAAAATTTATTCAAACAAACCGGAAAATTTGATGCGTTAATAAGTACTACAGGCTCTGCATTTTTCGGCCCATTCAATGAATTAACGGAAGAAAAAATGAATGATAGTATTAAAAGCAAATTAATGGGTCAGGTTAATCTGGTTTTAGAAGGAAGAAAATTTATCAATCCAAATGGGTCGTTTACTTTAACTTCCGGAATATTATCAGAAGATCCGATAAAAATGGGTGCTGCATTGAGTTTGGTGAATGGTGCAATTAATTCATTTGTAATTGGAGCAGCAGTTGAAATGGAGAACGGAGTAAGAATTAATGCGGTGAGTCCGGGTGTTGTGGAAAACTCACGCGATTATTATGGACCGTATTTTCCGGGGCATGTTCCAGTGGCAATGGATAGGGTTGTTGCGGGATACGTTAAAAGTGTAGAGGGAGCAATAACCGGACAAGTGATTAAGATTTATTGAGGTCGGATTTTAAAAAATTTTCCCGCTTCGCGGATATGCAAACAGCTTTATGTATTAATCGTAAAGCTGTTTTTTTATTAATGAGGCAAAGCCCCAAAATAAAATTAGTATTTCCTAATTTTTAATAGCATTTTCAATGTCCAAAAAACCTTAAATGAATAATAAGTTTAAAAACATTTTACAAAGTTACAGTAGTATCATTCTTTTATTAGTCGGAATTTTGTCGGGGAGCGTTGCCGGATTAATTGCCGGAAAAGAAATTGCCATTATAAAACCCATTGGCGATATATTCCTGAACTTACTTTTTACTGCAATTATTCCTCTAATTTTTTTCGCGATTTCTTCTTCAGTTGCCAATATTGAACAAATGGGTTCCTTTGGCAAAGTAATGCGATCAATGTTGTTGGTGTTTTTATTTACCACATTGGTTTCAGCATTTATGATGTTCATCGTTGTTGGCTTTTTTCCAATAAACGATAAGTTTAAACTTACTATTCCGGAAAACGCATCAACAAAAGTAGCGGGCATTGGGGAGCAAGTAACCGTGTTACTAACTACCACTGATTTTTCACAGTTACTTACACGTCAGAGTATGTTGGCGCTGATCATTTTTTCGATCCTGGTAGGTACGGCCACTTTGAAAGCGGGAAAGGCCGGCGATGCATTTAAAAATTTCTTAAATGCCGGAAATGAAGTTTTTAAAAGTTTGATTGAATTAATTATGAAAGCAGCTCCATTAGGTTTGGGTGCTTACTTCGGATATTTGGTGGGTGTTTTCGGCCCGGAACTTTTTGGATCTTATGCACACTCATTGGGATTATATTATGGTTTCTCCACAGTATATTTCTTTGTAATGTTTTCGGTTTATGCATTTATGGCCGGCGGACGGAATGCGATATCTGCTTACTGGAAAAATAATATTGTACCATCATTAACAGCTTTAGGTACCTGTAGTAGTGTGGCAACAATTCCTGCTAATATGGTGGCGGCAGAAAAAATGGGCGTTGCAAAACCAATAAGTGATGTTACTATACCATTAGGAGCTTCTTTACATAAAGATGGATCTAGCATTGGAGGTGTGATAAAAGTGGCAATGGTTTTTGCCATTTTCAATAAACCATGGACAGGTATAGATACCATGTTTATTATTTTAGGCATTGCCTTAATGACAAGTATTGTTGAAGGTGGCATTCCGAATGGCGGCTACGTTGGCGAATTGTTTATTGTTACTGCTTTTCACTTACCGTTAGAAGCACTGTCGGTGTTGATGGTGATATCAACATTGATAGATCCGATGGCAACATTATTAAATGCGACCGGTGATACTGTGGCATCAATGATGGTAGCCCGGCTTTCCGAGGGAAAAGATTGGATGAAAAAACAGTTTGCATAAGTTAGAGGTAATGGCTGGCAATCAAATTTGATATAAGATTCAGCTTCGTTTAGAAACAAAATTTTGGCAGACAGAAAATGAACAATAAATAGCTGCTCCGATGGCATCAAATAAATAAAACACATGAAGAAAGCTTTATTAATTTCTTTTTCAGTATTAGCAATTTTCACTCAATCTTGTAAATCACAAAAAGTGAATCTAACAAAACAGTTTCAGTCAGAACAATTGATTGTTGTTACTGCTGCCGATTGGACAACTATACAGGCCGAAATGAATGTGTATGAACTTGAGAACGGCCAATGGAAATCTGTTATGGAGCATATTCCGGTAACATTAGGACGTACTGGTTTAGCATGGGGTAAAGGACTACATGATGAAAAGCTGAATGTTGGTGAACTGAAAAAAGAAGGTGATGGTAAGTCGCCGGCAGGTATTTTCAGATTGAATGGGTTGTTCGCCTATGACGACTTTAAAACCAAAATGCCGTTGCTGAAGGTGGATACCAACACATTTTGTGTAGACGATAAAACCTCTCCATTTTATAATCAGATCGTTAGCACTGATACGACAGCAAAAAACTGGAATTCTGCTGAGGAAATGAGAAGAAAAGATGATTTTTATAAATATGGAGTTTTTGTTGGTTATAATACCGATCAGATAGTAGCTGGAGCAGGCTCATGCATTTTTATGCACCTGTGGCGCGGTAGCGACCGGCCTACGGCCGGATGTACAGCCATGATGGAAGAAAATATGGTGGCGCTTTTTGAATTTTTAGATCCGGCGAAAAAACCTATTCTGGTACAGGTTCCAAAAAATGAATATGAAAATATAAAGGAGATCTATGAGCTGCCTTAATCCGGATTGGATATAAAGGGTATAGCCAATTGTAAAAACACTTTTCTACCTTTGCGGTCTAAAAGAAATGCTAAAAATTTAGCTCCCGAATTATGAGTGAAATATTTGAGAATAGTGGAAGAACTGAATTATCACAATTAGGTGAATTTGGTTTAATAGAGCATCTGACCAAAAACGTAAAACTATATAACGAATCAACGATCAAAGGAATTGGTGATGATGCAGCCGTTGTTAGTCATGGCGGCAAGAAAACCTTGATTTCGACGGATATGCTTATTGAAGGTGTACATTTCGATTTAATGTATGTTCCTTTAAAACATTTAGGGTACAAGGCCATTATGGTTAACCTGTCCGACATTTGCGCGATGAACGGAATACCAACTCAGGTAACAGTTTCTATAGGTATTTCAAATCGCTTTTCTTTGGAAGCGGTCGAAGAGTTGTACGCAGGAATGTTATTAGCTTGTGATAAATGGAAAATTGATATGATTGGCGGAGATACCTGTTCTTCACAAAAAGGATTGATCATTAGTATAACCGTTTTGGGCGAAGCTGATGAAGATAATATTGTGTATAGAAAGGGAGCACAAAAAGGTGATTTGATCTGTGTTTCGGGTGATTTGGGCGGCGCATATATGGGCCTGCAAATGCTCGAGCGCGAAAAAGCTGTATTCCTTGAAACACCAACAGCACAGCCCGATTTAGAAGGAAAGGATTACATTATTGAACGCCAGCTGAAACCGGATGCACGAATGGACGTGGTGGAGTTGTTAAAAGCGCTTTCAATTAAACCATCTGCCATGATCGATATTTCTGACGGATTGGCTTCTGAGATTCTCCACATCTGTAAACAATCAAACGTTGGTTGTAAACTATATGAAGAGAAAATCCCGATTGACACATTAACCTATGAAACAGCAAGAGAGTTTAATCTTGATCCAACGGTATGTGCATTAAACGGCGGAGAAGATTACGAGCTATTGTTTACCGTTCCGCAATCGGCTTACGAAAAAATTAAAAATCAACCTGATATTTCAATAATTGGGCATATTGTCGACGAGAGTGAGGGTCATTACCTGATCAGTAAATCAAACAATGCCCATGAAATAAAAGCCCAAGGTTGGAATGCTTTTAAAGGTGCATAAAGGGGGACCTCACCCCGGCCCTCTCCTTTAGGAGAGGGAGCCCTCGGAATATATTAAGACAAAAAAAGAGCTTTAATCATTAGATTAAAGCTCTTTTTTTATAACCACTACACACTCCGAGCGCTCCCTTCTCCTTTAGGAGAAGGGCCGGGGATGAGGTAAAAACACATGCTAAATTCTCCTCAAAATTTCTTAAGTTAACTACTAATAAATCGCCCTCAACGTTCTACTCCGTCTTTAGCATTTAAACTTCCATAAGCAGGCGAATAAAAGTCAGGCTTTTGACAGTCGACACCTCTTAATTTATTCAGATGCATGCAGATTAGGAAAACGTTTACACTTCTTCTTTTTTTATTATTATTTCCTTGTTTGATCTTCGCGCAGAAGATCGATAAGATTCTGTTGGATAATGGTGACATGCTTACCGGAGAAATCAAAGGATTGCGCTTTGCCATGCTCACTTTTAAAACAGATGCAATGAGTACCATTCAAATAAAATGGGAGGAGATCGTTTGGTTACAATGTGCAAAAAACTGTGAAGTAAAGTTTCGGTGGGGTGAACTTAAAATAGGCAGATTGGATTCAATCATTTATTACGACAAACTTGCCAATTTGAACAATGTGGTTGAGATTACACCGATCAAGGATCGATTTTTTAAACAAATAACCGGAAGCATTGATGCCGGATTTAATTATACGTATTCGAGCAAGGTTGGTCAGTTTAATATGAGTGGTACTGCCGATTATCGCAAGCCTAAATTTGAAACCATTGTAAAAGCAAGTTCTATCATCACGAACCAACCTAACGACACCGCACAAGCGGTCACAAAAAAGCAAGATGCCTCCGTACAATTTATTCGATTATTGAAAGATAATTACAGTATTGACATGAAATTGTATTGGCAACAGAATACAGCCTTAGGTTTACGAAATCGCTTTTCGACACAGCTCGGGGCCGGAAAAGATTTGATTTATGACAACCACAACAAGCTAGGAGTCGGAATAGGGATAGCGGGCAATCGTGAACAATCAGACGGGCAAGAAAACTCTACCTCCAACCTTGAAGCATTGGTCGGAATCGGTTTTAAAAAGTTTTATTATTCATCTCCCAAAATTAATATTGATGCCGCTTTGGTAAATTTTGCCGGATTATCTGAGCTGGGCCGATTCAGGGTGGAAGCTAACATAAATGCGAAAGTTGAAATATTTACTGATTTTTTTATTGGAATAACATTTTATGATAACTACGACAACAGGCCGCTTGCGGGCGCTACAAGCAATAATGACTTTGGTATAGTGACTTCCTTAAGTTATTCTTTCTGAGCTCAGTTTAAACTTTTTACAACAGTTTCAGTATAAAAGCGAAATTGTATACTTTATGAACTTAAGCCCAAAGCTGTTAACACTTTTCGCTGCAGTTGCGTTATTGACCTCTTGCTCAAAGTCATCTGATGAACCTCAAACAAATGGACCCAGATTAATCTTTAAATTTAAATTCGACTCTACACAGGTTAGGTTAGGAAATTTGGGACAGCCGTCAACCATTGCTGATGGAAATGCCGCGCAATCGCCAAAATTTAACAGCATGAGTTCGCATTATATTGAGTTGGCGCCAACAGCATTTACGAAATTAGGGGCAGGAACAGTTTTATTTCATGCCGCAGAAACCACCCAGGGAGGAGAAAACGCCATTGACTTCTCAAAGAATAAGGCCGTTGGAAATGGAGAAACATTTTTCAGTATACCGTTAAATGAAGTAAAAACAGGAACCTATGAATGGTTACGTGTTAGTCTCGCCTACCAGAATTATGATATTGTGATAAAAAATAAGAATCCATTAGACCCAACTAAAACAATCACTGCATCCGGAACATTAGCGTCTTTTATTGGATTTAATACTTACATTGGCTCGTTTTCAATTAAGAATACTTCAATTACCTTAAATGCAAATAAGAAACAGGGATTTTGGGCTTTTGAAGTAATTAACCAGAATTTCTCTGGTGATGCATCTGCTACAACTGTTGTGAATCCAATTGAGAGCACCTCTCCCATTCCTAAAGGAAGTTGCGTGGTAACAGGAGCATTTGATAATAAACTGATCATAACCGGACAAGAAACTAAGGATTTGGTAGTCGAAGTGTCATTATCTACAAACAAGAGTTTTGAATGGAAGGAAGTTGTGAAGGATGGTTATTTTCAGCCGGATGCCGGAGAAATAGTACAAGATATGGGAGTCAGAGGAATGATACCCCGAATTAAATAACAATCGAGGAAAGTTACCTAATTAGCGATAAGATGAGAACGGAAGAAATTATACATAAACTAAGTTTGGTGCCACATCCGGAAGGTGGTTTTTATAGAGAAACATATAGAAGTAAGGAAGACCTTATTACCGAAGAAGGAAAAAGAAGAAATGTGTGTACGGCAATTTATTACCTCCTGAAAGGAAACGACAAATCATTCTTTCATCGACTCAAATCGGAGGAAGCTTGGTTTTTTCATGAAGGAAATGTGCTTGAAATCAATGTACTTATTAATGGTGAGATTGAGCGTTATGATCTGGGAACAGATATTCACAATGGAGAGTATCCGCAAGTAATTATTCCGGCAAATACCTGGTTTGCTGCTAAAGCAAAATCAGCAACCGGACATACGCTGGTTAGCTGCACCGTAGCCCCTGGTTTTGATTTTGAAGATTTTGAGTTGGCAGCAAGAGAAGAACTCTTGCGTAGGCATCCACATTTAGAGGAGGTCATCAAAGAATTTACTAAAGCGGATTTTTAAAAAAATTTTCTGGGCCCTATGGGCCCTTTTTTGTGAAAAATAAATAAGCTACTAGCGTTAAAAACGTAAAATGTCTGCATCAGGGGGAGTGTAACCCAATATACGACCCATTGACATCACTTGTCCTTTGTGATGAAACTCATGAGTGATTACATGTGTAAAAAGTTTTAAAACGCCGAAATCATAATTTGTTTCGTAAAGTGAAACGTAGCCGGTTATTATTTCTTCGGGATCTTTAAAAGCGTTCAAGAACTCTACAACGACTTCATCGGCTTTCAGGAAACAAGCAGTCAGATCTACTACTGAGTTTATATCATCGGGCTGATAAAAAGTTTCTTCTTTATTCAAGGCAAACTGTGATAGCCAATACAGGTAAGTATTGCACACATGCAACAACGTCGTTTTAATACTTCCCCGCCCGAAATTATTAACAGGAACATTGAAATGCTCGTCGGTCATAGCTGAGCAATAATGCAGCACAACCTGGCGGCTGTCTTTCACGAGATCATATTGATGGTGAAGAATATCCATGCATTAATTTAAAAAGTATAGCACAGATTGAAAAATAAAAAGCCGGTCTTTTTTCGTAAATTCCATTAACCAATTTACGCTTTATGGAACAGCAATCATCTCCTGATCCTTCTCGGATTATGCAAATCGGGATGGGATTTTGGGCTGCTAAAGTAGTTTTAACAGCCGTTAGCTTTAAGCTATTTTCAATTCTCGCAAAAGGGCCGCTAAGTGGCCAGCAACTCAAAGAAAAATTAAAACTCGGAGCAACCGACCGCCATGTATACGATTGGCTGGATGCGTTAGTGTCTTTGGGCTTCCTTCAGCGAGAAGGAATTTGGGACAAGGCAATGTATAGCAACTCAGCTGATGCTGATACGTTTCTTGATGAGCAGAAGCCCGCTTATTTAGGAGGAATTTTAACAATGGCCAATAGTCGGCTGTATAATGTTTGGTCAAAACTGGACAAAGGGTTAAAAACCGGTAAGCCTCAAAATGAAGAAGGAAAAGGTGGCAACATGGAGATTTTTGAAACGATGTACAAAGATCAGGAAAAGTTGCAGTTGTTTATGGATGGGATGAGTGGAATCCAAACGGGAAACTTTAACGCATTAATAAATAAGTTTGATTTTAATAACTACGATACGATGGCCGATGTGGGCGGAGCCGACGGATGGTTGAGTATTTTGGTTTGTGGGAAACATCCGAAAATTAAGTGCATTAATTTTGACCTTGCTCCTGTTGAACCTTTGGCGGTTAAAAAAATTGCCAAGCACAATCTCTCAGATCGAATAGCACATCATAGTGGAGATTTTATGAAAAATGAACTTCCCCATGCGCAATTGATCACTATGGGAAATATCCTGCATGGATTGAATGAGGATTTAAAACACTTCATGCTTCAGAAAGTTTATAACTCATTACCAACTGGAGGGGCTTTTATTGCAATTGAAAATGTTATTGACAACGAGCGTAAGCAAAACACATTCGGGTTGCTGATGAGTTTGAATATGCTATTGGAAAATGGTGATGCTTTTGACTATACTTTTTCAGATTTTGAAAAATGGACAAAGGATGTAGGGTTTAAAAAAACCGAACTAATGCACCTGAATGGTCCATGCAGTGCAGCGATTGCCTATAAATAAAAAGCAGCCCGAACTTTCGGGCTGCTTTAGTTTTTTAGCTAGTAAAGATCGTTCCTGATAGACACCAGAAGTTCATTGACTTTGCCTTCGTCGGGGCAGTTAGGCAAGGAGGACTTTCTAAACAGGTCTTCTATTTTTTGTACCTTTTCGGAAGCCATTTTTAGTAATTCTTCGTACGAAAATGCCCCTGTTTTTATTCGAAACAAAAACTCGCGATCTTTTCGATGTACGTTTATTTGTTGTTCTGTTGCAATTTCTTCGGCCATGTTCAATAACCTGAAAGTGTGCATCATATTTTTTGTGTCGTAGTTCTTTCCATTTTCAAGCGTGTTTTGATACCTGTTTTCATTTCTGTTCTCCACACAGCTCCAGTATTCTTTATAGGTTTTGCAATAAACAGAATAGCCATCTTTATTGAAACTCAAAAACGCCAATGGTTCTAATCCTTTCGGAACAGAACTTAATGAGACATCATTTGCATTTTCTCCTGAAAAAACACCGAATGGTTTTAATTCAGACGACTGAGATTTATGGAATAGCGCATACATGTTTTGAACATGTGAAATATTTACCAGAGCACAATCACGTTGATCATAATACTTTTCGGTTAACCAATGATTCAATGTGACTGTTTGACTACCCGCAATTACAAAACAGAAGTCCAGAACTGTTTTGCGCGCCTTATCCATTGGATTAAAGATCTTTTTGTTTAAACTTCTAGCTTTTTTGATTTGGGAAAAAGCATATCCGGCAAAAGTTTGATTACAAAGTTTTGATATAAAAAGATCAGGCTTAATGCGTTCCATTATTTCATGTCGGTATAAAATACAGTTTTCGGGTGTGTTTAAAAGCTCAAGTATGTTTGGATTGTTCTTTAAGAGAAGGTCAAAGAAACGGCGTAGCTCATAATACACAATATCATTTCTTTCACTGGCAACTTGCTCAGCAAAAGCTAATCCGAAGAAAGCATTTTTGGGTAGCAAATAAACCCCTTTTATATCTGTATCAGATTGTGGAGTATCCAAACCATAAGCCCTGCTGCCACTTATGCATTGTAGTAACAGGACGTCTTTGTTATTATGTACCTGATGAAAATCCATTCAATTGTTTTCTAAAAAATTGATTTAAAAGAGCTGTTGAATAGCCACTCTTGTCAAATGTGGAAGCAACAGACTTATAATTTTCAAGCCCTGTAGTTATAAATGAGTGCAGTAGTGGTACCTGTTCGGTTAACGATTTTTCATCCGCAGCTTTCTTTTCCACCAACAAACTATCAATTGCCGCATCCCAGTTTTTGTCATTTACCAATGTTCGCAATACGGAAAACTCCATTGGAGGAAATTCATTTTTCTCAGCAATCCACTGAGCTGCCAATAAGGGTCGTAATGTGTAAAAGTATTTTTTTAGTTTAACCCTTTTTGACTGAAGATCATTTTCAAAGCAATTGTTTGCCATACTTAAGTAATGATGCATACTTGCTCTTGGTGAAAAATAAACAGGCATCAACTGCTTTAGCTCGTTTAAAAAATGGGCGTCTTGCTTGTAAACAACCGGCGACTGAAGCCATTCAAATAAAGGCATGTTTGATTTGCGAAGCAACTTTAAAGCCTTTCTCAAATCCCATCCGTTTATATCTAAAACGTCATTTATGGGAATATCAAGTGTGTCTTTAGGCTCATCGATTTCTAAGTACACTTCTGGTTGCTGTAGATAAATAAATCGAACATCATAATCGCTATCGGTAGATTCAAATCCCCATGCCCTGCTGCCCGACTCACAAGCGTATAGTATTTTTATCTTGTGTAAGTTTTCAAGTTCTATAAGTTTTTGTTGTATAGTAGTAAACATAAAAATCCTTTAAAATTAAATTAAACTAAAAAGGTGCCTGATCAATCAAGCACCTTTTGTTAAGAGAGTCGTTTAATTGTGTTAAACTGTCCGTTGTGCTTTTTCTGCTTCTTCAAATTTTGCCAAATCGCGCGTGTTCTTTTGAACTGCGATAGCTGCAAAAAGTGTTAATAAGAAGGCCATTCCGTAAAACCCTTTTTCGCTTAATGTTAGTGATGCGTTCATTAATCCAACAACAAGTAACAAAATGGAAAGAAGAACCGAGAACCAACTTAACCCATAATAAATTGGAGTTACAGGAATACCCTCTGCTTTATCGCGAACGCTTTTCTGAACAGAAATCGCTGAAAACAGTCCATACATCATCAATGTAAAATAATACCCTTTTTCGCTTAAAGCCAGATCGTTGGTATCTGCGTTCCATAAACCAATATTGTAGCTTACAAGTCCGATTATTAAAGCGGCCCACGAAGCACCAACAAAGGCAACTGATGGTTTTTGATTCATATTTAAATGTTTTTGTAAATAATTGTGCCGTAATATTAATTAAAATATCCAAACGAAGAATTATTTATTATTGGAATAATGGCCATTTAATGGTTATTTTTTGAGCAGTAAATCGAATTCTCGGGTTGGGTGGGATTATAATTATCATTAACTTGTTGTGATTAACCCTAAAGTCATGTTTAAACTGTTTGTCATTAGTCCGGAAGAAACTAAAAATCATGAAGCCAAGATTTTTACCAGTTTGCTGAATGAGGGCGTTCATTATATTTACTTGCGGAAACGAGCAGATTATTCAATTGATGCAATAAAAGAACTAGTGGAAAACATTCCTGTTGACCTTCATCCACGGATTATTGTTAGCAGTTCGCATTACACCTTGAAAAGAGAGTTTGCTGTACAATTACATTTGAAAGGTATCGACAGAAATAAATTAGCTGTGGGGAATAACTGGTTTTCTACCTCAGTACATTCTGTTAACGATTGGCTCAACTTGAAAGAACAGTATAATTATACCTTTTTAAGCCCGGTGTTTAACAGCATTAGCAAAGCAAATTATTATTCAGCATTCAATCTAAGGGAGCTGACAAAAGAAATTCGCCAACATAAATTCGAAAAAGATAATCTATCAAAACTGGTCGCATTAGGAGGGATAGATGCAGAATCCATCACTAAACTAAAAAACTCAGGGTTTGACGGAGCAGCTATTCTTGGATCGATTTGGCAAAGTAAAGATCCTGTTGAGGCGTTTAAGCAGATAAGGAAAGCCTTGAACGAGGCCTTTCAGGAGTAAGGCGTAACCCTTATTCTTCCCAATCAATTCTTTTTTAAAGAAAAAGCATTCTGAAATCCAACCTCTTTTAAGAACTGAACGGCAACGACACTTTGAATTCCCGACCGGCAACTACAAATAATCGGCTTATCGTGTGGAAGTTCATCAGTTTTATCTAAAAGGGTAGCTAACGGAATATTTATTCCGCCGTTGTTGTTTAGCACAAACTCTTCTGCAGACCGAACATCAACTAACAAATAATCATTTAACAGATTAAGTTGATCTTTTGTAATCTCAAAAGGAATGCTGCAGTTAGATGACAATGAAGGTCCCAAAGTGGAAATCTTTTGGTTCGCCGGATTGCTTTCAAATTCAAATTGATTAAAATTCATGGATAAAGCATCTGCAACTAACAATTTCCCTGATAATACCAGGCCCTTTTCACTTATGATTTTAATAGCTTCGGTTGCCATCATTGTTCCAATAATTCCGGTCAATGTAGCTAACACACCAACTTCGCTGCATGTGGCAATGTCTCCAGGTTCGGGGTACAGGCAACGGTATGTTGGTCCGTTGCGATAATTAAAAACGCTTAACTGCCCTTCAAACTTAAATACAGCTCCTGAAACAAAAGGCTTCCCGGTTATTACACAAGCGTCATTAACTAAATAACGCGTCGTGAAGTTATCGCAGCCATCCAACACTAAGTCATAGGCTGCAATAAGATCCGTTGCGTTTTTCTCATCAAGCAAAAATGGATAGGCAGCAACAGTGATAAGAGGATTTTGATGTAGCAACTGCCGTTTAGCAATTTCAGCTTTTTTCTTTCCTACATCATGTGGCGAAAATAAAATCTGGCGTTGGAGATTGCTTTCATCTACTTCATCGCCATCAATAATGCCAATATGCCCCACTCCTGCGGCTGCGAGGTATTGCAATGCGGGGCAACCCAGGCCTCCGGCCCCAACAACCAGAACTCGCGCCTGTTGAAGTTTTTGTTGCCCAGAACGTCCCATTTCTTCCAAAAGCAAATGTCGACTGTATCGTTTCATTTTATTGAGGTTTACAATGCTTTATCCCAATCTTTCCAAACAGCTTCGTACCCGGCTTTTTGAATTATCGCTGCCATTTCGTTCGCCTCTCTTTCATCAGAAATTTCAAATTGTTCAAGTGATTGAGGCGCCACAACGTATCCTCCGGGATTTGTTTTGGAAGCCGCGCTGATAGCGGTGATACCTAACTTTATTGCACTATTTCTGAATTTTTCAGACTCTCGTGTAGAGAGGGAAAGTTCCACTTCTTCATTAAAAAGACGGTAGGCACAGATCAATTGAACCAACTCCTTGTCGTTCATAATTACTTTGGGTTCTAAAATACCTTCTGCTGGTCGTAGCCGGGGAAAAGAAATGCTGTACTTTGTTTTCCAATAAGTTTTTTCCAGGTAAGAAAGATGTAAGGCGGTAAAAAAACTATCTACCCGCCAATCTTCTAAACCGATTAAAACACCGAGTCCAATCTTGAGAATGCCAGCAGCACCTAAGCGATCCGGTGTTTCGATCCGGTAATCGAAGTTTGATTTTTTTCCTTTGGGATGATGCAGTTTATAGTCGTCTTTATGATACGTTTCTTGGTAAACAAGTACTGCATCAATACCTTCGTCAATCAAAAGCATGTATTCTTCCTGCTCTAATGGCTGAACCTCTATAGAAATATGCGAAAACAGAGGTTTCAGTAATCTGACGGCATTTTTTAAATAGTCGACACCTACCGTTTGGTTGGCCTCACCCGTCACCAATAAAACATGATCGAAGCCCATGGCTTTAATAGCCGCGGCTTCTAACATGATTTCTCCATCGGAAAGCGTTCTTCTTTTTATTTTATTATGGTAGCTAAACCCACAATAAGTGCAAATGTTCTGACATTCATTCGATAAGTAGAGCGGAATGTACATCTGGATGGTTTTGCCAAAACGCTTTTGTGTTAGCCGATGACTTAAGGTGGCCATTTGCTCTAAAAAGGGCTGAGCCGCAGGAGAGATCAAAGCCATGAAATCATTAAGATCCCGCTTGGGACTTTGAATGGCCGCCAATACGTCTCGCTCGGTTTTTGAGTAAATAGTGGCTTTAATAGCTTCCCAATTATAATTCGTGAATAATTCGGTGAACATTGTGTTTGATTAATGATGTTTTCTTATTCATTCGATACCCTGCATATTTAAGTTTAACCTTACTCGTCTAAAAAAGAGGTTAACGGACTGCTTGCAATTGCGTGTTGCCCTGAGGTTGCCAACCGGGCTTCGTAAGCCATTCGTCCGGCCTCAACGGCTAGCTTAAATGCTTTTGCCATGTTAACCGGGTCGCCGGCGACAGCAATGGCTGTGTTTACTAATACAGCATCTGCGCCAATTTCCATAGCAGCTGCTGCATGTGACGGAGTGCCAATCCCAGCATCAACGATCACCGGTAGATTGCTTTGTTCAATGATGATTTGAAGAAAGTCGATTGTTTTAAGGCCTTTATTACTGCCAATGGGTGATCCTAACGGCATGACTGCCTGAACACCTTTTTCTTCCAATCTTTTGCATAGAACCGGATCGGCATGAATGTATGGCAAGACCACAAAACCTTCTTTTACCAATTCTTCCGCAGCTTTTAAGGTTTCTATTGCATCAGGCATCAGGTATTTAGGGTCCGGATGAATTTCGAGTTTGATCCAATTCGTTTGCAATGCTTCACGAGCCAGTTGCGCAGCATAAACAGCTTCTTTAGCTGTTCGAACGCCCGAAGTGTTAGGCAGCAAGTTGATCGAAGGATGATTCAAGTGTGCAAGAAGATCGTCATCATTATTGGTTATATCCACCCGCTTAAGAGCTACGGTCACTAATTCAGACCCTGAAGCTATAAGCGCTTCTTCCATTTGACGAGCTGAGTTAAATTTTCCGGTGCCGGTGAATAAACGAGATGAAAAAATCCGGTCGGCTATTTTTAGTTTATTCATGTTGTTGGAGTTTCGGAAGGATGGACAGTTAACAATTCTGTTGTAGTGGACAGCGCAAGCAATTTTTTAATTAGTACCTCCCTGTTTTCAGCATGGGTAATGGTTCCTGAAACAGCAATACCCCATACTCCGGTTTTCATAAGGTCGGGAAGATCTTCGGGCTGCAATCCTCCAATGGCAATAACCGGAATGTGAATCTTTCTTTCTTCACATCGCTTTAAAATTGTTTGGTAGCCGTTTAAACCAAGTATCGGGCTTAATTTTTCTTTTGTTGAGGTAAAGCGGTACGGACCCAGGCCGATATAATCGGGCAGGGCAACAGTTAATTGTTCAATATCTTCGATCGTATTAGCTGTGGAACCAATGATGAATGCATCTCCCAATATTTCCCTGGCTTCAGCAGGAGGCATGTCTTCTTTTCCTAAATGAACCCCATCGGCATTTATCTCTTTCGCCAAATGCACATGATCATTAACTATAAATGTAGCCCCGTATTTTTTACAAACCGCCTGAATGTCCAATGCTACCTGCTTCCATTCGGGGAACGGAGTGTTTTTTAATCTCAACTGGATCCATTTTATTCCTGAACGGCAAGCATCTTCCGCTTGCGCAGCAGTAGTGCAGATATATTGAAGTTTATCTATTTTCATAATCCCTTAGCTAACCTGAGTTTTACAAATACAATTCACTTCCTCTTTCTTTAAACGTTGTCGATTTTTCAGACATCCCTTGCTCAACAGCCTCTTTCTCATCCAGGCCATTTGCTGCAGCATAATCTCGAACCTCCTGGGTAATTTTCATTGAACAAAAGTGTGGTCCACACATAGAGCAGAAATGCGCGACCTTTGCTCCTTCAGCCGGCAATGTTTCATCATGAAACTCTCGGGCCGTATCCGGATCTAAGGCGAGATTAAACTGATCTTCCCATCGGAACTCAAAACGAGCTTTACTTAATGCATTGTCGCGGTATTGTGCTCCCGGGTGGCCTTTTGCCAGGTCAGCTGCATGGGCGGCGATTTTGTAGGCAATGATTCCGTCTTTTACATCTTTCTTGTTAGGTAAACCCAAGTGTTCTTTAGGTGTTACATAACACAACATGGCGGTACCAAACCAACCGATCATCGCAGCACCAATCGCCGATGTGATATGGTCATAACCCGGAGCGATATCGGTAGTGAGTGGCCCTAATGTGTAAAACGGCGCTTCATTGCAAGCAGCAAGCTGTTTGTCCATGTTAGCCTTGATCATGTGCATAGGAACATGACCGGGTCCTTCAATCATTGTTTGTACATCATGTTTCCAGGCAATTTTGGTTAGCTCACCCAAAGTCTCCAGTTCTCCAAACTGCGCCGCATCATTGGCGTCGGCAATGCTGCCGGGCCGAAGTCCGTCGCCAAGCGAAAAACTCACATCATAGGCTTTCATAATTTCACAGATTTCTTCGAAATGGGTATAAAGAAAGTTCTCCTTGTGATGTGCTAAACACCATTTGGCCATAATACTGCCTCCTCGGGAAACAATACCCGTAACACGTTTAGCTGTTAATGGCACATACCGCAGCAATACACCGGCGTGAATGGTAAAATAGTCCACCCCTTGCTCTGCTTGTTCAATCAACGTATCTCTGAATAACTCCCAAGTTAGGTCTTCAGCTTTTCCGTTCACTTTTTCCAAGGCCTGGTAAATAGGAACAGTTCCAATCGGAACGGGACTATTGCGAATGATCCATTCACGGGTTTCGTGAATATTTTTTCCGGTAGACAGGTCCATTAGCGTATCTCCTCCCCATCGGAAACTCCATACAGCCTTATCTACCTCTTCTTCAATGCTGGAAGTAATCGCCGAGTTGCCAATATTAGTATTGATTTTTACCAGGAAGTTTCTTCCTATAATCATCGGTTCGCTTTCCGGGTGGTTTATGTTTGCCGGAATAATGGCCCGACCAAGCGCTACTTCTTGGCGAACAAATTCAGGCGTGATAAAGGAAGGTTGAATGTTTGCCCCAAAGGTTTGTCCTTTATGTTGTTTCCATAATTCATTGTTGCTGCTGAAAAGTTCATCCATGCGTTGGTTTTCCCGGATGGCGATGAATTCCATTTCAGAGGTGATAATTCCCTTTTTAGCATAATGCATTTGGGTAACACTTGCTCCTTGTTTGGCCCGGTAAGGTTTTTTAATGTGGTCAAACTGCAGGTTCGACAAAGCGGGGTCACTCATACGGCGTAGCGTATAGTCAGATGAAAAGCTGTTAAGTTGCTCCACATCGTTTCGATCCAGTATCCATTGTTCTCGTAATCGAGGTAATCCTTTTTTTAAATCGATATCGATTGCAGGGTCAGTATAGGCACCACTCGTATCATAAACAGTGACCGGATGATTAGGAATTCGTTCCGTGTCAAACGTGTTTTTAGTGATTGTGTCGGTCAGCGTAATTTCACGCATTGGCACTTTTATAGTGTGAAGCTTGCCAGAAATATAGATCTTTTTGGAGCCAGATATCGGTTCACGAGAGATGATAGTCTTGTCGTTTTTAGGCGTATTCATGAGTCAGATAAATTTGTTTGAGTTAGATGAGAAGAACAGAAATAAAGCGTAGATACTTTATCCTCCTTGTGTAGCTTGAATGATAGTGATTCGATCCCCTTCTGAAAGAAACTTTTCAGGCCATTTGGGTTTAAGAATAATGGAATTGTTAATGGCTACGGCAATACCTTTTTTCTCCTGCAAGTGCAGACGAGTAAGCAAGTCGCTTAAAGATGCCGGCGGATCATCAAAAGTTTGAGGATGGTTGTTAATGAAAACGGTCAGATTTCCCATGTTTATTTATCAAAATACAATAAACACTTTAGGGGATTGAACGTGAAAAATTAAAGAAAGAGGAACACAAGAAATACTTGGCAACTTTTCCCTCCGCATGCATGATCCTGTTCAGGTTCAAAGGGTAATTCTCAGCCTTCCGGTTTATTCGGAAGACACCCCTAAAGTAATGGCCCAAATATATAGATAAAGAAATTACAAATGCAAATAGCCGGCTTTGTTTACAAAGCCGGCTATCTTACGTATCCATTTTAACAATTTTTGGATAGAATAATCCCAATACTTCTACCAGATCGGTTTGCGCTTTCATCACATCCCGAATGTCTTTATAGGCGCGAGGGTTTTCATCTAAACCGCCCCCGATAAGCGTAATGCCCTCATCCGTCAATAATTTATTGAGTTCAGGACGGGTAATCGATTTTTCCGCTTGTGTGCGTGATAAACGACGTCCGGCTCCATGAGAAGCTGAATTGATTGAGGTTTCATTACCTTTTCCACGGACAATAAAACCGGGTGCTGTCATCGAGCCCGGAATAATTCCTAGTACGTTTTTACCGGCAGGCGTGGCCCCTTTACGATGTGTGATCACCTCTTTTCCGTTCCATGTTTCTTTCCACGCAAAATTATGGTGATTCTCAATCACAGCTATTGGGTGTTCTCCTAAAGCTTCAGCCATTTTTTCATGGATACGATGATGACAGGCAGAGGCATAATCACCTGCAAGGTTCATCGCGATCCAGTATTCCTGTCCTTCTTGTGTATTCAGGTCTAACCATGCCAGGTGTTTTGCATCTTGAGGAAGCACACATTTTTGCATGGCCACTTTCGTATAATGGTTGGCAATGGTTGCCCCCAGTCCGCGTGAACCTGAATGCGACAAAGCCGACAAATAATTTCCGACCGGAATTTTAAATTCATTATTAGGATCAGTAATTTCAACAATACCGAATTCCACAAAGTGATTACCCGAACCCGAAGAGCCCAACTGTTTGGCTGCTTTCATCTGTAAAGATTTTAACAAAGGGTTTTCATTAAAAGCCTTGTTATCCAACACTTCATGATCTTTGTTGTTTTTAAACTCTTGTCCGGCGCCAAAAAGCGTGTTCTTGTCCAAAATGGTTTTTAAATGATCCTTTTGGTCCGAAACCAATCCTGCAGGAAGATCATAAATGCTTAAGCACATACGACACCCTATATCAACACCAACACCGTATGGAATAACTGCATTTTCAGTGGCCAAAACGCCGCCGATTGGCAAACCATAGCCTTGATGAGCATCGGGCATTAAAGCTCCGGCAACAGTAACAGGCAGGCGAACCGCGATTTCCATTTGGTTGATGGCACCTTGTTCAATGAATTCCTTGCCATATAATGGATAATCGACTTTTTCTTCATTTAGGCCTTTAACATTTTCATTTCTTAAAGAGCGAAGCTTGTTCAGCAGCTCTTCTGAAACCTCCGCATGTCGGGTCGCTGATTTTTTAAGATCGTATTGATGCTGTTCGATCAACGCAGCAGCCGTAACAGCAAAGCGTTCATCCTCCAGGAAATCAAACGGGTTTTCAACAACCGGTTTCAACAAGTCTAGCACCGCATAGTGCGAAACTTTTTTGAATCTGTTTGGCAGATCATTTATAGCGATTTGAACACAACGTCCCTCCGGAAATCCAATGGAACGTAGGTCTTTTCCTGTAATTCTTAATTTTCCCATTTTGTTCTTCAGTAATGGCGATCGCCCCATTGCGACCGCCGCTTCTAATCTTTCTATTAATTTAATAACACAAAGAAAAGCAGCTTGTGCGCAATGTTTTTGCGCAGCAAAAAAATAGTTTAAAAAAGTTGAGGTTACTAATTTACTATTATGGTATTAAGGCAATAACTAAGTAAACCCTATGGACTTAATTTTTGCAATTGCTTTTATGTTGCCAGAAAATTTGAGGATGCAAATAATGTAGCGTGTTGTTGAAGATGATCAACTAATAAAGCCGATGTTTTTGCATCGGCTTGGAGAATTAGTTAAAAAGGAAAAGAGGGTAAAAGGCGATAAATGGCTTTTATTATTGCTCTAACCAATTGAGCTACTTCTTTCGAAGACGGGACTCGAACCCGCAACCCATAAGCCCACGAAGTATCACTTATCTACGACACCCCTTTAAGAGTTAAGTATAAGAAAGAGTAACAGGCAGTAAGAATTCATGCCTGATTCGAACAGGCAAGCTTATTAAGCTTTCTACCGGACGAAGTAATTCTTACTTACGACATCTTTCTATTACAACAAGAGCAAAAAGCGAGAAGGGAAACGGGGCATGTCGAAGCCGGAGTCGAACCGGATAGCCTCATTGTTATTAACAATCTCGCTATTCCTCCCCTAAAAGTGGACGAAGTAACCCATTTCTACGGCATCTTGTTATGTATTAAAGAACTAAGAATTGTAAAGCAACAAAGCGAGAGGGGAGCTTTTTGAGAAGTAACCCTCATTCCACGACACCTACAATTTAAGAAGCAATAAACGTTTTAAGTTGGTGTTCAATTAAAAGTAGAAGTAACTCAAAACTACGGCATTCTAATAATTTTGAATGATTCCGGATTATTTGCCGGAATCATTTTGTTTATAATTCGATCGCATTGATTTCACTCAGTGCATTTTGACCATCTTCTATGGCTGCAAGTACATCAAATAATTTATCTGACCAACCTGCGATCAAGAAAACATCGCTAGAATCGGTCTTCAAAGGAGTTGTTCCGTATCCCGCTAAATCAAACAAATACATTTTTGCAGTTGGAGCTATTCTTTTGTAATCACTCCAAAGCTGTACAAGCTGCGTAGTTGCTGAATTATTGTTCCATAATTGACAATCGGTAAAGAAAAGCACCTTATCGACAACTCTTTTTGAGTTGATCAGGTCTTTTAATACCAGATAGCCGTTTGTCGCATAACCCACTTCTCCTTCTCGTTTATAAAAAGCATCTACGTTTGCCAATACAGAGGCAGTAGGCACGTTAACCACTTTCCATTTGTCGCCAAACATGCCAGTTATAGCATTCTTGCATCTACTTTTCATTAGCATCGCCAACATCAAGCCTATATCATAAAGCAATATTTTACTTCTTGCAGATACTGGTTTTTGCATTGACCCTGAAACATCGCAGGCAATCAACACTTTTGTGTTTTCATTAAAACCTTTGATGTTTGCGGCACTTAATGTAACCGCTTTTTCCAAGGCGTCAAGTATTACAGATACATGTCCGTTTTTGTTCGCTGACAATTCGCGATAAGCCGCCAGGAAACGGAAGGGCAACTGTTTTGATTTCGCTACTTTTTCTGCATTACTTAAATAAGCAGCGGCTTTTTTAACATGAATTAATGAAATTTCAGCATCCAGCATATTACGCAGATTTCTCAAGAGCGCCATATAACCTACTTTTTCACTATCAATCAATTCTTCCCATTTATGTTTAAAGGCAAGAGCCTTTTCTTCTTCGGTTGCAAATAATTGCTGTCCAAGGGCCGATAATTCAGTTTCCCAGGTGTAAGGAGTTGCTAATTCTTCTGCAGCTATTTTATTAAATAATAACTGCTGATCTTCATCCTTTGCTTTTGGATGGGTTAAAAACAACGCATCTCTCAGCTTAATAGCAACTCCGGTTCTGTTATATTTTGCAAATTGATATTCATCAAACTTATTAAATGATGAAGCAATGCCCTTTTGTACTTGCTTTGAAAGTTTTCCTAGTTTCTTCGTGCCAGTTGCCTTATTCGCCAATTGGTAACAAGAAAGAAGCTCTGTGATTTCGTCGGCTCGCTGAATAACTCGGTCTACAACTTTTCCTATTAGGGCATTGCCCGAATTGTTCTTTGCCAACTCAACAGCAAGCATTAAAGGAACTGAGCGCAAATGCATCTTCTCCCGTGTATAAACTGCAAGTTTTGCAACAAATAAAGGATCATTTGCTTTGATTAGCCCACGGATTCTCTCCACTCTCTCGTCTTTTGCCTCATAAAATGTATTTTCCAATGAAGCTGTAACAACGCTGCTGTAAAGCTCCATTTCTGGGGTTAACTCGAAAGCAGGAGCATCTTCGTAATTAAATTTGCCCACCCATTTTGTTATGTTCATGTTAAATTTCATAGTCGTTGTTTTTAATTGACAATACAAAGGAATAAAGCATATGCGCAGTCTTTTTGCGTAGTAAAGGAACAAGTGCACTTTTTTAATAGCACCAATAAAAAGCCCTGATTATCAGAGAAATAAAAAAGAAGTTTTTTGAGAAAAAATTAAAAAAGAGGAAAAAAAGAAAAATCTTTAGTAAAACAAGGCAACAAGCGAAAAAAGAAACCGCTCCGAAAAGCGGCGGACGTTCTTATCCAAAATGGACAGTGAACCGGCATTCAACATCTCAGGGAGACTTTCATTCTGTTGCCAAAACTTTGCCCTGTTGGTTTTCAACCCAACTTTGCGTATTACACAGTTGCCCGTGTTACACTACCTTAGGCCCGTTAGAAGTAGCTCTTTCCTACGGCACTTGTTTTACTAAAGAACGACAAATATAGATAGTTTTTAAAAGGATTAAGGAATTTGAACAATAGCGGAAAGGTTCACTTAGCCGAACAGAATTAGTAATATTTGCCGAGTTGATGCAGCTTTAACAGCGGTTCATAGATTTTTAATAATTGGAAATGGTTGGTGGAGTACTTAATCGTTTGGAAAAGATGCTGGGAATTTTCTCTGAATAGGTTGGTTTATGCAGAACAGATGAACACTAACAGTATTTAATTTTTTTCTACTGCTTCTTTTAATCTGTCGATCAATTGTTTTCCGATATATGAAGTGAATTTCCAATAACGTTGTCGATAGTATTCATCCCAATAACTGATTACCCTGTTTTCTGTAAGTCTGAAGTATGTCGGGTTTTGCGTAATAAAATAAGCGTAGTTATGAATTGTGTTATCATTGATATGCATATTCAAATCAAAAAGGATTTCAATTACTGATTCACCTAAGAGCTGAAATGTATAGGGTGTTATGAAAAACTCATTATTCATCAACAGTTTCCTTAGTCTTTTCTGTCTGATAAATCCATTGTGGTGCCTAAGAAAGATACAATTAAGAATAGTCTTCTGTATTTCTGAAAGACTTATCTCATCTATACCTGTTGGCTGATTAATATATATCCGCGTTGGAATTTTTAGGGTCTGATTTTCCATTTGAACGACCTGAAAATGATCTGAGACCCAACGATTATTTTTATCGGGTAGAATATTAAAAACCTGAATAACGTCATTTGCTAATTCCTGGGGAAACATCTGGAGTAATATTTTCTTGTTCGTCGATTGCATAACGATTATTTATTGTTTGATTCAGCACTGATAGACGGGTTGCTAATTCATCAGTGTTATTCTAACAGCTAATGCTCCTCAAAATACGGACGTTTCATAATGTCCTTTTTTATTAGCAACCCCTCCTCTTGTTTCCATAAATAGATGACCATTTGTTTCATACACCCATCGGATGTTTTTCATAGTCGTTGTTTCTAATTGACACTACAAAGGAATAAAGCATATGTGCAGTCTTTTTGCGCAGCAAAAATAAAGGCCTTTTTTCAAAAATTTTTTTTAGCTCCTTCGGAGCATTTAATTTTTGAACGGTACTTTTAGTGTTCATTTCTAAATTAAGTTATGGATAAGGAAAGTGTTAGGTACATTATTAATCACTATTCAAAATGGATGTTGCCCGAAGAACGGGAAGCGCTAAGGCATATGCATTCTTATTTGAAGCACGATTTTACTAATCCGGAATTGAATCTCGCCTCATTGGAAAAAGTATATAAGAAGGTAGGGTGGCTATCGGAAAAAGAATCAGTCTTGGCTTTATTGAAAGATGGTCCTGAAAATTTCGAATTGCGTATGGCGATTCGCATTTTCAATGAACACAAGAACGAAATCTTTATGAATAATTGTCCAAATTGCGGAAAATTACCCAGAACACCCTTAGCGAAACAATGCCGTTATTGTGGATATGATTGGCATTAACTGGTCTATTATAATAACTGCTGCATTTGAACCGCTGATAGATTTCTATCGGCGAAAGGAAAGTTCATCGACCTACGGCAGCTCTTGCGGCGGAGGTTGTGGTGGTTGTGGCGGCGGAGATTAAACGATCTCTCAAAATGTGTAGATTAGTCATTCTAAAAACGCAATGCAATGTCAACTACAAATAATCCGTTCGTCGCTAAAGCCGAAATGCTGATTAGGAAACCCGTTACGGAAGTTTTCGAAGCTTTTGTGAATCCTGAAATAACTTCAATGTTTTGGTTTACGAAAAGCTCGGGCCGACTAGAGGAAGGTAAAGAGGTCACATGGACTTGGGAAATGTACAACGTTTCAGTTCCGGTAAATGTAAAGTCGGTTGTTCCGAATAAAACGATCTTAATTTCATGGGGAAATTATAAAGAGGAAACAACAGTGGAATGGACTTTTACAGAAATGAAAAACAATTCTACATTTGTGAGTATCGTGAATAGTGGTTTCAAGGGGGATAATGAACAGTTAATCGCCCAAATCAGGGACGCTACAGAAGGATTTACGTTGGTTTTAGCTGGCTTGAAAGCTTACCTTGAACACACCATTCAGCTTAATTTAGTTGGCGATCGTTTTTCGCAGGAATAATGATCCGTTTGTTTTTATTTTACAGAATAACATGCCTATCAATCGGAATGCCCTTATACGTTACAAAACATTAGATAATTGCCTAAGGAATAAATACAGAAAATGGACGCTGGAAGATTTGATTGATGCCTGTTCTGAAGCATTGTACGAATATGAAGGAATCGACAAAGGGGTTAGTCGCCGAACCGTGCAGATGGATTTGCAGTTAATGCGCAGCGACAAGCTGGGCTATAATGCGCCAATTGTTGTTAAAGAAAAGAAGTATTATTCATACGATGATCCCGATTATAGTATCACCAATATTCCCTTAACCGACCAGGATTTAGGAACACTTTCTGAAGTGGTCCAGATTTTAAAGCAATTCAAAGGCTTTTCTCATTTTGAAGAGATCGGCGGGATGGTGAATCGTTTGGAAGATAAAATTTACACCAGCAAAACTCAATCAACATCAGTAATTGATTTTGAGAAAAACGAACGGCTTGCAGGATTACATCACCTGGATACACTTTATCAGGCAATAATTAAAAAACAGGTTATCGACCTTGATTACCAATCTTTCAAAGCGAAAGAATCACGGGTTTATAAATTTCATCCTTATTTATTGAAGGAATACAGGAATCGCTGGTTTATTTTACGTGTTGCCGAGGGCGTAAAGGTTCATTTGACCTTGGCGCTCGACCGGATTAAAGATATTCGGCATAATCATTTATTGACTTATCGGGAGAATAATAAGTTTGATCCCAACACATTTTTCGGTAATGTGCTCGGGGTGACTAAAAATGCCGGACAAAAGGCAGAGCATGTTATTTTTTGGGTAGATACAAAGAATGCGCCCTATGTAATAACAAAGCCTATTCACTCAAGCCAGATTGTACTTCGAGAGCACGAGCATGGCGTTGTCTTTCAAATCAAAGTTATTATCAACTTTGAGCTGGAGCGAGAGTTGTTGGGGTTTGGAGATTTTCTGGAAGTTATTTCTCCAAAGGGGCTCAGAAACAGAATTGCCAATAGAATGAGAAATTCATTAGCTTATTATGAAGAAGAGGGTTAACGGCTCATACAATTGGCGATTCTGGAACTAAAGTGTCTTCGGTAAGCCCACATTGTTCCAAGAATTTATTGTTGAACACTTTTCGGCATTCAGGAGTTAATAAAGCGTTACGACTCGCCAGCCATTTATCAACATTTTCATTGCCATACATTTTCCGTACACGTTCCGGAGAAAGTAAAAAGTTAATTTTTCCCCAGTGTAAGGTGTAAGGAATACCTAGTTCTTCCAGTCTTTGCCATACTTTTTTAAAGAAGTCACGACTACCGGGTGCATCTACCCCATCGAGTTCGAGGACACAGGTTTGTGGAAAATGAGTAAATCCTAACAATGCTCGTGTTCCTTTTACAAACCGAAGCGCAATTGCTCCGGCAAATGGAGTGTTTTTGTTGATGTCGAGGGCAACATCAATTACCGCGGTTGCATGTTTAATGTCAATTCCGATGGCAGCGCTCGCCACCTTTCCCCTAAATTTAGTGTTTGTAAATATTTCGCCTATCGTTCCGGTTATTGGCTCTCCCGGTTTAAAAGCTAATGGAAACAACTTGTTAACCAGTTTGGGAACCACGTTTAATGTAAATCCTGTATCGTCCATTAAAAATTCAATCACTCCCAATGTATGGTTGCCATAAGTAAAACCATCGGTATCTGCAGGTCGTTTTGTATAATCTCCGTAAGCTTTTTTATAGATGGTTTTCATGTATACACCCCACGCTGCATCATCTGGCTTAAAGTGGTGTGGATTTACGATAAGCTCGAAATGATAAAGTTGTTTTTCTGCATCGTCTTTTGGTAAATCCAGCGTTTCAAACAGGTCTGTCAGATCAAGGGAGTTAATGGCATTTTTTAATTGTTCAGAATAAGCAATTTGTCCGGAACGCTTTTCTTCCAACAAAAAGATGGGTTCCGTTTCGAGTAAAATGCCGTGTATAATGCCGAAGCTTCCAAAGCTTACAACGGCAGCATTAAAAAGATCGTCGTCCTTTAGTAATTCGGCTCCGAGCCAGTTTATAAATTGATCCGATGCAACGGGGTAACTTTTTCGTTCTAACCAAACATGTCGGCTGGGTCCAACAACAAGGTGTAAGCCAACAATAGTATCGTGCACCGCCCCAACTTTAAAAGCCGAACCATGTGTTCCGGTGGATGTAGCTCCTGCAATGCTTTGTCCGTTGCTGGCCCCCGATGCCCGTAAGCAGCGTTTGATATCCCCGCGTTCTTCCAGCATTTCATTTAGTTCATCAATACTGGTCCCGCATTCTACAAGAAATAAATTTTTATGATCTCCGGAATAGTCACTGCTAACAAAGTTCTTTCCGATGTTGAAAGCGAGATTAAGTGATTTGGTGTCGATAATCCCACCTTCTGACACCGCCACTTCTGACAACGACCAGCCGCTGCCCATTGCTCGTAATGGCAAACCGTTGTCAATGGCGTGTTGAATCAGCCACTGCATATTAGCCGTTACTCCACGATAATTTTCTTCATCAGAAGCATTATTATCAGGCATTCGTAATTTGAAAGATGCATCTTTTTTAAAGGCATGCTTAAAATTCTGATGACAGTTTTCCCACTCAGTAAAGTTGGGAATAACTTCTATTCCTTTAGGATATGTAGCAGGCATAGTTCAATGTATTATGAATACTCATTTTTGATCTCCTCCAATTGTTCCGGGATCTCTTTTTATCGGAGAACAGCACCATTCCGTTTTTTGCGGAATAACTATTCCGAGTGTAATTGCTGAAAGAATAATTGTTCCGGGAGTTGTTTTCACTACTACTTTGTTCATTTTGCCACTTTCACACTTTGGGTTAACATCCTTAGGTTGTTTTAATCCCCAGAAATAGGACCAGGTAGTTTTCTGATAGTTAGGATTGTTTACAAAGGTGTCGTATTTATAATCGCTAACAATGGTGGTTGTTGCACAACCTTGAATTAAAAACGAAACAAGAAATGTAAACTTAAGAACGGACGATTTCATAAGTGAACAGTATGTAGATACTGTAATTTACTAAAAATCAATGTGTTTTTAAAGGATGGTTAGCGTTTAGTGCTAAAGTAGATACAATGAAAAACTTTCATATTAACTTCGGGTTTATTTAGCGATATGACACTTAAAAAATTTGGCAGAAAGCCTTCCGGGGCGCATCTGCAGAAAATATATCAATCACCCAATTATAAGGACGGGTCATTTAAGAACCTTTCTCCCACTGAAGTAATGGCTGCAGAAAGTGGCTCCATGTTTAAAACACTGATGGAGTTTATGAACAAGCCCAAGAATACTGTTCCGCCATCCAGATTACCATCAATAAAGACAGAGCTTAAAAACCTGAAATCAGATAAAACAGCGCTTGTTTGGTTTGGTCATTCATCTTATTTCATCAGTATGGAAGGAAAAACCATTTTGGTTGATCCTGTTTTTAGTGGAAGCGCATCTCCCCTTGGATTGGGCTTTAAAAGTTTTGATGGAAGTGACGTATATAAAGTGGAGGATTTTCCGGAGATTGATGTGCTGATTCTTACGCATGATCATTACGATCACCTTGACTATGATACTATTCTAAAGCTTAAGCCCAAAATAAAACATATATGCACTTCATTAGGTGTTGGCTCTCATCTTTCCTACTGGGGCTTTGATGCATCAATTATTCGAGAATTTGATTGGTGGGAAACGGACGACATTATTAATGGAATTTCACTCACCGCAGCGCCTGCAAGGCATTTCTCTGGTCGGGGAATCAAAAGAGGACAAACACTTTGGTCGTCATTCATCTTGAAAAGCAACGATTGGTCAATTTACATTGGAGCAGATAGTGGATACGATTCACATTTTAAAGAGATCGGCGAAAAGTTTGGCCCGTTTGACCTTGCTATTTTAGAGGCCGGACAGTACAATGTAAAGTGGTCGGCAATTCATATGATGCCCGAAGAAACAGTTCAAGCCACAATCGATTTAAATGCCAAAGTTTTATTGCCGGTTCATTGGGGCAAATTCACACTGGCACTACACGCCTGGGACGAACCTATAGAAAGAGTATTGCTAAGGGCCGAAAAATTAAACGTAAAAGTAAGCACACCATTAATTGGTGAAAAGGTTGTTTTGGGCGAGAGCTATCCGAACAAAAAATGGTGGAGATAAAAAATAACGACCCCGATTAAATCGGGATCGCTGTTGAATATATAAAGAAGTTTTAACCAAAGAATCTGGCAAAAAAGCCTTTTTTCTCTTCTTTTGGTGCGCATGCTGTGATGATTTCTTCAATATAATCATCATAATCTTTACCCTGCTCTTCCAGAAAACCGTAAAAGTATTTCTCGCTAGCGTCTACCCCACTTGCTTGTTCGATTTGAAGCAGTTTTTCATACAAAGGTTCAATGTTACTGTTAATTACCTCCTGAGGTACTGCACGACGTCTTCCGTAGTAGTTAACAATTTCTTTGTTTTCATATTTAACTTCAAAATCGGTAATTACCCAGTAGTAGCGGCCACTTTTAGAAAGGTTTTTAACAACGGCGTGCATGTTTTTACCTTTTTTTAGATTTTCCCAAAGAATTTTAAAAACGACTTTAGGCATATCCGGATGGCGCACAATATTATGAGGCTGACCAACTAATTCATGCTCCTCATAACCCGAAACCTCAATAAACGTCTCATTTGCATACTCAATAACACCGAGAGAGTCGGTTTTACTCATAATTACCTTTGTTTTGTCCCAGGCAACTTCTTTGTTTATTGGTTCCGGTTTAGTAATAGATCTGATCATTATTTAACAGTTGATTAATCTGCAAAATTAGCAAAAATGCCTGGAATGGATGGTTTGTCATGTTTCTGATACATTTACATAAGGTCCGTTAGGCAATAAAAAAATAATGCTACATATTTATAAAAGGATCAATTCTCCTCAAACTCCATTTGACGCTCTCCAATTTGTTGGCGCCACATAGCATAATATAACCCTTTTTGTTCTACTAATTCATCATGATTTCCTGTTTCAACGATTTTGCCACGTTCTAAAACGAAAATCGTATTTGCATGCATTATTGTAGATAAGCGATGGGCAATCAGAATAGTTATCTGCTCATTTTTTTCTGACAGTGTAATGATCGTTTCTGTAATCTCTTCTTCTGTTAAAGAATCAAGAGCAGAAGTTGCTTCATCAAAGATCAATAAGCGTGGATTTCGGATAAGTGCTCTGGCTATAGATAATCGTTGCTTTTCTCCACCCGATAGCTTCATTCCTGATTCGCCCAACTTGGTGTTCAAGCCTTTTTCAGAGCGTTTAAGCATAGGGAGACAAGCAGCTTTTTCAAGTGCACTCATTATTTCGTCATCAGTAGCGTCGGGTTTAGCGAAAAGCAAATTCTCTTTAATAGTTCCGGCAAATAGCTGAATATCCTGTGTAACAAAACCTAACTGTCGGCGAGCTTCATTATACCGAATTTCTTTAATGGAAAGATCATTGTAATAAATTTCTCCACTAATGGGTGTATATAACCCAACCAATAATTTAACCAACGTGGACTTTCCAGAGCCGGAAGGGCCAACAAATGCCAGGGTATCACCAATGTTTGCTTCAAACGATAGTTGATCTATTGCATTGTATTTGGCGTTTTTGTGCCTGAAAACAACATTCTCAAAACGAAAAGTCTGCAACGGTCCAATTTTTACAGGGGATTCCGGCCGATATTCCGGTTCCTTCTTCATCAATTGATCAAACGTTTGCAGAGAGGCGGACGCCTCACGATAGGTTAAAATAATATTTCCAAGTTCCTGCAACGGACCGAAAATGATATTGATGATCACTTGCATGGATACAAGTTCCCCGGCCGATAATACATTTCTGAAAATAAGCCACAATAAAATGAAGAGAATAGATTGGCGCAATAGATTAAGCGCTGTTCCTTGAAGAAAGGAAAGAGTTCGTACTTTCTTTACTTTAGCAATTTCCAGATCAAATATCTTTTGAGTGTGCTCCTTCAATCGACGAATTTCAGGATAGGTTAACCCCATACTTTTAACAAGTTCAATGTTTCTCAGGGATTCAGTTATTGCTCCCGACATTTCAGCGGTTTCACGAACAATAGAACGTTGAATGGTTTTTATTTTCCGGCTTAACAGGCCTGTCAATCCGCCTAAAACCAACACTCCTATTAAAAAAACAGGAATCAACGACCAGTGTGTTGTAAATGCATACCAAACCAAAAAGCCAACGCCTACAATGGAGGAAAACAGAATATTGATAAAAGAACTAATAAAACGTTCTGTATCCGTTTTTACTTTTTGAAGGATAGAAAGTGTTTGTCCGCTTCGTTGTCCTTCAAATTCATGGTAAGGGAGTCTGATAGTCTGTTTAAGCCCATCATTAAAGATTTGCATCCCAAATTTTTGTACAACCAGTTTCATCACATAATCCTGAAACGTTTTTGCGAGTCTGGCTAAAAGAGCGACAACAACTGCTATTAACAGCCACAACATTATTCCTTTTATAGATTCTTGTTCTGAAAGTTTTGCGGGATTCAATGCATAATCATCAATGATTTTTCCAAAAATCAGTGGGTCAATTAATGATAATATTTGTGCAGCCCCGGCAAGCAATAGTGAAAGAATAACCCAAAATTTATGAGGTTTTAAGTAGAGCCAGAGTGTTTGCATAAAAAATCAAGTGTAGGTTTCTAATTTACTGATAAAAAACATGAGACATGGTTTGTTTCGTTAAAGAAACGAACACACTATCTTTACCAACATTATGAAATCTAAATACACCTTAGTTGCGGCCTTTGTTTTAACCGCAATGTTTATCGGATCGTGCGCTCCAAAAATCACAGAAAGCGGTCGGGCATCTTATTATGGGAATAAGTTTGAAGGCCGGAAAACCGCAAGTGGCGAAAAATATAAAGCTGCTAAATTAACGGCAGCGCATAAAACACTCCCATTCGGAACCACAGTTAAAGTTAAGAACCTTGATAATGGGAAAGTGGTTAAAGTAGTTGTTAATGACCGCGGACCATTTGTCGCCGGTCGTATTATTGACGTGTCGGGAAAGGCCGCCAAGCAATTGGATATGCAAAGTTCTGGAACCGCCAAAGTTGAAATTAAATATAAGAAGCCCAGACGTAGCAACTAAAGAATGAACGACAATTACTGTTGGGAATGATAAAAAATTAACATTTAGGTTAATTAGTGTTTATAGTTTTGATAGAGGCAAAGACAATAGAAGCAGTGAGTCTGTAACCAAACTTTTTGAAAAGAATATAACTAAGCCAATACGAAGTTACCAGTAATAAAGTGACAAGTATTCAAAAAAATATTCCACACAAAAATTGCGTACCGCTTTTTAACTAAGGGGCTCATTTCTATTTATTAATTGCGTTTTTAACGGTTGGAAAATCGAGAGAAGTCAAGAAATGGAAATTGTTTGTTGATAACTCTTGGAAGAACATAACGACAATCTTCTCTATTATTGCTGATAATTCTGGTCTCTTGTTCCGCAGACTCGCCTATTAAAACAATTTATAACAGCTAAGGCTAATTAAATAAATTTCTAATCGACTATAGATCAATGTTGTTGAAATATACTTGATCTTTCATACGGCATGTCTTGAACAAAACCTGAAATGTTGTGTTTTTTACAAGCACAAAGCGGAACCTCCTTCTAAAAGCAGGGGTTTCATTTTTTTAAATTTTCCGGAGTTCAATTTTTAATTTCTAAATATATGCCCATCTTCGACAAAAGGATAAACTATAAACCATTTGAGTACCCTGAAGTACTTAAGTTTACTGAAGCGATCAACAAAACCTATTGGGTACACAGTGAAGTCGACTTTACTGCAGATACACAGGATTTTCATTCACACCTTACTCTTGCCGAAAAAACAGCGATTAAGCATAGTCTTCTTGCAATTGCTCAAATTGAAGTAGCGGTTAAAAGCTTTTGGGGCAATATTTATGAACATTTTCCAAAACCAGAGTTCAACGGTTTGGGAAGTACATTTGCTGAGTGTGAATTCAGACACTCTGAAGCTTATTCGCGTTTATTAGAAGTATTAGGTTACAATAATGAATTTGAAAAGCTTTTAACAGTTCCTGTTATTATGCGTCGTGTAAACTACCTTTCAGAAGTACTTAAAGACGCACGCTCTCAAGACAATAAAAAATACATGGTATCGCTGATCCTATTCAGCATACTGATAGAAAATGTTTCCCTTTTCAGCCAGTTTGCCATCATTCTTTCGTTCACCCGCTTTAAAGGGTATATGAAAAATGTAAGCAATATTATTGCGTGGACATCTGTTGATGAACAGGTTCACGCTAATGCCGGAATCTACATTGTAAATAAAGTCAGAGAAGAGTATCCTGAGTTTTTTAATGAGGAAACTATAAATCTGATTAGAAGTAGTGTAAAAGATTCGATTAAAGTTGAAGCCGACATTCTGGATTGGATTTTTGAAAAAGGAGATATTGAAATTATCAAAAAGGATGACCTCATTAACTTCATGAAGTTCCGAATTGACGAAAGCCTTTCACAAATAGGGATTGAAACAATTTTTAACGTGAGTCAGGAAGATTATCGTGCGATGTCGTGGTTTGAAGAAGAAGTTTTTGCCAACAGTCTTGATGACTTCTTTGCTAAACGCCCAGTTGAATACACTAAGCATGATAAGAGCATAACGGCGAACGATTTATTTTAATTTCAGGGTTTACAAAATTACGGACTATTATTTATGTTAAATATTTCAACTGATACAGAAGCTATTCCTAATAATGAATTAAATAATAAGCTTTGGTGGAAAAACACGGAAAGTGAACAGATACTGAACAGAGGCTATTTATTAAAAGGGGAAACGGTTGAAGGAGCTATCGATAGAATTTGCTCAGCTGCGGCTCGCAGACTTTTCAGACCTGAACTTAAAGAATCATTTCAGGAAATGATTGAGCGAGGCTGGATGAGTGTAAGTTCTCCGGTATGGGCAAATATGGGAACCGAAAGAGGCTTGCCAATTTCATGTTTTAATGTGCATGTTCCTGATGACATTGAAGGAATTACCCATAAGCTTGGCGAAGTAATCATGCAAACTAAAATCGGCGGAGGTACGTCGGGATATTTTGGTGAATTACGAGAAAGGGGCAGTGCAGTAACCGATAATGGTAAAAGTAGTGGTGCGGTAAGTTTTATGAAACTTTTTGACACGGCGATGGATACCATTTCACAAGGAGGAGTGCGTCGTGGTGCGTTTGCTGCTTACTTGGATATTGATCATGCAGATATTGAAGAGTTTCTGAAAATTAAAAGTATTGGAAATCCTATTCAGAATCTTTTTACGGGAGTTTGTGTTCCTGATTATTGGATGCAGGAAATGATCGATGGTGATGTAGACAAACGTAATATTTGGGCTAAAGTGCTTGAAAGCCGTCAACAAAAAGGGCTTCCCTACATTTTCTTCTCAGATAATGTCAATAAAAACAAACCACAGGTTTATAAAGACAACAATCTTCGTATTAATGCAAGTAATCTTTGTAGTGAGATTATGCTTCCATCGTCGAAAGACGAATCCTTTATCTGTTGTTTATCTTCCATGAACCTTGAGCTTTATGACGAATGGAAAGATACAGATGCAGTTAAATTAGCCATCTTTTTCCTTGATGCAGTATTACAGGAGTTCATTGAAAAAACTGAAGGCAATTACTACTTGGCGGCTGCCAATCGTTTTGCGAAAAGACATCGTGCGCTAGGATTGGGTGTGTTAGGATGGCATTCTTATTTGCAGAAAAACATGATTCCATTTGAGGGTCTTGAGTCAAAGATGAAAACGACGGAGATTTTCAAGCATATAAATGAGAAAGCGGATAAAGCCACTCAGGAATTAGCCAGGATTTATGGCGAACCAGAATTGCTTAAGGGATATGGCAGACGTAATACAACAACTTTAGCGATTGCTCCTACAACTTCCTCTTCGGCAATTTTAGGCCAAACGTCTCCAGGAATTGAACCGTTCAGTAGTAATTATTACAAAGCAGGATTATCTAAGGGTAATTTTATGCGAAAGAATAAATACCTTAAGAAACTGCTGGAGGCAAAAGGGTTAGACAATGAAGAAGTTTGGAGAGAGATTATGCTTAATGGAGGTAGCGTTCAGCATATGACTCAGCTTACAGAGGAGGAGAAAGCCGTGTTTAAAACCTTTAAAGAAATAAGCCAGTTGGAAATTATCCAACAAGCATCCATCCGACAAAAATATGTTGACCAGGCGCAGAGCCTTAACCTAAACATCCCTTCAGACCTTCCAATTAAACAAGTTAATGGGTTGTTAATTGAAGCATGGAAATTGGGTATTAAAACATTGTATTATCAAAGAAGTCAGAGTGTGTCGAAAGAGTTTATCACGAGCCTGGTAAGTTGCAGTAGTTGTGAGTCGTAAAAAAAAGAATATATACGTTAATAAAAACGGGCTTCTCATTTGAGAAGCCCGTTTTATTTTGAAGTCGTTTCCTGATTAAAGACCTTTATTTTGGTCGTCAATTATAATTGGAATAACTTTTTTCTCAAGTTGAATACTTTCAACGTATTTCAATCCTTTGGTTGACTCTACTCCTTTTGTTGATGCAACTGTACTTCCATCAATAAGGTTTAGCGCTTTTGCCAATAATGGATCATGTATATCTCCCAACGGGTATAATGATTGGTCCAACTCGTTAATGATATATTGGGGACTTAATCCGGATTCATAATCACCAAAACCATCTTTATTGGCCAGTTTAAACATTATAGGTTGTATTGCCCACGAAATTCTTTCCGGTTTTCGCTGATCATAAATAGTACTGGATGCTTGATTTTTTCCAACAGTAACTTTTCCAATATGCACTACATTGATAAATGGGCGCAGGTTATTAATGACTAATTCACTTGCTGAGGCCGAGTAGTCGGTAGCCAGTATATATACTGTCGGAAGGTTAAGATTAGCTGACTTGATCGCTGGGAAAGACGAGCTGTTAAAAATATCGGAATAACGGTAATTGGTTTTTCCCATGTTTTTATTGCCCTGGAATTGCACGAAAATATTCTCTTCAAGAAATCCTTTCTGAATTAAGGCCGTAATAAGTGCCGCTGAAGAGACTGAACCTCCCGGATTATACCTTAAATCAAGTACAAGCTGTGAAATTCCGGCTGATTTGAACTTTTGGAATGTTTGCAATAAAGCCTCATTATGCTCTTTTATGAATTGAGAATAATATAAATAACCAACTTTGGTTCCATTTGGAGTGTTGTATACTGTATCAAGAGGCAATGGATTTTGGCTAATGTTAGTACAAATGGATTGTTTTCAAATAAAGCTGTGATTGCTGTTTTGTAATTACTAAGGGTTATTCTCGTACCATTGATCTTTATGAACTTCTGTCCTCTCTTTATTTTTAGATTATTTGCAGGAGACCCAGGGACAACGTATTTAACCAATCCATTTACGTTATTTGGATTCAGTCTGTCTTGTTCTAAGTAAAAATCAATACCAGAGGTCTTGTATATACCATTAAGGTTTTTTATAAGTTCTTCTTTTGGCTGAATCCAAGAGAAGCGATCGTGCTTACTAATGATCGATGCAAAAAAACTTTCCGGGTCCTGGTTAAAGTTCGGTTGACTAGGAAGTTCATCATTCCAATAATAATACACCCTCATGCTGTCCAAAACCCATTTGTTTATTTCTGAGTTGGAGACTCTGGGATCAGTGTCACTTTTTTTACAGGAAACTGATACAGCAACCAGTAGTAAGGTGTAAAGCGAAATATTTCGCCAAAAGCTTTTTTTCATAAGAAACTGATGTTGTGTATAGTTAATAATTTTATCGAGGCCTAAAATAAAGGAATGTTAGTAAATAGCAAGGCGCATTGGCTTATTATGAAAAGATATTGGTCGTTGAGGGACAAACAGCAGTAGTTCTTAACCCTGAAGAAGTTCTTGACAAACGACAAAAAGTCTGTTGAAATTCCGGAATCTGATCCACAAATGAATAAAAGTGTAGAAGAATTGAATGTGACAATGCAACAGTCAGATCTTCAAAACCTGGTTATAAGCAGGACTACCATTCTTAGTGGACATTTAAAGGAAACTGAGCAAAAGAGATTGCTTTTAATGGAAGATTATAGCAATGCTGAAGCTATTTTGCTAAACGAAAAATATAACCAGGAAGCCTTATTGGCTAAATCTAGTAAAGGGCGTAAGGCAATTAACGAATATAGAGCTGCTTGTGATAAAGCAGAGGAGAACTGAAAGATCGTTTCACAGAAGAAATTGAAGAACAATTTGATCAAAAGCCCGCTGAGGTGAAGTCGTACAAACTTATTCAGCAAGGACTACGACATGAAGAAAAAATAGTCAGGTGGTTTATCAAACTGACTTTACCATAAATGGTTGGGTGAAAAGAGCTGGGAATAACTATATGATCGATATTGGTAAGTTTATAGGAGGTCAGGTAAACCTAACTAAATCAGCTGAAAGAGACAGAAAAGTAGATGTTTACATGCCTTTTGCAAGAACCTTTATAACTGTTATTTCGTTGGAAATTCCACAAAATTATGCTGTTGAAGGTGTTAAGGCGCTTAATAAAAGCCTATCAATGAAGCCGTTGATTTCGGTAGCAAGAAAGTTTTGATTAAAAAGGGATCAAGTCTTTCTATGAAGTAATATTTTAAAAACAAATCCCGCAGAAACTCATGCCGGATTTGTTTAAAACAGACTATTCGCTTAATTCATCTCCGCCGTTAACCAATAAATATTTTTCATCCAATTGTTTCCCGGTTTTTGCACCTAATTTCTTCAGTTTTTCTGCGGTAACGGTTAAACTTCCCCTTCCGTTTGACAGCTTGTTTATCGCTTTATCATACGACTCTCGAGATTGACGCAAATTCTTATCGATTTGTTCCATATCTGTTATAAAGCCGACGAACTTATCATACATATCGCCACTTAGGCGAGCGATTTCCATAACGTTTCGGTTTTGTTTTTCTTGCTTCCAGATGGAGGCAACTGTTCTCAGCGTAGCTAATAAAGTGCTCGGACTAACAATCACCACCTTCTTATCCCAGGCATAGCCAAACAGATCGTGGTCCGCCTGCACGGCCACGCTAAAAGAGGACTCAATTGGAACGAATAACAAAACAAACTCAGGGGTATTTAAACCATTTAATTGCGAGTAGTTTTTGTTGCTCAATTCAATGACATGGTTTCGCAGCGAGTTTAAATGCGATTTCTTGAAACGATCGCTGTCTTCATCATTTTCGGCATTAACCCATTGTTCGTATGCCAGCAAAGAAACCTTTGAGTCAATTACCAAGTGTTTGTTTTCAGGCAAATGGATAATAATATCGGGATGATACCTATTTCCGTCTGTTCCGCTTAATCCCATCTTTTTTGCCTGTGAGGTGTAACTCTCTCCTTCAATTAATCCGGAACGTTCTAGCACCCGTTCCAAAATAAACTCACCCCAATTTCCCTGTTTTTTAGTATCGGACTTTAATGCCCTGGCCAGATTATTGGCTTCCTCACTTATTTTACTATTTAGGTCGAACAGTTTTTTAACTTCTTCTTTTAGGCTGATTTTGTCGCGAAGTTCCTGATCGTACGCCGTTTCCACTTTCTTTTCAAACGCATCAATCTTCTCCTTTAATGGATGGAGCAGTTGATCAAGGTTCTTCTGATTTTGATCTGTAAACTTTTGCGACTTTTCTTCTAAAAGTTTCCCTGCAATGTTTTCAAATTGCAACGCAAATTTCTTTTGTATCTCTTCAATATCTTGGCGCTGTTCGTCAACGCGTTGCAGCTGACTGTTCAGGTTCTCGCGTAAACGGGCCAGTTCAACACTTAAAACCCGAACTTCATGCCGTTCTTTATCAAGTTCTGTGTACAGGCTAGCCTGTTCTTGCTTTGATTGCGTTTTCAGGGCAACTAACTCAACCTGAGCCAACCTTTCACGTTCTTCCAGTTTTGATTTATCGATGTTGAGCAAATGGAGCTGCTTATTTGAAATGATGCGGGCTGCAAGAAAGCCACCAAAGGCTCCCGTTGCCAATCCAATAGAGATAGTCGTAATATCCATGAAATACTATAGAATTTGAGATAAGTGTAAAGAAGCACAATAATTATTAGCAAAACAAAAGCAAGCAATCAACCTGAAAATAATGCAGACTAAAAGGTATATTGAGTAATGAACCTGAAATAATGTCGTGCCGGAGATGTAAAAATCCTAGCACAAAAGGGTTAATCTTCGGCTTGGAATATTTTTTGAGTATTTTAGAGGAAATAAATTAAACAAACTATGTACTGGATTTTAATAGGTGGAACATTTTTGATTAGTATGTTGGTAAGCTGGCGATTTAAAAGCAAGTTTAGCAAGTATTCGCAGGAACCGCTAAGCGCTGGATTAACAGGACGCCAGGTTGCTGAAAAAATGTTACAGGATAATGGAATTACCGACGTACAGGTGGTTTCAATTGAAGGAATGCTGGGTGATCATTATAACCCTGCTAATAAAACTGTTAATCTTAGCCCAGATGTTTATCATGGTGCAAGTGTAGCGGCCGCTGCTGTGGCTGCACATGAGTGCGGACACGCTGTTCAACATGCACACTCTTATGCCTGGTTGAATTTCCGTTCGGCAATGGTGCCAGTTCTTACCGTATCATCACAATGGATGATGTGGGTTATTATGGGTGGTTTACTAGTGTTGAACTTTACTCATAACCCTACGGTGCTTTGGATTGGAATAGGCCTTTTTGGGGCGACCACGGTATTCAGTTTTGTAACACTCCCGGTGGAGTTTGATGCAAGTAACCGTGCTTTAGCTTGGTTGGATAACGCAGGCATTACCCGTTCTCGCGAGCATGAAGATGCAAAGGATGCTTTATGGTGGGCTGCAATGACCTATGTAGTAGCAGCTTTAGGATCATTAGCTACCTTGATCTACTATATCATGTTAGCTACCGGAGCCAGCAGAAGAAACTAATAAGCAATAAAACTCATTAATATAAAAATGGCGGTTGAGTAATCAACCGCCATTTTTTATAATCAAATAATCAAATAATCAAATAATCAAATAATCAAATAATCAAATAATCAAATAATCAAATAATCAAATAATCAAATAATTCGTAACCCGTAATCCGCAATCTCCCTTTAATTCAACCGATAAGGACTGATTAACTGAAATTCGGGAATATTTACTTCGAACTGAACTCCATCTACTAATCGAGTCATTCCATAAGTTCCTTTCATTGAGCCTATTTCTGTAGTTAAATTGCAACCAGAAACATATTCGTGTGTTTCTCCTGGGTCAATAACAGGTTGCTGACCAACAACACCCTCACCTTCCACTTCACGGTGTGTGCCATTTGAGTCAAATATATACCAATGTCTCCGCATTAGTTGTACCGTATAATCCGTAAGATTTTCTATGGTGATTTTATAGGCAAACATAAAATGACTGTTTGCCGGATTTGAATATTCCGGTTGATATACGGTTTCTACCGAAATTTTAACACCGTCTGTAATTTTAGTAACCATACCAGTGTTCTTTTTTGATTGAGGGCAAATTAGAAAAAAATATCATTTACATGCATGAAATTTAAATCTGATTTGTAAAAAACTGAATGCGTAGTTAATTAATTAAATAAACGGTATAAGTATCCGGTTATCAATTTATTAGTTTCTTTTTCAGTACAATATTTACGCCAAAACAGAAGAATAAGTTTCAGAGATCTCGTCTAAAACAGCATTAATTTCATAAACGGAGTTTAAGGTTACAAGCTGACTACGCAGATCTTTGCTGTTTGGAAGTCCTTTAAAGTAGTTAGCATAATGACGACGCATCTCAAAGATTCCGGTCTTCTCCCCTTTCCACTCAACCGACTTAAGGAAGTGTGTGCGGCAAACCTCTACTCTTTCAGAAATTGTTGGACCCGGAAGTGTTTCTCCTGTTTCAAAATAATGCTTTACCTCTCTAAAGATCCATGGATAACCAATTGAGGCTCGTCCAATCATAATCCCATCTACTTCGTATTCCTTTCTCCAGGCAAATGCTTTTTCGGCTGAGTCAACATCACCGTTTCCGAAAATTGGAATTTCAATATTCGGATTACGCTTAATGTCTCTGATCATGGTCCAGTCGGCCGATCCTTTATACATTTGAGCGCGTGTACGACCATGAATAGTTAGGGCTTTGATTCCTACTTCCTGCAATCGCTCTGCAACCTCATGCACATTTTTGGTATTATCATCCCATCCTAACCGTGTTTTTACAGTAACCGGTAAATGTGTAGCTTCAACAACAGCTTTAGTCATCTTCACCATCTTGTCAATGTCTTGTAACAAGCTGGCACCGGCACCCTTACAGGCAACGTTTTTTACAGGACAACCATAGTTGATATCAATAAGGTCAGGTTCAACTTTGGTAGCAACAATCGTCGCCTCGCGCATGCTTTCAATGTTGCTTCCGAATATTTGAATACCAATGGGTCGTTCGTATTCGAAAATATCAAGCTTTTGAAGACTTTTTGCAGCATCCCGGATCAAGCCCTCCGAAGAAATGAATTCAGTATACATCAAATCTACCCCGTTTTGCTTACACACATAACGGAACGGCGGATCACTGACATCTTCCATTGGTGCCAACAACAAGGGGAACTCGCCCAACTCAATATTTCCTATCTTTACCAAAACTCAAAATTTTCGCAAAATTACTAATTTACAAGCAGCATATCAATGTTTAGTAGTGTATTGTGCTGTTGAATAGCCAATTACGAACATATTGCTATAGCTGCAAACGTTAATTATCACTATATTAAACTATAAAATAAACGAGTGAAAAAAGGACTTTTACGAGAACTACCCTTAGTAATAAAATTGCTGGCGCTTGTGACAATTGCATTTTTCAGCATGTCATTCTTTACTGCAATTTCAGCTTTACTTCTTCAACCTATTTTTGGGATTAACATAGTTCAGGACCCTAATGCGTTAACCAATTACGATCATGCAAATACGTTGGCGGCTTTTAAATTCCTGCAGGTCGTACAGGCCATCACCTTGTTTATTGTGCCAGCGCTTGTATTTCCATGGTTGTGTGGCGAAAACACAACTGATTACCTAAAAGCAAGGAAAGCTCCGACACTTTCTTTAGTTTTTTTAGTGTTACTGATTGCTTATTTCTCGTCGCCACTATTGGAGTTAACCAATCAGGTTAATCAGAGAATGGATTTTCCGGATTTTTTGAATCGTGTGGAAGAGTGGATGCGAATGAAAGAGGATCAAATGGCTGGATTAACGAAGGCCTTCCTGAAAATGGATACAGTCCGGCAATTAATTTTTAACTTATTTATGATAGCGGTACTTCCTGCCATGGGCGAAGAGCTGCTATTCAGAGGGGTACTTCAAAAATTATTGATAGATAGCTCTCGCAATCACCATGCAGGTATCTGGATCGCAGCCATTATATTTAGTGCACTGCATTTCCAATTTTATGGATTCTTGCCTCGAATGTTCTTGGGTGTTTTGTTCGGTTATTTGTTTTATTGGAGCGGAAATATTTGGTTGCCAATTATAGCTCACTTTATTAATAATTCGACTGTGGTGGTAGTTTCGTACCTCTTTCAACATAAATTCATAAATTTCGATATAGATAAAGCCTCAAAAGTTTCTATTGAAGCTTACGTGGCTTGTTTTGCTATCAGTGTTTTACTGGTTGTTACTTTTTATCGTAATACACGCTCTTCTACGACAAGTAATTATGGAAACGAATTGGATTAAGATCTATACAACACATGAATGGTACAAGGCGGAGTTGGTTAGCCATTTGCTGGAGCAGGAAAATCTGGAAGTAGTTTGTCTTAACAAGAAAGACTCTTCTTATTTAAGCTTTGGCGCCATTGAGCTGTATGTTCACCAGAAAGATTTTACCAAAGCAATCGAAGTTATTGTGCTGAATGAAGAAAATCCGGACTAAATTCAATTATTCTTTTTTTCTTGTATAAAGACTATTTTTCTAAACTAAACCTAATTTTGCGCCATAAACTAACTCATGAGTAATTTAGTACAACGTACCATCACCGGCTTCTTTTTTGTAGCCGTCCTAGTTTTTTGTGTCTCTTATAACGGCTACTCGCTGTCGGCATTATTTTTTATTATTTCTGTTTTAAGCTTGTATGAATTTTACGGCTTGATTAAACAAGGTAATTATAAACCTAATATTCCGTTGGGAATGGTTGTGGGAGTAGTTGTTTACCTAGTTTTTATGTTAAGAAACTATAGCCAGATCACCAGTAGTACGATCTCTTTAGTGTTCCCATTGTTGTTCATTTTCTTTTTAGTGGAACTGTTTCTAAAACATCAAAAACCTTTTGAGAATGTTGCGATGAGTATTTTGGGTCCGGTGTATGCAGTTTTGCCATTTGCTATTTTTACTGGGTTGGGCTTTATGCACGGAATGATCTATAATTACCAGCTGCCATTAGGGTTTCTGATATTATTATGGAGCAATGATACTTTCGCTTACCTGTTTGGGAGACAATTTGGAAAACATAAGTTGTTTGAACGTATCTCTCCTAAGAAAACTTGGGAAGGATTTTTTGGAGGAATGTTATCAGCGGTAGCAATTTCACAAGTTCTTGCTCATTATTTTCCTACGTTAAGCGCATTGAATTGGGCTGTTGTAAGTTTGATTATCGTGTGCTTCGGAACATTAGGCGACTTGGTTGAATCAATGTTCAAACGTAGCTTAGATGTTAAAGATTCAGGAACTATACTTCCCGGACATGGCGGATTATTGGACAGATTTGATGGATTGCTCGTTTCTGCACCGTTTGTGTACGCATATTTAATTTTTCTTGGAGTTTAATTGAAACTAACTAAAAAAGCATTATTAACAATGTTGGTAATGCATTGTTAAATGCTATTGATTATCAATATTGCAATTTGAGAGAGCGTTCAGCCATTTGCTGGACGCTTTTTTTTGTTATTTCTATAAAGATTGCAACATTTGCAGACCAATTATTGATAAATACCTTATTTATGGAAGTTAAAGAGAGTAAGCTCGCAGGGCATTCTAACCCATTCGAGTCCATGATGTCACGTTTTGATGTGGCAGCAAAAATCCTTGGATTAGACGAAGACACCTATAACATGTTAAAATCACCTGTAAAACAGGTAATGGTTAATCTTCCGGTAACGATGGATAATGGAAGAATCAACGTGTATGAAGGTTTCCGCGTAATTCACAATAACTATATGGGTCCGGGTAAAGGCGGTATCCGTTTCGCAATGGATGTTGACCTTGATGAAGTAAAAGCACTTGCAGCCTGGATGACTTGGAAATGTGCGGTTGTAAACGTTCCTTTTGGTGGAGCAAAAGGAGGTGTTAAATGTGACCCTCGTACAATGTCAAAAGGTGAACTAGAGCGCTTAACTCGTGCTTACACCCAGGCAATGGCAGATGTTTTCGGTCCGGAAAAAGATATTCCTGCACCTGATATGGGTACTGGCCAACAAGAAATGGCTTGGTTAATGGACGAATTCTCAAGAATTAAAGGATTTACCAATGCTGGTGTTGTTACTGGAAAGCCATTAGTTTTAGGCGGATCAAAAGGTCGTGTAGAAGCAACTGGCCGCGGAGTAATGGTTACATGCCGTGCTGCTTTAAATAAATTGAAAATTAATCCTGCAAATGCAACTGCTGCTGTTCAAGGTTTCGGTAACGTGGGTTCAATCTCCGCTAAGTTATTAGAGAGCCAGGGAATTAAAATTGTAGCTATTTCAGATGTTACCGGAGCTTATTATAATGCTAATGGTATTAATGTTTCGGAAGCAATTGCCTATTCACAAGCCAACAAAAACTCTTTAGAAGGATATAAAAACGCAGAAAAAATCACTAATGATCAGTTGTTAACTTTAGATGTTGATGTATTGGTTCCTGCTGCATTGCAAGATGTTATCACTAAAGACAACGCACCTAATATTAAGGCTAAATTAATTGTTGAAGGCGCAAATGGTCCAACATCTGCTAATGCTGATGCAATTCTTAAGGAAAAAGGAATCATGATCGTTCCGGATATTTTGGCGAATGCAGGTGGTGTAACTGTTTCGTACTTTGAGTGGGTTCAAAACCACCAAGGGTATTATTGGACAGAAGAGCGCGTAAATCGTCGTGCTGATCGTACTATGAAAGAAGCTTTCGAGCAAGTTTATCAGGCATCTATCAAGTTCAATGTTGACATGCGTATTGCCGCTTACATTGTAGCAATTGATAAAGTTGCCAGCACACGTAAATTATTGGGCGGATTCTAACACCTAAACCAGGTTTAAAAGTTTGCCACTGACAAACTTTATATAAAAAGGTTGTAAGGTTGATAGGCTAAAACTATTAACTTTGCAACCTTTATTTTTAACTTTGATTTATGAAATTTCACCGTGAAGGCTACGCAAGCCTGGCTCTCGTAATAGTTTTTAGTGCTGTACTAATCTGGGCAGCTCGTTTCTTCTTTCCTGAGACCACATTTGTGCATTATATTGCTTATGTGTTGTCGGGAGTTTTGATCATAACCATTTTACAGTTTTTTCGTGATCCTTCTATCGCGATCAACAAGGGAGAGAATTTCGTTCTTTCTCCTGCTGATGGAAAAGTAGTAGTTATAGAAGAAGTTGAGGAAAACGAATATTTTAAAGATAAACGTTTACAGGTTTCTGTTTTTATGTCGCCGGTAAACGTGCATATTAACCGTAACCCTGTTGCAGGAACTGTTAAATATGCTAAATATCATCCAGGTTTGTATTTGGTGGCATGGCATCCAAAGTCATCAACGGAAAATGAGCGCACCACCATTGTAATTGAAAATAAACCTAAAGTGGAGGTGTTATTCCGTCAAATCGCAGGAGCTTTAGCTCGTCGGATTGTTTTTTATGTAAAGGAAGGCGATAAAGTTGAACAAGGTGGAGAAATGGGTTTTATTAAATTCGGATCTCGTGTTGATGTTTTCTTGCCAATTGGCACTAAAATCAATGTAGAATTAAACCAGGTTGTTAAGGGCGGTAGAACCGTTTTGGCAGAACTTGGAGCTTAATTGCTTGTCTTTGAAATCAATTATTGATATACTTGAGTTTTAAACACTGAAATTATGAAGAAATTAATGATGATGATTGCTCTGGTTGGAGTAGTTTCTTTTGCTACTGCACAGGATGGTAAAGAAGCAACCAAAAAAGAGACAGCTAAGAGCTGTTGTTCAAAAGACGCTAAAAGTACAAGCTCTGCAGATAAAAAAGCTTGCTGCCAAAAGCCTGCTGCGGGAGAAAAGAAAGCTTGCTGCAAAGATGGCGACAAAGCAAAAGCATCAGCTACAAAAACTAAATAGTTATTGGTTAGCGTATAAAATAAAAGGTCCCGAAATTTCGGGGCCTTTCTTGTTTCTAGTCTACAGGTGTTATCTGTGGCGATGATGAACCATCTATTGTTTCGTGTAAAACCTTTCGTGTTGGAAAGGCGATCTCGGCTTTGTTTGTGTTTACGATCGCTAATATTTTATAAGCAATCTCTTCTTTTAGCTTCACGTACTCTGTGTTTGGAATCATTTCGATAAAATAGGAGATTACAATATTCAACGCTGATTCACCGAAACTGTCAAATGCAACGGTGATGTCGTCTGCTACATTTGGTGTGTTTTTTAAATAAGTATCGATTTCGGAAGTAATGGCTTTCATTTGTGCCGGACTAGTCGAGTAATCAAGCCCCAGGTTGAATTTAACACGTCGGAGGCTCTTCTCTGTGAGGTTGTCCATCGGATTGTCCACAATGCGCTTATTTGGCATCGAAACAAGGCTTTTCTCGTTGGTTCGAATGCGGGTGCTCCTGAAGCCTACCTTTTCAACAGTTCCTTCTACACCGCCTACGTTTACGTTGTCTCCAACAATAAATGGCTTATCAATAAAAATGGTAAATGCGCCAAAAAGATTTTCGACAGTTTCTTTACCGGCCAACGCCAATGCCAATCCCCCAATTCCCAGACCACTTACAATAAGTCCCACGTTTAAATTGAAAACGGCACTCATAATAACAAAAAAGCCAAGGGAACCAATAAGGATTTTTACCAGTTCACGTGTAAAAGGGATCAGCTGTAAGCCGGCTTTTGATTCGCTTTCGGTGGCTTTGTTCATTAAAACAAATGCGATAAAGTCGATTATTCTTAATAGCATCCAGAAAAAGGTTCCTAAAACCAGAAACAGGAAAAGCTTATCAATAATATCAGCATAAGTGACTATGCTCTTGCTTTCGGCAGGAGCAATATTTTCTTTTGCTTTTGCATTGAACTCATTTAATGAATTTGCTGCTGCAGCCGTAGGAGTAAGAACTGTTTTTTTCGCCGTGTTATTGTTTGTCGGAGCTTCTTGCTTTACGGTTTGGGTAACTCGTGGAGCTCTGTTAAAAACAGGCTTGTTTAAGGGATGATCGAGTTGATTTACGGCCAGATAAATTGCACAGAAAAGGATTAACAGTTCAATAGGTCTTATCATTAAATCAACAAACGTTCCGGCCGCACTGTCACCAGAGAACTGTTTAAATAAACGGAATAGAAGCTTGCTGAGCAGCTTTGAAATAATTCGTTTGAATATTATCCCGAAAAATAAAATTCCTCCCAACCAAATATAGTTAGAGAGTGGGTTTCCCCAGAATACACTGTCCAAGAATTGCAGAATGATCATATATAAAAATAACGATGAAAAGGGACATTATAGGTGTCCCGAAAAACTCAAACGGTAAAAGCTAACCGCTTGTTGTAAATGAATGGCGGATGCTAACAAAAAACCCCCTTAGTTGTCTAAGAGGGTTAAAACGTATGTTATGAAAACAATTAAGATCTTTTTTCTTTGATACGTGCTTTCTTACCGGTCAGACCACGTAAGTAGAATAATTTAGCACGACGTACAGCACCGCGGCTATTAACTTCAATTTTCTCGATATTAGGCGAGTTTACAGGGAAAATACGCTCAACACCAATTGAGTTAGAAACTTTACGAACTGTAAAGGTTTCAGTAGCACCCTGGCTGTTACGTTGGATAACAACACCTTGGTATAACTGAATACGCTCTTTGTTACCTTCTCTAATTTTATAGTGTACAGTTACAGTATCACCTGCTTTGAACGAAGGGATTTCTTTCTTCGCTATACTTTGCTCTTCAACAAATTTTACTAAATCCATCTTATTAAGGTCTTTAAACGAATTTTAGTCGTTTAAAATTCGGATTGCAAGTATAGAGAAATTATTTTAAATATGAAAGTGAATTTTCAAAAAGATATTTTTCCACATCTGCCCATTGTTAAATACAGGATAATATGACTATAAATTAGTCGTTTAAGGCAGGTTTTAATAGTCGTGATTAAATGTTGATAAACTTTTTATTTAAGGCCTAACCCCAGATTATAAACTTTGCTTAACCATTTTATTCGCTGACTATCGGTTGATTTTTTTACTATCGCTATAATAGTAGATTTTACTGGGCTGATTCCGCAGAATTCCAGCACGTTTTTTTGGAAGGAATAAATGCCCGCATTTCTATAAACCAGTTTGTAATACCACGAAGGTGTATCCATGGTGGTGATAATACGAGCAGTTTTTTGAGTTAACAGCTTATCCCAGAACAAACTGTTTTCACGATACTTGAATGCAAATCCCGGAAGGAATACACGATCTAGAAACCCTTTTAACAGAGCTGGAAATGTGCCCCACCAGGTCGGATAAATAAATACCAGGTGTGAGGCTTCACTTATTAACTGTTGCGCCTCTTTAAGATAAGGCTCCAATTCTGTTCTTTTTCGATAACCAAATGCAAGTACCGGTGAGAATAATTGATCAGAAAGATGCAGGGTTGTTGTTGTTGCCCCTGCTTTTTCAGCGCCTTTTGCATAATTAGCTGCTAATGCTGTGCAAAAACTTTCCGAATCGGGATGGCCATTAATAATGAGAACTTTTTTCATGATGATTTTGTCAAAATAGTAAAACAAAGCTATGATGACCCAGAACTAAAAAAGTTACCCTATGTTAAGAAACAGCAGTCTTGACGAGATTCTTGCGGATACGACTAAGGCTTTCAGGAGTTATGCCTAAATAGGAAGCGATGTATTTTTGAGGAATTCTTTGGAGTAAGTCAGGTTGAGTGCCTATTAATTGAAGATATCGGTCTGTGGCAGAGTCTGAACGTAACGAACGGTCTCTTTCTTCTTTGGCTAAATATAGACCTTCAAGCGATAACCTTCCAAGGCGTTCTGCATTTTTCGAACGATCATACAAAAAATCAAGATTAGACTTACTAATGTACATCACCTCGCTTGTTTCAAGTGTTTGTATGGAATAGGAAGATGGTGCTTGAGAAAGCAGGGAAGCACAAGAAGTTACAAACGAATTTTCAAAAGTAAACATTGTGTCCACCTCTTCTCCATCCTTTTCATAGAATAGTCTCACTGCTCCGGATGCAATCCACCACATATTCCTCTCAATCTCTCCAGCTCTTAACAAATAGTCTTTTTTGTCGAAATGCTTACTTCTTACAATAGTAGACATTAACGCTTGCTCTTCAGTGGGAAAGCCAATTCCATATTTGTTGAATATCGCTGTAAAGAGAGAGTGTGTCATTATTCATCCAATAAATCAGGGCGGCGAGCTCTCGTACGTTCCAAGGATTGCTCATATCGCCATTTTTCAATCGCCGGAGTATTTCCGCTTGTTAATATATCGGGCACTTTCCATCCTCTGAATTCGGCGGGGCGTGTATATACAGGCGCATCCAATAAATCACCTTGAAACGAATCCGACAGGGCCGATGTTTCATCTGAAAGTACACCAGGTATTAAACGAATAACGGCATCAACCAATATGGCAGCAGGCAACTCTCCGCCAGACAGGACGTAATCGCCAATTGAAATTTCCCTGGTTACAAAATGTTCTCTGATGCGATTGTCGATCCCTTTATAATGTCCGCAAAGAATGATAAGATTCTTTTGAGTAGAAAGCTGATTGCAAATCCCTTGGTTTAAAACCTCACCATCTGGGGTCATAAATATTATTTCGTCGTACTCACGGTCGGATTGAAGCTTCTCGATGCATAATACAAAAGGTTCAACCATCATAACCATTCCTGACCCTCCCCCATATGGATAGTCATCAACCGACTGATGCTTGTTGGTTGAGTAATCGCGCAGGTTATGAACAACGATCTCGGCAATCCCTTTACTTTGCGCACGTTTTAAAATTGAATGAGCAAAGGGACTGTCGAGTAACTGTGGCAGAACGGTAATAATATCAATTCGCATGGCGCAAAGATAGGGGAACAATTTGGGAATATGAGAATTTGCAAAATTTGGGAAGTTTCTTAACTAAGAAAGGTTCCGCTTTTAACGGAACCCTTTTTTTATACTATTATGAATTTTCAAATTTTCACATCTTCCAATTCCCAAATTATTTACTGCATTTTCGGAATTTCTTCTCCATCCTTTTCCGCTTTCTCTACGCGTTTTTTATGTTTTTTCTTGTCGGAGGCGTTTTTGATAAATGGTATTTCCTTTAAAACCTCACTTGGACTTATTCTTATTCCTACCGGAGGCGGAAGCTTAAGTTCTTCTTCGGTTGGAACTATTTTCGGATTAACTTTATATGCATAAGCATTCTCAGGGATCTCAAGTTCAAGGAACGCCCGTTTAAAGTTCTCCTTGGTGAGTCCATAAACAGTTACGCCTTTCAGCGTATAAATCTGAGGACGCATGCGGATATTCATAAATAACTTGCCGGAAGGAACATCGTCTTGCAGGTAAAATTCAAAATTCCCATAACCTAATGCGGAAAATACCAACGTATCTGATTTATACATTGGAATGGAAAAGTATCCATTAACATCACTCACAGTTCCTCTTCTTGAGTTTTTTACCCGAATGTTTACAAAAGGTACTTTTTCATTAATAGAGTCGGCAGAGTAAATAGTACCCGAAAACTGAACAACTTGCTGCTTAGGTTGATCTTGGGCATAGAGCGCAGGTGCGGCCAGCACCAGTAATAACAATGCACACAGATATCGCAATTTTTTAGCCATGCTTAAATTTATCGTTTCTTATCGATTTTTAAAACTATTTGCTTAGATAAATGTCGAGCAAACCGTCGGGCATAGATACTATTATTTTTTTGTTTTTAACATCGATACTCTTAATGATGTCTTCATTTAGTGGTAAAAGTACCTCTGCATCATTAACTAAAATTGCGGCAACAAATTGTTTAGGGTATTCAAATACTTCAAAAATTTCGCCTAAATCACCTTCTTTTTCATCTGAAACAAAAAAGCCGACAAGGTCTTTGTAAGTTAGGTCGCCGGTTTTGCGTTTAGGACGAAGCTTTTTAGGAATTAAAACTCTTTGACCAACCAGGGTTTTGGCCTCTTCAATAGAGTTCACATCCTCAAAGCAGAAATAGGCAACACTTTTTTGAATGCGCATGTTTTCAATAAAGTACGGAACCGCTTTGTTGTTGATTTCAAGAAACAATGTGCCATTACTAAAGTAGTTGTCAATCACATCTTCCTCTAAATAAACCTGTACTTCCCCCTTTAATCCCTGGGTTTTAGAAATGTATCCTATTGAAAAAAGATCTTCTGGTTTCATATTATTAACACGTAATAAATGTATTGGATGTAAATAAAAATAGCGAGACCAAAGCCTCGCTATTTTATAAAATGTTTTGAAGTGATGCTTATTCAGCAGCAGCTTCGTTGTTTTCTTCAGTTGCAGGAGCTTCAGCTTCTTCAGCAGCAGGAGCCTCTTCAGCAACTGGTGCATTTTTAGCAGCGATAGCAGCAGCTTTTTGCTCTTTTAATTTTACTTCTTCAGCGAAGCGAACTTTTGCTATTTCAGCAGCAGAGTTAGCTAGGCCAGTTTTTTTAGCGTTAATTTTGGTTTCTTTAGCTTCTAACCAAGCAGCGAATTTAGCATCAGCTTGTTCAGCAGTTAAAGCACCTTTAGTAACACCGCCTAAAAGGTGTTTTTTGTATAATACACCTTTGTAAGAAAGGATGCCACGAACAGTGTCAGTAGGCTGAGCACCGTTTTGTAACCATTGAACTCCTTTGTCTACGTTAAGGTCAATTGTAGCTGGGTTGGTGTTTGGGTTATAAGAACCAATTCTTTCAATAAATTTACCATCCCTCGGAGCACGTGAATCCGCCACCACAATGTGATAAAAAGCATTACCTTTTTTACCGTGTCTTTGCAATCTGATTTTTGCAGGCATTTTTTTAAAGTTTTAAAGTTTAAATCCCCTTTATCTCCGCTAAAGGGACCGCAAAAGTAAGAATTATTTTTCTTTCATTATATACTAACAGTAAAAAAATTAAGCATTTAAGAAAAAATGGAACAAAGCCACAAACCATTTCGAAATGTAATTGTATTTTTAAGTGAGCTACTTATGTACCTTTCTGCTGTAATTATCAGAACCTGATTTCTAAAATCAGTGCTTTTTATAAAGCTTTCGATTTAATAACCTAAATCTAACATGCCCTAAACAATAAAATTTTGTCGGTAGGGTTATATTTATAATACTAAAAATCAAATATGTTAAAATTAGCGATTGACATGGATGAAGTGATGGCCGACACATGGGCCAAATTCATTCATCGTTTTAAAGAAAGGGAAGGATTTGAAATTACCACTGAAATGCTCATTGGTAAAGAATTGAGTCAGGCCTTGCCTCACGAATTAACTCCAAAAGTTAAAGAATGGATCAATGAAAAAGGATTTTTCAGGGATTTGCCTGTAATGAAAGATGCACAGGAAGTTGTTAAAGAGCTTAGCAAAAAATATGAAGTGTTTGTTGCAAGTGCAGCATCTGAGTTTAGAAACTCTTACGAGGATAAATATGATTGGTTAGAAGAGCACTTCCCGTTCATTGACTGGAGGCACATTGTTTTTTGTGGCGATAAATCAATTATTGGTGCAGATATTATGATTGACGACCGTATTCGCAATTTTGCTCAGTTTAAAGGACGTCCAATTTTATTTAGTTCGCCTCATAATCATTTTGTAACAGATTACGAACGTGTGAATACATGGGAAGAGGTAGCTGGGTTGCTATTATAAAATGCAAACGCTAAAAAGACAAAGGTGACACCGGTATCGATGCCACCTTTTTTTATTCCTGTAGTTACCAACTAAACGTTATTGTTTCTCCTTTCCTCGTTTCTACTTCAATTGTTTCTTTAGCGACTGATGGTATTTCTTTGGTTGTTTTCATCTTTTTATTAGATGGATTTTTGATCCGAAGCATCCCTCCTCGTTCTGAATGAACGTTCAGGTATCGAACTTCTCCGTTTCTCATCTCTGCTGAAATGAGAAATGCGCCCTGCGCTCTTAAATTGGTGAAGGATGCATTTTTCCAGTCTTTAGGCAATGCCGGAAAAAGTTGTATGGTTGGAGTATGGCTTTGAAGCAACATTTCCTGAAGGCCCGATGCAAAAGCAAAATTACCCTCCAGGGTAAAAGGCCTGTAAGTAAATTTTGAGAATCCTTTGCCAGACTGGTCTCCATTAACATGGAAACTATTTGACAGACAGAACGCCTTTGCAAATGTATTAAGGGCCGCCGCCGCTCCATCCCCGTTAAAAGCTCGGGCTTTTAAATTACCAAGCCAGGCAAAAGAATAACCTACCCAGTAATCAGAACCGAATTTGTCTAATTCAGCAATACTTGCATCTATGCGTTGTCTATCCTCTTTACTAGAGGAATAATCGATGACTCCCAAGGGGTAAATTGCCAATAAGTGAGAAAAGTGTCGGTGTGACTGGTCATAAGGTGAATTCGAGGTAACCATAAGACCTCCACTTTTTTGATTTATACTGAAATCGCCCCAGTCATTTAGTATACTGTTCCATTTTGTTGCTTCATCTGTGTAGTTAAGTGCCGTAGCCATCTCCCCGACAGATTTATACAACCAACGAATTAGGGCCAAGTCGTAGTTGGTGGTTTTATAAGACCATGCAGTAATATCATTGTCATTATATTCTGGACTAGAGGAGAGCGGTAATTTTCTTTTTCCGTTTTCGTCAAGTTGTGCTATAGCATCGAGGTGTATTGCTACTGCTTTAAGCCATGGATATGCTTTTTTCTTTAAGAAAACCTTATCTCCAGAGAATTTCCATTGCCAATAGAAATATTGGGATAACCAGGCCGAAGTGGTTGGAGACATAGCATACTGTGCCCATCCACCCATGGGGCTTCCGGTAAGCGTACTTACGCCGGGAACATTAAGGCCATTATTCTGATAAAACGTTTTGGTGTACTTTTCTGCCTCCCCTTTTGTGTTCCAAAGCCAATCGGTAAAGGCCGAGGCTTCTTGCAAATGATTGGAACTATAGGCAGGCCAATAACTCAACTGGGTATTTAAATCATGGTGAAAATCTCCTTTCCATGGAGGAAGTCCCCCATTGTCAGCTGTCCATACAGCTTGCAGGGTGATTGGTGGGGCTCCTTTTCTAGATACAGAGCCAAACTTGTACTGCTCCAAGTACCATTGTCGCTCTAATAGAGTATCCGGAATAGAGATAGCAGAGCTTTTCCAATAATCTGTCCACCATGTACCGTGTGTCTTTAAATCACTGCCAAAACTTCTTCGCATGGCTTGTTTCAATATCTTCGAAGCGGTTGCCCTTGTAGAATAAGGAGATCCTTGACTTATAATAGTCCAGCAGCCTTCCAGCGTGTCCTTGTCAGTATATTTCCACGTTACTGCAATATCGTAAGATAAATTTCCCCATGCTTGCTGATGATAAAGGATAAGGTTCTGTTTAGTTATTGGCATCCCCTTTTCATAACCAAGTCTGCTTAAGCTTTGACCACTTACAACGCTGGTGTTGTTTTTTGATAAACTAGTAGTTCCGTAGTTAGGCGCCTCAATAATTGGTTGAATCCCTTCAGGCAATGATTCAAATTTAAACCAGCCAATAGGAAGCGTTGCGTGTACAAATGTTTTAAGTTTAGTCCCGTTTTTCCATTGCACACTACAAATAGCAGAATCAATAGATAGATCAACACGCTCAACCTGTCCTAATAAGTTAATATCAAACTCAAGTGCGCCTGCAGGAATTTTTGAAGGACCAGGATAAGTGTCATAAGGCTCATCAAGCATTTTTTGAACAGGTCCATAGTCGCCGTTTTTAACCTGCTCACATACCCATTTATAATTAAAGTTGGGATTATTAAACTCATGGGTCGGCCTTAAGTCCCAAAGGTCGGCTCGGTCAAGTGAGAATCTAATCCGGTCAGCCTTTTGCCATATTAGTGCGCCAACCATTCCATTTCCGAGGGGAACGGCTTCATCCCAATGTGAAGCCAATCGATCAAAGTGCAAAGCATGTTTTTTTACCGTTTGATCCTGTGCAAATGCATTCCAGTTGTATAGAAAGCCAGTTAGTAAGCAGAATAATAGTTTTTTCAAGATAAACTTGTTAATAAGATGAAAAGCTAATCTTTTTCTTAAAGACGAACAAGGATGAATGAAGTACTAATTCCACAAGTGTTAATAAAACTTTAACATAACTTATTGGTTTTTAATAGTTAAAAAGCTATATCTTTATAAGACCTCAAAAAAGTTCATCATTCAGATAGAACGGGTCTGCACTAAAAATCTATAATTATGTCTTGGCGAAAATTTAACGGGGAGATTATTCATTTACCCATTCTCGATGAAGTTGAATACGCGATTGAGCGGGAGTCGTCACTAGGGTTTAAGTTAAAGGTTTGTGTGGGGACAGACTCTCAAGTGAAAGGAGAAACAATTGATTTTGCAACGGTAATTGTTTTTTTGCGTGAGCACCATGGCGGATTTATGTACATTCACCAGGAGCGCTCCATGAAAAAAATGGGAATCCGTGAGCGGATGTTAACCGAAGTTCAAAAATCAATAGATATTGCCTATGCACTGTGTCCTTTACTAGAATTACATGATGTGGATATGGAAGTTCATGCCGATATAAACACTAATCCACATTTTAAATCAAATATAGCCTTGCATGAGGCAATGGGTTATATTTTGAGCATGGGTTTTGTATTTAGGGCTAAGCCAGAAGCCTTTGCCAGTAGTAACTGTGCCAATAAAATTGTACAGTAACTAAAAACAAAAAACGAGATGCACTAATCGTGCACCCCGTTAAGCATACTTATTGTTCGTTTTATTCTGTTACTTTTAAAGTAGTTGACAGCTTATACCTGATCTGCTCGTATTTAACGGACTGATATTCTCCGGGAGTTTTGTTGCTGTAACTGTATTCAAGTACATAATTACCGGTCCAAAGAGGCTCTAAATAGAACTCTCCATATTCATTAGTGGTTACCTCTTTACTCCAGCCATTTGGAGCAACAATGGTTATCGTTTGTTTTACCTGAGGTTTGCCTTGAAACATCAACAGAAAACCAATATTCTCCTCTTGTTTTAATGAAGCCGAATGCAAAGGCTTGATATACATCTCGGAGGTTTTAGACCATGATTTTTTTTCAGTAAGATCATTATCAATTATAACGATTGAATTACAATAGGTATTGGGTTTTACAATTCCTAAGCCATGTTTACTCAGATCGGAAACCGGTCGTTCAGATTGGTCCAACCAAACAGTATAAACACCTTTTTTAGTTGGAATAAATTCAGCCATCATGCAATTGTCTCCTGAGATAAATTGCAAATCAATCACATTTCCATCGGAAGCTACAACCCAAGCCCTAAATGGTTTCATGTAGGCATATTTGTTAAAATCTTCTTTAAGTTTTTCAGAATATTCACCAAAGTATACTTTAACTATCTGTTTTTGTCCTACTTTAGTAGCGCCGGAAACCTCCATCCATAATGAATGAGCAAAGCTTAAGGCGGGGAGGTAAAATATTGCTATTAAGGCAATTAGAGCTTTTTTCATGAATAAATCGGTTTGAGATTAGCAATAATAGTGTTTTTTAATTTTATTTAATCTGATTAAAAACAGTATTTTTTTAAATAATATTCCTTTAACATAAGTTCCAAAAAAATCGATCATCTTAGAGGCGCTTATGAAAACGATCAAGAATGCTTTTTTTCTGATGTTTTCGCTCTCTATGACTTCCTGCACTTTAACTAAGTACTTTCCAAGTCCGGTAACATCCCCAATGTTAAGCGAGAAAGATGAAATTAGAATGACAGCAGGAATGCCTGGTTATATTTCTGTTGCATACTCTCCTGCGGAAAACGTGGGTATTTATGCTAGTTCTTTTTTTACCCGCGAAATGTTGATAAGCGAATCAAGGACTCAAAAAGGAGATCATTTTACTATGGAGTTTGCCGGAGGATATTATAAGAAAGATCCAGATAATGATGGGATAGTTGAAGTATATGGAGGGATAGGGGTTGGTAAGTTTAGCATTAAAGAAGAAGGCCTTGCGGGCAATTTTCGATTTAAAAGCCCAACTATGAAAATATTCATACATCCAAGTATCGGTTGGAAACGGAAAAAGTTTGAAGCAGCATTCAATTTTAGAATTACAGGCTTAAAGTTTGGTAATTATTCTACTAATTTTTCAAATGAAAGTATTGTTGAAAACAGACTGGAAGATTTAAACAGAGGAATGGATTTCTTTATTGAACCTGCCATAACATTGAGATTTGGGCTAAAGAATGTGAAATTTGATTACCAGTCAGGTGTGTCATTGCCATTTCGGAAGAGTCCATCCTATAGCTATTTGCCAGTATTAGGAACATTTGGGATTTCCGTTAATCTTACCAAAGACTTATTTAAAAAACAAGAGTAAATATTCTAAGACCGGGAATAACAGATATAAAAAAAGGATGGAGATTAGACCCCATCCTGTAAGAAAATAGTATCAATACTTAAGGATTATTCTGCAATTTCCAGTGAACGATGAATAAAGCCTGTTAATGCTTCTCCTTTTAGCATTCCTTGTGCAAGTAATGCCAAATCGTAAGCTTGTCGTGCTAATTGAGTTTGTTTATCTTCCGAAACTGTCAGTAATTTCTGAATTAAAGGATGGTTTCCATTCACCATAACCTTTTCAGCTCCAAAACCATTAAAGCCAAACATACCCCCATTTCCTCCGCTTAATTCTTGCATTTCCATCATTCGGCGCATAAACTCAGGACGAACAATGGTTACTGGCATTTCATCGCCACTCATTGCAGCAACTTCAAGATCCAGTTTATCGTTGTTGGTAGCCTTTTTAAAGATTTCATCAACTTGTTTCTTTTGGTCATCTGTTAATGCAACGTCTAATACTGTGTCGGTTTCAACCAATTTATCAACGGTGTCAGCATCAACACGTTTCATTCGAACTTTTTCAAACTTATATTCAACATTGCTGATAAAGTGATTATCGATCAATGAATCCATTTTCAACACATCCAGTCCGCGATTCTTTGCTGCACGGATAAAGATATCCTGTTGAGCCGGGTTTGAAGTATAAATTAAAGTGAAGTTACCATTTTTATCTACTTGATTATCCTTGATCTTTTCTTTGTACTCATCAAGCGTAAAAAATTTGCCCTCAAGTGTTTCGTACAAGCAGAATTTCTGTGCTTTTTCAAAGAATTTCTCATCAGTAACCATTCCGTATTTAACAAACAGTCCAATGCTTTCCCATTTTTGCTCAAATAATACTCTATCGCTTTTGAATAGTTCTTCTAAACGATCGGCAACTTTACGGGTTATGTAGTTGCTGATTTTTTTAACATTTGCGTCTGACTGTAAGTATGAACGAGAAACGTTTAATGGAATATCAGGTGAATCAATCACACCATGCATCAAACGCAAAAACTCAGGAACTATATTCTCTACATTGTCGGTAATAAATACCTGACGAGAGTACAGTTGGATTTTGTCTTTATGAAGCGTAATGTCATTTTTTACTTTAGGGAAATAGAGAATACCCGTAAGATTAAATGGATAATCAACCTTTAGGTGGATCCAGAATAATGGATCTTCAGCCATTGGGTATAACTCACGATAAAAATTGAGGTAATCTTCATCTTTTAACGATTGCGGATCACGAGTGTATAATGGCTGAACTGCATTAATAACATGATCTTTTTCGATTGTTTTTTCCTCTTCCCCTTCTTTTACTTTTTCAGCATCTTTACCGAAAACGATTGGGATTGGCATGAAGCGGCAATAGCGGTTTAGGATCTCGTTAATACGATGATCTTCTAAAAATTCTTCTGAATCGGTATTTAAATATAAAACAACGTCCGTTCCGCGTTCAGCTTTTTCAATCTCCTCTGTGCTAAATTCCGTTGAACCGTCGCACGTCCATTTAACAGCCTTAGCATCTTGATAAGACTTCGTAATTAACTCCACTTTCTCAGCAACCATAAATGCGGAGTAAAACCCGAGTCCGAACTTACCAATGATGGAAGTGGTATCAACATCTTTGAATTTCTCAACAAATTCAGTAGCTCCTGAAAATGCAACCTGATTAATGTATTTCATCACTTCGGCTTCGGTCATACCTAAACCTTTGTCAGAAATAGTAAGCGTTTTTTTGTCTTTGTCAACACTGATTTTAATCGTTAGGTCTCCCAGTTCTCCTTTAAAATCTCCAATTCCTGCAAGTTTTTGTAATTTCTGGGTAGCGTCAGTTGCATTTGCTACTAACTCGCGTAAAAAAATATCATGATCAGAGTAAAGAAATTTTTTAATAATAGGAAAGATGTTTTCCGTATTTACTGAAATCGATCCTTTTTGTGCCATATCTAATTAAATAAGTAAGTTTTTCGAATACTTCCTTATCAAGTTATATACCACATCGTCTGAGAGTGCAATTTTGTCAGTTTATTAAAATATCCTTTAAAATACTTTTTTGCTTTCTCATATACCAAAAACTTAATTGAGCGTAATCGGAAATCTGAATGCCTGGTGTATTCCAAAAAACGATTTGCTTTTTCAAGCATTATCGATGAATCAGCGATTGTCCCTAAAACATATAACTGCCAAATGTGCAATGAATGATAACCCATGCTGGCCAGATAATGGTTACCATCGTCACGAACTCCGTACCAGCTCCACCAACCACAATCAAATGAAGGAAGCGCATCCTCAATGCTCTTGACGCCTTTTTGATACAGATCATGTATGCTTTCGGACTTGGTAAGTTTAAATAAATCAAACAGTCCCAACATTGCATACATCATCCCATTAAGCACATGTAGGCAAGGAGGCTTCACAAACTCTTCGTACCATAATAAATGGTCAGTGCCATAGGTAGACACAACACCGTTAGCGTCAACATTCCTATAAAAGCAAGGAATACATTTTAGGGCCGCATCCAGGTACTTTAAATCATTTGTAGCTTCAAAACACCGGCAAAAAACACTGATTGCCTGGCCTTGGCTCATTGACGAAATTTCACCTACGTGTCCCTGGCCGAGAATCTCTTTCCGAAGGTTTACTTCGTTATTATAATGATCAGCGGTTCTTAAGAGGTAATCTGCTACATGTTTAACCTGTTCTAAATATTTTTCATCATTTGTTTCGTAATAAAGATTCCAGTTGCCGATTGCATATCCGCAAAGCCTTGTATTATTGTGAATAACATTTCCCCAAACAGGCTTCACAGGAAGGCCCTCCTTATCGGATAGCCAATAGTAACCATCTTTTACAATGGTTGCATAATCGAGAGGATATAAGCCAAGGGATGTTTCCTGATTTGAATAATTAGTTAAATCAAGATTAGGGGGAATACGCCAAAAAGCATTCACTCCTTTGAAAATTAAAGACGAGCGCTTAAAAATTTCAGACGTATGCCCCAGCGTAGATAGAATACGTTGAGAGAGCATTGGTTTTTAGTTTGGTTTTTGAGATAAAACGCTAAGATAAAGAAAGATATATTTTAAATCAACGCCTTTTTAACCAGACTGTTATAAACTATTTTTAATAAAAACCTGATAAAAATCATGTTTTCTGCAACTTGGTTTTAGTCCCTTTGTAGTTAAATTATTGAAAATGCAAACCAAGCCAATTCACAGCTTTCATATTCCGGTAATGGGCTTAGCCTACACCATTGATTCTCCTGTTAAAGTTGCCCGCTATGGTATTTCTTCTGTTGTGTCAATAATTGAAGACAGACTAATAGAAATGATGCGGGGTTATTATTATAACCAGATCAATGAACCTTATGAACCAATTGACGAAAAGCAAGCGGATTATAGGACCAAACGAATAACTGATTATCTGAATCTTCTAAACAAGATTGTTAAATCCCAATTTGAGGAACTCAGAAATTCGGCGTTTGAAAAAGGTTCTGAGTTAGTGAAATATTTTGAGATGTTACCTGATAACAGCTCATTGAAATCACTTTATGATAAGATGCTCACTACAAAGGACGAATTTGAGAAGCTGAATATTCAGGATAAGTTACGTCAACTGATTAAACCAGGAAGCATTGATGTAAATATTATGACCAAGCTTGATAAGAACAACTTTGATAAGCAAGGGAACATAATTGAGAACGGTTCTGATGCGCTCACTTCTTTACGCGCTTATGCAGAAAGTGACCTTCATGATTCATCTATTATTTTTTCCGCTGGGATGAACCCTCGTCTCTTTAATTATATTGATCAGTTCGAGGACTTTAAGCAACAGCCTGATGGATCTTTTAAAAAGAAGGTAATCATTAAAGTAAGTGATTTCAGATCAGCTTTGATCCAGGGGAAATATCTTGCTAAAAAAGGAATTTGGGTAAGCGAATTCAGAATTGAGTCTGGATTGAACTGTGGCGGACATGCATTTGCGACAGATGGCTTTTTATTAGGACCGATTCTGGAAGAGTTTAAGACCAGACGAAAAGAACTTATTGACAGCCTTTTTGATCTATATAGCAAAAGCGTAAAAGAAAATACTCCAACAGATATTCCTCCTGTGAGGATAACCGTTCAAGGCGGTATTGGAAATGCTCAAGAGCAAGAGTTTTTGCTTAACTATTATGAAGTAGACGCTACCGGTTGGGGTTCTCCATTTTTGTTAGTGCCAGAGGCAACCACGGTGGATGCTCATACTCTTGATCTGTTAGAAAAATCAAAAGAAGAAGACATAACATTAAGTCATAACTCTCCACTGGGCGTTCGATTTAATTATTTACGTCGTACAACTTCCGAAATTGAAAAATTGCAACGTATTGCCTTTAACAAACCGGGAAGTCCTTGTACTGAAAAGTTTTTACAGACCAATACTGAATTTACAGATAAACCAATCTGTACTGCTTCGATTGAGTATCAAAAGACGAAAATTGAAGAGATTAAAAATCAAGACCTTTCATTAGCCGAAAAGGAAAAACAGATTGAAGCCGTGCTTTCGAAGGAGTGCTTATGCATTGGGTTAAGCAATTCAGCTGCCCTGAATTATAATACGTTCTTTCTTAAAAATCTAACTGCAGTAACAATCTGTCCAGGACCGAACATTGCCTATTTTGATAAAAAAGTTTCATTGAAGGAAATGGTAGATCATATTTATGGTCGGATTGATTTGTTAGCTAATAAATATCGTCCAGACCTTTTCACCAAAGAGCTTCAACTATATGTTGACTATTTTAAAGAGCAGGTTGATGAGCTTACCGAAAGTTTCCAGGAGAAAAAGCAGAAATATGTAGTTGAATTCAAAAAGAATCTGGAGGAAGGCATCGATTATTACAAAAAATTAGCACCAGCCCTTTCTGAATACAAAATCGGGAACAAGTTTGAAGAAGGCTTGAAAAATGCAGAAAAACAGCTGCAAAAGTTATTCAGTAAAGAATTATCAGTCTAAATTGTCATAAATAAAGCCAACGGTGGTAAGCAATTACCGCCGTTTTTGTTTTTTGGGTATAACAGATTTTAGTGATTTTAATTGATCAATTTATAATTGTTAAACAAGATTGAATCAGCTAAAATTATTTCAATCGATTGCTCCATAAATAGCAATAAATAGCCAACTCGCAATCAACAATTTGCAACTCGCAATTATGCGCGTTACAACGCGCTGCCCTGCACCACCCCTCTCTTTTCTAAATAATTCTCGAAGTAAGTCTGAATGCCTGATTTGTTCATCCCCCACTCCGGAGCAATAAGAAACTCACGGTCGGAGATGCCAAATAAACGCTGAATAACAATATCTGGACGAAGGCGTGGGATTAGCTGACAAAGAAACTCCGCATATTCTTCCATGGTGAACAGTTTGAACGGTTCTCTTTTGTATTTAACACCCATAATGGAGCCTTCAACAATATATAAATGGTGGAGTTTAACAAATTTGATCTGCGGATGGCGATTGATTTCATCGGCATAGGCTAACATCATTTCATGCGTTTCGCCAGGCAATCCAAAGATGGAGTGAACACAAACATCCAGTTTGGAACTGGTGAGCAACCCTAGCACATCAACAAGTTCTGCATGTGTACACCCACGGTTTAGTTGCGCCAATGTTTCTTCATAAATGGATTCCATACCCATTTCTAAATCTACATCCACATGATTGGTATAACTTTCGAGCAAGGCAATTTTTTCAGCATCAATACAATCAGCACGAGTTCCTACAGACAAACCCACAATATCCGAAGTGTTTATCGATAATGCCTCATCATACATCGATTTCAGGTAATGCGTAGGAGCATAGGTATTGGTATTGGGCTGAAAGTAGATAATAAATTTATCTGCTCTGTACATGTGGCGAGCGCGTTCCATTCCCAATGAGATCTGATCACGCATGTTCGGAAGTGCACGAGTAAGTTCAGGAGTGAAAGAATCTACGTTACAATAGGTACATCCTCCATAGCCTTTACTCCCGTCTCTGTTCGGACAAGTAAATCCTCCGTCCACAATCACCTTAAAAACACGCTGACCGTTATATTTTTCTCTCAGCCAAGCGCCGTAATTATTATATGTAGTTATCCCTGAATCTGTTGACATCGGGGCAAAGGTAAGAAAAAAAGGCTGTACCCAGTGGTTACAATGGGGAAATGCTGGTATAGGGTATATGATTAATGATAAAAAACGAGTTTAAGCACGTTCTTTTGTCAATGTAGCTGGTTGAGTAATATTTTTTCTGAATAGGCGTCTAGTATTTAACCACAATCTGTTCATAAATCCATTTACAGCAACTGTTTTACCTTCGATCATTGAATGGAAGCCAAACTCTGCCACTTCCCAATCTTTTGGTAGTTTTCTGCCTCGCAACAACTTATTTACTTCTATTTCTGCGAGATGCTGTAAACCTGATTGTTGAGGGTCGGGGCAAAGAGCTGTAACGGTGATACCACTATTCTTCAATTCATTGGCTATGGCTTCCGAAAATGATAGCACAAATGCTTTTGTGGCATAATAAACCGCCATGCTTGGTCCTGGTTGAAAAGCAGCAGTGGAGGCAACATTTAATACCCTGCCTTTACCATGAATTACCATGTCATTTACAAAAAGCTTTGTTAACTGAACAAGGCTGACCACATTTAAATTGATCATCTCTCGTTCTTTCTCCCAATCAGTTTCATGAAAAAAGCCATAATCACCAACGCCGGCGCTGTTTATCAAATAATCGATCCGAAAGCCGTCTTTAATAATATCATTGTAAACAACAAAGGGAGCGTTAGTTTTACTAAGATCAAAAGGGATAAACTTTACCCGAACTCCATATCGCTGATAAAGATCGAGGGCAAGATCCATCAAGAGGTCTTCGTTCTTATCGATGAGAACCAAGTCGACTCGGTTTCTAGCCATAATTCTTGAAAAGTAATAACCAATGCCTTGGGTGGCACCTGTTATTAAAGCGGTACGTTTATTCATGAGAGAGCTTTTTCTTGAATTTACCATTTTTTAGGTATAAAGACACAAAAAATAAGACAAGAAGAATACCACTGTTATAAAAAAGGTAATGGAAGGATATTTTCTAATTTTTCTGAATGAATTCTTTAATAAGGTTTGTATACTTATTCGCTCTGCGCCCTGCAAACTGATCACTCGCAAATAGAATCAACGCCTGAAAAAAGAGTCCTGCTCCTACTCCAAGCCAGACATTTTGCTTCCCATAATTTAACCAGATCAAGACAATGGATGCAATGAATAAGGCAAGTTCGACATTTCTATAAACAACAAAGTTCTTATTCACCCTTTCCATGCGTGGTAATTCTTTGTTTTTGAAATAGTCAGGGTTCATGTCATAGCTATAAATCACATCACTTACTTGTTTGTCGGTTCTTGAATATACGGAATAGCCTACCATCAACTGAATGACACCAAAGACAACCAAAGGAAAACCGACACCTATGTAGGTTTTTGACTTTAGAAAGAAAAAAGCGATTCCGGCTATAATGGTTAATATGCCGATTATCATAAAAACTAATGTGGCCGATTTTTCTGCTTCAAAGTATGATCGAATATCCTGATGTGTCATAAAGAGTTGTTTTCAGTAGTTGCTTATGCTAAAGCCGTAAGTCATAAGTTAAAAATGTGACATTTAAATCTACCAAAACATTGGTACATATTATAATACATACCCTTTGAGATGAAGCAGGGCTGAAAAAATTGTCTAAATTTGACCATTCAATAAACCGATGATGGATACAGTAGAAGTTTATAAACCTAAAAACAAGATTCGTTTTGTTACGGCGGCAGCTTTGTTCGACGGGCACGATGCCTCGATAAATATTATGCGCCGTATCTTACAATCGTCAGGAGCTGAAGTAATTCATCTTGGGCACAACCGCTCGGTTGAAGAAGTTGTGAATTGCGCGATCCAGGAAGATGTACAAGGTATTGCCATGACCAGCTACCAAGGTGGCCACGTGGAGTACTTTAAATACATGTATGATCTGTTGAAAGAAAGAGGCGCCGGACATATCAAACTATTTGGTGGTGGTGGAGGCGTTATTCTTCCAGAAGAAATCGACGAACTTCACACCTATGGTATTAACCGGATTTTTTCTCCTGATGATGGTCGTACAATGGGTTTACAGGGAATGATCAATTTCTTGCTTGAGCAATGTGATTTTCCTGTTAAAACCGCATTAAACGGAGAAGTTAAAGGCATTGGAAAGAAAGAGGTAACATCTATTGCCCACGCTATTTCTGTGGCAGAAAACTTTCCGGAAGAAGCTGATAATTTCTTAAAAGAGGTAAAAAAATTAATCGGACAACATAAGATACCTGTTTTGGGTATTACCGGTACTGGTGGTGCAGGTAAATCATCCCTTGTGGATGAATTGGTACGCCGTTACTTGTTAGAAACGGATAAAACCATTGCCATTATTTCTGTTGATCCTTCAAAACGTAAAACCGGAGGAGCATTACTAGGTGATCGTATCCGCATGAACGCAATTAATAACCCACGAGTTTACATGCGTTCATTAGCTACTCGACAAGCGAATCTTGCCTTGTCTAAATATGTGCAGGAAGCAATTGACATTTGTAAGGCGGCGTCTTATGATTTGATTATTGTTGAAACTTCAGGTATTGGCCAGTCGGATACTGAGATTACAGAACACTGTGATGTATCATTATACGTTATGACGCCGGAATTTGGTGCGGCAACCCAGTTGGAGAAGATCGATATGTTGGATTTTGCCGACCTTGTAGCCATCAACAAATTTGATAAACGTGGCGCATTGGATGCTATCCGTGATGTAAAAAAGCAATACAAGCGTAACCATAATTTATGGGATGCCAATGATGATACGTTGCCAATTTTCGGAACCATTGCTTCTCAGTTTAATGATCCGGGGATGAACAATCTGTTCATGGCATTGATGGCGAAGATTAAGGAAAGAACCGGCGTTGATTTTCAGGCTCATTATGAACTAACCCCCGAAGTTTCTGAGAAGGTTTACATCATTCCACCAGATAGAAATCGCTACCTGGCTGAAATTGTAGAAAACAACCATGAATATAAAAGCTGGGTTAACGAACAATGCGTTATTGCTCAGAAAATGTTTCAGTTGAAGGGTACGATCGATTTGTTGAAAGCGCCCAATTCTACCGATCTGGCAGCGGAATCAATAGCACAACTTGAAGGACTTTACAATCATTTGGAAGATAATCTTGCAGGTGAATGTAAGCGTTTGTTGCGTGAATGGCCGGAAACGGTAAAAAAATACAAAGAAGATAACTTTATCTATAAAGTTCGTGATAAAGAGATTAAACAAGCACTGTATTACGAATCGTTATCGAAGCTTCGTATTCCTAAAATCTCTTTGCCAAAATATGAGGCTTGGGGTGATATATTGCGTTGGTTGCTGACCGAAAATGTTCCGGGAGAGTTTCCATATGCAGCCGGCGTGTTTCCACTGAAACGAGAAGGCGAAGATCCAACTCGTATGTTTGCTGGAGAAGGTGGTCCGGAGAGAACCAACAAGCGTTTCCATTATGTTTCATTGGGTCAACCGGCACATCGTTTATCGACTGCATTTGATTCAGTTACACTATATGGCGAAGATCCTCACGTTCGTCCGGATATCTATGGAAAAATAGGTAATTCAGGGGTTTCAATTGCGACGCTTGATGACTGCAAAAAACTGTATTCAGGTTTTGATCTTTGTCATCCGAGCACCTCTGTTTCTATGACCATTAATGGCCCTGCTCCAATGCTGTTAGGCTTTTTTATGAACACGGCTATCGATCAGCAATGTGAAAAATATATTCACCAGCATGGATTGGTTAAGGAGGTAAAAGCTAAGATCGATGAGATCTATAAAAAGAAAGGCTTGGAAAAACCTACGTACAATGGTGAACTTCCCGAGGGTAACAATGGGTTGGGTTTAATGCTGTTGGGTGTTACGGGAGATGAGGTATTGCCGGCCGATGTGTATGAAAAAATAAAAGCACATGCTATTGCGACGGTTCGCGGGACAGTACAGGCCGATATTTTGAAAGAAGACCAGGCGCAGAATACTTGTATTTTCTCAACTGAATTTGCTTTGAGAATGATGGGAGATATTCAACAGTACTTTATTGACGAGAAGGTTCGCAATTTTTATTCAGTATCAATTTCAGGGTATCACATTGCAGAAGCTGGTGCCAACCCGATTTCTCAGCTTGCATTTACATTAGCGAACGGATTCACGTTTGTTGAATATTACCTAAGCCGGGGAATGCATATTGATGAGTTTGCGCCAAATCTTTCGTTCTTCTTCTCCAATGGCATCGATCCGGAATATTCTGTTATTGGTCGTGTTGCCAGAAGAATTTGGGCCAAAGCGATCAAAAATAAATACAAAGGAAATGATCGTTCACAAAAGTTGAAGTATCATATTCAAACCTCTGGCCGCTCATTGCATGCGCAGGAAATTGATTTTAACGATATCAGAACTACATTACAGGCGTTATATGCAATTTACGACAACTGTAATTCTTTGCATACGAATGCATATGATGAAGCGATCACCACTCCAACAGAAGAATCTGTTCGTCGGGCAATGGCTATCCAGCTTATCATTAACCGCGAATTGGGATTAGCTAAGAATGAAAATCCAATTCAAGGTGCGTTTATTATTGAAGAACTGACTGATCTGGTAGAAGAAGCGGTATTGACGGAATTCAAACGGATAAATGATAGAGGTGGTGTTTTAGGAGCGATGGAAACTATGTATCAACGCAGCAAAATACAGGAAGAATCATTGTATTACGAAACGTTGAAACATACTGGTGCCTATCCGATTATTGGGGTTAACACCTTCTTAAATAGTAAAGGATCGCCTACGGTTGTTCCGCAAGAAGTTATTCGCGCAACTGAAGATGAAAAACAGTATCAGATTGCCGCACTTCATGCTTTTCAAAAACGCAACGACGCCCAAAGTGTTCAACTATTGAAAGAGTTGCAACAAGCAGCAATTCACAATGAGAATATTTTTGATAAACTGATGGAGGTATCGAAATGCTGTTCTTTAGGACAGATTTCTGCTGCACTTTATCAGGTGGGCGGACAGTACAGAAGAAATATGTAGTATTTTCGAAAATATAATGAAATGAGAAGGGCCTGCAAAACAGGCCCTTCTCGTTTTTATAAGTAAGCTGAACTTTTGGTTATTTCAGCATTTCGTCAATTGTTACTTGAGCCACAGAATGATAGTTAGCACGGGCGCTTGCATAAATACCCTTTGCCATTTTCTTTCCTTCTTCAGTTGAGGCGAGCGCTTTGTAGAGTGGTATTAAGAAGCGACGACGGCCAACGTGTTCCAAAAAGTTGTTTAGAGAAGGATAGGCATCAACATAATGATTGTTAATGGCCAGTGTAAGCCATGCCGCTAAAACTTCACTATTGCCACTTTCTGTAAACTTAAATGTTTTGTCAAGTTCTTTCATTTGCTCAGGCGTCATACTATCTGGCAAATGACGAACAAAGTGAAGCCATTCGTGCGAACTCCAGTTTTTAGTAGTTAATGAGGATGCAGGCTTTCCTTTGATCCATTGTTCTAAGGCAGTATCTACTGCATCAAAACGTGTTGAGTTAAACTTAGGACAATTTGCGGGTAAGCCCGGCTCAAATACCCATTTCTCAATTCCTATCTTTTCTGCAAGGGTTTTATCATTGCCAATCAGTTCTTTATAATAGTAATCGATAAATTCTTCACTTGTGATTGTTTTAAAGGCATGAGTGTTGAAATAGTTGGTTACAAAGGCGTCAAATCGCTGACGGCCAACCGCATTTTCTATAGTTTTTAACAAGCAAAATCCTTTTTCATAAGCAATATCACCTACAGCATCATCAGGATTCCTACCTCTTAAATTTAGTTTCAGTTTGGTGTCTTCATTTGTTGGTCCCAAGTCTGTAATTGTTGCCTGTAGTTCCTGAAACCCTAAAACAGAAAGCATGTCTGCATAATCTTTGCCTTCCATTTCCTCCATAATTCTGCGTTCAAAATAAACAGTGAATCCTTCATTCAGCCACATATCATTCCAAGATGCATTGGTAACAAGATTTCCACTCCAGGAATGAGCCAACTCATGAGCCACCAGGCTAACTAATGAGCGATCACCCGCAATAATAGTTGGAGTTGCAAAGGTCAACTCCGGATTTTCCATTCCGCCAAAAGGGAAACTAGGAGGAAGCACTAAAACGTCATATCGGCCCCATTGATAAGGTCCATATAGTTTTTCAGCAGCTATCATCATTTTAGGCAAGCCTTCAAATTCAGCGGCGCATTTTTTTATCATGCTGTGTTCTGCGTAAACCCCTGTATTTGGACCCAGTTGTTTATACTCCAGGTCGCCAACAGCAAGGGCCATTAAATAAGATGAAATAGGCTTTTCTTGCTTGAATGTGTAAACGCCTTTACTGTTTTTGGCCGTCGGATTAGTTGCACTCATGAGTGCAATCAGGTAATTAGGAACACGGACTGTCGCATTATAGGTAAATCGAATGGCCGGACTATCCTGGCAAGGAATCCAAGAGCGAGCCAATATTGCTTCCGACTGGGTAAATAGGAACGGATATTTTTTGTCTGCCGTTTGCTGCGGATTAAGCCATTGTACAGCCTCTGCCTGAGGGATCGTCCTGTACCAAATTGAAACCTTTTTTGCGGTTGGTTTGATATCAATGTCTAATGGTCGGCCAAGGTATTTTTTTTCATGACCTAAACTGAATTGCACCGAACTTCCATCAACTTTTACACTGTCGATCAATAAACCATTGGTGTCAAAAATGATTTCATCCGTGTTTTCTTTGGTTTCAATATCCCATGTTGCAAGACCGCTTATCTGTTTCTTTTCAAAATCAACTTCAAGATGGAGGTCAAGGTGTTTTACTTTCGCTTTATTAGGTTTTGCAAAGCTATGCATATCATCCTGTCGGACTAACGGCAAAGGTTCTTTTTCAGTCGTTTGCTTCTTAGGTTCTTGTTTACACGCAATTATACTAAAAGATAATAATGCGATATAATGAAACTTCATAATTATATTTAAGGAGGTTTAACTAGTGTTCTTAAAAAACGCTGTAAATAGAGAACGGTTTTTATATACCTAAATATGTATAAAATTGACGTAATGGTGCTGGCGACTTTTTACAGGTTTACCACTTTTTAAGGCTGGCAACCATTTTGGTCCATTTTTTAGCACCTCAACCGAAGGATTGTCGAAATCTGCACCCATGCTACGCAAAACTTTAAAGTCGCTCAGCGAGCCATCCGCATTTACAGTAAATCCAACTTCAACAGTTCCTTCTCTTCCCATTTCAGTATATGCTTTGGGGTAAGCAATATGTTTGTTTATATAAATTTGATAAGCTGATGCACTAACGGCAAGTTTTGCTTCATCAGTTTTGTTATTTGTATTCGCCAGGTAATCTTTAATTGCTTTTTCTGCCATTAATCGTACATCGGGCAATAATCCAACCGTAAGTTTACCATCTGTTATTTCGGTTGCCTTAATGGTTAATGATGAGTAACCTTTTTTCGACAACTCCAGTTGTTGTTTATCGTTTGGTATACTAATGTTGAAAGCTCCCTGATCATTGCTTTCGGTTTTGACTTCGGTTCCTTTTACAATTACTACTACATCAGGAATGGGATCTGAACTTAAAATGTCAATAACATTGCCATTAACTTGTATCGCAGAGGAGAATGCTTTTGATAATGCGGCTCTTGAGTTTGCGTTAGTAAGATCTTTTGAAACCTTTCCTGCCAAGTAATTGGAATCACTAAGCGCCACTTTTGCCGACTCCGCTAATGCAGGAGCAGCAGCAACAACAGCTACGGGTTTTTCATCTGCAACAATTAAGCGTTCTGTTTTTTTATAGTCAGCCTGAATTTCATGTTGTGGGTTGAATCGTTTCAGATCACTTTTGGCAATCTGTGCTGTATGAATTATACGTTCATCCGGCAGATAGATCAACAATGTATCATTCTTAGAAAGCATTTTTGGAACCTCAAAACGTTCGGCGATCAATTGCTTTTCGTGCTGCTGTTTTTTTATGATGTAAAATGCACCAATACAAACTACAGCAGCAACTGTTGCTGCAACACTTAATTTTTGCCAAGGTAATTCCCTGAATCTTTCTTTATTCTTTATTTTTTGGTTGAGTTGATGTTTAAGGTCAACAAGAACCTTATCATTATTGATTCCGGCCTTTTTCATAGCAATAAAACCTTCGAGTGCATCGCGCTCAAGGTCCGAATCCAATAATAAATTTACTTCTTCAGGCGAAAGCTCGCGCCCGGCCAGTTCTTTTAATTCTTGAACCAGCAAATCAGGATGAATATGTTTCTGCGACTTAGCCATTGTTTTTCTCAACACAAATTTTAAGGTTACGCTTTCCGTTTTGTATGTAACTCTTCACTTTTGAAGTGTCGTAACCAGTTATATCAACAATTTCTTTATAGCTTTTTTGTTTTAAATAAAAAAGATCAATGCATATTTTTTGCTCCTCGGGCAACTGATGAATACACTTTTCCATTGCCTGTAGCGTAAGTTCTTTGTCATTTATACCATTATGATGCTCATCCGATACAAATTCCATATCGTCGTCATCATCTTTTAATGCAACCATGCTTTGTTCCACATGGTACTTCTTAGATCGAAGCTGCATCAGGCAGTAATTTTTGGCAACAACATGAATCCACGATTTCCAATTCGTAACATGTTGATGAAGCAAATCGTGGGTAATTTTCTCAAAGATATGCATAACTGCATCCTTGCTTTCCTCTTCGTTCTTAAGGTACTTAAAGCAAACGGCAAAAATGAGTTCCATGTAACGACCATACAATTCACCCAAATGCGCAACATCACCTGTTCGGCGGTACAGCGCAAGCAATTCCGAATCATCTTTCGGTTTGGGTTTATTAAATAGCTTTACAAACATTCAGGTAAATAAGGGCTCAAGTTAGAAAAATTGATTTTATTTATGAATAGGAAATGGAATTTCATTCCCGTTGACTGGAAGTCAATGCCCTTTAACTTTTGGTTTTCAGTTCATTCCGGAGAATGAATAGTCTGTTGCCGAACTAGTAAACATTCACAAGAATGACACAAATTTTGAACACACCCCTAACCCCTCTCAAGAGGAGAATCCCTTATCAACGTAGTTGATGCTCTCCTCTTGAGAGGGGTTGGGGTGTGTTTCAACCTATCGAAGATAACTGCATTACTCTGCAATCCAATTTATTTTGAAGCCCCATTTCCTGCTATCGGAAAGTCCTTTAAAATTGTCGCGATCGTCTGGTCGATGTTTTTTTGTATTTGTTCAGTTTTTTCAGGCAAAATACCATCGGCACTTACCTGCCATAACGGTGTTTTTAGTTTTCCCTCGATAAAGTCTAATGTTACAAAACCTTCCCTGTATCTACCGGTTTCAACAGTTTCACTTTTCCATGAATAATTTCTGGTTCCCATATATTTGGGACGATCAGGGTCCGTGAAACTTGTTTCGCGGGTTTGTACCTTTTCTTTTACTACCAAACCTATATTAATCAGTAAATCGGGATTCTCATTATTTTGTACAAGCCCTCTGGCTGTTAAATTCTTAGCAATGGCAGTTTTTAGTAGATCAGTTCTTTCTTTAAAAACAGCACTAACGGTATCACCGCTAACATCAAGCTTATAGAAATCGAATGATTTGTAATTGTTCCAGTTGGTTGTTGCAGCTTCGTTTTTAACAGTAACTTTTGGGCTTGCACATGCCATAATAATTAAGGGCAAAAACAATAAAATGTATTTTCTCATGAGCGATTTATTTAAATGTATACTACAATATAATTGATTCAATTATATTTTGGATAGTTTAAGGAAGAAATGGTTTAAAACAACAAAGCCTGTACGCGGTTTTGCGGACAGGCTTTGTCTATATTTTTAATGTGCTTATTTGCGCATTTTAGGCATATTACGCATCATTTTTGCTGCTTGCCCCGGATCTGAAAATACCTTCATCATCTTGCGCATGTCTTCAAATTGCTTCAATAATTTATTTACTTCGGCAATAGAAGTTCCGCTACCGTTTGCAATACGCTGACGACGGTTTCCGTTGATTAATTCAGGGTTTTCACGTTCGGTCGGAGTCATTGACTGAATGATCGCTTCAATGTGTTTAAATGCATCATCATCAATGTCAACATCTTTAATTGCTTTCCCAACCCCAGGAATCATACCCATCAAATCTTTAATGTTACCCATTTTCTTGATTTGATTCAATTGAGAAAGGAAGTCGTTAAAGTCAAATTTGTTTTTACGGATCTTTTTCTGAAGTTCAGCAGCTTGTTTTTCGTCAAACTGCTGTTGAGCACGTTCAACAAGGGAAACCACGTCACCCATTCCCAGGATACGCGAAGCCATACGATCAGGATAGAACACATCAATTGCGTCCATCTTTTCGCCCGTACCAATAAATTTAATGGGTTTATTAACTACAGACTTAATTGAAAGTGCCGCACCGCCACGAGTATCACCATCTAATTTGGTTAATACAACACCGGTGAAATCCAGACGATCATTAAATGCTTTTGCCGTATTTACAGCATCCTGACCCGTCATTGAGTCAACCACAAATAAAATCTCATGTGGCTTGGTCGCAGCTTTAACATCAGCAATCTCATTCATCATTTGCTCATCGATCGCTAAACGACCGGCAGTGTCAATGATGACTACAGTATTACCATCTGCTTTTGCTTTTGCAATACCAGCTTCTGCAATTTTAACCGGATCTTTAGATTCATAGTCCGTATAAACCGGTACCCCAATTTGTTCTGAAAGAACTTTCAACTGGTCAATCGCCGCAGGGCGGTAAACGTCTGCAGCAACCAGGAAAGGCTTCTTCCCTTTTTGGGTTTTAAGGTAGTTGGCAAGCTTTCCGGTGAAAGTGGTTTTACCCGCACCGTTTAAGCCCGCAATTAAAATGATCGACGGGTTTTGTTTAATATCGAGCTCAGAGACGTTACCGCCCATTAACTCTACCAACTCATCATTTACAACTTTTACCATTAACTGCCCTGGAGAAACAGAGGTAAGCACATTCATGCCTAACGCCTTTTCTTTAACAGTGTCAGTAAATGCTTTTGCAGTTTTATAGTTTACGTCGGCATCAAGAAGGGCTTTACGCACCTCTTTAACGGTTTCAGCCACGTTAATTTCTGTAATGCTGCCGTGGCCCTTCAGAACTTTAAATGCCCTGTCGAGCTTATCGGATAAATTATCAAACATAATTTCAGTAATAATCTGATTTCAAGGGCTGCAAAGTTAGTATTTTTTTACTAATAGCCACCCGTTGCATTGTTATTGATGGGCTGAATTTATGGTTTATGAGATTTTTTTGTTATGAATTACTGGTAAAAAAACGCACATTTACTATAGGCTTCTTAAAATTAGTGATATGAAACTACTTCGACATTTTTTTCAGTTAGTTTTTCTCTCCTTTCTTCTTTCCTCTTGTTACGATGCTGTCCAGAAGATTGACTTTGCTGAAAATGGCGGCGGTAAAGTGATATACAGTGTTGACTTTAGCAAAGGAATAACTATGATGAAGGTCTTTATTCCGGATTCGATCCAGCAATCGCCCGACTTTAAAAAAAGCATTGATACTTCGATAACGATGTTGCAAGCAATGCCTGATTCCATTAAGCGAACCAAGGATGCTGAAAGTCTTGAAATGTATAAAAATACGATGATGAATGCCCAGATGGACATGGCTAATAACAAACTAAAGATTGTGTTTTCCGGGGATGCAACAACCGAAAAAGCGTTGATATTCAGGTTGAAAAACTTTGAAAAAGAGCTATCAGAATCAGGTTCGTTTATGGGAAATTCAGGAAATCAGAATATGACCGGAGGCATGTCGCCTATTGATGTTAACTATTTTATTTATGACTATAGAAAGGGATACTTTAAGCGATCGGTTGATACAGCAGTATTTTCAAAAAATATTGCACAAAATGCTTCTATGTATGATATGATAAAGGACGCTGGTTTGGATGCCAACTTTACGCTCGATCTTAACTTTCCTAAAGCGGTTAAAAAATGTAAGTCGTCAAAAGTGATTTTAAGTAAGGATAAGAAGAATGCAACCTTAAAATACTCCCTGAAAGAAGCAATAAAAGATCCATCTATCATGGAAATTGAAGTTGAGTATTAATGAATCCTCGGTGCTCAATACAGATACATCTTTTTTGGGATTGATGCTATCGTATTAATCAGGAGAATTATAAAAAAGAAAAGCTCCGGGTATTCCCCGGAGCTTTTTTACCTTAATAATATTGATGGATTTCTATTATTCTCCTTTTGGCCAGTACAAATAAAAGGCAATTGCAAATGGCTCGATAGCAAACAAGGTTAAGAATACTTTACCGCATGCTTCAACAAATGTTACCTGCGCTGCATGATCGCCAACGTTAAATGTAATAATTGCAATAACTAATAAAACGATGGCAATGATCAAATTGATTGTCATCAATTTTGGAATCAACTGGTCTTTTCTATTTCTTTCCATTTTGAAGTACTATTTGCTTTTAGAAGCTGACTGAAATAACGTGTTTTAGGACGTTGGGTTTCTGCAGCAAAAATAAAAAAAATACCCAAAAAGCAATTAACCAACCAATTATTTATTCATCCACCTGTAAAAGCGATTAAATAACGTTCTTACAGGAGTAATCAACTTTTGTAATTCGGTAACCATCATCATCTTTCCTTGTTTCGTATATTAATAACGGTGCTTGGTCTATGATTAGTATAAACCTTAATGATCTTGAGTGTTTTCAATTCTTTTGACTTCCTTTAGTTCGCTTTTGCCTTCTTTTGTGCCAATTAAATACTTACCAACCCATGCAATGGTAAAGGTTGGAATAATATCTGTTCCGGGTAAAATCTCTTCAAGGAAATTAAAGGCACCTCCAATTAAACCGATCTTCCTTCTAAACAAAAGAAAGAACACAATGGCAGAGAATGGAGCCCAAAGAAAATCAATTGATTCTCCTAAAACAGGAATGGAATAAGTTCCCATTCCCGCCAGATCCATTACTAAGCAAATAACTAAATCGAAATATTTTCGTTGTGTACTGGTCATGCCTGTTGTTTCAATCAGAAAGCAAGTTATAACTTTTTGATGTCAATATAATAAAGGTCTTCCGCTACAACAATCTCAGAAACTGCTTTAACAGGCAGTGACTGCCAGCTTGGACTCGGAACAATGGTTTGCCATTTGCCGTTATTAAGAGAAACTTTAATTGGCATGTCAAACCCCGGAACATCTGCCTTCCAGCGGTAAGATACAACATTGTTATCTTTCTTAAGTTCTAATGTTGGGATGTGTGTATATTTTAAATACTGATAGAAAACTTTAGTCAGATCCTTACCTGTTTTCTTATTAAAGAAATCAATAATATCATTGGTGGTTACTGTTTGATGTCTGAACTTAAGTGCTACTCCCTTCAAGGCACCAAAAAACACTGAATCGCCCACAATACTTCTGATGGTGTGAAGCATTAAGCCTCCTTTGTAATACATGTCGCCAGAACCTTCCGCATTTACACCATAAGAGCCAATAATTGGTTCGTCATTTCTTACACTGTGCTTATAGCCATTGATATGTTTTAAATAATCGTCGTGACCAAACTCACATTCAGCATAAATCGACTCGGAATAATTGGTAAAGCTTTCGTGGATCCACATGTCGGCAATATCTTTTGATGTTACACTGTTGCCGAACCACTCGTGCCCGCTTTCATGAATGATGATAAAATCAAATTTAGTGCCTACGCCAGAGCCGGTTAAATCATTACCAAGGTAACCGTTCTTGTATTTGTTGCCATAGGCTACGCAACTTTGATGCTCCATTCCTAAATAAGGTGTTTCTACAAGTTTGTAGCCATCTTCATAAAATGGATAAGGCCCAAATCGTTTTTCGAAACAAGACATCATTGGCTTCACTTGCTTAAACTGCTCTTTTGCTTTTTCAAGATTTTCACGAAGCACATAATAATCAAGGTCAAGATCGTTGTACTTGTCGCTAAAGTGAGCATATTTTGCAATGTTCACCGAAACATCGTAGTTGTTAATTGGATTGCTGACAAACCAGTTATACTTAGTATATCCGTTATTTAGGTCTGCCTTCGATCTTAACCGCCCATTCGACACATTCATTAGTTCACTAGGCACGGCAATGCTGATCATCATACTATCTGGTTCGTCGCTTTGGTGATCTTTGTTAGGCCACCATAAACTAGCTCCGGTTCCCTGACAGGCCACTCCAATCCAAGGATCTCCCGCTTTATCTTTGGTCCATACAAAACCACCATCCCATGGGGCTCTTTTAGCAACTATGGGTTTTCCGGAATAATAAAAACGGATGGTTTGAGAAGAAGGGGTTTTAACAACTTCGGGGAATTCGATAAAAACAGCGCCAAATTCTCTTTTGTAAGTAAGTTCTTTACCGTTCCAGGTGATCTTTTCAACTTTCATGTTAGGAAACAGATCAACCTGAATTCTTTTAAAATTTTTTACAGTTTTAAAAGTGATGTCATTATATCCTTCAATAGTTTGATCTGTGGGATCAATTTTAATATCCAAGTGATAAAAACTAACATCATAACAAGCTCGTTCAGCACTTAGGGTACCTCGTAGTGTGTCGGCTCGGGTGAAATGTTTATTGCCATCCATTAATTGAGCATGAACTGATGTAAGGCAAAAACCTGTTAGTAAAACAGGAAAAAGGGCTTTCTTCAATGACATTGGTTATTTATATGGTTAATAATTATGCAAAAATTACTGGTATGGTCTTTGAAATAACTATACCCCAAGGCTCAAATTTAAAAATCAGGGCGACTTAATGGTCTTTACATCAATATAGTTACGTGTCGCCCATTAAAGTTTAAAACTAAGCCAGCTATTTTTTGTATTTTAATTACACGTAATATCGAAATTACATGCATATTCGTTTTAAAGAGTGTAATTTCACATAAATATAGATTGTATATCCTAACACCAAACAAATGATAAAAAAATTGATGCTGGAAGCCGTAGCGTTTTCGTTTGTGATCAGTTCTTGTTCGGCAACTCCTCCTCGTCTGACTACCGATGTTGGCTCCGGAAAGTTTGACCTGAAACCGGAACCCAAGCATTATACGGTAGCAAAAGTTATTACAAGTGCCATCGAAGAGTACCACTATAAAAGTGTAAAGCTCGATGATTCTCTTTCTTCTCAGATTTTCAATAAATACTTGAAAGATTTGGACGGCTCAAGAAGCATGCTTTTGGCCTCCGACGTAAAAGATTTTGAACAATTCCGTTATCAAATTGATAACCAATTAGACGCTGGCGACCTTACCGCAGGGTATTATATTTATAATCACTATGCTGATCGTTTAAGTCAACGGGTTGATTATGCCTTAGCATTATTGAAAACCAAGATGAATCTTGATTCAACTGATACCTATGTACTTGATCGTGAAAAAGAGCCTTGGTTTGCAACAACAACCGACCTTAATAATTATTGGAATAAACGCATCCGTTATGAACTGATCAACCAAAAATTAATCAGTAAGGACGATAAGAAAGCATACGATATTATTACCAAGCGTTACGAGAATTTAAAGTCTCAATTGGCGAAACTTAAAAGTGAGGATGTTTTCGAAACCTACATGAATGCGTTTTCGTCAACAGTTGAACCTCATACTGTTTATCTTTCTCCAAAATCATCAACAGACTTTAAGATTGATATGTCGCGCTCCCTGGAAGGAATTGGCGCCACTCTTCGTTCAGAGAACGAATACACAAAAGTGGTTCAACTAACCAAAGGAGGCCCGGCAGAGAAAAGTAAACAGATGCAACCAAACGATCGTATTATTGCTGTTGCCCAAGGAAAAGACGGTGAGTTTGAAGATGTGGTAGGTTGGAGAATTGACGACGTAGTGGGTAAAATACGAGGTCCTAAAGGAACAACCGTTCGTTTGCAAATTCTACCTGCTGGTGCTGACGCTAACGCTAATCCAAAAACAGTGGTACTGATAAGAGATAAAGTGGTTTTGGAAGAGCAAAAAGCACAAAGTGAAGTAAAGCAAGTAACGTATAATGGCAAGCCCTATAAAATAGGTGTAATTACAGTTCCTGCATTTTATATCGATTGGGATGCAATGCGTAAAGGAGATCCTAATTATACCTCAACTACCCGTGATGTAAAAAACGCATTGGTGAAATTTAAGGCTGAAGGAGTAGACGGTGTTGTTATGGACCTTCGCAATAATGGAGGAGGCTCTTTGAAAGAAGCAATAGAACTTACGGGTTTGTTTATTAAAACAGGTCCGGTTGTTCAGGTGCGTGAGGCAGGTGGCAAAGTAACGGTTAATGAAGATAAAGATCCGGAGATTACTTATACCGGACCGTTAACAGTTATGATTAACCGCTTTAGTGCGTCTGCTTCAGAAATTTTCTCGGCAGCAATACAAGATTACCATAGAGGATTGATCATCGGTTCTCAAAGCTACGGTAAGGGTACTGTTCAAACTGCTGCTGCAATTAACGAGTTAATTAATAAGCCAGATAATTTAGGTCAGCTTAATTTGACTGTTGCTAAGTTCTATCGTATCAGCGGTGGGAGTACGCAACACAAAGGAGTAATTCCAGATATTACTTTCCCAAGCATGTTCCCAGCAAGTGAATTTGGTGAAAGCTCAGAGCCAACAGCACTGCCTTGGGATCAGATTGCACCAGCGCAATATGCACCACTTGGAAAACTTGACGGAATTAAATCGGTTGTTGTAACCGATCATGAGAAACGCATGGAAGTTAGTCAGGAGTATAAATATATTCTTGAGGATATAAAAGAGTTTGATAAAAACCGTGCTCAAAAAACAGTTGTTCTTAACATTGATCAGCTTAAAAAAGAACGTGATCAAAAAGATGACGAAGAACTTGTACGATATAATCAGCGCCGCTCAGCCTTAGGTGAAAAGCCTGTTGCAAAAGGTGCCGACAGAGTTCCTTTAAACAATGATTATGTTAAGGATGAGAGTTTAGAAATTACTGCTGAATATGTTAGTAAGGTAACTCCAAATACCATCGCCGAAACACTTCAAAAGAAGTTTTAACAAAAGCATTGGATATAAAAAAAGGAGGGCTATTAGCCCTCCTTTTTTATTAATGGCTTACCGTATTTAGGTAAGTTATTTAAGGGCGAAAGTCAAAGATGATTTCAATGAATAATTTCAGAATAAATCATTTTCTTTGCTCTCCTTCTTTACAGAAGAGATTAAATTTAAACCAGGCAATCAATGGAAGAAATTTCAAGATCTCCAATTAATAACAATGAACTAGCAGATTTTATCACTGCAAAGGATTACACCGTAACTGGCAAAAGCTTTACCATAAAGATCGATGAAGCAACCGGACTTTTAGTTACTACCCCTCGTCCTAAAGAAGAGGATTTGGGTAAATACTATGAAAGCGAAGAATACATATCTCATACAGATGGTAACTCATCCTTATTTGAGAAAATTTATAATCGTGTTAGGGCTTATTCATTAAAGAGAAAATTGGCATTGGTTGAGTCGAAACATGCTAAAGGGTCTTTGTTAGATGTTGGTTGTGGTACCGGTGCATTTCTTCAAACCTGCAAAAATGCCGGATGGAATATCTGTGGAGTAGAACCCGGCGATAAGGCGGCTTCATTAGCCAAAACAAAGGTCGGCGATGAGATTTATGCTTCCTTGTTTGATGAGGCTTTAAATAGCCAGCAGTTTGATGTGATAACCATGTGGCATGTGTTAGAGCATATGCCTGATCTGCATAAAACGATTGAGCGATTAAGAAGTTTGTTAAAGCCGAACGGAGTGCTTGTAGTGGCTGTTCCCAATTATAACTCTTATGATGCACTGCATTATGGCGAATATTGGGCAGCTTATGATGTTCCGCGCCATTTGTATCATTTCTCGCAGCAATCGATTAAAGAGTTGTTTGGATCTTTGGGAATACAGTTAATGGAGACCAAGCCGATGATTTTTGATTCTTTTTATGTGAGTTTGCTAAGTGAACAATATAAAACCGGGCGAAAAAAATGGTTCTCGGCCTTCTTAATAGGACTAGAGTCCAATATCAAAGCACAACAAAATGGTGAATATTCCTCGTTGATCTATATTTTAAAAAGATAGTAGAAAATATAAAGCATTACAGTTCCTTAACAACTATTAAATATTAGTTGCGGTAATTTGCAGTGTAATTGAAATGCGTTTAGGGTAAAGAGATTACTTCAAAAAATTGGATTGGATAGCCGGTTTGTAAATAACAAACCGGTTTTTTTATCTATAAAACCTGTCGCCTTAGTGTCGAAAATACGCGGCCTGTTTTTAGTTAAAAATGTGGTGAAAATTCCCCGTCAAAATATTAATTCGAGAACAAAATAAAATACCAAAAACTGTACGGCTAAATCGAGTTTGTGGCGAATAACTAATGTTAAGAATTTCAAAAAATCACGACATTATTACATCAAGTTAACAATTAACTAATAGCATTGTTTGATATTTGTAATGTAAAAAATCGAACAACTTTTCTTCATATACATTGGATTGGATTAGAGCCGGCTGGGAAGCCGGCTTTTTATTTTCATTCCTTTTCTGCTAAAAATCAACAGTAATTATTCTATGACTTTTATCATGTTTCCGCAGAATTAATATTTATTCTTTTGTGTTAGTATTAGTAACCAAAAAATCAATCAAATGCCAAAATTTAAAATAGTTACATCTATTTGCGTAGCTCTATTATCCTTTAATGTAAATGCCCAGCAAGCTCCATTAAAACTGGCCGAGAAAGAAAGTAAAGTACTTATTCACGGAACCTCGAGTGTGCACGATTGGACTGCACAGTGCGACCAGAGAAGTGGGGATATGGTAGTGGTATTTGATAAAGGAGCAGTTAAAACAATTCAATCGTTAAATCTTAAAGTTAAATCAAAAAACATCAGAAGTATTGACGAAAAAGGTGCTTATTATGACGATTTGATGGACAGTAGGATCTGGAAAGCATTAGAAACGGACAAATTTGCGGATATCAGTGTAGGTTTGAAGCAAGTTAAGTTGGTTAAACCAACCGGAACCAAATCTGAAATTGATGCAATTGCTGTGGTTTCAATTCATGGGGTTAAGAAAGAAGTTCCTGTGAAAGTTTCTGCAGAAGCAAACGGAACTGGAGTTTTGATTAAAGGAAAAAAAGAAATTAAAATGTCTGACTATGGAGTAAAACCTCCAACCATCTTGCTTGAATTTTTAAAAACAGGAGATGATATTATTATCGAATTTGAACTGAATTATAAATAAAATTTAGGTTGTTGTCTGCAGGCGCACTGGGAAATCCGTGCGCCTTTTTTATTAAAAGATCAATTTATACCCACGCCCGTGGACGTTAATAATTTCTACCGAGTCATCTCCTTTTAACAATTTTCTTAGTTTACTTATGTAAACATCCATGCTACGAGCATTAAAATAATTGTCGTTACCCCAAATTGCTATTAATGCCTGTTCCCTGCTTAATACATCATTTTTATGCTGACACAGTAAGTGGAGCAGTTCCGATTCTTTAGCCGATAATTTTTGTGATTGATAACCATTGTGAATTTCCTGAGTCATGGGATTGAAAAGAATTGATCCCACCTGGTATTTATCGGGCTGCTTCTCTTCCTGAAGAGTATTACTGCTCCGCTTAAGTAATGCATTTATTCTTAGCAGCAGTTCTTCAATGCGGAACGGCTTGGTAATGTAGTCATCTCCACCAATATTAAAGCCTGCAATTTTATCTTCCAGCATTGATTTTGCCGTAGCGAAAATAATTGGCACCTTTTCATCTAATTCTCGGATTTCTTTGCCCAATGTAAAGCCATCTTTTTTAGGCATCATAACATCCAGAATGCAAACATCAAATGTATTGCTTTTAAATACATCAAGTGCCTGAACTCCATCGATACATAACTTTACGGTATATCCTCCTTTAAGTTGCAGGTACTCCTGCAAAATCATTCCCAGGTTCGGATCATCTTCAACTAACAAAACTGATTTGCTCATAGTTAATGTTCAATATTTATGCAATAGAAAAGCTTAGTTCGAAAGTGCTTCCTTTTTGAGGTTCGCTCTTAATGGTAATATTACCTTTTAACAATTTAATAATCGAATACACATAGTTAAGCCCTAAACCAAAGCCTTTTATATTGTGAAGGTTGCCTGTATGCGCACGATAAAACTGGTCAAACACGCGACTTTGTTGCTCACGAGTCATTCCAATGCCATTATCGTTGACTTTAACGATTAATAAACTTCCCAAATTTTGAGTTGAAATTACAATTTGAGGATCATCCGGAGAATATTTTAATGCATTATCCAACAAGTTGTAAATCACATTCGACAAATGCAGTTCATCTCCAATAATGGTAGCAGTTGTAGCCTGAAGGTCTATTGAAACAGCAGCCCCTTTTCGTTTGAATTGTAAGTTCATGCTATCTGCAACTGCAGAAATAAGGTCGTGCATGTCAACAGGTTTTTGTTCTAGTTTGAGGTCACTCTTTTCAAGTTTGGCAAGATTCAATACTCGTTCAACATAGCTGCTCAACCGAAGGTTTTCATCGTAAATGATTCCGGCGTAGCGGTTAACCATATTTTTGTCAGCTGCCATTTGCTCATCTCGCAAAGCTTCACTTGCAAGCATAATAGTCGCCACCGGAGTTTTGAATTCATGGGTCATGTTGTTGATGAAATCACTTTTCATTTCGGAGAGCTTTTTCTGACGCAATAGGGAGAGGATCGTAACTCCAAAACACGACATAATGACCAATACAATTAATGATGACGCCATAATTAATACCAGCATTTTATTCATGAGAAAATCGGACTTTCCAGGGAAAATAACGGTTAAAGTGCCTGCGGTATTTAATACATCTTTAGGGAATAGTGCTGCCTTATAAGTATTGTCTTTTGCAGTTGTTCCTTGTTTATAGGATGCGGACCTAAAGACCGTTGAATCTTTACCCGATTCTATAGCGTAAAAGTAGTCAATGGAAATTCCGGCCGATGTAAACTCTGCCTTTAATAAAGAATCCAATAATTTAGGATTCACACGATTAATCAATGAAAGTTTCTTGCGATCAGCCTCCACTGCCAGTTTTTCAAAAACTTCTATTCTTTTCTTAAATCGAGATACAGAATCAAGCCATGTTTGAACTAACACATCCTGTTCACTTGGAGGCTCATCAGCTACAACAGATACATGTTTTTCTATTCTGACTTCCGGACGAGCCACTTGTGCTGTTACGGGTATAACTGTAGAAAACGATGAAGCATGCCGAGTCTTATACTTAATTGTATCAACATTACCATCTGGTCCTACCCTGATAATAAAACGATCATTCTTATCTCTTTTGATTTTTATCCTTTTAGCAAGTTCTTCCCGGTTAATTCGTGCCCCCGAAATGTCCTGCGGCGAAAGAAATAGAAGTCGGCCACTTAATAGACTGTCGTTTAAAATAATAGGCTCGGGAGGAGCAGGAACAGGTGAATTGGTTATTCTGATTTCATCAACTGTTTTTCTAACTTTCTTCTTTTTATGCCTAGCCTTTGGAAGTTCAGGAAATGTGGGAATGGATATTTTATTTCCTATAAATTGAAGAGCCTCACTCTTCTCGATCTTTTCTGATACTGTTCGTAATGAGCTTTCAACCGTTTGATCAAACAACTGCGACTTTAGTTTGTATGAATCATATATAAAATATGCTTGCACAGTCATTAAGCTCAGGAGCCCAATGCCAATTGCTATAACCGTAACAATAAAACTCTTCTTTTTCATTACTAAAAGATAAAATCCATACAAAACTAACCAGCTAATAATTAGCATCGTAACATTTAACACTTTTTAACAAGTGTTTAACATTTTTTCACTAAACAGTCAGGTAATTTTGGATTATTAAAATGATTGATATGCAAAAAATAGTATTAACAGCAATTCTTACCAGTTTAAGCGTGCTCACATTTGCTCAGGAAAAATCTCCGAAAAAGGAGATTGTTTACCGGAAAATTGAGATAAAAGGTAATGACACAATTGTTGACATAACCAAAAATTACGATCAACTTTCGGAGGTAGAACGCAAAGAGTTAGATAATTTTAGAAATGGCGATGTGTTGTTCGCAGCACCTAAGCGAATAAGGGTTAAGAAATTAGATTCTGCTGCGGTTGGGATGTGGAAAGAAGATAAAAACAAAGAAATTGTGATCATGAGCGATGATGCAGTTTTTGCTCCAAACCCTAAACACCGTTTCGAGAAACGGATTTCGGTAAGTGGCGACAGTACCAAACGTAAAAAAATAATCGTGATTGAGGCAGATGGTGACGAGCAAATGATCATGCCAATGAGAGATGAAAATATGATTATTGAACGTGAACCTATGCCTGGTAAGAAAATGATGCTCAAAAAACGTTTTTCCCCAGCATATGAACTTAATTTCGCTCTTCCGGTAAAAGGTTCTGTGGATGTAGTAATAAAAGATGAAGAAGGAAAAGAAGTTTATAAAGAAACCGTGAAAAATTTTACAGGCAATTTCAGTAAGAAAATAGAATTACTGCCTGGAAAATACACCGTTGTAGCAAGCCAAAAGGGCAAGCAATTAGTAAGTTATACCATAGAAAGATAACGACCTGGTAACTTCATATAACTAAAGGCAGCCGGAAAACATTTCCGGCTTGTTTTTTATGATATAGTCAATAATTCACTAACCGCTCTTTCTCCTGATCTAACCGCCCCGTCAATATAGCCATTCCAAATGTCTGATGTCTCCGTTCCTGCCCAATGGATATTTCCACATGGCGTTCTTAAAGTTTTCCCCACACTGGTCCATGCGCCAGGGGGCATAATTCCGGCATAACAACCCCGAGTCCACTCCTCATTAGCCCATGCCTGATCAATATACAGGTCATAATTTCTGGCTTCCGGCCCTAAAAAGGCAGCAAAACAATCAATAGCGGCTTTTTCACGCTCAAGAGGATTAAGTTCTAAAAACGATTTAGCCTGATTGGCAAGTGCAAATCCCATAAGCATCCCTTTTGAACCATCTTTGGGCGAATTATCAAATGTAACAGTGATTAACCCTTTATTTGATGCACAAAGTCCATTTAGACCTCGTTCTCGCCAGAACGGTGTTTTATAGATTGCATAACATTTTACCACACTACCCATAAAAACGCGTTGCATTAATTGATCGCGATTTGGAGGAAGAGGTTTGTTGTATTCAATTCGTGAAGCTAAGGCCGGTGGAATGGCAATAATTACCTTTTTCGCGGAATACTTAAAGCCTTCGCCGATCACATCAACGCCGTTTTCATCCTGATCAATATGCCTTACCGGTGAGTTTAAGCGTAACTCATCTTGAAGCTCTTTAACCATTCGGTTTACTAACTCTTGAGCACCTCCGACAAATCGTTCTTCCTGTGCCCCATTTTTTATATTCATAAGGCTGTCCAGGTCTTTTCCCGACTTTACATAAAATAATGCATGGAGCAATGATATTTCAGCAGGGTTAGCTGCAAAGATTGCTTCAGACGCGACCTGGAAAAAATCTCGCGCAGTTTTCGAACTCATTTGCTGTTGCATCCAACTATATAAAGTTATTGAATCTAGCTGCTGAGCATTCGGAGTTAACCAAGGTTGTTGAAGATTGACCGATTTAGAAAGCTTATTCATTTTCTTAATGGCAGCATCCAGGCTCAAAAGTGAGTATATTGGTAAAGGGGGTATTATTCCATTGTATGCTTTTAACCTGTTGTTGAAGAGCAACGTACTTTTGCCTTGGTCATAAGATTTAAAGGTTTCCACCCCAAATTCTTTTGCCAAAGCATAAATACGATCTTGGGTGGGACCAATCCATTGACCTCCCAAATCTACATAAGAGCCATCATCGAAATATTTAGTTTCAATACGTCCCCCTACTCTATTACGGGCCTCCAGCAGCAATATTCTTTTGCCTGCACGTTTAAGGTTTAATGCCGCGGTTACTCCGGCATACCCTGCGCCAATAATAATAGCATCATATTTCATAATGGTAAAAGCGATTCTAAATGTCAAAAAAGTGACAATACAATATCTGTTTTTTAGATTAAAAATCAAGTATGGAAAAAATCTTCTTTAATGTCTGGTATACAATATATTATCTTATTGTAATTAAAACAATAAGCCAGCGGGAGGCGTGCGTTTTCTTGCATTTTTTGTATGAAACAAGCGAAAAAGTAAAATTTCTGTAGTTTAGTAATAAAATGAATATGGAAGATATTATTGTTTTACCTCAAGCTATTGTTTGTAAATCCACAGCTCAAAAGCCAATAATAATACATAATTACACGTCGTATAAAAATCTCCAGAAGAGCAAAGTTCTACTCCAATATAACCTCATCACTTTTTTAATTAATGGTGAAAAGAGCTTTCAATATGCCAATAACTCAACTTCGATCGACAACAAGAAATTGGCTGTTTTATCATCGGGTAATTGTTTAATGACCGAAAAACTTTCAAATGGAAATAACTACAGCAGTATCGTTTTGTTTTTTGACAACGCTGTACTAATGAACTTCTTTATTAAATACCCTGTAGTTAGTAATAAAGCACCCTCGAAAAATGAGGCTAAAGCACCATTTATTATTCTTGAAAAGGATGATTTTGTAAAGAATTTTTTGATTTCAATAGATTTAATAAAAGCTAATACTACTGAAATATCGGATGGAATGTTATTGTTAAAGTTCGAAGAAATCATGCTGTATCTACTTGAAAAATCACCTGAAGTGATCCTTTCTCTTCAAGCTTCCCTTCAAACGCAGCAATCGGATTTTGAAATAAGAAAGTTGGTAGAGCAAAATATACAATCCAATTTGACCATTGAAGAACTGGCTTTTTTAGGTAATATGAGTGTATCAACTTTTAAAAGAAGATTTGCAAAAATTTATAATTGTTCACCAAGTCAGTTCTTTTTGCAAAAGAGAATGGAAATAGCAGCTGATTTATTGGTGCATAATCAGGAAAATCCGAGTGAAGTTTTTTATAAAGTAGGATATGAAAACCATTCAAGTTTCTCTCTGTCCTTTAAACAAATTTATGGAATGAGTCCTAAGCAATATCAACTTAAAAAATTGACCGATTCTCAATAGTCTTTGAACGTTTTGCTCTCTTTGACAGTTCAATGTCTGTATATTTTTGCCTCAATAATCATCACATTAATTCACATGAGAAAAACTGTTACAGCAATTGTCGTTTTGATAATTATGAGCTCCGGAATGCTACATGGCCAAACTTTTACGTTAAAAAGCAATGAGCTAAACGGACAGTTTACAAGTAAGCAATACGGAAATGATTTTGGATGCAATGGGGGAAATATCTCTCCTGACTTAGTTTGGGAAAACGCACCCAAAGACACAAAAGCGTTCGCTATAACAATGTATGACAAAGACGCTCCTACTGGAAGTGGCTTTTGGCACTGGGTGGTCTACAATATTCCGGCAACAACTATGGAACTTAAATCGGATGCTGGTAATTACTCTCAAAAGAGTTTACCACAAGGAGCTGTTAATGGAAACAATGATGCTGGCACCCCTGGCTATGTAGGCGCTTGTCCTCCTCCCGGACCTGCACACATGTATGTAATTACTGTTTATGCACTTAAAAGTAAGCTTGAGATTGATAAGAATGCCAGCGCGGCCTTGATCGGCTTTATGCTCAATGCCAATACAATTGCAAAAGCATCCATTATTGCATATGGACAACAATAACAATAAGGTTTAAAAAAACAAAAAGCCTTCTGTTTAATACTGAAGGCTTTTTATCAATTGATTAAGAATTTTACTAGAAAGGAAGATCATCTTCTTCTCCCGGAGCATTAGAAATATCCGGAGGTGTGAACGACGACGGTGTTTCTTCCATTGGAGCTCCCATTGCGTTAGCTCCTAATGTTGTTACTCTCCAAATTTGCAATGTGTTAAAGTAATCGGTTTTGCCGGTTTTTGGATTGTTCCATGCACGACCTTTTAAATTAAACGACACCTCCACCATATCACCCACTTTACATTTATCCATTAGTGATACACGATCCTGAATGGCTTCAAACTTTATAAACTCAGGGTATGAAGGATTTTCAGCATATTCAATTACCAATTCACGCTTACGGAATGAAGATGTTACCTCCATTACTTCCGAAATTTCGTGTACTTTACCTTTAATGTCCATAATATTGACGAATTTAGCCCCCAAAATTAATAATCAATCCTTAAATAACAGATGTCTGTTTTCAACACTCCGGAAAAAATTATTGTTACTTGTCCTAAATATATCTCAACGTATCTAAAAAGAGAAATGTTGTATCTCGGATTTGAGATAACTGACCAGGGACAAACCTATATAGAAACAGTTGGTACATTAACTGACTGTATGAAATTAAACCTCAATTTACGCACTGGAAACAATGTTTTATATCAATTGAAGGCCTTTAAGGCAATGAATCCGGATCAGTTATATGATCAGTTGGTTGGTATGCCTTGGGAAAAATGGATAGATGAGGCAGGGTATTTATCCATTACCTGTAATGTTAGTAATCCGTTCATTGATAACACGATGTTTGCTAATGTGCGGGTAAAGGATGCTATTGTTGACCGACTGATGCAAAAAAGAGGACGCCGGCCTGATTCTGGTCCGAAACGCGATAAGGCGGTTGTTCATTTACATTGGAAAGAAGACAGAGCTGCAATTTATATTGACACATCTGGTGAAACATTATCGAAGCACGGTTATCGCAAGCACCCTGGTTTAGCTCCAATGCAAGAAAATCTTGCAGCGGCCGTAATAATGGCAACCGGATGGAATGGCGATGGAAACTTCGTTAATCCTATGTGTGGAAGCGGAACATTGGCCATTGAAGCGGCATTGTTTGCTTTAAAACGTTCAGTTGGGTTGTTTCGTGATAATTTTGGCTTTATGCATATCAAAGATTTTGATGAAGCTATTTATGTAGCCGAACGACGTAAGGCCCGAGAGCTAGCACAAAAACGCATCAACGGAAGAATTATCGCCACAGATATTGAGCCTATTGCCATTGATTTGGCAAGAAAAAATGCAGTTACCGCTGGCGTTGACCAATATATAGATTTTCAGGTTTGCGATTTTCGTGAAACAGAGGTTCCTGAAGGTGATGGTGTAGTTATTTTCAATCCGGAATATGGTGAACGATTAGGTGATTTTGACGAATTGGTAGATATTTATAAAGCTATTGGCGATTTTATGAAAAAAGATTGTCAAGGCTACAAGGGGTACATCTTCACCGGCAGTCCAAACCTAGCCAAAAAAGTAGGGTTGAAAGCCACTAAGAAAATCGAGTTTTATAATTCTAAACTTGAGTGCAGATTGTTGGAGTATGAGTTGTATGGCGGTTCGAGAAGAACGGAAGATGAAAGACCCCAAAAAGGTTAATTTCAGTAAATTAGTTAATTAGGGATCACAACGTTGTCATGCTGAGGAACGAAGCACCTGAGATTTATTAGCACTAAGCATACAGATTCATCCTTCTTCAGCATGGCTAGAGTATATGAGTTTCATTGCCGTTGGTTGAAACCTAAAGGCAATGAAACTGAAATAAGCCTCTATCCTAGTTTTTAAGTTTCTCTACAAACATCAATAAGTAAATTGGATTCAATAGTCCTTACACCTATAGGCATTATTCATTCTCCTTTCAAGGAGAAGTTCGGAATCCCCAGGCAGCCGGGATTAGCACCGTCGTCTTACGCGGTAGTAGAGTTGATAGCTCCATATAATTCTGCTGATGTAATTCTTGGTTTGGAGCAATTTTCTCATCTGTGGATCATTTTTCAGTTTCATGAAACAGCACACAAGAAATGGACTCCCACCGTTCGTCCGCCGCGATTAGGAGGAAATAAGCGAATGGGCGTTTTTGCCACGCGCTCAACTCATCGACCAAATCCTATTGGAATGTCGGTCGCTGAGCTCGAGAAAATCGAAACAGAAAATAATGAAGTAAAAATCTATTTAAGAAATATTGATTTGATGGATGGGACTCCGGTTTTAGACATTAAGCCATATATTCCCTATTCAGATGCAATTCCAACAGCTACAGCCGGATATGCAGCTATTGCACCAGAAAAGCCATTGGATGTGCAGTTTGATCCGGAAATAGGCAATGAGCTATCCATTCAACCAGAATTGAAACAACTAATCATAGAAGTACTAAGTTTCGACCCTCGTCCGGCCTATAAAGCCACAAAAGACGATACGAAAATCTATGGTGTTTTACTGGAAAATGTAGATGTTAAATTTAAAATTGATGGTTCAATAGCTACCGTTATTTCCTTAGAACGTAGTGCTTAGTGATCATTTAGTAGATCGATAATCCTTTTAATCTTCCTCGAAAATTTCAATTACCCGCCCAATCTGTCCATCTTCTAATCGTACTTTTATTCCCCGATGATGGAATGGTGCTTTTGTCAATAGGTCCTTTACAAACCCTCTGGTTCGCTCACCAGACCGTTGGTCTTTCTTTAAAATTATATCAACCTCTAATCCTGGGTAAATATTGCTGCGTGTTTTGCCATCCATAAGGGCAAAGATATAAAGATCTATAAGGATGCATGCAATGACCTTTACATCGCTCGCCTTCACTTAGAAATTTTCTTCCTAATGTTATGGAATCCTTTTCACTCCTGCATCATTAAGGAAAATAAGATCGCCATGAGAACGTCAATTCATTTCTTCTTTCTGATTCTGCTGGCAATAGCAAGCAGTTGCAGTCAATCACGTACCGTTAAAGGACGAGTTACTTCTGCTGAAAATGGTAAGCTGATTAACAGGGCCGAAATACAATTTGAAGGATCAATTGTTAAATCGCACACCAATAAACGAGGCGTATTTTTTATTAAAGCGACGGATTCTGCCCGAAAGTTAACGATAAAAGCGAAAGGGTATGAGCCAAAGGAGTTAATAATTGGCAATGATTCAGTTGTTGATGTAGCCTTGGTTCCTGAAGGATATGTAATGTATGAGATCGCAATGCCAGTGAAAGATAGTAAAGTGAGGGAAGAGGATCAGTGTAAATTAAAAGTTGCTTCCCGCACAATGGTTATTGCATACGATCGACATGCCGAAAACATTAATACTGAAGATTACTCCCCGATTGCCGAAAATGGATTCAGACTGACTTCAAGGAATGCGCTTTCGACATTTTCTATAGATGTTGACAATGCATCCTACAGCAATATCCGCCGGTTTATAAATACGGGTCAAATACCTCCTGTTGATGCCGTTCGTATAGAAGAAATGATCAATTATTTCAATTATGATTATGGTCAGCCTAAGGGGAAGGATCCTGTGGTTATTCATACAGATGTTGCAGAATGCCCATGGAATCCGGTACATAAATTAGCAAGAATTGGAATTCAGACTAAAAATATTTCAGCTGAAAATTTACCGCCGTCTAATCTGGTCTTTCTTATAGATGTCTCTGGATCTATGGAAGCAGCCAATAAGTTACCTCTTGTAGTTTCCGCTTTTAAATTGCTGATAAATCAAATGCGTTCTCAGGATAAAGTTTCAATTGTTGTATATGCAGGAGCATCGGGAACTGTACTCAATGGAGTGTCGGGAACAGAAAAGATGAAAATTAGCGATGCTCTTACTCAATTGAAAGCCGGAGGATCTACAGCTGGAGGTGAAGGTATCCAATTAGCTTATAAGGTTGCACGTCAAAATTATATAAAAGGAGGAAACAACAGGGTTATTCTGGCTACCGACGGAGATTTTAATGTTGGTGTTTCAAGCGATGGTGAATTAGTGAGCCTAATTGAGGAAGAGCGTAAGGATAATGTTTTCCTTTCTGTTTTAGGATTTGGAATGGGGAACTATAAAGACAATAAACTTGAGCTGCTTGCCAATAAAGGAAATGGGAATTATGCCTACATCGACGGATTTTCTGAAGCTAGGAAAGTGTTCGTGAATGAGTTTGGGGGCACGTTGTTCACCTTAGCGAAGGATGTTAAACTTCAGGTTGAGTTTAATCCGGCAGTTGTTAAGTCATATAGGTTGATTGGCTATGAAAACAGATTATTAAATGATGAGGACTTTAATAATGATAAAATTGATGCAGGTGAAATAGGTTCAGGTCAAACAGTTACTGCATTGTATGAGGTCATTCCTGTTGGAGTAAAGAGTCCGCTCCTACCTGATATCGATTCATTAAAATATCAGAAAAATCAAAATAAGGCATCCTTAAATACAACCGACTTGCTTACGGTTAAGCTGCGCTACAAAGAGCCAACAGGTAATGAAGGTAAATTAATGACTAATGTGCTGCTTGATAAAAACATCCCATTCACTAATGCAAGTGCGGATTTCAGGTTTGCAGCATCAGTTGCTGAGTTTGGGATGCTCTTAAGGTCGTCACCTTATAAAAAGGGTGCTAATTATGATCATTTAATTTCCTTAGCCTCAAAATCTTTAAATAATGACAGCGAAGGGTATAAAAGTGAATTCTTGAAGCTTGTTAGATCAGCTAAATCACTTTCAACCAATAACTGGATTTCAGTGATCGGGGAGAAGTAAAGTGATGTTTAAATTAAAGAATAACTGCAAATGAATATAAAAATGATGGTTAAACGTATTGGTGCTCACCCGCCGCCCGTGTGGGATGCGCGAGGCCTACCTGTCGGATTGTTTGCTAAGCGAACGAAACGAGGATTTATTTTTTGAGCTTGCTCCGAACCCTTGATCTGCGTCAGGGGTTTGGGCGTTTTATAGGAATACAGATTTGTAAATCACGTAAGGCGTTTTATTTTTAGGCCGAAATACCGTAGAGACAAGGCATGCCTTGTCTCTACCCGGATACGAACCACGTTAGCAACAATTATAAAAACAGCGGAAAGCCGCAAACACCTATGGATCTATACAAAAATAAATACCGCATTGCGTCTACGCGGTTGCAAAATTGGGATTATCGTCGTAACGCCGCATACTTCATTACCATCTGTACCCAAAACAGAATTCATTATTTCGGTGAAATAATTTCACAACAAATGCAATTAACAGACATTGGCCAATTGGCAGAAAAATTTTGGTTGGAAATACCGAATCATTTTCCGTTTGTTGAATTGGGTAATTTCGTAATAATGCCCAATCATATGCACGGCATTTTGATTATTAATAATTCGATTGACGTGGCGGTAGAGACAAGGCATTGCCTTGTCTCTACGGGGTGCGATATGTCACGAAAAAATTCAATATCATCCATTGTTGGATCCTACAAATCGGTTGTCACAAAAAATGCAAGAATACAATTTGATACACGATTTGCATGGCAATCACGTTTCCATGACCATATTATCCGCAATTCTGATTCATTCGGTCGTATTCAACAATACATTGCAAATAATCCGGAAAATTGGAATAAGGATAAATTTCATCAGTAAGATATCAGAATGGCAATATTTACAAATACTGCTTTAACCATTCCTTGGCATCTTCCTCATTCGAAAACGTTCTCATGGGAATAGATGGCTTCTGAAATTTAAAAATGAAATTAATGACGAAACTGCCTAAAGAAGAATTTGAAACGATAGCCATTGCTTTGTAAATACTGCTAAGTTGCTGCGCTACAAAATCACGGGTTTGTTTATCTGGTTGAGGAGAACGGGAGAGGTAAACCAAAATACAAACAGGAGTATTATTGGAGATTTTCTTGATCAGATTAATATTGGATTTAACATTATCTAATGTTCTTAAGATTTTATTGGAAACGGAACATAAAATACCATTTTCGTCAAACCAATAAGTTCCCAATTCACCTTCAAATCTCTCGACATTTTCTGGAATCTGCTTCATTGCAATTATTTAAGTCAAAAATAGAAATTGTCGATTATTCACAAAAAGGAATAAAAAAGCCTGGTAAGAAATAATTCCTACCAGGCTAGTAAAATATAAAAGAGAGATTAATTGTTATTTCCAGCCACCGCCCAATGAACGGTATAATTCAACAGCTAGCGCTAAACGCTGACGTTGAATATCCGCCAGGTTTAGTTCACCTTGCAATGCACTTCCCTGTGCAATTAAGACTTCAAGATAATCAGCCATTCCACTGTTAAACAATAGTTTGGCATTTACAATGGCCGATTTCAGAGTATCCACCCTAGTTCTTTCGATGGTTTCCTGCTCTTGTATTTTATCAATCCTTACTAAAGCATCAGAAACTTCTCCAACCGCTATAAGTACCGATTGACGGAAATCAAGGGCAAACCTATCGCGATCAATTTTTGCCAACTCATATTGAGTTCTCAATTGTTTACGCATGAAAATAGGTTGAGCTACAGAACCAGCTGCAGTTGCAAACAACGATCCCGGAATATTGAACCAATTGCTTGCCTCAAATGCATTTAATCCTCCGGTAGCGGTGATCGTCAATGAGGGATAAAGCGCAGCCTTAGTAACACCAACTCGGGCATTTGCACTAACGAGGGCAAGTTCACTTGACTTTACGTCGGGTCTGTTACTTAGCAATAATGCTGGAACACCTGAGTTATATTCCGTTGGAAGGTCAACACGGTAAAGATTTTGTCGACGTGTAATTACTTTGGGCATCTCACCGGTTAAGAAGCTAAGCGCATTTTCCTGAATGGCAATGCTTTGTTCCAGTTGCGGAATTAATATTGCAGAATTCAGCCTTTGAGCCTCAGCCTGCTGAACAGCCAATGTAGTTGCCTGTCCGGCATCTCGCTGTAAACGAATGATAAACAATGTGCTATCATTTAGTTCCACATTGTTTTTGGCAATGCGGAGTTGTTCATCTAGCATCAACAGGTTATAATAACCTTGTGCAACGGCCGCAACTACTTGCGTTTGTACAGCTTTGGCAGCTTCCTGGCTTTGAAGGTAGGTAGCTAAAGCAGACTCCTTTTGCGATCGGATTTTTCCCCAGATATCAGCTTCCCATGAAAGGTTCAAGGTTGCCTGATAATCTTTTACATATTTTGAGCCTAAAAATTGTCCAGCACTGATACCATTTAAGCTATTATCAGAAGGACGAGTGATTGATGCCGCAATTTGTGCCGATAATTCCGGGATGTTTCCCATCTTCGCCTGACTCAATAATCGCTCTGCACTTTCTATGTTTTTAACCGCCAGCTGAAGATTGATATTATTATGTATTGCACTGTCAATAAGTGATACTAACTCTTCATCTTTAAATAACGTTCTCCATTCTAATTTTCCTATGGAAGAACTGGTATCAGCTGAAGAAGTATAATCGCGGTATTGTTCCGGCATTTTCTGATCAGGACGCGCATATTTTTCGCTTACGCGGCAAGCATTAAAGCTTGCCGATAAGGCCAAAAGAGCTACACCTAACTGAAATTTATTTTTCATCATTAGTTGATTCTTGATTATCTGTTAAAAAATTAGTGTAATACAGGTTCTTCTTCACCCTCATCCACGTATTTCTTGATGTAAGCTTTTCCGGTTATCATTTCCTGAATGTATTGGAAAACGATAAATAATACAGGGATAATAAATACACCTAATACTACCCCGGCAAGCATACCCCCTGCCGCACTGATACTGATGGAGTGGTTACCAATAGCAGATGGACCTGTTGCGCGCATCAACGGAATAAGACCTACCACAAATGCAATTGAAGTCATGATGATAGGACGTAACCTAAGCTGGGCAGCCTCAATAGCAGCGCCCATCAGGCTCATTCCTGCCCTACGGCGTTGAATGGCATATTCAACAATTAGAATGGCATTTTTGGCTAACAAACCGATCAACATGATCAATCCTACCTGTACATAGATGTTGTTTTGAATACCCGTTAGATTGATAGCAATAAATACCCCAAGCATACCTGTTGGAATAGATAGAATTACTGCCAATGGAACAATATAACTTTCGTATTGAGCTGCCAATAAGAAGTAAACAAACAATAAACAAAGAGAGAAAATAATCACCGATTGTCCGCCTGATTCCTTTTCTTCCTTACTCATTCCGGTCCACTCGAAAGAATAACCTTGAGGTAATTTACGGGCAGCCACCTCCTCTACACGATTTAATGCATCGCCGGTACTGAAACCTGGCTTAGGCATTACGTTCACTGTAATAGAGTTAAACATGTTATAACGGTCTAAAGATTCAGGTCCGTAAACACGTTTTAGTTTCGCTACAGTATTTAAAGGAACCATTTCACCTTTGTCATTTTTAACAAATGCGCCTGTTAAAGAACCTTCTGTCTGACGGTAAGGCGCGTCAGCTTGCATCATTACACGGTAATATTTACCGAAGCGATTAAAGTCAGAAGCCATCATCCCTCCATAGAAAGCCTGCATAACAGTCATCAGGTCTTTTACGTTAACTCCAAGTTGTTTTGCTTTCACTTGGTCAACTTCCAACTCAAATTGTGGATAATCGTTTTTGAAGGTGGTATAAGCAACTGCAATTTCTTTTTGTTGCATTAGCTCCATGTTGAATGCAAAGGCTGTTTGGCTAAACTTATTCAAGTCACCACCGGTACGATCTTGTAATACCATCTCCAAGCCGTCAACGTTACCAAAACCAGGAACGGTTGGTAAAGTAAACACAAAGAATGAAGCTTCTTTAATGCCGGCAAGTTTCTGGTTCATAAGGCCCATAATACCATTCACATCTTTTACATCACCACGATCCTTTAAGTCTCGAAGATTGGCAAATGCAACGCCGAATGAAGGACTCGAAGAGTTACTTAACAAGTTGAAACCACTGATGCCGATCACATCACTGATAGCAGGAATTGCCCTTAATGCACTATCAGCTTTAGCCATAACTTCATTGGTTCTTTCTAAAGATGATCCTGCAGGAAGTGAAACCGCTACAGCTGCGAAACCGTTATCCTCATTCGGAATAAATCCCTTAGGGGTTGAAATCATGAACCAAATAGTGGCAGCAGTAATTATTGCAAGTCCTCCTAAAGAGATCCATTTATGACGAACTAAGAACTGAAGACTTTTTATGTACTTGTTTGTCATTGCGGTGAATCCAGCGTTAAATGCGCTAAAGAATCTACCAGCAAAGTTTTGCTTATGTTGAACGCCGTCGCCTTCTGCATGTGTGTTCTTTAGGAACAAGGCCGCCAATGCCGGACTTAAAGTCAATGCATTTACGGCTGAAATTAAGATGGCGATTGCTAAAGTAAAGGCAAACTGACGGTAGAATACACCGGTTGGTCCGGTAAAGAATCCAACAGGCAGGAACACTGCCGACATAACCAATGTAATCGAAACGATGGCGCCAGAAATCTCACTCATTGCAGAGAAAGTTGCTTTACGTGCCGGCCAATGTGTCTGCTCCATTTTTACGTGCACGGCTTCCACTACCACAATGGCATCATCCACCACAATACCGATTGCCAATACAAGTGCGAAAAGGGTTAATAAGTTGATGGAGAAACCAAACAACAACATAAAGAAGAACGTGCCGATGATCGCTACCGGAACTGCAATAGCCGGAATCAATGTCGAACGGAAATCCTGCAAGAATAAGAACACCACGATGAACACAAGGATAAATGCCTCAACCAGAGTACTTACTACCTGATCGATTGATTCATCTAATTGTTCTTTTGTACTATAAATATTATCATAGTGAACACCCTTAGGGAAAGCCTTTTCGGCTTTAACCATTAGTTTGTTGATTTGTGTCTGAACCTCGTTCGCATTAGAACCCGCAGTTTGGAATACCGCAACCATTGTGCTCTGACGGCCGTTATTTCGAGTATCACCAGCATAAGTGAAAGAACCGAACTCTACTCTGGCAACATCCTTAAGACGTAGAATTGAGCCGTCGTTGTTAGAACGGATAATGATGTTTTCATAATCCGTTGGTTGGCTCAGTTTTCCCTTGTATTTGATCACATATTCGAAAGCTTCTTTACTACCTTCTCCGAATTTACCCGGAGCAGCCTCAAGGTTTTGGTCTTGAATGGCTCCTAAAACTTCCTGAGGAGATAATTTATAAGAAGCCAATTGCTGAGGGTTTAACCAAATACGCATTGAATAATCCTTATTACCAAAGATTAGCGCCTGGCCTACACCCGGAACACGTTTGATTTCCGGAATAATGTTAATCTTTCCGTAGTTCTGTAGGAAGGTTTCATCATACAACTTATCGTTATCAGAATATAAGCTGATAAGCATGATAAAACTGTTCAACTGTTTTACCGTAGTGATACCAGATTGTACAACCTACACAGGAAGTTGGTTGGTAACACCAGAAACACGGTTTTGAACGTTTACCGCAGCTTGGTCGGCATCAGTTCCTAACTTAAAAAATACGCTTACTGATACAGAACCATCGTTACTTGCAGTTGACTTAATGTAAGTCATGTTTTCCACACCGTTGATAGCCTCTTCAAGCGGAATTACCACTGAACGGAGAACCGTTTCAGCGTTGGCCCCCGGATAGCTTGCTGTCACCTGTACGCTAGGAGGTGCGATATCCGGGAATTGCGTAATAGGCAAGGTATATAACCCAATGGCACCAAGCATCACTAATATCACCGATATTACTGTTGCCAGAACGGGCCGTTCTATAAATTTCTTTAACATGTATTTAACTATTGAGCGATAATAATGATCTGTTAAATGCCGCGTAGCTCATGGTTTAAGCAGCATTTACGAGCAATTGTTATTTCATTGAGAGCTGTGCCTTGTAAACACTGTCAGTGTTTATAGGCTTAGGAATGATCTTCATCCCGTCTTGCAGACTGCCCAATCCGGTGAAAACGACTTTGTCGCCTTCTTTAACGCCTGTTTTTACTACATAAGCGTTTCCACTTTTTCCACCAACGGTAATTGGCGTAGCCTTAACTTTATTGCTGTCGGCCAAAGTGTAAACGAAGATTTTATCTTGCATTTCTAAGGTTGATTCCTGAGGAACAATCAGTGCTGATGGATTTTCTTCCGAGATTCTGATCTTACCGGTGTTTCCAGAACGCAAAATGCCGCCACTATTAGGGAAGGTTGCACGTAGGCTGATAGAGCCGGTGGCTTTATCAAACTGACCCTCGCCCATTTGTACTTTACCTTTTTGTGGATATTCACTTCCATCGGCTAAGATTAAGGTAACACCTGGCACATTTCTCAATTTTTCCTCCAACGTTTTGCCAGGATAACGTTCCTTGAAGCGAATAAATTCAGCTTCACCAACAGAGAAATAACCATAGATTTCCTGAACGTCTGATAAAACAGTTAATGGTTCAGCAGTTGACCTTCCAACCAAACTACCTACACGTTGTGTAAGACGGCCAATATAACCACTTACTGGAGCTGTAATGGTTGTATATCCAAGATTGATCTTTGCAGATGCCAATTGTGCTTTTGCTTGTTCAACATTAGCTTTAGCAGTTTGATAATTGGCTTTTGCTACTTTAAGCTGTATCTCTGATACCACTTTATTTTGAACCAAAGGAGTTAATTTGTCAATCTCAACCTGAGCGTTTGCTAAGCCAGCTTCTGCAGACTGAATAGCGGCCGCCGCTGTATTTACCTGTTCACGGTAAACGCGATCGTCTATTTTAAATAAAGGTTGACCAGCTTTTACATATTGTCCTTCATCCACCAATACTTTCAATAGGGAACCATCCACCTGGGCTCTGACTTCCACATTTACCCTGCCTTGAAGAGATGTAGTATATTCGGTAAACATTGACGCCGGAGTAGATTTGATAGTAATCACGGGAAGTTCCTGAGCAGGCATTTGTTGTTGCTGATCTTGTTTAGCAGATGAACCACAACCTGTCAGCAGTACTCCTCCTAGCAATAGAAACGGAAATAAACGAGCTGCTTCTGATATTTTCATATCCATAAGTTGTAAAATGATTTAATTATTATATAAGAATGTGTTCGCAAAGAAACTACCCAATGTTGTCGAAAAACTGTTGAAAACGCTGGGCAGGAATAGAAAAAAATAAGACTGATAGACTTTTAGAGCGTATCTAACAATGAAGTTACAAAATAAAGCAAAAAACAAAACGCCAACTTTTCTCTATATTAAAGAAGTTACTTAAGCTCTGTCATCTGTCTGTGATAGGAAGCTTAACACAAGAAATAGCATATTTGTTTTCTTTTTTTATCCGCAAAAAGTCTGAAGACTCAGTGTTACATATGTCTTTTTTGATAAATGCTCTTTTAAAAAGAAGTTTTTGGTATTGTTAAAAGTCAAATTAAGCAATTTAATTTCGTTAAAGTAAAATTTGGTCTGATTTCTAGTATTACAGTACTATCTGCAGGTGGAGGTTAAGTTAATTTATCTTTATTGTAAAGGAATGTAGATTAGTCTGCGAAGAATACTCACAAGTGAAATGCAATGTTTCACAAATTGCTTCCACAATGGCCAATCCTATTCCTAACCTTCCGCTATCCTTCGAGCTGGTGTGGTAACGGCTAAACATGTCCTTACCCGGCATTGGGGCTTCAACTCCCGTATTACAGATTTTAAAACCTTCTTCAGAAACCTGAACCGCAATTACTCCCTCATGGTAATTATGTTGAATTGAGTTACGTATTAAATTATCAACTAGAATTTTTATAAGTTCGATATTGGTTGAAAGGGTAAGCTGCAAACTTTCTTCTATCGTTACAGAAATTTCTTTGAAGGCTATAAGTTCCTCATAAATTTCAAAGCTATCTTTAATTGCATCGTTGATGTTAACATTTTCTTTGTCATAATATGAACAGCATTGAATACTCTTGATGCGGGAAAGCAGACTTAAGCCTTTATGAACGCCGGAAAGACGTTGAATAATCTGTTTAACTTCAATTAACTCTTTTGCTTCTGCCGACCCTAGGTCTTTATGTTTTAAGATCAACTCTACCTTTGTTAATAAGATAGCCAAAGGTGTTTGCAATTCATGAGATGTGTTTTCAACAAACTCACGTAACTGTTCGTAAGACTTTTGAGCATTTCCAGTGAAGCGTAAAATGGCCTCATTAAAAAGGTTGAACTCGCGTATATCTGTATTAACTAACTGTAAGGGTCTATTGCTGCCAACATTATAGGCATTTACCCGCCTAAGATTACTGTAATAAGGCTTCCACATATTGAACGTCAACCGTTTAATACTTAAGCGGAAAAACAGCCAGTTCAGGAAAAAGAATAAGCCAGCAGAAATTAACAAAGCGAATATAATTACCCCTGTTCCCGGCCCATCATTGCTTTTATAGTAGCGATTGATCTTTACTTCGTATAACTGATCGTGTAATGTTACTGATGAGTAATATGAAAGTACTGCCAATTCATTTTTGTCAAAACTAAAGGTTTCAACGCCATAGGTTTTTGGTATGGTTCCATAATCCAGTTTCTTATAATGAACATTTTCAATTTCAGGCAGTTCATGATAAGCTACAATGTGTTCATTTATTGCTTTAACGGTTCGCTCAAACTGAAGTGGATAAATGCATTGATAGTACGTACGGATTGAAACATAATTACATAAAATCGCAAACGTGAGCATTATGGGCAATGCTATTATATAATTTCTCTTCAGGCGATTATCGAAACGTCTCCTGTATAAATTGTTATTCTTGCTCAATCTTTTTTCTTTAAAGTGTACCCTAGGCCATATACAGATTCAATGGTCACGTCGCTGTCGGCCTTTTTTAATTTTTGGCGAAGGTTTTTAATATGTGTATAAATGAAGTCAAGGGAATCCACCATGTCGATATCATCCTTTAAAACATAATCGCATAATGATTCTTTTGAAACCACCCTGTTTTTATTTGCCAAAAGAAAATACAGGATCCGTAATTGACTCTTGGTAAGTTTAAGTTCGCTGCTATTAACAAAGACCTTCTGTCCTTCTAAAGTGTAAGCAACATCAAGAAAGGATAATTCGTTTGCTTCCTGCGGATATTTACGCCGGATAATACTTCTAACCCTAGCCACTAATTCACTAATGTTAAATGGTTTTACCAGGTAATCATCAGCTCCGAGGTTAAGTCCTTTTAGTTTATCATCAAGATTACTTCTTGCAGAAATTATCAGAACACCTGGCAATGCATTTTTTTGGTCATTGATTGTTGTGAATAGGTCAAATCCTAATCCTCCGGGAAGATTAATATCAAGTACTACCAAATCATAGATTTTATTGGTTAGCTTACTTTCTGCATCCCTGAATGTATATGCGGCCTCACAATCGAATCCTTCATCTGTTAGGACAGCGATTATACTTTCAGATAATTGTTTCTCATCCTCAACAACCAGTATTTTCATTTTTTGCAACTCATGGTTTAGTACAAAATAACAGATTAATTCTGTCGAAAATCTGCCGGAACGGAATTCTAAAATGATAAAGGCCAGAAAACAAGGATCAATCCTGCTTCTGGCCTTTATCATTCTTGTTTAAGTGTTGACTATCCGAACATGTTTCCGAAGAAACCTCCAAGGCCACCCGAAACAGATTTTAAAATGTTTTTATCAATGCCAATAAATGAAGCGAAACCATCAAGGTCTGCAGTATTACCAGACTCTTTAAATTTTTCTACAATTTTTTCAATTGCAAAAGGAACTGTAAAGTCGGTGATTTTTTGCGCTTGTGCGTCATCCATGCTCATGCGAGAGGTGAAACTTTCAATCAGGCCGCTTGATAAAGCACCCATTAATGGATTGCTTGCATCAGCAGTGTTTGCGCCGGTTAATAATCCGATCACGTCATCCAGCTTACCTCCAAATACTTGTTTTTTAATGGTATCCACTAATGATCCGCTTACACATTTTAATGTTGGTTCTATTTGAGCGCTCTCTAAGCCTAATACAGACTGTGCTTTTTCTGCAAACTCCCCTTTTATGGCATTTACTATTGGTTCGAACATATTATTTAAGAGGTTAACAATTTTGATCGGTGAAAGTAGAAAAATTCCCTGAAAACCTATGCGTGCAGAGGGATTGATTTTAAGAATATTATGTTTTTAACCCCTAACCCCTAAAGGGGAAACTCTTATCTGATTGATCATTACAAGTCCCCCTTAGGGGTTAGGGTGTATAATACTGTATAATTTTAAAGGTTTATCTTTCTAAAACCAGCCTGTCGTTTTCTTCTTACGGGTTGTAGACGATAACCCCAAAACACCTAATAAACCTCTGGTTACTTCACGAATGATTGTTTGTCCGGCGCGACTGTTGATGGCTTCTTCTACAAAGCTTTTCTCATTAGCGCTTTTCTTTTCTTCTTTTTCTTGTTGTTTTGCTTGTTCTTCAGTTTGCTGTTGATTTCTAACCTGTTCTAATTTTTGAGTAAGAATCTCAAAGGCACTTTCACGATCAAGTTCTTCATTATATTCACGTGCCAAAACAGATTTATCCACAAGAGCATCCATTTCAACAGGAGAAATTACATCCATTCTAGAAGAAGGAGGAGCAATGAGTGTATGCGCTAAAGGTGTTGGAATACCTTTTTCATTTAGCACAGTTACAAGCGCCTCACCAATACCCATTTGGGTAAGAATATCTTCTGTTGTATAGAATTCAGTTTCCGGATAGTTTTGGGCCGTTAACTTAATGGCTTTGCGGTCTATGGCGGTAAAAGCACGGAGTGCATGTTGTATTTTCATCCCCAATTGCCCTAACACTTCATTAGGAACATCTGTAGGATTTTGGGTTACAAAGAAAATTCCAACACCTTTTGAACGGATTAGTTTTACCATAGTGGTGATCTGGTCCAACAAGGCTTTGCTAGCTTGGTCGAAGATTAAGTGGGCTCATCAATAAAGATGACTAATTCAGGCATGTCTGCATCACCTCGTTCCGGAAATTTCTGGTAAATCTCAGCCAGTAAACAAAGCATAAAGGTAGAGAACAGGCGAGGTTTACTCTGTAGGTCTGTCAGTCGGATAATATTTACGTAGCCATAGCCATTTTCGTCTTTGCGAAGCAAGTCTTCAACTTCAAAAGATTTCTCTCCAAAAAATTTATCGGCACCCTGTTCTTCCAGTGCAATTAATTGACGCAAAATAGTGCCAACCGAGGCTGGACTAACGGCACCATAAGATGATTCAATTTCTTTTTTTCCTTCGGCGGTAATGTATTGCAAGACTTTACGTAAGTCTTTAATATCCAACAAAGGCAGATTCTGATCATCACAGTATTTAAATACTAAGGATAGAACGCCTGATTGTGTATCATTTAAATCAAGGACTCGGGAAAGTAAAACAGGGCCGAATTCGGAAATAGTAGCGCGTAAGCGAACACCTTTTTCATCTGAAATTGACATCAATTCTGTTGGAGCAGCTTTGCCCTTCCATTCAATGCCAATTTTTGTTGCACGTTCAGTTGCTTTTGGATTTTCAGTACCAGCCTGACTAATTCCGCTTAAATCACCTTTAATGTCCATTGCCAGGATAGAAACCCCTTTTTCTGAAAGTTTTTCACAAATTACCTGTAATGTTTTTGTTTTACCGGTACCGGTTGCACCTGCAATCAGTCCATGTCTGTTGAATGTTTTTAATGGGGCTTTGATCTGGTTGTTTTCCAGCACCACACCGTCAAGGATAGATGTTCCAAGAATTATACTGTCACCAGAAAAGGTATATCCATTTGTTACTACTTCGCGGAATTGATCTTTTTTGTCCATTGGGGAAAACGTATGTTTAATGTAGAAATTTCAATTTGTTTAGCAGATAAATTTACGTCAATTTGAATGAGAAAAACCAAATTCTTGAAAGATGAAAAAAAATAGCTGCATATTGGCTTTTGCAGGTATATGTTTGACAAGTTCGGCAATAGCTCAAACAAAGTCATTAATAACGTTTACTCCAGATACCGCCACAAATATTAGAGCAATTGCAGTAGTAAATGACTCAACAGTTTGGTTTGGGGGAAGCAATGGTAGTTGGGGATATACAACTACAAATGGCTCAGATTGGAAGATGGGAAAAACAGAGCTTGGCTGGCAAAATACCGATTTCAGAAGCATTGCCGTAACTCCTGATAATGCGGTTTTGATTGCCAATATTGCTTCTCCCGGATACATTTTGAGAACAAATGATATGGGTAGCAGTTGGCGACAAGTATATAAAAACGAAAATAAGGAGCAGTTTTTTGACGCTTTAGTTTTTTCTGACGACAAAAATGGATGGGCACTGGGCGATCCTCAAAAAGGATGCATTCAGTTGTTGAAAACCGTTGACGGAGGTTTAAATTGGTCTGCTGTTGATTGTGCTTTTTTGCCAAAGATCGAAACAGGTGAAGCCTTTTTTGCTTCTTCTAATACCTCAATAGATGCAAAAGAGCGTTCTGTATGGATTGCAACAGGTGGTCCGAAAGCCAGAGTGATCTATTCCAGTAACCGTGGTAAATCATGGAAGGTGTCCGAAACGCCATTGCAGCAAGGTGAAAAAATGACGGGCATTTTTTCATTGGCGATGTATAATGAAAAACTAGGGGTTGTTGCCGGCGGTAATTACGATAATAAAGCCAAAACTGATAATACCATAGCGATATCAGTTGATGGTGGAAAAATCTGGAAGAACAAATTCGATAAACACGGACAAGAAATAAAGGACCTTCCGTTTGTATCTTGCATTCAATTTGTTCCTAAGTCGAAAGGAAAGAAATTGATAGCAGCTTGCCTGCCCGGGATTTATTATTCGGATAATTATGGACGTACCTGGGTAAAGATTAACGATGAAGGCTTTTATACTTTTCGTTTTTCTCCTTCCGGAAAAACAGCTTGGTTTGCAGGTGCAAAAGGAAAAATTGGCAGGATGGATTTTTAAACGAAATTAGATGTTCAGACATTCAGGAAGCAGAAGAACTCACAGACACAATATGCGGCTTGCGTCGTTATTATGTCTCACAGCAGGATTTGTAAACGTATCTGGTTTTTTAGCGTTCGCAGTTCTTACCACCAATGTAACCGGACATGTAGCCATCTTTGCTGAGAAAATTTCAAATGGAGAGTTTGCTTCGGCCCGAATAGTTGGTTTATGGATGTTGCTTTTTTTTCTGGGCGCTTTCTTCTCCAGTCTTTATAGTTTCTTAATGAGCCGTTATGAACGGTTTTACCACACAATCCCAATAATAATCGAAATCATTATTTTGAGTTTGGTTGGCTTTTATGGAGCTAACTATGATAAATCACTTTTAAAGACTGAGTTGTTTGCCGGAGCTCTCTTGTTTGCAATGGGTATGCAAAATGCGATGGTATCAATGGTGTCCGGATCGGTAGTAAGAACGACTCATTTAACCGGCATATTTACCGACCTTGGAATAGATCTATCCGCTCTTTTTAAAACTAATAAAAGCGAACGATCGGAGCTCATCAAAAAAATAGGTTTAAGATTAACGATCATCTCTTTCTTTTTCATCGGAGGGATTTCCGGTGGGTTGCTCTTTAAGAAGTTGTCTTATGCAACCTTTTACATTCCTGCGGCTATTTTGGTATTTGCTATGTTTTATGACATCTTTCGTGTTAAAACGATCCGGTATGTCAGAAGCATTGGGAGAAAAATCCGCGTTCAGTAAAATGAGATAGCTTATTTCTTTTTTAAAGGTTCCAAAAGATACTCTAATCCATTCAGCTTTATTTCATACATTGTATGTAACAACATACCGAGTTTGCCTTCTGGAAAACCTTTGCTATGGTACCAAACTAGGTAGGGCTCAGGAATATTGCAAATAATAACGCCTTTATACTTGCCGTATGGCATGCGCATCGTAACGAGTTCTGTAAGTATTTCAGGATTCAAATTGAATAGATTTGGAAGGCAAAGATAAACTTTGATTAAAATATCGGGCAAGATAATGTGCGACACCAACGGATTTATCTCGTGCTGTCTTTTACCCAAGGGGTACATTCTGCCCAATTAAATTCGACGTTCGTTTATTGGCAAACCAACCTGTTCTTGCCTATTTAGTCAATCATGGTTTACGCACAGGTATTTTTGAGTAATAACGAACAACAAAAGAGAAGGTTTAGCGGTTCATTGTAATTAAAATAATAGAAAGTATTGGTAGTTATGGCTAACTATAATACAATTAGGAAACAATGAGCAGAATTTAGCAGCTTCAATCATAAAATTCACAAAAAATTAACTGCTAAATCCATATAGTTTTTGCCATTTAAGCAGATTATCTCGATTTTAGAAAAATCAAACCAATAGTAGAATGAATCGACAATTTATCAAAACTTCGCTTTCTGTTTTGCTAAGTACGATAGTCATGAGCTTGCATGCTCAAAAAATCACAAAGTATGTTGATCCGTTTATAGGTACAGGCGGACATGGCCATACCTTCCCTGGGGCAACCTTGCCTTTTGGCATGGTTCAGGTGAGTCCTGATACCGGTACCGAAGGTTGGGATTGGTGTTCCGGTTATCACAGTTCGGATAGTTCAATCATAGGGTTTTCTCACACCCATTTAAGTGGCACTGGAGGGGCAGATTACGGCGATATACTGCTGATGCCTACTATTGGTGCATGGAAAATACAGCCGGGTACAAAGGAAAATCCGTCTTCAGGTTATCGATCTCGCTTTCGTCATGAAACGGAAGAGGCATCTCCCGGTTATTACGGTGTCCTTTTAGATGATTACAAAATTAAGGTTGAGTTAACAGCTACTACGCGTACTGGATTTCATAAATATGTTTTCCCACGTTCCCCGGTGAGCAATATAGTTGTGGACTTGGGTCATGGTATTTCCGATCAGGTTCGTGAAAGTTTTATGCAGATAAACGGGAACGATGAAGTGGTTGGTTTGCGCAGATCAAAAGGATGGGCAGATGATCAATATGTGTATTTTGTAATTAAGTTCTCAAAGCCTTTTAAAAAGTTTGCCGTAGCTGATGGCGATGATATTGAAGTGGATGGACGGAAAATGGAAGGCAAAAAGGTGAAAGGGATTTTTCGTTTTTCAACCAGGGAGAATGAAATCATCTATGCAAAAGTGGCCATTTCAAGTGTAAGCATTGAAGGCGCCCGAAAAAATCTCGCTGCCGAATCTCCGGGTTGGGATTTTGACAAAATAAAACATGCAGCCGACAGTACCTGGGAACAAACATTAGGTAAAATAAAGATCAATGCTCCGGTAGATTCTGTAGATGCCTCCATGGTGGATCAAAAAAAGATCTTTTATACTGCTCTTTATCATTGCTTCATTCATCCTAATATTTACAATGATGTTGACGGTCAATACCGTGGAATGGATAAACAAATTCATACCACCAAAACTAATCATTACACGGTATTCTCTCTTTGGGATACATTTCGGGCATTACACCCCTTGTTCACTTTAATAGCTCCGGAAAAAAACAATGAGATTGTACAGTCATTGCTTGATGATTATCAGCAATCAGGAAAATTACCAATTTGGGAATTGGCGTCGAATGAAACCGGCACAATGATCGGTTATCATGCGATTCCTGTGATAAGTGATATGATTTTAAAAGGACTGGGCGATTTTGATGTAAATACTGCTTACGAGGCCATGAAGAAAAGTGCAATGGAAGATGATCGAGGCCTTAAATACTATAAACTGCATGGTTTTATTCCACGTGAACTTGAAAATAATGCTGTATCGAAACAATTGGAATATGCTTATGATGACTGGTGCATTGCTCAGGTTGCTAAAAAGCTTAATAAGCAAAATGATTATGAATATTTCCTCGGCAGAGCATTAAGTTACCGTAATATTTTTGACTCCTCTGTTGGCTTTATGAGAGGGAGAAATATCTACGGACAATGGAATCCTGATTTTAATCCTTCTCAAGTGTCGATTTTAGGGAACGGAGATTTCACTGAAGGCAACTCCTGGCAATACAGCTTTTTTGTTCCTCAGGATATAAATGGGATGGTTGAGATGTATGGCGGAGAACAAAAGTTCGCAGATAAACTAGACAGCCTTTTTAGTCAGAAGCCGGTGGTTGATAATGAGCACGCTCTGGATGTTACTGGTTTAGTCGGACAATATGCACAGGGAAATGAACCAAGTCATCATGTTGCTTATCTATATAATTATGTTGGTCAACCCTGGAAAACGCAACAACTGGTAAATAAAATCAGGGAGACTCTTTATACGACCGGTCGAGATGGATTATGTGGCAATGAAGATTGCGGACAAATGTCGGCCTGGTATGTTTTCGGTGCTCTAGGTTTTTATCCGGTTAACCCCGCCTCCGGTCAATATATAATTGGAACGCCCATGTTCGAGTCGGTTACGATTAATGATGGGAAACCTAATCAGTTTACGATTAATGCAACGGGGATAAGTGAGGATAACCGATATATTTCATCGGCAACATTAAATGGCAAGCAGCACATACAAAGCTTTGTCACTCATGGTGACCTTACAAAAACAGGTGAGTTGAGTTTTAAAATGAGTTTTCAACCTAATAAGGAGTGGGCTCAACAGCTGTTAGGTCGTCCGGTGCAGGAAATCATTACTCCGGGAAAAGAAATAAAGACGGGTCAGTTACTTTTTATGCCCTATGAAGTTTCCGGTAAGACATTATTCTACGGCAAAAAGCAGGTCACATTAAAAACAGAAACGACCGATGCAAAAATCTATTACACATTAGACGGCACAGTTCCATCGACAACTTCGAAGCAGTATAATGGTCCGTTTTCCTTAACTAAAAGCGCAACGGTAACAGCGATAGCAATAAGTAAGAATGGTGCTCAAAGTGAAATGTCGACTTTAAATTTCATTAGAGCCATTACGAAAGGGCCCAAAGCTGCTTATCCAAAGATCACTTCCAATATTACGATCGGAACAACTTACAAAAGCACTGCTGAAGTTTTATTGGATGGCAATTTTGGTTCTTATAATTTCAGAGATGGTAATTGGGTGGCCACAAACAACAGCCTTACCAACATTACAATCGAGCTGGACAAGCCAATGTGGGTAAAGGAACTGAAAATGCGCTTTATGGAAAATACCGGATCATGGATATTTGTTCCGAGAAATATTCAGTTTAGCGTGTCAACAGATGGAAAAACCTATCAGCAGTTGGATTTGATTGAGAATGAGATTCCATTAAATCATCAGGAAATTGCTATTAAAGAATTTTTACGTCCATGCAACACTAAAGAAAAGATCAAATTTATAAAGGTTGATATCACCAATATAGAAAAATTGCCAGGATGGCACCCAGGTGCAGGAAACCCTGCGTGGATGTTCTCCGATGAGATTATTATAGCCTATTAAACCAACAATATAAAAATGAATAGTACTAATTTGTATCACCAAAATACCGGTGAGTATGAACTTGAAATATGCTGTTATTCTGCGGATTCTGTAATTGAAGCAGCAAAAGGCGGTGCCAACAGGGTTGAATTGTGTGATAACATGCAAGATGGAGGAACAACCCCAAGTGCCGGAACAATTGCACAGGCCCGAAAAGTGGAAGGAATAAAACTGTATGTAATTATTAGACCTCGAGGAGGTGATTTCTGCTATAATGATATCGAATTTGAGGCAATGAAATATGATATCGGAGAAGTTAAAAGATTAGGAGTAGATGGAATAGTAATTGGATTATTAAATCCGGATGGCTCTGTTGATACAGAAAGAACGAAGGAGCTTGTAGAATTGGCAAGACCTTTGGATGTTACTTTTCACCGTGCATTTGATATGACTGCTGATCCTCATAAAGCGTTGGAGTCAGTAATTGAATGTGGCGTTTCAAGAGTATTAACATCAGGAACTTATAATACAGCTGTAGAAGGAGTTGAATTGTTGGGAGAATTAGTTCGTCTGGCAAATGGACGAATTGCAATTATGGCTGGAAGTGGAGTAAATGCAGGCAACATCCAACAATTGCAGCAAGCAGGAGTTCGGCAATTCCATTCTTCCGCAATGAAGTTTGTTACCACAGCGATGCAATACCAAAATCCTAAGATTAAAATGGGTAAGGAAAGTCAGCATTCTGAATTTGAAAAAGGAATTGTTGATGAAGAGAAAGTAAAGGCGATGAAGGAGATCTTAATAAATCTTCATCGGCAAAGTGTGACCAGTTAAACAATCGAAAAGAACAAGCAATGAAGAAATTACTTAGGAATTTATACTCAATTTCGATAATACTTATGTCAACTTCAACAGTTTTCGGGCAAGCACCTAAAGTTGTTGAACTGAACTCCGGATGGAAGTTTAAACAAGCAGATGCCGGCCAATGGCTACCGGCCAGTGTCCCGGGAACGGTTCATACAGACCTTTTAGCTAATAAAGTGATTGACGATCCTTTTTACAGAAACAATGAAAAGGAAGTCCAATGGATTGAAAAGAAGGATTGGGTGTATGAAACCACTATTCAGGTGGATGACCAACTCAATGCGTATGACAACATCGACCTTAATTTTGAAGGATTAGATACCTACGCAGATGTCTATATAAATGATTCAATTGTTGCCAAAACCAGCAATATGTTTATTGGCTACCAGGTTCCTGTAAAGTATTACCTGAAAACTGGAGAAAATAAATTGAAAGTATACTTCCATTCTGCGGTTAATGTGGGTGCTCCTCAGGCGAAAGCTGCAAAATTTAAGTATCCGGCTGATAATGAACAATCGGAAGTAAAGACCAGTATTTTTTCCCGTAAAGCACCCTATCATTATGGTTGGGATTGGGGACCTCGCTTAGTTACTTCCGGAATTTGGAAACCGGTTAAACTGATTGCCTGGAACGACGCCCGCATTACTGATACTCATGTACAGCAATTATACCTGAGCAATGCAATGGCATCTCTGGAGGCAATTATGGATATCGAATCTGACCTTGACGAGAACGTTCAGCTAAAAGTCTCAAGTCCTGATAATAAGTTCGAACCTGTTTACATGTCGCAATACCTAACACCGGGTAAGCAAAGTGTAAAGGTCTCTTTCCAGATTAAAAATCCTGAACGTTGGTGGCCAAATGGATTAGGCGAACCTCATTTGTACAAGGTTAACATGGAGGTAATCACCAAAAGAGCAAGTGATCAGAAATTGCAAAAAATTGGGTTAAGAACATTGCAAGTTGTTAATGAACCCGACGCAATGGGCGAAAGCTTTTATGTGAAAGTTAATGGAGCTCCGGTTTTTATGAAAGGAGCCAATTATATTCCTTCCGATAGCTTTTTACCTCGCGTAACGCGCGATCGTTTGGCTAAAACATTTGAGGATGTAAAAAAATCAAATATGAATATGCTTCGTATTTGGGGTGGCGGAGTTTATGAAAGCGACGAGTTTTACGATCTTGCAGATGAAAACGGGATTCTTGTTTGGCAAGACTTTATGTTTGCCTGTACCATGTATCCTTCGGACTCTTCATTTTTGGCCAACGTGAAAAATGAAGCGGAATACAATATTAAACGTCTACGTAAACACCCAAGCTTGGCCTTGTGGTGTGGGAATAATGAAATTGGTGTTGCGTGGAAAAATTGGGGCTGGCAAAACACCTATAAATATACACAAGCTGATACTGCGGAGTTAGCAAACGGCTACAGAAAAATCTTTAATGAAGTGCTGCCTCAAGCTGTTCAACGTTTTGATGCCGATCGTTTTTATTTCCCATCCTCTCCTATCAGTAATTGGGGAAAACCTGAGGATTTCAAAAAAGGAGATAATCACTTCTGGGGAGTTTGGCATGCCGAAATGCCTTTTGAAGATTACAACACCCATGTGCCTCGTTTCATGAGTGAGTATGGCTTTCAGTCGTTCCCGGATATTGTAACCATAAAACGTTTTGCCAAAACAGAAGATTACGATATTCAATCGGCTGTCATGAAAACCCATCAAAAGAGTTATAAGGGTAACGGTTTGATTAAGGTTTACATGGATCGTTACTATCGCGAACCAAAAGACTTTCAATCATTTTTGTATGTGGGACAAATATTGCAAGCAGAAGGAATAAAAATGGCAATTGAGGCTCACCGTCGTAATATGCCATATTGCATGGGAACATTGTACTGGCAATTAAACGATTGCTGGCCGGTTGCTTCATGGAGTAGTATTGACTATTATGGTAGATGGAAAGCTTTACAATATTTTGCGAAGGATGCTTATAAACCAATCATTGTTGATCCCGAGATAGAAAAAGGAAAACTGAATATTTATGCTATCTCTGATTTAAGAGAAGCGAAAAAAGGAGAGCTTAAGCTGAGATTAATCGACTTTAAAGGAACTGAGTTGTGGTCTAAAAATCAACCGGTAACCATTGAGGGAAATAAGAGCCAGGTGGTTTACACCGAATCTGTTGCCGATCACCTAGACAAAGCAGATAAAAAATCAAGTCTCTTGCTAGTTGAACTGGTAACAGCTGATAAACAGTCGGCTAAAAATATCCTTTACCTGGATACTCTTAAAAACATCAATTTGTCAAAACCAACAATCAGTTCAACAGTAACAGAAAATGGTAAACGATTCCGTGTTCATTTATCAGCTGATGTTTTAGCAAAAAATGTTTATCTCCTATTGGCTAATGATAATTCTTCAGCCTTTGATGAAAACTATTTTGACTTGTTGCCAGGTGAAAACAAAATTGTTGAGTTTAATTCGTCGTTGAGCCTTGAGCAGGTGAAGAGTAATCTTCAGGTCATTTCCTTGTACGATAGCTTTAAACAAAAGGAAAGCACTACCGATAAAGAACATAAGGATAAACAAAACATTTTTGATAAAGCGTCAGGATTATTTAAAAAGAAGTCAGAAAAAGAAGCTAGTTCCGACAAGCCGGTGGTTCCGGAGAAAAAGGAAGTAAAACCGGTACAGAAAACGGAAACTGTTAAAGAAAAGGACACGACCAAAAAAGGCGGAGAAGAAAAGAAGAAGAGCATTTTTGATAAGGCATCCGGTTTATTTAAGAAAAAAGATACAGGGAGCTCTTCAACACCTTCCAATTAAAATTTGTTAAAACACTATGACGAGTATAATTAAGATTGCTGCAGTAACATCGTTTTTCTTTTCTGCTTATGGACAAGCATTTTCTCAAGATTCACCCCTTTCTGCTACTTATGATTGTCGTAAGGCCACCTCATCGGTAAAAATTGATGGTGCTGTTAACGATAAGGCTTGGCAAGACGCTGCTTGGACACCTTATTTTATTGATATTGAAGGAGACAAAAGACCGGCTCCTTATTATAAAACACGGATGAAAATGCTATGGGATGAAAAAGGACTATACATTTTTGCAGAACTTGAAGAACCGCATTTACAGGGAACAATAACAAAGCATGATGCAGTTATTTTTCAGGATAATGATTTTGAGGTCTTTATTGATCCGGATAATGATGAGTTAAACTATTATGAAATTGAGGTAAATACATTGAATACTATATGGGACCTAATGCTTAGTAAGCCTTATCGTAAAGGAGGTAAACCAGATAATAGCTGGACAGCTACCGGCTTAAAAACTGCTGTAAAATTAAACGGAACACTTAACAATCCGGCAGATACAGATAAAGGTTGGTCCGTTGAGATGATGATTCCTTGGAAAGCTTTTAAAGAGAATCGTGTTCCTGCAATTAATGAAATCTGGAAAATGAATTTTTCACGTGTTCAGTGGGATTTTGAGGTAAAGGATGGAAAATACGTTAAAAAGAAGGACCCGGAAAGCGGAAAAGAATTGCCTGAGTATAATTGGGTTTGGAGCAATATGGGCGTAATTAATATGCATATCCCTGAAAGCTGGGGCAAAGTCACCTTTGTAGAATAAAAAATTAAGGAATTTCAGTGGAGAAATGGACCATAAATCTCCACTGAAATTCTATTACAGAATTTACGATCCTGTCACTAAAATGATCCTCCCCCAGCTCCCCATAATCCATAAAAATCAACACACATTCACTTAATCCCTATAATCATTTCTCACAATCGGTGTAATCCAATATAATACGGAAGTAAAAATTTAAATAATTTAATAACAGATCGCTAACACTTCCCTAACTTTGCGGAATTTCAAAATTCGCAACTAAATGAATTATATAAGAAGCTCAAAGGCTGAAGGTTACAATTTATATATGGCATTGTTACTCCGTTTATTGGTGATAATGCTTTTGATGTCGGTTTGTAGGGTGATTTTCTACCTGGTTAACCGCTCACTTTTCCCGATAGACAGTGTCGGGCATTTTTTTGAGCTGATGGCTGGTGGAGTTAAATTCGATCTTGCAGCGGTATTTTATACTAATGCTTTATATATAGTTGCATTTCTACTTCCTTTCCGATTCCGTTATAATACAATCTATCAAAATGTATTAAAATGGATTTTCTATGTGTCTAATGGTATTGCTCTTGCGGCAAACTGTATAGATTTCATTTATTTCCGATTTACATTACGCCGCACCACCTGGACAGTTTTCAATGAGTTTTCGAATGATAAGGGAAATAGCCGCCTTGGCTTACAATTCCTGATCGATTACTGGTACGTGGTCCTAATATTCATTGCATTGGTAGGAGTTATGGTCATACTTTACAGAAAGATTATCGTTCGACCTACCCGTATCGAAAGTAACTGGATTTATTATCCTACTGCTGTTGCTCTTTTAGCTTTAGGCGCAGGTTTGTTCATAGGTGGTGTAAGAGGAGGCTTTAGACATAGTACTCGTCCAATCACGTTGAGCAATGCAGGTGAGTATGTAAATACACCGGTTGAGATCGGAATTGTAGTAAACACTCCTTTTTCTATTTACAAAACGATGTCGAAACGCTCACTTAAAAAAGTGAATTATTTCGGATCAGAAAAAGAACTGGAAAGCGTTTATAGCCCGGTTCACTATCCGAAACCCGACAGCGCCTTTAAGAAAGAGAATGTTGTTATCATTATTTTAGAAAGTTTTAGTAAGGAATTTTTCGGAGTATATAATAAAGACTTGGATGGCGGGACCTACAAAGGTTATACACCATTCCTGGATTCATTGGTTGGAGAAAGCAAAACCTTCAAATGGTCATTTGCCACCGGTAAAAAATCAATCGACGCAATGCCCTCTGTTTTAGCAAGTATTCCATCAATTGTTGAACCTTATGTTTTATCGAATTACTCAGGAAATAAGATCAACAGTATTGCAAGTTTATTAAGTAAAAAAGGATACGATTGTTCATTCTTCCATGGTGCTCCCAATGGTTCTATGGGTTTCAGCTCTTTTGCTAAACTGGCAGGATTCCAACATTATTATGGGAAAACAGAATACAATAATGACGATGATTTTGATGGAATGTGGGGAATCTGGGACGAACCGTTTTTTAAGTTTTTTGCAACTACATTAAATCAAAAACAACAGCCTTTTATGGCTTCGATTTTTTCTGTTTCATCACACCACCCATTTAAAGTACCGCAGCAATATGAAGGTAAATTCCCTAAAGGAAAAGAAGAAATTCACCAATGTGTTGGTTATACAGATAATGCATTACGTAAATTCTTTGCAACAGCTTCAAAAATGCCTTGGTTTAAAAACACATTGTTTGTTATTACGGCCGACCATACCAGCAACCAGGTAACGCATGATGTTTACAATACCAGTGTAGGCTCATTTGCGATTCCGATTATTTTTTACAAACCGGGAAGCGATCTTAAGGGAATGGATAATAAATTGTTTCAGCAGATTGATATTATGCCTTCAATTTTGGGCTATTTAAATTATGATGAGCCTTATTTTGCTTTTGGTTCGGATGTGTTGAATACTCAAAATCCTGAGCATATCGGGATTAATTATACGGGTGTTTTTCAGTTATACCAGGGCGAGTATGTATTACAATCTGATGATAAAGGACCGATTGCTTTATTCAATTATCAGAAAGACCCGTTGTTAAAAAACAATGAATTAAAAACTAATAATGTCGAACGCGAAAAATTGGAGAAATACATGAAAGCGTTCTCGCAACAATATAATAACCGAATGATTGATGATCGGTTAACCGTTCAAAAATGAGCCGATGTTGATACTAAAAAAGAATCCCATCCAGGTTCAACCGGGATGGGATTCTTTTTTATCGCTATTATATATTAGTTACAGACACCATCGGTAGAGCACATGCCTGCCGGATCAGTATCATTATTAACAAGTGTAATTGGATTTGCTTCATTCCATGCTTTGTTTAAAGTTTCTGTGAAAACTTCTAATGGTTGAGCGCCCGAGATTCCATATTTGCGGTCAACAACAAAGAATGGAACACCTCTTACACCTATATGTTGAGCTTCCTGCTCGTCAACACGAACATCATAGCCGAATTCATCTCCTCCCAGCATTTGCTTTATTTCTTCTGCTTCCATGCCGAGCTCAATACCTAATTCAATTAGTTGCTCATGATTGCCAACGTCTTTTCCTTCGGTGAAGTAAGCTTTTAGCAAGCGTTCTTTTGCTTTATCCTGCAATCCATGCTTAGCTGCCAGGTGAATCAAACGGTGGGCATCAAAAGTATTTGCCGGAACCGCTTTGTCGAAGTCAAATGTTAAACCCTCTTCACTAGCCATTTGAGCGACATTAGCTCCCATTTGAATGGCCCACTCACGGTCTTTTCCATATTTGTCTGCAAGAATGTCATGAATATCTTTATTGCTTTCATAGTTTGAATTAGGATCTAACTCAAAGCTATGCCATACAACTTCAACATTTTCTTTGTTAGAAAATTGATTTAGTGCGTTTTCAAATCTTCTTTTACCGATATAACAAAACGGACACATAATGTCCGACCAAATTTCTACTTTCATTTCTATAATTAATTATTATTCAGTCTGTTTTAAATCAAATGGAGTGCCGTTGTAGTTTTGGCAGTGTTTAGCTCCGATTATTGAATGTTATAACAACTAGTTTTTCATTCTGTTTTATTTTGCTTATGATTTATCGTATAACTGTTCACTGCATGACTAAGCGACCAGGCTTTCTGTTAAAATTTCTATTTTTGCACAACGCTAAAAACTACTATTACCTATATCTTTTATGTTTTTCACCCATTTTACTTTTACAAAAAGGAACGTAACATTTTTTTACACGCTGCTAATTTTCGTTGTTACAAGCACAACAACATACGCTCAAAAAACAAAAGCCTGGGAAATTACGTATGCATCTTCATTCGAAACGTTGAACAATACTGAAAAGCTCAGCGAAAAAGATGCTGCAGCCTTGGAATTCTTAAAAGCTTTATCGTCAGGAAAAGACGACAAGCCACAACTTCTTTGCTATGTAACTGCTGATAGATTACGAGTAGAACAGAACGCGCTTATTTCATCAGTTTACATCGGCAACAAAGTTGATTCGACTTGTTATGTATATTCCGGACATACTAAGACTGCTTATAAAACTCTGTTGGCAGCGCCAGCATTTATTGATCTAGGCGATTCCATTACAGTGTTAACTGCGGATGATTATAAGATAAATTTTGAAGCGGAAACTAAGATAATTGCAGGCATTACCTGCAAGAAAGCGGTGATTGACATTGGAGCGAAAATGACGGTATGGTATGCCGAACATATTCCACAATTGTATTGGGACAAGTACGCTTATCTGCAAAGAATTCCGGGATGTGCATTGGCTATTCAGACTGAGCAAAGTGAAATGCTAATCGGAATAAAGGCGGCGTCCGTTAAAGAGTTGGAGGTTGATGAGCACTTATTTAAAGTGCCGGAAGGCTATGAAATTATTGAATATTAGTTGAGATTAGTCCTTAAATAAATGAAAAATGCACCGTAACAGGTGCATTTTTCGTTTTATTTAATTTGTAAAGAAAAGTCGGTCGATAGTTAGTTCTTGATCTCCTCAATTCTGCCACTTCTTCCGTAACTATCAAATACACAAAGTTTTATTAATCCTTTTTCTGTGATTGGATTCGTGTATGTTTTGCTTTTTATAGTTGGAGTTGAACCATTTGTGGTGTATTTTATGATAAAACCAGGTAATTGAACGTTTGCTTTTACTGTTCCGTTTTCAACAATTGCTCCGGCCGTAGGAATTCTGTATTTGAATCCTCCGTGATAAAAACTTAAGCGAGGTAATTCACGTTTGCTAACGGTATTTATAAACTCATTCCAAGCTTTGGTATAGGAAGTGGTAAATGAAGCTTCGTCTTTTTCGTTGGCCCATTCAGGATCTTTAGCCCAGGCTCTTTCTGCCAGTCCTAGAAGTTTTGGGAATAGCATATATTCTAATCTTTCCGGACCGACCATTGTCTCCGACCAGATCAAGCCTTGAACGCCTACAATGTTTGATTTTCCGTAATCGGTTAGACGTTCTTTTCCTTTGAAGAAATCTTTGGTAAGAGCATTCCCCATCCGGTCTTCATTTGAATTCTTATAGTAATCAAATGGAATAAATTTGAAAGGTTTGTCGACGTCAATAAATCCGCCCCAGTAGTAACCTTGCTCATCAAACGATTTATTGTAAGACATATCGAAGTACACGTTACTCACCGGAGAAAGAACAACCTTATAGCCGGCATTTGCCAGTTTATAGGCCAGATCTTCCGCACCCCAGCCTAACAAGTTATTCCAAACATCAAGATGAATATTTTCATTGCTGAAATCAGGATTAGGAATATAAACTTTATTTCCATCAAGCAGGGTCTTCCGCATTCCTACTTCTTCCCAACCATATAAGAATAAACCACGGTCTTTAAGGATGTTGTTTACTTTGCCGAAATAGTAATACCAAAGGTCGTCGGTGTTTTTAATTGAACTGTTTTCCTGTTTAAGTTTTTCGAATGCGGGTGATTTTTCCCATGAGCCCGCTGGAACTTCATCTCCTCCCATGTGGATAGTTTCTAACGGAATTCCAGCTTCTTTGTACATTTCAATAAATCCGTCAACTACTTTCGCAAGGAAATTATAGGTAGATGGCATAGATACATCCATTACGTTGTCGGTCCAACCCTGTACAGAGCGGTGGATCGATTGATCGCCGGGAGCACGAAGTAAATATCTTTCCGCTTCCTCTTTTTTGCCTTCTTTCATCAACCTGTCATAACGTACCTGCATTGAAACCACAGCTGCCCGCGCATGCCCCGGAGTCTCAATTTCAGGAATAACTTTTATGTGACGCTGGTGAGCATATTTCAGGATCTCAATAAACTCAGCTTTTGAATAGTGTCCGGTTCCAAAGCTGTTATTGTCTGGTCCGGAGCCGAATGATGGAGGCAACTGGTTTTTGTCAAAATCTTTATGACCGCGTTTCGCTCCTACTTCGGTAAGTTCTGGTAATCCCGGGATTTCGATTCTCCAGCCTTCATCTTCACTAAAGTGGAAGTGAAACACATTGATCTTGTAAAGCGCTAAAACATCAAGTACTTTTAAAACTTGCTCTTTCGTTTGAAAATTACGCCCGACATCCAACATGAAGGCTCTCCATGCAAAACGTGGTTCATCTTTCACCTCAACGGTTTGTATTTGAACTGATTTTTGAACGGAAGCCCATGCATTTGCAGGGAATAATGATTTTAGTGATTGGATCGCATAAAATGCTCCGGCAGGAGTTGCAGCAGTAATGATAACCTGGTTTTTGTCGACAGTTAATTCGTAAGCCTCAGCGCCCATTTCTCCTTTTTTGAAAACAATGCTCGCTGAACCATTAACGATCGCAGGTTTCTTTCCTAAAATGGGTTGCAATTCAGCGGCCAATAGTTGAGCTTCTTTTGCAAAAGCATTATCTGTGCTTATGGTTAAAGCAGCAGTGAGTTCAAAAAAACCTTGCTTCTCCTTATATTCAACTGGCGACGGGAAAATCTTGGTTAGCTTCTCTGCAGGAATATCAATGATTTCCTTATTCTTTTCGTAAACAACTTGCGCCGTAGTTATAGGCATAATGTCAGTGTTGTTACGATTCATTTGTTTTCCTTCAGTTGAAGGGATTATTTTATAAGTGGGTAAAATTTGAGCGTTTTGTGGTTCATCATCCCAAACTAAATACAAGCCAGACGGTGCATCAGCACTGTTTAGTGTCCAGTCGCTTGCCTTCATTTGTATGGAAACAGATTGCCCCGGTTTTAAACCTTGAAATCCAGAAGTTGGTACGATGCGACTAAGATCTCCGTTGATGCGATCAAATTTTAATTCTTTATAAGCAAAGGCTGTATCAATAATTCTTGGCAGGTTAAAATAAATACTCCAGCCTTTTGTAGGTAACGTATTCTTTGAATTATTGGTAATTGTAAATGCCGAAATGTAGCCAGATTTACCTTGGTAATTATTTTCAATTACCTGCCACTGAATACTAATGTCTTTTGGTTGAATAGCATGTTTGTTGGTTTGCGCATTTGCCTGATGCAAAATACTTGCACAGACAAGCAAACTAAGTGTGAAATTTTTCATGAAGCGTTGATTCTTTATTTCAATAAAATTGGTTGTTTCTTAAATCGGTTTAAAAATTTACACCAATGAATCGCTGAAATGGTGTAATTTTCAATAAAAGCCTAGCAATGTTAGTGATAAATTAGCAAAAAAGCGCTTTTACCTGATATAATATAAATGATAAGTATGCAACATGTTTGATAGGAGATTAAAAAAACAAAAAGCCCGAAGGCAGTTTTTAACTGATTCTTCGGGCTTTTAAAGTATCCGCTAAACGGATTATTCTATAATAACTTTTCCTCTTGAGTTCGCAAATTCTTTGGATAGTTGCAAAATTTTTGCAGGCGTTAAAGCTAAGACAGATGGGTTGGTACGTATGCTGTTTCGAAGTTCAACCAAGGCCGGCTCTGTATACATTAACTTTACTTTCTGCTCTCGGATAGTATTGCCATTTGGTTTTGAATAAAGAACAAAACTTGTAAAGGTTTCAGCGATATCTTCAACAACATTTGTAGCAGCATACGGAGTCACAAATCTGTCCTGGTATTTATTGTAAAAACCGGCTAACGCATCATCGTCATCTGCTGAAATAAGAGTGTTTTCAGCCAGTATATCTGTCCACCCTAATTTATACTGATTAAAAATATATGACTTGTCTCTTGGGCAGCCTTCACTTAATCTAAATGTTTTGCAATTTTCGGATGAAGTTGATGGATCAAGCTGTTCTTCGTTTAACGTCAATACATGGCCAAGTTCATGAATAACAGTGTAAGCAAATCCCTGATTACGCAGATTGATTTTGTTTAAATCACCTGAATATTCAATTGCCAGTGCAAGTTTCCACTCGTTGAGTTTATTACTTAATGGTGATACATATCCGGTCACTTTTTGATTTCCGTAAACAATATCAAATTGTTTTATGCGAGTGCGGTATTCAGCCGGGATGAGCGTGGTAAAGTATTGCCACATTTTTTGATGTGTGTATTCATCATTCTGATATTTTACTAATGAATCAGGAACTTTATAGTTGGCCACTTTAATAAGTGACTCTCCAACAACTTTGTATTTGGTTATCGATATTGCTGATGCAAGGTTATTCTGTTCAAGAGTTTGTACAGAAGTTGCTGATTCGCGTATGATTTCTTCTTTTTTGCAGGCTCCGTTTACAAGAGCCACAGAAAGCAATGTTATTGCTAAGAGGCGTTTTGAGGTCATTTACTGTTTGGTTTAACAATTGCGAAGAAACGTAAAAAAAATGTTCACTACAAAATCAGGTGGTCTATTATTAATTGTTAAAAGTATCTGCCGATATTAGTAGGATAATTTTACCGTAAGGAAATGGACCATATCCGGTGTGCCAGGTCAGGGTGCCGGAGCTAATTAGTGTCTGCTAACAGTTTTCGTAAGTATATTTTTTGATACGTCATATATATGAAAAGTCTTTGTGTTTTTTGCGGCTCAAGCTATGGACAAAATGATAGTTATCGCAAAGCAGCTCGTGAGTTGGCAATGCTGTTGGTCGATAAAAGAATTACCCTGATTTATGGTGGAGGAAATATTGGTTTGATGGGAGAAGTTGCCCGCACTGTACGGGATTTAGGGGGTAGAGTAGTCGGTATAATCCCGGAGTTTTTAATGATAAAAGAAGTAGGCATGGTAGAAGGTTGTGAGCTGCATGTAGTGGAAAATATGCATCAGCGAAAGGCGTTGATGGCCGAATACTCGGATGGTTTTCTGGCATTGCCTGGTGGTATTGGGACTTTTGAAGAACTGTTTGAAGTACTTACCTGGAAACAGCTTCGTTTGCATCAAAAACCGATAGGGTTGCTTAATATTAATGGATATTATGATCATCTGTTAGCATTTTTAGAGCGCACCAAAAGGGAAGAATTTTTTAAGGATTGGGGGCTAATGAAAGTTGCCGAAAAACCTAAAGAACTACTTGACCTGTTACTTCATGAACATTCAGGAATTAGTACTAACTATGATCTGATTTAAACGTTGATCGTTGTGCCGGAATAAGTGAATTAAACTAAAAATATAGAAGAATGAAATTAGCCATTTTATCGGACTCGCACGATAATGTTTGGAATCTTGAAGCTGCACTAAAGTATGTACAGCATACCGACGCATTAATTTTTTGCGGAGATATTTGTGCGCCATTTATGCTAACGCTATTGGCGAAAAATTACGCAAAACCAATTTATATGGTTTTTGGCAACAATGATGGCGACCGTTTTAACTTGGCGGCCAAAGCAGCACCATTTGATCATGTTACATTGTTTGGAGAAGTAATGAATAAAGAGTTGGGGGGAAAGAAATTCTATGTGAACCATTACCCTGAAATTGCGTTAGAAGTTTCTCGTTCAGGAGATTTTGATGTGGTCTGTTATGGGCACGATCATGAATATGCAATTCTTCAGAATGAAGATTATTTAGTAATTAATCCGGGTACGGTAATGGGCTTTGCTCCGCGTAAATTGGCTGCATGTGCTGCAACTTTCGTAATATACAATACAGTAAGTAATCGGATTGAGAGCTTTGAAATTGTAAATGGAGAAAATGGGAAAGAGATAGTTGCTTATGGTAACTGAGAAGAATCCTGATCTATTGATCGCTGTTTTATGATAGCGTTATGACTCTTGATTATTTTTTCAAACCTGCGGACAATACGATCGCGGTTAAATCGGGTGTCGACAAGTAACGCAATCAGCATTCCAACGATCCAAACGGCAATAGCTGATAACAACTGGAACTTGAATGCCCAGATGCATAATGCACCCATTGCACAAAAAATAAAACCGGCAAAAGAATAAAAATTTGATTGTTTTAATTTTAGGATTGCACCATCCTCCTGAAAGTTTAATTTAAAGGGAAAGGTTAGTATTGGGACCCAACAGAAATAAAATAAGCTTTTTAGGAATAGCGAAAGTTCTTCGTGTATGTTTTTCTCAATGTATAACTCCGCCTTTCGATATTTGGTCGCCACATAATCTTTTATGTCTTGCTCAGAAAGGTGCCTCCGTTTAACTTCACAAGTAGCAACATTTACTGCGAGTTCGGTGTATGATTCCCTGTCATTCAAAAGATCAAGTAATTGTTCATTTGAATAATCAGTGTATCGTTTTTCCAACTCCGTTTTACTGGGCATATGTTTGCTTGGTGAAAAAGTGCTTTGACGAAAAATTGCAAAACTATTAAGAATGCTCCATGGAGGCCTGTAACTGTAAACTAATAACCGTTATGCTTACTTACAGATTCTTAACCATTAATTTATGAATTTATTTTTGAAATTCAATTTGTTTTCCTAATAATTTTAGGACAAAATGGTATTTTAATAGAAATTTTACGCCATGATAAAACTTATCAAAGACGATCGCATTACCATTACCTCTGGGAAGAACTTTAAACTTAAAAACTTTGACACCGACTTTTCCCTTGACTTCGTTTCAAAGGAAAGTGCAGGTGTGATTATGCAAGAGCATATTCAACGAATAGCAGCACTGCAAGAACGACTATATGCTTCCGATAATCATGCCATATTAATGATTTTCCAAGCGCGTGATGCAGCTGGGAAAGATAGTACTATTAAGCATGTAATGTCTGGTATCAATCCTTCCGGTTGTCAGGTGGTAAGTTTTAAAGTTCCCACTTCTACAGAGATTGAGCATGACTTTTTATGGAGAACAGCCGTTCAGCTTCCTGAACGTGGCCGAATTGGCATTTTTAACCGTTCTTATTACGAGGAAGTGTTAGTAACGAAGGTTCATCCGGAGATTATTCTCAACCAACGCCTGCCATCTGTTTTAACTGAGAAAGATTTAGACAAGAAATTTTGGGAGCATCGTTATGAATCGATACGTGATCATGAAAAGCATTTAAGCAGAAACGGCTTTGTGATTCTGAAGTTCTTTTTAAATGTTTCTAAGAAGGAACAAAAGAAACGTTTCTTAGAACGAATCGATCAACCCGATAAAAATTGGAAGTTTAGTTACGGTGATATTAAAGAGCGTCAATATTGGGATCAGTATGAAGATGCCTTTGAACAGATGATTGAGGAAACAGCCGAAGAGCATGCGCCTTGGTTCGTTATTCCTTCAGATAAAAAGTGGTTTGCACAATTGGCTGTAGCTCGTATTTTATTGGAAACTCTTGAATCGCTTGATCTGAAGTTTCCTGAATTAGGTGATGAAGAAAAAGCTGTGCTTGAAAAGGCTAAAATGGAATTAGAATCGGAAAAGGATTAGGTAATTTCGGGTTACGAGTTACGAGTTTCGGATTATCCTAATTAACTCAAGTTGTAAGTTCAATAATGTCGTATCGTGGATAATAGGTCGGTAATAAATGCTGCTTTTTTAATTTTTTTGCTACCGATCTTTTGCTCCGATGGAGTATTCATTTAATAACTGGCAACTTGAGTTAACTATTTAACTCGTAACCCATAACCCTCAATCCGCAATATTAAAAGGCAACCTTATCCCCTTCGGCAACACCAAATTTATCTGAAAAGCCACCAATAACCTCAATAACGTATTGTGCGTTTTTCTCTGAATTGAGGTTTTGATTCTCCTTTAAAGGTTCTGCGTTTTTGCAGATCTTGACAATCTCTTTGTTTTCATTTACATAAATAATATCAAGGGAGATATACGTATTGTGCATCCAAAAGCTTTGGGGTTCTGCTTTGTCGAATTTAAACAGCATTCCTTGTGTGTCTGCCATTGACCTTCTATACATTAAGCCTTGTGCGCGTTGCTGTTCATCGTCAGCAACTTCAATTTCAATTTTTTTAATTTCTTTTCCTTCTTTATTTAAGAACGATAGTTCACCTTCTTTCAGGAATTTAGGCTCCGGAATAGTAGTAAGATCTTCGTTAGTTTTAACGTTCGATTTGTTAGAGCCACCATCACAAGCGGCCATTAACAGGCTAGTCGCAATTAGTAAGGTAAATGCGGTACGTTTCGCTTTATTTTTCATAAAAAATATCAAATGAGTTAATCCAAACAGGTTGGGGAATTTAGTAAATCCTATAACGTATGTAAAACTAAAATATTTGATAACAAATAGCTAAATTGTGTAATCAATTAATCTTGCCACCATTTGCTTTTCTTTCTTATCAGTAAGGAGATCGTTAGGGAAATAATAATTCCGATAAACATGGTACTAGCAAAAGATTGCTGCATATAGTTTTTCATGGTAAAAAACTGGGATGCATTTTTAATTGCCCGAGCAATATTTTCCCCGCTTTCGGCAGCTTTTTGCGCTGCATGAGCGATCATAAATGCCGCATAGTCAGGGTTGATAAATTTGAAGTAAATAATGATGCTGAATATGCTTAATACTGCGCAGATAACGGTAATAAGAGTTCCACACTGCATTGATTGCCAAAAAGTTATTCGCCCATTATAGTGATAATCCCGCTTTTCTCCAATAGCCATTCTCAATCCGACAATTGGAATAATAATTGAAAAAATAGTAACGTACGGAAGTATATCAACATACCGATTATGTAAGCCGGTAACGTACTCAGCACATAACCATACAAAGTTTAGAACACTTATAATTATTGACCACTTCAATTCAGTTTTCATAAGCAATAAGCTTCTTTGATAAAACCAGATTTGTCTGTCTGAAGTAAAAAAATGAAATATGTGAGTTTAGGATAGGAATGATGACCATGCCGTTTTATTCGGCGATTTATTTTTAATAAATTGCTTCATTCGCAAAGATCATCCCTTTAACGGTAATTTAACAAAATCTTAGCCGTTATGATAATGAACAGAATCCTATACTTACACAAAATTAATTTACGCATATGGCAAAAAAATCAAAACAAACCAACGCCATCGGCTTGGATACAGACAAGACAAAACAACTTGCAGCAAAACTTAATGACCTGTTAGCGAACTACCAGGTGTTCTATCAAAATACACGAGGGTATCACTGGAATATTAAAGGAGAAAAGTTCTTTGAGTTACATGTGAAATTTGAAGAAGTATATACAGATTCTCAGCTAAAGATTGATGAAATAGCTGAACGTATTCGTACCCTTGGTTATACACCAATGCATTCCTTCTCCGACTATGTGAAGAATTCTGATATTAAAGAAATAACAGGAGTTTCAGATGGTTTAAAAGGGGTAGAAGGAATTTTAAATGGCTATAAGATCCTATTGGAAAAAGAACGTGAGATTCTTGATCTTTCAGCCGATGCCGATGATGAAGGCTCTAACTCTTTGATGAGTGATTACATTTCGCAACAAGAAAAATTGGTGTGGATGTATTCGGCCTATCTCGCCAGATAAACGAAACTCTTGCGGACGATCTTGTATATTGAATAGAAAAGCTCTCCTGGTTTTGACCGGAGAGCTTTCCTGTTTTTTGACTGTGTTGAAATTACTTAAGTATTTCAACAATAACAGCTACGGCTGCATCAGAGCTGTTAACTGGAGTTTCAAAGGCGATCTTTTGTCCTGATGAAAAATTAACGCCACTGGTGTTCATGTTACCCAATGTATTCTTAAGCTTTTCGGCATAAGAACCTCCGGAGCTTTGATTAATACGTTGGTTAAAGGCTTTGAAATCTAAAGGTTTTTTTGTGACAACAACGGCCATAATATCTTTCCCTCCAACTTCATCGATTTGCATAGAGTAATCTTTGGGAAATAATCGAGCACCGGTAATACCACAATAGGGAGAATGTTTAGACGTATATGGGAATAAAACGGTGCTTTTTCCTAATGAATCCTGGAAAACATAAGTATAACACTCAATGCTATTGTTCACTTCAATTTTAAATTTTGTACCCTTTCTAATGGCAGAATTTGTACTGAACACATTTCCGTTTTTCTGACTCAGCGGAATGTAGCTTTTAGTATTATTATCAACTAATGCTACGCTCACTTTCAGCTCATTTGATTTGGCTTCATTTCTGGCTCCCATCGGATAAACCCCGTAAGCCTCCTTGGCAAAATGGATGAAATCGTTATACCTTACCCATCCAAAGCCATTCTCGCCCCATTCTGGTCCCCAGCTGTTCATAATCTGGAAAGCTCCTCCTTCCAGGTAATCGTCATACCCAACAATGCACATGGCATGTCCACCAAAGCCTCGCATTGAATAATCAGTATTTGTTGGATGCCATACTTTCTGCCCCATCATGTCTTGCATAAAGCTGCCACCTACCATCATTCCGATTACGACAGGAGCTCCTTGTGCTAAATTTTGGCGCATGGCATTTAAATCAATCGTATAATCATCGCCTCCCTGAGTAAGTCGGTTGTAACCCAACATGGTGTACTGGTTGGCATCTGAGATTTGAGAAGAATTTGGTTGACGACTACAATCCTGGTCGTTATAAGGGAATTGACTGAAGGGAAGAGCACCTACATCTTTCATTGATTTCATCGCACGAATAATATAAGAACCCTGACAGCCGTCAAGTTTAATCTGGTTATATAAAAATGCAGGGCTGAAAGCAATCTGATTCGGATCTGCACCTGTTTTTCTTGATTCTAAAATGGTACGTGCACCATAAGCACTTGACCAGGCTACGCAAGAGCCTTGTTCTCCCTGATTTAAACGATTAGGACAAAATTGCTGAAGAGTTATACGTTCAGGCAGCGGATTTTTGTTTTTATCATAAGCCAAAGGCTCAAAAACTTCTGCTTTGTCATATTGCTTCAGATCGAAGTTGGCTCCGGTACTTAATACCTTTGACGCAATTTGTGCAATATTGCCTCCTCCGGAGCAGCCGCCTTTAAAAAAATAAAAGGCACCCCCGATAACCAGTGCGACTAACAATAACTTCGGATTTTTTAACAGCAGGCCAAGTAAGAGCGCTAAAAGTCCGCCACCGCCGCCGCCTCTTCCGCCGCCGGAAAAACCTCCGCCTCCTCCACCTGGAGGGCCTCCTTGTGATGAGTCGTCCTCATCTTTTACCATTCTGATAGGCATAAATGTAAGAGTATTGATTTATTCTAATTTATTGATTTTTGACGATTAAAATATGGCCTAAATGATGTTTGCCATGCCATGCATACATTAAAACAACTTCTGCCAGTTTAAGTGACGACTTTTTTTCAGGATGGAAAAACGTACGTTCAAAATCTTCCGGTTTCATCGACTTTAATAACATTACCCATCGTTGGTGCAACGATTTTAATAATTGAAGTGATACTTCGATCGGAGTGTTGCTTGTATCGGCAAGCTCGGCCCATTTGTCTTCAAAGTAAGGCCTGATAGTGGGATTATCTTCTGTAAGGGCTAGTTTACAACGGATATAAGCATTCATGTGACTATCGGGCACGTGATGAATTACCTGTCTGATAGTCCAACCCTCGGGTCTGTAGGGTGTATTTAACTGGTTTTCGCTAAAATTTATTAATGCGTTTTCAATTTGAGCAGGCAAATTTGCTATTTCTTCAATAGCGGAAACAATCATTTCGGGAGTAATGGTTGTTGGGGGTTGAAATTTTCCAACCGGGTATTTTAACGCGTCTAAGCCTGCAATCATAGTGAATTTTGTATATAATTTGAAGTTATAAAGATTTTAAAGAAATCACCCCAATGGGGGCCCAAAGTGTAGAATGATTTCCCTTTAAATTTTAAAGAAATTAATAAAGGTTAAATTAAACGTTTAAATACGCGGTCATAAAAGTCAAAAACAAATCGGAATAACTTTTGAAGATTCTTTCTGTAACCTTCATATATAGAGCGTATTTTAGGTATTTACGAATCCCTTTGATAAAAGATCGAAGGGATTTTTGTTATAACTAGGATGCAAACTTTTTTGTCATTATCTACCTTATAACCTAACTTGGAACAAGCCTAATAGTTTAACCTCATTTGAACAGTAATATGAACATTTTCCTCTATCTGTTTGCCTTTGTTATTGGCTTAATCATTCCACTTCAAACGGCAGTTAACAATCAGTTGCGAATAACTGTGGCAGGAAGCCCGGTTGTTACGGCATTTATCTCTTTTCTGGTTGGAGCAATAACACTATTGATAATAGCTTTGGTAACGGGTCAGAAAATGGATCAGTTTTTTAGTCAGCAAATAAGCTGGTGGAAATTTTCGGGTGGGGCAATGGGTGCTTTGTTTGTTTTTGGTTCAATTGTGTTGGCTCCACGGATTGGGATGGCAGGGATGATTAGTTTGATTATTGCCGGTCAAATCTTTTCATCACTCATTTTTGATAAATTCGGACTTTTAGGGTTGGCCATAAGAGAGATATCATGGGCTCGAATCATTGGAGCGTTACTGGTAATTATTGGAGTTGTGTTAGTCAACTTTTCCGACCAATTATTTAAATCAAAATAATATTCATCAACATAATGAAAAAAATCACGTCAATATTCTTTCTGGCGGTTATTGCTGGAGCCTGTAATCAGTCGCCTAATAAGAGTGCAAAAACAATCGATAAAACAGATTCTATCATTTTTCATAAAATGCTCGATAATTATTGGGATGAACGCATGCAGCTTTTCCCTTTGGAAGCAACGACTAATGGAGATAATCGTTTTAATGACCAATTAAGAAATGATGGAAGCGCAGCATTTCTAAAAAAGAGCAAAGACTTTTTCACCAAGTATAGTGAGTATTTAAAGAAAATTGACCGGAACACGCTAAGTGATAACGATAAAATTAGCTTCGACATATTTAATCGTGAAATGAGTATTTCGTTAGAAGGGTTTAATTACCATCCGGAATATATGCCCATAAACCAGTTCTGGAGCTTGCCTTTGTCGTTTCCTCAGTTAGGTTCCGGCGAGGGTAATCAGCCATTTGTAACGGTTAAAGATTATGATAATTTCTTGGGCAGAATCACAGGCTTTTCAATCTGGACAGATACTGCAATTGCCAATATGCGCACAGGAATTAGAAAGGGATATGTTTTGCCAAAGGCATTGGTGGAGAAAATCATACCTCAAATGGAATCTATTCCGGCTGATGATGTAACAAAAAGCATTTTTTATGGACCAATTAATAAAATGCCTTCGAGCTTTAGTGATGCGGATAAAAAACGCTTGACGGAGGCCTATGCTAAAGCAATTAACGATCAAATCAACAAAGCATATAAAAAGCTGGGAGAGTTTTTTAAGGATGAATATTTACCGAAAGCCAGAACAACTTCAGGTATTGATACTATTCCACAGGGTAAAGAAACTTATCAGTACTTGATTAGGTATTGGACGACAACAGATAAAACTCCTGACGAAGTTTTCAATTTAGGTTTACAAGAGGTGGCAACGATCAGGGCTGAAATGGAGAAGGTAAAAAAACAGGTGGGCTTTAAAGGCGACTTGAAGGCATTTTTCAACTTTGCAAATTCCGATAAACGTTTTATGCCATTTAAAACTCCTAAAGAAGTTATTGATGCATTTTGGGCCATAAAAACAAAAGAAGATCCGCAACTACATAAAATGTTTGATCATACACCAAAAATGAAATTTGAGATCAGGCAAACAGAAGCGTTCAGGGCAGCATCGGCCAGTGCAGAATATCAACCGGGAACAGCTGACGGATCAAGGCCAGGTATATTTTATGTTCCGATTATCGATGCTACCAAGTTCAATACAGTTGGAATGGAGACGTTGTTTTTGCATGAAGCAATTCCGGGGCATCATTATCAAAATGCACTGCAGATAGAGAACACTTCTTTACCAACATTCCGCCGTTTTGCATGGTATGGAGCTTATGGCGAAGGTTGGGCTCTTTATGCTGAAAGTCTTGGGAAAGAATTGGGCTTGTTTTCAGATCCGTACCAATATTTAGGACATTTAAGTGATGCGATGCTTCGTTCTGTTCGTTTAGTGATTGATGCCGGTTTACACTCAAAAGGCTGGACACGTGAGCAAGCGATTCAATATATGCTTGACAATATGCGGATTTCAGATGCTGAAGCAACATCAGAAGTTGAGCGTTATATGGCCATTCCGGGGCAAGCATTATCTTACAAAATCGGACAGCTAAAAATCAGGGAGCTGCGTACAAAATATGAGAAGCAATTAGGAAAGAAATTTAAGTTGGCCGAGTTCCATGACCAGGTATTGAATGACGGATGCTTACCGTTAGAAGTTCTGGAATCTAAAATGGATGCCTGGGCAGCTAAAAAGTAGGGACCTCACCCTAAATCCCTCTACTCAAGGAGAGGGATTTGAAGACAGTGCAAGAATGCTCAATTATACACTCAAAACTTTTGGACAAAACAAAGGTTATTCAGCCGTCATTCCGAGCGCTCCCTTCTCCTCAAGGAGAAGGCCGGGGATGAGGTGACTTTTAGTACTTCTTATACAAATTATACAAAATAAGCTTTGTTGAATCCGTCAGTGCCGGAGTAACATCCGACTGAATAAAATGCCTTTTAAAAGCAGTTATCGCAGCATCGCCATTTCGAGTATCGTAACCGATAATTCGTAAGGCCTCTAACGGTTTAAAATCAGTTGGGACAGTATCTAAAGGCATTGTGTACCATAACCCGAAACCTTTATCAGCAAGTTTTTTCCAGGGGAATTTTTCGCTTGGATCGGGTTTGCGAGTTGGAGCAATATCGGCATGTCCGATAAAGTTTGCCGTTGGAATGTTATAGTTGGTTTTCAATTTACCAAGTAAAACCAGCAGACTATTTATCTGTGCATCCGCAAAAGGCTCTTTGCCATTGTTGTCTAATTCAATACCAATAGAGTTAGAATTAATATCAGTGCAATTTCCCCATTTTGCGTTTCCCGCATGCCAGGCACGCAGATAATCATTAAGCATATGCACCACTTTGCCATCTCTACTCACCACATAATGAGCGCTTACTTGTGTGCGAGTAAGTGTAAATGTTTTTAATGTTTGTGCTAATGAGTCCTGTGCTGTATGATGGATAATTACATAGTTTGGCTTGCGCAGGTTATAGTTTACGGTTGCAACCCATTGCGATGCCGGCACCGAATCCGGAGGTAAAACAGTCGGTGTCATTTCTTTTAAAGTCTGTATATATGTTTTTAACTGTTTTTTATAAGCTTTCCGACTGGCAGCATAAGGGTCATTACTGCAAGAATTCAACAACATAGCCGTGGAAAACAGGTAGAGCGCATTTTTGAAAGTAAACCTCATTAGTAAATCTTTTTATCAATGTCGAAAGATAATGAATCAAAAACGCCAATAAGAATCGATAATGTAAAATAGCCGGCAGACTAAAATGAAGGTCATGAAACCTTACAATAACAGCCAACGTCTGCAGGAATTTTACATATCGACCTTATATTTCTCAAATTTTGAAAACCTATGATTGCTTGGAAGACAATCTAAATTGTTTTTCTGATCAGGTAATGTAGAGGAGGTAGCATTGCTGATGTAAAAACTAAGACATTTAACTTCTGATGCCCATAGAAGTTACCGGGAAATAGGATTTTTTTAAATAACATTTATAACTCCCTGAATCTTAGTATTGAAAAATGAGACTAACGTAACATTTCCTTGATGATGACAGGAAATATAAAGAATGCATTTATTTTTCGGCTTCTTCACTATTAACTAAAGAAGCTGTATAATGAATTTAAAGAGACAATTACCTGCTATGATAATGGTATGTGGAATGTTAGTGGCTGTGGAGGATAAAGCTTTTGCTCAAAATGCTAATCCTTTACTAAGTGATTACAAAACACCATTTGGTGTACCCGATTTTGAAAAAATCAAACCGGAGCATTTTATGCCTGCTTTTGAAGAAGGTATGAAATTGCAACAGCAACGTATTGCTGCAATTACAATGCAACGTTCTGTTCCGACTTTTGAGAATACAATTTCCGCGCTAGAGGGTAGTGGCGAGGCACTGGGTAAAGTATCGACGGTGTTTTTTAATCTTACTTCGGCCAATACAAATGCCGAAATTGAAAAGATCTCCCAACAAATTGCTCCTAAGTTATCACAACATAGTGATGATATTTACCTGAATGCAGAACTGTTTAAACGTGTTAAGACCGTTTATGATAACAGATCGAAGGCTAAACTAACTCCGGAGCAAACCCGCCTACTGGAAAAAACATACAAAGCATTTGTGCGTAGCGGCGCAAATCTAGATTTGGCTAAGCAAACAAAAATGCGCGAGATCAATAAAGAGCTATCCGTGTTAACAGTTAAGTTCGGTCAGAATTTATTAAAAGAGACTAACGGATTTGAGTTAATTATTGATAACAAGGAAGATCTCGCTGGTTTACCAGAGTCAGCGATTGCCGCTGCTGCTCAATCGGCAAAAGGAGCTGGTAAAGAAGGAAAGTGGCGATTTACTTTACACAATCCCAGTGTGATGCCATTCTTACAATATGCTGATAACCGCCAGTTGCGTAAGAAAATGTACAATGCGTACATCAATCGTTGTAATAACAACAATGAGCTTGATAACAAAGAAGTGCTTTCAAAGATCGTTTCGCTACGCGCTGATAAAGCTTCATTATTAGGTTACAGTGATCATGCATCATACGTTTTGGAAGAAACAATGGCTAAATCTCCGGATAAAGCTTATGAGTTGTTGAATGGTCTATGGCAGTCTGCTCTTCCTGTTGCAAAACGCGAAGCAAGCGAAATGCAATCGTTAATGAACCGCACCAATCCAGGACAACAATTGGAGGCTTGGGACTGGAGTTATTATGCTGATAAAGTACGTAAGGATAAGTACAATTTCAATGCTGAAGAAATGCGTCCGTACTTCAAACTTGAAAACGTTCGTGAAGGTATTTTTGAAGTTACCAGAAGGTTATACGGTTTAAGTTTTACAGAGATTAAAGACATTCCTAAATATCATCAGGATGTTATTGCATATGAGGTAAAAGAAGTAAATGGTCGTCATGTAGGTGTTTTCTATATGGACTTTTTCCCTCGTGCATCTAAACGCAGTGGTGCATGGATGACTTCGTATCGCAAACAAGCGATAAAAGACGGTAAAATGATCAGTCCTGTTGTTTCAATTGTTTGCAATTTCTCACAACCAACAACAGACAAGCCTGCATTATTAACCGCTGATGAGGTAGAAACTTTCTTCCACGAGTTCGGACATGCATTACACGGGTTACTTTCAAATGTGAAATTCGAGAGTTTATCAGGAACCTCAGTGCCACGAGACTTCGTTGAGCTTCCATCACAAATAATGGAAAACTGGGCGTTTGAACCGGAAGTATTGGGCTTCTATGCTAAACATTACCAAACTGGTGAATTGATCCCTACAGCATTGGTTGAGAAAATGAAAAAAGCTTCTAAATTCAATCAGGGGTTTGCTACAGTAGAATACTTGGCAGCGTCATTGTTGGATATGGGTTATCATACTACGCCTGCCGGAAAACAAATCAACACCACTGCATTTGAGAAAGAGCAAATGGACAAAATCGGTTTAATCGGACAGATTGCACCACGTTACCGCAGTACTTACTTCCAACATATTTTCTCAGGAGGATATTCAGCGGGCTATTACAGCTATATATGGTCTGAAGTGTTAGATAGCGATGCTTTTGCCGCATTTAAAGAAACAGGAAACCTGTTTGATCCTAAAACGGCTGCCTCATTCCGTAAGAACGTTTTAGAGAAAGGCGGAACCGAAGATCCGATGACACTTTACAAATCATTCAGAGGCGCTGAGCCTAATGTGAAGTATTTGTTGGAGAAACGCGGGTTGGATAAGGCGTTGTAGGGTTAGTTAACTCCACTGCAAAATAGTTGAAAAATAAAATATAATTTTAAGCAGTAGTAAGCATCGGTTTACTACTGCTTTTGTTTTTATACAACCAAGGGTTTGACAATTGAACGCTAAAGCTGATCTTTTGTCTCAATCACTATTATATTAGAAGATAATTACAGTTTTTGGGAAAGTAGAGTATAATAAAATGTATCTAAATGAATTGAGCGAAAGCTCTTATGAGTAACAAAGGAGTAAGAGTAAACATTATTCTTTGACAATTTCTACTATTTCATATGGCTTGAAGCAGCTAACCTCAAATCATTCCTATGCGAATTACATTAACCGTTTTTTTAGTATCGCTGACATTGTTGGTCCATGGGCAACAAAAGAAAACCTATTTTCCTGCCTGGACCTTTCAGCAAAAGAATATAAATATCTATGGTGTTTCAGCGGGTTTGTGGAACTTTACGAATGATCCACAAAATACATCCAGCAACGGCCTTCGTTTTTCGCTAATTGGCGAAGGCATTGTGGTAGCCTTAGCTCCCCGAAGTCCGATCGCAGAGAGTGACAATTTGTTCCAATCTATTATAGATGAACCCATTTCGGAGCGAGTTAATGGCATTAGTTTACCCGGAACAGGTAATGCTGGCAGCTATGAAATTAATGGAGTTGCCATAGGTTTAGTTGGGCATCTGCATAACAGCGTCAATGGAATATCTGTTGCTGCGATGATAAATGCGGCGCAGCGGCACAATGGTATTCAAACCACATTATTTATGAATCAATGCTATCAAATGAATGGAATTCAGGTGGGTATTTTTAATACCAGCAAAAAGACACGAGGCTTTCAAATAGGTCTTTGGAATGTAAATGAAAGAAGAAAACTTCCGCTAATTAACTGGAATTTTGGCAGTAAAAATAGTTAACGTGTATATGAAAATCCTTTTAGATGTGGAATGGAGAAAGCTCTGAATATTTTATAAGGCAAATAACACAATAACAACAATTCTGTAAAAACTTATATCAACTATGAATATCCAAACTCATTTAATAAATAATACGAAGGTTGCAGAAGTGATTTCGGATGAAATGATTATTAGGACAGCTGAAGACGGTCTCGGTTTGTTAGGAGATATTTATTATCAGGGTTTTGATAATCTGATTATCTATGACCGAAATATTACGGTCGATTTTTTTGACTTGAAGAACCGGATAGCCGGAGAAATTCTTCAAAAGTTCTCCAATTACCGCGTTCGACTGGCTATAGTTGGAGATTTTACTAATTATTCAGGAAAAAGCATTAGGGATTTTATATTCGAAAGTAATAAAATGGGACATATTAATTTTGTGAGCTCTCTTTCTGAAGCATTGGCCAAACTTTCAAAAAGATAATAGAAAACCATGTGGGAAGACTTATTGTTTTATCCAATTTGGCTAAATCATAGGTAACCGTTAACAAAAAGGGACTTTTATATAAAAGTCCCTTTTTGTTTTATTGCAACTGCCCTAAAGCAATTCTAATCCTTTCAATCGTCTCTTCTTTGCCGATCATCTCAGCAATATCAAAAACTGCTGGTCCGAATTTACCACCCACCAACATAATCCGTAAAGGAAGCATAATCTCCCCCACTTTCAATCCTTTTTCAGCACCTAATGCTTTAAATTCATTTTCAAGATCAGTTGCGTTCCATGATGGGGTTTGAGAGAATGCTGCGATCAAATCATTAAAGAAAGCTGTTTTTTCATCATTCCATTTCGGTTTTACAGAGTCAATATCTAATTCGTGCGGACGGCGGAAAAAGAACGAAGCTTGTTGCCAAAAATCAGGTAAAAGCACGCAACGATCTTTTATCAATGCAATCACTTTATTTAGATAAGTCTCATCAGTTACATTGATGCCGTTTGATTCTAATACCGATAATACGTGTGGGCGTAAGGTTTCGGTATCAGTCTTTTTGATCCACTCAGCATTGAACCATTTAGCTTTTTCGAAATCGAATTTTGCCCCGGCTTTGCTAACGCGTTCGATAGAGAATTTTTGGATCATTTCATCAAGCGTAAATAACTCCTGGTCCGTTCCGTCATTCCAACCCAACATCACCAATAAATTGATAAAAGCTTCTGGCAAGAAACCCAATTCACGGAATCCTTTGGTTAGATCACCGGATTTTGGATCTGTCCAGTTCATCGCATACACAGGGAATCCTAAACGATCACCATCGCGTTTGCTTAGTTTACCATTTCCATCAGGTTTTAAGATAAGCGGTAAGTGAGCCCACTCAGGCATCTCATTTTCCCAACCTAAATATTTCCACAACAAAATATGGATTGGCGCAGATGGCAACCATTCTTCACCACGGAAAGCGTGCGAGATTTTCATTAGATAATCATCCACTACAACCGCTAAGTGATAAGTTGGCATACCATCAGCTTTCAAAAGCACTTTATCATCAACGAGGTTAGTATCGAAACTTACTTCACCACGAATCATATCGGTAAACGTTACGGTTTCATCGGCAGGCATTTTTATCCGCACCACATGAGGAATGCCTTGTTCGATCAATGATTTCGTTTCATCAGCCGAAAGCGAAATTGAGTTACGCATTTCCTGGCGAAAAGTATGTCCATATTGAAAATTTGGAATAGCTTCACGTTTAGCCGTTAACTCTTCAGGGGTATCAAAAGCATAATAAGCGAAACCGGCATTTACCAGCTGCTCTGCATACTGACGATACATTGGTTTACGTTCGCTTTGGCGATATGGAGTATAGGGGCCACCCAGTTGCGGACTCTCATCCGGATTTAGGCCGCACCATTTCAAACACTCAACAATATATTCTTCAGCACCAGGAACGTAACGGGTTTGGTCAGTATCTTCAATACGCAACACAAACTCACCACCATGATGCTTTGCAAACAAATAATTAAATAATACGGTACGAACACCTCCGAGGTGCAAACCTCCGGTAGGGCTTGGTGCAAAACGAACTCGAACTTTATTAGCCATAATTTTTTAGAAGGATAAATGGATTGAACATCTGCGTCTTAACCTGATTAGGAAGATGGTGTTCTTTTTCCAGATCGGCGCAAATATACCTTATTTTACAATCTTGTCGTTTTATAAATAACACGCTGTGTTTTTAGCAAGGTGATCATGCTTAAAATTGCATTAAGCTCAATGCAATTAATTCTAAAATTGTACATTTAAAATCACCATGTGTAATAATTTATAAAAATTAAATGAATGTTAGCTTGTGACTGCTTGATGACCATAAAAAAACAAACTAACTTTCAGAAAAATTGTATTTGACTCTGTATTGCCGTCGATGAGAATGGATGTTTATGCGCAAAAAAGGCGCTGGAAATTGTTATTGTTAATATTTGCGTTGTCTATAGGTGCTATCTCACTAGTTTATACTAATTATCTCGTGAGTTTGATGGCAGAAAGCGAACGTAGAAATGCAGAATTGTGGGCATTAAGTACCAAACTTAAAATTGAAGTGGAAGATGAGCATTTCCTGGATTTCCTAACCGACGTACAAAATAAGTATACACAAATCCCTGCTATACTTACAGATTCTAAGAATCAAATCCTTTCTTATAAAGGTCTTGATTCCTTAAAGACAAATATTTCTACGGATAAAAGCCGAACCTATGATCCGGTTTACTTTAAGGAACAGTTGGAAATTATGAAGGATCAACATCCTCCTATTATAGTGAAGGTGGGCTCTGATGATGCTTTTTATGTGTATTATAAAGACTCACAATTGCTTAATTCAATCAAGTATTTTCCATACCGTCAGTTAACAGGTATTGCAGTGTTCTTGATTCTGGCATACCTGGCCTTTAGTTCATCCCGTCGATCCGAGCAAAACCAGGTTTGGGTAGGTATGGCAAAAGAGACGGCGCATCAATTAGGTACGCCTATTTCATCAATGATGGCCTGGATTGAAATATTGAAAGACAAATACGGTGAAAAGGATGCAGAATTGTTGGAAGAAATGGAGAGTGATGTTGGTCGGCTAGAGGTTATTGCCGAACGTTTTTCTAAAATTGGGTCGGCCCCGGTACTTGAAAAGCATAATGTAAAAGATGTAGTCAGAAATTATATTGATTATTTAGAGAAACGAATATCTAAGAAAATCAGTTTTAAAGTTACCGGAGAACCTGTAGCAGCAGAATTAAGCGTTCCGTTGTTCGAATGGGTAATTGAGAATCTTTGTAAAAACGCAGTAAATGCCATTGGTACCAATGAAGGTGAGATTACGTTAAATGTCTCTCAGAATAAAACACACGTGTATGTGGATGTTTCAGATACGGGTACTGGTATCCCTAAATCAAAATTTGAAACCGTGTTTCAGCCTGGTTATACAACCCGGAAACGAGGTTGGGGCTTGGGACTTTCACTTACGCGTCGTATTGTAGAGAATTACCACAAAGGTCAGGTATATGTTAAAGATTCTGAATTAGGAAAAGGAACAACATTCAGAGTAGTTCTGAATGGATAAGTTGCTGCTCAAATAGTATTTTTGCTGCCTGTAAATGCAAATTGACCATGGAAGTTATTGTAGAGAATATTGATGGACTTTCTGATGCCGCACAAAAACTGATCGAGTTTGCTGCTGACGATCGTGTTATAATTTTTAATGGTGATTTAGGAGCAGGCAAAACTACTTTTATTAAAGCTGTATGTAAAGTATTAGGCGTTGAAGAAGTGGTTTCCAGTCCTACTTTTTCATTGGTGAATCAGTATGAAACGGATGGTCCTGTGATTTATCATTTCGATTTTTACAGGTTAAAAAATGAAATGGAAGCTTTTGATATGGGCTATGAAGAATATTTCTATAGCGGGAGTTATTGTTTTGTTGAATGGCCTTCAAAAATCCCTAACCTACTTCCTGAGCATTATACTGAAGTAATTATTGCAGAGGCCGAAAACGGACATCGAAATATTCGCCTTGTTAAGCATATAAATTAGTTTAATTGAACACGAACAAATTTCTGATATAAAGGTTTAAAAGAAGAGCAATACTTTAAAGAATGCACATCCTTGAAGTAATTTTTTTGCTATTTTTGAAAAACACGGTATTATCCACACGTATTATTAATGAGTTCTACAACCATGCAGGGGTTTAGTGAAGTAGCCAAGCAGGCGCTGATGCAGCCACAAGAATCATTGTTGAAGCTTAAGCATAAAAAACGCGAGCTTGTTATTGCCATTCCTAAAGAAACTTATTTCCAGGAAAAACGGATCGCAATAACACCATCTTCCGTTGAAGTATTAGTAAACAATGGTCATGATGTGCATGTTGAAGCCGGAGCTGGCGAAGGTGCCCGTTTTTCTGACAAGAAATACAGTGAGGCTGGCGCAAAAATCATTTACGATCGTAAAGAGTTGTATCAGTCGGATATCATCATGAAGGTGGCTCCTCCATCAATGTCTGAGATAGAGCTCATGAAACCCGGACAAACTCTCATTTCAGCCCTTAATCTTGCTAATTTAAAAGAAGATGCCATCAAAGCATTAATGCATAAGAAAATTAATGCATTAGGCTATGAATACCTGAAGGATGACGATGGCAGTTTTATGGTGGTGCGTTCAATGAGTGAAATTGTAGGGAATACCGCTATTTTAATAGCCGCTGAATATTTGAGCAATAGCAAGCATGGAAAGGGAATGATGTTTGGAGGCGTGACAGGGATACCTTCTACAGAGGTCGTTATTCTCGGCGCAGGAACAGTTGCCGAATTTGCAGCTCGTGCAGCTTTGGCTCTAGGTTGTGAAGTTAAAGTTTTTGATGACTCCTTATATCGCTTACGCCGTTTGCAAGGTGCACTAAGTCAACGCATTTTCACTTCTGTTATTCAACCCAAAGTACTGCTAAAAGCATTAAAAACCTGTGATGTGGCTATTGGTGCCATTCGCGCAAAGAACGGTCAGGTTCCATGTGTGGTAAGCGAAGAAATGGTGGCCCAAATGCCTGCAGACTCAGTGATTATTGATGTAAGTATTGATCAGGGCGGATGTTTTGAAACCTCAAAGGTTACAAATCATGACACCCCGGTTTTTATGAAAAACAACGTAATTCATTATTGTGTTCCAAATATTGCTTCCCGGGTAGCCCGAACAGCCTCTTATGCACTTACCAATATTTTTACACCTATTTTGTTAGATATTGGTGATCATGGAGGGATAAAAAATATGCTGTGGAATAAAACGGGCGTTAGACACGGTGTTTATGTTTACCAAGGACATTTAACAAATAAATACCTGGGCGATCAGTTTAATATTCCTTATAAGGATCTTGATTTATTGGTTGCCGCACAGGTTTAATCTTCTTCGAATGAATAAAAGACACTACACCTTTTTTCTTGCACTCAGCTTCTTGTCTTTCCATGCATTTAGCCAGATGGCTAAGCCGAATAAATATGGACTGAAGATAGTTTCGGATGTTGAAAGCTATAAAGGACAAGTAAAACTGGATTCGAATAAAACGTTGGTAGAGATCAATAAATATATTCCCAATGTTGCCCTCGATATACGTTATGCAACAACAAAAAATTTCATGGGCGAGCAAATGTATGCTTCTGCCGCCGCGTTTACCCGTTTACCTGTTGTTAGAGCATTACAAAAAGTGCAAAAGGAGTTAAATGAAAAAGGTTTGGGTTTGAAAATATTTGATGGTTATCGACCTTATACTGTAACTGTCGCCTTTTATGAAAAGCAAAAAGATTCAGTTTTCGTTGCTGCACCTTGGAAAGGTTCGCGTCATAACAGAGGTTGTGCAATCGATCTTACTATCATCAATTTAAAAAATGGTAAAGAACTCAAAATGCCAACGGGCTTTGATGACTTCACCACAAAAGCCTATGCTGATTCTCCCAATGCTTCTAAAAAGGAAATAGCCAATAGGGAATTGCTAAAATCAGTAATGTCTAAAAATGGTTTTACCGTTTATAAAGAAGAGTGGTGGCATTATGATTTCAATAATTGGAAAGACTATGACCTTACCGACATCAGTTTTGAAGAACTTTATCGGTTACAAGTAAGTCAGTAATGCATTTGCCAACTGCTCTACATCTTCTTTAGTGTGTGTACTGTTTAATACAACACGAGTTACCGGTTCACTTTGAGGAGTTGGGTAAGGAAATGACGACAACAGGATATGATGATGAAGCAGTTTTTCTGTGATCCCGTTGTTGTTAATGTTAAAAACCGGAAGTCCTTCAGAAGTGATTGTTTTCTTCAATGAATCAATCAGGATAGCAAAATGAGTCCTTATCGTTCTTAATTTTTGCCTCTCGTCTTCATAGATCGATTGCGCATTTACAAATGCATGTAAATAAGCAGGTACAAGCGGAGAGCCTCCAACAAACACCCCATCAGATTTAATTTTATTGACCCGATTCTCACTGCCGGCTATAATGCCGCCCGGTAATCCAAGTGCTTTTCCCATCGATGAAACCATGATCCGCTCGATGGTAGGTGATTTTGGAAGTTGCGGCCAATGACCTGCCCCTTGTTCTCCTATTAATCCGAATCCATGTGAATCATCAATTACTATAATTAGTCGTAGGTCGTTAGGCAAGTTTTGCAACCAACTTAAATCATAGCGTTTGGCTTGCAGAATATCAATAGTGTTAAGAAAAATAACAGCTTCCGGAAACTTGTGCGATTTTAACTCTTTTAACACATGATCGGTCCAGTGTTCATAGGTCTGAATCCGCGATTGGTAATTTAATGGCCTTAAAGCCGGATGTATTCCGGGAGAAATGAATAAATGTGCATGATCTTCAAACTGTCGTAATACCAGTTGTCCGGCCAGCATACCCGAAGAAACAGTTAAGGCTGAGTCGCTACCGACCATTTCTGCAAGCTTAGCTTCTGCTTCTTCATAAATGTCGAAAACCACATTCCCGTTTCTGGAGCTCCCATAATTGGTTCCAAAACGTTCGAACCCTTCCATTAGTAACTTCCTGAAAACTTCGTTCTGAGGAATGCCTAAATAGGCAGTTCCCGCGAAAACAAGAAACTCTTCATTGTTTCGTAAAACAGTACGTCCTGTATGAGATGAAATAATTAGTTTTTCCGGCATCAGCCTAAAGATAGTAGTAATGTGTTAAGTTGGAAATAGATGGGTTGAAATTAGGTATTAATTACCTTCAAGGTGCGTGTAAATCAGATGTTCCTATTTGGACAATAGATCGGCAACTCCCGCATTATAGATAGTAGCAATGTGTTAGGCTGGGAAATCGATGGTTGAAAATAGTTGCCAGTTCAATAAGATGTCCCGATAGGGACAATAGATCGGTAAAAATATCTTGTTCCCCTTATGTCTATAGCCCTGTTAAGGGCTAAACAATTGCTGGAAGTTTTGCACCTGACGGCGCAAAAGCTGTTTTATAATCGCTGAATTACCGACTTTTTACTCCGATGGAGTATTCATTTTATAACCGACGACTTTGGTTGGTTAACATTTAAAAACCTTTACTATAAAACCTCAACTAATTGTGACGAAAAATTCCCGATCATTTATAGAACGACCGGGAACTTACTTCTAAAGATCCAATCGCCATAAAGCAATTCAGATCCTTACTCTCTCATTTTTATTTAACGACTAATTGATATAAAGGTTGTTATGAAAAAAAAGTATGTATTGTAGAAGGCTCAAACTATGGAGTATTCGCGCTTTAATGGGTAGTGAGGGGATCTAATGAGAAGTATGTTTAACCAAGTGAAATGAATTTCCGAATATATAAATACTACTTGTTAGTTAATTCCTATCTAAAAGGCTTAAAGGTAATTTCTTCAGGAATCATTATAACGATTTCATAGCTCACTAAGAAAAATAGTAGTAAGAATTTCTCCTTCCATCTCCTAACAAACCCTTCCGAAAAACAGTATAATTCATTTGGGTTAACCGTTGTTAGACATTTAAGGAATTTAAACAGCTATGCTTGTAAAAACATTTGGCAGCGCCGTGTACGGTGTTCAGGCCATAACCATTACTGTTGAAGTAAACGTTACTGCCGGTACTAAATATTTCATCGTCGGTCTACCTGATAATGCAGTAAAGGAAAGCTATCAGCGTATCGAAGCGGCTTTAAAGAATACAGACTTTCACCTGCCACGCATGAAAATCGTGGTAAACATGGCTCCGGCAGATATTAAAAAGGAAGGATCCGCTTATGATCTCACTATTGCTGCCGGAATTTTAGCAGCTTCGGGACAGATTGTTGACGTAGAAAATGTGGGTCGTTACATTATTATGGGTGAATTGTCATTGGATGGAGGATTACAACCAATAAGAGGAGCGTTACCCATCGCTATTCAGGCTCGGGAAGAAGGCTTTAAGGGGATTATACTTCCCAAACAAAATGCACGAGAGGCTGCGATTGTAAGTGATTTGGATGTTTATGGTGTAGAATCAATAAAAGAGGTGGTCGAACTTTTAAATGGAAATTCGACGCTAGAACCTGTAAAAGTCAATACGCGCGAAGAATTTTATAAAAACATCAATAACTATGAGTTTGACTTTGCCGATGTTAAAGGGCAGGAAAATATAAAGCGAGCCTTGGAAATTGCTGCAGCTGGTGGTCATAACCTGATTCTGATTGGTCCACCGGGGGCAGGGAAAACAATGCTGGCTAAACGATTGCCTACGATTCTTCCTCCTTTAAATCTTCATGAAGCGTTAGAAACAACCAAAATTCATTCTGTGGCCGGAAAGCTTTCTGCTAGTGATGCCTTGTTGACAATTCGTCCTTTCCGATCTCCTCATCATACTGTTTCTGATGTAGCATTGGTTGGAGGAGGCGGAAATCCTCAGCCGGGTGAAATTTCTCTGGCTCATAATGGTGTTTTGTTTCTGGATGAACTGCCGGAGTTTAAGCGAACGGTGTTGGAGGTAATGCGACAGCCGCTGGAAGAGCGTCGAGTAACTATCTCTCGTGCTAGAATTTCCGTGGAGTATCCGGCCAGTTTTATGCTGGTAGCGTCTATGAATCCTTGTCCTTGTGGTTTTTATAATCATCCGGAAAAAGAATGCGTTTGTGCACCGGGAGTGGTGCAGAAATACCTGAGTAAAATATCAGGACCCTTACTCGATCGTATTGATATTCATGTAGAGGTAACTCCGGTTGCATTCCATGAGCTTTCGGCTGAGCGTTTATCCGAGAAAAGTGAAGTGATTCGTAATCGTGTAATTGTGGCGCGCGACTTACAGCAAAGGCGTTATGAAGACAAAAAAGAGGTGTATTGTAATGCCCAGATGAGCTCAAAGATGGTAAGGGATCTTTGTAAGATCAATGAAGAAGGTCTACAGCTATTAAAAACAGCGATGGAGCGTTTAGGTTTATCGGCGCGTGCTTATGATCGTATTTTAAAAGTAGCCCGTACAATTGCAGATCTTTCAGATACAGAAAACATTGAAGTGGAGCACCTGGCCGAAGCAATTAATTTCAGAAGCCTGGATCGGGAAGGCTGGGCCGGATAACAAAAAATGGAAGAGCATATAGTTACGCTCTTCCTTTCCTTCTGTTTAGTTGGATGCTGATTTTTTTGAATTATAATGCTTGAAGACCTTCCTAAGCACGAATACGATTACAAAAAGCCAAAAAGCGGCGTGTAAGGTAGTCCAGATAACTAACATGGAAGATGGCGATTCTATACTCATAAGTAAATAATAATTGAAGTGCTCAAAATTAATAAATACTTAATGATTAAGATCACGCTTTAACAATCATTTTGCCGGTATTGTTGCCTGAAAATAAGCCCAACAATGCTGCTGGTAATTGATCAAATCCTTCTACGATTGTCTCGGTATACTTTAGTTTTCCCGTCTTCACCCATTCCGCTAATTGTACTATCCCTTCTTTAAAGCGACTTGCATAATTACCAACAATAAATCCTTGCATCAGCACACTACGGGTTAGTAAAAAAGGTTGAATACGAGGACCAAGAGCTACCTCAGTATTGTTATACAGCGCAATTTGACCGCAAAGAGGAATTCTTGCATGAAAGTTCAGCTGTTGAATAACCGCGTCAGAAATTTCTCCGCCCACATTATCGAAGTAAATATCGACTCCATTGGGAGTAGCATGCGCAATTGCTGCGCTTAGATCAGTTGTTGCTTTGTAATCAACAACTGCATCAAAACCGAACTCATTTAAGAGCATATTCGTCTTTTCCGGTCCGCCTGCAATGCCTACTACACGGCAACCCTGTATTTTGGCGATCTGTCCGACCAAAATTCCTACAGCTCCGGCTGCTCCTGAAACCACCACTGTTTCTCCAGCCTTCGGTTTACCTATGTCCATCAATCCGAAAAAAGCAGTTAATCCAGGCATCCCCAGAATACCCAGGTAGTAACTTGCAGGAGCTAAGTTGGTATCTATTTTTTTTAAATCTTTAGCCTTGGCAATTATGGTTGTTGACCACGGTAGGTAACCTAAAACAACATCTCCTTTGGCAAATTCCGGAGAGGTACTTTGTACTACTTCCGCTACTATCCCTCCATGTATTGGTTGGTCGACTTCGTATGGTGCAGCGTATGATTTTGCTGCACTCATTCTTCCCCTCATATAAGGGTCAACAGAATAATAAAGGCCTTTTAATAAAACCTCTTCGTTCTGTAAGTCAGGGAGTGTTATTTCTTCGGTTCGGAATGTCTCTACGGTTGGCATTCCTTTGGGGCGAGCTGCCAAAACGATTTGTCGAGCGTTCATAATTAAGATTAATTGTTTGAAACGTTTAATTCAACTGTGATATTTCCTCGGGTAGCATTTGAATAAGGGCAAACCTGGTGCGCCTTTTCTACGAGATTTTTTGCAAGCTCTTCACTTACCCCTGGAACATTTACGTGTAGAATTACGCCTAGGCCATATCCTTCTGCTTCATTTTTACCAATGCTCACATGTGCAGTAACGTTGGTTGGGCCGGCTATTTCTACTTTCGCCATTCGTATAACAAGACTTAATGCACTATCAAAACAAGCCGCATAGCCTGCAGCAAATAATTGTTCAGGGTTGGTGTACTCTCCTCCCGAACCACCTAATTCTTTCGGAGTTCTTACCTCAAGGTCGAGCACATTGTCTGATGAGGTTACTTTACCATTTCTTCCGCCGGTTGCAAAGGCTGTTGCTGTATATAAAGGCTTAATCATGTTTAAATTTATTTGTTGATTGTGTTTAATAATTCTTTAGCGGTAATTTCTGAGGATGCAGGGTTTTGACCTGTAATTAATAATCCATCTTTGATCATGAAAGGGGCGAAATCTTCCTTTTTTGAATAATTGGCTCCCAGGTTTTTCAACTCAGTTTCAAGTAAAAATGGAACTACTTTGGTAAGGCCAACCAGCTCTTCTTCTGTATTGCTGAAGCTGGTAAGGTTTTTACCCTTTACAATTGCATGGCCATCTTTATCCCTGAGAGGAATCAAACCGGCTACTCCATGACAAACAGAGCCGATTGGTTTTTGAGCGTTATAAAAATCCTCCAGTAATAACCTTAATTCATAGTTGTCTGAAAGGTCCCACATTGGCCCATGTCCGCCCGGTAAAAATGCAGCATCAAAATCTTTCGCTTTTACATCTTCAATCTTGACAGACTTGGCAAGTTGTAACAAAGCCTCACGATCATTGCTGAATCTTTTTGACATTTCTGTTTCTGAAGAAGCATCTTCGCTCTTTGGATCAAGAGGTACCTGCCCACCTTTTGGAGAAGCGATAGTTATTTCAGCTCCTGCATCCTTAAAGATGTAATAAGGAGCAGCAAGTTCTTCCAGCCAAACACCTGTTTGGTGGCCAGTATTTCCCAATTCGCTATGGGAGGTTGTGATCATTAATACTTTAAGAGAGCCCATAATTTATACGTCTTTTAGTTTATTTAAGAGTTTGATTATTTGCGAACGTGTAACCACTATATCTTCATCAGAAAGACTGAGGCTGCATTGGAGTTTATTCGGAACCTCGACGGCTTTTTCTTGCAATTTTTTTCCATCCGGAGTTAACGAAATAAGTACGATTCGTTCATCTTCAGCACTTCTTTTTCTTGACACAATTTTCTTTTGTTCTAATCTTTTTAAAAGAGGAGTCAGCGTTCCGGAGTCGAGCATCAGGTGATCCCCTAATTCTTTAACAGATAATGTTTGATGTTCCCATAACAAAAGCATGACCAGGTACTGCGGGTAAGTTAAATCCAGTTCATCTAATAATGGTTTATAGTGTGCTGTTACTTTTCGTGATAACGCATATAGTGGAAAACAAAGCTGGTTTTCTAACTTCAGAAAGTCCATAGTTTTAATTTGATGATGCAAAATTAAATTGTGCACAATTTAATTGCAAATAAAACCTGTCATTAAAATGTAAGTTTTTGTTGATTGAATTGGTTAATAATAGAAAAAGCACCCTTGAGTATATTTAAGGGTGCTTTTCAGAATATTAAATACTGCTTAAAGAGTTGCCATGTCAATAACAAAGCGATAATGAACATCCCCTTTGAGCATTCGTTCGTAAGCTTCGTTAATATCTTTCATAGCGATAACTTCTACATCAGACATAATGTTATGCTCCGCACAGTAATCCAGCATTTCTTGTGTTTCCGGAATGCCTCCGATTAATGAACCGGCAAGTCGGCGACGTTTTGCAATAAGGTTAAATGCCGCTATTTGCGGAGCTTCAGGAGGAACCCCCAATAAAACCATAGTTCCATCTAAACGCAATAAGTTCAGATAAACATTCAGATCGGTAGGTGCCGAAACAGTGTTAATAATCAGATCAAAATAATTATTAACGGAGGCTAATGAATCTTCGTCTTTGGTAACCACAAATTTATGAGCTCCCAAGTCTTTCGCGTCTTTTTCTTTAGAAGGAGAAGTGCTTAATACGGTGACTTCGGCTCCCATAGAAGCAGCCAGTTTAACTGCCATATGTCCTAATCCTCCAAGTCCGACAACCCCCACTCTTTCACCTTTGCGCACTTTCCATTGACGTAATGGAGAATACGTTGTAATTCCGGCACATAATAAAGGAGCAACACGTTTAAGGTCTAACTTTTCGGAGATGCGTAATACAAAACCTTCGTCGACAACAATTTGATTTGAATAGCCACCATAGGTTGGTGTTTTCATATCCATTTCAACACTGTTATACGTGCCAACCCAATGTACCTCACAATATTGTTCTAATCCTTGGACACAGCTAGTGCATGTCCTGCATGAGTCGACCAGACAGCCAACGCCGGCAAGATCTCCTGCTTTGAAGTTCTTAACATGCTCTCCAACTTTAATAACTTTTCCGACGATTTCATGCCCGGGAACCATTGGAAAGATAGATCCTCCCCATTCATCACGAACCTGGTGAATATCAGAATGGCAAACACCACAGTATTGAATTTCGATTATCACATCGTGCGGACCCGCTTCACGACGCTGGAAATTAAACGGAGCTAAAGGAGCTTTCGCTTGGGCAGCTGCGTACCCTTTTACTTGAATCATATTTTTAGCGATTTATTAGATGATTTACTTGAGGTCTTTAACACACCGTAAGCCCACATGGTTTGAGGCAGAGCGAAATTCTCCTTTCCCTCTTGTTCCGACCATATAACGGGTGCAGTATTGATCGGTACAAAGAAATGAGCCTCCACGTTGTACTTTTTTCTTTTCGTTGGGTTCCATCGGGTCAAATGCTGAATCAGGACCTTGTGGGTTGCGAGCAACATCTCTATGGGCAAGTTCTTCATAATAATCGGGGCGATACCAATCTTCACACCATTCCCAAACATTTCCGGCAATATCATATAGTCCGTAAGTGCTGGCAGAAAATTGTTTAATGGGAGCGATACCCACAAAGCCATCTTTTCCTTCGTCACTTACGGGAAATTTGCCCTGGAAAATATTGGCCATCCATTTTCCGTCCGGTTTAAACTGATTTCCCCATGCATACATCTTTCCAAAGTCGCCTCCACGTGCTGCGAATTCCCACTCTGCTTCTGTTGGCAAGCGTTTACCCGCCCATTTTGCATAGGCCTGTGCATCTTCCCATGCAATATGTACAACCGGATAATTGTCTTTCCCCTGGATGTTACTTTGTGGACCGAGCGGATGTTTCCAATCAGCACCTTTTACATATTGCCACCATTGATAGTGGTCGTTCAGTGAAACATCATGATCCGGCGGTGTAAATACAACTGATCCGGCAACAAGATTTTCTTCAGGCGCGCCTGGAAATTCTTCTCTTGTTGGTTTTCGTTCGGCAATGGTAATGTAGCCGGTTGCTTTTACAAAAGCTGTAAATTCGGCATTAGTCACTTCGGTTTCATCCATGTAAAAACCATCCACATAGACACGATGGATAGGCCTGGCATCATTCATATTTTGTTGGCCGCCGTTTTCCATCCCGACAGGGTTAACCCCTCCCATGCTGAACTCGCCTCCAGGAATGAAAACCATTCCTTTAGGAGTAGGCCCTTTAGGTTTTACTGTATTTACCTTTGATTCATAAAATTCTTTTCCACCACCTTCCATATATAAAGCACTATCCACAGGAAAGAGTCCGTTGGAGGTACAGGAAACTATGCCATCAACTTTTCCATTGACAAATAATTGGGAGGTTTGAGAACTCTTCGCCTTATTGCATGAAACGAAAAAGAGGACTGCGGGAACTGCTGAAAACAGAAGTAAATAGTTTTTGTGATACATGTAGGGAGCATTTTTTATAAGCGTTAAATTATGAATAAGTTGACTGTTTTGAAACCTGTTTTTCATAATAAAATAATAACGCCACTCGATTACCAAACATGCCCTCCGTACATTCCTACATTGATGGACGGCGTAACCATTGGTCCGTAAGGACCGCCAGCAAAGTTGACACCGTAACCAACCCCTACTGACATTCCTGAACAGGCGGTTAAAAAAAAGATAACAAATCCAATTACCACTATTTTTAAGAATGCTGATTTTTTCATTTGGAAAGCGATTTTAGTTTAAAGGTGTAAATTCTTGTAAAACGATTGGTGCCCGTGAGGGATCAAGTATAATAGCCACCGTACTGTTTCGAATGGTTGGAGAAGGTGTAAGCATAATAGTTGCCCCGGCAGCTTTGGCTTTATCTACCATTGCAGAAACGTTTTCTACCCTAATATAGGGCATCCAATGGGTACGAACATCTTTACTGGGGTTCTTTAATAAAGCAGCGTAGATCATTCCGTCTTTTTTAAAGGCCGTGAAAGGAACAGACGAATCCTTTATTTCTTCGGCCTCATAGCCAATCACTTGTTTATAGAAACTTTTGGATGCTTCAGGGTTATTGGTCCAGAGCTCCATTCCCAACCAGTCATTAATTTCGGGAGATTTGATAAGTGGATCGCCTCCCGTGGCGCGCATATAGGCTAATATACCACCTTGTGGATCTGCGACCAACGCCATTTTTCCTCTCCCATCAATATCTTTTACACCTCTTAAAACTTTGCCACCATTTGAAGTTGTTAGGTTAACTGCTTTTGCAACATCGGAAACCGACATTGATGCAACCCATTCTCCAGATGTGACCTTTACGTCTTTAGGTATAGGAAAGATTCCTCCGATTGTATTTCCGGATCTTTTAATAAGGGTATATTCTGTATCTCCTGATCCAGAAGTTTCGAAAGTCCAGCCAAAAACAGCGCCATAAAATTGTTTAGCCTTTGCAACATCGGGAGTTACCAGATCGTGCCAGACAAAACGTCCGGGAGTGTAAAGATTGGTAGGTTCTTTTGAAATGGGTGGTAAGGAATGCTGCGAATGACAGCCAAACAGGCAACCGCAAAGAAAAGTAAGGATAAGAGAGCGTGATAATAGCATTTAAATAAAAGTTAAGAGATTGTATGTTATTGAATTTAACAATTATCTATTAAAAATTAACAGAAAAGAAAAAAGAATAGCACTCTTTATTGAAAATTGAATGAATAGATTTTTAGCACGGAAAAATTAACTTCAATCGCATTAACATTTGCAAATTTTACCTTAAATTAAAGTCAGCATAGGCTCTACTCTTTACGCTCATTCATCCGGTACCTATCATCGCCTATAAATTATTCGAACTTTTTATGGAAACATTACAGCACATTATTAAACAAGCTCCTGAGTTTGCGGTATTTTTTTCGTTGGCGTTGGGCCATGCAGTCGGGCGTATTAAGATTGGCAGTTTTAGTCTGGGTGCGGTTGCCAGTACGTTAATTTTTGCCTTACTGATCGGGCAGCTTGGAGTAACTCTTTCTCCTGTTTTTAAGGCAGCATGTTTTGCCTTATTTGTTTATTCAATAGGGTTTAAGAGTGGCCCTGAGTTTTTCGGAAGTCTAAATCGAGGAACGGTTAAGTTGCTGATACTTGCGGTAGTGGTCTGCGTTACCGGGTTAATTCTGGTCATTGGTATTGGACATGCACTGCACCTCAATAAAGGCTTGGCTGCAGGTCTGGCCGCCGGCGCATTAACTGAATCTGCAACGATGGGTACCGCCTCAGATGCCATTAATCGTTTAGGGCTAAGTGCGGATGAAACTCAAAATCTGAGTTCAAACATGGCGGTGGCTTTCGCCATAACCTATGTGTTAGGAACCATAACAGTGATCATCTTTCTGCGAAATATTGCTCCATTGTTGCTAAAAGTTAATTTAAAACAGGCTGCTAAGGAGTTGGAGGAATCATTGTCAGGTGATCAGGGAAAAGAAATATCCGGAAGTATTAATCCCTATTCCCCGGTTATTGCCAGGGCGTATAAACTCGTTTTTATTCCGGATAGTGTAAAGACCACTGGTGATATTGAGCAATTATTAGGCGACCGGACTTCTGTATTTAGAATTGTTCATGAAGGGAAAATTATTGATGCGGATCGTAGTACCCCTGTTGTTAAAGGCGATATTGTTGCTTTGATGGGAAATTACACCACTATTATGAATGCAGAACATATCATTGGGCCCGAAATCAACCATCCGGAAGCTTTAAGATTTACCGGAAAGATAGTTAAGGTAGTTCTGACTAATAATAAATACCATAATAGAAGTATTAAGGAGATTGCTGAAGGTGCTGATCCGCATGAGTTACGTGGGGTTTTTCTGGTAAGCATAAAACGTCAGGATAATGATTTGCCCATGTTTCCATATACTCAATTGCGTCGTGGTGATGTAATTCAGTTGATGGGTGATGAAGAACAGGTTGACAGAATTTCCGAACGAGTAGGGTATGTGGAAAAATCCAGCGAAAAAAGTGATTTGGTAATGCTTACTGCGGGTATTGTAGCTGGAATTTTAGTTGGGTTATTATCTGTTGACGTAGGTGGTGTGCCAATTACATTAGGTGTTGGTGGAGGATGTTTGGTTTCCGGATTGTTTTTTGGTTGGCTACGATCTAAATATCCGGTTTTTGGTAGCTTACCGGGAGCCGCACAGTGGGTACTGGCAGAGTTTGGACTAAGTGCTTTTGCTGCCGTGGTCGGATTGTCTGCCGGTCCTGATGCAATTGATGCTTTGCATAAATCGGGCCCTGTGTTAATTATTTTAGGAATTCTTGTCGCGCTTGTACCTCAAATGGTCGGGCTTTTCGTTGGACATAAATTTCTGAAGCTTAATCCAGTGATTTTATTGGGAGGCCTATGTGGAAGTCAAACGGTGGCAGCCGCACTTTCAGCAATTTCGGATGAAGCGGAAAGCACGACTCCGGTTTTGGGTTTTACAGTTACCTATGCAATCGGGAATGTATTGTTGGCTATCTGGGGGCCAATAATTGTGAACCTTGTTTAGGCAAAAAAGATTATACTTGACAATTCATTTATGCATTGAAAAAATCCCTATGGTTATCAGAAGAATTGAAAGTGCTGAATATAAAATAGTAGTTCCCCTTTTTAATAAGTATAGGGTGTTTTACGAACAGCCATCCGATATTGATCGCGCCGACCGGTTTATAAAAGAACGGATGGAAAATAATGAGTCGGTCATTTTTGTTGCTTTTGACGGTGATGATCCTGTAGGTTTTACGCAACTTTATCCAAGCTTTTCATCTGTACGGACTATACGTAATTATATTCTGAATGATTTGTATGTGGATGAATTTAACCGTAAAGGTGGTGTAGGGCGATCTTTAATACATGCGGCAATCGCATTTGCCCGACAACACCATGCAAAGGTACTTACATTGGAAACCGCAGTTGATAATTACAATGCGCAACAATTATACGAGAAAATTGGTTTTGAACGTCAAAGCGAATCTGATGGTTTTTATTTGTATGCCTACACACTCTAATTAATCTTTCCGGTTTTCACCTTTATGTTTGGATGATAGGTAAATCCGGAATGTTAAACCAATAGCGCTGAGTTCGCCAATACTGGGCTGGTTAGCAAATTGGAAGAGGTAGTAAACTTCAAAGTCGGTCTCCAACGGTTATGATCAGCATCTGCAAAATCAAGGAAATATTCTCTATATAAGTAAGAAGAAAAAGTGAGGTATTCCGTATGGAAATCTTTGCTGAACCTTACCCGTGGTCGATAGCGTGGTTCAACGTCTCCATTATTTATCGACCAATCGAAACTGTTTCTGATTTCTGTTTCTATTCTCCACTTTAATGGAAAATAGTAATCACCTTGAGTTACAATAGTGTGCTCTCTAAAAGTATCAGTTGAATTGGGAGTATTTACTCCGAACAAATAGCCAAATCTGATTCTTAGTGTTCGTTCCCTTAATGAATCAGCTTTTGTAACTTACCCTTAAAATTTTGTAAGTAACCCTGCTTTTCCTTCGGTATAATAACTCCTGTTAAGCCGTGTTGCTGATTGTGCATGCAACCTGAAATGGGGATTAAAGCTGTAAAATAGCTTAGCTTCGGGCCATACCTCTTGTGTGGAAACAGCTTCCTGTGTTAGTAAATATAATGGCTCAAATGTTATCACTAGTATGAAAATAAGTTTTCTGGCCCATAATTGTAAATAATTACATCACTTGTTCTTTTTATTTACAGCATGGAAGTAAGCTTTTAGTACAAGTCCAATGGCGTTTACTTTTCCAACATCAGGTGAGTTTTTAAACTGATATAAGTAATACCATTCAAAATTTAGGTTCCGGCTAACCCTGATCTCGGCTCCTCCGCAGAGTCTCCATCTATTAATGTTGGGTTTCCCGAAATTCAAGAAATATTCGCCATATAGGTAGGCATTAAATGTTAGGTAGTGGGTTTTGCAGTCGCGCTCTATTGTTAAGCGAGGCCGGTAACGTGGCAAAAATTCGCCGTCTCTGATACGCCAGTCGATTCGGTTCTTGGCCGTAATCAGTAATTGGTAAGACAATGGAAAAGCATGGATGGTTTCAGTTAGCAGGGTGTGCTCCTTAAAAGGATCTTCGGCACTGGGTGGTGTAGTCCCATACATATAACCCACTCGAACACGCAATAAACGATTTTTTAAACTGTCGTATTTACCGAGTGCTCTTTTAGCTTGATAAGGTTTAAAATAATCGAGGTGGATACCAAATGCCCCATCAGAGTAATAAGATTTTTCAACCTTAGTACCAGATATCATCGTAAATAAGCGGTATTTTGAATTAAAGGAATAAAAAGCATTCAACTCAGGCCATACCTCTTCACTGGGGGGAATTTCGTCTTGCGCTAAAACTACCTGAGTAACAAACAGCAGAAAGAAAATAGCGATCGCAAGAAATTTCATCAGCATTATTTAGGGATCTCATTTTTTCCTGAGGCTATATTTCGGCCTTTTATACCAAATCGATAGCCAACAGAAAGCATGAATTGTTGTTTTCTATAAGCACCACCAGCTTCACCTCTAAACTGCCAACGCTTATTTAATTGCCATTGAGCCCCTAATGAAACATGCCATGGAGTAGCAAGGCTTTTGCTAAAGTGATAGCGAACATATCCGTTTTCAATATTGTTTGCAGCATTATCAAATCCTTCGCTTAATTTGGTATACATATTTTCGTAGAGCTTTTGTTGCGCGGGTGACAAATTATTATACCAGGTATCTAATTGTGTGCTAAATTCTTCAAATTTGCTTCCCGTTAGTCCTAATTCTGAAAAGGATATCTGACCATCGGTTTCATTGAATATTTTTTGATTTTGCGTAGCTACCCAAAATGCGATGTTTTGCTGTGGATGTTTATTAAAATTAAAGGTGCGACCAAATCTTATACCTGCTACGCGGGTTTTTACAGGATGATCCAATAGGTCAAGATCTGTCCATGCAAAGTTGATATCTGAAGTTATCCAGTATTTCCCAATGCCACCGGCCAGCATCAACCCGAAACCATAATATTGGCCCGGATTGCTGGTTGTAGTAGAATATTGAATTGGCTCAGCAAGGGCTACGCTGGTATTTCCGTTCATGGTACCTGCGAGGAAATAAACATTCAAAAACGGGAAAATATAAGTGTCAAATCTGAAATTGGTTACAATGCCTTCACCCGTTACATGGTCAAAAACCACAATTGAATCAATATTTGTCAAGTCTGTGGTATTAAACCCCACAGAAAGGTCGGAGAGTTCAATATCTTGTTTGGTATAAATAGAGTTAAGCATTACTCCATGAGGAAGAATTATATCAAATCCCTTTTTCTGAGCTTTTGCCCCTAAGGCCGGAAATACAAAGGGATACTTTACATTTTTTAAACTGTCGAGGTATTTTTCGCGTTCACTTTTTTTAGGAGGAACAGTAGTGTATTGTGCTCTGGCAGAAATGCAAATAAGAATAAAAGAGAGTAGTAAGAGCGTTTTTTTCATGAGCGTATGATTCTTTGGTAGTTATTGGTACATAGTATATAGTTAGTGTCGAGAATAAATTATTAGTCTGAATTATGAAAACGAAGCGGTTTTCAATATTAAGTTAGTATAAATTAAGCGATTAAACAACGGGTATGCCTTAGGTTTTTGCTCCATGTTGTTATTTAAATAACAACAGATATTTTTGAACTAATAATAAAATCGATATGAACTTAGCGCGGTCTAAAAGAGAAATTGCTGAAAATGGCTTTACCATTATTAATGATGTATTTACGCCAGAGGAAGTTAGTGTTATTCTTCACCTAATTACCTGGGCAGATACCGCTAAAGATACGTTCAGAAAATCGGATGATCTTTTTGCCATCAGGCAGTTTCTAAAAGAAGTGCCCGATGTAGCGGGTACAATCTTATCGGAGAAACTTAGGATGCTGATTAAAGAATTATTTGGTCCGGAGTATTTCCCTGTAAAATCTATTTATTTCGATAAACCGAAGCAATCTAATTGGTTTGTAGCTTATCATCAGGACTTAACCATATCTGTTGAGCATAAAGTGGAAGTTGAAGGTTTTGGCCCCTGGACGGTTAAGCAAAATCAGTTTGCTGTTCAGCCTCCATTGTCAATTTTGGAAAATATTTTTACCTTTCGAATACATCTGGACGACACCGATGAAGGAAACGGTGCATTAAAAGTTGTTCCTGGTTCACACGCAAAAGGTATTTACCGCCCTGAAACAATAGATTGGACGGTAGAGAAAGAAGTATTTTGTAATGTGCAAAAAGGTGGTATAATGATTATGCGGCCGTTATTATTGCATGCTTCAAACAGAACAACTACTGATCACCAACGCAGGGTAGTGCATATTGAATTTAGCGATAAAAAATTGCCAGTGCCCCTAAAATGGGCTGAGTTATTGACTAATGATTGTGATAATGAAGTTGCAATCAGCCGTTAACCACTAATTAACCTTAACTTCGCCTTCGCTTTTTAAAGACACATTTACAATTTTTCATGAAGAGATTAGCGTTTGTAATTATATTATTAAGTATTGGAAGCTCTTTGTTGGCCCAGGAACGAAAGCCTAAAAGATCGACTAAAGAATTGAATCCAGATACACTGTTAAATTTTCAACTAGACTCTGCAATTACTGTTACAGGAAAATATGGATTAAATGTTGATGATTTCATTAATGAGATATTAAATGACAGCGTTTTTTACCAAGGGTTTAAAAAAACAAAGAATTACAGTTTTTATGCTGAAAATGATGTTATAACCTTCGATAAGAAATCCCGCAGAAATGCTCATATCTATAAAAAGATTTATCACGATCAAAGCGGACCGAAATATAAACAGGTTGTATTAAGCAAAGTGGATAGTGGCGAGGTATTTAAGAGAAACGGCAAGTATGAGCTTTATACAGTACAGATGTTCAGCTATATTTTTGAAAACATGAAAAGTACGGAGTTCGGTGGTGAGGTTGGAAAAGGGGAGAAAGGTGAAGAAGGTTACAAAGACAAACTGAAAACGTTGATATTTAGTCCGGGAAAACCGGTAAAGGGTGTGCCGTTGGTAAGTGGAAAAACAGCCATTTTTGAACCCGACATGCGTGAATATTATGACTATAAGTTCTTTAGTGGAACCTACATGGGAAATATTCCGGTTTACAGATTTAAATGCATCGTAAAGCCTCAGTATAAAAATACCAGTAAAGTAATGATCAATGAACTGACAACCATTTTCGATAAGCGTAATTTTCAGATACTGGGTCGCTACATTGATATGAGTTATGACAATTTTGCCTTCAGTTTTGATGTTAAAATGAACATTGAGATGAATTATTTTGGTGATGATCTGCTGCCGGTCAATATAAGTTATAACGGAAACTGGGATGTTCCTTTCAAAAAGAAAGAAATAGCTGCCTTTAATGTTAAACATTACGGTTATAAGAAATAAGGTAAAAGTTAAATCAGTTTCAATCCTAAAACCCTCATTTTACCGTTAAAATCCATATTCTCGGAAAGGTATTTTGTTGATACAAGGTAAATCAGTATTTTAAGTTTTGAGTACTGATTAAACGCATGAAACAGTTTGTCTTCTTAGTTTTATTTCTATTGCTGTTGCCTTTTTGTGCTAAACTGAGTTTTGCTCAGGGAGAGGTTGATACTCGCACTAAGCTGAATTTCTTGTTTACATCTTCCCGGAGTGGAAAACAGGAAATTTGGAAGAAAGAGAATGGCGTTTATACGCAGCTTACGAAAGAAAAAAAACAAGAAAGTTGGAGAGCCAGAATATCCCCTGACGGCAAAAAGGTGCTGTTTTATAGATCTCCATCCGGAAGTTTTAGTAATACAACAGAAAAGGCCTCCTTGTGGGTAATGAATATTGATGGCTCAGAGCAAACCCTTTTGATAAAACAAGGCGATAATGGTTGGGTTGAACAATCGGGTGCAAACTGGTCGCCTGATGGCCAAAAAATCATTATGGCTGTTGCTGTCGAAAAGAATGGCCCGTTAACTATAATGGTTACGGATAATCAAGGGAAAAATCCTCAACAATTAATTAAACGTAAGGGCTATTTTGCAGATCCTGCATTTTCACCTGATGGCAATTGGATAGCCTATGTTGCCTGGCCCGAAGATTATATTGGAACCAGCCTTGGTCATTTAGAGATTTTTGTGATGAAGGCTGATGGTTCAGAAGAAACCCGCTTAACGTATGATGAGTTTCGGGATCATGATCCAGCCTGGTCGTTAGACAGCAAAATGTTAGTATTCGAAACAGCTACCCGTCCTGGGAATATTATTGTTGGAAAATGGGGAATCAGGACGATGCCAATAGCCGCAGAAGAACCTAAAAATGTCGTGTTCAACGAAGCTGTTAATTTAATGCCGCAATGGTTGCCGGGAAGAAACGGGTTAATATTCCAACAAGTGACTTACCTTAAGAACCGGGCTCAGTTATTAATTGTTAATACTGACGGAAGTAACCCCATACCTATCACAGATGGGAAGTATGACGATAAAGAAGTAAATCTTCTTCCTTGATTTTACCAGCTTTTTCAAAAAACTTAGCACCTTTGTGCATTGATTGCATGAGCAATTAATGTTTACTACTTACAAAAAATACTGGATTGATAACGAGAGAAACGATAGATAGGATCATGGACGCCGTCGACATTGTTGAGGTGATCGGCGAATTTGTGCATCTTAAAAAACGAGGGGCAAATTACGTTGGCTTAAGCCCTTTTGCCAACGAAAAAACACCATCGTTCACTGTTTCTCCCGTAAAACAGATCTTCAAAGACTTTAGTACCGGAAAAGGTGGAAGTGCGGTTACGTTCCTGATGGAATTGGAGAAATTCAGTTATCCTGAAGCACTAAAATGGCTGGCAGATAAGTACCAGATTGAGGTTGAAGAAATCAAAAAGAAGGAGAATTCTCCGGAAAATGATGAACGAGAAAGTCTTTTTATCGTTAATGAATTTGCCCGTAATTTCTTTGCACAAAATTTATTAGAACGGGAAGAAGGCATCAACATCGGACAAAGCTATTTTAAGGAGCGTGGATTCAGGGAAGAGACTTTGCAAAAGTTTCAATTGGGTTATTGTCTGGATAAATGGGACGACTTTACTCAATCGGCATTAAAAGCAGGTTATAATGAGGAATACCTGGTAACAACGGGCCTAACCATAAAAAAAGAGGACGGAAAAACCTTTGACCGCTATAAAGGTCGTGTGATTTTTCCCATCCATAGCTTAACTGGTCGAGTTATTGGATTTGGTGGGCGCGTTTTAAAAACAGACAGCAAGACTGCCAAATATGTAAACTCACCAGAGTCGCTGATCTACCATAAAAGTCAAACACTTTATGGGATTTATTTTGCTAAGAATAAGATCCGCGATGAAGGCAACTGTTTTCTTGCTGAAGGTTATACAGATGTAATTTCCCTACATCAATCGGGTATTGAAAACACCGTCGCCTCCTCTGGAACATCCTTAACGGTTGAACAGATCCGTTTAATCAATCGTTTTACGAAAAATGTAACCATTCTTTTCGATGGAGATGCGGCAGGGATCAAAGCTTCCTTAAGAGGCATTGATATGATCCTTGAGGAAGGATTGAATGTTAAGATCGTTCTTTTTCCTGATGGTCATGACCCTGACTCCTTTGTGAAATCAGTAGGTGGAACCGCTTTTCGTGAATATGTTAAGGAAAAGCAACAGGACTTTATTCTCTTTAAAACTTCCATCTTACTCCAAGATGCTCAGAAGGATCCGTTGAAACGGGCTGAAGTTATCCGGGATATTATTGAGAGTATTGCTAAAATTCCGGATACCATAAAAGCGTCAGTCTTTGTTTCCGAAACCAGCCGATTATTGCAAATGGATGAGGCCATTTTAATGGCTGAATTAAATAAGCTGAAACTTAAAGGAGCTAAAAACAAAGAGAAGGAAAAGGAGAAAGAGAGTACGCTGCCTCCATATGATCCCTCCTTTGGTTATCCGCCAGAATTGCATGGTTTAATAGATATTGAACCGGAACCTGAAATCGCTGCCGACAATGATGATCCGCAGGAGCAGGAAATAATTCGCATGTTGATTACCTATGGGAACGAGATCTGGGAAGAGGAAACAACCATCGCTCAGTTTTTGATTGAAGCCATAGATGATATTGAATTTGGAAACCGATTGTTTGCCACAGTTTTTGAAGAAGCAAAGTTTAAATCTGGCGAAGGCGAATTAATCGACGATCGCTTTTTTATTCACCATCCCAATAATCAAATACGTGACCTTGCCGCAACGTTGTTAAGCTCGCCGCATGCACTAAGTGAGAATTGGGAGAAAATGCACGAAATCGAGGTTCCTGACGAACGGACGAAATTAAAACAAGCTATTCTGAGTCCTATCTATCATATTAAAATGCGAAAAGTAATGCGCTTGATAAAGGAAAATCAGGAAAAACTTAAGGATGCCAAAACGGACGACGAGATCATTGAAATTCAAACGATGCACGTTCAACTGAAACAAGTGGAAAAATCCATTGCCTCAGAATTAGGAGCAGTGATCATTAAATAGCTCAAACCTTATCTGAACTTACATAGGCCAGCATGTATTCTTCAAACTCCTGGTAATGTATTTCAAAATCAGCATCGCAGTTGTTGAAAAGTATATTGGCTTGAACTACTCCTTGCGAATTAAATTTAAAGGGTTTAAGTCTGATATTTTCTTGCAGACTCACTCCCTTTCGTCCATAGAGTTTGTACACAGCTTCTTTTGCAGCCCAACATGCATATAGATGTTTCACTTTTTGGTTTGGATCAATAAATTCTTGTTCCTCAGCGCTCAAGAACTTCTTCTCCACTTTTAATATCTTGTCTTTTACCAATTCGATATCAATTCCCACTTTTTTGTTCTTGCTGATCATTACAGCGGCATAATCAAATGAATGACTTAATGAAAAGTGATGAGGAAGATTTACCAAAAAAGGTTTGTGGTGTTCATCTAACCCGGTTTTAATGAAATCGGGCGTGTTAATCAGATTACGTAATAATACACGACTGCTTAACCAATGCAATTCTCGTTTTCCTTTGCCCAAACTTTCATAAACGGCCTTTTCCGTTTCATCTAACTTAAGTTTTGAATAAAGCAGCTCGGCCGGTTCTTCAATCTTCCAAACAGCAAATTCGGTGTCGGTATCAAGGATCTTATGGAGTGTTATTGGCATTGTTTGTTAGTATTACGAGTTGCGGGTTACGAGTTATAGGTTAAAAAGATACACTTTAATTAACTCAAATTATTCTTAATCTACTGTTAGATTTGAGATGAATTATTCCCTTTAATAACTGGTATCTTGGTTTAATTGTTCAGTTTTAACGCTCGGTACGAAATAATAAAAAAAAACTATATTAGCCCACAAAACTCTCATAAATGATTCTTTCTGACAAACGCATTCTCGAAGAAATAGAAAAAGGAACGATTGTAATTGAACCGTACGATCGCAAGTACTTAGGAACAAATTCATATGATGTTCATTTAGGTAAATACCTGGCAACTTATAAGAATCGTGAGCTGGATGCCCGTAAACATAACGAAGTTGAGCACTTTGAGATACCTGAAGAGGGATTTGTGTTGCAACCTAATACACTATATCTGGGTGTAACGCTGGAATATACCGAAACACATGCTCATGTACCTTTTTTGGAAGGTAAATCTAGCACCGGCCGTTTAGGTATCGACATTCATGCAACGGCGGGAAAAGGCGACGTGGGTTTCTGTAATACATGGACGCTGGAAATATCATGTGCACAACCGGTTCGTATATATGCCGGAATGCCAATTGGCCAGTTGATTTATTTTGTAGTGGAAGGTGATGTGGAGAATTTTTACAATAAAAAACAAAATGCAAAATATACAGATCGAACCGTTAAACCGGTAGAATCTATGATGTGGAAAAACAGCTTTTAGTGTTAAATCACTAAAAGCCGTTTTATTTTCTTGATAAACTTGTAAAACTTTATTGTACAGAGTTTTATAATGTTTTTTTTACACTACAACATTTCCCTTCCTGCTTTATTTTTCGTAAATTTTAATTAAGAAATAAGTGATTTAACTTATGGTTTCGAATAACCATGGTTTTTTCCTCTATTCCTGATAGCTCTTGTCAATTCATACGTACTTTTTACTAACCCGTTGACTATGAAAAGGACCCTCTTCTCTGTTTTGTCACTAGCTGGTTTAGCGATCTTAGCTATTGCTTTCCATGTACCAAGCGATGGTGATCCGTTGATCAAAAAAATTGCTAAAAATCTTGAGGAGCTTTACCTGAAAACTCCACAGGAGAAAATATACATTCATTTTGATAAGCCCTATTATGCGGCCGGCGATGATATGTTTTTTAAGGCATACCTGGTTAATGCAAATGATAACACCCCCTCCGAACTGAGTAGGATCATTTATGTGGATATTTTGAACGGAGAGGAACACGTAGTGAAGCAATTACTACTAAAGAAGGACCGCGGTGAGTTTAATGGAACGGTGAAGCTTACAGATTCATTGGCTGAAGGTACTTACCGGCTTCGTGCCTACACTAGCTGGATGAGGAACTTTGGTGAAGAATACTTCTTTACAAAAGAGCTCAAAGTAGGAAATGCGCGACTTACCAATGTGTTTACCACAGTTGATTACGAATATGATAAGGCAACGAAGAATGACGAGGTAATGGCGGTGATAAAATTTGTTGACGAGAAGGGAATGCCTATCAAAAGTAAAAATGTGTCTTATGATGTGATAATGGTGGGTAGATCGGGTACAAAAGGAAAAACAGAAACTAGTGATAATGGGGAGATCAGAATTCCGGTTACAAACTCTAATAATGCTAACTATACACATAAGCGGATTGTGACCACGATTAATTACGATGGACTTCCATTTGTAAAAACATTTTACCTGCCTTATTTTTCATCGGATGTAGATCTGCAATTCTTCCCTGAAGGAGGTTATTTGGTTGAAACTATTCCAAATATTGTAGCCTTTAAGGCAATTGATGTTCATGGAAAGGGTGTTGATGTGGAAGGATTTATTACCGACCAGGATAATAATAATGTAACAGACTTTAAGAGCCGGCATTTAGGAATGGGTAAAATTGCCCTTATTCCTGAGCCTGGCAAGAAATATACAGCACACTTTAAAAATCGCGGTGGTGTCGAACAAACCGTTGCCTTACCGGTGGCCAAAGCCGAAGGCATTGTGCTTAATATCCGAAATCAGACTAAAGATCGCTTGCAGGGAATGATTATCGCTTCCAAAGCATTACAAGATGCCAAAAAAGAAGTGGTTGTTGTCGGACAAGCTTATGGAACCATTTATTATACCGGTAATGAAAAACTGGAAGAGAAAGCTTATCAGATCAATATTCCTAAAGACAGGTTCCCGACCGGAATTGCTCAGATTACCGTTTTTACCTTGGACGGAACCCCTTTGGTTGAGCGCTTAGTGTTTATTAATAAAAATGATGAATTAAAGTTTAATATAAATAGCAGTAAACCTGTTTATACCTCAAGAGAAAAAGTAGATCTGAATATTTCAGTAAAAGATGCCGAAGGAAATCCGGTTCAGGGAGATTTTTCAATTGCAGTAACAGATGACCAATCCGTAACAATCGACAAGCATGATAATAACATTTTGTCGCACTTGCTACTTACCTCAGATTTAAAAGGTACTATTGAAAAACCGGCTTATTACTTTGATGCCAATGAGACCAATGCACCACAAGATCTGGATGTCTTAATGCTCACTCAAGGCTGGAGGCGTTTTGAATGGGGAGATATTGTTGCTGGAAAAGCGCCTGAAACCTCATTCCCAATCGATTTAGGAATGGAAGTATCGGGTAAAATCACTTCTTTGTCAGATAAAACACCTATAAAGAATGGCTCTATTGCTTTTTTCAGTGCTAAAAACAAAGAAATATTTCAAACAGCCAATACAGATGCAAAAGGAGTATTTACTATAAATGGTATTGAATTCCCAGATAGTACAAGATTTATTCTTCAGGCTCGTAATGAAAAGGGAGGTAAAGGAGTTGATATTGAAGTTAATGATCCATTTCATCCTGCTCCTTTAAATCATTTAGTGATTCCTGAAAATGTAAATAATCAAATAGCCAATTATATTAAAGCAAACCGTAAGAAATTTGACTATGATAATGTGAAATATGGCGGTTCTAAAGGCGTTTTATTGAGCGAAGTTGTGGTTAGAAGTACTAAAATAGACCCTAATGAGCCATCAGTAATGAAATTGTACTCACATGCCGACGCTGTTATCACGGCAGATGATATTGCAAAATCATCAGCGATTAGTTCCGGTAATCTATTGGATGCAATTAGGGGTAGAGTTGCTGGAGTGCAAGTGATCGGCAATGATATATTAATTCGTGGTCCGAATACATTGTTTGGAAGCACAAGTCCATTAGTAGTACTTGACGGAACGGAAACAGATGTTGGTTGGTTATCGATGTTAAACCCAAATGATGTTCAATCTGTAGAATTTTTGAAGGGACCAAGTGCCGCTATTTATGGATCCCGGGGCGCAAATGGAGTGGTAGCTGTTTACACTAAACGCGGTAAATTTTTGAGCGGAGCGTATTATAAAAAGGGAATGTTAAGTTTTTACCCTGTAGGTTATCACGTAGCCAAGGCATTTTATGTTCCTAAATACGAACAGGAGAATAAACCAAATATTCCTGACTTCCGCACTACAATTTATTGGAACGGATTGGTGAAAACAAATGCAGATGGTCATGCTTCAGTTTCATTTTTCACCGCTGATAATGCGACCAATTATACCACAATTATTGAGGGTGTTTCTACTAAAGGTAAAGTGGGGCACGGAGTTCATTCAATAACGGTGGTTACGAAGAATCCTTAGAAAACATTAAATAGTAACGATCGAGTAAATTTGCGATCGCCATATCTGCAAGAGGTGTGGCGGTCGCTTTTTATATAGCACATGCCTTGGTTACATCAGTTTTTTGAGTTTGAAAGGAGCATTATAAAATAATGCTGAATGGTTAGATTTAAAAAGAAAAATCCCGCCCTGATTTAACCTGAACGGGATTTTTTATAAGTTTTTAAAAATTAATATTTCGGTGTTGTTCCGGTGTTCCAGAACATGAATGACCAAATGTCGGCAGCTTCATCAATTAATTTCGATGTTGGCTTACCGGCACCATGTCCGGCTTTGGTTTCAATACGAATTAAGACAGGATTATCACCTGATTGTTTTTCCTGCAAGGTAGCTGCAAACTTAAATGAGTGAGCAGGAACTACACGGTCATCATGATCTCCGGTGGTAATCATTGTTGCCGGATAATTTACACCCGATTTGATGTTATGCAGCGGAGAATATTTCAATAGATAATCGAACTGATCTTTTTTCTCACTTGAGCCATACTCAACAGCCCAGCCCCATCCAATCGTAAATTTGTGGTAACGCAGCATGTCTAACACCCCAACAGCCGGAAAGGCAACCTTAAATAAGTCGGGACGCTGAATTTCACAAGCTCCTACCAGCAAGCCTCCGTTAGAGCCACCGGCAATAGCAAGCTTCGAAGGAGAGGTGTACTTCTCTTTAACCAGGTATTCTCCAGCCGCGATAAAGTCATCGAATACGTTTTGCTTATTGCTCAGCATGCCTCCTTTATGCCAGTCTTCTCCATATTCACCTCCGCCACGCAAATTGGCAAGAGCGAACACACCACCATTTTCTAATAGAATTAGGCGAGAAACGCTGAAAGATGGTGTAAGACTGATGTTGAAGCCTCCATAAGCATATAAATAAGTAGGGTTATTTCCGTCTAACTTCAATCCTTTCTTATGAACAATGAACATCGGAACCTTAGTTCCGTCTTTGCTTGTATAGAATACCTGCTTAGTTTCATAATCGGAAGTATTAAATTTTACTTCAGTTTTGCGGAACACCTCAGACTTTCCGGAGGTAACATCGTAACGGTAAATAGCTCCCGGATTGGTAAAGCTGGTGAAGGTGTAGAAAAACTCCTTATCTTCTTTTTTACCCGAAGGTAAGCTAGCCGTTCCTATGCTCTCCAATTTAATTTCTCTGGTCAGCTTTCCTCCCATCTCATATTCATACAATCGAGTACTTGCATCTTTCAGGTAAGAGGCAAACAGTTTACCTCCTCCGGTTGAAACGCTATTTAACAAATCTTTTGACTGAGAAATCACTTCTTTCCAGTTTACAGGATCAGGATTGGTTGGGTCCACGGAAACCAGGCGGAAATTAGGTGCATTGTTATTGGTATGCACCAACAATCGATCGCCAACATTATCGATCACATCGTAATCATATTCAAACCCCTTGAATAATAATTTAAAATCGCCACCTTTTTGCAAGTCTTTGTAATAAACCTCACTTCCGTGTGTGCCTTCTGCAGCTACCACAAACAAGAAACGCTCATCTTCAGTAACGCCGGCTCCGAAGTAGCGTAAAGGATGATCCTTATCTTCAAATACTAATTCGTCTGCCGATTGTGCTGTGCCTAATTTATGGAAGTAAACTTTTTGAAATTGGTTTTGGTTGGAAAACTCCTTGCCTGCAACAGGTTCATCATAACGACTGTAATAGAATCCATCACCTTTCCAGGTTGCTCCCGAGAATTTAACCCATTTGATTACATCACCTGTTGGTTGCTGTGTTGCTACATCAATGACTTTAATTTCTACCCAGTCAGAGCCCGAAGCTGAAGTTCCGATGGCGGCATATTTATTATCTTTTGAAAAGGTAATATTGTTTAATGCTACAGTGCCGTCTGTTGAAAGTTTATTAGGATCGAGGAAGACTTTGGGTTCTCCATTTAGTCCTTTTTGAACATAAAGTACAGCCTGATTTTGCAAGCCATCATTTTTATAGAAAAAGTAATTGTCGCCTTTTTTAAAAGGTGCCGAATATTTCGGATAATTCCAGAGCTCTTTCAGGCGTGCTTTGATCTTATCACGATACGGAATTTGTGAAAGGTAATCTTGTGTAACCTTATTTTCTTTAATCACCCAATCTTTTACAGCTGCTGCAGTATCATTTTCCAACCAACGGTAAGGGTCGGAAATGGTAGTTCCATGGTAATTGTCGGTCGTATTGTCCTTTTGGGTATCGGGGTATTTAAGCATTGCTTTTTGTTGCGCACTCGCCGATACAGCGGCAAAAAGTGCTGTCATTAATAAATAATTTTTCTTCATATAGTTTAAGGGTTGACTAAACGGTTCTAAAATATAGATTATTGACACTTTCACCTATTACTGTAAGGGAAAAGTTACGGCAAGCAATAAAGCGACCCCCTCAACCCTTCTCCACAAGGAGAAGTGGGGTATTATCAGCTTTTTATATTTTATATACCTTTGCAAAAAATTAAACAGACATTTTGGAGGAAAATAAGAAGATTTATTTTGCATCAGATTTTCATTTAGGAGTACCCACTTATGAAAAAAGTCGTGAACGTGAAGATCGTATTGTTCGTTGGCTCGATTCAATAAAGCATGATGCTGCAGAGGTGTTCCTTGTTGGCGATATCTTCGATTTCTGGTTTGAATATAAAACGGTTATTCCTCGCGGTTATGTCCGTTTATTGGGTAAACTGGCAGAGCTGAGTGACAAAGGAATTAAGCTTACCTTTTTTAAAGGCAACCATGATATGTGGATGTTTAATTACCTTGAAAAAGAGCTTGGAGCAACAATTATTTCTGATGAGAAGGTCATTGAAATAAACGGCAAACGGCTGTACATTCACCATGGTGATGGCCTGGGGCCTGGTGATAAAACGTATAAATTGCTTAAGAAGTTCTTCAGAAGCAAGGTTTGTCAATGGCTCTTTGCTCGCCTTCACCCTAATCTGGGGATTGGCATTGCCGATAAATGGAGCCGAAGCAGTCGTATAGCTAATGATAAAAAAGAAGTATTTCTGGGCGAAGAGCATGAATGGTTGGTGATCTATTCAAAAGAAATTTTGCAAAAGGAACATTTTGACTATTTTATTTATGGTCACCGTCATTTACCATTAGACATACAGTTGTCTGAAACAAGTCGTTACATTAATTTAGGTGAATGGATTCATTTTAACACTTATGCAGTGTTTGATGGTGAAAACGTGGAACTTAAATATTTTGAAAAAGAAGAAAAAGAACTTGCTGAAGTTTAAGTTTTGAAAAAATAGTAACCAGCTAAACATCAGATACATTTCGGTGTTTAAGTATAAAAGCGTAATTTTGCAGCCCTAAATTAATCCCGAAGGATTTATAGTTATGATTGATAAACTGGATGCCATCAAACAACGTTGGCAAGATGTAGAACAACAATTGTCGAGCCCTGAAGCAATGAGCGATATGAAACGCTTTGCTGCGCTTAACAAAGAATATAAAGAATTAACGAAAGTAGTTGAGAAAGCTGAAGAATATAAAAAAGTTGTCAGCAATATCGATACTAATAAAGAAATGCTGGCCACTGAAAAAGATGAGGAGTTAAGAGAGATGGCCAAAATGGATCTTGATGAACTGCTTCCTAAAAAAGAAGAGTTAGAAGAAGAGATCCGTGTAATGCTAATCCCTAAGGACCCTGAAGATGCTAAAAATGCAATCTTAGAGATTCGTGGTGGAGCAGGTGGTGATGAGGCAAGTTTGTTTGCCGGCGACCTGTATCGTATGTACATGCGTTTCTGTGAAGCAAAAGGCTGGAAAACTGAACTGGTGGATGAAACCCAAGGTACAGCAGGCGGTTATAAGGAGATTGTTATTAATGTTAGTGGTGAAGATGTTTACGGTCAGCTGAAATACGAATCAGGGGTACACCGTGTACAGCGTGTCCCTGCTACCGAAACTCAAGGTCGTGTGCATACTTCGGCAGCATCAGTAGTTGTGTTGCCTGAAGCAGATGAGTTCGACGTACAGATCAATATGAATGACATTCGTAAAGATTTATTCTGTGCATCTGGTCCGGGCGGACAGTCAGTTAACACGACTTACTCAGCGGTTCGTTTAACGCACATTCCGACAGGTGTTGTTGCTCAATGTCAGGATGAGAAATCGCAAATCAAGAACTTTGAGAAAGCGTTAGGTGTACTTCGTTCACGTATCTACGAAATGGAGTTACAGAAACATTTGGAAGAAACAGCAAAGAAACGTAAAACAATGGTTTCTACAGGTGACAGATCTGCTAAGATTCGTACCTACAACTTCCCTCAAAGCCGTTTAACTGAGCACCGCATCGGGTTAACTATTTATAACTTGAATGCTGTTATGGATGGAGACATTCAGGACATTATTGATGCACTGCAGTTAGCTGAAAATGCAGAGCGCATGAAAGAAGGAACAATTGCATAATAATTATGCTGAATGATAAAAAAACGGAGTCGGTAACTTACCGACTCCGTTTTTTTGTTATCCACTAGTTGCAATCTTCTACTTACTTTAAACTTCATTGGGTATTCAGGTATTTATGCGATTACTATTAAATGAAGTGAAATTATTTGCTGTAAACCAGGTTGTTAAATAATAGTGTTTAAACATTCTTTGAAGTTTAATAAAAATCCTATATATTCATTTTAATGATTTTCGCTTACTCTCTCTGAGTTTAGTAAACGGTTGTTTTTTAAATTATGAGTAGAAGATTAAGGAAATTAATTGTAGTATCCGGACTGATTGTTATAACCGGAGCCATTGCCGGCCTGTTTTGGTACAATGAATGGGTTTACAGTCTTCCCACTCCTATCCCTCCTAATTATCAACCCGTAAAAACAGGAGAGTTTGTTTACTTGGATGAATCATTTAAAGTCTATCAACGCAAATTTTTACCCTTAATCCACCGACCCAACAAAGGACCGAAAAGAATAGTGTGCTTAAGAAATTTATGAATAAACCATTAGGTGAAGATAAATTAAAAGAGATTTACAGGCTTTACAATGAAGCCTATTTGACAGCCGAGGAAATATAAAAAGCCAGGGCCCTGATATTAATAATCAGGGCCTTATTTTTGAATGTAGATTTTTTTTAAAATTCTTCTTGCAAAGTAAAAGAAACGCGCTATATTTGCAGTCCCAAAAACAAGGGAATATTTGAAAAGAAAAGCTGAAGCAGAAGGTTGAGGCTACGAAAATAAAGATTCTTGGATCGGTAGTTCAGCTGGTTAGAATGCCGCCCTGTCACGGCGGAGGTCGCGGGTTCGAGTCCCGTCCGGTCCGCAGCTAAAAGAGCAAGACGCTCAAAATGATTGAAACAGAAGGTTTCGATTAAATAAATAAAGATTCTTGGATCGGTAGTTCAGCTGGTTAGAATGCCGCCCTGTCACGGCGGAGGTCGCGGGTTCGAGTCCCGTCCGGTCCGCAAAAAGCTTCACATTAAGTGAGGCTTTTTTTGTTTAGGCCTCATTACATCTACATTTTACGAAGTCAACAAGACGGAACCTATTACAAAGGTTATACAGAAAATTACTTACGCCGGTTAGCCGAACATAATAACGGAAAGTCAGAGTTTACTTCCGGTAAGATCCCTTGGGAGTTAATTTATGTGGAGGAACTTCCTGATATACGTTCTGCGTTAATTCGAGAGAAGAAGCTTAAAAAGTGTAAGAAAGAATACTTTGAATGGTTGGTGTTGCAGTCATCGAATGTTCTGAATGGAAACAGTTAGAATGCAGCCTTGTCACGGTCTCGGTTGAACCGACACGCTATCTCCCCTAAACTCCCCAACATCGAACTCCAAAATTGGCCTTTAATCTGATAATATCTCCTATTGAAAGGTAATCGATATGAATAGTATTACTCTGACTAATATTCCGGCAATAACGATTCAGACTTTCATCTAATCCATAGTGTAATAATAGATCAGGCATTAGATTATGGGCCGTCTTTCGAACTTCCCTAAATACATCATCTAATAATTGTAAGGTATTTTTAAATACTGATGAGTCTTGAAACGTGGGGTCTCCTTGTTGTATGGTGCTAAAATTCATTTTTATAACCGCTAATGTACCGGCGATACCGTCATGAAGGTCTTTAGCAATGCGACTGCGTTCTTTTTCTTCACCTTCAATTAACGCTTGCAGAATCTGATACTCTTTCTCCAGCTTTAAGGTTTGATATCTCCGTTGACTTGCCCGTTTCTTTTGTCGGTAAATAATGTAGGCTATAATGCTTAAGATAATGAGGATAGTAATACCGATTTTGAAAAGGTTAAAAACCAAAATCCTAAAGTTGTTTTGGATTTTCGCCATCAGTTTTTTTTCTGCCAGTTCTATGTCCTTTCGTGCTGAATCAACTTTAACCTCTACTAGATGACTAGAACTCATACTCGTATATGGGGATTCTATTGCATAATATTTTTTTCCTTTTAAGCTCTGTTGGAAAATCGGAAAGTAATGCTTAATGGCTGCGACTGGTTGATTCAGCCTTTGATAATCCAGCGTTTTATCCGGCAGACGAACAAGTGGAGATGAAGAGTAAAAGTTATTGAGTAATAAAAATAACACTAAGGAGAATTTTACCATCATTGAATTATTTGCCTTGTAGCAAAAGTAAAGTAAATAATAGACTGATAACTACGTGGTATAACGGAAGCGCTGTAGGTACTTCTACTGATTTTTTCAATTCAGTAATTGAACAGGTGAAAGGTTGATAAATCCCCAATAGTTTTGCTTGAACAAGGTCAATTAACAATTGAATAGAAATCCTTGGCTTTCTAATAAAGACATTTCTATTAAAAGATCATTTTTTCAGCACTGATTTAAAAATTAAGAAGCACATGACAAGATTATTATTCATAATCAAACAGTTAAAGCAAAAAACAATATTTCAATTATTTACCATATATACCCGGTATTTACTTGGATGTGCCTTTGTTATTGCTGCAATCGGTATGGGCAAGATTTATGGCGCTCATTTTCCTGCATCAGGTGAAAATAATAATTTTCCAGGCAATGCAATAACACAAGTTTTTGCAGTATTCTCCAATTCCAGTGTTTACTGGGAATTTATTGGATGTAGTCAAATAATTGCAGGCGCATTACTGATGACTCAAAAGTTTGCCAGATTGGGGAGTGTTGTTTTTCTGCCCATCATAGCAAACATTTTTATCATTACTGTCGCCTATGGCTTTAGAGGAACTCCTATTATAACCGGGTTAATGTTGTTGGCCAACATTTATTTATTAGTGTGGGAAGCGCCAACATTGCAGTATCTGGTCATCAACCCTACTCCAACAACGTTGCCAATGCATGACTACGTAAAGCCTAAAAACTCAAATCTATGGATTGTCACAGGCTTACTATTACTTATAACTATTGTAATTGGTATGAGGTTAATTAAGATCCATACTTCTATTATCATGCTGATTTGTCTGGGAGAGGGAATCATTGCATTCATTTTTAACCTTTTTATGCAATCAGACAAAAAGTCTATTTCATTTAATTAATATAAAACGCTTTTTAACCACATGCTAAAAATGAAAAAACACATTACACCAATTCTCAGAACAGCCTTTATTGGCTTGTTAACAGTAATGGTAACATTAGGTTGTAAGGAAGAACCGTCTAAACCTGTTAAAAAAGCAGAAGCAATAATTGCAGCTACTAATTCTGAAACTCCGGTAACAGGAACGCTGAGTTTTGTTCAAAACGGTGACGGCCCTGTAAAGCTAGAACTTGAAATTACGGTGCCCAGCCGATCCAATCAGAGTGTTGCAGTACACATTCATGAACACGGCGACTGTGGTGAAGGTGGAAATATGACTCATGGTCATTGGAATCCTACAAGTGCAACACATGGTAAATGGGGTAGCTCTGCTTTTCATGCGGGCGATATCGGCAACATTGCACTTGATGCTGCAGGTAAAGGAAAACTAACGCTGGAAACCAACCTGTGGAGCATTGATGGCGATAATGCTAAAAATATCCTAAACCGGGGCATTATTGTGCATGGTGGCATTGATGATTATGCAACCCAGCCTACCGGAAATTCAGGACCTCGAATTGGGTGCGGAGTAATAATTAAGAAGAATTAAACCATCATTATCTATATTTCTTTTTCGTTGTAGGATTAAAGCTGTCTCAAAATTGAGGCAGCTTTTTTATTTGTAATGCATCCTGAAAAATAGCTCAGTTTTACAATATAACCCATTCAATTCTAAGGTGGGCATTATTACAAAGAAACGTTAACGATTTTAGCGTTCAATGACTAAAAAATACCCTTTAACGTGTGATTTATAATGATGATCAAATACATAAGTGGAGTATAACACATTTAAGTATTAAGAGCACAGTTTTGTTTGTAATGACTGGAAAGCAAGCTTAAGCAGTGTTGAGATTTTTATCGACCTAAAGGTAATTTTAAAGGGAAATAGTCTTTACCCATTCAGATATGCTGCAAAAAACTTCAAGATGCCCAAGCAGAGCATCTTGAAGTTAATGGTTCTTAGGTAATTAGCGTTTTACCCTAAAATGCCCTTCAATTCTATGAATGCCAAGTTGACTTTCTCCATTATTTTCACCGGATTTCTCTATCACAAATGAGCCTATCGCAAAATCATTTTCAGCATTTGGTACTTTATCAACTGAAAGGAAACCAGGGCTGTCAAATTCGTTATCGTTTGGACCATCAAGAAACGTGGCGGTATAAAAATGATTATTGGGCGTAACGTACTCAAATATTGTCATCGGGAATCCTATCCATCTTCTCCAAAGATAATAACCTGGATCATTCGTATTCCAGTCCACATATATAGAGCCCAACGCAGGGTCTTGGCCCTCTATTTGATCCCCAATGGAGTTGTATTCAGTGTGATCTTTGTCAAAGTGAATCCAAGGACCATTATCTATTCGGAATGTAATCCCTTCTTCCAATATGGTTATTCTCGAAAATAACAAAACCTGACTGTTGTTAATAGTTAGGGATACACTTACTGTAACAGGGTTAGGGTTGGGTATCTGTGCGGGAGCGATATATTTAGCTGTATTACCTTGCGGACTTAATTGTCCGCCACCTGAGAGCTTCCAATTCTTTATTGATTTTGTATTTATTGGTACATTTTCGCCAATAGGCGTTCTGCCGCCAGCAGGTAATAAGGAAGGTAGCCATTCGTCTTTTGTATAACGTACGGCCTTAAGCTCTACACTTTCCTTCGTACCAATAGTTACTCTTATTGGCGTTATTTCCAACGTTTCGAAAAAACTCCAATCGCTGAAATGTGTTGTTGTTACGGATATTTTCTTTGCGGCAGCATTCATTTCAACACCAGATAGTGCCTGCCAGACACCCTTTTCGTCTTGATAAGCAATTCCCAGTGCTTCAGGAATAGTTCCTAACAAATCTTCTTCGGTGTAGTTCACAGTAATTTTTACCGGTTTGGCAAACTGTTGTCCATGCGGTGTTAGACGATATCCTATGCCTTTTCCGGCAGGGTTAGTGTTAGAAATTGGCTGAACAATGATCGTAGTTTCATTGGTAAGAGCGCCGGCCGGAATGTCTAGTTGGATACGGTTATCAGCTGATACTACCGTTCCTCCTTGTGGTCCAATTGTGGCGGATACCGCGGGACCCTCAGGTTCGCCAGCAGGCTTTACTGCTCCGATAATATCTGTTGTTTCAGGTAAAGTATGCACTTCGGACTCTGTGTGTTTGCAGGACGCAAGAGTAATGGCTAAAGCCATTACTGCTATCCAATGCCATTGAAAATGTTTTCTTGTTGTGGTATTTCTCTTCATTTATGTAGGGGTTTAAATAGGGAATGCACGTATTGGTACCTGAGATCAAAGCAGTAAAATGCTCTATACAGGCTGCAAAGACGTACTTCTTTTCATGAAATGTTTTTACAAAAAAAATCATGAATTAAGAGCCATTTGTCAGTACTAAAACAGATTTATGCAATTACGTACTACTACGCAGATGCAATAAATTGTTCGGACAATTAATAGTTATGGGTTAAGTAACAGACAGGGTAGAGCGATGAAGTGTGTTGATGTGTTAAACTTCTGCGTTATCATAATACCAATATTCTTTAATACCATTCAGTTTTATTGTGTATTAAAATAAAAAAGAGGTAGTGAGGCCGAAACAGTCTCACTACCTCATCAAGATCCATTAATGTTAAAAGAAAACTATTGCGCAAAGCTGTATACAAACACAGGGTCTTCCTTGTTGACATCTTTACTGTCATAAATATAAAAATAGGGTTCCCCTGATATTTGTTTAATTTCCCATAAGTAGTCTTCCGGTTTTAATTCTTCTGCCGTTGCTTGTCGCTTGGTAGTACCATCGTTTGAACAGCCTTTTTTAACTGTTCGAAAATTACCTTCTACCGGATGGAACGTAAATTTGTCTGTACCTTCAAATACCACTGTACCCTTCTTTAATGTATAAATTTCAGTTACACAGTTGGAAGCATTGCGGGTTCCAAGATATTGAATAAACTCTAGTCGGCCTTTTCCATCAACTTCTGTAAAACTATATTGTCTGGCAGCCTCCCAGTCGTTGCCTACTTGGTGACCATCACGGTCATAATAAGAAATTGGACTTAAACCACCCCAAAACCATAGCCCGTTCTTTAATGAAGCCGGAATAGGTGTTGATGGTTTATTCTTATACAAATCTTCGGTGTTTGCAGTGGGCCCATCATCTTTTTTGCAGGATACAATTCCAATAGTTAGGGCAATAAATAATGCTGTGAATAAATGTTTTATAATTTTCATCTGAATTTATGTTTAAAATGATTTAACAGTATATCATCGATTTAGGACAGGATTACTTCACCAATCTCTTTGAACTTTGAATACTCCATTGATGCTGCTTACCTTCTTTTGTTCTCCACCAATTGTTTGTTCAAAATATCCGACCTGGTCTTCATTACTTAGAACAGTTGACATATGAATAGTCATATCTTATCTGGCTATTTGCTCTTTTTTCAACAATTGACTGAGGGTAATTACGTTCAGTATAAGTGATATTGGTCGTAAAGCTTACACTTTCGTCAACAACGAAAACTGGTTCTTCTTCGCCAAGAGAACGAGGGGCATAATGGGTGTAATTTGTTAGATTGTGTAGTGATGGAGGTAACAGTAAATCTAATTGCGTTTGATGATTCTGACTCCAAGTAAAAGCAGGCCAATGATTAGGAGAAGGTTTGTTGTCATAAACATATTCGCTAATTCCCGTTTTTAACTTATAGGTTGGATCAGTTGCGCTTACATCGAAAATTTCAGAACGAATGATTTCCGTATTGTTTCCTGTTTTATAGGTGTATTCTATTACTTGAGTTATTTTTTCATTATGATAATAGGACAGTTTTGTGATGTTTCCCTTATTATCATAAGTATATTTATAGCTGCCCATGATAGCAGGTGTATAATTGGCATAATGAATGTCAACGCTTGTTATCCATCCATTTGCATCGTATGTAAAATTGTACTGAGTTAAAAGTTTATTATCCTTGTCGTAAAAGGTAACAGTCGTTGCCTTCGCCTTGTCATAAGTAATACGACGATATCCATCTGCAACTCCCCTTGTCTTTGTATCTATTCTGGTAATTAAAAACCCCTCATATGTAAATGTGAGTTCTTTATAGGGTACAGTAACACCGGTTTCATATTGATTCAACTGTGCTATTCGACAGTTAGGTTCATTAAGAATATTTGGTGTCGGCTCGTCTTTACATGAGATCATGGTTGCCATTAATAACCAAACTATTTGGTAGCGTAATATTTGTTTCATTGAAGTAATGTTATAGCTTAAAAATCACTGCAAATGACGTAAGGATTAGCAACTGAAAATTCCGTGGTATAACTGAATTGTCTAATTAAGTAGTAGTACTTAAAACGGAATGGTGATTATGTTTTTGTTTTGTATCGAGTATATTCTCAAATAAATACATTTTCCACTATTCAAATTGTTTAAAATGAAAACTAGATTTTCAATAACCTCAATAGCGTTTTTACTCTTCGGCTTTTCGTTTTTTCTATGTTGCAGTCCGGTTTATTCTCAAGGGTCTCGTTTTGAGGAAGGGATTTTAGCTACTCGGGTTAGTTTTCCCGGTACCCCCTTAGGCGATTATTTTTCTAAACTAGCGCTGAATGAATCTGGGGCTGGCCAAAGCAAGGAAACTCAGAAAGATCTAAAGCTTCAAGAAGGTAATTATCAATCATTGTTAGAAGGACTTACAGAAGAAGAAAAAGCCACTGCCGGAACAATGATGCTTTCGGCAATGATGACACCTTATTACGCCAAAATTTACTACAGTAAGGAGAAAGTATTGGCTAAAGCAGTTGCTCTTAACTATCGCTTAGAGAGCTTTATGAATATGGCTGAGAAAAAAGGAATGATGACAGCCTTTTCAAAGGATGAAACAAATAGTTTTGGTATCACTTTTTCAGCTGAAGAGATCAAAAAGGTATGGCAAAAAGAAGAGGTAAAGCCAGAAAACTATGCTATACAACAGTCGCCTAATCGCGAACCCGTAATTGGTTATCAGTGTATAAAAACAATATATACCTACAAAAAAGGGAAACAAGCATCGAGTTACCCATCTGCTAATTTACCCTATAAAATTATTGTTTGGAGCAGCCCTCAGTTTGATGCCTCCCTCAACTTCTTACATCCTTTGTATCTTGATATACCACATGGCATCCTGAAAATTGAAATTCAATATGATGTAAAGGCAAAATTCAGGATGGTCTATGAAGTGACCAATGCAATAGCTAAAAAACTTGCTGAATCGGACTATCAGATGAAGCCTGTAGAAAACATTGTGGATTGGGGTGAAAATCCCATGGCCGCTTCAACAGGAATGTTATCCATATTATTCTCTGGGAGCGAAGAGGAGTAATTATAAGCATCAAGCCTGCTGAGTGTCACTATCAACAGTTTACTATACATCTCAACTGAAAGTTTTCCCTACTTGCTGACGGGCGGCAGGAGGAAAGTTTTCATTTTCTATATTTGCTTGGTATAACTTTGTAGTTAATCCACTTATGAGATTTGTATTCCCGTTTTTTACTGCTCTGCTCTTACTGATAGGATTAAATTCGTTTGGTCAGGATCTTGTTTATCAAAACTTAATGGCTGGTAAAGATGATTCAGCCAAGATCATCAGGTTAGCAAACTATGCTCAAAAGTTTAAGGACGCCGATAAAGTAAAGGCCGTTGAATTATACGGTACATTACTAAAACTTAGTAAAAAACTCGGATATCCTTACTGGGAAGGAATGAGTTGGTTTAATTTCGGCTATATTCATGCCAGAGAAGCGAAGGATAGCTTGGCAATAGTAGATTTTCAAAAGGCGTTGACTCACTTGAAGAAAACGGACAGACAAGATCAAATAGCTAGTTGTTACATTAATATGGCCGCTCTATCTGGTCGGATGGGTAAGATTGACCAGCAACTGCAATTCAGCCAAATTGCTACTCAAATTTTAGAGCCGACTAAGTATAAAAATCTGCTAATGTATGTGTACAATAGTTTAGGCGCCACATTTTATAACCTGGATGAGTACGATAAGGGGCTATATTATTTTCGAAAAGCGATTAATCTGGGCAGGCAAATAAATAATACTTCCGAAATAGTGAATTCATTTTTGGGAGTTACTAATTGCCTTTCCTCTAAAAAACGTTTTCAAGAAGCATTAAATAATGCAAATGAAGCTTTAAAAATAGCATCAACCACTAAGGATGACTTTGATCTTTGTGTTGCTCATACAGCCTTTACGCAATTGTATCTTCAATGGAAAAAACCTAATCCTCTTATTAAACATGCAAATGAAATCATTAAGCATTCCGTTGCATTTGGTGATGTACAATATCAATTGATAGGTCTAATGGCATTAGCTGATGGATATGGATTGGCTAATGAACATCAAAAAAGAATATACTATTTAGACAAAGCTTTAGCCATTGGAAAGGAAAGCAAAACCGTTCTACAACTAGATGACATCTATAAAGGTTTATCCGAAGCTCATAATGGATTGCAAAATTATAGTAAAGCGCTTGGTTATTATAAACTGTTTGTAGCACATCGGGATAGTGCCAACAATTTAAAGACAAAAAAGAGTGCAGCAGAATTAGATCTTAAATACCAAACAGTACAAAAAGAAAAAGAATTATCTAATCAACGTTTACACATAGCGCAAAATGAAGTATTAATTCAAAAAAACAGACAGTATGCTTTTTATGGTCTTGCTACTGCTATTATTTTATTATTACTTTTCATTTTGGGTTATCTTTTTTACAGAAACAAAAGGAAAGAATACATCAGAGATACAGAAGCACTGAAAAAGGATAAGGAAATTCAGCTTTTGCAAGCAGTTATGCAAGGAGAAGAACAAGAACGCAGCCGGGTAGCCAAAGATTTGCACGATGGAGTTGCAGGAATGTTAACTGCTTCCAGATTGCATTTCAATAGCCTTACTCCGCAGTATGATGTGCTCATTAAAAGCCCGGCATTTCGACAAGGGGTTCAACTATTGGACGAAGCTGCTGCCGAGATCAGAAAAACTTCACACAATTTAATGTCCGAAATATTGGTTCACTATGGACTTGATTATGCTATTCGGAAGTATTGTAATAATATCAATAATAGTAATGCAATAGAGTTTGTGTACAACTCTTGGGGAGAAATTGGAAGATTCAATGATAGCTTTGAATTATCGGTTTATCGGATTGTGCAAGAATTACTAAACAATATCTTGAAACATTCGAATGCATCTCAGACTTTGGTTCAGATGAATCAACAAGACACCAATCTTTTCATTACTATCGAGGATAATGGTATAGGAATACAAGAAGGAAGTAAGACGTTAGACGGTACGGGTTTAAAAAACCTGACCTCCAGAGTTGAAGTGTTAAACGGTAAGATAGAAATTGAAAGCAGCCCAGGTAACGGAGTCAGTGCTTACCTTGAATTTGATGTAACATTGCTACAAAAGTTCAACTATATATAAGTACTTTGTTGGTGAGAACAAAAAACAGTTCGAACAACGGCTTTTACAGGATTTATCCGGGAGGCGACGAGTTTGCTTTTGTTATTGAAGGCGATCAGGCTGATTCAGTTGGGTTTGCTAATCGCTTGGTGGATCAATTTTTCTCTTTGTCTGAAAAAGGCTCAGAACTTTTAGGTCATCATAACAAGCTTTCTTTTTATTGTGCCATCATTGAAATGGACCCGAGAGATAGCTATAACGATGTATTGAAAAAGGTCGAAGATTGTTACCAAATCGCTAAAGAAGAAAAATCTGGTTTCAATATTTGTTGGCCCCCTATCCATAAAGAGTCAACGCTTTCAAAAGATCCACTCAAAAAAGGCATCTATAAAAGATCACGAGAACTCTTTGAAGTGTTAACGCTATCTGATGCTTAACAGTAAAAGACGTTAAAGAATACTCCCTGAACATCTACAAATAATCCTTTACGTGGGTTTGTCTGCGCTCTCTAATGTAGCGTTTGGACAAATTATTAAAGAAGAAAACGGGAAGGTAAATAATCAAACATTTTCATATTCCTATATTGAACCAGCACAAGAAGTTAAAGGTGTTCTTTCTTTTGCCTGGTTGGGGTGAGAGCCCTCAAAGTATTTTTGGAAAGACCAAGCTTCCTTTTGTTGGAAAAGGGTTTTATACCATAGTGCCTCAACTAAATCAAATGTTGTTTGCAGACGATTTTAGAATTTCTCCAATAAATGAAATAATTAAAGTCCAATCAAAACGGTACAATTAAATTGAACTTAGTTTTATTATTGGAGGACTTTCTGCTGGAGGTGCAATCGCAATCAATTATGCAGAACATGTCTTAGCCAGGGATGAAAGCACAACGTTAAAAGCTGTTTTTGCGATCGACCCTCCTCTGGATTTAAGTCGCATGTATACTTCTGCAGAAAAAAAATCAGGTACAATTGCAAAAGTAAGTTAATAAAGAAAGAAGGAGATTATATCAAAAAACACCTTCTTCATGCAATGAAGGGTTCTCCCCAAGAAAGACCTGAACAATATTTAAAATATTCGGCATATTCAGCTACTACACAAGACGGAGGTAAAGCAAAATTTCTTAGAAATATAGCAGTTCGGTTATACAGTGAACCTGATTTGGATTTTGTTAGAAATACATATTGTGCCGAATTGCAGTATGAAGACATTAATGCAGTTGATTTAGAAAAATTAAGTAAGTTTCTAACAAGTATTGGCAACAATAAAGTCGAGTACATCACCACAAAAGGCAAAGGCTTTCATAGTTGGAATATTATTGACCCTGCTGATTGTACTAATTGGATTTTAAAAATTAATGAGGAGAAATAAAGTTGCATTAAACGGTTTACAGCAGCCTTCTAATCTCGATTTAAAATTCGGAATTACGACAGTTCAAATTATTGTTTTGATAATCCTAAAACCCTTCCTTCACAATAAACTGTTCATCAATGCCCAATGAGGCTAGGTGTTTTTCAACTGCATCCATCATTGGAGGTGGACCGCATAAATAAACATACTTGTTATTATTCGTTATGTATTTTCTTAAAAGTTCTTCTGTTATAAATCCGTTTTCATAGCCTTCAATATTTTCTTTCGCCAACACATTGATGAAATTATTGCCTAGTAGCTGGTTAAATTCATCTTCGTGAATAATGTCGGCTTTAGTATTGTTTGCAAAGATGAGTTGGTTATTCCCTACTTGTTGATGTGCCTGTAAATTTCTGAATATGGCCAGAAAAGGAGTAACACCCGCTCCGCCAGCTATAAACAACCCCTCTCCCTTATAGTTTATATCGCCAAAAACATCATGTAAAATCAATGAATCGCCCGCCTTAAGGCTTAATAACTGATTAGTCACTCCATTGCGTGCCGGATACGTTTTTATGGTAAATTCAAGATGTTGCTGAGTTGGTAAAGAGGTAAATGTAAATGCTCTTAATTCCTCTTGCCAGCCATCTTTATTTACTGAAACATCGGTGGCTTGTCCGGGAGTGTAAATATAATCAGCAGGCTTTTCAACAACTAACCGAAGTACATCATGTGTAACATGACCTATTGAATCAATTTTAACGATATGCTCCATTACGATTTTTTTGTTTCTAAGAAGAGAAAGTTTTTCATTAAGATTTACGCTTAAATATAGTCAAAATCGAAATGCTTTTGCTTTCAAATCATTTAATTAACAGGCGTTTAAGGTTATCGTTAATTAATTGTAAAATGATTGATTACTGATCTTGTTTGACTTGAAAATTTTTAAATTTAGTTATCTAAAAAAACACTCACAATGGAAAAGATAAGCGCAAAAACGAATGCTCTTAACTGGTTCGAAATACCTGTTGAAGACACTGAGAGGGCTAAGCAATTTTATGAAAGCATCCTCGATATTAAAATGGAAACACAGAACATGATGGGAATGGAGATGTCGTTTTTTCCATTTGACATGGAAGATGGATCCGGGAAGGTATCGGGGGCATTAGTGAAGAGTAATATGCATAAACCCGGAATGGACGGAGCTATTATTTATCTGAATGCAAATCCCACTATCCAAACAGTAATTGACAAGATTGAACCTTCTGGAGGGAAATTGCTAATGGACAAAACCCAAATTGATGAAAACATTGGTTACATGGCCTTCTTCGTAGACACTGAAGGAAACCGAATGGCAATTCATGCCCAGAATTAACGTATGTTATGATTTAGAAATGCATAGCTTCTGCTATGCATTTCTAAATTTGAATAAGCCTTAAAAAAGAGCTGACTATTTCTTATCACAACCACATTCCCAAATATAAGAACCCTTTATGGTAAGTGTGATTTGAGCAGTTTTTTCTCCCCGCATAAATAGAGAAGAGGCTATTTTCATAGTTGCCAGTTTTCCTGACAGCCAGGTGATTTTCCCGGTTGCTGAATTGTATTGATACTTACCGGTTTGTCCATTGTCAAGCCATTTATAGGTGCCGTTTGATTTCAGCTCAAAATAGCCTTTGTATTGATGGGTGAAACTTTGTCCGGCTGACGAAGCTCCATTATAGATAGTTTGATGACAAGTATAATTCCCAAATGTTAGTGCTCCACCCTTCTTTTCAACTACAACTGGTTGGTTAGTAGACTTACCTTCTATCTTATTGGTATATTTCTGGTGGCTAGCTTTAGCGGTAGCCAAATCGTTAGCGTAACGGCTTTTAAGTGCTGGTGCTAGTTGAATAGATTTATCTAAGTAAGCCTGACCTGCTTTATTTCCTTGTGCCAACACGGAGATACCAAGCAGATAATTACAGTAAGCATTGTTTGGATCTGCTTTTATGGCAGTTTCAAATCTGGTTTGAGCACTCCCATAAGTGCCCTCTTCAAAATATTCAATACCCGACAAAATGTAATTTCCTGGGGTCATAAAACGTGTGTCTTCCTGATTGTTCGCTTTTGAATATTTCAAATGCTCGATATAGCTATTTAAATCATTATAGCCAGTTACAGAAGAGCTACTTGGTTTTTCTGATACAGGAACATCAGCTTGATATCGTTGCTTTAATGATGCATTTAATTGGTAAGCTTTAGCCAGATACTCCTGTGCTTTTTGCGTTTTATATTTATCATTTTGTTTGATCAATGATATTCCTAATAAGTAATAGGCATATGGGTTATTGGGATCTTTATTTATGGTGTTTTCAAAATACATGGAGGCCATATCATATGACTGTTTTTCATAATAATTATAGCCTGATAAGAACTCTGCTCCGGCAGACATAAAAGCAGTTTCCTTTCGATCTCCTAACTGATCGGTTCTTAATCGTTGAACATAACGATCCAAATCATCATCATCAATATAAATGCTATGAATGATTATTGGTCTGGCAATAGTGCTTCCGGCTGAAAGGATAAATAAGCTAGCTGTAAAGAATGGAATTAGGCTGATTTTCATAATAACGGACAATCCGACAATGTTTTAGTTTGATCGAAAACTTTTATAAAACAGTATAAATGAGGAGAGGTAATCTGATTTTTGAAATTACTATTTTCTCATAGATCTCTAAATTAATATAGAAATAAAACGAAAAAATGTGCGATATTGGTTTCCCCAAAATAATCAATAAACACACGTTCTCACTTATTATTAAACATTTTAAAAAACATAAAAAATGGCACAGATTAATCCTTATCTAAATTTCAAAGGCAATTGTGAAGAAGCATTTAACTTCTACAAATCTGTTTTTGGTGGTGATTTTCCTTTTGTTGGTCGCTACAAGGACATGCCGCCTTCTGAGAATTCAGGAGGTATTGACGGTGAAAAGATCATGCACATGTCATTGCCGATTAGTAAAGAAAGCACATTAATGGGTAGCGATGTTGGCGGTGAATGGGCCAGCCATATTGTTGAAGGCAACAATATTCAGTTATCTGTGAATGCCGAGACAGAAGATGATGCGAAAAGAATCTTTGACGCATTATCTGCCGGAGGCCGTGTTTCTATGCCTTTAGAGAAAACATTCTGGGGTGCTTTGTTTGGTATGTTTACCGATAAATTCGGAATTAACTGGATGGTTAATTACGATTATAATCAGCAGAAATAATACATAAAAACTTTATTAAAGTCCGGCAGTAACATCACTGCCGGACTTTCTTTTACCGATTGAAAATTATTTTATTGATTGTCAACTAGATATATCTTAATCGTAAAATAGTGCATCAGCTACCCAACCTTTTAGTTTGCTTAAGTTGTATATGCCAGTACAACGGCCTTGTATAAAATACTTAATTGAAAAACTAAAAGATGTTAAGATGAAAAAAGCATTATTAATTTTAAATGCGTTAACAATTGCTCTGGCAATGGTAACCTTGCACGCATGTAATAAAGATGTGGTTATTGCTCCGAAAGATGATGTTAGGGCACTGAATGTATCTACTAAAGATACTACTGGAGGATACAGTTCGACAACGGTTGCTTTAACGGGCGACCAAATAAGAATTACTCCATCTCTGGGTAATGATACAACTACGTTTATTACGCTTACTGCCGAGACGGTTAATAGTTATGATTGTTTAAATAACATACTTGTTAACACGTCTAGTTTTGATGCCACCTCGTTAAGCATTCATTATACAGGAGTTGATATTCCTTCAAGTTCTTACTGCACCGCAGGACAGAAAAAAGCTACCGCAACAAATGTTTTGTATGCACCTGTAAACGGAACTTATGGGTTTACTGTAAAATTAAACGGAACTACATATACAGGCTCAATAGTGAAAAACGGTAGTAATTATACATTTAACTGGCCATATATCAGTGGAGTTATTGTTGCACCTCTTTCGTTATAAAAAATAATAATCCATTCCCGTCTGTTAAATGCAGGTGGGATTTTTTTGATTTTGAAGAGCCTCGTAGACATAGTAAAGGGTTGTAAGCGTAATGAGCGAATAAGCCAGGAGAAGCTGTATCGTCAGTTCTATCCTGGTTTGTTTGCATTGTGCCGTAAATTCTTTGACGATGAGCAAGATATTATAACAGCATTAAACAATGGGATGTTGAATGTTTATAAGAATATTGATCAGTACGACAGCGCAAAAGGCGAACTTTTTACCTGGGCCTATACCATTGTAAGAAATGCCGCCCTCACCCACCTTAGAAATAATTCCAATAAGCCATTAAATGTTGAAATAACTGGAGCTATCGAAAATGCCATCGGACATAATCCATTTAAGGAATTGGACTGGGGGGATATTTATTATTTTCTCGGAAAACTCCCGCCGGCTACACGTGCTGTATGTACACTGTTTTACATTGAAGGTTTTATGATAAAAGAAATAGCAGCTCAAATGGAGTTAAGTGAAGGAACAGTTAAGTGGCATTTGAATGAAGGACGAACAATACTAAAGAAATTGCTTACAAAGAAGGATATATACTAAAAAGTGCAAAACACGAATAATGATATTGACCAACTAAACAAGAATTATCCTCAACCGGATATTTCTGTGGAAGAAGCATGGAGCAAAATGCAAATTCAGCTCAATGCCGAACTGCCTGTAAAATCGGGAGGGGTGTCTTCTGTTGTTCAAAAATTGGCTAAAAGTACTTTAGGAAAAATTAGTATAGGTGTAATTGTGGTAACCTCAATAATAGGTATTTGGTTGTATTCCTCAAAAGATAATCCGGCAGGAGTCAATCAAATAAATGTTTTGCAGGAAGAAGGTGTTCAAAATGTCGGGGGCATCAAAACTGTTGATGGCAATGATTCCTCACAAAATGATCCAACAGAAAACGCTCCTAGTGAACAGAGAAACAAAAAAACAATCAGTGCAGAAGATTTAGTAGATTCTGATAGAAGTAATGTAAAAAGTAGGCCTCAATCTAACAAACAAATCCAGAAAAATCAGGAGGTATTCAATCCAGGTTTATCTGAAAATGAACAATCACAAAAAAATAATGCCATTCACAAGGGTGTTCGAAAAGGGGGTGCCATTCCCGAAATCGATGTAAGACAAATGACGCTTACAAATAAAGTGAAGAATCGTAAGTATGAAGATCGTAAAGATGGTAAGTCAGTTAGCTCGACTACAATGGATGAGCTGCTTACCCAAAAAAATAATAAAGAGTATAAGGAAGCTTTAGCAAGAATAAATAGTTCATCAACAAACCACGTTGTAAAACATAACAGCGATTGGGATAAAAAGAAAGAAGACGATTTTTGTCCTCTAATCCCTTCACTCTCATTGAAACCTACAAAATATGTTTCAATGGAGATAAAGGAAAAGTCATTTATCAAATCAACATTAAAGATCGATTCGGTCAATAAGAAAGGTTCCGGTTTAAGTTTCCTTCATTTTGTCGACGCAGGTTTGCAATGGAATATTCCCATGGTTACTAACGCCAATGGTCAGTATTTTACCGGAAGTAATGGTGAGCAGCAAGTTTATAAAACTTTTGTTCCCTCTATTTGGATTTCAAAACGATGGAATAAAAATGAGGTTTTTTTAACTTTTGTTCCCTTTCAACAAAACTTTATCAATAATAAACCATTATCCGACTATACAGATCAAAGTGATCTGTCCGATTCATTGACCATCATTAATCATAAAACATTCTTGTTTAAAACAATGGGTTTTGGAGTAGGAGTTCAGTACAATTACCAAATAACACCAATGTTCGCTGTAGGTGCTGGTTTAAATTATAATCAACAGGGCACCGCAGTAATCCGACAAACAGATACGCGCCTTATGAGAAATCTATTGCTTAGAGACTCTGTTTACACTGTTAAGTCGTCAGATTTCATTAAGCCGAATTTCATTGCGGCTAAGCTTGAATTAATGTATTGCAAAAGACGATTTGATGCGGGACTAAATCTTCAGCTTCCTTTAACTGACCAGAGTGCTAATCCTGATTTTTCTATAAAATCAATAAACGGACAAGTATTTTTTAGGTGGCGGTTGTGGACAAAGTAGTGGTTATAAAGAGAATTCTTTAATAACTTGGTGTAAATAATGGATTTACAATGCATCTCTACGCTAATAGTCGGAATTCAGGTGTGATTTCTTATAACATAGGAACCGATTATATTGTGGTGCGGTTTAATACCGGAGGAACCTATACTTACAGTTACAGAAAGGCTGGGATTGATCACGTTGAGCGGATGAAGGATCTTGCACAAAAAGGGAAAGGCTTGAATACATACATCAGCAGATTTGTAAAAGATCTGTATGATTAACACCCTGTTTTTCAAATTTCGTATATTTGCAGCTCTTCGCCTGACACGGCATTTCTAACCGGGTCTGTTTTTCCCCTGAACGAAAAACCATAACTTTTTCATTAAGCTAAAATTATGGCTTGGATTATTCTGTTTTTGGGTGGACTGTTCGAGATCGGTTTCACCACATGTTTGAAACTATCTAACAATTTCACCAATCTCAAATGGAGTGTGGGATTTTTTGTGTGCATTATTATCAGTTTTGCTTTGTTAAATAAAGCAGCACAATCCATCCCAATGGGAACCTGCTATGCCGTTTGGACCGGTATTGGAGCTGTAGGTACAGTGTTGGTAGGTATCTTTATTTTTCAGGAGCCAAGTGACTTCTGGAGACTTTTTTTTATTGTCCTCTTGATTGGGGCAATCTTGGGACTAAAACTTGTTTCAAACTAAGTAATCTATCGTCCTTATAAAACTGACGATTCAACATATTCCCGATAGTGCAAACTATCGGGAATTTTTATTTATATGACTTATGATGCTGATTTCTCGTTGCTGGAATCTGCATCTTTATTATAATGGAATGCTAATGCTCCCGACGGGCACTTTTCGATCTGTTGGCGTATTCGTTCAGGACTTGCTCCGTCAACCTTGATCCATTTCTTCTCACGAGGATCAAAAACCTGCAACATCTGCGACCAGCAACGGGTTGAATGTTGGCAAAGCTCCGGACGCCATTCCACAGTTATATCATCGTTCTTATAATCGATCACCTTTTCTGTTTCAAATGTATCCCTGAAAACAAATGTCCTAACCTGGGCGTTTTGCTCTAGTATCTTAGAAATGGGGCACATTTTGGCAATTTCCACCAATTTGGTTTTCACATCTTTCTCAACACGGCTCAAAAACTGAATGTCTCTGTCAATAATAGTAGTGGTAATACCGTCTTTAATTTCCTGGTACATATTTGCATTCACAGCAATGCGTGGAATGTCTAGGTTCTTACGATCAATGTACATTCTAAGAGTAATTAACGTGCAAGAGGCTAGGGAAGAGAGTAGTAAGGTAAACGGATCGGGCCCTTCATCCTTGCCTCCTGTTGATTCAGGTTCATCTGAAATAAATACTCCGTTTCTCCATTCAATGGTACACTGATAGTTAGCTGTGCCAATGAGCCCATGTACAGGTTTCTCTAGTTTATATTTCATAATAAATTATTTCTGTGACTATTCATGCATTCTTTTTTTTGCTTCCATGCACCAAATCAGTTCTCCGATAAACCCTTTCGCCAGCTTATCTGTTAGTTCCTTGTTGACAGGAACACCGTTCTCATCATACGAATCCTGAACTTTTGGCACCGCAAACATGGCTGGAACTAGCCAGAATCCTATTTTCCATAACGTAAAAACAAGAGAGGTGGTAACCTGAGCTCCTCCAAACGGTCCTGCTGATGCAGTTGCCAATGCCAACGGTTTACGTTTCCATTCATCGTAAAGCAAATCGATCACATTTTTCAACGCAGCAGGATAACCGCCATTGTATTCCGGTGTTACGATAATTACACCATCCGCTGCTTTAATTTTATCGGTAAACTGTAATATTTGTGGCGAAGGATCTTTCATAAATCGTAATCGTTCATCAAATACAGGAAATTTGTATTCATTCAAATCAAGAATTTCCACAGTTGCCAGTTTGTTTTCTGTTATATAATTTTTGAAATAAAGGGCCACCCGATGACTGTTACGGCCAATTCTTACGCTTGATGAGATAATGACTATATGCATGCTATTAATTTACAACAACTTATTGAAGTTTTGTTTTATACACCAATTAATTTACTGTCTATTTAATAATTGCCACCACAATTCAATTTTTTATCTTTGCCACAATTCTTGAATAATGAAAGGCTTTTACTCCAGAAGAATCTTCTTTCATGAATTGTAACCATTAGGGAATTTATTTTACATGAACATTTTACTCCTCGGATCGGGCGGCCGCGAACACGCCTTCGCATGGAAAATCTCGCAAAGCGATAAATTGAGCAAATTATACATAGCTCCCGGAAATGCTGGGACATCGCAATGTGGTGAAAACGTAGCTATCAAGGCAACTGATTTCAATGCTATTAAAACATTTGTACTTGATAAAGGCATTGACATGGTAGTGGTTGGTCCTGAAGAACCGCTGGTAAAAGGTGTTCATGATTTTTTCCTGGCCGATGATCAATTGAAAGATGTTCCGGTTATCGGACCGCAAAAATTAGGTGCTACGCTCGAAGGAAGTAAAGATTTCTCAAAGCAGTTTATGCAACGTCATAATATTCCAACAGCTGCTTATGAAAGTTTTACCGCTGAGACGTTAGCTGAGGGTTTAAGCTATTTGGAAACACAATCATTGCCAATTGTGTTAAAAGCTGATGGATTGGCCGCTGGTAAAGGAGTGTTGATTTGCGAAACACTTGAAGATGCAAAGCAAGAATTAACAGCAATGCTTGCTGATGCCAAGTTTGGTGATGCAAGTAAAACAGTTGTGGTAGAGCAATTCTTAAAAGGGATTGAACTTTCAGTATTCGTATTAACTGACGGGAAAAACTATAAATTGTTACCATCTGCCAAAGACTATAAACGAATTGGCGAAGGCGACACTGGTTTAAATACAGGGGGTATGGGTTCAATTTCTCCAGTACCTTTTGCAAACGAAGAATTCATTAAAAAGGTTGAAGAACAAATTGTTATTCCTACCGTTGAGGGTTTAAAGAAAGATAACATCCCCTATAAAGGGTTTATTTTTATCGGACTGATGAATGATGGTGGTGATCCATATGTGATTGAATACAACGTGCGTATGGGTGACCCTGAAACCGAAAGCGTTTTACCACGTATTAAGTCAGATCTTGTTGATCTGTTTTTAGGTGTTGCGCAGGAAAATCTTTCAGAGAAATCATTTGAAGTGGATGAGCGCACAGCTACCACAATTATGTTGGTGGCGGGTGGTTATCCCGGAGATTATGAAAAAGGAAAAGAAATTACCGGATTTAATGCAACGGAAGGTAGCATTGTTTTTCATGCAGGTACCGAGCAAAAAGGTGGAAAAGTGGTTACTGCCGGTGGTCGTGTGATTGCTGTTACCACATTAGGAAATGATATTCCTTCTGCGTTGGCGGTTTCCAATGCAAATGCACAAAAAATAAACTTTGAAGGAAAATACTATCGTAAAGACATAGGTTTCGACCTTCAATAGGTTTTGTAAATACTTCCTTAAATCCCATCCGGTTTAGCTGTGATGGGATTTTTTGCATAAATCAAGAAAAAATGCTTAGATTAATGATGAAAAATGTTCATCATAACTGATCTATGCGGATAACCATCATCTTCCTTGTAGCATTTTTGTTTTCTGCATGTTCCCGTGACATCCGTTTTGTCCGGGTAAACGAACAGCTTCCCCAACGCCCTCCTTCATTGGAATGTATTTCTGTAAAAGATCTTGAAGCCACTGTGATTGAAAAGACTATTATTGAACAGGAAGTAGCTCCACAGGTAGATGATGAGTTACCGATCATTCATCCTGAATATCAGAGCAAAAAAACGATTAGGAAAGTAGAGATGCCGGATGAATATTCCCAAGGATCACTCACACAAATTATAAGCGCAAAAAAAAATCAGCAACTGAGTGTTAAGCAGCAGGAAAAGCTGAACAAACGAATAAATAGTTTGTCGGAAAAATATAAAGCAGCTTCTCCTCCACCTCCACAAAAGGCAAAAACTTTTACAGGGGCCTCATTAATGATAGTAGGTGCGTTCCTTTTAGTAGCCGGAATCTTTGCTATATTCGGTAGTCCGATCGGTTTATGGGCTATCTTACTGGGAGGCGCTTTGATCCTTATTGGAGGTGCAATTCTTGTCTCAGGATCAATGGGCTCCAGGCATCGAAAATGACGCTACAGAAATCTTATATAAGTTTTTGAAATGTTCTCCACCATCTGTCAGGAACTTCTCCATTGCTTGCAGTCTGATAATCCGAATAACTGCAAGGAACCAAGTAAAAGCGTTCATTTTTTGTATTGTTTGGAAAAGGAACCTGCATCCACCATCTCCCGGTTTTCGGGCTTTTATAGAAAATTACTTCGTGACTGTCATTGGTAATGAAAGCACGGTACTTGGTCATGTCTTCCGTTGGGTTGAAAGGGTAATCTTGTTTACGATTATAATAACCTTCAATAAAACACCAGATCATTTGAGCAATCAAATGTGAGGTTTGTCCGTGACGGTCAAATTTTGGATTGATCTCATAAAATCCAATCGACAGCAATTTGTCGCTCATCCCTGCATAACGACACATTTGACAAGCCTGCTCACCATAAAACCCGTTAGGTGTTGTATTGGCATTTCCCGGAGCATCGCTTTGGCGAATGGCAGAAATATCAAATGAAATCATGTTTGCATTCCGGATAATTGGTTCGGTATTCTGTAAATTTTGAACCATTTCTCCTACACGATGTGTATCGAAATACATCTTATCCATCAACCGCAGACTCTCCTGGTTTACAAAATAGGTTTGATAACCAATATTGCTATAGTTGAATAGATTGTTGGGTTCATGAAGAATAATACTGTTTAAGTAAGATTTAGAATTGTTCTGAAGATCTTCCGCTGCTGCGTCCAGATCAAAATGATTATCGATAGCTACCAGATCTACTCGTTGTTCAATTCCCTCATAAGCGAGATATTGTGCATAGGTTAGATCTTGCCCACCACCCAAAATAATCGGGACGATATTCAGTTTCATCAACTCTTCGCACACAACTTTGAGGGCAACATAAGTGTCGCGTACTGATTCACCGGGCTTAATATTGCCAAGATCCACAATGTTACTCTTGAAACTGCCTTCATTTAAAGCATATAAATAGGCTCTGATATGATCAGGTGCTTGCGAGCAGCCCTCATTATTGATAGAATAACGGTCCTCCTCCACTCCAACCAGTGCCAGGTTAATGCCTTCCAGCTCAGGAAAAGATCCGGGCTCTTCATAAATAGAAAATACAGCACCAAAACTGGCAGACTGAAATCCCTTTTCAGGTCTTAGCGAATCAAGATTAACGGGAGCTAAAAAGTCGGAAAGGTTCATTGAGTACGGGTTTTTGCAGCAACAAAGTAACGAAGGAAAAAGGAAAAAGGAAATCTTTGACGGAAGGAGTTATTAACAATGCTCCATCTTATATAGAGTTTTTTTTAATTGGGATGAATCCATAATCTTAAAATCTGTTGTTTAAATAATGCTGAAACTAGAAAATCCGTATCTTGCAGTGCTAAAAAAGGAAAACAAGGTACATGATTCTTATTACTGGCGCTACAGGCTTTCTAGGTTCTCATCTTGCGCTTGATCTTATAAATTCCGGACAGAAGGTACGTGCAATTAAACGAGCCTCCGCTGAAATTCCGGAAAATATTAAACAGCTTGCTATAGAATGGGTAGATGGTGATGTGCTGGATTACTTTTCTCTTGAAGATGCGTTGCAGGGTGTTTCAAAAGTTTACCATTGTGCAGCTAAGGTAGCCCTCAATCCAAAGTACAAAGCTGAAATGTACAAAACCAATATTGAAGGCACGGCAAATGTCGTTAATGCATGCCTTAATATGGGTGTAGATAAATTGGTACATGTTAGCTCGATAGCAGCTATTGGATTTGGTAAGCCTGGTGAAATTATTCATGAGGATCACAAATTCGAATATGCGCCTACAAATTCAGCTTATGCGGTTAGTAAGTATGAAAGTGAAAACGAAGTTTGGAGGGGAACTGCCGAGGGACTAAATGCCATTGTGGTAAATCCGTCAATTATTATTGGAATGGATAATTGGGCTAAGGGAAGTGGCCGGCTTTTTGGGATGATTGATAAAGGCAGTAAAATTTATGCCGAAGGCGGTTGTGGTTATGTGGATGTACGGGATGTGACTGCTACTATGATCAGACTGATGGAAAGTGATATCATCAATCAACGATTTATTATTAACGGTGGCAATCTCAGTTTTAAAGAATTGTTTTCCCTTATCGCTAAAAACTTAAATAAGCCAGCTCCATCAATTTTAGTAAAGAAATGGCATCTGTCAATTGGGTGGCGATTAGCCAAGTTTATTTCATTGATTACCGGGAAAGAGGCTTCGTTAACGAAGGATACAGCCGTTGCTGCACCTGTTAAACAATATTATTCTAATGAAAAATTGCTAAAGTCGATCGACCACCACTTTATACCTCTCGATGAATCCATTCGTTATATCTGCGAAAAGCAGAAAACACTAAGAGGCTAGATTAACTATTTGTAATTTTGATTCCATTTTGTTTGTATATTGCTATTTTATGTGGAAATACGTTGTTAATTTTGCATTTTTGATGGCAAATTAAATTGATTTCATTTTGAAGAACCGATATATAATTGATTTCGACAGTACGTTTACTCAAGTAGAGGCACTGGATGAATTGGTAAAGATTTCATTAAAAGGTCACCCTGACAAGGATAAAGTGCTAAAGCAGATTGAGGATTATACCAATGCTGCAATGGAAGGAAGGATGTCGTTTACTGATAGTTTGCGCGAACGAGTTAAATTACTGGGTGCCAATAGTGAGCATCTTCAGAAGTTGGTTAAGGTTTTAAAGAAAAAGGTTTCTTCTTCATTCTCTCGCAATCGAAAATTCTTTGAGAAACACGCCGACGAAGTTTTTATTGTTTCAGGTGGTTTCAAGGAGTTTATTACTCCGGTGGTAAGCGATTACAAGATCAAATCAGAGAATATTTACGCGAATACATTTGAATTTAACGAACAGGGAACTATTATAGGTTACGATATTACCAACCCACTTTCTCAAGAAGGTGGAAAGGTGAAGCTTTTGAAACAACTTAATTGGGAAGGTAATCTTTACGGAATAGGTGATGGTTACTCAGACTTTCAGTTAAAAGAGTCTGGTCTGATCAAAAAGTTTTTTGCTTACACAGAAAATATTGAACGCTCAAACGTAGTGAAAAATGCCGATCACGTTTTACCTAGCTTCGATGAATTCTTGTATGTGAACAACCTTCCAATGGCTATATCGTATCCTAAGAACAGGATATTATGTTTGTGCATTGGCGATATTCATGAAGAATCATTGTCAATCTTAAAAAAGGATGGTTTTTCAATCAGACATAAAACATCATTCGAAGAAAAATATGTGGCAGATGTTGGGATGTTGCTTTTAGGTAACGGTGTAACGGTTGAAAATGAAAAGTTAAGCAGAGCGATTACTTTAAAAACAATTGGTTGTTTGGGAAGCGCCAAAGATAAGATCGATCTGAACTTATGCACGCGAATGGGCATGGTTGTTTTTGACGACCGCAAAAGCAATCCAAGAAATAGTGAGTTTATTCCTAAACGCATGGCCGATTTCATTAATAAAGGCTCAAGCTATTTAAGCTGTAACTTTCCAAATATTCAGTTGTTAAAGCAGGAAAAAGCGCACCGATTGATTCATATACACCATAATGTGCCTGGAATAATGGCGCAGATCAATAGTGTGATGGCTGATCATGATATAAATATTTTAGCGCAGTACCTGAAAACAAACGATCAGATTGGCTATGTGATCACAGATGTTAATACCGAATACGACAAGAAAGTGATTAAGGCCCTGAAAAAGATCGAGCATACAATTAAGTTTAGATTGCTTTATTAATTTTAAAGGAACACAGCTGTTAAATTGGAGACAAGAAAAGCCCAGCTCAGGAAATTATTTCTTGAAAAACGCAAAGCATTAGGTGAATCTGAATTCAGGTTGATTAATACAGCTATTCTTGAGCAGTTTAAACAGATAGATCTTGCTGGAGTTAATGTGCTGCATCTATTTTTGTCTATTGTGGAGAAACATGAGATAGATACCTCCTTGATGGTCGATTATCTTCACAAGAAGTATCCTCATATTAAAATAGCTGTTCCACAAAGTAATTTCTCATCACTAACCCTTACTCATTTTTTAATCGATGATGATTTGGTTATTGAGAAGAATAATTGGAACATTCCGGAGCCTGTGAGCGGTAACAAAATTAGTCCGGAGAGAATTGATATGATATTGGTCCCTCTGCTGGCGATTGACAAAAAAGGGTTTCGTGTGGGATATGGGAAGGGGTTCTATGATCGTTTTTTAATCGAATGCCGATCAGATATTAAAACGATTGGTTTGTCTCAATTTGAACCTATTGAAAGAATAAATGATACAGACGAATATGATTTTCCATTAAACGCCTGTATCACTCCTTCTGGAATTATTTACTTTTAGCAGGCGGACGGATAGCCTTCATGAAATCAGTGATCAAATAAGCAATAGTTTTTGCTACCCTGTTATCTTCCGGATTTCCACTTAATGATGGAGCTCCTTCTGCTATATGCAAATAGGCCGGATCTAATAAGCAACCGGCACGATGAATATATTGTCGGGCATTATTTACCAAAAAGCCACTTGGCGTTTCAGCACTTGATGGCATCATCGTAAGGGCATCCATATCTATTTCGATACCGGCGGGTCGATCCTTAACAAAATTAATCCCATCCATTACTGCCGAACCGAAATCAGTCTTGTCTAATAGCGTTATACTTTCAAAAGTGATATATCCTAAATCAGGATGCGTTTTAAGAACGCTCAACACTTCTTGTGGTTGATAGTTTTGATGTATACCAAGAATAAAATAGCGCTTCAACACCCCTTCATTATGAGCATAACTGAATCCATTGCCACTGTGTCGGCCTTCAAGAGGTCTGAAATCCGAATGAGGGTCAAGGTTAATACAATTGATCGCTTTTTCTGCACTACTTCCACCTTCATGTAAACCTTCTGCAACAGCCTTAATAATTGGATAAGAGTTATTATGACCACCACCAATTATAATGGGCAGCTTTCCTGCTTTAACAATCAGTTTTACAATTTTAATTACCCGCTTATCAACTTCTTCAACCAAGTTTCTGAGTTGTGTGGCTTGTTCTTCAAATAATGGATTTAGTTTCTCAGCTTGCTCGAGCAAATCAGCGAAATCAATATGACCTAAAACTAAAGTTTCACTTCCTGATAAGTAGTCATTGCTCTGTACATTTAAAAAAGATTTTAATGCTTGTGTCCAGGCTGATCTTGCACCTGTGCGTCCGAAGTTAGCCTTCACTCCAATATCTTCCGGTAAACCCAACAAAACAAAACGAGCTGGAGAATTAACAAGATCTTCAAAAAAAGTATTAATGGATGAAACGGTTAAAACTCGTTCACCAAGTTTTACTTCATTATCACGTACAGAAGTCAGGCTTAAAATATAGTCTTCGGAGTAAGTTTGTAATTTCATTGTTTGAGGGGATAAATTTAAATGTACTTAAAAAAAGCAAAAAGTCGTCGGTGTTTTAAATAACCAAAATCTAAATCATGTAGATAGGCTTCGCGTTCGAAACTTATGGCATAATAGGCATTGGTGAAATCCTTCTTTTGTGCTAAACGGACTAAAAATTCGATCAGGTACCAAAGATAAAAGCCGATTAAAAATAACTCCAGTTGTTGTCGTAAATGAATACGTTCATGGTTTATTAACGACCTGTCAGTGCGTAGTTCTTTTGATTTTAATATGATAAAAGGCCAAAGCGTTATTGCTTGGGCAAATTTCCCAGTAATTAAGTTTAAAAACCTCCTTGATACTAAAATCATTTATTAAATTGTTTTTTATCAGTAAGTTAATATTTTTTACCATTGATAAAAATTGTATCTATATGGTTCGACCCAAACGAATAAGGCATAAAAGTAACTGATGGGATCTCTTTGGTTAGCATAAAATTAGCTTGTTTTCCTTTAGAAATACTTCCATAAGATGAAGAAAGATCCATTGCGTATGCGCCATTCAATGTGGCAGCATTTATTGCTTCGGCTGGCAACATTTTCATTCGCATGCAGGCAAGAGCTACTACCAGGTTCATGTTGCCCGAAGGTGTGGTACCCGGATTAAAATCAGATGCCAACGCAACCCCAAGTCCTGCATCTATCATGCCGCGTGCATTGGCAAAAGGAATATTAATGAACAATGAACATGAGGGTAAAAGCGTTGCAATTGTTTCCGATCCTTTCAAAGATTCGATCACAGCATCATCGGTAACCTCTAAATGATCTACAGAAAGAGCACCTTTTCTGACACAAGCCTGTACCGCTCCGGTATTCGTAAATTGGTTAGCATGAATCTTTGCTTTTAACCCGTATTTGGCTCCCGCGTCAATTATTTGTTCAGTCTCTTCTATTGAAAAATAATTTTGTTCACAAAAGGCATCAATATAATCTGCCAAGCCTTCATCAGCTATTTGTGGTAAAAGTTTAGTTATTAGTAAATCGATATAACCTTTGTGATCTTGTTTGTATTCTGCAGGAAAAGCATGAGCCCCTAAAAAGGTAGCTTTTACAGGAATAGAAAAGTTTTCTTTTAGCTTACGGATAACTCGGAGCATCTTTAACTCTGCGTCATAGCTTAAACCATATCCACTTTTAATTTCAATGGCTCCCGTTCCCAGGCCGATTAATTCATTTAGCCTTTTAGCAGCCGAATTATATAACTCTTCTTCTGGTGTATGTGCCAGCTTTCTTGCTGAATTTAAGATTCCTCCACCTGCCGCTGTTATTTCCTCATAGGTTTTGCCTTGAATTTTCATCAGAAACTCTTCCTCTCTTGAGGCGGCAAATACCAGGTGAGTATGTGAGTCGCACCATGTTGGAAGAATTAATTTTCCGGTGGCATCAATAACTTCATCAGCATTTTCAAAGGTTGCAGGGTCTAGTTCGGTCATTAAACCAAAATCTGCGATTTTTCCATCGGTTACTTTTAACCAAGCATTTTCAATGGAGGGTAAGTCAGTCATTTCTTTCCCCTGTAACAAGCGTTTATCTGGAGATTGAATGCCGCAAAGTTGTTTTATATTAATGATGATCATGGTCTGTTAAATTACGAGTTACGAGTTAGGTATTACGAATCGTTACACGCATTAAAAAACGAAAAATTCAATTCGTAACATATAAACCCGTAATAAATACTAAATCTCTACTAAAATCGGACAGTGATCCGAATGTCTTGCATCTGGTAATATTGTTGCACGTTTTAGTTCCATTTCCAGTTCTTTGGTAGCCATATGATAATCAATACGCCACCCTAAGTTTTTGGCTCTTGAATTTGCTCTGAAACTCCACCAGGTATAATTATGAGGTTCCTGATTAAAGTGTCGGAATGTGTCTATAAAGCCTGCGTTGATGAATTTTTCCATCCATTCGCGTTCTTCAGGTAAGAAACCTGAGGAATTAGCATTTGATTTTGGGTTATGAATATCGATAGGTCGATGGCAAATATTATAGTCGCCAGAAATAATGAGTTTTGGGTATTTCCAACGGGTCTGTGTAGCATACTCCATAAAAAATTTCATAAACTCAAATTTTATCCCTTGTCGCTCCTCGCCGCTTGATCCTGATGGCAGATAAACACTCATGACAGAAACGTTCGGAAAATCAGCACGCACCACACGCCCCTCGAAATCATATTGCTCATGGCCACAGCCAAACTCAACCGATTCAGGCTGAATACGTGAAAGAATCGCAACGCCACTATATCCTTTTTTCTGCGCCGGATACCAATATTGATATTTGTAGCCCATATCTTCAAGCAGAGTGATCTCCTCAGGTATATTTTCGGGATGAGCCTTTATTTCCTGTAAACAAACAACGTCTGCATCGGTTGCCTGGAGCCAGTTTAACCATCCTTTTGAAATAGCTGAACGGATGCCATTAACGTTATAGGATATTATTCTCATTTTTTCTTTTCCTTTTCTTTTTTAAGCTTCTTCTCTAATTTCCTTGTTTCCTTTTTACTTAGCAACTCCACTTTCATCCTCATATCCTGAATCGGACGATCATTTCCATCCGTCTTGGTAGCTGCAATCTTATCAACCAATTCAATGCCTTCAACCACTTCACCGTAAACCGTATAATTACGGTCAAGAAACGGAGTTCCCCCAATGGTTTTATAGACCTCACGCTGTGATAAAGGGATTTTTTTGCCCTGTAAACGAGTTTGCTCAATCCGATCAAGGTCAGCTTCTGTATATTTCTTACCCTGTACAATATAGAACTGACAACCGCTTGAAGCTTTTGCCGGATTATTATCGCGTGCTGCAGCTAATACTCCTTTTTTGTGGAATAAACTGTCATTAAATTCTGCCGCAACTGTATAACCAGCATCTCCATTACCAAGCATTTTACCCGCAGGGGCATTTTTTGAATCAGGATCTCCACCCTGAATCATGAAATCCTTAATCACTCTGTGAAATAACAAACTGTCGTAAAAATGTTTTTCGGTGAGCTTAATGAAATTGTCCCGGTGCAAGGGTGTTTCATTATAAAGTCGGATGGTACAACTGCCCGAGTCAGTACTTAATTTAACGTAATAATTGGTTGGTTTCTTTTGTGCAAATGATGAATTGGAAACAACGATTCCAGCGATTAATAATAGGCAGTAAAAAACTTTCTTCATATGGTTTTAGTTAAAAGCTGATATCATATAATTGCTCAAAATAGTGAACAATTAAGGATTTCATTAGTAATTCTTGCTCTAGTAATGTATAGTTAGGAAGATTTTTTGTTTTTTTCCAATGCGGCCATCCATCCTGATCAAGGCCTTCGAGCTCATAAAATCCCATTTCACTAAACAGGCGACAAGTGGCAATATGCATTAATTCTTCTTTCTGTCGTTTGGAAAACTTTTGTGGACCTTTTCCAAGCTCTTGTACTCCAATTAAAAAAAGCATCACTTTTAAGTCTGGAGTATCGTTGTCAAAATCGTCAGCAATCTTTTGCTGTAGCTTCGACCATTTATTATTGATTTCTGCAGGGGTCATTTATATAATTTTTAACCTGCTTGCGTTTGCAAGCAGTTGTATCAATCTGCTAAATTATCAATTACCGTCGACTATTAAAGCTGCGTGCTATTTGGATTAATAATTGCCTTGTATAAGTAGCAATATATGAATGCCTTAACTTAATTAATACTTCTATGGAGAAAAGAACTAAAAGAAAATTTTCAGGTTTTTTTGACAGATTTTCTACCAAGATTACGAAAGTAACTGGCAGCCCAACTGCATTTATCGTTGCTCTTGCAGTAATAATTGTTTGGGCTGTTAGCGGTCCAATTTTTAATTATTCTGATACTTGGCAATTGGTCATAAATACAGGAACAACAATTATTACTTTTTTGATGGTTTTTGTAATTCAACAAAGCCAGAACAAAGACACAATGGCCCTCCAATTAAAATTGAATGAACTTATTGCTTGTACCAAAGGAGCTAGCAATCGGTTAATCGATATTGAGGATCTGACAGAAGAAGATTTAATTGTGCTAAAGAGATTTTACATCAAACTTTCCGAACTCTCAAAAACGGAGGGAATACATGCCACTCATTCAATTGATGAGGCTAAGGTTAAACATGACGCCAAGCAAAGGACGGACAAACAGGCCGGAAATGCCGAACGAAATAAAGTTTAAACAGCGTTTTATTTTTTGGGTAAATTGACTAAATTGTATCTCCTTCAAGCGATCATCCCGCCATTTTTTTGTACAGTATCACAACTAATAATCAATGCAAACTTTTCAAAAAACAGGAGGTCTTTATGCCAAAATTTGTTATTGAAAGAGAGATACCTAATGCAGGAAATCTTTCAAAAGATGAGCTAATAGGTATTTCCCAAAAATCATGTAATGTTTTAAGGAGTATGGGTCCTGAAATCCAGTGGGTTCACAGTTATGTAACGGGTGATAAATTGTATTGTGTTTATATTGCACCGGATGAGAAAACAGTGCAACAACATGCTGATCAGGGAGGATTTCCGGCGAACAGTATTGCCAGAGTTTATAGTATCATTGATCCCACAACCGCTGAAGGATAAAATAAAAAAGACTTCTTATATACCGTAAGAAGTCTTTCTGTTAAATAGGTTATTTGAACCTATAGCCAAGCGAAACATAAGGAGCCCTGAATCTTGGTTTGTAGCTGAAAATGCCATCTCGGTCTTTGAAGGGAGATATAAAACTTTCTTCATAAAATACGCCCAACTCAAATTTTTTATACTCTATCCCCAAACCAAATTGAATTCCTGCATCAAATGAGTTGAAAAGCTCTTTTTCTTCCTTTTTTGTTGATTTAGTATAGTTTGAGCCGAGAAAGTAACCAGTTTGAGCATCATAGTAGCTGTTTCTTAACTTTGCTTGAGTTTTTACTGCCAGTCCGATACTAGGTCCAGCATAAATATTCAGATATGGAAATGGATGATACCTAAACAGTAGTGGCATTTGTATGTAACTTAGATCTATGGTCATTCCTTCGTAGTATTGAATGGTACTCATAGATTCATCTGTGTAGAAACGCGCATACACAGGAAGGAACATGTCACGATTGGTAAAAGTCAGATTCGGTTGAAATGATAAATTGTTGTTTAGGTTCTTTTCAAGAAAAACAGACAAAGAAAAGCTATTTCTTTCCGAAGGAATATCGCCAGAGCCTTCACGTTCTTTTAATCCGAATTTTGAATAGTTACTTTTCTGATAAGTAGCTTTAAGTCCCCAGCCAATTTTTTGTGAATAAACAGCTGTAATTGAAATAGCCAAAAAACAAATGATAAGTAGAGTTTTTTTCATTGGAAATTGCATTAAGTAAATAGGTGGGCGAAGATAAGCTTAAAATGGGAAAAAGGTGATATAACCATTGGAAAAGGGCCTTTTGTAATTTATTTCGTTCGATCTTTTTCTTAAATGCGTAGTACTGTTATTAATTGTATCGGAATTTTTTGTGGATTGTTTCAGTTATGAGCATGCAGCGCTTATTTTTGCTGAACCAATTTAATCAGTAAACTAAAGGTCATTAATACCACTATGACATTCAAAGAACAAGTACTTCAAGGCATTCCTGTTGAATTGCCGGCAAAAAAAGCATACGATACAGCTGTAAGCCATGCGCCAATTAGAAAACAACTATTAAGCAGAGAAGAGAAAAAACTGAGTCTGCGCAATGCTTTACGTTATTTTCCTAAACAGTGGCATAAAGAACTGGCTGAAGAGTTTTTAGAAGAGCTGGAAACTTTCGGTCGTATTTATATGTATCGTTTCAGACCTGATTATGCGATGTATGCACGGCCAATTCATGAATATCCTTGTAAGAGTATTCAGGCGGCAGCAATCATGCTCATGATTCAAAATAATCTTGATCCTGCCATAGCGCAGCATCCTCACGAGCTAATAACTTATGGAGGAAACGGTGCTGTGTTTCAAAATTGGGCTCAATACCTGTTAACTATGCAGCTGCTGGCAACGATGACTGATGAGCAAACGTTGAATATTTATAGTGGTCACCCACAGGGTTTATTCCCTTCCGGGAAATCTGCTCCACGTGTGGTTGTTACCAATGGGATGATGATTCCAAATTACTCTTCACCTGATGATTTGGAGCGTTACAATGCTTTAGGCGTAACCCAATACGGACAAATGACGGCTGGTTCTTACATGTATATTGGTCCTCAAGGGATCGTTCATGGTACCACCATTACCGTAATGAATGCTTTCCGGAAAAAATTGGGCAAGGACGCTGATTCTAAAGGAAAAATTTTCCTGACAGCAGGTTTAGGTGGCATGAGCGGAGCGCAGCCTAAGGCAGGCAATATTGCCGGATGTATAACTATCTGTGCCGAAATAAATCCGGCGGCAGCAACCAAGCGCCATTCACAAGGCTGGGTTGATGAATTAATCGAGGATATGAGTACGCTTGTTGCTCGTGTGCGAACAGCCAAAGACAATAAAGAAACTGTTTCGCTAGCTTTTATCGGAAACGTAGTTGATGTTTGGGAGCAATTTGATAAAGAAGGCATTTTTATTGAAATAGGTTCAGATCAAACCTCACTGCACAATCCATGGTCGGGAGGTTATTATCCGGCAGGATTGAGCTTTGATGAATCGAACCAAATGATTGCGGCCAATCCCGAGTTATTTAAAGAAAAAGTACGTGAATCATTGAGAAGACATGCGGCTTCAATTAATAGTCATTGTGCTAAAGGAACTTACTTTTTTGATTACGGTAATGCCTTTTTACTGGAATGTAGCCGAGCCGGCGCAGCAGTAATGGCCGAAAACGGAATCGACTTTAAATATCCTTCATATGTTGAAGATATCTTAGGCCCGATGTGTTTTGATTATGGCTTTGGTCCGTTCCGTTGGGTGTGTACTTCAGGAAATCCTAAAGATTTACAAACAACTGACCGCATTGCAAGAGAAGTTTTGGAAGAAATTAAAGCACAGTCTCCTGAAGAAATTCAGCAACAAATGCAGGATAATATCATTTGGATCAGAGATGCTGAAAAAAATAAACTGGTTGTGGGCTCGCAAGCACGTATTCTTTATGCCGATGCAGAAGGTCGGGCTAAAATTGCGTTGAAATTTAATGAGGCAATTAAATCTGGTGAATTGTCAGCTCCGGTAGTTTTAGGTCGCGACCATCACGATGTAAGTGGAACAGATTCTCCATTCAGAGAAACCAGCAATATTTATGACGGTAGTCGTTTTACAGCCGACATGGCAGTACATAATGTTATAGGAGATAGTTTCCGTGGTGCAACCTGGGTTTCCATTCATAATGGAGGCGGTGTTGGCTGGGGAGAAGTGATAAATGGAGGGTTCGGAATGGTGCTCGATGGAAGTGATGAGGCTAAACAAAAATTGCAAAACATGCTGTTTTTTGATGTTAACAACGGCATTGCCCGTAGAAGTTGGGCGCGCAACAAAGAAGCAAACTTTGCAATAGCCAGGGAAATGGAAAGAACTCCATTACTAAAGATAACAATGCCAACTATTGTTGAAGATGAAGTAATAAACGAGTTATTCTAATAGTTATTTAGGGCACAAAAACTTGTGCCCTTTTTTTGTTTTTATCTTCCGGTTTTAATAAGAAACAAAGTGTTGTTTTCAGTCTAGTCCATTTTGGACCAAATTGACACCAATCCATCCTATTATCGTGATGCAGTTGCTTATATAATTTCAGGATATTGTAATCCGGTCAGTTTTCAATGGTGTTAAGCGTATCCATTAGATAAAATTTTAATTAAGAAAGATTTATTGACTATTTTTGGGACATCAATGTTAGTAATAAAGGCAAAAAACAACAAAATTAAGCAGTTGTTATCGGGCTGGCTGTTGGCTGTGTTCCTGATAACCCTGACGCCTTTTTCTGCATTTCACCACCATAAATCAGCAACGGAAAATGCGACGCATGAAACCAAACCTGTAAAGGGATTTGTGCTAAAAGCTTCTGACGGATCGGAGTCATGTTTGATCTGTAGTTTCCCTTTTGTAAAGAACTTTCTGGTGGAAAATCAACTGCACTTAAGCTATTACAGTGTAGTTGTAAGATTTTTTGCAGTAGAGAATGTAAAGGCGCAGCTTTTTATAAACTCTTTAAAGCAGTTACGCGCTCCTCCATTCCAATCCCCTCCTTTTTAATATACCTTAGTTTAACAGGGTATAAATTTCCTTATCGATTTATTATTCGCTGATTAACATTCCGTCTTATCGGAAATGTCAAACAGTTATTATTTACGTATTGATTACTCGCATTTAATTCATGATGCGCAGGTTAATCAGATTGTACAATCATTTCAGATGAAAGCTAAGTTTCTATCATTCATATTTATACTCTTCTCTCTTGTTGGTCTTACGGAAAATGTAAATGCTAATGCAGTTTCAAATTTATCCGGACGGGTAACAGATAAAAAAACCGGGCAGCCAATTGCGGGCGCCGTAGTTAGTGTTTCTGCATTGCGTGTAGGCGTTTCGACCAATTCGAATGGAGAATATTCATTGCCCAATCTTCCTAAAAAGAAGTTAATGATTGATGTAAGCCAGTTGGGCTATAAAACAATTACTCAAGCAATAGATATTTCAACAACAGTCATAGTAAATTTTGAAATGGAAATTTCAGTGATTGAGGCGAATGAAGTTGTGGTAACTGGCTCTCCTATTTTGGGTAAAAACTCAAGAAATAGTACACCAATAGAAGTTGTTTCAAGAAAAGAAATTACACAAAGTGGAGCTACGAATATTGTTGACGCTTTAAGTAAGGTTCCGGGAGTATCGCAAGTTACCACAGGTGGGGCTATTTCAAAGCCGGTTATCAGAGGGCTGAGTTATAACCGCGTGGTTACCTTAAGCAATGATGTTAAACAAGAAGGTCAACAATGGGGAGATGAGCACGGGATTGAGATCGACCAATATGCTGCGGCAAAAGTGGAGGTATTAAGGGGGCCGGCAAGTTTATTCTATGGTTCAGACGCATTGGGAGGTGTTATTAATATTATTGATCCCGTTGTTACTACACATGGAAATATAAAAGGGCAATTCAATACTAATTATTCGCTTAATAACGGTTTAACAGCTAATAATATCCAATTTGAAGGTAACACAAACGGTTTTGTTTACCGCCTAAACGGCACCTATAAAAACGCCATGTCCTATAAAACACCTACGGAACGTGTCTATAACAGTGCTTTTAAAGAGGATGATTTAAGTGCTATGGTTGGCATGAATAAGTCGTGGGGATTTGCTCATTTAACTTATTCACGTTTTAATACAAAATTAGGGTTAACCGAAGGTGAACGTGATGATAATGGAAGTTTTGTTGATGGAGAAGGAAATCCGGTTTCTGCGGATGATCTTAAAAGCAGATCTATGTTTTTGCCATTTCAGCATATTACTCACCAGAAATTGGCCTTAAATACTAACATTTCGCTTGGTAAGGGATTTTTGAAAACTACCCTTGGTTTCCAGAATAACCAACGGAAAGAATTAGAGGAATCAGCAACTGATCCTGCCACTTATTTTTATCTCAACACCTATTCATTGGATAGCAAATACTATTTCCCAGAATATAATGGATGGGCACCTGTAGTTGGTATTTCAGGTACCATACAAAATAATGAGAATAAAGGGGAAGAAGCATTAATCCCTGCTTATGACATGTATTCGGCTGGTATTTTTGCTTATGTTAAGAAAGAATGGGAGCGATTAAGTTTTGATGCCGGGGTACGGTTTGATAACCGCAAACTAAACGGAAAACAAGAGTTTCAGTTTAATGAGTTTAGTAATAATTTTTCGAATATATCAGGATCTGTGGGTATGACGTATCAACTTACGGATGCACTTAACTTTAAAGCAAATATTGGGCGTGGATTCCGCGCTCCTAATATTGCAGAATTAAGTGCAGATGGAGTTCATGAAGGGGCCTTCCGTTACGAAATCGGAAATACAAATCTTAATCAGGAAACCAGTACACAGTTTGATGCTTCTTTGGACTGGGAAGGTAAATACTTTAGTGCAGGGTTAAACAGCTATTATAATCTCATAAACGATTATATCTATTATCAAAATACCAATAACGAAGAAATAGAAGTTGATGGCGGTTTTTATCCAGTTTATCGTTATGTACAGGGAAATTCATCAATTCGTGGGTTAGAGGTTAGTTTTGATGTACACCCGGTTAATGCATTGCATTTTGAAAACTCATTTGCTTATACCCGTGGCACAAATAATGACGCTAAAACTGATCTTCCATTCATTCCACAAGCAAAAATGATTAATACCCTTCGATATAATTTCGACAATAAAAAAGATGCATTAATATCGAACTTGTTTGCAAGCGTTGGGTTAGAGACCAGTTTTAAGCAAGATAAGGTAGATCCTTTCGAAACAACCTCTAGCGGTTATACAATATTAAATGCTTCTGTTGGTGCTTCTTTGCGAAGTAAAACAGGACGTGAAGTCCTTACTGTATTTGTTAACGGAAAGAACCTTACGGATAAAAATTATATTGACCACTTAAGTCGCTTCAAAGAAATAGGTGTTTCAAATATTGGAAGAAATATCACTTTTGGAGTTTCTGTTCCGTTCTCAAACAATTGATAATTAAAGAATAATACTAATTTTTGTAGTCGATAAAAGCCCTTCGTTTTTCGAAGGGCTTTTTAGTTGGGTGTTATTTCTTAATCTCCGTTTTTTTAATTTAAATTTAATTAACATTCATATTAGTAATTATTATAGCCAGTTATGAAATTACGATTAACCTTAATTTAATTAACTTTAGATTGTATACTAAAAATATTACAAGTATTTATTCCGGATTACAAGGCATTTTAGTATATTTATTGGTAACGCTCTCGGTAATTGTTTTTTAATTGACAAAGTCCGAATCTCAACCAATTTCAAAATGATTTGTTACCCTAACATATCATTTCATCTATCAACGTTCTCAAAGAGTTTACTGTTGAGTGTGGCACTGCTTTTTTGCAGTTTTCATGCATTCTCCCAATATCAGTTCAGAATAACAGAAGGTAAAAAAGGTCAGATAAATATGCCTTTTGAATTTCAACGCAATCTGATCATTCTTCCTGTATACATAAACGATCACGGACCATATAACTTTATTCTGGATAGTGGTGTAAGCATTATGCTGATTACTAATCCGGCTTTAAAAGACTCCCTTAATTTGCAATTAGGCCGAAATGTTACCATAAAAGGTTTGGGAGAAGGGGATGATCTTACGGCACAGATCGTTACCGGAATAAAGATGAAGATCGGTAAAACCCAATGCACTAATATGGCCGGAGCTATCATTCCAAAGGATGTGTTGGACTTATCTGCTTATGTGGGAATGCCGATTTATGGAATAATTGGATTTGATTTCTTTAACAGCTTTGTAGTAAGAATAAATTACGTAAGCCAGTTAATTACTGTTTATGATACAAGTGATTTTAAGCAACCTCGTAAATGCAAACCAATTCCACTCATTATCGAAAATCAACGTGCTTACGTGATTGCTGAAGTGACTATGAATGATACAAAAATAGTAAAAACTAAATTAATCATCGATACCGGTGCTGGTCATCCTGTTTCATTAGAGCCTTCATCGAACCCGGATATTAAGGTTCCGGATTCAACATTGGATGCTTACTTGGGAAGAGGGTTAAGCGGACCTATCGACGGACATATTGGTCGGATCAAACATCTTGCTTTTAGCGATATTGAAGTTAAAAATGTGATTACATCGTTTCCGAACTATTCTGATGTTGGGGCAAAAATAACTAACAATAATAACCGAAATGGAAATATCGGGAATGACCTGTTGAAACGATTTACTGTAACTTTCGATTATTCGAGAGGAAGAATGTTCTTAAAACCAAACGTATATTTCAATATGCCATTTGAACATGATATGAGCGGACTGGAGCTTGCTTCTGATCCGACGGTAAAACGATACTTCATTTCATTGGTTCAGCCTGGTTCTCCAGCTGATCAGGCGGGTTTGCAAAAAGATGATGAAATTATTTCTATTAACTTAAAACCTGTGTCAGAAATGCCTGTTTCTGAGATTGATGGTTTATTACGTTCAAAAGATAATCGTGGATTATTGATCCAGTATCATCGTAAGAACACCACCAATTACGTTGTACTTACGCTTAAGCGTAGAGTTTAGGCAGTCAATTCTCCTCGAATCTTCCCCCTTTTTGCAGCAGGGTAATTGTAAAAACTCTGTTGTTCTTAGCCTTTTCACAAATTAATTCAGCTGAAGGTGTAGTTTTGCTTCAACCTTAACAAAAGAAAAATTAGAAAATGTTTATTCAATCACAGAAGTTAAAGCTGGCTGGAATGCTATTGCTTGCAGGTACTTTTATTGCACCTGCACAGGCTCAGCAAAAAAAAGCTCCGCAAGGTATGCCTGCAGGTGCTCCTTCGCCTATGCCAGGACAAGGTGGGCAGCAGAAGCAAGGAATCCGCCCATATTCAGAAGTTATTACAGCAAAAGCGGTATCAGACAAAGGTCTTTTTACGGTTCATAAAGTTGATGATCGTTATTTTTATGAGATTCCTGATTCATTAATGAATCGTGATCTGTTATTAGTAACCCGTACAGTTAAAACGGCTAACGGTCTTGGCTACGGAGGGGAAATCCTTGATTCAAAAGTTCTCCGTTTTGAGAAGTATGATAAAAAGAAAGTATTTCTGAGAGAGATTTCTTACGATGTAGTGGTTGATAAGAACTCAGATATGTATCAATCGGTACAAAACTCAAACGTTCAGCCTATCATTTCGAGCTTTGATGTCAAGGCATTAGCGAAAGATTCTGCTGGGGTAGTAATTGATATTACTGACCTGTTTGCAAAAGATAATTCTTCGTTCTCATTCCCTGAAAACTTACGTAAAAAATACCGTATCTCTGGTGCTGATGATAGCCGTTCATACATTAGCAGTATAAAAAGTTATCCGATTAATATCGAAGTTAAAAACGTATTTACCTATCGTATCACTGCTTCAAATCCGATGGAAACCGGAGGTGTTGCAACGGTAGAAGTTAATAACTCCATGTTATTATTGCCTCAGCAACCAATGATGCCACGTTACTTCGACAATCGTGTAGGGTATTTTGCACAAAGCCAGGTAGATTACAGTTCTGAGGAACAACAGGCAGGAAAAACAACCTACGTTCGTCGCTGGAGATTGGAGCCTAAAGATATGGAGGCTTATAAACGCGGTGAGTTAGTGGAGCCAAAGAAACAGATCGTTTATTACTTAGATCCGGCTACGCCTGCTAAATGGCGTCCCTATTTAATCGCAGGTGTGAACGATTGGAACAAAGCGTTTGAAGAAGCAGGCTTTAAAAATGCAATTGTTTGTAAAGAAGCACCAACTCCGGAGCAAGACCCGGAATTTAGTACTGAGGATGCTCGTTATTCAGTTATTCGTTATTTCGCTTCTGATATTCCTAATGCTTATGGACCGCACGTTGCCGATCCGCGTTCAGGAGAGATTATTGAAAGTCATATCGGATGGTACCACAACGTTATGAAATTGGTTCGTAACTGGTTCTTCATCCAAACAGCAGCAGTTAACCCTGAAGCACGTACCATGAAGTTTAAAGATGAAGTAATGGGACAATTAATCCGCTTCGTTTCTTCTCATGAGGTTGGCCATACCTTAGGTTTACGTCATAATTTCGGTTCAAGCTTCGCTTACCCTGTTGACTCATTGCGTTCAGCGTCATTTACCAAGAAGATGGGTACAGCTCCATCAATTATGGATTATGCTCGTTTTAACTATGTAGCTCAACCTGAAGATAAAGATGTTTATTTATATCCGGCAATTGGTGTTTACGATCGTTATGCAATTGATTGGGGTTATCGTGTACTTCCGGATGTTAAGTCTCCAAAAGACGAAGAAGCTATCCTCAATAAAATGATCGTTAAGCATTCAGGCGATCCTATGTATTTCTTTGGAACAGAGATGAATCCGGCTGATCCTCGCTCACAAAATGAGGATTTAGGAAACGATGCGGTAAAAGCGAGTGCTTATGGGATCAAAAACTTGAAAAGAGTATTACCTAATCTAACCAAATGGACCTATGAAGAAGGCAAGGATTATGGTGATCTAAAAGATATGTATGCTGAATTAACTAATCAATGGAGTCGTTACATGGGTCATGTGGCTAAAAACATTGGTGGAGTATACGAAACACCTAAATCTTACGATGAAAAGGGAGATGTATATGTTCCAGTATCCAAAGAGATGCAGAAGAAAGCAATAGCATTTTTGAATGAACAAGCCTTAACAACTCCAACCTGGTTAATTGATCAGAATATTCTTCGCAAATTCGACCAGTCGGGTGTGGTAGATCGTATTCGTTCGTTCCAAACTAACGTTTTGAATAATATGCTTGGTGTAGATAAATTAAGTAGAATTATTGAGTTTGAAACAACCAATCCGGCTACAGCTTATAGCTCAGCTGAGTTCTTGAGTGATGTTAGAAAAGGAGTATGGTCAGAATTAGCTACTGGTAAGAACATTGATACTTACCGCCGTAACTTGCAACGAGCATACATTGAGCGATTTGCTGCATTGCTAACACCTCCAGCCAATCAGGATGCTTTACCTCCAAACATGCGTCGTCCTGATCAAACATTGACTGATATTCGCCCGATTGCTAAAACTGAATTGAAGACTATTCAGCGTCAGATATTAGCAGCGATGCCTAAATATACTGCAACAAACAAGGCTCATTTAGAAGACTTGTCACAGCGTATCAAAGAAATCTTGAACCCTAAAGGATAATATGAAAGGGGTTGAGCATCTGCTCGACCCCTTCTTATTTATCAGGGAATGATATTTTTCCCATGGTAACTTTCGGTATTTCTCTGGCAGGATTGCCAAATAATGAATCTTCTTTTCCTGCTACCAGTTCATTTGCTAATACTGCAAATAAAACAGCTTCTTTTGCATCCGGAGTAATTCCCAATTCTTCAGTTGAATGAAAAATACAGTTTGGCAGTTCAACTTGAATTCTCCTCATTAATTCCTTATTATGAATGCCACCACCACTTGAATAAACATGTAAGGGCTTTTCTTCTTCAAAACAACTCTTAATAGAGGTAATGATCGAGTCGGCCGAAAGTTGTGTTAAGGTGCTTAGTAAGTCTTCAGGGTTTATGTGTTGATTTTTGCTTTCTTGTAAAGCTTTTTCAACGTAAGCAACGCTAAACAGTTCTGGTCCTGTTGATTTTGGGAAATCTTCAACAAAGAAAGAATGACTTTTCAGCTCTTTCAGTAATTCAATATTAACCTTTCCGGAACGTGCAATTTCTCCATCTTTATCATACGTATACTGAGGGTAAAACTTCCTGACAAACACATCAATCAATGTATTGCCTGGACCCACATCCGTTGAAAACACCTTGTCGGGATCCAAATCAGCTGACAGATAAGTGAAATTAGCAATGCCACCAATATTCAACATAATGCGTTCCTCTCCCCGTTTTGAAAAAATCAGGTAATCCCCATATACTGCCAGGGGGGCTCCTTCCCCTCCTGATGCAATATGTTTTTGCCGAAAATCACTTACAGTTATAATTCCTGTTTTTACTGCCAGATGATCCCCATCGCCAATTTGTAACGTACTGTTACCAAAGTTGCTTTGTTGATGTAATCTTTTTGGGGCATGGAGAACAGTTTGTCCATGACTGGCAATCAGGTCAATAGAATCAGGTGTTATCTGCCATTTTTTTAAACATTCATTTATCAAATGCCCGTGCTGCAAAGCAATCCATGGGTTTAATAAACATAAATCCTGAAAGTTGATCTGTTCTTTAGCAAATATCTTTCGTACCTCAGCTTTTAAGCTGTCATTAAACGGCTCTGTTTCAAATTTCAGAATCTTGACCTCTGTTTCAGGCCCCGAATTGGTGATTCTGCACAGAGCTACATCTAATCCATCTAATGATGTTCCGGACATTAAGCCAATGATCAGGCGTTCCTTTTTATTAGCGATCTTGTATAGTTTTTCGATTTGACTATGCATTGCTTACATTGCTGAGTGAAAAGGTAAATGTAATTACAAATTATTGGAGGTTCCATGATTAAAAATATATTTCAGTTTGTTTAAATTAAAACGCTAGGATGATATTAATCAGTCAATATTAGTTTCAGAGATACTACAATTGATTTGATGTGCTATTATAAGGAAAACGTTGAATAGAGTATTAAAACACGATTTTCCTTCAAGTCATCAAACAAAATTACTTGATATGTGGATTGTCCGGAGTAATAAAATGAGCTTTTGTATTAGTGTACTTTTTACACTTTTAAATTTTTTTTAATAAGTTGTTTTTAAATTTCTCTTTATAGAAAATAAAAGCCTATTTTTGAATCCGGTAAAAAAAGCAATAATAGCTTGCCAAAAATCTACACTTTGGCCAATTTATTTAACGAATATTCAAATATGACTTATAGTTCAGCAAATCAGGGAAGAGCACGATTTGAGCGGATTCCTACCAAGATTTTCAACAATTCGCAGATTGCTTCAGCAGCCGTTGCCAAAGAGATTGCCGACTTGATCCGTCAGCGTCAGCAAGAAGGTAGAAGTGTTGTATTAGGGCTTGCTACAGGCTCTACCCCAATCAAAGTTTACAAAGAATTAATTCGTTTACATAAAGAAGAAGGCTTAAGCTTTTCAAATGTTTACTCATTTAACCTGGATGAGTATTACCCAATGCAACCTGACTCTGTTCATAGCTATGTACGCTTTATGGAAGAGCAGTTGTTTAATCATGTAGATATCCCGAAAGGAAACTATAATATCCCTAATGGTACGCTTGCTCAGGATCAGATCGCAGCATTCTGTGGTGATTATGAACAAAAAATTGAAGATTTAGGCGGCCTCGATTTCCAGTTATTAGGTATTGGAGGAAACGGTCACATTGGTTTTAATGAGCCCGGATCACTTGAAAACTCAAGAACTCGCTTAATCACTCTTGACCATGTTACGCGTGCTGCAGCTGCAGGTGAATTTCAGGGTTTAAGAAATGTGCCGCGCAAAGCAATTACAACAGGTATTTCAACCATTATGAAAGCTCGTCGTATTGTATTGATGGGTTGGGGTGAAGGAAAATCGCAAATTGTTGCCAGTGCAGTTGAAGGCCCGATTACTGATCAGGTTCCTGCTTCTTACCTGCAATTACATTCTAATACTACATTTGTAATTGATGAGGCTTGTTCAAGCGAGTTAACTAAAATTAAAACTCCTTGGTTGGTCGACAGTGTTGAATGGGACAATGCAATGACTAAAAAAGCAGTTTGTCACTTAGCATTAACCTTAGGCAAATCTATTTTAAAACTAACTGATAAAGATTATAACGATAATGGTATGGGTGATCTTTTATCGAAATACGGTAAAGGACACGATCTAAATATTGATGTATTTAATCAATTACAACATACTATTACCGGTTGGCCAGGTGGAAAACCCAAAGCGGATGACACTACACGTCCTGAACGTGCTGAGCCTGCAAGAAAGCGTGTAATTATTTTCTCTCCACACCCTGATGATGATATCATCTCAATGGGAGGAACCTTCCAACGTTTGCACGATCAGGGACACGATGTACATGTGGGTTACCAAACATCAGGAAACATTGCCGTAGCAGATGATGAAGCACTTCGATTTGCGGAATTTGTGGTAAACTTTAACAACAAATTTGGCTTTGATAATACAAATGCCGGTAAAATTTACAGCGATATTTCATCTTATTTAAAAGCCAAAAAAACAGCACAAATCGATCCGCAAGAACTACGTCAGATCAAAGGAATGATGCGTGTAGGTGAGGCAAAAGCGACTTGTCGTTTTGTGGGAATTCCTGAAGAAAATGCTCACTTCATGAATTTACCTTTCTATGAAACCGGTGCTGTTCAGAAAAACCCTCCTACCGATGCTGATATTAATATCACCATGGACTTAATCAAGTCTATTAAACCACAACAGATTTTTGCTGCCGGCGACTTAGCTGATCCGCATGGTACACACAAAGTTTGTTTGGATGTTATTTTTGAAGCATTAAGACGTTTAAAAGCAGATCCTGCGAATGCAGAGTGGATTAAAGATTGTTGGTTATGGTTATATCGCGGAGCTTGGGCTGAGTGGGATATTCATGAAATCGAAATGGCTGTTCCGATGAGTCCTGAACAAGTGCTTATCAAGCGTTTCGGAATCTGGAAGCACCAATCACAAAAAGATGGTGTTGTGTTCCAGGGACAAGATGCCCGTGAGTTCTGGCAACGCGCAGAAGAGCGTAACAGCGCCACCGCTCAATTATATAATCAGTTAGGTTTAGCTGATTATGCAGCGATGGAAGCCTTTGTAAGATGGCATTATTAAGAGTTTATGTAAACAAGATTTATATTCCAATGCCCTCGTTGTTATAACGAGGGCATTTTTAATGTTAATTAATTGTTTTATTATTAACCAATTGGTTATTATTGATAAAAATTTATAATTATAATTTCAAAGACAATGCAAGCATCCGCTTCAGAACCAAAACCCAGACTGCTTTCTTTGGATGTATTCAGAGGTGCCACTGTGGCTGCCATGATACTAGTAAATAATCCAGGAAGTTGGTCAAACATTTACGCGCCGTTAGAACATGCAAAATGGAATGGTTGTACGCCTACCGATCTTATTTTTCCATTTTTTTTATTTATTGTAGGTATTTCAATTGCTTATGCCTTATCCGGTAAGAAAAGCAGACCCGAAGAGCACAGTGCAGCTATCAAAAGCATTACCATCAGAAGCCTAAAGCTTTTCGGCTTAGGACTAATACTTGCCCTCTTTCCGATTGTTTATTTTGACAAGTTTGGAGAAGTTGACGTTTGGGATCAAATTGTGATGAGATTTTCGGGCGTTAGAATTATGGGCGTGTTGCAACGTATTGGCATTGTATTTTTTATTGCCGGAATCATCTTCATAAAAGCTAAACCTAAAACGATTGCATGGACTGCGGGAAGTTTATTAGTGATTTATTACCTGCTAATGACCTTTGTTCCGGTTCCGGGAGTTGGTTATGCTAACCTTGAGCCTGAAACCAATTTGGGAGCCTGGATAGATCGATTAATTCTTACTACCGACCATTTATGGAAACAGTCAAAAACTTGGGATCCTGAAGGGTTATTAGGCACGATCCCTGCTGTTGCTACAGGCCTGTTGGGAACACTGTGTGGTACCTGGATGAAAAAGCCAATGGATAATGCGCTAAAAATAACTTGGTTGTTTGTATTCGCCGCTTTTGGTATTGCTGCCGGATTAGTCTGGGATCTATTCTTTCCAATCAACAAATCACTTTGGACAAGCTCTTTTGTATTATACACAGCCGGATTAGGCTCCGCTTTCTTTGCTGTATTATACTGGCTTATTGATGTGCAAGGTTATAAACGTTATACCACTCCATTTGTAGCTTTCGGGGTTAATGCTATTACCGCATTTTTCTTGTCAGGGATTTTGGTAAAAACACTAAGCCTGATCAAATTAAAAGATGCCGCAGGAAAATTGATAAATCTTCAATCTTATTTTTATAATACCTGCATTGTTCCATTCTTTTCTCCTCTAAATGCATCATTAGTGTATGCAATTGTATGGGTGTTATGTTTTATGGCATTGATGATGTACATGTATAAAAAGAAGATCATCATCAAGGTTTAATAGTTATATTCCTCAAAATTGAAGCGGCTGATAGTTGTTTAATTATCAGCCGCTTTAATTTTATTTTCTCAATAATAATGGCTAAATTTTCTTACATTCTTTTTAGCCATGAAACGTTTATTCGCTCTTTTTTTTGCGTTTCTTTTTTTAATTAATATAGGCAAATGCCAGGTGGTCATCTATGGATTTACTTTTAATTCAAAAGATAAATCCGTGGTGCCTTACGCTAGCGTTGAACTGTATGACCAAAGCAAGGGAACTTTGAGTAATGATAACGGTCATTTTGAACTTCATATAGATAGCTTACCCACTGTAATTAAAGTTTCGTGCCTGGGTTTTGAAAGTAAAATCATCCCTATTCCAGATACTTCATTTCTAAGTATTTCATTAGTTCCAACAGTAATCCGGTTAAAAGAAGTACAAGTACACTACACCGATGTTATTTCCAAGTTAGTTGATAAGGCACGTGAGAAGGCGCTTAAGACGCGACGGAATCAGCTAACCGGACGAGCATTTTATCGTCAATTCAATAATAACGATTCTGTTTGCACGGAAGTTCTTGAATCATTCTATAATATCTGCACAAACAATAACGGAATTAGAGGTTGGGAACTCACCCAAGCTCGTTATGGAATAAAGGACGTAGATACTGGTAATAGAGTTTACGTATATAACCAGTCGACACTGACCCGTTTCCTGAAAGTATATTCTGATGCCACCTATGGATTGGAAATCACTCAGCCTGTTGTTAATACACGAAATGAAAGGGTGATCTATGAACTGCTCAATCAATACAATGATCCTGTGAGTGGACAAAAAATATCAGAATTAGGATTCCATTCCGCTAAAAACAAGCATGATAGTACTTATGGGAAGATTTATATTGATGAAGATAGTTATGATATTTTAAAAGTAGTCGGGACATATATCGACAAAGACAATAGATTGATTGAGCCGAGCGGTTGGGAGCGTGAATATATGGAAACGATAAAAAACACCCGTTTTGACTACGAAGTAAGGTTTAAAAAGATAGATGATTTTGTTGTACTGGATTATCTGAAAACTAAAGTTTCCTTATTTACAATTTACAAGAAGCGTAAGATAAATCTTGTCTCCGAAGGTTTTCTATATGTTTATGAAATTGATCCGACATTGAGGTTTCATGACATGAATCCTGAAGCACATGATTATGAAAGCATAAAAAAAACGCCTTATGATCCGGTATTTTGGTTTAATAACCCGATCATAAAGCGTAATCCACTCGAGCAAAAACTTATTTCAGAATTCGAAAAAGAAAATATTATCGGTAATCTGCTTAATTGACCGGCAAGGATATAACACAGTAGTCTGTACTTTCATTTTGCATACGGTCTAAGCTCGTGACGATATAAATATAATTTTGCTTGGTTTTAGGCTCTGTATCAATGAACGTTGTTTGATCGTAAACAATTCCAATGATTTTACGAGGATCATTTGCATCAAATGGTTCCCCTTGCGTTATTCTATAGATCACATAACCCCTTGCAGTGTCACCATCGATCGCTTTTTCAGGAGTTTCCCAGGTTAATTTAACGACGCCTGGATTCGTTTGTTCTGCCGCAAGGTGCTGAGGGGCATGCGGCGGTATGCTATCTATCCAAGGCATTGTTGGAAGTAATGCCGGATAACGGTAATAATTTTTTCGCAATGTATCGGTAAAACCCATTGGATTTCGAATCAGTGATTTTGAACTAAAGTACACCTGTCCATAGATATCTTCATACTCTCTTGTAAATTTTATCTGATCAGACATATGCATTGGCCTTCTCCAAGCAGGATCGCTTCCAATTCTATAGGCGCCAATTCCGATATAGATATGCCTGCCAAAAGCGTTTGCTGCCCACCATTCACTAATGGTTTCAAAATCAGCCCTAGGATGCCCTATGTTGAAGTAAACTTGTGGAACCATATAATCTATCCAGCCTTCTTCAAGCCACTTGCGTGAGTCTGCAAACTGGTTGTAATAAGATGCTCCTCCCCGGGTATCAGAGCCATCCGGGTCCTGAGTTGAGTTTTTCCAAATTCCAAACGGACTGATTCCAAATTTAACGTATGGTTTTACGGCTGCAATACTATCATGTACCATTGCTATCAGCAAATCCACGTTATTTCTGCGCCAGTCTTCAATAGTAGAGAATCCGTTAGGGTATTTTTTAAAAGTGTTCCAATCCGCTATGTATTGTCCCGCCTCTGGATAAGGATAAAAGTAGTCGTCAAAATGAATTCCATCCACATCATAGTTTCTCACTACGTCCATGATAACAGAAGCAATGTACTGACGGACTTCAGGGATACCTGGATTAAACAATAACTGACCGCCGTAATTGAAAAACCACTCTGGTTTTTGTTTGGTGATATGATTATAGGCTACACTCTTGGCACTTTTGTGAGTTGCCCGATATGGGTTAAACCATGCATGGAGCTCCATCCCTCGTTTGTGACATTCATTAACCATGAACTCCAGTGGATCGTATGCAGGGTATGGAGCACGACCTTGCTGACCCGTTAACCATGATGACCAAGGCTCTCTACTTTTAGCATAAAAAGCGTCAGCAGCAGGCCTTACTTGTCCGAAGATTGCATTTATCCCCGTTCTTTTATGATGATCCAACAGGTATTTGAACTCATCCTGTTGTTCCGTTGCCGATAAATTGCTAGTACTTGGCCAGTCAATATTGGCAACTGTGGCTACCCAAACGCCACGAAGTTCTCTTTTTATTGGATAATTAGTTTGTGAAAAAGCTTGTTTAAAATTACAAAATGTTAAAACCGCTATTAGGACAGGTATTAGTATTTTCTTCATTATTATCTCCTACGTTCAATCGGGTAAGTCATGTTTTCCGGCTCTACACACTGCGTGGAAAACATTGCCCAATTTATTGAAACCTTGTTAGTAAACAACAGTATAAATGCTTAAAATGCAATGGCATTAAACTTGTAACACCTCTGTAAGCTCAATTTAAACTTTAAAAAAGTGCATTTATTGTTGAGTCGCAAAAGTATGCAAACATTACGAGTTTTATTTTGATAATTAATACTAAAAAAAGATAAACAGTTAGCTTATTAAAGAGGGAACCACTAAAACTAATTTATAATGGAAAATACAATGACTACTGACGAATCAAAATCTAAAAATTGGATTTACATTCTTGCCGGCATTATCGTTCTTTTACTTGGAGCAAATGCCTATTTGTTTTTGAATAAGAATGAGAAAGAGGCGAAATTAATTACTATCACTGATGAAAAATTATCACTTCAGTTAGAGCTTGAAAAACTTAAGACAGAACTTAATACAGTTAAGTCTTCTAATCAGACTTTAACAACTGACTTAGAGGCAAAAGAAAAAGAACTTACTGCTAAGATCGATGAACTTGAGGTGGCTTTACGTAACGGTAAGTTATCAGCAGCTCAGTTATCTAAAACTAAGAAAGAAATCAGCGCATTGAGAGAGACTATCAATCAATATGTTGCTGAGATCGAAACTTTAAAGCAGGAAAAAGAGCAGTTAACGGCAGAGAATACCACGCTTAAAACTACTGTTGAGGAGTCCAATAAGAAAAATACGGACTTAACTTCTCAAAACACTGAGTTAAGTAATAAAGTTACTTTGGCTTCAATGTTGAAAGCTTCTTCTGTAAATTCTAAAACTTTCAAACGCAAAAGCAGCGGACGTTTTGTTGATAACGTAAAAGCTAAAAACGTTGATAAGTTAGTTTCTGAGTTTGCGGTAGCTCCGAATGATTTAGCAGCTGAAGGCCCTTATATGGTATTCATGCAAATTGTTGACCCAAGTGGAAAGGTACTTTCTACCGGTGCTGCAAGCGAAACTCCTAAAGATTTAGTAATCGGTGGTGAAAAAGTTCAATACACTACTTCAACCACAATGGTATATGCTAAAAATAATCCAAACTATGCTATTGAGTATTTGAATAGCGAAGGATGGGGAGCAGGTACTTACACTGTAAACTTATATACTGAAGGTTCAAAATTAGGTTCATCAACCTTCACCTTAAAATAAAGTTAACTAAACCTGGTATAAAAAAAATAAGCGAGCTATTTAGCTCGCTTATTTTTTTTATACCTTTTCTATTTAAATATGTCCATTCTTAACAACCGGAAGGTTAATGTAGAATGTTGTGCCTACTCCTGATACTGAATTGAAGCGTATCATTCCACCTGCATTTTCAATCGAGTTTTTAACAAAAGCAAGTCCGATACCCATTCCTGAACTCTTGGTAGTAAAGTTTGGCGTAAATACCTTTTCTCTCATTTCATCAGCAATACCACTTCCTGTATCAGAGATCGTAATAGAAACTTCATTTTCAGAACCGGTTAAGTCGATCATAATTATGCCTTTTTCATTTGTAGGCATTGCTTGGAGTGCATTTTTTACCAGATTGTTAAATGAGCGTAACAACTGATCTTTATCGGCATATACATTTGTATTAGTGTAATTCCAAGATCGGAACGTTACATCGGCACTATCGGTTTCCTTGAATATATTAACCGTTTGTTCCAATATTTCTTTAACATCAAACACTTCATTTCGTGTTTCGGGCATCTTTGCAAAGCTTGAAAACTCTGAAGCAATGAACGAAAGACTGTCGATTTGCTGGATAAAGCTTTTACTAAATTTTTCAAATTTTTGATCAAAGTTCGGATCCTTATCCCTCCAGGAACGCTCTAGGTGCTGAATGCCCAAGCGCAAGGGTGTAAGAGGGTTTTTGATCTCATGTGCTATTTGCTTGGCCATTTCCTTCCAGGCGTTCTCCCGTTCAGACATAGCCAGTTTATGGGCGCTTAACTCCAACGCAGAAATCATATTGTTATATTCCTGCACCATCGCCCCTATTTCATCATTACTCTCCCATTCAATAGGTGTATTCTTACCTATTTGGGTAGTTTTAAAATTCTGCAACAGCATGGCTAGAGGGGCTGTAATAGAATTGGCAAACACAAAAGCTATAATACCAATGGCCAGGAATACAAAGGAATAGACATTGATAATGGAACTCAAAAACGATGAGATTTTCGTTTTGTAATCTTGTTCATTCTCAAAATAAGGGATGTTGATATACCCTAATATCTTATTACGCGAATTAAGAATTGGGGCATACGCTGATATGTAATTTAATTTGCCCAATTGTTCTTCTTCTGTAATGTATTCTGTGAAACCGTTTTCATCAATGTCATAAAAAGGTTTGGGGTTGATGTATTCGGAAACAAGTCCCCTGTCGAATAACTTTGGTTGTGTTGAACGAATCAGGTGTCCATCAGGACCGTATAGATTAACGTCGGAGGAACTTACTTCTGCAAACGACGCGAATTTCATTGGGAACTCATCATTAATTACCAAGGTGTCATTTTGAATCAGTTGAGCGTTAAAGTTCACATTAGCCAGATTTATCCGTTCAATAATTAAACGCGTCTGTTGATCCTTGTATTGAGCCCTAACATTTGAAAGTGTTACCCATCCAATAACAACAATTGAGGCCATTACAGCTATAATCATTGATAATTGAATCCGTGTTTTAAAAAGCAGGTTTAGAGAAGTAAGAAACTGCTTAGGATTTAAGGTTGAAAGTTGATCATAATTAGTGACAGTGAAATTAAAAACGCCCCGGAAAAAGAAAATGAGTGATGCATAGATGATGGCAAATCCTAATACATAAGAGAATATAGCCAAATCTGTAAAGAAGTTATTGTTCTTTCGGCTGACAACGATTTCTGTGTTTTTCCCTGCTTTGTAAATTAAGTGATTATAGCCTTTTAGATTGAAAAAATAACTATCCTCAGATTTAAAGTTAGTCTTAAATTCAGCGTTGTTAACCCTGTATGAATAAGTACCTTTATTTGTTAAGAGTTTCCCATTGTTATATAATGCATAGGAGTAGTTTTCCAGCTCCTTGTTAACGTTTATATTGCCTTCAAGGAGTAATTGAGGAAACCTGCTTCCATGTTCCGCAAGTTTAGAATGAATATCAAAAAAGAGCTTGGCGTTTTTAATTCCATTTACTGACACCACAGCAATATAGCGTTGAATACCAGGGATCCCTTTGGGCTGAAATAGTGTGTCGGATGATCTGAAAAGTTGAGCTGAATCTATTCCACTATCTTTTATTAATAATTTTATACCACTTGCCTCATTGTCTTTTTGTAAACGTACTGTGTCAATAAGTGGAAACGTATTTACTTCATACCTTGAAAAATATCCGCCAAAATAGATTTTTTGAAGGCGTTCATTTAATAGGAGCCTGTTTTTATTGTCTGAAAGAAAGTAATTTACAACAACCGGATCTGTCTTTATTTTTTTGCGTATATCGGTAAATAAAAACTCAGCAATCGGATCATTAGGGTCTTCTAGTTTTAAGGCAAGTAGCTTACGGTTTTCCTTTTCCTTTTCAGCGAGAAAATTGTTAAGACTAGAGGCAACTATTGTTGAGAAGATAAGTAATACAAGTGTACGTTCCGGAAAGTCGAGTACAGGTTTTCCCGAACGAATGCTTCGCTCAAGTATGATGATAAAGAGCGCTATCAATAAATAATAAACAGTAAAACTTTGTCGGATTATAAGATAAATGGTAATTATCCCAAGAGCTATTAAGAAAATGCTGAGTTTTTCCTTCTCAGTAAAATTAAACTGAACAAAAAAACGAACGATAAGAAAACAAATAAGGAAGAATGTATAAATGATCAATCCCACGATTGCTAACCCAACTATACTGTAGCTCGTAAGGTCTAGCACTTTAGACAAGTCAAACTCAATCCTCGAGTTGATGATCAACCCTTCAAATATTGAATACTGTAAAACGCAGAGCTTATAAACCGCAAAAAGTCCAAACGCAGTAACAGCATAAGCAATCGGCTTTTTGCCATAAGAAAGGTCAGTCGGTTGAAGTTTTCTGGTGAAATACCAGGTGATTCCAAATGCTAGCAAACTGTTCAGCAAAAGATCGCCTAGTGAATTATTTGGGTAGGCGGAAGCATAGATGGTTGGTCCGAATAGTTTAGTTCGGTAAAATTCTCCTGGAATGCTGAATTCGAGCATTAAAAAACGCAAACCAATCGGAATAATAACTGCAAAGATGATGGAGAGCCATTTTCTATTCTGGTCAAAAAAATGATTGGAGATGGTTAACAGTAATAAGAAGATAATTATGATAATTAAACTCTCGATGGAGGGTGGAAAATAAACTGTGTCAAAGGTTAGAAAGAATTAAGACCTTTAACACAGTTTTTTATGGAAACACCAGAATTTGATTTAGAGTTTATTAAGAAGAAAGCCTTGGAGCAGTTTCGCTCAGGTAAGTCTCTGTACGGCAAAGAAGGGGCATTCGCACCATTGCTGAAACATTTTTTAGAAGCCGCCTTGCAAGCAGAGTTAGAGGGCCATTTGGATGAGGAGGAACGCAACTCGGGCAATCGGAAGAATGGCAAAGGCCAAAAGCAACTCAAAACGTCCGATGGAACGCTGACCATCGAGACTCCCCGCGACCGAACCGGCACCTTTGAACCCGAACTGATCCGAAAACGGGAAACCATCCTGGCCGAAAGCCTAGAGTCCAAGATACTGGGGATGTACGGCCTGGGGATGAGCTTCCGGGACATCTCCAAACACATCAAGGATATGTATGACACGGACATCTCCCACGCCACCCTGAGCGCCATTACCGACAAGATCCTCCCGCAGATAAAAGAATGGCAAAGCCGTCCTTTGGAAGAACTGTACACTATCGTTTGGCTGGATGCCATGCATTATAAGGTGAAAGAAGATAACCGGGTGGTATCGCGGGCTGTTTACAACATTCTGGGCATCAATCGTTATGGTAAAAAAGAGCTATTGGGCATGTACGTCTCGCAAAGTGAAGGCGCCAATTTCTGGCTGGGCGTACTGACCGATTTAAAGAACCGTGGAGTCAGCGACATCCTGATCGCCTGCATTGATAACTTAAAAGGCTTTGCAGAAGCCATTAACGCTGTTTTTACCGAAACAGAAGTACAAACCTGCATCGTTCATCAAATCCGCAACAGTCTGAAATACGTGGCCTCTAAAGATCAAAAAGAGTTCATGAAAGACCTGAAGCCTGTTTACCAGGCTGTAAACAAAGATCTGGCCGAATTACGGCTGGAGGAACTGGAGGAGAAATGGGGCAGGAAGTATCCGGTGGTCTTGCAGTCCTGGCGCCATAACTGGGAAAAGCTTAGTACGTATTTCAAATACGATGTGGCTATCCGACGTTTGATCTATACGACCAATACCATTGAAGGCTTTCATCGGCAGGTACGCAAAGTGACCAAAACCAAAGGCGCCTTCACCTCGGACACGGCCCTGATCAAATTGATTTATCTGGCCCATGGCAACATCAGCCAGAAATGGACCATGCCGCTGACCAACTGGGCCCAAACCGCCTCTCACCTGGCCATTTGGTTTGATGGAAGAATGAAGTTAGATTTGAACTAACAAACAAAGGTGTTGAAATATGGAAAACTCGAAAAGAGTTTACCACATTCCAACTCCTCAACAATAACAATAATAATGGTTGACACAGTTTATTTTACAGACCCTCTCGATGATGATCTTAGCAATTGAAATATCCTGATCTTTCAGTATAGAATCGATCTTTAAACCGAACAGCACCATGTCTCCTCCATCGGTTACGTAAACTATGCCACTTTCATCAATATCTGCCAGTTTAAAGTAGTTGGGAATTTCCAACTCCGGAGAGAAGGTATTCTCCAGGTAATTGTTTTGAAAGGAGTATTCATTCTTTACCAAGATAAAGAACAAGCTTATCAGGTCTCCATCCTTTTTTTTATCCACAAAGTACCATCCATTGGAAAGCTTCATGAATGAATTTCCTGTTTTTATTGTGGAAGGATCATTAACAATGATCTGGTTGGAGCTCCAAAAAACTAATCGGTTCTTCTTAAATTGTAATAAGTTTACACCTTGTTCGTTTAAACGGTTGAGTATTTCTGTTGTATTAATGTTTGAGTTGCCGAGGTTACTTCTTTTGATAATATTGAAGTAAAAATTGTCAATAAAGGCAGACTTTTCAGAAAATATACTGCTAGTACGGCCCGCCACCATTCTTAGCTCAGTATCTGGCTTTGAAAAATAAGTAACCGCAAAATTGACTATAAAGAGTAGACCTATTAGAGTGAGCGTATAAAAAATGAGCTTAGCGTTGTTTTTTAGCATGCTAAATGAAAAAAAATCATATCTAACCTACAAGATTTTAAGCATAAAAAAAACTCCTTTTATCAGAAGGAGCTGCCATAATAATCTGTATACAAAAAAAGCAGTCTAGGCTCGGCCTAAACTGCTTTAATATTTTTAATGCAATGTATTATTTTTTGCTTGTGTCTGCTGATGGAGTTGCAGCAGGTGCAGCATTGTTTGCAGCAGGAAGTTTTGCCGGACTTTGAGCAGGCATAGTGGTGTTGTTCATTTGTTTTTGAATTGCTGACTCACCAGCTTCACCACCGCTACGGTTAATGAAAAAGTTGGTAGAAAGACTTACCACTAATAAACCAATAGCAAGCGTCCAGGTTGCTTTCTCAAGAACATCTGAAGTTTTCTGAACACCCATCATTTGATTACCACCACCAAAAGATGAGCTTAAACCTCCTCCTTTTGGATTTTGAACCAATACGATCAATACCAATAAAATGGCTACAAAAATTGCTAAAATCACTAATGCCGTATACATCTTTTTATAAATTATAATTCGTTTTGTTTAATTGCTGTCTGAAAAACCTTAGCCATTTTGCCTAAGTTTCTCAATTTGAGCCGCAAAGTAAGTATTTTTTTCGGGATATTTCAAACTCAATTTTTCATAAACTGAAATGGCTTTGTCAAATAAATGCTGATCGACATAAATTTTTGCCATTGTTTCACTTACAATGCCCATATTATCGGATGTACTTTTTTCCGATTTATCCTCAAATGAAATCTCATTGATCTGTACAGCCCTTATCATTGGCTCTTCACGGATGAATTTCTCAATGATCTGATCTTCCTTTTTTGATAAGTCGAACTCAATAACAACCTTTTGTTCAAGATCATTAAGGTTGGATACGTGTAAAGCATTCTCCAGAAACTCCTTTCCGATATCTGAAGTAACCACACGCTTTATGGGCTTGGTTGTATCCAGCTTAATACTATCTGCAGCATTATTTACTTCCTGTTGCATACCGCGAATACGGCGTAACCAGAAAGTAAATGTATGAGGTAACTTATCATCAATGCTTAACGCAATGTTATTATCACCTTTGATAATTGCAGGAAGAGGTTCAAACACCTGGAAAGTTGGTTGTTTTGATTCTTTAACTTCTTCAATAGTTTCAGATACATTTTCCTTCTCCATTTCTTTTGCCACAACATCATCTGCTTGCAGCTTTAATGGTACAGGGGTTTCCAGGCTATCTTTCCATCGATGAAATTCGGGAGGAGTTTCGTATTCCTCCTCTTGAGCACTAACCTCCTCATCATGTTTTAGTGCTTCTGAATCACTATACTGGGTATTCTTTGCTGAAATAAATTCAGCTGGAATTTCGTCTTCAACTTCAAAGTAATCATCAGGAATGTATATAGGTTCAGGTGTTATCGATTCCTGTATTACTTCCTCTTGTTTAGTCTGTGAGATTCTGCTTTCTCTTTCAGCAAGAATCTGATCAGCTATACTCAATGGTTTTGCAGGCTCTGTAAAAGACTCTTCAACGAATTGTTCCGCTGAAATAGGAGCCTCATTTGCTATTGTTTCATTTTTTGCAAATGGATCAACTGGTATTTCCTCAACCTCTGTTAACTCATTTTGTATGGTAACTTCTTCAAAAGGAGTGAAAGCAGAAACCTGGTTATTGCTTATAGGTGCAGCAAAATTCGTTTTTGGTTCAGAATACAGTACAATCTGTGGCGGGTTTAGATAACAATATAAAGCTTCTCTAGTTGTGGCATAGGCTGCAGCCATATCTCTGATGATCAAATGATCATGGCTGTGTTGATGCTTTGAGAGTTTAGCCAGCATAAAGTGTAAAGAAGCACAATAAGGATACTTTTGCAGTTCCTTTTTTAAGGTTGCTTCTGAAATATGTTCCAGTTTTGATGACTGGATAAGTGAAGTGTTAAAATCTTCTGCGTTCAAATTTTACCAGTTTGAGAAAGCTCTGTTATAAATATCTGTTGTTAAAAGATCAATAATCTCGCCATTTAATTGTTGCTGTACTGAAGCAAAGTTGTTTCCCTTAGGAAAGTTCTTAAACTGCGAGAATGATTGTTCAAAACTTAATTTTTCGTCTTTTGTGTTGGTACATTTAACCTGCACGGTTATAGTTAAACGGTTTTGCTCAGCTTCACCTCTGTCATCGTTGCCGGCAGAAGTAAATGATACGGGTTCAACGCGGTAACCAGTAATTGTGCCTTCAAAATTTACATCACCAAAACCTCTTGTAATGCCCAACGGCGATTGACGTGAAATCCGGTCTTTTAATCCTTCTGTAAATTTCTGACTTAATGTTGGGTCAACCAAAGGAGCTCGATTCTCAAAAAACTGCACAGAAAATGTTTTTACAGTCGGAGGAATTGAAGCTCCGGTAAAAGAATAACATCCTGTATCTATTATGTTTAGCAGTAAAAAGCCTGCTATGTAGATCAATTTCTTCATTGTATGATTATGTTGCCTGCTTGTAGGAACGCGCTTAAATAACCTATAAATTTAACTCTTTAATTTTACGATACAGCGTCCGTTCAGAAATTCCTAACTCTGAGGCTGCATATTTGCGTTTGCCTTTGTGTTTTTTCAGCGCTTTTTTAATCAGATCAGCTTCCTGATCATTTAAGGATAAACTTTCTTCCACTTCTTCAGCAAAATTGATCGGGTGATATTGTGGCTGAGGAGTTGGACTTACAGTTACCGGCTGAAGATTTATAGCAGGTTGTACGATATCATTATCTAATGGCTGAACATCCTGGTATAATTTGGTAACCAACTGAGCATTCGATTGAATAACATGCCCCATTGATTCGGGGTGTTGAATGATTTCGACCACTAACTTTTTAAGGTCAGAAATATCTTTTTTCATATCAAACAATACCTTGTACAGTATATCGCGTTCAGAGAAATCATTTGTCTGCTGATCATCTTTACGAATCATTGGCAATGTAGTGGATTGCTCAACAGGCAAATAATGACGCAATGTGAGGGCATCAACTTCACGATTTTTCTCTAATACAGCAATTTGTTCTGCAAGGTTACGTAACTGGCGCACGTTACCGGGCCATGGATACGCCTCCAGCACTTGTCGTGCATCTTCTGTAAGCTGAATCGAAGGACTACGGTATTTCTCGCTGAAATCCGAAACAAATTTCCTAAAGAGGAGATAAATATCCTCTTTACGCTCGCGTAATGAAGGAATACGTAAAGGAACCGTATTTAAACGATAATAAAGATCTTCACGGAATTTACCTTTTTGTACGGCCTCAAACACATCAACATTTGTTGCCGCAACAATACGTACATCTGTTTTCTGAACTTTTGATGATCCTACCCGGAGGTATTCACCAGTCTCCAAAATACGTAATAAACGAGCTTGGGTTCCCAAAGGAAGTTCGGCAACCTCATCTAAAAAGATAGTACCGCCGTTAACTACCTCGAAGTAACCTTTTCGGTCGTCAACAGCATTGGTAAAAGAACCTTTTACGTGACCAAAAAGCTCTGAATCAACTGTGCCTTCTGGAATTGCACCACAGTTTACTGCTATAAACGGACCGTGTTTACGATGACTTAAATTGTGTAATACGTGCGAAAACGCCTCTTTACCCGAACCGCTTTCACCAGTTACAAGAACAGAAATATCGGTAGGTGCCACCTGACGGGCAATATCGATTGCTCTGTTCAAAAGTGGGGAATTACCAATTATTCCAAATCGTTGTTTAATTTCCTGAACGTCCAAATGAGAGAAATTTAGTGTTATGTAAAAACCAAAAAGACATTAAGTCGCAAGGATGAATCTTGGCGACTTAAGGTCTTTGCAGAATAAAAATCTAAACTACTGTACCGATTAAAGTCGCCGTTGTACAACGATCAACAAAAACGTTTACATAATCGCCAGGCTTAATGTTGTCAGAAACTGGGAAGATAACCATTGCATTCTGGTCATTACGTCCACAATAATCTTTATCAGATTTTTTAGAAAAACCTTCTATTAGAACTTTCTGAACTTTACCCACCTGTTGGTCAAGACGAACCTTTGAATGATCCCGTTGCTTGCTAATAATCTCATTTAAGCGACGATTTTTAATATTTTCGGGGATATCATCCGTTAGTTTTTTAGCTGCAGGAGTTCCCGGACGCTCTGAATACATAAACATGTAAGCATAGTCATAGATAGCAAAATCCATAATGCTTAACGTATCCTGATGTTCTTCTTCAGTTTCTGAACAGAAACCGGCAATAATATCTGTTGAAATTGCGCAATCAGGCAAAATACGGCGAATGGCATTTACGCGCTCCATGTACCACTCACGGTCGTATGTACGGTTCATCAAATCAAGGATTCGGCTGTTACCCGATTGTACCGGTAAATGAATGTATTTGCAGATATTATCGTATTTATCCATGGTATAAAGCACTTCATCGGTAATATCTTTCGGGTGCGAAGTTGAGAATCTGATACGTACGTCGGGACTAACCAAAGCGACACGTTCCAGCAGCTGAGCAAAATTAACTTTTTCAGTTCCATCCTCACTGCTCCACTTATAAGAATCGACATTCTGCCCCAAAAGTGTTACCTCTTTATAACCATTATTATAAAGCTCAGTTACCTCCTGCACAATTGAATGAGCGTCCCTGCTTCGTTCTCGTCCACGGGTAAAGGGCACCACACAGAATGAACACATATTATCACATCCACGCATGATTGAAACAAATGCGGAAATTCCGTTGCTTGTTAAACGCACCGGATTAATATCTGCGTAAGTTTCTTCACGAGAAAGGAGTACGTTAACAGCCTTGTTTCCTTCATCAGCACTGTTAATAAGATTTGGAAGATCTCGGTAAGCATCAGGGCCAACAACAATATCTACCAATTTTTCTTCTTCTAAAAATTTGGCTTTTAAACGTTCTGCCATACAGCCCAAAACACCAACCATCATATCCGGTTTACGAAGTTTTGCTACTGCAAAATCTTTCAGGCGGTTACGTACACGCTGTTCCGCATTTTCGCGGATAGAGCAGGTATTAATAAAGATAACATCAGCCTCCTGGTAAGTGCCGGTGGTAGTAAAACCCATATCCATCATTATGGACGCTACGATTTCTGAATCAGAAAAATTCATCTGGCAACCATAGCTTTCTATATAAAGTTTTCGGCCGTTATTTTTTCCGGATTTACTATCCAATACTAACGCCTCACCTTGGCGTGTTTCATCATGCTCTTTAACTGTAATCCCAGGATTAAACATATCTTGCTATAAAAATTAATATGAGTTTACCGACGATAAATACAACTGCTGTTTAATAACGAAATAGTAATCAGCATAATTGCATCATTTATTTGGTTCTATCGCCTAAAATAAAATCAGAGCGCAAAAATAAGCAATAAACCCGATAAATGACACTTTGGCAGTAAGTTTGTCTTAATAATTAGTAATTTGATGTTTTTATCTGCTTATGGCTGCCGGAAAGAAGAAATTGATTTATTGGATAGGAGGTATTTTAACCGGATTGTTAGTAATAATCGGCGGATTTACACTCTATGTGGCTATCCGATTTGAACCAATTCTTAAGGATCAGCTACAAAAGCAAGTAACTAGATCATCCAACGGGCTATATTCTTTGAAGATGGATGGTCTTAGTATTAGCTTGTTTTTAGGGAGAATCTATATTCAAAATCCAACATTCATCCCGGATACGATCTTGTACCAAAAACGGAAAGAAAATAATATTGCTCCTCCCTCATTATATACTTTCTCCTCTGAATATATAAGGCTGAGTTCACTTGATTTCTGGAGTTTTTATATGCACAGGGAGCTAAATGCAGGATTGTTCTTAGTTCATCAGCCTCAATTATTGCTTGTTAAGGATCTGGATGTTAAACAACCTGATCAAAACAAGAAACCGAAGGATTTGTACCAGTTGATATCGAAATTGTTCAGGTCGATTAATATTGATGAAATTAAAGTAGTAAATGGCAATGTTATTTACAAGCGGGTAAAAGGGTCTAAAACAACGACAATAGAAATCAATAACTTTACGATCCTGATGGATGAAGTGCTTGTCGATTCGCTTTCGGATATTGATACTTCCCGTTTCTTTTACGCGAAAAATATCAGGGTTCAGGTCGATAGCTATAAATATTCAACACCAAATAAACAATATGATCTTAAGATCGGCCAATTTAATTTATCAACCAAAGACTCATCCATTTTACTGCAACATGTGGCAATGGTTCCCCGCTATGGTAAACTGGAGTTTGCAAGAAAAGTAGGAGAACAGGTCGACCGGTTTAACATTACTGCTGATACCGTTGCAATAAAAGGACTGCATTTAAAAACACTTTTGTTTGATGAGCGGATAGTAGTGGATGAGATCGATATTATGAAGCCATCTGTTGAGTCATTCAGAGATAAAAACATACCCCGCAAAAATCTGAAAAATAAGCTGTTGTTTCATAAAATGTTACAAGAGGTACCTCATGAGGTATTCGTTAAGAAGGTATTGATAACTGATGGATATATTGAGTACAGTGAGGTGCCGGAAGGAACCAGGTATTCAGGTACTGTTTATTTTTCGAATCTGAAAGGAGCTTTCAGAAACGTAACCAACAGTATTGATTCTCAACGACCGTTTATTACTGTAGATGCCCAGGCTTTTCTAATGGGTTCGGGAGTACTTAACGCTGAGTTTAAATTTCCCATCGATCCCAAACGATCGACATTTACAGTTACAGGAGGAATAAGATCAATGGACCTGCGAAGAATGAATCCTGCAGTAGAAAAACTTGCCTTTGTAAGGATCAAAAGTGGCTCACTGCAGCGAATGGATTTTACGATTAATGCAACGCCTGTTTCTTCAAAAACATACATGAAGTTTTTATACAATGATCTTGAAGTTCAATTATTAAACAAAGAAACAGGAACAACAGCCAATCAAGGATTAGCTTCTACAGTTGTAAATGCATTGATTATTGATAAAAGTAATCCGATACAGGGTCTATCTCCTAGAATTGCGGATGTAAATTATACAAGAGATCAGTCTCGCTCTATTTTTAATTTTCTTTGGAAAAGCTTATTCTCTGCATTAAAACCTTCTGTTGGGGTGTCAGGAAAAAAAGAACTGAAGATTAATGAATTGAAGGACAGGATCAAAGCAAGTAAAGAACGGAAAGCGTTAAAACGAAAAGAACGCCAGCGACAACGTGAGGAAAAAGAAAACAGTATCCCTAAAAAATAAAAAGCGTCCCGATTAAATCGGGACGCTTTTATATAGAATTGGTCACTATTAAACTTTATAAATCCAGCCATGAGGATCAGCAACAGTTCCTTTTTTTATTGCGTCAAGCTCCTTGTGAACTTTATTTGAAAATTCACGATTTGCAGGATCTGGCAGGATATAATCCTTAGTGCCGTTGGTAATTTGAGCAATCTGGCTGATAGTAGCAGCGGTACCTACACCGAATGCTTCTGTCAAACGACCTTCTTCAATTGCAGTCACTACTTCACTTACACTAACCGGACGTTCTTCAACAGCCATACCCCAATCACGAGCTACAGTTAGAACGCTATCGCGGGTAATACCCTTTAAAATGGTGTCTTTTGCCGGAGGAGTAATTAATTTGCCGTCAATAACAAACATTACATTCATTACACCTGATTCTTCAATGAATTCATGCTTGCTTGAGTCGGTCCAGATCACCTGATCGAAACCTTCTTTCTGTGCCAACATAGTAGGATACATAGCACCGCCATAGTTTGCAGCAGCTTTTGCAAAGCCAATACCTCCAGGGCATGAACGAGAGTAAGTAGTTTCAAATTTAACTTTAACCGGTTTGCTGTAATAAGCACCTACCGGACAAGTAAAGATGATGAACATGTATTTAGCCGAAGGACGAACCCCAATGAACTCATCAGTTGAGAACATGAATGGGCGGATATATAATGCATGATCCGGCTTGTTCGGAACCCACTCGTTATCAATGTCGATTAACTGTGACATACCTTTCATGAAAATATCTTCAGGAACAGTTGGCATGCACATGCGCTCTGCGGATAGATTAAAACGCTCGAAGTTTGCTTCCGGACGGAAAATTACTGCTTCGCCTTGCTCGTTTTTGAAAGCCTTTAATCCTTCAAAAATAGCCTGACCATAATGTAAAGAAGCCATTGCCGGAGTAAACTCAATTGGAGCGTAAGGTTTGATGGAAACATTTTTCCATTCGCCGTCACTATATTCGGCCACTAACATGTGGTCTGAAAAAACTTTGCCGAAAGGTAAATCGCTAAAATCAACAGAACTGATTTTAGATTTTGCAACTTTCTGAACATCAATATTCAATGTCTCAAGCATCTTTTTATTGTTAATGGGTTAATTATCTGCAAGATTACTCATTTTTTGTGAGACTTGCCCGATTTTTTTGATCATCATTCTGTTAAAATAAAGGCCTAAAAGCAACTTTATTATGACAAAATCATACTACATTTCGCGTGGTTGTACATTTTCGTCTACCCATTTTTTACCCCATTCATCAACTTCTTCCTGAGTCCACAATTCCGGATAAAAAACAAGTTTTTGAAAACGTGGAGGCAAATACTTCTGCCAGTTGGTTCCACCGGTAGCTTTAATATCTTCGGGGTCGCGTTGCATATAGCGAACGGCTGAACGGTAGTGCATCAACTTCCAATTTACATTAACGTGTATGTCGAAACTACGAAGGAGTTGCTCTAAACTACTAACGTTTTCACCTTTGCTTTTAAGCGCTAAGTACTGTTGCCAGAAGTTTTTCTCCTTCAAGGTTTCCGCTAAACTAATAAACTGTTTACTGTACTTTTCTTCAAACTGTTTTAAGGTTAATGTCTTCTTTCCTGTAGAAAGTTCTGTCGCTCCGGTTTTCCAGTAAAGGTTTTCGAAGATTGCCGATGCCGATTCTCCTTTTAATGCATCACGTTTTTCTGGTGGCACAAGTGTTAAAAAGTCGGATGCATAAATTTCAATCATCCGGTATTGGCCAGACTGAAATCCACTTGCCGGTAATAGTGACATACGGAAAGCAAGGAATTGCTCTTTTTCCATCCCATCAACCATTACATCAAAGGAATCAATTAATGTTTCAAAGTAACGATTGATCCGTTTTAAGCGTGCTTCAAAGAAAGTGGCCGTCAGGTTTTCTTTATGGGCGATCTGTTCACATTCATGTAAGATCAGGTTCAGGTATAATTCTGTAATCTGATGATACATGATGAAGATTTTTTCATCAGGGAACTGCGTTTTAGGGCGCTGCAAAGTTAATAAAGTATCAAGATGAATATAATCCCAATAAGTTAGAAAATCAGCATAAAGTAATCCATCGAGGTATGAATTCATATCTTGCCCCATCGCATCATACTTTTGCTGCAATTGTTTTAATCGCGTTAAAAGATCTTCACTTAATTCCATAATAATTGGTTATTGATATAAGGTTAGGCACTTCAAATGTACTTTAATGACTTGAAAAACTACGCATTTAAAGGATTTTTCAGTAGTCAATTTTTTTATCTTCGTTCAGTTAAAAAAATCGTCAGGCACATTATGCTAAAAAATAGTTACCTCAATAAGATTCCGGCTTTAAAAGAACAAATCCTGTTAACGGGTTATCTATTTAAGTGGATCTTATTATGTGTGATCATTGGTGTATTGGCGGGCACAGCTTCGGCTGGTTTTTTATTATCATTAGAGTGGGTGACCAATTGGCGTGAGCATCATTTTTGGATGATTTACTTCTTGCCTTTAGGAGGATTATTGATCGGTTTGATTTACCATTATTATGGTCAAGATGTTTCAGACGGGAATAATCAATTACTGGAAGAATTTCACCATCCTAAAAAGATCATACCTTTTAAAATGGCTCCCATGATATGGTTTACAACAGTTCTTACGCATTTTGTGGGAGGATCTGCTGGTCGCGAGGGAACTGCAGTACAGATGGGTGGATCAATTGCCGACCAGTTGACTCATATTTTCAAATTTAAACCGCGTGATCGAAAAGTGCTATTGATCGCAGGTATTGCAGCAGGATTTGCTTCCGTTTTTGGAACACCATTAGCTGGAACAATTTTCGGTTTAGAAGTGCTCATTATCGGCCAACTTTCTTATTCAGCCATTTTACCAAGCTTATTATCAGCAATAATTGCCGACCAAACTTGCCGTGCCTGGAAGGTGGGTCATACTCATTATCCTATTGAATCAATACCTTTTTTAGATCAATGGGGTGTTTTGAGTGCTATTGTTGCCGGAATACTATTCGGAATAACGGCCATGTTGTTTTCAAAAGTGATGCATAAGATATCGGCCTTTTTTAAGCAAAAGATTTCATATGCTCCGTTACGTCCGTTTATTGGAGGAGGTATTTTAGTAGTTGTTATTTGCTTATTAAAATGGGTTGTCCCTGCTTACTCCACCCGCTATTTAGGTTTAGGGATTCCGGTCATTGTTGAGTCATTTGGCCAACAGCTTTCTTTTATTGATTTCGCTGCCAAATTGCTGTTTACTGCATTTACATTAGGAGTAGGATTTAAAGGAGGAGAAGTTACCCCGTTATTCTTTATCGGCGCCACGTTAGGAAGCGCATTGTCCATTGTTTTACCATTGCCGGTCGGTTTGTTAGCGGGAATGGGATTCGTTTCTGTATTCGCCGGGGCTGCCAACACTCCATTGGCATGTATTGTAATGGGCTGTGAGCTTTTTGGGATTCAGGCAGGCGTATTTATTGCAATTGCATGTATTGTTTCTTTCCTGTTTTCAGGTAATTCAGGAATTTATTCTTCTCAACGAATTGGTAATTATAAGCATCCACTATTGAGAAGATATTCTAATAAATAGCTATTAAAAATGAAAAGCGCCTTTGTAATCAATTACAAAGGCGCTTTCGTTATATACAGTTGAAAATTATTCTTTTACACGCTCAATGTAATCCCCTGTACGGGTATCGATACGTACTTTATCTCCTTCATTGATGAATAAAGGTACACGAATCTCAGCTCCTGTAGAAACAGTAGCTGCTTTAGTTACGTTAGTTGCCGTATCACCTTTAACAGCTGGCTCAGAGTAAGTGATTTCCAATGTAACGTGACTTGGCATGGTAGCCATAATTGGCTCATCATTTTCAATTGCCACCGTTACCTGCATTCCTTCTGCTAAGAAGCGAACAGCATCACCGAACATAGCTTTTGGTACGTAAATCTGATCGTAAGTATTGTTATCCATTACCACCAGGTTTTCACCGTCTTCGTATAAGTATTGATAGTTTTGAGTTTCAACGCGAGCAATCGTAACCTCTTCATCTGTACGGAAACGGTACTCAACCAATTTATTGGTTTTTACGTTACGCATACTTGCCTGATAAAATGCGCGAAGGTTGCCCGGAGTACGGTGAATAAATTCTTCTACTAATACTAATTCGTTGTTAAAACGAAGAATATTACCGGTTTTTACGTCTGAAGCCTTAGCCATAAAAAATATTAATGTTTGAAATTGAGGTGCAAAGATAATAAAAAAGTTTTTCAGTCACTATGTTTGGTTATTGTATGAAATTGGCCTTGAAGTTGATTTGGTGATGTTAACCATTTATAAATTTTGTTAAATAGCCATCAGCAGTCTAGAGGTTTTGGGTGTTCTTCAATAAAAGTTGCTTTAGACTAGGAGTAAATTGTGAATTGAAATTTACCGCTGGGTCTTATAGTTAATTTTGAAGTGAAAGCAGTCGATTCATTCAACTTAAAATTATTTTTACATCGCTAAACGCTTATGGATAATTTAATGATAGTACCTTGCAAAGAATGTTACTCTAATACACTACCAACAACAAGGCAAACCAATGAATGATAACGAGACAACAAGACTCTCAAGATTAACGGCCATACTGATACAACTGCAAACCAAACAACTTATCACTGCGACAATGCTCGCTGATAAATTTAGTGTTAGTGTTAGGACAATCTACCGTGACATTAGAGCTTTGGAACAATCAGGCGTACCCATTTTGACAGAAGAAGGGAAAGGTTATTCATTAATGGAAGGTTACCGAATCCCTCCAGTTACTTTTACTGAAAGTGAGGCAAATGCATTAATTACGGCAGAGCAATTTGTGTTGAGAAATAAGGATGCCTCGTTTGTTAAAGAATTCACTGGAGCCATAAGTAAGATAAAATCGGTATTGCGACAAACTACAAAGGAGAATGCAAACCTACTTTCAGATCGGATTGCTGTTAGTCAAAATAGCGGACTTGACAGAACCAGTAATTACCTGGTGAGTTTGCAGTTAGCCCTAACCAACTTTAATCTGGCTGTAATCGATTATCAAAAGCCGGATACCACTGAAGTAAGTAAAAGAGTTGTTGAACCGTTTGCCTTATTAAGCACCCAAGAAAATTGGCTATTAGTCGCTTGGTGTCGTTTGCGCAAAGAGTTCAGAATTTTTCGCCTCGACAGAATTACAAGTTTACTTATCCAAAACGAAAAGTTTGAACCGCATAAAATTACCTTACAAGATTTTTTTGCACTTTCTCAAAAATAAAATTTACCCCTGACATAAGGCTGTCATATCCCTGTTCTACTTTTGTTAAACAAATAATATAAAGCAAAATCAACATGGAAAACACACACGTATTAAGAGGTTTAGCAACAATTAATTTTTATGCAACTGATCATGCTGCAGCAAAAAAATGGTATAGCGAATTCTTAGGTGTTGAGCCTTATTTTAACGTTCCGGGTTATACAGAGTTTCGTATTGGCGACTATCAACATGAATTAGGAATAATAGATAGCAGTTATGCTCCGGAGGGATACTCGACCAAACCATCGGGTGCTATTGCACATTGGCATGTTGACGATTTAACAACAACCCTCACCCAACTGATTGCAATGGGAGCAAAGGAATATCTGCCAATTACAGACCATAGTCAGGGAAAAGGAACATTTGTTACAGCATCAGTAGTTGACCCTTTTGGAAATGTTCTTGGGTTGATGACAAACGTACATTACCTTGAAATCTTAAACCAAAAGAATTCTTAAGCAATGGAAACAAAAGATGGGAAACAAGCTATTTATGCCATGTCGAGGATGGAATGGCGGAGATGGTTGGAGCAAAACAGTCAAACGGAGAGATCTGTTTGGCTGATCCTATACCACAAAAAAAGTACAGTCCAAAGTGTTAATGTTAATGATGCTACTGAAGAAGCATTATGCTTTGGCTGGATCGATAGCCTATGCAAAAAACGGGATGCTGAAAGTTACTATCTGACCTTTTCTCCACGTAATCCCAAAAGAAGCAAATGGAGTAAACCCAATATAGAACGAGCGGAAAAAATGATAGAACAAGGCCTTATGACTATACAAGGACAACGGCTCATTGACGTTGCTAAAAGCACAGGAAAATGGGAATTGGTACTATAGCGGTAACGATATCTGAGTAAATAGTAAAGAAAATAAGGAAGTCGAGATATTAGGGAATAACAGTAGCCTTACTTAAAAGCAAATCTATTTAATTGATTTTAACTTACAGACATTAGCCTATCTGCTTGCGAATTAAAGTATAAAGCCTCTGTCGTATACATAACAAAGCTAATAACCCAATGAAAGCATTTTTTAAAGAGTTATTTGAATATAATTTCAACTTCAACCAGAAAACGCTGACTATTTTAACTGAAAACCAAGGTTTGGTTTCTGATAAGTTAATAAAACTACATAGTCATGTCGCAAATTCTCACGGTATATGGAATAGTAAAATCAGACCGTCAAATAGAAGTTATAAACCATGGGACATCTACAGCGTGCCAGAATTGATTGAACTTAATCTGGATAATTTTAATACTTCAATGGCTATAATTGATGAATTCGATTTGGACTTACCGATCAATTACTCATTAAGCACTGGCAAAATGTTCACACATAGTATCCGTGATATTTTATTTCAGATAATCAATCATTCAACTTATCATAGAGGGCAAATTGCCACAGAATTCAGACAATGTAATATGGAACCTATATTAACCGATTGGATAGTTTATAAAATGAGCTAAATTCCAAAACTGTAGCATTTATTTAATGAAAAACGTATGGTTAATAAGCATCTGCTATAGTTCTGAATTGTAGTTATTTGAATGCTGCTCTGCAAGAACTTATTACTATTCGTTAACAATAAATCTAAAGTAAGAAATGAAAACAATCAGGTTCTTTATCCTTATTCTCCTGATCGGATTATTTGCATGCGATAAAAGCGATAACAACAAAACAACACTTCTTAAGAATTATAATGAGAGTTATGTAAAATGGACCAAACTCAAAGCCCAAAACGGAAATTCTTATACTTACCAAACGACGTTTGGCTCCTGGACCGGAGGTGGTAGCACTACTGAATTAAAAATTGAAAATGGTAAAGTAACAGGTAGGAACTATCATCGGTTTATCCTCAACGGCTCCAATGGAAAAAAAGATACTGTGGCTTCATATGTTGAAACGGTTGGCGACCTTGGTAGTCATGAAAGTGGCGCAAAACTTTTAACTATCGATGAACTATATCGCTCTTGTATTGGCGAATATTTAGTGGTGGATGAGGACAATAATCAGCTGTTCTTCGAAAGTAATACAGAGGGTGTAATGTACTTATGTGGATTTGTACCGGATGGCTGCGTTGATGACTGTTTTAATGGAATAACAATCGAGAACCTTAAGTGGATTAAGTAATTGCTAATGGTTTTTTGCGGAAAATCGATTATTTATAATCGACCACATTTAGTCTTTCCTCACAAAACTCATATTCGTGAAGTTGGTTAGAGCAAATGATTGTTAAACGATCTTTGGAGAATTGTTGGATAAGATCAAGATACCACTCACTTCCTTGCGTATCCAGATTGGCTGTTGGTTCATCCAATAATAATAATGGGGTATCAGAGCAAAAAGCCAAAGCAAGTTTAACACGTTGTTTCATCCCAGATGAATAGTTTTTGATCTGGCGATGCAGGTATTTCTCAAAACCTAATAACTCAACTACCTTTTGTTTATTAAATCCCGGAAGTAGTTTCTTGAATTTGAAGTGAAAATCGATGGTTTCGTCAAGAGAGAAATCTTGAACCAGTTCAAGGTATGGAGAGGCAAAACTCAAATGCTGAAATATCTCTTCTGCCGGAATATTCTTGCCTTTATTAGAATGATTAATTGAGCCTTCAGAAGGACTAAGGCTTCCTGCGATTACTTGTACAAGGGTAGATTTGCCTGAACCGTTTGGTCCGAGAATGGCGTAAGAGTGACCTTGTTCAAAGTCAAAGTCGATTCCGCGAAAAATCCAATCACGGTTAAATCTACGTCCAATGTTTTGCAGGCTTATTCTCATAGCTATAAAAAAGACAGAGATATGAGATCAAAGCTGTTATTTCTCAAATCTCATATCTCATGCCTCAAATCTAATTGCTTGAAAAGCCTTTCATAATTCCGCGGTTTGAGTTGCGAATGAAATTCACAATTTCATCACGCTCTTCAGTAGGGGCAATTTCTGCATCAATAATATCCAGTGCTTTCGTCGTATTATAGTTCTTCATGAACAGGATACGATAAACTTCCTGAATCTGGTTGATCTGTGCAGAATCAAATCCGCGACGACGCAAGCCAACAGAATTAATACCTACATAAGAAAGAGGTTCGCGCCCGGCTTTCGTATAAGGAGGAATATCTTTTTTAACTAATGAACCGCCTGAAACCATAACGTGAGCTCCGATTGATACAAACTGGTGAACGGCAGAAGTTCCACCTATAATTGCCCAGTCATCAACGGTTACGTGTCCGGCAAGTTGAACTGCGTTAGCCAGAATACAATTGTCGCCAATGATACAATCATGAGCAACGTGTGTATAAGCCATCAATAAACAGTTTTTGCCTATTCTTGTTTCCTTACGGTCATTTGTACCGCGATTTACAGTTACACATTCACGAATAGTAGTTCCATCCCCAATTACAGCAGTAGTGTACTCACCGCCAAACTTAAGATCTTGAGGAACTGCGGAGATAACTGCACCAGGGAAAATACGGCAGTTTTTTCCAATGCGGGCACCATCCATTATGGTAACATTTGATCCAATCCAGGTACCTTCGCCAATCTCCACATCTTTGTGGATAGTTACAAATGGCTCGATCACTACATTTTCTGCAATCTTAGCCTGTGGGTGTATGTATGCTAATGGTTGAATCATACGTTTGGTTTTCTTACAATTTGAGCCATCATTTCGGCTTCGGTAACAACTTTGTCGCCAACAATTACTAAACCTCTCATTTGACAGATACCGCGACGAATTGGGGTCATCAAATCACAGCGAAGTACTAACGTATCACCCGGAAGAACTTTATCTTTAAAGCGAACGTTTTCTATCTTAAGGAAATAGGTAAGATAATTTTGAGGATCAGGAACGGTATTTAATACTAAAATTCCGCCATTTTGAGCTAATGCTTCAATCTGTAACACCCCTGGCATTACCGGGCTACCTGGGAAATGACCTACGAAGAATGGCTCATTCATCGTTACATTTTTTACCCCAACTACATGGTTCTGACTTAATTCAAGAATTTTGTCAACCAATAAGAATGGAGGACGATGTGGTAAGCGGGCCATAATCTCGGTAACATCATATACCGGCTTTGCATTTGTATCGTAAAGAGGGATTCCTTTACCTCTGCGCTCTTTCTTAATTAATGCTTTAATTTTCTTAGCGAATGCCACGTTTGCAGCATGACCTGGACGAGCCGCCATGATGTGTGCCTTTAATGGCATACCTGCTAAGGCAAGATCACCGATTACATCCAATAGTTTGTGACGAGCAGGTTCGTTCTGATGACGCAAAGAAATGTTATTTAAAATACCTTCTTTGGCTACAGAAAGTTTCTCACGATTGAAAACGTGAGCCAAATGAGATAATTCAGCATCATTAACCTCTCGGTCGACAATTACAATTGCATTATTAAGATCTCCGCCTTTGATTAGGCCATGTTTTAATAATGCCTCTAATTCGTGTAAGAAAACGAAAGTTCTGCACGATGCAATTTCACTTCTAAAATCAGAGATATGAGTGATATTGGCATGTTGAGTACCTAAAACAGGTGAGTTATAGTCAACCATAACAGTTAAACGATAATCATCTGCAGGCATTGCAATCATTTCAACCTTACGGTCAGATTCAGAATAATGGATATTTTGATTGATCGAGAAGTATTCACGATCAGACTTTTGGTCTTCAAAGCCAACTTTTTCCAATGCTTCGATGAACTGTATTGAACTTCCGTCCATAATAGGCGCTTCAGGTCCGTCCAGTTCGATTAAAACGTTATCAACTTCTGATCCTACTAAAGCCGCTAAAACGTGCTCAATAGTACTAACGCGACCTCCGTTTTGTTCAATGGTGGTTCCGCGAGAAGTATCAACAACATTGTCTACATCTGCATCAATAATAGGATTACCAGGCAGGTCGATTCGTTGAAATTTGTAGCCATGGTTATCAGGTGCGGGCTTAAAAGTCATGGTAACACTTGCACCAGTGTGTAGCCCTACCCCTGAAACAGTTACAGGAGCCTTAAGGGTTCTTTGCTTAACGTTCATTCAGAGTAATTTTATTCGGCTGTTGCCATAAATAATATAAATATGGCCTTTATGTTAAGACAGCGTCTTGTTAATCAGCCTGCAAAATTACTAAAAACTGGCTTTTTAGCAGCCTAATTTGAAATTTTTAGAAAATAAGGGATATACTATTTTAGGTTTTGGTATAAAAACAGCCTATTTGCCTTCTTTTAATTCCTTTATTGTTTTCTCGAGCTCATGAATTTTACGCTCAAGTTCAGGAAGGTGAGATAAACTATTGATTGTTTTTAATGAACTTAAATAGGGAACTATTGGAGAACCGTTCCATTTTTTGTTTTCTTCTGTGATACTTTTGTGTATGCCAGACTGAGCTCCGAACTGCGAGCCTTTGGCAATGTTGATATGTCCTACAATACCTACCTGTCCTCCGATAATACAGTTTTCGCCGATTTTGGTACTTCCCGAAACACCTGCCTGAGCAGCCATTACTGTGTTTTGACCAATCTCAACGTTATGTGCTACCTGAATAAGGTTATCGAGCTTAACACCCTTACCAATAACAGTTGAACCCATGGTTGCACGGTCAATTGTAGTGTTTGCGCCGATCTCAACATCATCCTCAATTACTACATTCCCAATCTGAGCAACTTTTGAATAACTTCCGTCTGCCTGAGGGGCAAAACCAAAGCCATCACTTCCAACCACTGTTCCTGAATGGATAACTACATTTTTGCCTAATACACAATCAGAATAGATTTTTACACCTGCATAGATCACTGAATTGTCGCCAACTGTTACATTGTCGCCAATGAAAGCCTGCGGATAGATCTTTACATTCTTACCGATTTTGGCATTGTTACCAATATAAGCAAATGCGCCAAGGTATAAATTATCTCCTACGGTAGCCGATTGACTGATGTAAGAAGGCTGTTCGATACCTGATTTATTTTGCTTGATGGTATTATATTTTTCCAACAAAACTGAAAATGCAGAATAGGCATCGTCAACACGAATTAGCGTGCATTTTACTTCAGCAGTAAGCGCTAAATCTTTATTGACAATTACGATTGACGATTCAGTTGTGTATAGATGTGGCAAATATTTAGGATTTGCTAAAAAAGATAAAGAACCAGGGGTTCCTTCTTCAATTTTAGCAAGTTCTGAAACTGCAATATCCGGATTGCCTTCAACAACCCCATTTAATAATAAACTTAATTCCGCTGCGGTAAACCGGATCATGTAACGCTGTTCTCTAAATTTAAAAATTTTACAAAGGTGAATAAAAATACACCATATTAACAAATGTATCTTTTAGATTAAATTAAATTAAAATCAGGAGTTAATCTAAATAGCTGATACCATGCTACAATAATATTGACAGTATGCCGTTATGTATTATTTGTTTTTATGAGATGCTAAACAATTTTAAAGTTTAACACTGCATAAATAATACTTTTCGACAGTTTTGGCCAGCGCTTCAATATTAAAGTTGTCGGAAGCTTCGGTAATATCCACTACAGAGCCATCTTTTCTTAAAATTTCTATTGTATCAACTTTTTTATAAGCACTATTAGAAATGGTGTCAGTAAATACAAAGTAATGCATGTCTTTTTCCTCAAGATCAAAGCGTTCCTTTATCTGTCGTTTAACTTCTTCCACTTTAATCTTTCCTATTGGTTCTTTTTGGATCTCGACTCTATATAATTTACGATTTATAAACGACTGACATAGGTAAGATAAAATTTTGTCTTCGTGGTCGGCCCATATTTTAATACAGGCATTGATATCATGATCGTCTAACTTTACAAATTCCTTCAGGTATTTTTCATCCGATACAAAACGGTTTTGCGTTATTCTGTTATAAAGGAAAACTTTGAAAGGAGGGGTGGTAAATAATTCAACTCCTTGTAACGCTAGTTCTTTTGCTCTTCTCAGAATTTTGGTGAGCATGGTTTCTGCAGCAATTACCGTTTTATGTAAATACACCTGCCAATACATTAATCGGCGTGCTATTAAAAACTTTTCTACAGAATAGATGCCTTTTTCTTCAACAACTATACGATCATTAACAACATTCAGCATTTTAATAATGCGGTCGAAGCTAATTACCCCTTCTGAAACACCTGTGAAAAAACTGTCGCGATTCAGGTAATCCATCCGATCAAGGTCGAGCTGACTGGAAACAAGCTGATGCAAGAATTTTTTGTGGTACCGGTCGTTAAAAATTTCAATCGCTAAACTTAAACGGCCGTTAAACTCTTCATTCAACTTGTCCATTATAAGCGCCGAAATAGTTTCGTGGTGTACATTTTCAATGATGCAATTTTCCAATGCATGAGAAAAAGGCCCATGTCCAATATCGTGCAATAAAATTGCGGCTGTCACTGCTTCTGCCTCTTCGTCAGTAATATCATGCCCTTTAGATCGGAGGGTTTCCAATGCAAGGCACATTAAGTGCGTGGCACCCAGTGCATGATGGAAACGAGTATGCATGGCTCCCGGATAAACGAAATGAGTCATGGCACACTGCTTGATATTACGTAAGCGCTGAAAATAGGGGTGTGACAATAAATCGAAGATGATTTCGTATTGTATATTAATAAACCCATACACCGGGTCGTTAACAATTTTCTTCTTATTGAGCATATCTACATTAAGGCTACAAATTTGGTAAATTTACAGGTGAAAACGCATACGCCTTTTCATTGTTTAATTTATAGCTCCTTTTTAATTAATAATAACGCTAACAACACACAATATGCAGGAACCAACTATTCTTTGGGCTGATGACGAAATTGATTTATTAAAGCCACATATTCTTTTTTTAAAAGATAAAGGTTATTCTGTAAAAACAGTTACGAACGGAAGTGATGCTTTAGATGCATTTAAATCTGAGCATTTCGATCTAATTTTCCTAGATGAAAATATGCCCGGCCTAACCGGCCTTGAAACGCTTACTGAAATAAAAAATATAAATACCGATGTTCCCGTTGTTCTTATCACTAAAAGTGAAGAAGAATACCTTATGGAGGATGCTATCGGTGCTAAAATAGCGGATTATCTGATAAAACCGGTTAATCCTAAGCAGATTTTGCTTACAATAAAGAAAATACTAGATAATAAACGCTTGGTTGGAGCAAAAACAGCCTCAGCTTATCAACAAGATTTCCGTAATCTGTTAATGACCCTAAATGATAATCTCAACTTTGAGGAATGGGCGGATGTTTATAAAAAATTAGTGTATTGGGAACTTGAACTTCAAAACCTGGAAGATCAGGGAATGCATGAAATTCTGACTCAGCAAAAGCGTGAGGCCAATATGCAGTTTAGCAAGTTTGTTGAGAAAAACTATGTGAAATGGCTTAATGATCCTGAAAATGCGCCAACTCAATCGCATCAACTGATGCGGACAAAGGTTTTTCCTTTTATCGATTCAGCACCTACATTTTTTGTACTTGTCGACAATTTAAGGTATGATCAATGGAAAATTATCAGTCCCATTATTGCTGAATATTTCAGAATTGAAAGTGAAGAAACTTATTACAGTATTCTTCCTACAGCAACCCAATATGCCCGTAATGCAATTTTCTCAGGATTGCTTCCTTCGGAGATGGAGAAACGTCACCCTAATTTGTGGCAAAACGACGACGACGAGGGTGGAAAAAACCTGTATGAAGAGGAGTTTTTGGTTGAACAACTTAAGCGACTACGTCGTGATCTGAAAATATCCTATAATAAAGTGCTGACGTATGATCAGGGTAAAGAATTGGTAGAAAATCTTCATTTGTTGATGAATAATCAGCTAAATGTGATGGTATACAACTTTGTCGATATGCTTTCTCACGCCCGTACAGAAATGGAGATGATCAGAGAGCTTGCATCGGATGAAAAGGCCTACCGTTCGCTTACATTATCGTGGTTTGAAAATTCTCCGTTATTGGAGGCTTTGAAAAAAATATCCCAAAAGAATGTGAGAGTGATTATCACTACTGACCACGGAACGATAAGGGTGAAAACGCCAAGTAAAGTTATCGGCGACAGGAATACCAACACCAATCTGCGTTACAAACAGGGTAAAAACCTTGCTTACGAACCCAAGGAAGTGTTTTTAGTAAAGAACCCTGCTGATGCCTTTTTGCCAAGAGTAAATGTAAGCCAGAGCTTTATTTTTGCTAAGGAAGATGAGTATTTCATCTACCCGAATAATTATAACCAGTTTGTTAATTATTATAACAATACGTTCCAGCATGGTGGTATTTCTCTGGAAGAAATGATTATTCCTTTTGTGGTGCTTACTCCGAAAGGATAGTTCTTTGATTATAACACACCCTAACCCCTCTCAAGAGGGGTTAGGGTGTGTAAACCTTGTTAAAACAACATAGTTTCCCCATCTGAAGGAATCAGCACCTTATCCAGATAATCTTTTGCAGAAAGTTCTTTCCTCAAATCAACTCTGCTCACTTTTGCATGACTTACGGTATCCATATGCACTGCAATTATTTTAGTGGAAGGCAGATGATTGGCAACCTGCATAATGTCATTAGGAGTCATCGTTATGGGATCGCCAACCATGTATTGGGGAGCACCGGCATTTACAATGGTGATAGTTGGATTGAAATTGTTTAACGCCTCTTCTACTTCTTCACACCAAATAGTATCCCCGGCAACATATACTTTGGTTGTTCCATCGTTTAATACAAACCCTGAGACAATACCCATTTTTTTACCTATTTCGCCTGTTCCGTGTTGTCCTCCTGTTCTATTAATGGAAACGCCATTATAGGTTAACTGATCATTTACTGCCATTACGTTTTTAAAACCCTGTTGCTTTAGCAAGTCTAGGTCGGTAGGTTGACATAGCAAAGGCTTGTCTTTGGGAATAATGGCTTGTGCAACTGTATCCCAGTGATCATTGTGTATATGTGTTACTAAGACAGCATCCACTTCATTAATTATTTGTTCGATTTCCGACTGATCAAAAGGCAATCCTACCATTGGGTAACGAATGTTATTGCCTGAGTGTGGGAGCGGATCATAAGCATCCTTTTCGGCAAATAACGGATCAACAAGGAATTTTGTATTAGCTATTTCTATTGTTAGTGTAGCGTGTCTCAACAGACGAACTTGTACGTCGCTTTTCATATTATATCCTATTTAAGTGATACAAATATGGAAAAGAATCAGCTGGTACGCTGTGCTGAAAAGTTTTACTTATGTGCTGAAAAGCTACTCCTGAACAGCCAATGAAACACGTGAAGTCGTTGGCGTTTCACCGTATTTTAGCTTGTATACGCGTGAAAAATGAGAAGTGTTTTCAAATCCGCATTCATAAGCAATTGTGGCTACAGAATCTGCAGATTTGTTTAGTAAGTAATGGGCGCGTTCTAATCTTTTGTTAACCAACCACCGCTGTGGCGATGTTCCAAAAAGTTTGACAAAATCCTTTTTAAAGGCGCTTAAACTTCTTCCGGTTAATTTTGACATTTCTTCTAAACTCAGATTTTGTGTGAAATTAGTTTCCATAAAATAGCTAAGATCGGCTTTTCGATCCTTTATCAAAAACCTTAAATAGGCAATGAATTGTTTGGAGGATTCTGTAGAGAATAATTGAAAGAATACTTGTAATGCAGTAAGTTTAACAATGCAAGGTGAAAAGGTTTCATAGTTAATGATCTTCTTTAAAGCATGGTCCATATTATTCTTAATGAAATCAGAGCTATTGAAAAGAAAAAGAGGACGATCTGCTGTAAGTGTAGGTGCAGGTAATCTTTCTACTTCTTTTATAAAATCGACAATAAAATCATCATCGATGAAAAATAATATTGCGGAATATTGTTCATCGGGCTCCAACTGATAATTTCCTCTTTTTTTGAATAGAATGTCATTCTGTGTTATATCCTGGTATTGATCATTAAAATGCACCCGCATAGTTCCTGACAGCACTAATTCAAGACAATGTTTAGTTTGAAGAACATTCCCGCCTTTGAAAGAACCATCAGCGGGAATGGTAACAGCATCCATTTCAGCATGTTTTAAACCAACATGAGCATAAGTGGCAATAATGTCTTTTGGAAATGAGATCATAACCAAATTTAATGATTTGGTGATAATTCATTAGGATAAATCAGGGTCCCAGTTTCTGAATTTAATCTTCAATCCAAAATTCAAACCAATGCTCTTTCGGAAATCTCTCATATAAGAATACCACACCGGCTTAGAAAGAATAGTAGCTCCATTTTTGTATAAAATTGAGCGTCTTTCTTTAGAATACTTGGTGTTTCCGGTGGCGGTTTTATTAGTTGAATAAGATCGGAATGCCGACAATGGGCCTGGATGAGAAACAATGGGACCGTGATTTAAAAGGCGCAACCATAAATCAAGGTCCATACAATAATGGAGTTTTTCATTTAATAGGTTGTTGGGTTTTAAATACTTGCTGTTATAAAATGATCCGGGTTGTACAACACTTGAATCCTTATGAACCAAATGTGCCTTGTTTGGAATACTAAAGGTCTTGGAATTAATTTTCTTGCTGTTTGAATTAATGTAGTCAATTTTCTTTCCATAAATTATGGAAGCCTCCGGATGTTGCAGGTAGAGATCGACTATGTTTTTTATGCAATCACTGTAAAGAATGTCATCAGAGTTAATCCAGCCAATTAGCTCTCCCGTAGCCAGCTTAAAACCTTTGTTGATTGCATCACTTTGGCCGTTATCCTTTTCAATAATTGCACCATGTAACCGATGTCGGTACTTCTCAATAATACTTATTGAGTTGTCTTTTGAATCACCGTCAACTACAAAGTATTCAATGTTAGGATAGCTTTGATTAAGAACACTGTTGATCGTTTCTTCGAGATACTCGCCTTGGTTATACAGGCATTAGCTTTTTGATCATTTCGATTCCGTCATTTTTGTTTCTGCCAAATGCATCTCCGATAAAGGGAAATAAAGATTGATTGACAGGTTGGAAGAAAATTGCTCTAATTACACCAATTAACTTTAATGCTGCTGTATAATAACCAACGTGTACCACCGACTCAAATAGCCCTAAAATGATAATATTGGTTGTTGAATAAAGATTGATCGTTACCAGTGAAAGAAAAATCATTCGCCCATCAAATAGCGTCTTTTTAACAGCACTGAAGTTAAATGCAGTGAGTTTTATGCCATACCATTTAAATGCCCAGTAAAATGAAAATATGCTGACAAGTAACTGTGACCCACTAACGATTAATGGCTGCCATATATAATCATTTGCATGCCTAATGATGAGAACAATTGCAACGGTAAAGAATAGTTTGGTGAATAGATTGAATAAGGCAATTTTAGTAAGGTCTTGTAAACCTTGATATAACCAATTGGGAGTAATTACCCATGCAAAGCAGATCAAAAATGAAAATACAGCAACTAGCTTTTCGTCTTTTAGATTTGGAAAATAGAATAGTAAGGGGATAAAGCAGATGGTAGAAAATAAGACTAGTAATGCCTTGGCATAAAATACATTTGAAAATATGTGATTAAGCATTTCTTTGTTATCCTTGTTTTGGGCAACCTCCCGAGTGGCAGTCATGTCGAAGCCATAGTTGATGATTAAAACAAAATAAGCGATAACAGAAGAAGCATAATTAATCACTCCGAATTTTTCAGGTCCAATTATTCGGGCTATAAGTGGTAAAGTAATGAGTGGGAATAGTAAGTTTGCCACCTGTACTATCCCCAGCGATACTATGTTTTTCTTGACAGATTTACCACTGTTCATGAGCGCATTTTAAGAGTTGTTAATATTCGTTTTCTATTCCGTTTTCCTAATAAATTTTGCTGGATTACCACCCCAAATTTCATCTGCAGGAACATTCTTGGTTACAATACTCCCAGCTCCAATAATTGAGCGTGCTCCAATAGTGACTCCTTTTAAGATGATGCTATTGGCTCCAATAAAAACGTCTTGCTCAATTACTATTGGCTCTTTTTTTATGGTCTCCAACTCATTATTTCTCCTTGATAAATATTCTAATGGATGAAAATCTGTATCCCAAATTGATACATTTCCTCCACAATTAACATTCTCGTGTATAGTTATGTGCTCTGAGCAGAAGATGGAGATTCCTGAGAAACCGCAATTATCTTTGATAATTAATGTAGCAGTTGGCATTACCGCAATGGTGCAAGGCTTGAATAGGCCAACAAAATTTGATTCTATTGAAGAGTTGAATTTTACATTTCTTTTAATTTCGAATTTCCCCTGATTACGGATTTTTAGTACTCCACTTATGGTAGGTAATGTCTCGTAAACAACTTTGTTGTGCTTTAAAGTGTAGTGATTGATAATTTTATTGTAATGAGATAATATTCTTTTTCTTACTGACTCAATAAACCATATAATACGCATCATAGGTGCTATAGATATGGCATTTGTTTAACAATTTGAGTACCAAATATTTAAATTCAATTAGTGATAGGGGATTTTTAAAGAAATTGCTAAAAACCTAGTCCAATAATCTTAATAAAATGAAAATTTGGGTAACTGATGTATTCTTAGAGCTACAGTTCAAACAAAAAATGGGATGCTCTGTAAAGCATCCCATTTTTATAATCTGATATATCTTAGCTAATTATTTGCCTTTTGCTTCAGCAATTAATTTATCATTTAGTGCTACGTAATCATTGTTATTAGCTTTAGCTGCAACAGCTTTTGACTGTTCAGCAGTAGTAATAGCACCTTTGTAATCTTTCATTTTGTATTGAATCTTAGCTTTTAAGTGCATCACCCAAAAAGCATCAGGTTGAGCCTTAACTGCTTCATCAGCCCAAGTTAATGCTTGCTTAAGATCACGGTTGGTTTCGTAGTAATAAGTAGCAGCTTGGAAATAAGGTTTTTTCTCACCTTTCATCGCCTCATCAATAGAAGCCATAATTTTTGAGTCGATATCAGCAGTCACAGTGAAGTACATCTCAACGTTATCCCACATTAGATCAATATCGGCTGAAGTAGGCTTAACATTATCAATAGTCATGGTTAATGTTTCAACGCTGAAAGGCAGTTTGCGTGTTTTAGCTTTAAAGCGGGCAACATCTTCCTCTTGTTTGTATCCGTCAATTCCCCAGTTTTTCAACCCTTTATTGATAACTACTTCCCAATCGCCTTCAGTAGGAATTGTGTAAATAACATATTCACCGGCAGGAACTGCTACGCCGTTTAATTTAACATCTTCTCCGAATTTGATCTTTGTTGCCGCATTAGCTCCTGTTCTCCAAAGTTTGCCAAAAGGAACCAGGTCGCCATAGATCTTACGGCCTTTCATACTCGGACGAGAATAGGTTAATTCAATAGTAGAAAGTGCAAAGTCTTGCTTTAGGGTTTGCGTAGGACTAGGAGCAGGCATCTTTATGCCTTGAGCCATAACATCCGAACCAGCTGCAGAAATAAGAATAGCTGCCAGAAGAGTAATAATCGTTTTTCTCATGATATATATTTGGTTAACTGCATTAAAGGTAATAAAGTATATTATAGTGAAGGTTAATTTTTTTGTTACGTAAGCAACTAAAAATTGCTAGCAAGAGTCGTTTGTAATAACATGTAAATTAGATTGTTCCTGCTTATTGCTCTTTACCCAATAATCCGTCATGTTCTCTAAAATAAGCTTCTGTTGAGTAATAGATTTGGCCGATAAACTTTCCCTGCGGGTCATATCTCTTTTCTAATATGATTTTCTGATCGGTATCATCGGTAAGAGGTTCTCCACTGGTCCATAATTTTTTCTTTGCCAAATAGTCGTTCTTTTTAAGTATAAAATATTGTGAAACTGAAAGATTAGAAATTGCGGGTAATATTCCTGCTGGTTGTCCTTCTGCATTAAAGAATGACCGTTTATACAGATCTCCATCTTTATTATATTCAGATAGCTCAAAGACTATGTCTGATTGAAATGGGATTAGTTTGTTATTAAAGAATCTAAATCTTAATAGTTGTCGACTGGTATTATAGAGGTCAATTGCTGCAGTATCGGTAGTTTTAATCTGACTACCCTTAAGTGTTAATTCAGTTAGCTTAAACTGCTTTATCTTTTTCGCTTCGTTGACATACTTATTGTCTACAGCCTGACACCAGCCATAAAGGTTTATGAATGTAAACAATAGTACAACGACTACAAATTTCATAAAATCAGCGCAAAGTTTAGTTTAGGTATTTTCCCTAAAGTTTAGCACTTTAAGGTGAAAATTCATATTTGGTGGTGGAGTATCGAAAACCGCCTATACAAAATCTATATACTTAATATATGAAAAAAGCTCCCTAAAAGGAAGCTTTTTTGTATACAATTATTAGTTTTTTAATTACCTAATTCTTTTACTGCAATATATGCCATCAGCCCTGTACTGGTTTCCAAAGCTTTCTCATCAATATCAAATGTTGGGGTATGAACGGAAGAGGTAATTCCTCTGGCTTCATTACGAGTTCCTAGGCGATAAAAACATGCATTGGTAACTTGTGAATAATAAGCGAAATCTTCTGCAGCCATCCAAATATCAAGGTCCTCAACGTTTTCTTTACCTAAGTATTCTTCAGCCGATTTACGTGCAGCCTCCGTGATTTTTTCTTCGTTAACCAAAAATGGATAACCATTAGCAATCACAAAATCACAACTTCCGCCCATGCTTTCTGCAATTCCTTCTGCAATTTTCTTCATGCGCAAATGAGCCTCTTTTCTCCATTTTTCATCAAGTGTGCGGAAAGTACCTTCCATTTTTACTTCATTCGGAATTACATTTGTTGCTCCGTTTGCATTGATCTTTCCAATAGAAAGGACGGAAGGTAAACGAGGATCGGCAATACGACTGACTACTTGTTGTAATGCGACAATAATATGTGCTGAAATTAAAACAGGATCAATATTCATGTGAGGTTGAGCTCCATGTCCACCTTTCCCTTTTACGGTTATGTAAAGTTCGTCTGTTGAAGCCATGTACTGTCCTGACCGGAATCCAACTTTTCCTGCATCTATCAACGGCATTACATGTTGCCCGATGATTCCATTTGGTTTAGGATTTTCAAGTACTCCTTCCTTTATCATTATGCTTGCACCACCCGGCAATAATTCTTCTCCTGGCTGAAAAATCAATTTTACAGTTCCGCCGAATTCAGATTTTAAAGAAGAAAGGATTTTTGCTGTGCCCAAAAGAGATGCGCTATGTACATCGTGACCGCAGGCATGCATTACACCTTCGTTCATTGATTTATATTCAACATTATTGGCTTCGATGATTGGCAATGCATCCATGTCTGCCCGTAAGGCAATAACTTTATCTGAAGTTTTCTCTCCTCTTATTAAGCCTACAATACCTGTTTCAGCTTTTTTCTCGAAAGGAATTCCCCATTCCGTTAGTTTTGAGGCAATAAAATCTGATGTCTGATATTCTTTGAAAGAAAGTTCGGGATTGGCATGTATATGACGACGATTGGCAATAGTTTCCTGATGGATATCTTTTGCCAATGCCTGAATTTTTTCCTTTAACATATAATTAGGTATGGATACATAATTCAGGTACCAATGATTCTTAAAAAGAAACTAGAGGTTATGAATTATTAACTGTGGACTATTTTACTGAGGTAATTCCGTTTCTCCTTCTTGATAAACCTTTTGTTGGTTTAGTTTGTCAGAAACGATAAATGCTACATCAAAGTCTTTATCAAGTAATTTTTTTACGCGTTCTGCATCTGTACGAGTTGCAAAGTCGCCAACCCTTAATTTATAATTTGGGACTTGATAACTCAAATAACTTCCTAATTCAGGGTATTTAAGGGCAAACTTTATTTGCAGGCTATAAGCCTCATTTCTGTTAGGTCCAGAATAAATTTGTAAACGAAATCCAAAAGCTGGTGGTTTTCTGTTGATCTCAATGCGTTTTGCCAGTAGCTCATTGATTCCTGGTTGAGCCACCACTTCCACATTTGATAATAAGATTGAGTCTCTAACAATTGAAGTGTTTTCAAAGCCAGAATTATCATCAATCAATGGTTTTTTAGGAGCTTCAACAGGTGATTTTTCTGGTTTAACAGCAGGTACCGTAGTTGGTTTAGCCGGAGCGTTTTGTTTAGCTGGAGTAGTGGCCGGTTTTTGACCCGGTTTGTTGGTAGTAGTAGAGGGTTTGGTAACCGGTTTAGTGGGTTTCTGTTGTGCACAAACCAGTACCGGAACTGCCAGAAGCAGTGAGAGCACTATAAAAATCCTTTTTCCTGTCAACATTGAACAATGAATGATTTTAAATTAAAATATAAAGGTACAATTCCGAATGCTCGGAATTGTACTCTATAGCTGTTTTTTTAATTTTTTTATGCCATTCCGGCTCCGTGGCAGTTTTTGTATTTTTTGCCACTTCCGCATGGACAAGGATCATTTCTGCCGATTTTTGGATCAACTCTAACAGGCTGTTGTTTTACTGCAACATCAGCTGCAAGGTCTGCAGGTAAATGGCCTCCATTATCTTGATATTCTGGGTGACTTACTTTTAAGTTACTCAAATCAGTACGTTGAATCGGAGCAGCTTCACGAACTTCCTCTGGCTCATTCATTGGAATAGTTCCTTTGAATAAGAAGTCGATCACATCTTTATTAATGCTTGATAAACGTTGCTTGAATAAATTGAATGATTCAAACTTGTACACCAATAAAGGATCTTTTTGTTCGTAAACAGCGTTTTGAACGGACTGTTTTAACTCATCCATCTCACGCAAATGCTCTCTCCAAGCATCGTCAATCGTATATAGCAATACAGAACGTTCGAATGCTCTAACTACTTCAGCGCCATGAGTATCATATGCTTTCTTAAGGTTTACCGGAATCTGAACTCCACGAACGCCATCAGAGAAAGGAACAACAATGTTTTCAATCACTTCTCCTCTGGTTTCAAAAACATCTTTAATAACTGGGTAAGCAGTATTTCCGATAGCTTCTGATTTACGACGATAGTGATCGGCTAATTGTTGATATACAGTTGACACCGTACTTGCCGAATTTCCATCCAGAAACTCTTTTTCATCCATTTCTGTATGGTAAGCGAATAAACGAAGCAATTCAAGTTTGAAACCTTCGTAGTTACGGTCTTCTTTATATTGTTGAACAAGTTCTTCAGCTGTATCGAAAATCATATTGTCGATATCAACCTCCAAACGCTCACCAAATAATGCATTATGACGTTTGCTATAGATAACAGTACGTTGTGAGTTCATCACATCGTCATATTCTAACAAACGTTTACGAGTACCGAAGTGGTTTTCTTCTACTTTTTTCTGGGCGCGTTCAATAGATTTGGTGATCATTGAATGCTGAATTACTTCACCTTCTTCTAATCCCATTTTATCCATTAAAGAAGCAATACGCTCAGAGCCGAACAAGCGCATCAACTCATCTTGTAAGGAAACGAAGAATTGTGAAGATCCCGGATCTCCCTGACGACCTGCACGACCACGTAACTGACGGTCAACACGACGCGATTCATGACGTTCGGTACCTATAATTGCTAAACCTCCGGCATCTTTAACGCCTGGGCCTAACTTAATGTCGGTACCACGACCAGCCATGTTGGTGGCAATAGTTACTGTACTAGCCTGACCAGCTTCAGCAACGATTTCAGCCTCACGTTGGTGTAATTTTGCGTTCAGTACGTTGTGCTTGATGCCACGAAGCTTAAGCATACGGCTTAATAATTCCGAAATTTCAACTGAGGTTGTACCTACCAGCACAGGGCGACCTGCCTCGGTAAGTTTTACAATCTCATCAACAACGGCATTGTATTTTTCACGCGCAGTTTTATAAACTAAATCTTCCTGGTCTTTACGAGAAATTCCTCTGTTTGTAGGCACCTCAACAACGTCCAGTTTATAGATTTGCCAGAACTCACCCGCTTCTGTTGTAGCTGTACCGGTCATACCACAAAGTTTGTGATACATACGGAAGTAGTTCTGTAAGGTAATAGTAGCAAAAGTTTGTGTTGCGTCTTCAACTTTAACATTCTCTTTTGCTTCGATCGCCTGGTGCAAGCCATCCGAATAACGACGACCCTCCATGATACGACCTGTCTGTTCGTCAACGATTTTTACTTTTCCTTCATCAATGATGTATTCAACATCTTTTTCAAATAAGGTATAAGCTTTTAATAATTGGTTGATCGAGTGGATACGCTCTGATTTAACAGAGAAGTCACGCATTAATTCATCTTTACGTGCAATTTTCTCTTCATCAGAAAGGGTTGATTTCTCAATTTCAGCGATTTCATTACCAACATCAGGCATAATGAAGAAATGAGGGTCTTCACCGGTAGCGGTGATCATTTCAATACCTTTTTCAGTAAGCTCAATTGAGTTATTTTTTTCGTCGATTACGAAGAATAGTTCCGCATCGGCTTTTGGCATTTCTTTTTGTTGATCCTGCAGATAATAGTTTTCAGTTTTCTGCAACACCTGGCGCATACCTTGTTCACTTAAGAACTTGATTAACGCTTTGCTTTTTGGTAAACCACGGAATGCACGTAATAAGGCTAAACCTCCCTCATCAGATTTGCTCTCAGCAAGGGCTTTTTTAGCTTCGGTGATAAATCCGTTTACTGCATTTTTTTGAGCATTAACTAAGCGCTCGATACGTGGTTTTAAATCATAGAATTCATGTTGATCTCCGCGTGGAATTGGTCCTGAGATAATCAAAGGAGTACGAGCATCGTCAATTAAAACGGAGTCAACCTCATCCACCATTGCATAGTGTAATTTACGTTGAACCAGCTCTTCCGGATTACGTGCCATATTGTCGCGCAGGTAATCGAAACCAAATTCGTTATTCGTACCGAAAGTAATATCTGCCAAGTAAGCCTGACGACGTTCTTCTGAGTTAGGTTGGTGTTTATCGATACAATCAACAGTTAAGCCATGGAACTCATACAGAGGGCCCATCCACTCACTGTCACGACGAGCTAGGTAATCATTCACGGTTACAATGTGAACGCCCTGGCCTGCAATTGCATTTAAGTAAGCCGGTAATGTTGCCACAAGGGTTTTACCCTCACCGGTAGCCATTTCCGAAATTTTACCCTGGTGTAAAACCGCTCCACCCAATAACTGCACATCATAATGAATCATGTTCCAGGTTACTTCATTGCCAGCAGCTAACCAGGTGTTTTTATGAATGGCTTTGTCACCGTTGATGATCACATTGCTCTTACGAGCCGCCAATTCACGGTCAGCTTGTGTAGCAGTTACCTCTATTTGAGTGTTTTCAGTAAAGCGACGAGCGGTTTCTTTAACAACAGCAAAGGCTTCAGGCAATAATTGCAAAAGAACCTTTTCTAACTCCTGATCTCGTTCTTTTTTTAGTTTATCAACTTTTTCATAGATGCCTACTTTTTCAGTAATGCCAATCGTTAGGTCTTCACCTTCTTTTTGAAGACTGTCGATTTGCTCATCTATGCTTTTAAGATGATCCGCAATTCTCTGTTTAAACTCAATGGTCTTAGCACGAAGTTCATCATGGCTAAGACTCTGTAATTTGGAGTATTCTGCCTTCGTCTGCTCAACTAACGGGAGCAAGGCTTTGATATCTCTTTCCGACTTGCTGCCGAATAGTTTTGTTAAAAACCCTAACATTCTTCTAAAATTTTACTGCAATAAAAACTCAAGTATCGAGCCAAATGATTTGTACAGACATTTTGACACAACCCGAAGCGGTAAAGTTAATGTTTTTTGGGAATTGGAGTTTACAGACGCTGAAAGTTTTACATTAGAAAAGGATTAGAATTTCAAAAAATCATAGTTCTTCTCTCTATCGACTTTGTGGAATATAATATTTTTGTTACTTTGCGGGTAACCCAATGTATCAATATATCCTTCTCTGAGGTTAAATCGTTATCTTGTTAACCGTTAAACTGTAAATTATGAGAAGTGTCGTAACTCTTTTTACTTTTTTGTTGCCAATAGCTTTTGCTAAATCGTATGCTCAAACCAAGCTGAAAGTTATTACTTACAGCATAAAGTATGGTGAGAATCCTTTTGAGAATAAATCCAATATCGAGGATGTTGGTAAATTTCTTTATGATATGCAAGCAGATTTTGTTGCTCTGCAAGCAGTAGATAGTGTAACAACACGATCCGGAAAAGTGAATCAGCCTCAGGAATTTGAACAGATCACTAGTTTATATAAAGTGTTTTCTGCGTCACAACAGATAGATAATGGTAAGACCGGAATACTTTTGCTATCAAAATGGCCGATTACTTCTACGCGGATTATAAAATTACCTGACAATAAGTTAGGAACTCCTCAAACTGCAATAATAGCTGATGTTAAGATGGAGGGAAATAAGAGCATGACTTTCATTTGTGCCAATCTTGATGATAAATATGGGGCCAATCGGGAAAATCAGTTGAATGCAATTACCAAAGCCGCAAATACGGATAATCCGGTTATTTTTGCTGGCAATCTGAATATTGATCCTGCCGATCTTGAATTTGATAGTATCAAGAAAAAATGGCAAGATACCGGTAACTCTGCTTACACCTATGATTTTAACGGAACTCAAAAACGGATTGATTATATCTTGCTTTCAAAGAAGAATACATGGAATGTGGTAGAATATAAAGTATATCCACAACGATATTCTGATCATTTTCCGGTAGTGACGAAGTTGGAGGTTTTTTAGTCGAGAGCCTTGAGTCCGGAGTCTTGAGTCGCAAACTATAACGCAGAGAATTAAATAGTATAAAAGAAGAAGGCTTTCATAATTGAAAGCCTTCTTCTTTTATACATTCCGGACTCTTGACCCCAGACTCTTAACTCCAGACTCAGGACTAAATTAATGCGCTTCTAACCAGTTTTGGCCTAAACCACTTTCTACAAGGATTGGAACTTCCATTTTTATAGCTGACTTCATCAATTCTTCAATAACAGGGCGAACTCGTTCTACTTCTGTTTTAGGAACATCAAAAACCAGCTCATCATGCACCTGCAATATCATCTGGGTTTCTACTTTCATGGATTTTAGTTCGCGATGAATATTAATCATGGCGACTTTGATCATATCGGCTGCAGAGCCTTGAATTGGGGCGTTAATCGCATTTCGTTCGGCGAATCCACGAACCACCGCGTTAGCAGAGGTAATGTCGCGCAGGTATCTTCTTCTACCTAAAATAGTTTGAACGTAACCGTTTTCGCGAGCAAAGTTCATCGTATCACTCATGTATTGTTTAATACCTGAATATTGGCGGAAATACTCGTCAATAATCTCAGCGGCCTCTTTACGGGGAATGCCAAGGTTTTGAGACAAACCGAAAGCTGATTGACCGTAAATGATACCAAAGTTCACCGCTTTTGCATTTCTGCGTTGATCAGAAGTAACTTCATCCAATGTGACGCCATAAACCTTTGCCGCAGTAGCCCGGTGAATATCGTATCCTTTCAGGAAAGCATCTAACATACCTTCGTCTTTACTGATTTCGGCGATAATACGAAGTTCGATCTGCGAATAATCGGCAGAAAGAAGAATGAAATCATCATTTTTAGGAATGAAGGCTCTTCTTACTTCTCTACCCTTTTCGGTTCTGATCGGAATATTTTGCAAATTCGGATTTACTGAACTCAATCTTCCTGTTGCTGCTACAGCCTGGTTAAACGAGGTGTGTACTCGTCCCGTTTTAGGATTGATCATCAACGGAAGTGCATCTACATAAGTAGATTTCAGTTTCTGCAATTGTCGGAAATCCAAAACATCCTGAACCATTTCGTGCTTGGGTGCCAAAGCCGTCAACACATCTTCGCCAGTTTGATATTGGCCGGTTTTGGTCTTTTTAGCTTTAGGGTCGAGTTGAAGTTTCTCGAATAATACTTCTCCTAATTGTTTTGGAGAAGCAATATTAAAACGTACGCCTGCTTTTTCGTAGATCTGACGTTCTAAACGGGTGATATCATTTTGTAATTCCTTAGAATAATCTGCAAGGCCTTTTTCGTCAATTTTAATGCCCTCTTTTTCCATGTCGGCTAAAACATAGATAAGTGGATTTTCTACTTCGCGAGCTAATTTATCAGCATTTAGTGTTGGAAGAATAGGTTCAAAGGCATGTTTAAGTTGAAGGGTAATATCGGCATCTTCAGACGCATATTCACCGGCTTTATCAACATCCACATTGCGCATGTTATCCTGACCTTTGCCTTTTTTGCCAATCAGTTCAGTAATGGAAATCGGGGAGTAATTCAGGTAAGATTCAGCCAGAAAATCCATGTTATGACGAGTGTCAGCATCGATCAGGTAATGAGCGAGCATGGTGTCAAATAATACCCCCTGCACTTCAATTCCGTACCATTTCAGGATCAAAATGTCATATTTTATATTTTGACCAATCTTTTCAATCGCTGCATTCTCAAAGAAACTTCTAAATTCGTTAACAATCTTTTGCGCTTCGATTTGATCTTCTGGAACGGGAACATAAAAACCTTCACCAGTTTTCCACGAGAAAGAAAAACCAACAAGTTCTGCATTATTAGCATCAGTTCCGGTGGTTTCAGTATCAAAACAAACAGACTTTTGCATTAATAACTGCGAAAGAAGTTGCTGTCTTTCCTCGGCGGTGTTAAGAACTTGGTAATTGTGTTCAGTATTGGCAATCGTTTTAAAACTGGTTGGCGTTTCGTAGGCTTCCTCTTCCGCTTCTTCAATCTGCACAGCTACCGTAATTGCCGGCCCGCCAACCGGATTTCCAAACAGATCTGTTTGCATGTTGCGATTTTGCATTGCCTGACCGCCAGTTACAACAAATTGCTCACCGAAAACACGTTTTCCTATAGTTCTGAATTCAAGTTCAGCAAAAAGAGGCTCTAACAATTCCTTGCTTGGCTCCTTAAGTTTTAGGGCATCATCATCAAGTTCAATCGGAACATTAACAAGAATGGTAGCTAACTTTTTAGAAAGTAATCCTTGTTCTTTAAATGTTTCCAGATTTTCTTTTTGTTTTCCTTTTAATTCGTGTGTATTGGCGAAGATGTTTTCCATTGAGCCGTATTTCTGGATCAATGTTTTTGCCGTTTTTTCACCAATTCCAGGAACGCCAGGTATATTGTCAACTGCATCGCCCCATAAACCTAATATATCAATTACTTGGTCAACACGCTCTACCTCCCATTTTTGCAATACTTCCTTAACCCCCATAATTTCCATTTCGTTACCCATACGTGCAGGTTTATAAATGAAAATTTTATCAGTTACGAGCTGTGCAAAATCCTTGTCAGGCGTCATCATATAGGTAATGAATCCGTGTTGTTCAGCTTTTTTTGCTAAAGTTCCTATAATATCATCTGCCTCATAACCATCAAAAGTGATAACCGGAATATTGAAGCCTTCAATAATTCGCTTTACATATGGCAATGCAGCTGAAAGATCCTCGGGCATTGCTTCGCGATGCGCTTTATAATGTTCAAAGTCAGTATGACGTTCTGTTGGAGCATCAGTATCAAATACTACAGCAATATGTGTAGGTTGTTCTTTTTTAATCACCTCTAACAAGGTATTCGTAAAACCCATCATTGCCGAAGTGTTGAGGCCGGATGAAGTGAAACGAGGATTTTTGCTTAATGCAAAATGGGCGCGATAAATCAGCGCCATACCATCTAACAGGAATAATTTTTTAGTCAAAACGGATATGGTTATGAGACGTACAAATGTAAAGGTAATTTTTAATTGGAGATATACCTCATCCCCGGCCCTTCTCCTTAAGAAGAAGGGAGCGCTCGGAATGGTATAAAGGTTTTATTGCTTAATAAAATCATTTTAGAGTGGAAACTCTCTTTCTTGAGGAGAAGGGTTGGGGATGAGGTGTTAAAATCTTTTTCTATTTTTGGGCATCAATCAATAATCAATAAACCAAAAGAATGAAGGTACATCATATTAGTACAGCTCCCATTACATTGGAGCTGATTAGCTCAATTGTGGAGAATGGACAACAATTGGCACTTTCTCCTGAATCTGCTCAAAAGATTACGGCGTGTTTTAATTATTTGCACGAGAAAATTAAGGAGAGCACTGAGCCTATATATGGCATTAATACAGGTTTTGGATCATTACAAAATGTTTCTGTTGATAATGATAAACTGGAAACCTTACAAAGCAATTTGTTGAAATCACATGCTTGTGGTACCGGGGATGAGGTTCCACAGGAGATCGTGAAATTAATGTTGCTATTGAAAATCCAATCGTTAAGTTATGGTCATTCTGGTGTGCAACTTTCAACAGTTGAACGTCTAATTGATTTTTATAATCATGATGTATTGCCTGTAGTTTATACACAGGGCTCATTAGGTGCTTCCGGGGATTTAGCGCCACTTGCTCATCTTTCATTGCCATTATTAGGTTTAGGTGAAGTTTATGTAGAAGGAAAGAAAAAAGCTTCTTCGGCTATGCTTCAGCAATTCGGCTGGGAACCGTTGCATATGAAAGCAAAAGAAGGTTTAGCATTGATCAATGGAACTCAGTTTATGAGTGCTTATGGTGTTCATTGTTTGTTGCTTTCTAAGAAACTTTCACGTGTTGCAGATGTGGTAGCGGCTACATCAATTGATGCGTTTGATTGTCGAATTGATCCTTTTAATGAACTGATTCACCAAATCCGTCCGCATAAAGGCCAGTTGGAAACAGCCAAATTTATTGCTGAGATTTTGGAGGGAAGTGAATTAATCAGCCAGGGCGGTAAACAGACACAAGATCCATACTCATTCCGCTGTGTGCCGCAGGTACATGGCGCATCAAAAGATGCGATTAATTATGTGGAATGGGTTTTCTTAACTGAGATCAATGCTGTAACTGACAATCCAAACGTTTTTCCAGAAGCCGATAAAATTCTTTCAGGAGGTAATTTCCATGGACAACCACTGGCATTGGCATTAGATTTCTTGTGTCTGGCATTGTCAGAACTTGGAAGTATTTCAGAAAGAAGAACATTTCAATTGATTTCAGGTTTACGCAAATTGCCTGCCTTTTTAGTGGCAAAACCAGGTTTGAATTCAGGTTTAATGATTCCTCAGTATACAGCGGCATCAATTGCAAGTCAGAACAAACAGTTATGTACTCCTGCATCTGTAGATTCTATTGTTTCTTCAAACGGACAAGAAGATCATGTAAGTATGGGAGCCAATGCTGCAGTTAAAGCTCATAAGGTTGTAAAAAACCTGGTTTCTATATTAGGTATTGAATGGTTGAATGCCACTCAGGCATTAGAACTGCGCAAGCCGTTGAAATCCTCACCTTTTATTGAGAAATTATTAGTGGATTTTAGAAAAGAGGTAGCATTCATTACTGAAGATCGTCAACTATCCATTGATATTGAGAAATCGAAAGAATTTATCGTTGAGCGGATTGTTATAGAATAATCTACTTTAAACAAAAAAGCGTGTTGTACAAAATTTTGTACAACACGCTTTTTTGTTTACTTTTGTTCAAAAATACTATTGAAGATGGAAATTACAACGTACTCATACTTCAGGCAAAACCTTAAGACATTCCTTGATAAGGTTTTATCAAGTCATTCGCCCTTATTTGTTACGAGGAATAATGGTGAAGATGTAGTAGTTCTGTCAAAGTCTGACTATGAAAGCATGCAAGAAACTTTTTACTTGCTTAAGAGTCCAAACAATGCACTCCGACTATTAAAAGGCATAGATGAATATAATAAAGGCATGGGGCAACAGCGGGATTTAATTGAAGAATGAAGATTGTTTTTTTAAGTGACGCATGGGATGATTATCTGTTTTGGCAATTGACAGATAAAATAATCCTCAAAAAAATTAACAACCTGATAAAAGAAATTGAAAGACAACCTTACGATGGCAACGGAAAACCTGAACCATTAAAGCATAATTTGGCTGGTTGGAGGTCTCGTAGAATAAACCTGGAACATCGTCTTGTTTATCGGATAGACAATGATTCTATAATCGTTTTACAATGCAGATATCATTATTAATAAAGAAGGCTGGAATTTCCAGCCTTCTTTATTTTATAAAACATTTCGTTCGATATAATCAATTAAGGAGTGAATGCATTTGATGTGGATCTCCTGCGCTCTATCAGCGTATGTAGAATGTGGAGCCCTGATCTCTACATCGCATTCAGCCGACATTTTTCCACCATCTTTTCCAGTAAGTCCAATAATAGAGATTCCTTTCTCTTTGGCAACTTTAATGGCATTCAGTACATTCTCAGAATTTCCACTTGTACTTATTCCCAATAAAACATCACCTTTTTGTCCGATAGCTTCAAGATACCTTGAAAACACATAAGCATAACCGTAATCATTACCAACACAGCTCATATGTGAGGGATCAGAAATCGAGATGGCAGCCAATGCCTTTCGGTCATTCCTGTAGCGGCCCGATAGTTCTTCAGCAAAATGCATTGCATCACACATAGAGCCTCCATTTCCACACGAAATGATCTTTTTGCCACTTTTTAATGCATCAACCATTAATTGTCCGGCAGTCTCAAGTGCTTCAAAATTTTTATCATTAGTCAGAAACGCTGTTAAAACGTCATGCGCTTCTGAAAAGTGTTGTTTTATTTCGTTCAAGACTTATTAATTTTGAAAGCCCAAAAATAGGTTTTAAAAACAATACTTTTCACAGACTGCGGACTAAGACAATAATTAATCGCTTGCTATTAATTTGTAAACAGCTCCCGTTGGACTTAATGGTTGTGTGTCTAAACTCGTAAGCACATAAAGCTGATGATCCATGTCCTCTCCAAAGCTTAATACACGCAAATTTTCCGGTTTATTTTTAACCTCCAGTTTTTCTCCACTCCATGTTGTTCCGCTACCCGACAGTGTGAAAAAAACACCTGTCCAATCAGCAAAAACATACTTGTTTAATAGTGCAGGAACCGCCTCACTGCAGGCAAAATAGCCTCCTGTTACACTTACTCCGTTGTCATGGTCATATTCATAAATAGGAAGAGTTAGGCCGGTTTGATCACAGTTTGTAGCAGGGTTATAGCAATGAGATGCTTCCATTATCCGCCATCCGTAATTTTTTCCCTTTTCAACTATATTGATTTCTTCATATTTGTTTTGTCCCACATCCGCGCAGAACAGGCGACCAGTGTTTTTTCTGTCAAAAGAAAACTTCCAAGGATTTCTGAAGCCATATGCCCATATTTCTTTACGTTGATTAGGGCCTGAAAAAGGATTGTCAGCTGGGATACCGTAAGGATCGCCACTGTTTACATCAATTCTGATTATTTTTCCTAAAAGTGTATTCAGATTTTGGCCGTTTCCTATTGTTCCATGTTCATCACCGGCACCACCTCCGTCACCTAATCCCACATATAAGAAACCATCAGGACCAAACTCCATATGCCCTCCGTTGTGATTCGATTCTGGCTCTTCAATTTCCATTATTATTCGCTCTGAAGCATCAGCTACATTGGCGTTTGAGGAGACTTTATACTCGGCTAAAATACTTTTGTGATCACTCCCGGCAGCAGATGAGGGGGCTGAGTAATAAATGTAGAACTTCCCATTTGTTTTATACTGAGGATGGAAAGCTAATCCGAGAAGTCCACGTTCAGTGTACCTATCGTTCATTTCTACCATTTTACTACTTACATTCAGGAAAGGAGTGGAGATTAGGCTTCCGTTTTCAATAATTTTGATCGTTCCTTTTTGTTCTACAATGAACAATCGTTTGGACCCATCATCCGGGACCGCCATTTCAACGGGGGATTCCAGGCCTTCAGTTACTAATCCTAATGCTACAGAACTACCCGGTTGTTGGGGGGTACCGTCGCCCGAATTGCTCTTCCCAGAACAATTCACTAAAAGCGCAAGGCTCATTAGTGCGACAAAAGCGAGATATATTGGTTGGTTTTTCATAACCATAATATACACTTTTAATCGTTAAAATGAGCCTAACTATTTGATTAAATGCAGTTTATGTTTTTTAAAGAAAAGTTAAGAGGCTAATATGCCAACCATTCTTAGCATTTCCACATCCATTTTTGCTTCGTCTTTAATTGCTTCAGCAAAAGGAGTATAAACGATTTTTTTATCAATCTTACCTACCATCACACCTTTTTGACCGGCAATTAAAGCTTCCACAGCATGAAAACCCAATTCACTAGCCAGCATGCGATCGAAACATGATGGAGACCCCCCACGTTGGATGTGACCCAACACAGAAACTTTGGTATCAAATTGAGGAAACTTCTCTTTTACCTTTTCAGCTACTGCAAATGCGCCACCGGCTTCATCGCCTTCAGCTACAATAATGATCTTTGCAGATTTGCGACGTCCTTTTTCCAAACGATCATATAGTCTTTCCAGATCAAATTTTACTTCAGGTAATAAGATGGCTTCTGCACCAGTTCCAATTCCTGTTGCTAAAGCAATTTGACCAGAGTCTCGGCCCATAACTTCAACAAAGAATAAACGGTCGTGTGATTCAGCGGTATCACGAATTGCATCAACTGCCTTGATTACGGTATTAATAGCAGTGTCGTAGCCTAAGGTAAAATCAGTACCTGATAAGTCATTATCAATTGTACCCGGAGCTCCAACTGCAGGAATTCCGTATTCCTTTTCAAATACAGTAGCGCCAGTAAATGTTCCGTTGCCACCAATTGCTACCAACGCATCAATGCCTTGAGCTTTTAATTGTTCATAAGCTTTTTTACGACCCTCAGGAGTCATAAAATCCTTACTCCTTGCGGTTTTAAGAATAGTTCCTCCTCGTTGAATAATATTAGCTACAGATTGAGTTTCTAATGGTACAAACTCGCCATTGATCATTCCTTCGTAACCACGCATTATTCCAACAACTTCAATATTATGATATATAGCAGTACGTACTACTGCTCTTACACATGCATTCATGCCAGGAGCGTCACCTCCGGAAGTAAAAACACCAATTTTCTTAATCATTGTTCAAAAAATTTTAAGCGCTATTAATTTTTAGGTAAAATACTCGTATACCATTAAACTAATGTGGCAAATGTATATAAATTTTGTAATCTACTTTATGACTTTGGTTATAGATTACGATATTCAAGATGCAAAAATAAGAAAGGCCTTCTGAAATATACTCAGAAGGCCTTTCTTATGTGTTATTTAATTTTTATTTCATTGTTAATTTCTGATTCTCAAATGCTTGTTTTCCGCTATCGAGGAAACGAACGTAGTTTTGAATATCAGGGTTGTAAGCCTGAGGTTGTACTAATGCTTTACCAGCATGATCTATTAGCACATAATATGGTTGAGAGTTCGTATTGTAGGTTGAAGCTTGTAAATCACTCCATTTTTTTCCAACAGTTGTGATTTTTTTACCGGTTGTTTTTGAGACATATTGTTCGCTTTCCGGCAATTCGGTTCTATCATCAACGTACAATGAAATCAATACATAATCACCTTTTAAGCGCTGTAATACATCCGGATTTGACCAAACATTTGCTTCCATCTTACGACAATTTACACAGCTGTGTCCGGTAAAGTCGACCATTACAGGCTTGCCAACCTTTTTCGCGTAAGCCAACCCTTCTTCATAATCAAAGAATGCATCAATTCCGTGTGGAGCGTGGAAAATACCTGCATATTTTTTTGCGGTATGAGCCGAAGCCTGATTATTGTTATTAGACCCGCCACCTACAGTAAGAACTGACAGATCGAAATCTTGAGTTCCCATTGGAGGAGCAAAAGCACTGATCGATTTTAAAGGAGCACCCCATAATCCTGGGATCATATAAATTGCAAATGCAAAAGAAGTTAGCGATAGAAACAGACGAGGAACAGACACATAATGCAGGTCGCTATCATGCGAGAATTTGAGTTTTCCTAATAAATAGAATCCTAACATGGTGAAGATCACGATCCATAATACAAGGAATACTTCTCTGTCTAAAATACCCCAGTGATAAGCAAGGTCTACATTCGATAAGAATTTCAATGCGAATGCCAACTCAATAAAGCCTAACGTAACTTTTACTGAGTTTAACCAACCGCCTGATTTAGGCAGATTTTGTAGCCAGCTTGGAAATATTGCAAACAAGGTAAAAGGAATTGCCAGCGAAGTAGAAAAACCTAACATTCCCATTGCAGGACCTAAATACTGTCCTTTTCTTGCTGCTTCTACCAACAAGTTACCAATAAGTGGGCCTGTACATGAAAACGACGCTAATGCTAAAGCTAATGCCATGAAGAATATTCCCAGTATTCCTCCTTTATCTGCTTTTTCATCCGCTTTAGTCGCCCATGAGCTTGGCAAAGTAATTTCGAATGCACCAAAGAATGAAGCAGCGAAAACCACTAATACCACAAAGAATATAAGGTTTGCAATTGCGTTACTTGCCAGTTGATTTAATGCATCTTCTCCAAGCGCAATTGTAATTCCTAAACCAAATATCACATAGATACCTATGATAGCTAATCCGAATATGATTGCTTTGCGGATACCTGCAGCACGTGAAGGACTGCGTTTGGTAAAAAAGCTAACTGTTAACGGAATCATAGGGAATATACAAGGCATTAATAAAGCCACAAAGCCAAATAAAAAGCCTTCTATGAAAATTCCCCAGGTTGACGCTGATTTAATTTCGGTTGGTCCGCCATTTTCATGAGTGGTAATTGGAGTTACTCCACTTTTTGAAACAGTATCATTCGCAGCTGTATCAACAGTTGTTGCATGTGCGGCTGTACTAGTGCTATCAACTTTTGTAGTTGCCTGTGCTGTTTTAGGATCTGTTACAGCAGGAGCAACAGTTGCATCTGCAGTTTTTGGAGTTCCGGTTGCTGAAATGGTGAATTCAACCTCTTCAGGAGGTAAGCACTGTTGGTCGTTACAAACCATGTACTCTAATTTACCGCTGATTTTCGCTGAAGGAACTTTTAGTCTTATTTTTTGTTCAAAAACTGCTTTGCCTTCAAAATAAGCGATGTTCATTTGAAAGGTCTGATCAAATCCTTTGTGAGCAGGAGTTTTCTCGTCAACCTTGCCAACTAATTCATAATCCTTTGAAGGGGTGAATTTAAAGGAAGTCGGAACCGGGCCTCCATCAGCGATGAACTGTGAATACATATGCCATCCACCATCGATTTTTGCAGTAAGAATCAATACGGCCTCATCACCTTTGGTATTCTTGCTAGAATACGACCAGGTAACCGGTGTTTCGATCTGTGCATAAACAGCAATGCTACTTATCAGCATCGCTAACATTACTAGTACTCTCTTCATTCGTTTATCTATGTTTAGGTTAAGCCAACTGAGCATCGGCAATCGCAAAATTAGAAAAATATTTATGCGTAATTGTAAGATTTACATTACTATATAAACTCTATTTCTTTAAAGGAGAATGACTTAACCTCATTATTTATATCTACTTGAAGCTGACCGCATTGGCTAACTCCAACTATTTCACCATAAAAAACTTCGCCATTAGCCCTATAAAGGTCTCTTACGCCAAGTCTGTATAACTGATTAAGATAATCAGTATTTAATTTATCTAGTGCCCCATTCTTTAGTTGTAGATATCGGGCTTCAAGATATACGCTTAATGCATTTAAACAGTTTTGTAACAAGTAATCTTCATTTTTTATCAATTTAAATGAGATGGCTTTTACAGCTTGAGGAAAATGACTTTGATTGATATTTAAACCGATTCCCACTATCGATTGTTTTAGGTGAGTGCCCGAAAGAAAATTCTCAATTAAAATACCTCCAAGCTTATTGTCTTCCCAATAAATATCATTAGGCCATTTTATGCTAACTTTACCCCCTAGAAAATGAACTGCAAAGTCAGCAACGCCTAAACTAACTGCTTTATTGAGATCAAATTGATCAACGGCTTTTACAAAAGTTGGACAGAGCAAAAAGCTAACAGTAAGGTTCTTTCCCGGCTCTGCAAACCATTTGTTCTGCATTTGCCCCCGCCCGCTATGCTGGTTTTCTGCCATAATAACAGTACCTTCGGGAGGTGGCGTAGAATTTGTAAGTAAATTCTTTAAATAATTGTTGGTCGAATCAACTTCGCTTAATGCAACGAGATTTTGACCTATAAATAATGCAGAATTAGTAGTAAATTGCATTTTAGTGAGTATTAAATCAAGTTTATAAATTTTCAAAGTTAGGTTTTTGAATGGTAAAAAACAGAAGAACGGATGAATCCCAAATGATTTCAGATGTTATCATTCACGGAATTCAGGAGAAGAAAGGAAATGAAATTGTGAGGCTTGACCTCCGAAATATACACAGTTCTGTTACCGATTATTTCATCATTTGTGATGCAGAATCGACTACCCAGGTAAGAGCCATTGCTAATTCAGTGGAAGCAGAAGTGTATAAAGCATTGAAAGAAGAACCCTGGAGAAAAGAAGGGTTAGATCATTGCGAATGGGTTTTGTTAGATTTTGTGAATGTGGTTGTACACATTTTTAAAAAAGACAAACGTTTATATTATGGTGTTGAAGAATTGTGGGGTGACGCGGAAATAAAGACCTACCAAAGCGCCTAATTGTTTGGTTAGTTATCACGTAGCTATGTAACAATAGTTTGTTATTGACAAACAGATTATTAATTATGTAATTATTTGATTATCTCGCAGCAGAATAAAACAAACTTGCAACCCTCAGGTTATAAAATCTATTAATTACAACTTTAATGAGAGAGAACAATTCCGAACCGAAAAACTCACGGGATAAGATGCCAAAGAAAATTCTTCCTAAACCACCAAAGTTTAGCGGATTATGGATTTACGGAACTATTCTGGCATTGATTATCGGCTTTAACCTGTTCTATTCAGGTTCTTCGCCTAAGCCTATCGATGAGAAAGGTTTTTTAAATGATGTGCTGAAATCACACGATGTAGACTATATCAATGTTTACAAAAGCAATGATACATATGAGTTCTATATATATATTAAGAAAGACAAATTGTCTACTGATAAATATAAGGATGTAAATGGTAAAGGAACTTTTGGCTCTAATACCGGCCCTCAATATGTACTTACTGTTTATGATTACAAAGATCTGAAGAGCAAAATTGATGCGGTACAAAAAGATTGGTCAGAGGCAGATCAAATAAAAATCACTGATAAGAAGAAGGAAGAAAACTATTTACTGACATTCTTCTTGCAATGGATTTTACCGATTGCCTTGGTGGCAATTTTCTGGATCTTCATTATGCGCCGTATGACTGGCGGTGGAGGTGGTCCGGGTGGACAGATCTTCAATATCGGAAAATCTAAAGCGACTTTATTTGATAAAGAATCACAAGTAAACATTACATTTAATGATGTAGCCGGATTAGAAGAGGCGAAACTGGAAGTTATGGAAGTCGTTGATTTCCTTAAATATCCTAAAAAATACACCAGTTTGGGTGGTAAAATTCCTAAAGGCGTACTTTTAGTAGGCCCTCCGGGAACCGGTAAAACGTTACTAGCTAAAGCAGTAGCAGGTGAAGCACAAGTGCCTTTCTTCTCACTTTCAGGTTCAGATTTTGTTGAAATGTTTGTGGGTGTGGGTGCATCTCGTGTTCGTGACTTGTTCCGTCAAGCTCGTGATAAAGCTCCTTGTATTATTTTTATTGACGAGATCGATGCGATTGGTCGTGCACGTGGTAAAAATCAAATAATGGGAGGAAATGATGAGCGTGAAAACACCTTAAATGCATTGCTGGTTGAAATGGATGGTTTCGCTACAGATTCAGGAGTTATCATTATGGCGGCTACTAACCGTCCGGATGTATTAGATTCTGCTTTATTGCGTCCAGGACGTTTCGACAGACAAATCTCAATTGATAAACCGGATTTAAATGGTCGTGAAGAAATTTTCAGAGTTCACCTTAAACCATTGAAGTTAGCTCCGGATGTTGATCCTAAGAAGCTTTCGGCTCAAACTCCAGGTTTTGCAGGTGCTGAGATCATGAACGTTTGTAATGAAGCGGCATTAATTGCGGCCCGTAGAAATAAAAAGGAAATTGATTTAAAAGACTTCCAGGATGCTATTGATAGAGTTATTGGTGGCCTTGAGAAGAAAAATAAGATCATTTCACCTGAAGAGAAACGAATCGTTGCCTATCACGAAGCAGGCCACGCAATTGCTGGCTGGTTCCTTGAACACGCTGATCCGTTAGTAAAGGTTTCTATCGTTCCTCGTGGTGTTGCTGCCTTAGGTTATGCACAGTATCTGCCAAAAGAGCAGTATTTATATACTACAGAGCAGTTGACCGATGGTATGTGTATGACAATGGGTGGACGTGTTGCAGAAGATATCATCTTTGGTAAAATTTCTACCGGTGCACAAAATGACCTTGAGCGCATTACCAAACTTGCTTATGCAATGGTTACCATTTACGGTATGAATGAAAAAGTTGGTAATGTTTCGTTTAATGATCAGCAAAATGAGTATGGTTTCAGTAAGCCTTACTCTGAAAAAACTTCAGAACTGATTGACCATGAGGTGCGTGATTTGATCAACAATATTTATGCGCGCACTAAAGATCTGTTAACTGAGAAACGCTCAGGATTAGAAGCATTAGCTCAAAAACTATTGGAAAAAGAAATTTTATTCCAGTCTGACTTGGAGGAAATTTTAGGTAAACGTCCTTTTGATACCCGAACTACTTATGATGAATTTGTAAATGGTACTCAAAACGGAGCAGAGCATCCTTTAGCAGAAGGTAATCAAAGCTTACCAATTGAGGTTACAAATACTGAAAGCTCTGAAGAAAAAGCTTAACTATAGATGATCTATAATTAATAAAATAAGGAAAACGTCTCAAACGCTATGTTTGGGACGTTTTTTGTTTGTAAAGTTCATAAATTATTATTTTTGCAAAATGAATAAAAAACCGATCACCACTCCTCGTGAAAGGATGCTAAAAAATATCCGTAAAGCATTGTTGGAAAAACGCGATAATCCTTATCCTAATTATGAAGATTCGCCAGTTTATCCTCCCAATCATGAACTATTGGAAATTATTTTTGCAGAGGAATTGAATAAAATATCGGGTCATTTTTTGTTTTGTGAAGATGAAATTCAATTTATTGAAAATATACTTAATCTTGCTGAGGAGAAAGATTGGTTAAAGATTATCTGTTGGGATACCAAACTTCAGCAATTACTGAAAAAATACGATTACCCATATATAGGAGATGATTCAGGTTTTGTTGACGCAGAAGTGGGTATAACAACCTGTGAAGCATTAATTGCTCGTAATGGAAGCGTTTTGGTTTCGAGTGCTCAGCAAAGCGGACGACGATTAAGTGTTTATCCGCACACACATATTGTATTAGCTTATGCATCACAATTGGTAATGGACCTGAAAGATGCTTTCGCCTTATTAAAAGAAAAATATGAGGAGCATCTTCCAAGCAACATTACGGTGATTACAGGCCCCAGTCGAACGGCAGATATCGAAAAAACATTGGTGTTGGGTGCTCACGGTCCCAAAGAGTTTTATGTTTTTCTGATTGACGATTCAACGATGCCTACTGAGGATCTTGACAAAAAAGAATAAACTGATAACGAGAATCACTGAAATGAGTGTGCATTAATTTTTTTGATGGGATATCTTTCTCATCTTGGAAAAAATGCATCTTCAATATGATGTACCTGATAGCTTTTTCCATCGGTTGAAAAAGTGATGGAAACTATATCAAATCGGCACTCTCCGGTGTGCGCGCTTCGATAGATAAATTCGTCGGCCGCCAATCCAAACAATTTCTCTTTCCGGCTTGTTACAAATTCTTCAGGGAATCCAAAGAAATTTCCGGTTCTCGTTTTAACTTCAATAAAAATAAGTTCGTTGTTTTTTTGTGCGATAAGATCAACTTCTGAATGCTGGTATCGCCAGTTGCGTTCAATAATCGCATAGCCGTTTTTTACAAGATGATCGAATGCAATTTGTTCACCTGCTTTTCCAAGGTCGTTATGTGTTGCCATAGAGAGATGTAATTAGACGGTGGCAAGTTATAAGATTTAGTTAATTTTGGCAAAATTGTCGGATTTGCACTGATGCTAATGTGTAAATCTGGTTTTAATAAAGTATGAAGTATGCAAGCGGATAACATAAATCAGGTTTCTTCGGATGAAGCAGGAATAAAAAAAGTTCAATTTTTAGATTGGGGACTTATTGATTATAAGGAGGCTTGGGATAAGCAGGAAGCATTATTTGATGAAACCGTTCGCATCAAAACGTTAAATAGAGATAATAAGGACGGAATACAACAACCGACGAATGATTACCTTATTTTTTGCGAGCATCCGCATGTTTATACATTAGGAAAAAGCGGTAAGCCGGAGCATTTGTTGCTTGACGAACAAGGACTGGAAGATAAACACGCTACCTATTATAAGATAAATCGTGGTGGTGATATCACTTATCATGGTCCGGGACAAATTGTCGGTTATCCTATTTTGGATCTTGATCATTTCTTTACAGATATTCATAAATACCTTCGTTTTCTGGAAGAGGCCATTATTTTAACGCTCAAGGAATACGGCATTACTGCTGGAAGAACAGAGGGACAAACAGGTGTATGGCTTGATGGTGATGATCCATGGGCTGCACGTAAAATCTGTGCGATGGGAGTTCGTTGTAGCCGTTGGGTTACCATGCATGGTTTTGCTTTTAATGTAAATGCAGATCTGAATTACTTCGGTAATATTGTGCCTTGTGGTATTCAGGATAAAGCGGTTACCTCCTTAAACAAAGAGTTGGGTCGCGATATAGATATCAATGAAACAAAAGAAATTTTGAAATCTAAGCTTTGTCAACTTTTTGAAATGAATCTTGTTTGATCAATCACTTCACGCAGCTAAGGCAAACCTATGCTTTGCGGTTTTGCGTGACAATATCTTACCATGTCGAATCAACAACTTACTTATCTCGCTTTAGGCGATTCCTATACAATTGGTGAAGCAGTAGAAATCTCTGACCGTTATCCGGTTCAGCTGGTGGAACTCTTGAAAAAAGATGGAATCGATGTGGATCATCCCGAAATAATTGCCACAACTGGTTGGACAACAGACGAGCTGATGAAAGGCATTGAAAAAGCAAAACTTAGTACCACATTTGATTTTGTAACACTGCTCATCGGCGTTAATAATCAATACCGTAAACGAAGTACAGAAGCATACCGAAGCAATTTCAAAAGGTTGTTGCGGACTGCGAAACAGTTTGCAAAGGGCAATAAAAAACGTGTTTTTGTGCTTTCAATTCCTGATTGGGGAGTTACGCCTTATGGTAAAGACAACTTGGAAAAAATTACGCCTGAGATTAACAGATTTAATGCGGTAAACAAAGAAGAAAGTGAAGCATTCGGAGTGCATTATATTGATATTACCCAGACATCCTATGCTGCCCTAAATGATTTAAGTTTGATTGCAAGTGATGATCTCCATTTTTCGGGTAAACTGTATGCTCAATGGGCTGAAATGGCGTTGCCGGTGGTAAAAGAGGAACTGAAGTAATATAAGAAAAAACGCTCTGATTGTCATCAGAGCGTTTTTTAGTTTAACTTTTCTTGAGTAATAGCTTTAAGTTATTCTTTTCGTCGTCCGACGATTTAGTTGAAGGAATTAAATAGTTTTTGATGGTGGCTGTTCCAGAATAAATTTTACCGCTCAGCACCTTCTCTTGTCCATTCCGGTTCACTACAATTGAAATCTCGGGATACTCCGTATTCATATTGAAGAATTTATTCCAAACTTCATCGATATTATTCGAGTCAACCATCATATTGTTGATCTTTACCAGTGTATCATTCTCTTGAATACCTAGTGCATTTTGTTCTACCTGAGAAAACAGGAAATTATTGTTTTCAAATTTTAACCCAACTCTTCCAGGATAATAAACCTGAATTTTAGTTTCTGGGGTATAGCTGTAACCTAATTTTGAAAAATAGTATTGATAAGGAAGGGGCTTGTTGCCAGTTATGTAATCATTAATAAAGGCAGATACATCCGGATGTGAATACGAAACGAGCTCTTTTAGAAGATCACCGTCTTTAAAAGGCTTATTAGGACCGTATTGTGTTGAAAGATACTGTACAACAGTTTTTAAATCCTTTTGATTGTTGGTTTTTTCGCGGATGCATAGATCTAACATTAAAGCGATTAATGCACCACGATTATAAACTGATTGATACTTAGGGTTGTATTCTTTCGTTAGCACATTCTTGCTCATTTCGGTCATTGAGAAATCGCCAAACTCCTCCGCTTGATTTATTTTATCGCGCATATTCTTGAAGAATTCTTCTTCTGTGAGTAAGCCATTTTGCGCCTGTACCAGATTTGCAAAATATTCTGTTACTCCTTCATACAACCATAAGTGCTGAGACATTTTTGGATTAACAAAGTCGAAATTTTCAATTTCTTCGCTATGTAAATTTAACGGCGTTTGTATATGCAAAAACTCATGGCTTGAAACCTCATTGACCAATGATTTAAGTTGTTTCTCCAACTCCATCTCAGGTAAAAAGTACAACGAAGAATAGTTGTGTTCTAATGCACCGTAACCGCCTAACCCTTTTCCTGTTAACGCACTCTTTGGATCTTCAAAATAATAAAGGAACTGGTACGAGTCTACCGGGAACCCATTGAAAAATTTCTCCAGTGCAGCAGCCATTGGTTTAAGGTATTCAGCGATCTGAGCACTCTTAACCTTGCCATTAGCCGAATAAACAGAAACGTTTATTTTACTTTTGCCTACATTAAACGATGTGGTGTCTGGGGTGGCATATATAATCGGATTATCGGCCAAATAAACAAAGTCCTTGGCTTTGATGATATCAAGATTAGGACTTTTTCTGTCTACTTCTAAATGTGTTGATGCATATAACTGTTCAGGTTTGGTTATGGTAAGTTCAAATGGCAGCATTCTGTATCCTTCGAAATAACCAAAGAATGCAAAATTATTGATGACAAAATTCTTATCCGCTTCAATATTAGAACCTCCTGGTTGGAAGATGAAATCAGGTCTTTTTTCATCCCAGGTATCATTCACTCGATATTGAACCTGAGCAAGTTCTTTTGAATTACTGATTTCGTATTGATTTTCATTGACCTTAGCGATTTTTAGTTTTTTACCATTTTTATCGATGGCTGTAAAACCTTCAATGAATCTGCCGTAATTTTTCTCACTATAAGAACCCGGTATCACTTTCGGGAATGAAAATACGATTTGGTTTTCAGCAATAGGAGGAGTTGTCAGGTTGATCTGTACCTGATCATTTTTAACGGTTTTTAGATCGACATGGTAAACGTATTTACTTTGTGCCGACAAACTAAAAGGGATCGCAATTAAAGCGAAAGTGGTTTTTAGAATGGCTTTCATGGAATAAGGATTTTTCATAGTTGAATGTTTCAACTTGCGTGAACTAAATTTGCTACAAGTATATAAATAGTTGTTGAAATAATATTTTTAAGTTTAAACCCAGAAATCTGCGTAATGAAAACATCATGAGTAAAACATTTCATAATTATCCGGTTGAACAGTCGATGAAACTTGCGGTAGATGCAGTTGTTTTTGGTTATACGAAAGAAACTGGGCTCTCTGTACTCTTAATAAAAAGAAAGATTGCCCCATTCGCACATCAATGGGCTATTCCCGGAGGTTTTGTACATAATAATGAGAGTTTGGAGGATGGAGTGGTAAGAGAGTTACAGGAAGAAACGGGTTTAACAGTTAATTATCTTGAACAGTTATATACGTTTGGCAATCCGGACCGTGATCCTCGCTACCGTGTTGTTTCAGTTGCTTACTATGCATTGGTAAAACCTGATTCTTTTGTTACCTCTGCAGGCAGTGATGCGGAAGATGTTTCATGGTTTGCTGTGAATCAGCTGCCATCATTGGCTTTTGATCACGTTGATATTATTAACTCCGCGATCCAACGACTACGTGGGAAGATAACTTACGAACCTATTGGTTTTGAGTTGCTGGATGCGAAATTCCCTTTTTCAGACCTTGAACACCTTTATGTAAATCTTCTTGGAAGAGAAATAGACAGAAGGAATTTTAAAAGGAAAATAAAACAGTTGGATCTTTTGATTGAACTTGATGAAACCGCGCCGATGAGCTCAGCAGGGCGTCCGGGCAAATTGTATTCCTTTAATAAAGAGAAGTACTTTAGTTTGAAAAACCGAGGCTTTCTTTTTGATATGTCCTTTTAGATTCAATTATTTTTATTGATAATCAATGATTTAGTGTGATGAATTTAATTTGCGTCAAATTAACGCAAATTAAATTTGCTCCTTGTTTTTTATTTGTTTTAATTTGTGTCATTAAGACGCAAATAGATATGAAAACCACAGGAGTAATCATTGCACGCTTTCAGACCCCACATTTACATGAAGGACATCATAAGATCATACGTCACGTTCGTGAGCGCCATAACAAAATCGTTATCCTCTTAGGCGTGGCTCCTACAAAATTAAGCAGAAAGAATCCGCTTGATTTTTATACTCGCGAACGTATGGTAAAAATGGCGTACGCAGATCTTACCATCCTGCCATTACCTGATATGAAGTATGATGAGGTTTGGTCGGCCAATCTGGACACACTTTTACAGGCCTCTTTCCCAAATGAGAAATTCGTTTTATATGGAAGTCGTAATAGCTTCATTCCCTACTATTCGGGTCGGTTTGAGACAGAAGAAATTCCAGAAGAAGGAAATCATAACAGTACAGATCTACGCGAACAGATCAGTGATAGAGTTAAAGGAAGTGAAGATTTCAGACATGGAATTATTTATGCAGCTTATAATCAATATTCAAAAGTGTATCCAACGGTTGATATTGCTGTTTTTAGAAATAACAAAACGGAATTGTTATTAGCTAAACGTGACAGAGAGGGAAAATGGAGATTCCCCGGTGGTTTTGTTGATCCAAGTGATGATAATTATGAAGCAGCAGCCAAAAGGGAATTGACAGAAGAATGTGGCGACATTGAAGCAGGTGAAATGCGGTATATAAAATCATTCAGGGTAAATGACTGGCGGTATAAAAACAGTCCCGATCAAATTATAACTACATTATTTAGTTGTGAATTACTATTTGGCTCGCCTAAAGCAAGTGATGATATTGACCATGTAAAATGGTTTAAGAAAGAGGAAATAGCCCAACTATTAGATAAAAAACTAATCGCAGAAGAACACGTTGAGATGATAAATCATCTTAAATTTTAAAGCGCCTCTAATAACAAGTAAATCATAAAACCGAAAAAAACACAATCAAATGAAAAATCATAATCTACTATTACTCGCTGATGCTTATAAATATTCTCACCATAAATTATACATGCCAGGCACCACTTATGTGTATTCTTATTTGGAAAGCCGTGGTGGTGAATTTGATGAAACCATTTTCTTTGGACTTCAGTATTTCCTGAAAGAATACCTGCAAGGCAAAGCATTTACCAAAGAAGATGTTGATGAGGCGGAACAATTCATGAATGAAGTTTTTGGAAGAAATGACGTTTTTGACCGTAAGATCTACGATTATATACTTGAAAAACACGATGGTTATCTTCCTGTAAGAATCAGAGCGGTTGCTGAAGGAACTGCTGTTCCTAATCTTAATGTATTAATGACCATTGAAAACACAGACCCGAACTGTTATTGGTTAACCAACTTTATCGAAACCTTATTAATGCAGGTATGGTACCCAACCACAGTTGCTACACTGTCACATGAGATCAAGAAGGTTGTTTTGAACTATTTTAAGCAAACCGCATCTACTGAAAATGAAAAATCGGTTCAATTTGTATTGAATGACTTCGGTTTTAGAGGAGTGAGTTCGGTGGAGAGTGCTGGTTTAGGCGGGGCCGCACATTTAGTTAACTTTAGCGGTAGTGACACCATTGCAGGTTCCATGTTGGCGAAAAAGTATTACTATGCAGCCAAAGCTGTCGGATTTTCGATTCCGGCAACGGAACATTCAATCGTAACATTATTGGGTGAAGAAGGTGAATTGGAAGTGTTTAAACAGGTGTTAAATACCTTTCCAACAGGAACCATTGCTTGCGTTTCAGACTCCTACAACATCTTCAGAGCTTGCGAAGAATACTGGGGAGAGGAGTTAAAAGAGCAAATATTGAAACGTGATGGCACATTAGTTATTCGTCCGGATTCAGGAGATCCGGTGAAAACATTACTTAAAGTATTTGAAATCCTGATGGACAAATTTGGGTACACGGTCAATGATAAGGGGTATAAAGTGTTGCCGCCACAAGTGCGCGTTATTCAAGGGGATGGCATAAGCTATTCATCCATTAAAGAGATCTACGAAGCATTAAAACAAAATGGAATTTCTGTAGAGAACCTTGCATTAGGGATGGGTGGTGCGCTGCTTCAGAAAGTAGATCGTGATACGCAGAAGTTTGCGTTGAAATGCTCCTATGCCGAAGTGAATGGTGAAAAAATAAACGTAATGAAGTCACCGGTTGAGTTAAGTGCTAATGGGGAATTATCGATTTCTTATAAAAAATCTAAAGCCGGAAAGTTCAAACTGATTAAAGAGAATGGTGCGTTTAAAACAGTTACTACTGAAACTGTAGAGAAAGACTATTTAATCACTGTTTTTGAGAATGGAAGGATCGTTAGGGAGTATACGTTTGATGAAGTAAGAGCTAATGTAGCACTTTGAAAAATAGGTTGGAAACCAGAAACACCCTGCCCCCCTCCCAAGAGGGGAGCCTAAATCAAGGTAGTTGATGGAATCCCCTCTTGAGAGGGGGCCAGGGGTGTGTTAATCTTCCTAAAAAAATAATTTATCATGATCACAAAAGCCATACAAAACGCTTTCAACACTGCCCAACGAAAAAACTGGGATCATACCTATTGGGCTTTCGACATTCACGGAACTATTGTTTATCCAAATTATTCCGCAACTAAAATCCCTACAACATTCTACCCTTATGCAAAAGAGTGTCTCCAGTTAATCAGTGGAAGAAAAGATGTTGTAATGATCCTATATACTTGCTCTTATCCACATGAAATCGAACAGTATTTAAAATTCTTTAAGGAGCAGGGCATTCATTTTAGGTTTGTGAACCAAAATCCTGAAGTGGTAAATGAAGCTTACGGATTTTATGAGCAAAAATTCTATTTCAACGTATTATTTGAAGATAAATCTGGTTTTGATCCGGAACAAGATTGGGAAAAGATTTATACTATGCTAAAGAATAATAAAACTGAAGCGTGTATTTTACCTGAGATGCCAGCCTTTATTAATTAATAATCGCTTACATTCTTTGCAGAATTCTTTTTCTTCATTGGTTGGATTTTTGCCTTCTGCATCTCGCATAAAACAAGTTTTAACAGCGCAATGAGGAAGTCCCTGAGTATGGCCAAGTTCATGAATAGCTACCTTGAATAATTGATCTAATTTTTGCTCTTTAGATAGCCTGAATGTCGAGGCGATGCAAGCATTTCCCGGACAAAACCCTAATCCCATGACACCCCAATCCTTATGTTCGTCTTTGGTTGCACTAATGTCTTCATCTGTCAGGCCTATTGTTACATGCTCGGATGATGATTTCCTGCTTAGATAGTTAATCAATGAATCAGCCCTGTATCTTTTCCTGTCTTTCTTATATGCGGAAGAAGGAAAATCCATTGGCAGCATTATTTCTACTTTCGGATAAGCTTTTTGTATTTCTGAGGCGATGTATCGAGCGTCATCGTCAGAAAAGTTGCCAAATGGTTGAATTGCAATTGTTATCTCTTTTACTGTTTCTTTTGTTGGTTTATTGCATGCAGAAATGCTCGTAAATAGCGTCAGTAATAAGATAGTTGTTTTTGATAGATAGCTGTTCATTAATCCAAATATAGGAGACGGATGTTGGAATTTTAAACGTTTTCCGGTTCTATTTAATCTGGCAAAGCATTAGAGTATTTAAATTTCTAATTTAGCGGAAACAATTATTCTATGCATTTACTTTTTCCGGGCAGACATCATTTGCTGACCGATTTCCAATTCAAATACCTTAATCAATTAATTCAAACAGAACTCCTAAATGTTTCTGATGTTGAAGGAAATTCTCTTCAACAATCAAAAGTAGAAAGTGTGATCTTTGCTGTTACCTCTGCTAATCATTCTAACACACGACGAAATCCATTGCCATTTTACCTTAGAGCGTTGGCAATTGAAGATTTTGCCCGTGATTTAAATGTTCCTGTTTATATTTTCGGCATTGATGACGTGGGAAAATTGGAAGACTTTGCTTCGTATACAATTAAAAAGATTAAACATGAAAGTGATGGCTTGTTGAATTTGAATGCGACTAATTGTGCTGTTATTTGTTCTACTCCGGTAATGCAAATGTATCAGCAACACGGTTTTCGGATTTTACCTGCTGAATTAAATGTTCAATCGAATTCATTTGATGCAGAGCAACCATGGGATCTGGTAGAACACATTGCTAAAACCCCTGAATGGAGTGCAGATGGGTTTACGCTAAATAAGGTTCATACATCCTCTTATAAGATTTGGAAGCGGTACCAGCTGGGATCAAAAGTGCAATTACTCTTTAATGATCATATTATTGGCGAGGATGGTGATTTAACAGCTACAAGAGACTATAACTCTTATGTTCGTCAAATGGATGAAATTGCGGAGATGAAATATCATGACACGTCTGAATATATTCGTCAGGGGCGAATTGGTGATATAGGATGTGCTGTTGGGTCGTGGATAAAACTTGCAAGTAAAGATGAGCGTTTTCGAGAATCCGATTTCTTTGGAATCGAGGTTTCACGCCATCTGTTTGATATTTGTCAACAGCGCAAACACAACGGTGAGTTTGCCAATCCTTATGTGTTTTTTGCACAAAAAAATGCAGTTACAGGTTTAGTGTTTGAAGAGAATTCGATGAATTGCATATTTACTTCATCCCTTACACATGAAATCGAATCTTACGGAGGTCGTCAAGATCTATTGAACTTTATCAGCAATCGATTTTCGGAGTTAGCTCCAAGTGGAGTTTGGGTAAACAGAGACGTTGTTGGCCCAGAAAATGGCGACAAAATAGTTTACCTAAAATTAAACAAGCAGGATGGGGTTAATGAAAATTCGGATGGTGATTTTGCCACAAGAAATGAATTAACCGTGTACTTAGATGGTTTATCCACTTACGGACGCTTTCTTCGTTTTGCGGTTGACTTTCGTAAGAAAGAAGGGTATAAATTGGAGTATAAAGAGGAGATTATCAATGATGAATCCTATATAAAGCTTTCTCTTTCTGATGCCTGCGAATTTATGTCGAGAAAGGATTATACGGATAATTGGGAAAGTGAAATGCATGAAACGTTTACGTTCTGGTCCTTTGAAGACTGGAAGTCTCACCTGGAGGAAGTTGGGTTCACCGTTATGCCCACATCATCTGCCTATACAAATGATTGGATCGTCCAGAACCGTTTAATCGGAAAATGTGAGCTTTTTGAAATGGGTGGAGATACCTTGAAGCCAATGAACTATCCGGTAACTAATATGTTAATGATTGCTGAGAAAAAGATATAAAAGAAGCCTTAACTATTTGAAAATGAAAAAGGAGCGATTGAAAGCTCGCTCCTTTTCTATCACGGTATAAAAATCTTATTCTTTAACTATTCCGCTTTTAGTACTTACCAACGAGGCTCCGAAATAACCTACCGCTTTCTTAGCCGATGAAGCATTAACGTTTTTGACATTAGTACGAACATTTGCAGGAGGATTGGCAAAAATACCTCCATTGCTTACCTGAATGCGAAGCTCATCATAGAAATGATAAGCATCCATCGTAATTGACCATGTTTCAATTGTTACAGAATCCTTTAACTGGAATGGTTTCTCTGTAAAAAGGCGTACCTTTTTAAAGTTTGCACTGTCAACAAACTCGTCATTCATGTAGTTCAGATCTTCAATTTTGTTTAGATAAATCCCATTCTTCTTGATTTTCATCCTACAAGCATCGCCCATTCCCTTCAGTTCTTTGCCGAAGAATTGTAATAGATATCCATCTTCATCTTGTCCAAGAGACTTTTCACGATATTCAAATGCAACGGAATCCACCAAAAAGCTTTGACGCATTGCTTCAGTCTGTGCCTCATATACTTCGCCATCGTATTCAATCCTAAGCAGGTATTTTTCACCTTCTATACTTCTGATATTTTTTATCAAAAACTTTCCGGTTGAAAATTCTTGGAGCGTTTCCGATTCACCGGAAACTGTTGTTAATGTTACTTTGGCACCGGATATCCATTGTGGAGTGGTATTAGAGAAGTAAGGAGATGTTTGCGCCAGTTTTATGGTATCTGGAACAGCCCTGTTTGTTAACCATCCGTCAACACTTAATAATGGTGGTCCAGCATCTAATTTTACATCCACAACATCTTCGCAGGAACTTAACATTAGCGCTGCAATGCACAGAGTAAATAATATATGTAGTTTTTTCATGCTATTATCTGAAATTAAAGTTGTAAGTAACCGATGGAATTGCTGAACCTATAATTGCTAATCGTTTTGCCTCAGTAACTTGTGGATTGTCTTCGTTTGGTTGGAAATAAATGGTATATGGATTTTTATGGAAATAGATATTATATATTGAGAACACCCAATTACTACTGAATTTGCTACCCGGTTTATGACGTGTATACAGCGTTGCTGATAAGTCTAAACGATTGTAAGATGGGATGCGGTAATTATTTCGCGTATTTGTTGTGTTGTGTGGTACAACGATACCATCAACTTCGTATCTGCCGTTCGGAAATGTGGTACTCACTCCGGTTGAATAGGTGAAAATAGCAGAGAAGTTCCAGCGCTTACTCATATCATAAATACCAACTATTGATAGGTTATGGGTTTTGTCGTATTTACTTGGATAATATTCGTTATTGTTAATTCCGTCTATTTGGCGCTCAGACTTAGATAAGGTATAGCTAATCCAGCCATTTAATTTTCCTGTGTTTTTCTTTAAGTAAAACTCAAGTCCGTAAGCTCGTGCATTTCCAAAAAGTAATTCACTTTCAAGGTTCTTATTCAGGAATAGTTCTGCTCCATCAATATAATCGATCTGATTCTGCATTTTCTTGTAAAAACCTTCCACCGAAAATTCGAACATATCGTTTTTGAAGTTACGGAAATAGCCGAGAGCCAATTGATCTGCCAATTCTGGTTTAATATTATTAGTGGTTGGCTGCCACACATCAAGTGGTGTTGCGGCTGTTGTATTTGAAATTAAATGCAAATATTGTGTGGTGCGATTATAGCTGGCTTTGATTGAAGATGCATCATTTAAGATATAACGCAATGAAACACGTGGTTCAAGATTGATATAGGTTTTAATAGCATCGCCTTTGTTATACGATTTCGGATTTACAGGGTCTTTTCGTTGTCCGTTAATGCCTTCGTATTCATAAACAGTGAAATTATCTTGACCACTCACATAGTCAAAAGCCGATAAACGCAAGCCATATTGAGCTGAAAGGTTATCCGTTATTTTTTGTTCATTGTCGATATATGCTGCATATTCCCGTCCGTTTTGTGTAGCTAATGCAATGTTGTTGAAAGAAGTGTTTCCCTCAGCTTTCTTTGCTTCACCTGGCTTAAAACGGTAGAAGGTAGCATTTGCTCCGAAACTTAATTTGTTGGAAGCACTTATGTAATAAGTAAAATCACCCTTTAAGGTTTGATTGATAATTCTTGAAGTCCAATCGAACGCATTTGTTCCAGTTGGTATACCTAGTGAATAATCATAATTGCTATAAACCCCGGTAAAGTTTACAAACAGGCTTGGATTAAAAGTGTGGTTCCAACGTAAGGTACCGGTTCCATTACCCCAATCCATGCCAAAACGATCATTAAATCCGAATTTATCCTTGCCAAAATAACCTGAAAGGTATAATCGGTTGTTCTCGTTAATTGTATAATTGGCTTTTCCGCTTAAATCATAAAAATAGGCGGTGTTTTTATTCAGGTTTTCATCAGATGATAGCTTTAGAAACAAATCTGCGTATGACCTACGTGCTGCAATAACGAACGATCCTTTTCCTTTTACGATAGGAGCCTCAGCCAGTAATCGTGTAGAAACCGTTCCAATACCTCCTGAAGTACTAAAGTTGTTCACATTTCCTTCCTTCATGCGAACATCAAGGATTGATGAAAGGCGTCCACCATACATAGCGGGAATACCTCCTTTGATTAGTTTTACATCTTTTACCGCATCCGGATCAAAAACAGAAAAGAAACCAAACAGATGGGAACTATTATACACTGGTGATTCATCCAATAAAATAAGATTCTGGTCAACACCACCCCCTCTAACATTGAAACCCGATGAACCTTCACCAACTGTGCTTATTCCTGGCAATAATTGAATGCTTCTTACAATATCAACTTCTCCCATCAAAGCAGGCATCTTTTGGATAGATTTCATCTCCAACTTATTAACACCCATTTCCATGCTGGTAACGTTTTTCTTTATTCCTGCTGAGCTGACAACAACTTCATCAATTTGTTTACCATCTGATTCCAGGTTTATATTGATGGTGGTAGCTGTTGTTACGTTGATTTTTCTTTCAACAGATTTAAAACCGAGGTATTGAAATACAACCGTATAATTTCCGGGAGTAACACTTAAGGAGTAAAAACCATAATTGTTTGTGGCAACTCCAACTCCGTTTTCTTTAAGAAATACCGAAGCGCCAATAATACTTTCGCCGTTTGCACTTTGTTTAACATAACCGCTGATGGTTGTTTTGTTTTTCTGTTGTGCAAAAGCAGTAGTACACCATACAAGCAATAGAAAAACTATGCATGGCCTTTTTAAATTAGAATATAACATACAGGTGTAGAAAGTAGACTTGTTTAGTTTGACAGTTTAGTGTTTGACATAATAATCGTTGCAAAGCTATTACAACTTGTTAAAGCTTTTAAACGTTGTATATTAAATAATTGTATAATGTTTGATACAGGAGTCATAACTATTTTCTTTTTTGTTTTTAAGTAAAGACAACTCAAATATACTTTACCCCTATCCACCGAACAGGAATTTTTATACGAAACGTATATTCTAGGGGTTAAACTAAAAGAAAACTTATACGAAGCTTAATTATGTATTTAAAAATAGATCTCATTTTATGAGCTGACTACTCTTTTAATCTTTTCATTCTTATTTCTAAGATCAATTCCGCCTTCAGTAACGGATTTTAAATTTGCGAGGTAAAAAGTCCATCCTTCAGAACAACCCAAATGATAATACACTCTTGATTGTTCATCTGTAGGAATCTCTGATTGTGTTAATTCCACAATTGTTTCCCCTTCTTCCTGTTTTAACGTAATGCTTACAATTCCCGCCTTACCAAAAGTGAATTTTAAAAAATCTTTTCCATTTAAATCTACTACCTGGCCATGCTCAACGCTGTCATCATCATATCCAAACCACATCCACTCATAAGTATCGTTAACCTTAATCGGCTCATCCCGATCCCTGATAATATTTTCTGTTGATTTAAATTCAGCTTTTCTAAGGAAAAAGTTTTCCAATCCTTCCCGAGTAGTCCATGCTGAATATAGAGTGTTAATACTGGCATTAACAGGGATTCTTTTAGTGAACTGAGTCCAGTTGTATGTTTCCATAGTGATAAGTTAATATTTTATTAGAAGTGTATTCAAGATTATATAAATATATGAAAATTGTGTATGCTGTTGAATATTAGTATATTCAATAATAGGTTTCGAATATTTATTTAATCGTAAAGAAAAATCTTATGAGTATTTCACTAGACTTTAAGCAAGAAATAATAACGCTTTTTATTGACAAAAAAGAAGCGATTTTGAGTGAAGTAAGCGAAGATCAGGAAGATAAAATTATTGGAGCCGAATCAGAAGAAGATAATCCCGACACCTATGAGAGTACCGCAGAACAGGTACTAGATGAGGCAGATTTGGAATCTAAACCTATCGGATTTTTAACTGAAGAAATTAATTCACTGAAGTCGATAAACCTGGAAGTTGCTGTAAATGAAGTTAGTTTTGGGGCCCTGGTACATACCAACTATGCCTATTTTTTAATTGGGGCGGCACAAGAACCGTTTATGCATAATGGAAGTAAATTTATCGGGCTTTCAACAGAAGCACCTTTGTTTCAAAAGATGGAAGGATTAAAAGCAAAGGCGGAATTTCATTTTGGAACTATCGAGTACATTATCTTCGACATTATATGAGAAAAAACAAAGGCTTCCGATTAGGGAAGCCTTTATTTTTATTATTGAAAGCTAATTAAAGCTATCGTGATATTACATCATACCACCCATGCCGCCCATACCTGGAGCACCACCATGAGCATGACCTTTATCTTCTTCAGGCTCATCAGCTAATACACACTCAGTTGTTAACAACATAGATGCAATTGAAGCTGCGTTTTCTAAAGCAACACGTGATACTTTAGTAGGATCGATTACACCGGCAATGATAAGGTTTTCGTAACGGTTTTCACGAGCGTTGTATCCGAAGTCATCAGCACCTTCTTTAACTTTTTGAACTACGATAGAACCTTCAATACCTGCGTTTTCACAGATTTGACGTAAAGGCTCTTCAATAGCGCGCTTAATGATAGCGATACCAGTAGTCTCGTCGTCATTATGGCCTTTTAAGTTTTCTAATGCAGCGATCGCACGGATAAATGCAACACCACCACCAGCAACGATACCTTCTTCTACAGCAGCACGAGTTGCATGTAATGCATCATCAACACGGTCTTTTTTCTCTTTCATTTCTACTTCGGTAGCTGCACCAACGTAAAGAACTGCAACACCGCCAGCTAATTTAGCCAAACGCTCTTGTAGTTTTTCTTTGTCGTAATCAGAAGTAGTAGACTCAATCTGAGCTTTGATTTGGTTAACGCGAGCAACGATATCTTCTTTCTTACCAGCTCCGTTGATAACAGTAGTATTATCTTTATCGATAACTACTTTCTCAGCCTGACCTAAGTAAGTTAAATCAGCGTTTTCTAACTTGTAACCACGCTCTTCAGAAATAACAGTACCACCAGTTAAGATAGCGATGTCTTCCAACATAGCTTTACGACGATCGCCAAAACCTGGAGCTTTAACAGCGGCAACTTTTAAACGACCTTGGATTTTATTTACCACCAAAGTAGCTAAAGCTTCACCTTCAAGATCTTCAGCGATGATCAATAAAGGACGGCCTGTTTGAACTTGTTTTTCCAAAATTGGCAACAACTCTTTCATTGAAGAGATCTTCTTGTCGTAGATCAAAATGTAAGGGTTTTCCAACTCAGCTTCCATTTTGTCAGCATTGGTTACGAAGTAAGGAGAAAGATAACCACGATCAAATTGCATACCTTCTACAACCTCTACAGTTGTATCAGTTCCTTTAGCTTCTTCAACAGTGATAACGCCTTCTTTTTTAACTTTTTCCATTGCTTCAGCGATCAATGAACCGATAACCTCGTCATTATTAGCTGAAATGGTAGCAACTTGCTTGATTTTGTTGTTATCATCACCAACTGCTTTAGACTGCTCTTTTAAGTTAATAATAACAGCAGCAACTGCTTTGTCGATACCACGTTTTAAATCCATAGGATTTGCACCGGCAGCAACGTTTTTAACACCAGCAGTAACAATTGCCTGAGCTAATACAGTTGCAGTAGTAGTACCATCACCTGCGATGTCTGCAGTTTTAGAAGCTACTTCTTTAACCATCTGAGCACCCATGTTTTCTAAAGCATCTTTCAGTTCGATTTCTTTTGCAACTGAAACACCGTCTTTAGTGATTGAAGGAGCGCCAAATTTTTTATCAATAATTACGTTACGGCCTTTAGGACCTAAGGTAACTTTAACAGCGTTTGCTAAAGTATCAACACCGCGCTTTAAAGCGTCACGTGCTTCAACATTGTATTTAACTAATTTTGCCATGTTCTTTTAACTTGAATAATGTGTTAATTGGATTTGAGATGTATGATAGGAGACGTGAGATTGAAAAAGTCTCAACTCTTTTGTCTCAAATCTCAGCTCTAGATTTAGATAACCGCGTAAATATCAGATTCACGCATAATTAAATACTCTTTACCTTCATAAGTGATCTCGGTACCAGCATATTTGCCATACAGAACGGTATCGCCTACTTTCACAGTCATTGGTTCGTCTTTTTTACCGTTACCAACAGCTACAATAGTACCTTGTTGAGGTTTTTCTTTAGCAGTATCAGGAATAATGATACCACCTGCGGTAGTCGTTTCTGCAGGAGCAGCTTCTACTACTACTCTATCTGCGATAGGTTTAATATTTAATGACATAGTTCTATGATAATTATTAATTTATTAACGTCCCATTTTCAACAGAGATTGTGCCAAATTGAATAAGACTGTTTGTAAGGATTCTTTTGTCAGTTTTTATGTCAGTGTCGGTTAATATTGATTTAATACAAGTGAAATTTTGGCAGTTTCGGTGTTAGTACGTAGAAAAACGTAACAAAGTTGTTGTTATTTGCATGCAAAGGCAATGAGCTGTAAAAAAATAAATACCTTAATGTTTTGTTTCTATTGTTAACGCTCTCCAGAAAATAATTAGTTAATTAAATAGTAAACATTTACCCTTGAGAAATCGAATTATTTTAACACTGACTTTAATAGTTAGTTTTTGTGGTTTTTCTTTAGCAGCATTCGCTCAAGCCTCGCTGGATACCACTATGTCTGATTTTTTTCAAAACTCTATAGCAGAAAAAAGCACTATTTATGTTGGAAGGTTTTACAAGCCTTACAGTAAGTATAAGTCAAAATCAAATGCCTTTTTCGGCTCCGAAGAATGGTATGAATCATCTTTGACCTATAATGAAAATCAGTATTCTGTAAAACTGAGATATGAATTGGTTTCTGACAAAGTTCTCACTCCGGGTATTGATGAAACTAATTCAATTGAACTAACGAATGAAAAAGTAAACAGTTTTAAGATAGACGGTCATTATTTTATCAATCTTAATGAAAATCTGCCGGATTACATGAACCCAGGATTTTACGAAGTTATTTATGATGGTCAATACTCCTTTTTAAGCAGAAGGAAGAAAAAAGTCAAAGAAATTATTGTGGACCTAGAGCTGCAGTATGAGTTTATTGAAACTGTTGAATATTTCCTTGGAGCCAACAATAAATTCACAAAAGTTTCTGGACTTAATAAATTGTTAAGTCAATTTCCGGATAAAAAAGGGAAGATTAAAAAAAATCTATCGGATAATGATATCAATTTTAATAGAAATAGAGAACAAGCCCTTAAAGCAATAGGAGCACTTATCAATAACTAATCAATCAATAATGAAGCTCTACCGTTTATCATTTTTAGTAATTACAATCTGTTTGTTTAGCATAACAGCAAGGAGTCAACAACAAATATTATTTAGCATTTCACTGAAACAAACGCCTTTTATGGAGTTGGTTTCCACTATTGAATCGCAATCTTCTTATAAGTTTTATTATGATGAATCACATTTAGATACATTAAAAATAATTGTTGATGTAAATGAGCAGCCGCTCTCTATTGTGCTCGAACAGGCATTAAAGCATAGTTCGTATAATTATGCTATAGATCATCAAAATAGAGTTTATATAACCCAACAGCAAATTGTCACGTCCTTGCCGGATGGTTTTTTACAAAATAAAGAGGGACGTGAACAGGAGATTGCTTCACAACCGCGTAAGGATGGATACTCCTCCCCAAAAAACAAAAAAGGTATTTCCGGTTCAGAGAATAAACTTTTTGAAATTGGGTATCGCACTAATGCATTGAAATCCGGGAACGTTAGGGTGTCAGGATATGTTAGAGATGCCGGAAATGGCGAACCTGTTAACCGGGCAACAATTTATATTGATGATACCAAAAAGGGAGTTGCAACGGATCAGTATGGCTACTATTCGCTTATCATCCCAACCGGAAATCATATACTACGCATTTCGAGTATAGGCATGGAAAGTACTAAACGAAATGTAATGGTTTATGAAAGCGGAAAGTTGGATATTGAGATGAAGGAGTATATTCCAAGTCTAAAAGAAGTTGTTGTAAGCGCTGACCGTATTGCCAACATTGCCAGTACAAACATGGGGGCGCAAAAAATTACCATTAAAACTATAAAACAAGTACCTGCATTGTTGGGAGAAGCGGATGTTTTAAGAGTTGTAATGGCGTTACCTGGTGTAACCTCTGCCGGAGAAAGCAGTACCGGGTTAAATGTACGCGGGGGCTCTGCATATCAAAACCTCACGTTGTTTAGTGACGCAACAATTTATAACCCATCTCACTTCTTTGGATTTTTCTCAGCATTTAATCCAGATGCTGTTAAAGATGTGGAACTCTATAAGAGTAGTATTCCGGAACGTTTCGGAGGGCGATTGTCTTCTGTCCTGGATATCAGCCCCCGAGAAGGAAATAACAAAAAGTTTATTGTTTCAGGAGGAATTGGTCCTGTAACGGGTCGTTTAACAGTTGAAGGACCTATTGATAGTGGCCGAACTTCATTTTTAATGGGCGGCCGGTCAACTTATTCGAATTGGGTATTAAAAGCTTTAACGAATGAGCAGTATAAAAATAGTTCAGCTAACTTTTATGATGTAAACCTGCACTTAAGCCATAAAGTAAATAGCAATAACAGTATTTACCTCACTGGTTATATTAGTACAGACGGGTTTAGATTAAATAGTGATACTTCTTATAAATACAACAATCAAAACTTTAATATAAAGTGGAAGCATGTGTTTAATAATAAGTTATATGGAGTTATTGCAACAGGTGTAGATCACTACAGTTTTAATAATTCGAGCGATTTTAACCCTGTAAATGCATATAAATTCGACTTTAATATTAATCAGTTATGGGGGAAGGTCGATTTTGCATATTTACCGAATAATAGGCACTCCTTTAAATTTGGTATAAGCACATTAAGATATAAGCTAAATGCAGGGACATTGTCTCCATTTCACTCAGAATCGTTAGTGCAGAATAAAATTGTAGAGCCTGAACAAGCACTGGAATCTGCAGTATATATTGGGGATGATTTTAATATAACGGATAATTTGTCACTAAGTGCCGGAATCAGGTATTCTCTTTTTAATTACCTCGGCCCTAAAGATGTTTATCAATATTTAGCAGGTCAGCCGCGTGAAACAGTAAGTCTGATAGATACGGTGAGTTACAGGAAAGGGGCCGGAATTGTAAATTATCATGGTCCAGAGTTTAGATTATCAGCACGATATTTATTAGGATCATCCGCTTCTATAAAGGCTAGCTACAATACCCTAAGACAGTATATTCAGATGTTGTCTAATACAACAGCTATATCCCCAACGGACATTTGGAAGCTTAGTGATCAATACGTAAAACCACAGTTAGGTGACCAATTTTCTTTAGGTGTTTATAAAAACTTTAACTCAAATGTTATAGAAACATCCATAGAGGTGTATTATAAACGTCTACAAAATGTGTTGGACTACAAAAGTGGAGCAAACTTAGTGCTCAACCAGCATATTGAAACGGACATCATGAATACATCCGGTAAAGCCTATGGCTTAGAAGTTATGCTAAAGAAGAATTCGGGTAAATTAAATGGTTGGATTAGTTATACCTATTCAAGAGTATTCCTTAAGACCGATGATAAACTAATAAACGAGCCTACGAATAAAGGGGAGTATTACCCAAGTGATTTTGATAAACCGCATATTTTCAACTTTATCGGAAACTATAAGTTTTCTCACAGGTATAGCATGTCAATAAATATCAATTATAGCACTGGACGTCCAATAACTCTACCAATAGCTCAATATTATCTTGGAGGTTCCTACAGAGCCTATTATTCTGACAGAAACGAATACAGAATTCCTGATTATTTCCGAACAGATTTATCATTTAATATAGAAGGTAATCATAAAATAAAGAAACTAGCGCACTCGTCATGGACAGTTGGGGTATATAACTTAACAAGTCGAAAAAATCCATATTCCGTGTATTTCGTTTCTCGCAATGGAGTATTAAATGGATATAAGATGTCAATTTTTGGGAACGCGATACCGTTTCTGACTTATAATTTTAAGTTTTAATGTAATGAAGAATGTTTACTATAGCATATTAGGTTTAGGTTTTTTATTGTTTTGTTTAACACTTTGTACTGAACCATACACTCCTCCCGAGATTCAGGGAAAACATAATTACCTGGTAGTAGATGGATTTATTAATAGTGGAACGGATTCATCATTTATAACCTTATCTCGAAGTAAGAATATTGGAGATGAACGCCTAATTGAGTACGAGAACACTGCACAGATGCAATTAGAGGGAGAGGCAGGCAGTATACATCAATTTGTTCTTTTAAAGAATGGAGTATATGCTCTTCCTGTATTAATCTTAAACGCTAATGCTAATTATAGGCTTCGTATTAAGCTAAAGGGGAAAGAATATTTGTCAGAGCAATTCCCTGTTACACAAAGTCCCGAAATAGATAGCATTAGTTGGAAGCAAGATAAGAATGGCGTTAGAATATTGGCAAATACACACGATGTTACCGATAAATCAAGATATTATAAATGGGACTTTGTAGAAACCTGGGAATACGTTTCAAAGTATGAGTCTTTATATAAATATGAGAACGGAAAGTTAAAAAGAAGAAATTTAGCAACAGAAGATATTAACCGTTGTTGGAAGACTGAGGTCTCTCATTCGGTAAATTTAGGAACCACAGCAGGCCTGACTAAGGATGTTATTTATGAGGTTCCGATACACACTATTCCTTTTAGTTCTTTTCGTTTGTCGAGAAAATATAGCATTCTGGTTAAGCAGTATGTGGTTACACCTAAAGCATTTGACTATTGGCTAAATATGAAGAAAAATACGGAACAACCGGGCTCAATATTTGACCCTCAGCCTTCACAAATATCCAGTAATATACACTGTTTAACCACTCCTGAAGAGCCAGTCATTGGATACATTGGTGCAGGGACTATCAAGAAACAACGAATTTTTGTTGATAAGACTCAATTATTGCCCCATTTTAGACCTAATGAGTACGATGCATGTAAAATTGATTCGTTTTATACCGTTCTGCCTCCTTGGCTAGGCCCGGGGCCTGATAAGGATCCTGATTGGGTATGGCATCTTTTTTCTAATGGTAAAAGATTGCCGATCAGAGTCACTTATATACCGGATACCAGAGACACTATTTGCATTTTGTCTTTAAAAGAATGTGTTGATTGCCGTGAAAAAGGTGGTGTGACTAAAAAACCTGATTTCTGGCCATAATCTTATGAAAAATATGAATAAGTGTTTTAAGAAAAATGCTTTAATGCTTGCATGTCTTTTAAGCCTTAGCTTAATAGGGCTGCGCACTTACGGACAATCGGATAGATTATCCATAATCAGTCAAAAACTTATAGATAGCAGAAATTTATATTCATCAGAGAAGCTATTTCTACATTCTGATAAGTCGTTTTACCTTGCCGGGGAATTGATTTGGTTTAAGGTATATGTCGTAGACGGAATCAATCATCATCCTTCCAAGATAAACAAACTTTCCTATGTAGAACTATTGGATAGTAAAGGAAAAGCTGTAGATCAGGCTATGATTGCACTTGATAAGGGCTTGGGAAATGGTTCATTTCAATTATCTTCTTCATTAAATTCCGGCGAATATGTTTTAAGGGCTTATACCAACTTAATGAAGAATGGTGATGAGGATTTCTTTTATGAAAAAAGAGTTATCATTGTCAATACACTTAAGTCGGCTGAGACTGCCACAACTTTAAAAACGGATTATGACATTCAGTTCTTTGCGGAGGGAGGGAACTTTATTGCAGGGGTTAAAAATAAGGTAGCTTACAAAGTTGTGGATAGTAATGGCAAAGGGGTTGGTTTTTCGGGACGTATTACCGATGGGCATAGCAATGTAGTGATTGATGGTTTTCGTCCTTTAAAAGATGGGATGGGAAGTGTTTCGTTTACTCCTGTTGAAAATGAAAAATATAGTGCAGAGCTAAGGATTGGCAATGAAGTAATCACAAAAGAGTTGCCTGTGGTTCAATCAAGAGGGTACTCGATGTTTTTAACGGAAAGTAATGACGTTTTGGCTATTACAGTTTCTGCAAAAAATGTTTACGATGAAGGGGCAATTTCTTTAATCGCACATACTCGTATGGATGTAAAGATTAAAGAATCCAAGTCTCTTTCAAATGGGTCGGTTGTGTTTAACCTCCCAGTAAGTATGCTTGGTGAAGGTATTTCTCATATAACCATTTTTGATCAGAATCAGCGTCCTGTAAGCGAGCGGTTATATTTTAAACAACCAGAGCACTACCTTTCTTTATCGGCTACAACAGATAATAGTTTATATCAATCGCGTCAAAGAGTGGCTGTCAATATCTCCTCTCTTTCTGAAAGGAATAAGCCGCAAAACGCTAATTTATCAATGGCGGTTTTTAAAGCTGACTCACTCCAACACATTGATGCTGCCAATATTGTGAACTATTTATGGTTGAGCTCAGACTTAAAAGGAAAAATTGAGTCACCTGATTACTATTTTTCTTCAAATTCAACAGAGGTAAAAGAGGCTGCAGATAATCTGATGCTTACCCAAGGTTGGAGAAGATTTGAGTGGAAAACTGTTTTAAACTCAAAATCGCCAACTATTACTAACTTACCTGAGTATGAGGGTCATCTTGTGCGAGGTGTTGTTTTAAACAAACAAACAGGAGCGCCCGGGAGCGACATTACTGTTTACCTTTCAAGTCCTGGTAAATTCTTTAGGGTTGCTGTAGCCAAAAGTGATGCTCAAGGAAAGCTGTTATTCAATATTGGAGATTTGATTGGATCAGAAGAGCTAATTGTGCAGGCAGTTGATGAAAATTATCGTGTAGAGATAGAAAGTCCTTTTATAGAGAAGTCGAATGCTTATGCACTTCCATCTGTAAATACTCACATTGAACGTTTTCAGTCACAACTATTAGATCGTAGCATCAGCACACAAGTTCAGCAGGCTTTCACCAATGAAAAACAATTAAAATTCTCACTTCCTGCAAAAGTTGACACTTCGCTGTTTTATGGTCAACCGGAGAAATCTTATTTCTTAGATGACTTTACAAGATTCCGAACATTTGAAGAAGTGTTAAGAGAATACGTTTCGGAGGTTTCTATTTCGAGGCAACAAAAAGGATATCAATTTAATATGACGAATTCAAATTTCGAGATGTTACCCAAGAATCCTTTAGTTTTAATAGATGGAGTTCCATTTTTTAAGACAGATAGTGTGGTGGCTATTAATCCTATGAAAATTAAAAAGCTTGAAGCTATAAACAGAATGTTTTCATTCGGGTACCTTACTTTGAATGGAATTATTAGTCTTTCAACCTACAAATATGATTTGGAAGGCATACCCCTTGACCCTAATGCTCTCATCGTAGAGTACGAAGGATTACAGCTTCAACGACAGTTCTATTCACCTGTATATGAAACGTCAGCTTCACTTAATAGTCGGGTTCCTGATTTCAGAAACGTTTTATATTGGAATCCAACAATCATAACAGGTTCAAACGGTAATGCCTCTTTACAGTTCTATACAGGCGATGAACAAGGTGAATATAAGATAGTTGTGCAAGGAATTACGGCTGAAGGTAGAGCTGGGTATAAGGTAGTCGACTTTAAAGTACAGAATGATTTAGTAAAAAAATAGGCAAAAAAAACCGGCATCAATGCCGGTTTTTTTATTATTCTTTAATTAGTTTGACACCAAGGTCAGATATTTCTTTTAATGGATCATCGCGCATAAATTGCTCGAATTCAATTCTGTAGCTGCCTGGCTTTGAAAAGTCCAATGCATTCGTGATGTACGTTTCCTGGGAAATGAGTTTGCCAGATCCCGAACCTCGCCATTTACCATCCTTTTCAGCTAGCTTAACCTCTAATACTCTTGTAGGCTGCATTTTGCCGTCAGGATTCTTTACATACATCCTCAAAAATAAATTGGAGTACTTATAATCATCCGTATGACGAAGATCTAGGTAAACAGCAAGTTTCCCCGGATTGTCAATTTTTACATCGAAAACGGCTTTGTCGTTAGAAAACCACCCTTTATCACTAATGGTAGTTGTATTATTATATACAGAATTATCTGTACATGCCATTAAGAGTGTACAACTTAAACTGAATAAAAAAAGCTTCGAAAATAAACGCGTTGATCTGAACATCTATTCTTTATTAGAATTATTATTAGTTGGTTTTTGATTGTTATTATTTTTGTTCTGATTACGGCGTTGATTTCCCTGATTTTTATTGCCTCCTCCGTTTTGTTGCGGACGAGTTTGTGCATCAGGTTTTGCTGGACGCTGTTGACCCGCCTCTTTATCCCTTTTCTGTTGTTGTTGACGTTCCTGTTGTTGAGGCTTATTCTGTTGCTGTTGACGCTCTTGCTGCTGAACAGGTTGAGCAGCACGTGGTTCCTGACCTTCTCCTGAATTCCCTTTGCCTTTTTTCTTTTTCTTTTTCTTTTTGCCGTTCTTCTCGTCAAGTCGGGTTAAAGAGTCTTGACCCACTACGTTTTCGTAGTCAAAGGCAACCGGTTTTGGAGCTGTAACAGTACTAGTATATTCTAATCCTTTTAGATCCGCCGGTTTTTGACCTTTACTATTCATCGACAGGAGCTCACGAACTTTATTCACCTCAAGAGGAATCCAGTCGGTTACATCAGCGTAGCTAAACCACATGATCTTTTTAAAGATATCGGTTTTTTGCAGACGGGCAAAGCCTCTTTCTGTTTGTAATCCGGTTACATTCTCCGGAATATCTTTCAATGCGTCGATATAAGTATCTAACTCATAATTCAAACAACATTTTAATTTTCCGCATTGTCCGGCTAATTTTAATGTATTTAATGAAAGATTCTGGTAACGTGCCGCCGCTGTTGAAACGGTACGGAAATCTGTTAGCCAGGTTGAACAGCAAAGTTCACGACCACAAGACCCAATACCACCTAAACGGCTGGCTTCTTGTCGCATACCTATCTGACGCATTTCGATACGAATCTTAAATGCTTCGGCCATTTTCTTGATCAGCTCGCGAAAATCGACCCTGTCATCGGCTGTATAATAAAAAGTAGCTTTAGTTTTATCGCCCTGATAATCAACATCACTTAACTTCATTTTTAAGTTAAGCTCAAGGGCTAGCGTGCGGGCTTTATGCATAGTCTCATATTCAAGACCTTTTGCAATCTTCCATTTATCTATATCAGCCTGGCTGGCTTTTCTGATAATTTTCTTGAATTCGGCACTATCCTTAACACCTTTTTTCTTCATCTGCATACGCACCAGTTCACCTGTCAAAGAAACATGACCAAGGTCAAAACCACCCTGATTTCCTTCAACGGCTACCATTTCTCCCATTTCGAGGTAATGATTGTTTGTGTTTACGTAAAAATCTTTACGTGAACCTTTAAACTTAACCTCAACTATGTTAAATGGTTTATAGTGAGCTGGCAAATCCATATCAGACAGCCAATCATAAACGTCCAGCTTACTGCATCCTCCGTCAGTTAAGCACGATCCGTTGCTTTTGCAACCCGCCGGCGTGCAACCTCCGGTTGAACAAGTACTACATCCCATATTTTTTTCTCTCCATATATAATGAAACCATGCCTTTTATGCGGCTGGTTGTGTTCTCAAGTAACGGTTAATTTGCAAAGATACATCTAAAAATAAAATTTTCGGGTTAGCATTTCGTTCAACATGATAAATAGCCTCTTCAAACGTTTTTATCAGTAATTCACCCTTTTGCAAACCCACCAGTGCCGAAAATTTAGTAACAAACTCCATTTCCTCACCTTCTAAATGTATCATTTCTTTCGCCCCGTCCGAATATAACAAACAATCGCGGATGATGTTTAATCCGTAGCGTATAAAGTTTTTTTGACGCTCCCTTCCGATCTTTGCAAAATCTTCCACCCATTTTACGATGCCGGTGCCGTTCCCGGTATAACAGAGTCGCATCCAATCGGCAAAACTGCCTGTGTCTTTGTTTTCCTCTTCGTTAAATATCGCATAAGCTGCCGACATATTCCCGTTAGCCAAATAAGCAATGCGGTTCGCTTGTTGTGAATCGCAGTTATGCTTATCCATAAAATGTTGCTGAATTTCTTTGTTCGACAGCTTGTTGATCTTTATCAGTTGCGTACGAGATAAAATAGTGTTTAACATTTTATCGCGATTCTCAGCAACTAATAAGAATAACGTTTTATGAGAAGGTTCCTCGATGATCTTTAATAAAGAGTTACCCTCATTACCCAGAAACTCCGGCAACCACATGATCAGGACCTTAAACTCCGATTCAAAGGGCTTTAAACTTAGCTTTTGAATAATGGCGTGACATTCTGCGATTGGAATATTTGGCTGTTTATTCTCAACATCCAGGTGTTTTAACCAGGCATTTAAAGAAAGATACTGGTCTTCCGATAATGCTTTTCTCCATTCCTCAATCACATCTACACTTGTTTCCACTTTATTGGTTTTATTGGCAATAAAGGGATAAGAGAAATGAAGATCCGGATGGATAAACTTCTGATATTTTCTACAAGATGCACATTGTCCGCAAGAATCGTCTTCCTGCTTATTTTCACAGCCGATAAATTGAGCATAAGCAATAGCCAAAGACAGTGCTCCCGAGCCCTCCGGTCCAAGAAATAATTGCGCATGACTGATCCTATTCTCTTTTGCAGAGCGAATCAGTTGATCTTTAATGTGTTCGTTTCCTACAATTTCTTTAAACTGCATGCTGTAAAGATAGACTAAGTTATATATAATGCGAATAGACCATGTGTTTAATTATTTTGGTTTATTGTTCATGCTAGAGATCCGTTTAAGCTTGTGGAAAATGTTGAGTGTTATGCACCCAAACATTCTTATTTAGGCACAAAAATCTTCACTTTTGTAATCTTAATAATGATATATGGCAAGATTGATGGCCTTTGATTTCGGAACCAAAAGAATCGGTATAGCTGTTACAGACCCTTTGCAAATTATTGCAACGGCGTTAACAACTATTCATCCTAAAGATGTAATCGATTATCTTAAAGAATACCTACTTACCGAACAAATTGAAACTTTTATAGTGGGTGAGCCAAAACAAATGGATAGCACTCCATCAGAATCTGCTCGCCATGTAGAAGCCTTTATTAATCTTTTAAAAAAACAATTTCCGACCATCCCGATTGATAGGATGGATGAACGATTTACATCTAAAATGGCAAGCCACACCATTGCAAATAGCGGATTGAAAAAATCGGATAGAGAAAAAAAAGGATTGATTGATTCTGTTAGTGCTGTTATTATTTTGCAGTCATACATGGAAAAACGCTCATTCGGCTTTTAAAGGCTTTTTCCGTATTTTTGCCAATCTTGAAGAAGAGGTTAGCTATCAGGCTGTACAAAAATCAGATGCCTTATGACTAGCTACTAAGTACTAATAACTTTTAGCATAAATGATATTACCAATTACCGCCTATGGCGATCCTGTTTTATTGAAGAAAGCTCAACCTATTGATAAAGATTATCCGAATTTATCAGGCTTGATTAATGATATGTTTGAAACCATGTATAATGCCAGTGGAGTTGGAATTGCTGCTCCTCAGGTAGGACTTTCAATTCGTTTATTTGTTATTGACGCAAAACCTTTTGCTGATGATGATGACGATGAAGTGAGTGAAGCAGAAAGCAAACAATTGAAAGCTTTTAAACGAGTGTTTCTTAATGCTGAAATTCTTGAACAAACTGGTGAGAAATGGGCGTTCACAGAAGGATGTTTGAGTATTCCTGATATCCGGGAAGAAGTGATGCGTCCGGCAAATATTAAAATCAAGTATTATGATGAAAAATGGGTGGAGCATATTGAAGAATACACAGGATTAGCTGCCCGTGTTATTCAGCATGAATATGATCATATTGAAGGTAAATTATTTACTGATTACTTAAATCCGCTAAAAAAAGCAATGTTAAGAGGCCGATTGGATTCAATTACCAAAGGTGCCATTAAGGTGGATTATAAGATGAAATTTCCTGCTAGAAAAAAAGGAAGAAGGTAAACAGGATAGTTAATGAAAAAGAAAAGGGTTCCGTTTGAATAAAACAGAACCCTTTTTATATGGTTAAGACACCGCCATAGATGGGGAATCTTGTAAAAGTTTATTATTGAGCATTTACCGTATTTGGCATTACTGCATTAGGATCATCAATATCGGTAATATTGGTAGCTTCAACTGAAACAATTTCAGGAACTTCACGCATTACAGCTTGTTCGATGCCTGCTTTAAGTGTCATGATACTCATTGGACAAGATCCACAAGATCCAAGCAATTTTAGCTTTAAAATATTATCGTCGGTAACCTCCAACACTTCAACATTTCCCCCATCGGCCTCTAAATAAGGGCGAATCTGGTTCAATGCTCCTTCAACTTTTGTTAACAATTCTGCGTTACTCATGCCAAAATCCTCTGTTTAGTCTAAATACAAATATAGAAAAATTATTCTACAACTGTCTCTTTATTAGCGAGTGCGTTTTGTATAGCAACTTGCTGTGCTACTTTTTCAGCAATATCAGCAAATGCTTCAGCCACCAGGTTATTGTCTTGAAGAGCAACCGGTTCACCTTTGTCTCCTCCTTCACTAACCTCCATTACCAATGGGATTTCTCCTAAAAATGGAACGTCAAATTGGGTAGCAAGTACATTTCCTCCGCCCTTGCCAAAAATGTAGTATTTATTAGTTGGTAGTTCTGCCGGGGTGAAATAAGACATGTTTTCAACCACACCAAGAATCGGAACCTTAACGCCCTCCATTCTAAACATTCCTGCCCCTTTTTTGGCATCAGCCAATGCTACGTTTTGAGGTGTTGTTACAATTACCACACCTGCTATTGGAAAACCTTGCGCCAATGTAATGTGTACGTCACCGGTTCCTGGAGGAGTATCAACCAATAAATAATCTAACTCTCCCCAATGAGCGTCATTAAATAATTGTTTGATAGCCGATGAAACCATCGGGCCTCTCCACGGAATAGCTTGATTAGGGTCTGTAAAGAATCCTATCGACAATAATTTTATTCCGTATTTTTCAATCGGTTCTATTTTGTTCTGGCCATCTACCTGCGTCATGTAAGGCTTCGCTCCTTCTAATTGGAACATGATAGGAATAGACGGGCCGTAGATGTCGCCATCAATTAAACCAACTTTAGCACCTTTTTTCGCTAAAGAAATGGCCAGATTTACAGCAACAGTAGACTTTCCTACACCACCTTTGCCAGAAGCAACAGCTATAATGTTCTTAATATTACTGAAGGTATTGGTGCTCTTAGTCGTAACGCGTGAGGTTAAATTAACTTCTACTTCCGCTTCTTTATCTACAAAATGCTTAACTGCATTTATACAGGCATTTTTGATAAGGTCTTTCAACGGACACGCTGGAGTAGTGAGGACAACTGAAAAGCTAATTTTTTTGCCTTCCACTTTCACATCCTCTACCATTTTCAAAGTAACTATATCTTTTTTCAGATCAGGCTCTTCAACGTTCTTAAGTGCAGTTAAAACTTGTTCCGGTGTAATCATTTAGTGTGGATATGTTAAAAAAAAATCAGTCAAAATTAATTAAAAAACACAATAATTTGACTTTTGTTTAGATTCGCAGAATACTATATATTTATATAATTACTAAAATGGCTACGGTAAATCTTTGTGTTAGACCCGAGATGAAAGATAATAATGGTTTAATGCCAATTTATATGATCTTTCAGCACAGAGGGAAGCGTTTTAAACACTTCACTGGGTTAAAAGTTCCGCAAGAGAGCTGGGATGCCAAAAAACAAGAAATTATAGAGTTTAACGGTAATACTGAAAAGTGGAATCACACGCTAAGCACTCAGAAAATTAAACTATTAAATGCCACTTATCATATCCTGAGAGAGCATGAGGATGCAGATGTGCAGGAAATAAAAGAGGCATTTTACAAGGATCTTTTTAAAGGAGGAAGTGAATTCTTCGAAGAATTAGCCGAGTATATTGAGGAATCCAAGAAAACAAAAAAGGAAAGCACTGTCTTTGTGTATGAAACGCTGATAAAAGATTTGAAGCTTTTTGAAGATGCGGCCGACTACCATATAAGTTTTAATAATCTTAATACAGAGTTTTATGTTCAGTTTACGGGGTTCTTAGAAAAGACACTGAACAATACCAACAATACGATCAGTAAAAAGATAAAAGCCTTAAAAGCATTTTTACATTACGCTTCGGGGAAAAAGCTGGTACAAACATCGGAGTTTGAAAATTTTGACACCAAAACAGTTGAATCGGTAAAGCTTTCTTTAACGGAAGAAGAAGTTCAGCGTTTATATACCCTTAATTTAAGTTTAAATAAAGAGCTTGCTCTTATCCGCGACATTTTTATGTTTGGTTGTGTTACAGGACTCAAACATTCCGATATTATTAAGCTAAAAGTAGATGATGTTGCTGATGATAAGCTTTTGATCATTAATCAGTATACATATATTAAAACGCGTATTCCGATGAATAACTATGCGCGTTTTATTTTGAAGAAATATGGTGCGGAGAAAGGTTATTGTTTCCCGATGGTGCAAAATGTTTATGCTAACAAACATCTAAAAACATTGGGGAAAATGGCGGGAATAAACACCCCAATTAATGTTAGTATCCACAAAGGCAATCAGATTATTGAGAAGTCAAAACCCAAATACGAATTAATTACCACAGATACTGCCAGATATACCTATGCCGCATTATCTTTGCGAGCAGGTATGCGTCCGGAATTACTCATTCAGGTACTGGGGCAAAAAACAGTAAATGCCCTGTTAGAATATAATTATTTCAGTAACCCAATGAATGATTTCGAGATGCTGAATTGTTGGAACAAAATATTTTTGTAGGTCTTGAAAAATTTCCTGAAGAAGTACTGGTGGATATTCGCCATTATCATTGTATTGGTTGGAATAGCAGGTGGAATTCTTTTCTCTAAGCGTGAACAAATTCTTAATAGTACGATTGAAAAAATTGTAGCCTCTCAAAAGCAACAAAATCAACTTGAGATAAAAATTGAGCAAGCCCATTTTGCAGGGTTAAGTACCGTTCATTTTGGAAAAATTTCTGTTGTTCCATTAAAGAAAGATACATTGCTCTCAATCCGCGACTTTGAGGTGAAGGTTAAATTATTGCCACTGCTTTTTGGCGATGTTAAGCTAGCAGCTGTTAAGCTATTTGACGGTAAGCTAACATTTGTTAATCGTCATGGAGTAAAGAATTATGATTTTTTGTTTAAAGAGCGTAAGCGGGATACAACACAGAAAACAGAACTTGATCTGGCTAAATTTGCCAACAAACTGATCAATAAGGTTCTTTATAAAGTTCCGGATAACCTGGAACTTAAAAATTTTGAAGCTTCTTTTGCTGAAACCGACAGCAGTCGGAACGTAAGTGTGTTAGCCAAGAATGTGTCTATCAACGATCAGGAGTTAACATCAACCTTCATTCTTAATAATGGTGAAGCCACATGGCACTGTACTGGTATGATTGATGGTGGTGCTAAAGAAATGGATGTTAAACTTTTTGCTGATGGGAGAAAAGTTGAATTCCCATACCTTGAACAGAAATTCGGCCTGAAAGTAAATTTTGATACGCTGGCACTTAAGTTAGCAGGAACAAAATATAGTGGTGATGAGCTAACCGTAAAAGGAGCCTGGGGCATTAAAAACCTGCTTATTAATCATAAGAAGATTGCAAATAAGGATGTTGTGGTTGACAACGGTTCTATTGATGCAACAATGGTAATTGGTAAAAACTTTCTTTCTCTCGACAGTGCTTCAACAGTTCATCTTCGTAATCTTGAAGCTCATCCTTTTATAAAATTTACGCTTAAGCCCGCTAAGGTTTACGAGCTAAAGTTGAATACGGATTGGGTAAATGCACAAGATTTCTTTGATGCATTTCCTGCAGGTATGTTTGAGTCGCTTGAAGGGATAAAAGTTGCAGGAAAAATAAAGTATGGGTTAAATTTTTATCTTGAAGATAAACATCCTGATGACTGTAAGTTTGATTCAAGATTAGACAAGAAAGATTTTAAAATACTGCATTTTGGAGCTGTAAACCTCCAAAAAATAAACGGGCCGTTTGTGTATACACCTTATGAATATGGTAAGCCAATGCGCAATATTACAATTGGTCCACAAAATCCGAATTTTACTCCCTATAATCAGATTTGTAATTATCTAAAAAATGCTATCTTAACAGCCGAAGATAATGCGTTCTTCACACACAAAGGGTTCTTTGAAGAAGCAATCAGAAAGTCGATTGCAACTAATTATAAAGCGGGAAGCTTTAAACGAGGAGGAAGCACCATTTCTATGCAACTGGTAAAGAATGTTTATTTAAGCAGACAAAAGACAATGGCTCGTAAACTCGAGGAAATGTTGATTGTTTGGTTAATTGAAAATAATCGTTTAACCAGTAAAGAGCGGATGTTTGAGGTTTACCTCAATATTATAGAATGGGCGCCAAACGTTTACGGAGTTAGTGAAGCATCACGTTTTTACTTCGCTAAACATCCTTCGGAGCTAAATTTGGGAGAGTCAATGTTTCTGGCTAGTATAATACCTAGCCCCAAACGATACCGCTACCAATTTTATCCGAATGGAGCATTAAAGCAACGCATTAGTGGCTATTACTTTGACCTTATTAGTGGGTTAATGTTAAAGCGTGGAATGATTACTGAAGAAGACCGCGCATCAATGTATAATGTGGTTTTAAGAGGTCCGGCTCGTAACTATGTAATAACGGATACAACACAGGTTGATACATTATTAGATGTAGATGCTCTTCCTCAGCAAATTATAGATGAAAATCCAAACACAGGAAAAGCGCTCAATCCTGTGCAACAAGAAGAGACCCAGCCGGCTACTATTCAGGAAACCGAAACTCCTGAGAAAAGTAAAGCCGAAATAAGAAAACAAGAACGTGAGGAACGTAGGAGAAAACGCAAAGAAGAACGAGAAAATAGTTAGCAATAAAATAAACCAATAAACGTAAAAACCAACCTTGCCCGTATGAGAAAATGTTTACAACTGACATGGCTGTTTTTAGTACTTATTTGCGCCACTGCCAATGGCCAAAACATAACCTTAAAAGGAAAAGTTGTTGAAGATGTTCCAGAAGCTTGCCCGGTTTCAAATGCAACCTTAACAATTACAAGTACAAAGCTGATTTATTCAGCAAATAAAAACGGTGAATTTGCAATTAGTATTCCTGAAAAGAACAAAGTGGATAGTTTGGTTGTAACAGCCTTAGGTTATAAAGCCAAAACCATCAGTGTTAAGGAATTAATTAAAAACCAGTTTACAACCATTAAATTAAAGTCGGCGTATTACCAGCTTGATGATATTGTGGTAAATGCAAAAAGAGCACGTAAGCTGTACGTTGGTAGTGAGAAAAAATCGAGTTTTGGCAAATACTGCCCATTCCCTGAACTAAAACATGCGTTTTATGTTCCTAATGATAATAACACAACAGGAGTGGTTCGCTCGGTTAGATTCTTTATCCGTGAATGTGAAAATGGGGTAATTGATGCTCCTTTCCGTGTTAAGATCTACGGTAAAGCGAATATGCGTGATTTTCCAGGAGATGAATTAATTCAGGATGCGATTATTGCCCGTGCACAAAAGAATAATGAGTGGTTATCAGTTGATCTTTCACAGTATAACATCGAAGTGCCTTATGATGGATTTTTTGTAGTTCTGGAAATTCTTCCTTTACAGTATTATTCATCGGAGGTTACCAGCACAGAAACAACATTTGACGGAAAAAATATAACGTTAATGCACTATCCGGCACCAGCAATCGGATATGAGAAAATCGAAGAGAAAGCTATTACCCGTTCGTGGAGACGTTATGGCATCAACAAATGGGAGAAAGTTGAACAGTATAACTATATGATCGGTGCTAATATTAGTGCTGACTAATTAGAGAAATAATATTTATAAAATAAAAACGAGACTAACTGAAAAGTATAGCCTCGTTTTTATTTAAAGAACACACCCCTAACCCCTCTCAAGAGGGGATTATCAACTACGTTGATTAAGGGTTCCCCTCTTGAGAGGGGTTGGGGTGTGTAATAAATTATCTATTTACCTTTAAAAACTTATCCCTGATAATTTCCTGAACAGGCTTATTATACATCTTGCTTTCTAACCAAGAGATAATATCCAAATACAAGAACGGACGTTTTTCGTAAGGATGGTTTTCGTAAGGTACGAGTCGATCATGCAAACGTTTAAATTCCCGCTTAATGTCTGTAGCATAAATATTCCCAAGATTCTTTAAGAAATTGATAATTTCCGTTTGAACCTTGTGCAGATCATCCATCTTTACTAAGAAGCGATAAACAGATTTAATCTGATATTCAAGATTAGCATCATTCCCAGCTTCATAATTGGCAATTAAATTAAGAATGCGAGCAAAACATTGGATATCCGAGCGAACATCGCTGTCGCGGGTGCTGATGATTTTATTTAAGTAAACGATTGCATTTTTGTTATCACCACTACCAAAATACAGGCAAGCGATCTTATAATAAAATACCAATACGTGGTGCTCGTCAATACGTTCACTGTGGTGTGAAAGAAAGCTTTTTAGTTCAGGAATTAGCGCTAGTCCTTTCGTAAAACTTCCTTCCATATAATGCAAGTTCACTTTGTGAGTCAATATGCACGATTGAGCAAGCATTTCCGAATTATCGTCAAAGATTTCAGCATCCGTCTCAATCTCCTTCTGCAATTCGGTAAGCACTTCCCAGAACTTGGAATAATAGCGCATATAGAATAGAGATTCCAGTAAATAATTGTAAGCCTTAATGTAAAAGCTAACCATTCCCTGCTTCAATTGAGGGTGTTCTTTAAACAAGTCTACCCATCGTTGCGCGTAGCGATAACACGAGACAAAATCTTGAATGATCGAATAATACCAAACGTAGGCTTGGTAGAGATACATCTTTTCAGAAAAGCCTAATTTTTCCGGGTCATATTTAGGGAGATTATGCTCAAAAAATGTTTGAACGTAAGCAACGTCCTTACTGTTGCGGGCATATCCTACCTTTAAGTACAAACCATAAAGCTGCAATGCAAGATTCGAGAACTCATTAGTCGTTTGAATACTGTTATTTAATCCAATTGCTTCACTTGTTAAAATGTCAGCCCGATTTGAAATACTTCTAGTGATGTATTGGGATTCAATCATTTTTTCAAATTCTACAATTTCCAGCGCAATAGTATTCTGCATCAGTTGAATAGCCATTTGCTTGGCTTTGTCCAAAATCTTTAAACTTTGGCGATATAAGCCCTTGTTGTAAAGAATCTTGGCAAAATCGACCTGTTCACGCAATTGCAGATCGGGGTAATGCTGCACATTCATTAAGCGCAGACTGATAAGGATTTGTTTGTACAAATGCGCCTTCATATTAGAAAGCTGTACTTTTTTAACGGGAGCTCTTTTTAATACTTTGTCCTCATCAAAGGCGTCCATTCCGTCAATCGCATCAAATAATGCCAGAAATTTTGCATCCTGATTTCCTTGTAATCGGGTAGCAAAAAGCTTAAAGTTTCGCTTTTCTGATTTCGACATCGATTTTATCAGTTCAAATACCGGCTCGTTTTTTCCATTAGCCATTGTATAAACACCTCCTTTAAAATTCTGATTTACAGTAAGTTGCTAAAAATGTACTAAAATTGAAAATAGTACATTAATAGTAATAGTGGTTTCCCAAAGCTAATCTTAGTGAATACTTTAGAATTTCCAAACACAAATCTAAAAATGTCAGGAAGAAAGATTCAGATATTCGACACAACCTTACGCGACGGTGAACAAGTACCGGGTTGCAAGTTAAATACCCCGGAAAAAGTGGAGATCGCACGTAAGCTTGAACGCTTAGGCGTTGACGTGATCGAAGCCGGTTTTCCTATCTCTAGTCCAGGAGATTTTAAATCGGTGGTGGAGATCGCAAAAGCCGTCACCGACCCAATTGTTTGCGGTTTGTCACGTGCTGTAGAAAAAGATATTGAAACAGCCGCTGAAGCTCTCAAATATGCTAAACGTCCTCGCATCCACACTGGAATTGGCACTTCAGATTCTCACATTAAACATAAATTTAACGCTACCCGCGAACAAATTATTGAGCGCGCTGTAGCTGCCGTAAAATACGCAAAAAGTTTCGTAGAAGATGTTGAGTTTTATGCTGAAGATGCAGGTCGTACCGATAATGAATACTTGGCCCGCGTATGTGAGGCTGTAGTGGCCGCAGGCGCAACAGTATTAAATATTCCTGATACAACAGGTTATTGCCTTCCGCATGAATATGGCGCTAAAATCAAATACTTGTACGAAAATGTAAAAGGCATTGATACCAAAGCAATCCTTTCAACTCATTGTCATAATGATTTAGGATTGGCAACTGCCAATTCAATTGAAGGGGTTATTAATGGTGCCGGACAAATTGAATGTACCATTAATGGAATTGGTGAACGCGCCGGAAACACTTCATTGGAGGAAGTGGTGATGATTATGCGTCAGCATCCTTACTTAAACCTGATTACTGGTATCGATTGCAAAATGTTGTATCCGATTAGTCAGTTAGTTTCTGAGAAAATGCAGATGTTTGTGCAGCCTAACAAAGCGATTGTTGGAGCTAATGCATTTGCCCACTCATCAGGTATACACCAGGATGGCGTGATTAAAAACCGTGAAACGTATGAAATCATTGATCCTGCAGATGTTGGTGTAGATCAATCGTTGATCGTTCTTACAGCTCGTAGCGGTCGTGCAGCTTTAGCCTATCGTGCTCACAAAATTGGTTATACGTTAACCAAAGATGCACTGGATGAAGTTTATGGTCAATTCTTAATTGTGGCTGACCACAAGAAGGAAATTCATGATACCGATATTCATGAATTAATGCGTAATGTAAACATTGAACTTTCTGCTTAATCATAGAAGGTAATTTAAGATTGAACAATTAACCAAGCCGATCCTATTGGGTCGGCTTAACCGATAGAAAGAGATGGGGAAAACCTTATTTGACAAAGTTTGGGATGCACACGTTGTAACAACTGCCGAAGGCGGAATTGACGTGCTGTATATCGACAAGCATTTGATTCACGAAGTTACTAGTCCACAAGCTTTCTCCGAATTGGAGAATCGTGGAATTAATTTATTCCGTCCTACTAAAATGGTAGCCACTGCGGATCATAACGTTCCTACGATTGATCAGCACCTGCCAATTAAAGATGATCTTTCAAGATTCCAGGTAAATAAATTAACAGAGAACTGTAATAAGTTTGGTGTTGAACTTTATGGCCTTGGACATAAATACCAGGGAATCGTACACGTAATTGGTCCTGAGTTGGGTATTACACAACCGGGCATGACGATTGTGTGTGGTGATAGTCATACGTCAACTCATGGTGCTTTTGGTTCGATTGCGTTTGGTATTGGTACCAGTCAGGTTGCCATGGTGATGGCGAGTCAATGCTTGCTTCAGGCAAAACCTAAAAAAATGCGGATCAATGTTAATGGTAAACTTCCAAAGGGAACGCTACCGAAAGATGTTGTGCTATATATTATTGCAAAATTAAGTGCTAACGGAGGTACAGGCTATTTCGTAGAGTTCGCAGGAAACGTATTTCGTGAAATGTCGATGGAAGGCCGTATGACCGTGTGTAATATGAGCATTGAGATGGGTGCACGAGGAGGAATGATTGCTCCTGATGATACTACTGTTGAATATGTTCGTGGTAAGGAGTTCGCTCCAAAAGGCGAGGCTTTTGAAAAAGCAGCGGCTTATTGGAAATCATTAGCAACGGATGCTGACGCAATTTTTGATGCAGAGTACTCTTACAATGCTGAAGATATTGAAGCGATGATCACTTATGGTACTAATCCGGGCATGGGTATTAAAGTTACTGATTCGATTCCGGTTGAAGATGCGTTTTCAGGTAAGGAGAGTTTCAGTAAGGCTTTAGATTATATGGGATTGCAAGCTGGAGAGCAAATGATCGGTAAACAAGTGAATTATGTGTTTATCGGTAGCTGTACTAACTCACGTATAGAAGATTTGCGTATTGCAGCACAAGTAGTAAAAGGTCATAAAAAAGCGGCTAATGTTCATGCCTTTATTGTTCCTGGCTCAAAGCAAGTGGAAGCACAAGCTAAAGCAGAGGGATTAGATAAGATTTTTGAAGAAGCAGGTTTCCAATTAAGAGAGCCTGGTTGTTCAGCTTGCCTAGCAATGAATGACGATAAAATTCCTGCTGGTGAATATTGTGTTTCTACGTCAAACAGAAACTTTGAAGGCCGTCAGGGACCAGGTGCTCGTACCTTCCTTGCAAGTCCGTTAGTTGCGGCAATTACTGCTCTTGAAGGTAAAATTGCAGATGTGAAAGCGTATTGTTAGATATGAGATCTCAGATATGAGATTTGAGAATCTCTTGTCTGAAACTCAAATATTTGATTAAGAAGATGTAAGGCTATCTCAAATCTGATATCTTACATCTCAAATCTCAAAAAATGAAAAAAGACTTTATAAAATTAACATCGACAGCGGTTCCGTTGCCGATAGAAAATATAGATACCGACCAGATTATTCCCGCGCGCTTTTTAAAGGCCACAAGTCGCGATGGTTTTGGTGAGAATTTGTTCCGCGATTGGCGTTTTGACAATGCCGGTCAGCCTAAAGCAGATTTTGTTTTAAATAATAAGCGTTACAGTGGACAAATATTAGTAGGAGGCAGAAACTTTGGTTGTGGATCGAGCCGTGAGCACGCTGCATGGGCAATTTATGACGCGGGGTTCAGAGTAGTTGTATCAAGCTTCTTCGCTGATATTTTTAAAGGTAATGCATTAAATAACTTCTTATTGCCGGTTCAGGTTTCTGAAGAGTTCTTGCAAGAGATTCTATCAGCAACTATTGACAACCCTGCTACTGAGTTAGCGATTGACCTTGCAACACAAACAATTGAATTAGTGGGTGCTGGTAAGTCTGAGAATTTCGCTATTGATGGATACAAAAAAATGTGCCTGTTAAACGGTTTTGACGACATTGATTATTTATTAAGTCTGAAGGATAAAATCGAGGCATACGAAGAACGAGCCATCAAATTCTAAACAAGCATCATCATAAGGTTAATTGATAGGCAGGGGTAACACCCTGCCGCCCGCAAGGGTTAGTCACTGCTCCCCTAAATGGGAAACTAAGCAAAACAGAAACAACTGACAATCAATCATCTTAATCCAAATTGATAATCCTTATCAACTAGTCACAAAACTAAATCAGTGTAATCACTTTATACTAATCGGTGTAATCACAAATAAGTATGAATAAAAAAATAGCCGTTCTTTCAGGCGACGGAATAGGACCTGAAGTTATCGCACAAGCAATTAAAGTGCTTGATGCAGTAGCTCAAAAGTTTAATCACACATTTGAATATACCAATGCATTAGCTGGAGCAATTGCAATAGATAAAACTGGCAATCCAATGCCTGATGAAACGCTGCAAGTTTGCTTAGAGGCGGATGCGATTCTGTTTGGTGCTATTGGTGATCCGAAGTTTGATAATGATCCCAATGCCAAGGTTCGACCGGAACAAGGATTATTAAAGATTCGTAAGGAAATGGGCTTATTCTGTAATATTCGTCCAGTAACAACTTATGATTCATTAATTAGTAAATCACCTTTAAAAGAAGAACGTATTAAAGGTGCCGATCTGGTTGTTTACCGCGAGTTAACCGGAGGTATTTATTTCGGCGAAAAAGGAAGAAAGAATGATGGTGTTGTTGCATTTGATAATTGCGAGTATTCAGTTGAAGAAATTGAGCGTATTTCAAAATTAGCTTTTGAAGCTGCACAAACCCGTCGTAAAAAGTTAACTTTAGTCGACAAGGCAAACGTTTTAGAAACCTCACGTTTATGGAGAGATGTTGTTAAGAAAATGGCACCTTCTTATGCAGATGTTGAAGTTGATTTCTTGTTTGTTGATAATGCTGCTATGCAGATGATCGTTAAACCAACTCAGTTTGATGTTATTTTAACTGAAAACATGTTTGGTGATATTATTTCTGATGAAGCCAGTGTAATAACAGGATCGTTAGGATTATTAGCATCTGCTTCTATTGGCGCAAAAACAGCCATGTTCGAACCTTGCCACGGTTCATATCCGCAAGCTGCGGGTAAAAACATTGCAAACCCGGCTGCTACTATATTATCAGCTGCAATGATGCTTGACTACTTCAAGTTATTTGAAGAAGCTAACTTGGTTCGTGAAGCCGTTCAAGATTCAATTGATAAAGGATTATCAACAGTTGATGTAAATCCTGAAAATCCGCAAAGCACCTCTGCTGTAGGTGATCTGATTGCTGCTTATATAGCAAAAGCGGCAGTTACTGTATAATATTTTCATTAATTATTAGATAACTTCTGATCCTGCCCTCAACCAGCAGGATTTTTTATTGAATTGTGCTTTAAACTTGGTCAATAAGCATTTTATCTTTTTCTTTGGACATTTTTTTAATAGGTTTAAAACAAATGGGAGATAATTTACTCAAAACACTGGCAACAGGTCTGTTTTTATTAATTCAACTTTCTGCATCGGCTCAACAAAACGGTAACTTAAAAGGTAAAGTTACAACAGTAGACGGTAAGCCAGCCGAAGGTGTTACTATTAACCTTAAGGAAGGTAAAGTGAACACGCTTTCAAATTATGAAGGTGAATATCAGTTACGGGTTAAACCGGGCAGTTACACCGTGCGTGTTTCAGCTGTTGGCCTTTCAATACAGGAAAAATCAATCACTATTATTGGTGGGCAAACTGTAACACTTGATTTTGTTTTAAATGAAAACTCCCAACAATTACAAGAGGTTATTGTAAGTGGTAATGCAGTAAATAGGTTTAATAAAGACGCAAGTGATTATGTTGCCAAAATGCCAATGAAGAGGATGGAGAATCCTCAGGTTTATTCGTCCATTTCAAACCAATTAATGGAAGAGCAATTGTTGTTTTCAGTTGATGATGCAATAAAAAATGCCCCGGGTATCACAAAATTATGGGAAGCTACTGGCCGTTCTGGGGATGGTGGGAGCTTTTATTCCTCAAGAGGTTTTGTTTTGCAAAGTCAATTGAGAAATGGTATTGCCGGAAATGTTTCTAGTAAAATTGATGCAGCTAACCTTGAGCGCATAGAAGTAATAAAAGGTCCATCTGCTACATTGTTTGGCAGTACACTAACATCGTATGGCGGTCTAATTAATCGTGTAACGAAGAAACCTTATGATCATTTTGGTGGTGAAGTCGTTCTATCCGCCGGAAGTTTTGGTTTTAACAGATTGTCGGCCGACGTTAACACTCCTTTGGATAAAGATAAAAATGTGCTATTTCGCTTAAATACGGCGTATAGCTATGAAGGCTCTTTCCAGGATAATGGTTTTATAAAGGGTTTCGTTTTGGCTCCTAGCTTATCTTATAAAGTGAATGATAAACTTTCCTTTAATGTAGATGCTGAATTTAACAATGGTCAAAATACAACAAATCAATTCTTCGTTTTTGCTTGGGGAGCTAACGTTACGGATTTGGGTGCGTCAAGAGCTGATCAGCTGAATTTGGATTACCGACGTTCGTACATGACCGAAGGATTAAATCAGACCTCAAGAAACACCAATATCTTTGGACAAATGGATTATAAAATGGCTGATAATTGGACGTCTCAATCCAATTTTACTTTTACAAACAGTTATTCAGATGGTTTTAGTCCCTATTTCTATTTATTGACAGATGCTATGGTTTCCGGAAATCCATCTGATGTTGGCAATCACTATATTTCACGTAACGACCAATCAACAGCTAATAGTAAAGACCAGGTAATCGAATTACAGCAGAACTTTATTGGAGAGTTTAAGTTAGGGAATCTTAAAAATCGATTTGTTGGTGGTTTAGACGTTTATATGCGAAATTCAGATCAATTTTTCTTTGGCAGTACTTTAGATACCATTCCTACTCAGGGTGAAATATCAGGATATAATAATTTTAATGCTGTAAATATGGACGGGTTGTATGCCACCAGACCTCCTGATTTTGTCTTTTCAGATATTTATAAAACAAATACCTATAGCAGTTATATTTCAGATGTATTAAATATTACGGATAACCTGATAGCCACCGCTGCACTTCGCCTTGATTATTTTGATTATAAAGGAAAATACAATCCTAAAACAGGGGTTACCAATGGCGAATACGATCAGTTTGCACTTTCTCCAAAGTTTGGGGTAGTTTTTCAACCTCTAAAAGATAAAGTAGCTCTTTTTGCAAATTATCAAAATGGCTTTACTAATGAAACAGGATCCGATTTTGATGGAAATGCATTTAAACCGGAGCAGGCGAACCAAATTGAAGGAGGTGTTAAACTGGATGCTTTTGGAGGAAAACTAAGCAGTACGATCAGCTACTATAATATTAAAGTTAAAGATATAATCAGAGCTGATACACAACATTCAACTTTCTCTATACAGGATGGAACGCAGATTAGCAGAGGTTTTGAAGCGGAAGTAATTACAAATCCTATTGACGGATTAAATATTGTAGCAGGTTTTGCTTACAATGACTCTAAGTTAGAGAAATCCGATTCTGAGGTGGAAGGTCGGAGACCTGTTGCTGCCGGATCTCCTTATTTAGGCAATTTATGGGTAAGCTATCGCCTAACAAAAGGACAAGTTAAGGGTTTGGGGTTTGGTGTTGGAGGAAATTATGCTAGTGATAACGCTATCATTAACAGCGTTAGTGAGGGTGAATTTGTATTGCCAGCGTATACCGTTTTAAATGCTACAGCATTTTATGATCGTCCAAAATTCAGAATAGGCGTTAAGCTCGATAATTTAACCAACGAACAATATTGGATAGGTTATTCTTGTATAAGTCCACAAAAAACAAGAAACCTGTCGGCCAGTTTAACTTTAAAGTTTTAATCGAAATTTTATAAATACATTAATAGAAAATCCCGTATAGTTACGGGATTTTTTTTGTTGTTATCTATTTGTTTTACAAATAGATATATTGTAAATTAAAGGAAAGTTGTTACACTCAGCTTCTACAACACCTCTAAAAAATCCAATTAATCACCTTTAAAAACAAACAGCAATGAAATTTTATGCGCTCTTTAAAGCAATGCTGCCGGTGTTATTCATGGCTTGCATTGTAAGCTCGTGTAAACGAGATGATGAAGCTATTAAAAAGAATAGCCTGCAGGTTGAAAAACAAACCAATCAACTACAAGCTACCTCTATAGGAGCCTCTGAAAAAAATGACAACACGGGAGTTCCTATTTCAAACAAGTACATTTTGATTGCAAGTTCAGAAATCAGTCTTCCGACAGGAATTGATGGAGAATTGTCGGGTATGGGAGCCACGATTGATAAGAAACTTGATCAGGTTGGGTTAACATTTGTCTCTTCTAATGATCCTGATTTTAAGGCAAAAGCTAAAAAAATCAAAGGTATACGATCAGTGATAAACGACTACAGAGCCCGATGGTATGATCCGCAAAAGGAAAAAACTGTAGCAGCTCAAAACCTTGCTGAATCCCATGAAATTGGTCCAGTGGCTGATAATGATTTTTACTTTCCGCTTCAATGGGGAATGTTAGCTGTTGATGCAAGAGATGCATGGGCAAAAGGCTATACCGGCCAGGGAGCTTCTGTGGCAATTTTAGATACAGGTTTTGATCTTGACCACCCTGATTTGGTCCCCAATATTGACCTGGCAAACAGCGCCAATTTTGTTCCCGGAGAAGTGTTGCAGTATAACTTACCCGACCCGTTTAGCCACGGCACACACGTTGCAGGTATAGTTGGTGCAGCAGATAATGCATTTGGAGTTATTGGTGTAGCTCCACAGGCAAAACTAATTTTGGTTAAAGTATTAAACGATAATGGTAATGGTGACTTTTCCTGGATCATGCAGGGTATTATTCATGCTGCGGATCATGGAGCTAATGTTATCAATATGAGTATTGGTGCATTTATTCCTCATCATTCTCAAACTAAAACTCCTGATGGAGTAATCAACGATACCAATGAAATCCAAGAATTGTTGGTTGCTATGAACAGGGCTACTAATTATGCCTATAAAAAAGGTGTTACCATTTTAACCTCAGCCGGAAACGAAGCGGTAGATCTAAATCACATCGCAGATTATGACCATTATCCATCGGGATGTAGTAATGTAATTAGTGTAGCCGCCACTTCTCCAGTTGGATGGGCTAATAATTTTGCTACTGATTTGGATATCCCCACAACCTATACAAATTTTGGTACCTCGGGAGTAGATTTAGCTGCTCCAGGTGGAGATTTATATAGCACTGTGACTGGCAACTGTACTGTAGGTCCTGTTGGTGGCGTTCCGTGTAATGTGTTTGACCTTATCTTCAGTACGGGGAATAATGGCTGGTTTTGGGCCGGTGGAACAAGCATGGCTTCTCCTCATGCTGCGGGTGTGGCCGCTTTAATCGTCGGAAAACACGGAGGCAATATTTCGCCGTCTCAAGTTAGAAGTATTCTTCAACGATCAGCAGAAGAAAAAGGTAAACCTGGAAAAGATGCCTTCTTTGGCTTTGGAAGAGTGAATGCTTCTCAGGCAGTAGATTATTAAAAAAGTTATCCCGGCGTTACTTGCGCCGGGATTTTTATTATTCAATTTTCTTAAGCAATCTATCCCATCGTATGCCATCAAAAAAACAACCTCTGTCATTGCTCGACCAAAACACAAATAATGGTTTGCCAACAATATGATCTTCCGGAACGAATCCCCAGTAGCGAGAGTCTAATGAATTATGGCGGTTGTCGCCCATCATAAAGTAATAATCCATTTTAAAGGTATAAGAATCAGCTTTTTTATTGTTTATATAAATAAGGCCGTTTTCTGTTTTTAATGAATTTCCTTCATAACGTTCAATAATAGCTTTATAAATGGGAAGATTCGCTAAATCAAGCTTTACACTCACTCCTTTTGCCGGAATGGTAAGCGGTCCAAAATTGTCGCGATTCCAGATGGTTGTTGAAGGTTGTATCACATTATCTTCTCTCTTCTCTTTTGGAAGTATATCTTCCTGCATAAACTTTACAATTGAATTTTTCGCAACGGCGTCGGCTTGTGTTTGCGATAAGAACATATAATACTGATTTTCCTGAATCATTATTATGTCATTTGTTGCAGCCGGATCTGCATTGTATGGCCTCACTCCAATCTCTTTCAAGAAATCGCTGTTAAAGGCAGAACCATCAGTCACTACAATATAACTTGATTGATCCTGGTTATGAATAACAGCTGCTTTATGGTTTACGTAAAGTTTTCCTTCTTTTATTTCCATTACATCATTAGGAAGGGCTACACATCTTTTTACATAGTTTTCTTTTTTATCAACCGGATGATAGTCGCCACTTGCGTCTTTGCTTTCAGGCCAGTTAAAAACGACCACATCTCCGCGGTCGATCGTCTCTAATCCAGGCAAACGGAAATAGTTTAATTCAATCAGTCTGCTATAAGAATTAACAGGCGCATTTTCAGTAAATGGGAGCGTATTATGCATAAGTGGTAATGCAATTGGAGTCATCGGTAATCGTGGGCCGAAATTCAGCTTGCTCACAACTAACCGGTCTCCCACCATAATGTTTTTTTCCATTGACGGTGTTGGTACAGCATATAATTGTATAAACAACGTGTTTATAATAAATGCCATCACCAATGCAAATAGCATAGCCCCGGCCCAATCTTTAATGATAGCTTTAAGTGTAGGAGGTTGATTATTATTTACAACCTTTTTCCTTTTGAAGATGTTCATAAATCTCTTAGTTAGTGTTAGTTTATGGTACAATAACTCATTGCTGATCTACTTAGTATCAAACGATTGTAAAAACTTAATTATATTAAGTGGATCAATCCTTCATTATGTTGGACTGCCAGAGATTCAGTAACAAAAAAACTTTTCACTTTTGCTTACCTTTGCCCTACCATGAGAGAAATCTTTGATACCAAGCGTAAAGCGCTGAAAATAAACCTTAATTCTGCTATTTATGGCACATTTGCCGAAATTGGTGCCGGGCAGGAAGTTGCAAGAAACTTTTTTATGGCAGGTGCTGCATCTGGAACTGTTGCTAAAAGTATGTCGGCTTATGACATGGCTTTCAGTGATGCTATTTACGGAGCCGAAGAATGTGGAAGGTATGTGACGCAGTCGCGTTTAGAGAAAATGCTTGAGCATGAATATAATTTGTTGCCCGAGCGTTTAACTTCTGAAAAATATAAAGGACGTACATTCTTTGCTTTTTCCAATACAGTAACTACCTTAAATTATGCAAAAACCAATGAATCTCATGGTTGGATTGGATTAAGATTTCAATTAACACCAAAAGCTGAGCCGAATGAGATTCTGTTCCATATTCGTTTGCTCGACAGTGATGCAGGTTTGCAGCAAAATGTTCTCGGCATTATTGGTGTTAACCTGGTATATGCTGCATTCTATTATCATAAAGATCCCAAAGAAATGATCGAATCTTTGGTCGATAACATCTCATTCGGTTCTGTTGAAATCGATATGATAAGTGTTAAAGGTCCTGATTTTCAGCATGTCAATAATCTGTTGTTAAACTCTTACCTTATTTTAAAAGGGTTTTCAACAGCAGCTATTTTTGGCCCCGACGGAGAGGTTTACCAAGCTAAAAATCTTCTTTATAAAAAGGATGTGATTATTTATCGCCGTCGTTTTGGTCAAAAAGCACCGATTGACAAAGAAAAGCTTGCTTCTGCAATTGAATACATTAAACAAAATGAAAGTATTCAGGACGATAACCTGGTTGTATTAACCGAAATCACTTTAAACAATACTATTCAGGAGGTTGATGGAGAGTTGAATTTGGATGAGTTTGTGAAACGTGCCGAAGAATTATTGGCTCGTAAACGGACAGTGATTATTTCCAACTTCTCCCGACATAATTTATTAGCACAATATGTTGCCCGCTGTAAAGCAAAAAGGGTTACTATTTTAATGAATATCGCCAATCTGGTGAATGTTTTTGATTCAAGTAACTATGGAGAGGGCTATAGCGGACAATTACTGGATTACATTGGAAATCTGTTCCGCAAAAATATCCAAGTTTATGCCTTCCCTCATTACTCTGAGAAAGAAAAAGCTGTAATCACGACAGAAAATATGCCGACTTCTCCGGAAGCAAAACCATTATTTGACTTCCTGATAGCAAACCGGTATGTAGTTGATGTAAAAGTATAATCTCAAGTATACTAAAACTAAGAATCGCATATTCTTTGATATGCGATTCTTAGTTTTAGTAGTAACTCAGTTTGTTCTTGCTATCCGTTTTAACTGACGATTTAATGTTTGACCACACTAATTAGCTATTCTAACCCCATCTCCAATAGTGCTTTTGAAAACAGAACAATCATACCCAACCTTTTCCTGGTAATAAGCGGAAAGACGATTGGCAAAGTCTTCAAATTTGTTGGTTTTAACCAAAGCGATGGCACAACCTCCGAATCCTGCACCTGTCATTCGTGCTCCGATGACGTTTGAATCAGTTTTGCAATAATCAACAATAGTGTCTAATTCAAGACCGGTTACTTCGTAAAGGTTTTTTAAAGAATCATGAGAACCATACATAAGCTTGCCAAATGTGGTTAAATCACCGTTACTTAAAGCCGCTACCGATTCTTTTACACGCTCATTCTCGGAAACCACATGTTTTGCTCTTTTAGCAATCGTAAAGTTCTTAATTAAATCAAGATTAGCGTCGAGTTGAACAGCGTTAAGATCACACAGGTGTTGTATTTTCAATTCTTTTTGAAGTTCAGCTAATGCTGTTCTGCATTCAGTGAAACGCTCATTGTATTTTGATTCGGCTAATTTTCTGGGTTTGTTAGTATTGATGATCGCTAATGTATATTCCCCCAGGTCACAAGGAATGGCTTCATACTCGACCGTGTCACAATCTAAAACTAACGCCTTGTTTTTTTCTCCGAAAGCCACCGCAAACTGATCCATTATTCCACAGTTTACACCTATAAATTCGTTTTCGGCTCGTTTGGCAATTTTTACAAGGTCGAGTTTACTAATTCCGGTATTATAAAGCTCATTGAAAGCAAAGGCTGTCAGCACTTCAATTGATGCGGATGATGAGAGGCCAGATCCGGTTGGAATGTTGCCGTAGTACAAAAGGTCGTAACCTTGTTTGCTTTGAGAATTTCCAAGGAAATTAATTACGCCCAACGGATAATTATACCAATCCTTACCTTGTTTCGAATAGGAACCATTAACCTTAATCTCAGCAGCTTCATTAAAGTTCAGACTTTTAAACCGGAACACATTTTCATTGTTAGGAGTCACTAATAGATGTGTTCCTAATGTGATGGCACATGGCATTACTTTGCCGCCGTTATAATCAATGTGTTCACCAATAAGATTTACTCTGCCCGGACAAAAGAAATGATACTGAGCGCTATGATTAAAAACTTTTTCAAATTCCAAGGATAGATTGTTCTCCATTTTGTTCTTTATTAATTAGCTTAGGTTCGAAAAAAATCCACTTTTTTAAGCAGATTGTAACCTGACTAAAATAAAATATTTCAGCATAAATAAATATGAAAATTACACGCGAACTCAACGGAAAAACATCAGATGGTCAACAACTTGAATTAGTAACACTAGAGAACGACCATAAAACGATTGTAAAGGTTACAAATCTTGGTGGAATCATAACTTCAATGATTTTTAATTCAAAGAATGGTGAGCCTGTTGATATCGCTTTGGGTTTTGATAATTCATTAGATTATTTATCGCCTGAGTATTTAAAAACTGATCCTCATTTTGGTGCGGTAATTGGCCGTTATGCCAATCGAATAAAAAATGCAAAATTCCAGATCGATGGAGTTGAATATCAGCTGGCTCAAACAAACGGAGCAGATTGCCTGCATGGTGGTGTTGAAGGTTTCGATAAAAGGGTGTGGGAAATTGTAGAGATTATCGAATCTCCAGAACTAAAGGTTAAAATGAAATATGTGAGTCCGGATGGAGAAGAAAACTTTCCAGGAAATTTAACAGTTTTCTTAACTATCGGACTAAATAATAAAGATGAAATAAGCATTGCTTTTGATGCCGAAACAGACAAGGCTACTGCTGTAAACTTGACGCATCATGGCTACTTTAACCTGAATGGAGGAAAAGGGCAAATAGGAGACCATCTGCTGACCTTGAATTCCTCTAATTACCTAGAGCAGGATGCTAATTATGTTACAAATGGTAACCTGGTAAATGTAAAAGGAACTGCTCATGATTTCACCAGTGAAAAACCAATTAACCGAGATTGGGATGAAAAAGAAGGTTACGATCAATCATTTGTGATTGATGATAAAGCTGACGGGTTAAAATTTGCTGCAAAAGCCAGCTCGAAAGAAACCGGAATCGTATTTGAAGTATTTACTACTGATCCGGTAGTGCATCTTTATTGCGGTTTGTACATTCCGGAAATTGAAGGAAAATATGGAATTAATTATGGCCGTTATTCTGCATTTTGTCTCGAAACACAGATTCACCCAAATGCAATTAATGTTCCTTCATTCCCAAATACCGTTTTGCGTCCTGGAGAGAAAATGCACAGTGAAACAGTTTACAAATTAAGTTATGCTGATTAAGTTAAAACGCTGCGAATTACGTCCCTGGCAATCGGGAGATGAGCAGTCTTTAATTAAGAATGCTAACAGTAAAAAAGTATGGGACAACGTTAGAGATTATTTCCCGCACCCGTACACGTTAAAGGATGCTGAAGAATGGATAGTTAGAAACCGTGATGTAGATCCTGCTGTTAACCTGGCAATTGTAGTTGATGGACAAGCTGCAGGTGGTATTGGTATTGTTGTCAAAGAAGACGTTTCAAGAATAAATGCAGAAATAGGATATTGGCTAGGTGAAGATTATTGGAACCGAAATATTATGACAGAAGCAGTTTCTGCCATGGTTGATTATTCGTTTGACAATTTTGATGTTATAAGAATTTATGCGGAAGTATTTGAAAAGAATTACGCATCAAGAAAAGTACTTCAAAAAGCCGGTTTTTTAGAAGAAGCCATATTGCGTTTCAGCGTGATAAAAAATAATGAAATAATGGATTCCTATGTATATTCTATTCTAAGGGATTAAATAAATTCCGGCTCCTCTGTTCAATCTGGTCAGAGGAGCCGAAAAATTTATCTTAATTAACTCTTTATTATTCAAGGTTCAGGCTATTGCCAATCGGAACAAGATGTAACTCTTTTCCTTCTACAGCAAACAATTGTTTCGAGGCCTCGTGGTCAATTTTAATGAATCCGAAGGTATCATAATGTACCCCAATCACTTTGTCACAATTAAGCATTGATGATGCCACTGCAGCTTGTTGTGCGTCCATGGTGAAATTATCTCCAACAGGTAAAATAGCCCAGTTAATGGCATGTAAACGACCAAACAGTTGCATGTCTGAGAATAGTGCAGTGTCGCCAGCGTAATAAACGGTTTTGCCATTGGAAGTAATGATGAAACCTCCCGGCTCGCCGCCATATGTTCCATCGCCGAAACTGCTGCTATGCAAGGCCTGTACATATTTCACCACTCCGAAATCAAAGTTCCATTTTCCTCCAAAATTCATTGGATGACCGTGAAAGCCTTTTGCTTCATAATAACTTACGATTTCAAAATTGGATATAATTTTGGCGCCTGTATTTTTAGCTATAAATTCAACATCAGCCGTATGGTCCGAGTGGGCATGTGAGATAAGGATATAATCAGCCTTAATTTTACTTACATCGATATGTTTAGCCAACTCATTCCCTGTAATAAAAGGATCAAATAATAAGGTTTTGCCACCTGTTTCAATGGAAAAACAAGAGTGTCCATAATATGTAAATTTCATTTCTATAGTGTTAGCTATTCTTCGTTTAATTCATCCCAATATTCAACAGCTCTGCGGTAATGCGGAATAACAATGGAGCCTCCCACCAGCATGGCAATCATAAAGGTTTCATTCATTTCTTCATGATTGACACCTGCCTCTTTGCATTTGCCTAGATGATATTTAATACAATCATCACAACGTAAAACCATTGATGCAACTAAACCCAATAATTCCTTGGTTTTAACATCTAAAGCCCCTTCCGCGTAAGAGGTAGTATCAAGTGCATAAAAACGCTTTATGTTAGTATTGGCAGTTTCCATCACACGCTCATTCATGCGTGTGCGGTAATCATTGAATTCGTTTATTAACTTTCCCATAAATTTTATTTGGCGATTACACCGATTTTTCTTGTTAGTGGTGTTATAATGGATTACACCGATTTTTATTTAAGCTCTTGACTACAATAACTCTACTTCCGGATCCCAGTAATGTGTCTTGAAATTCTGAATTTTATCGTTTACTACGGTAATTCCTTCTTGATTTAGTAAATCTTCCATTAATGAAGGAGGTGTGAAAAAGTGCTTGCCGGATAGTTCTCCATTTCTGTTTACAACTCGATGTGCTGGCACGGGAGGTTTCAAACTACCTGCGCCATTCATGGCCCAGCCCACCTGTCTTGAAGCTCCGGGAGCCCCCAGGAATTTCGCAATTGCTCCGTAAGAGGTAACCCTTCCCGGAGGAACTAAACGAACAACTTCATACACCTGTTGGAAAAAATTTTGATTATCCATTAGTTAACAATAAAAAATGATGAGGGTTTTAGGAATTGAAATTTAGGAAAAAAGAAGGAAAGATTCTATGGTGCCGGCGCAAAGCCGCTAAGACGCCAAGAATAATTTACGATATGATTTTAGCCAGATCGAATACTAATCCATAAAATAGATATCCTTAGCGACTTTGCGAGTCCCCATTTTCTTAAACTTATCTCAAGATTAGATTATTCTTATCGTCTTTGCGACTTTGCGTGCATTTATTCCTTTTAGTCTTTTATTTTTGCCCTTCATGAAAATATTAGTAGTTGCCGCCACCGAGGCTGAGATCCGACCCTTCCTTGATACTAATCCCGCTTGTGATGTATTGATTACCGGAGTGGGTATGGTCGCTACTACTTATCAGCTTACCCGTAAACTATCCGCTGAAAAGTATGACTTGGTGATAAATGTAGGTATTGCCGGAAGCTTTGATGGCTCTATTGAGTTGGGAAGCGTGGTTGAGGTGATTTCAGATGGTTTTCCTGAATTAGGAGCCGAAGATGGAGAAAACTTTATCGACTTGTTTAGCATGGGCTTTGTAAGTCCAGATGATGCTCCATTCAAAAACAAAAGACTTGAAAATTCCTTTCTTATGGAGGAACTGCCAAAAGTAGGAGGCATAACCGTTAATAAGGTACATGGAAATGAGGTGAGTATTGCTAAAGCGTTGAAGCTGTTTCCGGCTGAAGTAGAATCCATGGAAGGAGCCGCCTTTTTTTATGTGTGTTTAAGCGAAGGAGTTAAATGTGTACAACTGAGAAGTATTTCTAATTATGTTGAACGCAGAAATCGGGAATCTTGGAACATTCCGCTTGCTATAAAAAATTTAAATGCAGAATTAAAACGATTGACAGATCGTTACATACAGATAAAATAACGACAATGAAACTAACATTAGGGTTTTCTCCGTGTCCAAACGATACTTTTATTTTCGATGCACTGGTAAATAAAAAGATCGATACAGAGGGGCTGGATTTTGAAGTGTTTTTTGATGATGTTGAAACGTTGAATCAAAAAGCATTCAGAGGTGAACTGGATATTACGAAATTAAGCTATCATGCTTTTGCCTACGCTGCCGACAAGTATGCGTTGCTTGATGCAGGTAGTGCGCTTGGGTTTGGAGTTGGGCCGTTGTTAATCTCAAAAACGGATGTTTGTGAAGAAACAATGACGGATAAAGATCGGATTGCTGCATGCAGTGGCCGCGAGCCGGTTACTAAACTCGTGCAACGTGTTTCTTCTGCAGTGAATGAACGTAAAATTGGTATTCCAGGTAAATATACAACAGCCAACTTTTTGTTAAGCCTGGCATTCCCTGAAGCGAAGCAAAAGCAGGAATTAGTTTTTTCGGAAATAGAGCCTCAATTGCTGAATGATGAAATTGATCTGGGATTAATTATACATGAAAACCGATTTACCTATCAACAAAAAGGGTTAAAGAAAGTAATTGACCTAGGTGAGTATTGGGAACAATTAACGGGTTCGCCGATTCCGTTAGGTGGTATTTGTGTAAAAAGAGCGCTCCCTTTAGAAATCCAACAAAAGGTAAATCGCTTGATCAAAGAGAGTGTTGAGTTTGCTTGTAAGAACCCTAAAGCACCGTTGGAATTTGTCCGCGCTCATGCGCAAGAAATGGATGAAGAGGTGATGTATAAACACATTACAACTTATGTAAACAAGTTTTCCATCGATTTAGGAATAGAAGGACGCAAAGCAATTCAAACAATGTTTGCTATTGCTGCCGAAAAAGGAATCATTACAAAACCACAAGAAAATCTTTTCGTTTCATGATAGTATTGGTCGGAGGGGCAGGACAGCCTGGAGACAATCTGGTAACTGCATTAAATGCTGCAAATTTCAATGATTTGGTAATAGTGTTTGATCATAAAAATGATAAAGGTGCATCATCCCTTAATGGAAAACGCTTTACAAAGAAAATTAGGTACAAAGAGTTAACACGTTTTCTGGATGTTAATCAATTGCATGTACAGTTTGTTATCGTAACAAGCACTGATGGTTTTCAACAAGCAGAACCTATATGGAATACCTGCATTCAATGGGGCTTACCATTAATTGTTGCATCGACAGAGAAAACTGCATTTGATGATTTGGCTGATAAGAGTGAATTGAAGCCCTATTATTGGTCGATAATAAAATATAACGAGAAGGATATCACTGAACTTCCACGAGCAATTTTGGAGCGAATGCACGATCGAAAGCAGCCTGGAGTTTATGAATTAGCAGGAGTGTAATCCAGGATAAAATCTTCGGTTTTCTTCACTTTGATGAACATTTAGTATTTTGAATCTAAAATAGGAAAGGGGGCTGTTTATGATTGCTGATATACAAACATTAAAAACAATTCTGTTAAATACCAAGAAAGCATCTGTTGTTGATTTCGATCCCACTTCTGAAAAGCTATTTCAAGTTAGTTTTCAAAAGATAAATGGCGAGTTGACTTTAGATGTTATTGCTGATATTCACAAATTCTCCGATTGGGTGGATGCAAAACGCATAAACTCCGGTTCGAAGTTTGGTATTGGTGGTTATGACGAGTACAGAGAGATTTATGGCGTTAGCAGTCACTTTGACACGGGCGAAGAACCACGAAGATTACACTTAGGTATTGATATTTGGGGACCTGCCGGAACTGTGATCTATGCTCCTATTGACGGTGTTGTTCATAGCTTCAAAAATAATGACAATTTTGGTGATTATGGTCCGACAATTATTCTTAAGCATCAGGTTGAAGGTTTTGAATTTTATTCATTATACGGACACCTTTCCCTTGAAAGTCTTGCTGGATTAGCAGAAGGAATGCACATAAACGCTGGGCAGAAAATAGCCAGTTTAGGTGATTACACGGTTAATGGCGGCTGGCCTCCGCATCTTCATTTTCAATTAATTATTAATATGGAAGGTTATTATGGCGATTATCCCGGTGTATGCAAACTGTCCGAAAGAGATAAATACCTTGCGAATTGTCCTGATCCGGCCTGGCTTCTGGCATTTTAGAAAAAGGAAAATAATATAAGAAAGGCGTTCTGATTAACTATGGCTTTTAAAAGAGTATAAGAACGAAAAATGTCGCTCTGTGGCGACATTAACTTTTGTTAGAAAAATTTTTAAAATAACTTTAAAAATCTGCATTTAGTTTATAATTAGTAGCTTATACTTCAAACTTTTCTTTCATCATCGTTTCCAAAGCAAACATTTCATCACGTAACTTGGCAGCCAGCAAGAAATCCATTTCTTTAGCTGCTTTCTGCATTTCTTTACGTGTATTATCGATTGATTTTTGAAGTTCAGGCTTGGTCATGTATTCAACTATCGGATCAGCAGCAAGGGTTGGTGTTTCATTCTCCACATAAGCTTGTTGAATGCCTCCTTTAAAATCAATTACCGAAGTTTGTTCAATGATAGCCGCTTTTTCTTTGCGAACAGTTGTAGGAATGATGCCATTCTCTTCATTGTATTGAATCTGCTTTTCGCGACGACGGTTGGTTTCTGTTATGGTGCGATCCATTGAATCGGTAATTGAATCGGCATACATAATCACACGTCCATCTTGGTTCCGGGCGGCACGACCAATGGTTTGTATCAACGCGCGGTCAGATCTTAAGAAACCTTCTTTATCAGCATCTAAAATGGCCACTAATGAAACCTCTGGTAAGTCAAGTCCTTCACGAAGTAAGTTGATACCAATTAATACATCAAATTCACCAAGTCGTAATCCTCGTAAAATTTCTACTCGTTCCAATGTTTTAACCTCAGAATGGATGTAACGACACTTGATGCCCAGTTTATCCATGTACTTAGCCAGTTCTTCCGACATTCGCTTGGTAAGGGTAGTAACCAAAACACGGTCACCTTTCTTAACAGTGATGTCTATTTCATCTAATAGATCATCCACCTGGTTTTGAACTGGTCTTATTTCGATTATTGGATCTAATAAACCAGTCGGACGAATAACTTGTTCAACCACTACACCTTCAGTTTTTTCAAGTTCATAATCTCCAGGTGTTGCACTTACGTATACTGTTTGACTGGTTAAACTTTCAAATTCATTGAAATTTAGCGGACGATTATCCAAAGCTGCTGGTAAACGGAATCCGTACTCAACCAATGAGATTTTACGTGAACGGTCGCCTCCGTACATAGCCCTTATTTGTGGAACGGTAACGTGACTTTCATCGATCACCAATAAAAAGTCATCCGGAAAATAGTCCAGCAAACAGAATGGACGCATGCCCGGTTGTCTGCCATCAAAGAAACGAGAGTAGTTCTCAATACCCGAACAATAGCCCAATTCACGCATCATTTCCAGGTCATAGTTCACCCTTTCTTCCAATCGTTTAGCTTCCAAAAAGCGCTTATCTTCGGTTAACTGGTGAAGACGCATTTGAAGTTCATCCTGAATCGACCAAATAGCCTTGGTCATTTTCTCCTTGGGCGTAACGAAAAGATTAGCCGGAAATATGGCCAAATGATCCATACGTTCCAGCGTTTTTGCTGAAATAGGATCAATAACACTCAGTTCTTCAATATCATCACCAAAGAAAGAAATGCGATATGCAAAGTCAGCATAGGCAGGATAAACATCCACAGTATCTCCTTTTACCCTGAACGTTCCCCGCCTGAAATCAGCAGTAGTACGTGAGTAAAGAATTTCTACCAAACGATGTAAGAAAGCATTCCTGCTGATGCGCGTACCTACTCCTATTCGAAAAACCGAATTCGCAAAATCTTCGGGATTTCCCATACCATAAATACAGGAAACAGAAGAAACGACAATTACATCTCTGCGTCCGGACATTAAAGCAGACGTAGTTCTCAGACGTAATTTCTCAATCTCTTCATTAATCTTCAGGTCTTTTTCAATATAGGTATTTGTGGTAGGCATGTAAGCCTCCGGTTGGTAATAATCGTAATAAGAAACAAAGTAATTAACAGCATTACCCGGGAAGAACTGTTTAAATTCTCCATATAATTGTGCTGCCAGTGTTTTATTGTGGCTGAGAATAAGCGTCGGACGTTGGGTTTGCTCAATCAAATTGGCAACCGTAAACGTTTTTCCCGAACCGGTAACTCCTAGTAACGTTTGAAACAATTCACCGTTGTTTACACCTTCGACAAGCTGACGAATTGCTTCCGGCTGGTCTCCTGTGGGTTTATATTCTGAAGTAAGTTGAAATTTCATGTAAGTCAAATATAAGCAGAACAATAAATAATCATTTTTGATTTACAACGATTAGTTAATCGTGTAAATCTTTTATCAATCCATTAAAATTTGATGGACAGGGCAAAATTGCACAAGGGGTGTGACAACCGTATGTCAGCAGAAAATCAGCGTAAATTAAGTTTTTGTTTAATTTTCAGAAAATTTATTGCCGAATCTTTCAGAAACCTGTCTTTCCTCATTTTTGGTTTGCTTACTACATGTTTCTTTTGTAGGGTGAGAAATACTATTTCGTTTGAAAATTAAGAACATTAATACAACACTTTTTTCATTAACTTAGACCAATAAACGCTCATTATGATTACTATATTCAGTAAAACTAACTCAATAGCCAACCATTTTTTAGCGGAGCTGCGTCATATTGATATTCAGAGTGACCGCATGCGTTTTCGAAAAAATCTGGAGCGTTTAGGTGAGATCTTCGCTTATGAGATAAGCAAAAAGATGACTTACACCAGTGAAGAAATAGTGACACCACTCGGAGTAGCTACAGTTCCCTTACTAAAAGAACAGCCGGTTCTTGCTACTATTTTAAGAGCTGGATTGCCCATGCATCAGGGTTTTATGAATTATTTTGATAGAGCAGACTCTGCTTATATTGCTGCATACAGGAAAAATAAGAAAAACAGTGAGTTTGAGATAAAAGTAGAGTATTTCTCCACACCTGATATGGCCAATCGCATAGTAATTGTATCGGACCCTATGTTGGCTACCGGTAAATCAATGGTGATTGTTTGTAAGGAGCTAATGGCTCGCTTTGATATAAAAGAACTACACTTGGTAAGCATTATTGCCAGTATCGAAGGAATTGAACATGTGCGCGCTCATTTGCCAAAGGCCAATCTATGGTTGGGTGCTGTAGACGAAGAACTAACTTCTAAAGCGTACATCGTACCTGGTTTAGGCGACGCCGGTGATCTTTGCTTTGGCGAGAAACTTTAATTCATTTAAGAATTCATTACGGGCTTCGGGTTGCGTGTTATAAGTTGATTGCATTTGGAGTTAATTATAATTCTCAATTAAGCAAAGAATTCGTAAACCCTAACCCGAAATCCGTAATTAAAAACCCGAACCCCGCAATAAGTTAAAGCCTAAATCTTACATAATTGATATTTTTTCCTTGTGACAGGTACTTGCGTTCGTAATATGTTTTTATCTGAAGTACATCATCCAATAATGCTGAATTATATACATCATTTGTGTTTGCCAATAGGTCCAATTTATTATCAGCAATAACTTCTAACGTGTATTCATATAACTGATCGTTATCGGTTTTTAAGTGAATAATGGCATTCTCCTTTAATATTGGTCGATAAACTTCCAGGAAACGCATCGAAGTCAATCTTTTCTTTTCACGACTTACCTGGGGCTGAGGATCAGGAAAGGTTATCCAAATTTCATCTACTTCATTATGTTCAAAATAGGATTGCAAATGTTCGATCTGAATACGGAGAAATGCAACATTGTTAATTTGCTCTTCTATAGCCATTTTAGCACCCGTCCATAGTCGGTTCCCCTTAAGATCGATACCAATAAAGTTCTTCTCCGGAAATTTTTTAGACAGATTTACGGTATATTCGCCTTTACCGCAGGCGAGTTCAAGTACAATTGGATGATCGTTTTTGAAAAATTCGGTGCTCCATTTACCTTTTAGGGAGCCATCTTTTTGAAACACGTTATGAAACGTATCTAACTCTGCGAATTGACGTAATTTATTCTTTCCCACGGGCGCAAAGATAGCAACATCGAAGCTATAAAAAATTCATCTTTATCTTTGCAGCAGAATCAGCGGAACTTTCGGCAATTAATAATTAACAGTTAAAATCTGAAAAACAGCTTTCATGCATACATTAGAAGAATCATTACACTATATAAAACAATATCCCAAGGAAGCAGGTGTCGACGAATTAGTTGACCTTGTTGATGCAATACGCCCTCGAAAAGTAAGTGAATCTGCCTCTTCCCAGCTTGCCCTAAACAAGATAATACAACTGTTTAAGAATAATAAAGAATTACTGGATCATTTTAAGCTGTTTATTAAGCGGGTTGTTCATTCTAAAAACCAGATAAGATTATTCACTGAACTTGGAATATCAGCAAATCAGAGTTTCTTTTCTGAATTATTCAGGCGCTTTAATGAAAAGATATTACCGGCAACAGTTGATAAGGATGAATTATTGAGTGTTGTTGTAGATGTGTTTCACCGAAGTGATGATTACATCTGGATTGAGGCAATTGATCCAAAAACCTGGAGAGAATTATTTGAGTTGTTGGGTTTTGAAACCAACAAGAATAAATTTGTAGCAGATGAATTTTATCCTTCATTGTATTCTTCAGTGCAGATCATTGCCAGTAGAATTACTTCGTTGGGTTTGGAGCCCGAAATCATTGTTCGGTTGCCACATATTGAAAGCTACAACTCATCATTTCAGGCAATTTCTTATGAAGTAAACAAGTTTGTGGAAGAGGCCACTACACCTGATGCAGAAAAGGAAACAGTGATTCAGCATTGCAAGCATATTAAAGTGTTGTTAAATCAATGCCGAAGTGCTGTTGAACAAGTGCGACGAAATCAGAAGAAAGAAGGTGTAAGTATTAGTCTTGCTTATTTATTACTTCGTATTGATCAAAATATTGAGCGATTGCTGCGAATTCTAGGATCGATGATGGCCGAAAAGAAGGAAGAACGTTTAACCTTTTCAGTACAGCTGTTTACCGGCATGGTGCGTTATGAAAATCAGAAAAGAGGAATTCGTCGTCATATAAGGGCAAACACTGAAATGTTAGCCTACCAAGTTGTTGAACATACGGGGCAAACCGGTGAACATTACATTACCAATACACCTAAAGAGTATTTTCATTTCCTCAAGCAATCCATGGGAGGAGGACTTATTATTTCATTTACAACATGGATTAAGTTCTTACTTCATTTCAAGGTGGCGCCATTAGTTCAGGGTTTGTTATACAGTCTGAATTACTCGTTGAGTTTTATTTTGATTTTCGTTACACACTCAACACTTGCAACAAAACAACCATCTATGACAGCATCCGCTCTGGCAAGTGCATTGGATGATAAAAAGCACCAGTCAATAGATCTTGAGAACACTGCCGAACTGATTGTCAAACTTTCCAGAAGCCAGTTTGTTTCGTTTCTTGGGAACCTAATCATTGTAATCCCATTGCCTTATTTTATTGCATGGGCATATCATTATTTAACCGGACAGCTGATTGTTAATGAAGCGACAGCTATAAAAACAATACAGAGCATTGATCCGGTAAATTCGCTTTCGGTTCTTTATGCAAGTATTACAGGCATGTTCTTATTTGTCTCTGGAATTATTAATGGTTATTACGACAACATGATTCATTATGGAAATGTTGCTGAACGTATCCGGAATTATAAGTTATTGCAGCAATATTTTTCTAAAGAAAAACTGAACAAGATCAGTTTATATGTAGAGAAAAATTTTGGAGGATTGATGGGGAACCTATTTTTGGGCTTCTTTTTAGGTTATGCCGGTGTTTTTGGAGAGATAACGGGATTGCCATTTGATATCCGACATGTTACCTTGGCTGGAGGCGGCTTTGCAATGGCATTCTATACGGTAGGAGATTACATTTCTGTGGATACCATACTTTCCTCTTTGATTGGTATATTTCTAATCGGACTGATGAACTTCCTGGTAAGCTTCAGTTTGTCGTTGTTTGTTGCACTTCGATCAAGAAAAGTAAACTTTAGTCAGACAGGTGCATTATTAAATCGTGTTTTTGCACATTTTTTGGCCAAACCGATGGATTTCTTTTATCCGCCTCGAAAAAGAAATTTATCTTTGAGCCCTGAAGAATCAACATCAATTCATGAATAAAAACTCAAAAATATATGTGGCTGGCCATCGTGGGATGGTTGGTTCTGCGATTTATCGCAAATTGCAAAAAGAAGGGTATTTAAATCTTATTACTCGAACATCTTCAGCGTTAGATTTAAGAGATAGTGTAGCCGTTGCTGCTTTCTTTAAGGAAGAGAAGCCTGAATTTGTTTTTTTAGCAGCCGCAAAGGTTGGAGGTATTGTAGCCAACAATACGTATCGCGCTGATTTTATTTATGAAAATCTGTGTATTCAGAATAATGTAATTCATCAATCCTACTTAAATGGTGTGGAGAAGTTGATGTTCCTGGGTTCATCATGTATTTATCCGAAGTTAGCTCCTCAACCATTGAAAGAAGAATATCTCTTAACTGGATTGTTGGAATCAACGAATGAGCCTTACGCAATAGCTAAAATTGCAGGTATAAAAATGTGTGAAGCTTACAGAGCGCAGTATGGTTGCAATTTTATTTCGGTAATGCCAACAAATTTATACGGGCCGAATGATAATTACGATCTGGAGAAATCACATGTGTTACCGGCATTAATTCGTAAATTTCATGAAGCCAAAAAGAATAAACAACCGGAAGTAGAGATTTGGGGTACAGGGTCACCTAAGCGTGAATTCTTATTTGCTGATGATCTTGCAGACGCATGTTATTACTTGATGCAAAATTATGACGGAGTTGATTTCTTAAACATTGGAACCGGTCATGATTTGAGTATTAAAGAACTTGCTTTATTGGTAAAAGATATTGTTGGTTACGAAGGCGAACTAACCTTCAATACTTCAAAACCGGATGGTACTCCACGCAAGCTTATGGATGTTAGTAAACTTCATTCATTGGGATGGAAACACACCATTGAATTGCCCGAAGGAATTAAACTTGCTTACCAGGATTTCTTGTCAAAGCAATAAAAATAAATTCATTTCACTCCCGGGCTATCATGTCCGGGAGTGTTGTTTATAAACAAAACAACTTATTGTCATGGCTATAAAAGTAGTTGCATTTGATGCAGATGATACATTATGGATAAACGAACCCTATTTTCAGGAGATTGAAAAGAAGTTCTGCGAACTACTCGAAGATTATATTCCTCATCATACAGTTTCACAAGAGCTGTTTAAAACCGAAATGCAGAACCTGGCTTTGTACGGTTATGGTGTTAAAGGTTTCATGCTTTCTATGATTGAAACTGCGCTAAGAATTTCAAATAAGACGATTAGTATTGATATTGTCGAAAAGGCTATAGCTTATGGTAAAGATCTTTTAGAAAAACCGATTGAACTGTTAGATGGTGTAGAAGAAACCATCAAGGCATTAAAAAAGGATTACCGACTGGTTGTTGCGACAAAAGGAGACTTGTTAGATCAGGAGCGAAAACTTAAGAAATCTGGTTTATCTCATTATTTTCATCATATTGAAATAATGTCTGATAAGCAAGAGGCCGATTACCATAAACTGATTAAACATCTTGATATAAAGCCGGAAGAGATGCTGATGATTGGAAATTCATTAAAATCTGATGTGCTGCCGGTAATAAGTATAGGAGGGCACGCGATTCATGTTCCCTATCACACAACATGGGCACATGAAAAAATAGACCATAACATTGAACATCAAAACTTTAAACAGGTAAGTTCTATTAATGAGGTTCTGCCATTTTTACTGTCATGAGAAAATTATTAGTTATAAATAACTGGGCAAGGAAAGAACATTTTAACTTGTTCAAAAAGTTTGAAGAACCATTTTTTGGAGTCTGTATCGATATTGATTGCACTTATGCATATAGAAATGCTAAAGAAGATGGAGTTTCTTTTTTTCTGTATTACCTGCATAAATCCATTGTTGCAGCCAATGAGATTGAATCATTTAGGTATAGGATTGTTGGTGATGATGTTTTCATCTACGATGAAATTCACGCCTCTTCTACTGTTAATCGTCCCGATGGGACTTTTGGCTTTTCCTACATTCAATATAAAAGACAATTTGATGAGTTTTTAGCTGTCGCAACGGAAGAAGTAGACAAAGTAAGGAACAGCAAAGAATTGATACCAAGTGCAGCACACAATAACATTATTCACTATTCTTCGCTCCCGTGGTTACGTTTTACGTCGCTTTCGCATGCTAGAAGCTTTTCAATAAACGATAGCATACCGAAGGTTTCTTTTGGTAAAATGACCGAGGAAAACGGGAAGAGAATTATGCCGGTATCCATTCACGTGCATCATGCATTAATGGACGGTTATGATGTAGGACTTTATGTTGATCGTTTCCAGCAATTGATGAATGAAGGTTTTTAGTCCTGAGTCTTAAGTCTTCAGTTGAGAGTCATGACTAGCCAACGAGTTTGAATCATAAGTTATTGAGTGGAAATCTTGAGTTTTTACAGGATGAATAATCCCTTCAGAACTCAAGATTCCTAACTCATGACTCATGACTCACGACTGAAAACTAAGTATATATTTCATGTTCCCAATCAATTGGGTCATTACTATCTTTCTTTTTTCCTTTAAACAAGTTACTTACAAAGCCTGCTACTTTATTAATATCAATATTACTAAGGTTTTTTAATAGAAGATCACCGCCAACAGCTGTGATTGCTCCAAAAAAGCCACGTTTTTTACCTGTTAATAAGCTGGTGAGCAGATAAGGGAATATCGATTTTATACCAGTCATAAAGGCTGACCCCAGCATGCTTCCTTCGCCTGATTTATTTCCCATAAAGAAACCTAATGCTTTATAAGCAGGCTTAATACGTTCATTTATTTCTTTAAACTGGCGGTTTAAGGCTGCTTCTTTATCATCGGCTAATATCTTTAACCTTGCTTTTTCAGCTCTTAGCTGTTCGATGTTTTCAATTTTAGTTGTTAGTCTTATCATCGCCGCTGTTTTTAAATAAATTCCTGATCACCGTATTGATTAATGGTTTCTCCAGATACTTTTCTTTAATTAAGAAGATGATTAATCCGAAGAAAAGGTATATGCCTGCAACTATTAGAAAGCCTAATGCATGATTATTCAACTCTTGTCCAAGCCAGAGGCCTAACGCAACACTGCCAAACAAGCAGAACAATAATACAAATAATAGTACTGCGGCATTGGTGATGAGGTTGGCAAGTAAATTTGCGGTAGTATCAGCTACTGTTAATGAGATAATTCTCGCTTTCAGCGAAGCATAATCCTTTAAGTTTTCTAAGAGCGTATCAAGTTGTTCTTTTTGTTCGTCCATTGGTTAGAAATAATTGAAGGGCAGTGCTCATGGCACCGCCCGTAAATTAGTTAAACGCCAAGCTCGTCTGAAGCTTGTTGCACTTTGTGAGAAAAGCGACTCTTAGCTGAGTCAATAGTGGTGTTGATTTTATCAAGGATATCATCACCTGTTTTTTTTAATGAATCACCCAGTTTTTCACGTAAATCTGAACCTTTTTCAGGTGCTAACAGAATCCCAAGGGTAGCTCCTACTGCTAAACCGGCAAAAAATGCCAGCATCGTTTTTGTGTTCTCATTCATAGCGATAAATTTATTTGTTATATTACTAATACGAATTTCTGTGCCAAAACATTGTTCGTACATTGATTTTTATTACTCAAATTGACTCTTCTTCCCTGATTATTTCGCGGTTTGTAGCATAAATATTTGCCAGGATAATAAAGCTAGAAATAAGTAATGGTCCATAGACCAAACCCAAGATACCGAATATTGGAATACCAATAATTACCCCTACAATTACTATAATAGGATGTGTATCGGCAAACTTTTTCGAAATAAAAAAGCGTAAAACATTATCAATATTGGTGATCAGTACAAACCCCCAGATTAGTATTCCAACTCCTGAAAACGTATCGCCGTTCGAAATTTGAATAATAGCGGCAGGTACAAAAATTAATGGAGCCCCTACCACCGGAAGAAATGACAAAAAGATGGTAATTGTTCCCCAAAATATTGCATCCTGAATATGAAAAATGTAAAAACCAATAGTTAATAAAGTTCCCTGTACAAAAGCGATAAAGCCTTGCCCCAAAACATTCGAATAAGTCATGTTTTCAATTTCTTTTCCAAATCTGATACTATTTGATTTGGAAAGAGGAGAGTATTTCATTAGTGCATTTTCAAAAACCCTATAGTTAGCAAACATAAAATAAAGCAAGAAGTACATAATAGAAACTTCCAATAAGACAGTACCTACACGACCCAAAACACTGGAAAAGACACTGACAGCTACAGTTTGAGCTTTAAGAAAGATATCATTTATAAGATGTGGCTGTTTTAATTTTTCGGCTGCAAACTTGTCGATATTTGCCAAAAGTTGTTTTATGTACTGAGTATCCTCACTAAAAGCTTGTATCTTATTCACAATCATAGTAATAGTGAAGAAGAAAGGAAGCACAATGATAAAAAAGGAAAGTATAATTATAAAGATGGACGACAATCCGGCACGCCAGCCTTTTTTCTCAACCAAATATTTATGCATTGGTCTAAAAATGGTATAAAAGATAACTGCCCCTAAAAGAGCTCCAATAATATCTAATGTAGCATAGAATAAAAAAATACCTAATGCCAGGAGTATTATTAAAATAATATTGTTTCGTTCTTTTAATGTATAAAGTGACATATTGGATTGGTTTTTCAGGTCAAGATAGCGATATTTTATCGCACAAAAAAAGGAGAAGCATTGCTTCTCCTTTTTATTTTAGTAAGTAGGTGTCTTATTGTAATTTAATCTCAACACGACGATTACATTGTTTACCTTCTGTAGTTTTGTTGCTGCATTTAGGTTTTTCAGAACCAAAACCACGAGATTTAATACGACTTGCTTCAACGCCATTGTTCTTAAGTGCCTGAGCTACTGCTGCAGCACGTTTCTGTGAAAGTGTTTTGTTCGTTTTTGCATTACCCACATTATCTGTATAACCATCAACGTAAAATTTATATTGAGGGTACTCTGCCATTTCGTTTGCTGCTTTTTCTAAAATTGATAATGATTCAGGGCGAATGGTCGCTTTGCCAGTATCAAATAAGATGTTTTTAAAGTCAGCATTCCATTGAGCTATTTTGTCTTCAACTTTAGGTTTAGAAACAGTTTTTGGGAATACAATAGTACGACCCGCACCGTCAACAACATTACCAGCTGGAGTGTTAGGCTCTTTGTCAAATACATCAGATACACCGTCACCGTCAGCATCTTTCTTAATGTTAGAAACATCACCTTCAGTAGCAGCTACACGAGATTTAAGAGTTTCAACTTCTTGGCGTAATTCGTTGTCTTTCAACTCATCATACATCAATGCATATGGGTTAACCCAATCTAAGTTTTTCTTAGATTTGCTGCCTAATGCAAAGTTCAAACCTGCATAACCGTATGACCACTTGTCGTTAGACGGACCAAACCAAGTTCTGTCTAAGTTGTCAGCATCTAAGAAATTCATGGTATAACCTAAATCTAAGTTAATACCTTCAGTTAATTTGAATTTCAAACCACCACCAACTGGGATAAACTGCTCAGTACGTTTGTTGCCATCTGGTTTATATCCAGTTAAACCGTAACCACCTTGTACATATAACGCAACTTTGCTATCACGTTTTAATAATAAGCTGGTTAAATCAATTTGAGCTTGTAATGAAGCGGCATAGTTGATCTTGGTAGAGAAATCATTAAATGCTGGTTTTCCCTGATTGTTTTCATCAGGATCATAGCTTCCGGAAACCTTGCCGCCTTGATAGTCAAGTTTTAGTCCGAAAGCAGGTGTGATTTGCTTCTGAATGTAGGCTCCATAACCAAAATTGTAATCCGGTTTGTTATAGTCATTATGACCGCCTAAGAAAACGAAAGGAGTAGCAACACCGGCATTAATTCCTAATTGCCATGTTCTGAATTGTTTGGCCCCACCAAACACTTTGGAGCCACCATCTTGCGCTATAGCAGGAGAAACTGCCGCAGCCGCAAAGAAGAGAGTTAAAAATTTAGATTTTTTCATTTAAACATTTGTTAATGTGGCAAATGTAAAATGAAAATATAACTCGCAAATAACGTACACAGTAGAATCTTTTACTTTTAAGCAATATGTTACTGTGTTGTAGTTATTTAAGTTTTATTGTAATAATACTGTTACGATATCTTGAATTTCACAGTAAATTTGGTGCCCTTCCCTAATTGACTTTCCACATCGATTGTGCCGGCATGTGTAAGGATAATATTTTGTGTACTGGTTAATCCTAAACCACTTCCATTTTGTTTTTCGGTATAGAAAGGCTCAAATAGTTTTCCGATATTTTCTTGTTTAATACCTACTCCGTTATCGGAAATCTCAATAATTGCATCATCGTTATTGCAGGTGGTTTTGATGATTAGCACTCCTTTTTGAGGAGCCATTGCTTCTATCGCATTAATAATGATATTTAACAAGGCAATTTTAATTTTTTCGGCATCTACAGCAATTTCACAATCAGGTGTCATGTACTCTTTGATCACCCTTATTTCATTAAGCTGAATACGGTCTATTGCTAATTCAAGTGTTTCATCAATGAGTTTATTTAGGGCACGGTCTTTTAGTTCAAGATACTCAGCGCGTGTACTATTCAATAATTGAGTAATAAGCACATTTATTCGTTTGCAATTTCGCTGAATAATGTCAAAGTAAAATTCATACGCATCGTCATCGGTACTTATTTCCAGTTTTAACTGCTCGAGGGCAAGATTAACATTGGTTAACGGATTTCTTACTTCATGAGCAATTGTGCGTGCAACCCGTTCAGTTGCATCTAATTTTTGAGATAATAAACGTGCTTGTTCGGTGCGCTTAAGATCCGTTATGTCATGTATAATCCCCTGGAAGAAAATGGATCTACCTTCGTTATCATATTGAGCAGATGCAGTGATTAATGCATAGATACGTTGACCGTCCGGTTTGGTGAGTATAACCTCCATATCGGAAACACTTCCACGTTGCGTGAGTTGTTGCTGAAAATCTAGCCAGTCAGTTTTCAGGTAAAAGAATGAACTAAGGTTTAATACTTTCAATTCTCCAAGGCTTTTACCTAATAGCCCTACCGCTGATTGATTAATGTCGATCACATCGCCATCACGGTTAATAATGAAAATAACATCACGCGACTGCTCAAATAAGCTACGGTATTTATGTTCACTCTTTAAAATTTTAGCCTGGTTAAGTTTTCGCTCAGTTATATCTTGCACTACACTTAAAACCTGTGTTGTGTTACCTTCCGTATCTGTTTTGAAAACTACCTGGCGAGAGTACAACCAACGCCATTCACCCGAACGATGTTTAAATCGATATTCATTTTCTACAACCTGGCCTTCTGCGATATTAAATAAACGTCCTGTATAATCTTCGAAACTTGAAAGATTATCTGGGTTGATTATTGAGCGTACAACATTTTCATCAGCATTGTAAAGATCTAGCTCATTAACACCTAATATTTGTGGAAGTTCTTTGTTGCAGTAAATAGGTTTGAGATTATTTATATCGATCACCATAATACCTGTAGGTGTATTATTGGCAATTTTCTCAATAAAGTTTTTACTTTCTTTCAGTTCAATCTCGTTTTCCTTAATTTCAGTTATATCGTCGAACACGATTACAAAACCATCACGATACTTAACCGCATTGATATAAAACCATCGTTTTAAGGTTGTTGAAAAATGCTGACTTTCAAAAAGTGAGTCGGTTTCTACAACTTTAATATATTCGGGGAAAAGTTCTGAATCATCGGGGCTGAAAAATATTTCTGTAAGTGTGCGTCCTCTTAATTCTCCTTCAAAGGGATATTTATATAGTTTACGAAGTAAATATTCAGCAACAGGATTAGTTACAATTGCTCTGAAATCAATCAGTTTTCCATCAATATTACGAATCGATTCAAATGCGATAATGCCATAGGTTGAACTGTTTAATACTCCGCTGATTAATTCTTCTGCTTTTTTTCGTTCCTCGGCTACCTGGTGTAAACTACTTACCATTTGCTTTTCGTTTCGGAGTGTTTCCAGGTAGTTTAGGCCTAACCCACAAAACGGAATAACATATGTTACTAGCTTCATGAAATGGGCTATCATAAAATGATTGTCAAACACCTGTGAACTAAAGGCCATATGTAATTGTGTAAATATGGCAGGGAACAAACTCAATATAAGAGTAAGAGAGAACTTGGAAGGATAGCGTTCATAAAACTTTGGAAATACAAACACTAATGCGATGAAGTAAAGTAATAAAGGAACTCCATCGGCTGGGTGCGTGTAAAACTTGCCGCTCATTGCTGAAACAGGCAAACGTTTCATATTTAAAAGTACATTAATGGTTAAAAATGTAAGCAGGATAAATATGAGGCTGATAAATGTTACAAAACGTGTATTTGAAGATTCATCGTTAGTTTTGCCTACACCACGCATTATTAAAAACATCCCTGTACCGATGATGAGAATAATAGCGTGATAACCACTACTTAATAACCATGTAAAGGACGAGATATCGACCAGTTCGGTAGTAATTGACATTAATTGTGTGGCCGACAATATATGGAACACATCAAATAGGCCAGCACAAAATAAAGCAACCCCAACAATAGGGGTTGTTATATCTCTTTTAATGCTATAATCAACAAAAGCTAATATTACAGTTAAAAAAGCAATGGCTATGGCCATGCTAACCAGTATTATGTGAATAAACCTACCTGCAAGTGCGCTGTATATCAGGTTCTGTTGGCTTTCGTAATTAAGAGTATCTAAACGTGCAATGTCCAGAATGCGATCATGCATCCCAAAATCAACGCCTAAAAGATTTAAAAAGCTAGGGAGAACGCAAAGTACAAGAGTTGACCAAATAAATTGTTTGGGTAACTCATAATTACCAAAAATCCTACTGAAACTATTTTTCACAAACTTTTTTAGTTAAGCTTCATTGCTTTCATTTTATTATAGAGCGTTTTTCGGTCTATATTTAAGATTGCTGCCGCTTTTGTTTTATTAAAATTAACTTCACGTAAAACCTTCATGATCGTGTCTAACTCGGCTTCTTGCGCTGCCGATTTTAAATCATTACGGTTATACGAAATTACACGTGTTGCCTCTTCAAAATGTGGTTCGCTAAAGCTTGAAGTAACCGACGCGTTTAACTCAAGTAATTCTAAAGGCAATGAACGGGTTTCTATTTCACGTCCGTCTTCAGTTAATAGAGCCGCTCTTCTTACCACATTTTTTAATTCACGGATATTTCCCGGCCAACTGTAACGGGTAAAATAACGAATAACATCCGGCGAGAATCCTAAAATATGTTTATTTAATTCATTACTGGTTTGTTTCAAGAAGTGCTCAGCAAAAAGCATTAAATCTCCATGACGTGTTCTTAGAGGAGGAATATGTATGCTAAATTCATTAAATCGGTGATAAAGATCTTCCCGGAATCGTCCTTTTTGAACTGCTTCCCATAAGTTCTCATTTGAAGCAACTAAAATGCGAACATCCAGATCGATTTCTTTATTACCCCCAATGCGTTTTACTTTTCGCTCCTGTATTACACGAAGTAAAGAAACCTGGATATCATAGGATAAGTTGGCTACTTCATCCAAAAAGAGCGTCCCACCATTTGCCATCTCAAAATGACCGATTTTTTGTCCCAAAGCTCCTGTGAAAGAACCTTTTTCATGCCCAAATAGTTCACTACCTGCTAATTCTTTTGATAATGATCCACAATCAAGCGGTATAAAAGGTTTATCTTTTCGTGGAGTATTCTGATGAATCATGTTTGCAACAGACTCTTTTCCGGTTCCACTTTCACCAAATAAAATAACACTATAATTTGTTGGTGCTACCAGGCTGATCTGACGATACAGTTCTCTGGCTGATTCACATTCGCCTAAAATGTAGTTTTTGGTCAATAAGTTTCCTTCAATCGCTTTGCCTGCTTTAGGTGTTTTGCGTGCGCCGTTTTCTTCGGCCACTGTTGCCACGGTTTCTTCTTTACGAACCTGAGCGGTTTCAAGTGCTTTATTAATCGTGTTTAAGATTTCATCTGGATATAATGGTTTTGAAATATAATCATAAGCTCCATTCTTAACCATTTCTACGGCAATTTTTACATCAGAATATCCTGTAATAATAATTACTACCGTTTGAGGATGAATTGCAAGTATTTTGTCAAGCATTTCACGTCCATCTGTATCTTCAAGGCGGTAATCGCATAGAACCAAATCATACTTGTTGATGTTTAGCAAGTCCATAGCTTTAGCCCCACTGGTTGCCGTTTCAACATTAAAGCCGTGTTTGGTTAAAAAACGAGTCAATAATAAACCAATGTTTACCTCGTCGTCGATGATAAGAATATTTTTCATGCCTTTTTCGATATTATTTGTCACAAATCTGGTTGCAGCATGTGAAAATCTTTATACAGCTAAATTGGGTATTTTTTTCCACACTTTTAAGCTTGTTGTAAAAATCAATGCACAATACTGTTAACAATTGAGTTTATTTCATTTATTGTAAATGGTTTCCCTATAAAATAACTTGCTCCGTTTGCTAAAGCCTTTTCTTTTGCATCAAGAGCGCTAATACTAATAATTGTACTTTGTGGATGAGATGATTTTATAGCAGGTAATGCATCTAAACCTGAACCATCCGGTAGGTTTATATCTAAGAAAATTATAGTAGGACTATCAGAAGTCAAGGTTGTTAGTCCATCACTTAAAGTATGTACATAGCGGACCTCGTAGCCATTTTTTACCAGTACAAACTCAAGTAACCGACAAATATCCTGCTCATCATCTACTATAAGTATCTTTTGTCTCAACTTATCCATTAACCTTAGTTAATGCAAAGCTTAAACCAAAAAATAAATGTTGTAAGGAATACAATATTTAAGGAAGTTGTTCTATTGATTAGGGTATAGATGATTGACGATGATTGACGATGATTAACTAAAGAAAGAGGTTGGTGTTGGTCCATGGAAGAATTTACAATTCCATAGACCTATGGCATCAATAATCTTCAAATCGGAGATGCTTGATCGTATTCCCTTTATTGATCAGCTGATACAGAGAGTCAATCCCTATTCGTAAATGTTGTTCTACAAAAGCTTCTGTTACCTTTTTGTCACTTTCGGCGGTTTTTACTCCAGTTGCAATCATCGGTTGGTCTGAAACTAAAAGTAGCGCTCCAATTGGTATTTGATTAGAAAATCCGGCAGAAAACAATGTGGCGGTTTCCATGTCGATGGCCATACTCCTTATCAAACGCAAGTAGTCTTTAAACTCATCATCATGTTCCCACACTCTCCTGTTTGTGGTGTAAACAGTTCCGGTCCAGTAATCACGATTATGCTCCCTTATGGTTGTCGACACCGCTTTCTGCAAGGCAAAAGCCGGTAAAGCAGGAACTTCTGCAGGAAAATAATCGTTTGATGTTCCTTCTCCTCTTATTGCTGCAATTGGCAATACCAGATCCCCTAATTCATTTTTCTTTTTTAATCCGCCACATTTACCTAAAAACAAAGAAGCTTTTGGCTTAATGGCAGAGAGCAAATCCATAATAAGGGCAGCATTAGGGCTTCCCATACCGAAGTTAATAATAGTAATATCCCTTGAAGTGGCATTTAACATCGGTTTGTCCTGACCTCTTAACTCAACACCTTCCCATTCAGCAAAGAGTCGTACATAATTATTGAAGTTTGTAAGGAGGATATATTCACCAAAGTCTTTCAGTTCGGTACCTGTGTAGCGTGGTAGCCAATTGGCCACGATTTCATCTTTATTTTTCATACTTTATTGATTGATTTCATCTTGTTTGCAAAAGCAACCTTTGCCTTGCAGTCAATCTTATTACTGACTATTAAAGTCACAAGATAGGAAAAAAACAACAGAGCAAGATGGTGAAAAGGCCCTTAAAGCCTATTTGTTGGATTTTAAAGAAGGTAGTGTTCTAATATTTAGATAGATAAAAAAATCCCGTCCCGGCTAACCGAGACGGGATAATAAATATCCTAATTGATCGGGTTATTAGAAACCGAAAGAATACGCGAAACGTAGTCCGAAGAATGACATACTTCCACCCTCAACTGAATGACCTTCGTAGCGTGCAGATACATCTACAAATTTGTTGTCAGCAACAGGGAATGAATAACCGATGCCTGGAGCATAAACAAAAGCAGTTGAAGCACCTTCGCCAGTTCCGAAAGCAGCACCTAATTCACCAATACCGTAGAAGTTACTTCCGAAGTAATATTTACCACCAACTTTTACAGGAACAAAACCATAGCCATCCAAAATATCCTTAAATTCTGATTTTGGTTGGAATGATGAATAACCAGCAGTACCGGTTACAGAGAATTTTTCAGAGATAGGGAATTCAGCTTGAAGAGATCCTCCTAAAACAACTGAATAAACATCCTTAGCATCACCAATAGGGAAACCTGATTCAAATGCAATGTTTAATAATTTTTTGCCAGCTGGAGCTTGAGCGTTTACGTTTTTAGAAGCTGTTAATGCAATAAATAATACTGCAGCTAATACGAAAATACGTTTCATAAGACTGTTTTTGTTTTAGTTTTTACTTTTTTACAGATAAAATGCTCTGTGAAGAGCTTTATTTAAATAGACGTGTAGAAATGAGATAAGCCAACCGGTATGATCAGCCTAACAATTCACATGATAAAAGAATTGCTAAACTGCGCCATCCATTTCTAAATGCAGGGCGAATTTAGCAATTCAACTTATATCTAATGTTTATTTTCCTGTAAAATTAGCTTTACGTTTTTCTAAAAAGGATTGGGTTCCCTCTTTAAAGTCTTCAGTTCCAAATAGTTTTCCAAATGCTTCAATTTCAGCTTTAAAGCCGTTTTTATCTTTATGATAGAAATCATTGATTACTGAAATGGCTGCTCCAATAGCTAATGGCGCTCTACTTAACATTTTTGTTAGCAACTCCTCACATTTGGCTATCAATTCATCCTGGGTAGTCACGTGATTTACCAACCCCAATGTTTTAGCTTCATCAGCAGTGATCATATCAGCGGTTAAAATCATTTCTAATGCTTTAGCTTTCCCCACTAGTTGTGTTAAACGTTGAGTTCCTCCATAACCAGGGATTAAGCCTAAGGTAACTTCCGGCAACCCTAATTTTGCATTATCACTAGCAATACGCAAATGACAAGCCATTGCCAATTCTAATCCTCCGCCAAGTGCAAAGCCATTAATTGCGGCAATGACTGGTTTAGGCGAATTTTCAATTAAATCAAATACTGATTCATGGCCATTTGCAGCTAATTGTTGGCCCTGTTCAATTGAAAAACTTGAAAATTCAGAAATATCCGCTCCGGCAACAAATGCTTTTGGCCCGTCTCCGGTAATTATCGCACCACCGACAGACTCGTCAGTGTAAAGACTTTTAACTATGCTGCTTAAGTCGGCAAGTGTTTCTTTATTTAGGGCGTTTAATTTCGTTGCACGGTCAATTGTAATGTATAAGATGCGGTTTTTTACCTCTGTTTTAATCGTATTCATCGGATTTAGTATAAAAGTGTAAATGACAAGGAATTAAAAGCTACGATGCGTTTTAGTCCAGTCAGTTATGTAATTAACAATTTCAGATGTGGTAGTTCCCGGCGGAAATAACGTGCCTACACCCATCTCATGCAATTGTCTCATATCCTCTTCCGGTATAATTCCTCCCCCTGTCAGCAACACATCATCCAACTGTTTTTCTTTCATCAGCTTCATGATCTTAGGAAACACGGTCATGTGTGCACCCGATAAAATACTGATGCCAATGGCGTCGACATCTTCTTGTAGGGCAGTATTAACAATCATTTCGGGAGTTTGGCGCAGGCCGGTATAGATAACCTCCATTCCGGCGTCGCGAAGGGATGTTGCAATTATTTTGGCGCCACGATCATGGCCATCTAGGCCGCACTTGGCTACTAATACACGTATTGGTCTATTCATTTTGATTGGTGGTCAGCGCTAAGCTTGGCTTGAGCAATGGTTACAAATGTAATTTTTTACAGGAAGATTGTGAAATTGAATAATATGAGCCTCAAAGTGCAAAATTATAAAGTCATGTTTTATAGATTTGGCGTTTTATTTAAGCTTATAACTGAAGCCTTATGGAGCGAAAAAATCAAAATGGGAAACAATATTTAAGGAGTATTTCAATTATTTTTTATGCTATTATGAGCGGTATGACCTTGTTCATGATAGCTGTACTTTTTATAACTACGACTCCGGAACAAATGGAGCGATTAGAAAATCCGCCAGTTTATTATGCTATCATTGGTGTTTTGTTTTTAATAGCGGTTTTCATCAAACTTTTTTGGAAACCTCGTCGTCTTGAAACCATTAAAAACATGGAATCAATAAAAGAAAAGCTGAACAACTACAGAAGTCTGTTGATTGTTCAATGGGCAATAGCAGAATTTATTTCTTTATTTTCATCTATGTTTTATTTACTCACTCATCAGTTATTTTTTATTGGTGTGACTATAGGTGTTATTGCGTCCTATTTGCTGCTTCGTCCGTCAAAAGACAGGTTAATTAATGAATTAACGCTAAGTGATGCAGAGGTATTTTTACTTGAAGATCAGGAAGCTGTTGTTGCTGATGTAAAAAACACTAGGTAATTTTGGTGTTTTACCTGATTATTAACTGATTTTCTGCTCCTCTCACAAAAAAATCAGGTGGGAACTGGCTATATTTGCATTTTATTTTTTTGAAGATACTATATGAGTGAAGAACGATCGCTTAATTTTTTAGAAGAGATTATTGAAAAGGATATTACCGACGGTAAACATGACGGACGTGTTTTAACACGTTTCCCTCCTGAACCTAATGGTTATTTACATATTGGTCATGCTAAATCTATCTGTCTGAATTTTAGCCTGGCAAAAAAGTATAAGGGTAAGACCAATCTTCGTTTTGATGATACTAATCCTGTAACAGAAGATACCGAATACGTTGAAAGTATAAAAAAAGATATTCAATGGTTGGGTTTCGAATGGGCAGAAGAGTTATACACTTCCGATTACTTTGATAAATTATATGATTTTGCAGTAGCACTAATCAAAAAAGGATTGGCTTATGTTGATGATTCAACATCGGAAGAAATTGCAGCGCAAAAAGGTAACCCAACTGAGCCCGGAACGCCTAGTCCTTATCGCGACAGATCTGTAGAAGAAAACCTTCGTTTGTTTGAAGAAATGAAAGAAGGGAAATATAAGGATGGAGAGAAAGTGTTGAGGGCTAAAGTTGATTTGGCATCTCCTAATATGCACATGCGCGATCCAATCATCTATCGTATTAAGCATGCTCACCACCATCGCACAGGTGATAAATGGTGTATTTATCCGATGTATGACTTTGCACATGGACAAAGTGATTCAATTGAAGAGATTACTCATTCAATTTGTACACTTGAGTTTATTCCGCACCGTCCGTTGTACGATTGGTTTATTGAAAATCTTTCGATTTTTCCATCAAAACAATATGAATTCTCCCGCTTAAACATGACTTATACAGTTATGAGCAAGCGTAAGTTGTTGCAATTGGTAAACGAAGGCTATGTAACCAGTTGGGATGATCCGCGTATGCCTACGATTAGTGGCTTGCGTCGTCGTGGTTATACCTCTGCGTCAATTCGCGAGTTTTGTGATCGAATTGGTATCCAAAAACGTGAGAATATAATCGATGTAAGTTTATTGGAGTTTTGTATACGAGAAGATCTGAATAAAACCTCATGGCGTCGTATGGCTGTTCTTGATCCGATTAAGATGGTGATTACGAATTATCCGGAGGGTCAGGTGGAGGTGCTTGAAGGAGAAAACAATCCGGAAGTTGAAGGAGGAGAAGGTTCTCGTGAATTGCCTTTCAGTCGTGAACTTTGGATTGAACGTGAAGATTTTATGGAAAATCCTCCGAAAAAATTCTTCCGCTTGGGTCCAGGGCTTTCAACTCGTTTAAAACATGCCTACATCGTAACCTGCACTGATTTTGTAAAGGATGCAGAGGGTAATGTAACAGAAATTCATTGTACTTATGCTCCAGATTCCAAATCGGGCAATGATACAAGTGGTATTAACGTTAAAGGCACCATCCACTGGGTAAGTGTTCCACATGCGAAAACGGCGGAAGTACGTTTGTATGAACGCTTATTTAAAGTAGAGAATCCAGCTAACGAAGAAGGTGATTTTAAAGATTACATTAATCCTGAAAGTTTACAGGTGATTAAAGAAGCTTATATTGAGCCTGCTTTAGCCAATGACTTTAATCCTGAGCACAGATTCCAGTTCATTCGAAAAGGATATTTTGTTATGGATGTAGATTCAACTCCTGAGCATTTAGTATTTAACCGTACTGTTACCCTGAAAGATTCATGGACAAAAGAGGTTAAAAAAGCATAATTTAAAAACGGCGCTAATAGTTTCATTAGCGCCGTTCTTTTTAATAGTAATGTTCCGTCCTGAAATAAGTTAGTTGATGTATCGAATCGTTTCTGCTACACATACTATTTTCTAAGATATTTTTTCAGACCCGCCATTTTACCGTTTCCCAAGGTTTTTATGTTGATCATTAACGAAGGCCGCAATGCCTATTGGTGCCTACTATCCTAAAATTATCTTTTTTATGCGTCAAGGTTTTATTCTCCAAGGATGCGTAACTAATAATCCATTGATGAAAAAGTTCAATAAGAACCTTAATAAGTTCTATTTTTAGGCACCAAAAAATAAATTTATGATCTGGACTAAATCATTCACGCTAGAAGAAATAAATAATCGATATAATCATTCCAAGCATCTTGGGGCATTACTGGATATTAATTTTACAGAGATAGGAGAAGATTTTATTAAAGGAACAATGCCTGTTAATGAACGAACTCATCAGCCATATGGAATTTTGCATGGAGGAGCTTCTGTTGTATTAGCAGAAACATTAGGGAGTGTGGCATCAAATCTTTGTATTAATTCAGACAAGTTTACAGCTGTAGGATTGGAAATTAATGCCAATCACCTTAGAGCAGTTAGAAGTGGATTAGTAACCGGTATTTGCAGTCCGATAAAACTAGGGCCGACACTTCATGTGTGGGAGATTAAGATGTTTAATGATGCAGGAAAGATGAATTGTATAAGTCGCTTAACAACTATGGTTGTTCCTTTAGGGAAAGTATAGTTTTAATAGAAAAAATAAAGGCCTAAGCTCGACTAAAAGCTTAGGCCTTATTTATGTTTTGTAGGTGTAATAACCAGGTTATAGGTTTATTGATTGATGTTCGTATTTTTTTTCTTCTTCAATCTCTTTTTTTGTTCTGTTGTGTGAGGCCATTAAACCTAAACCTCCGCAGATAAAGATCATTCCGAAATATACCGCTACCTGATTATCCTCGTCCATTCCAACAAAAATATATTCCGTAAATATTAAGGCTAATATCAATCCGGTTCCAACACCTATAAATAATAGACCCCATTTTAAAGCGCCTGACGGGCTTGTTTTTTTACGAATCCCCGGATCTATTCCGCGTTCGATCATTGCCATTCTTTCTTTATTCTCAAGGTATCTTAAGCCGAATACCATTAAAAATGCACCAAGTGAAATTAAAATTGGAACTAATATGCCTTCCATGACTTTTATTTTTTATTCGTTAAACAATCGTTAGTTAATTAAATAATCGTGTTGCAAGCGATCTGTTAACTATGACTACGACTTCTTCGAACAGGTTACACCTAAGTCGAATTTTTTTTGAATGCCTCAATATACAAGTATTGATGAAAATCAATCACCTCTAAATTAAATTTTATTTTAAATAATTGTGTATTGTTAAAATATATTAACTTTCAGTATTAAATCAATACTACTTATAGTGTTAAACTACCCACTTTTTTAGTGTAAATTAGTGTAACCTTGTCAATTTAAACAGCGTCATAGTTTAAAATGCTGAAACAATTATCGAATATAGAGTTAATCGACCTGGCCTTAAATGGCAATCAGGGTGCTTATGTTGATTTGTTAAACAGGCATCAGCGTTATGCATTTACCCTGGCTTTGCGTTTTACCAAGAGCCGTGAAGATGCTGAAGAAATTGCACAAGATAGTTTTCTTAAAGCGTTCAGATCATTAGCTTCATTTCAGCGTACTTCAAAGTTTACTACATGGCTGTATTCTATTGTATATACAACTGCAATGAGTAAATTAAGAAAGGGTAAACTTGAAACTGATTCTCTTGACGACGAAGAACATCCGATCGTTGTTGGTGATTTTGCATCGGAGGAGAGCAGCAGTTTGATTGAAAATAAAATAAGGAGTGAATACTTAAAACAAGCAATTGAAAAGTTATTGCCGGATGATGGTGTAATTATTACTCTGTTTTACTTGCATGAACAATCACTTGAAGAAATTGCTGCCGTGGTAGGATTGCCGGCTAATACGGTTAAAGTGAAGCTGCATAGGGCCCGCCAACGATTAAAAGTTCAGTTGGAGCTCTTATTAAAACACGAAGTAAATGAATTGCTATAAGGCAACATTATAAATAAAGCGAGTGCTCTTTACAACAAACACAGTATCTTTGAGTTTTATAGTAAGGAGATAAGATAGGAAAGGATTTATTATGAATCAGATTACGGAAGAACAACTATGGGACCTTGCCGATGGTTTAATTGAAGAACCTCTTGCAAGTGAATTGATGCAAGTTATTGCATTGAATCCTGGGTTGAAGCAAAAGTATGACGAGATAAAAGCAATTAACAGCTCTCTTGCTTCAATGCAGCTTGATACCCCTTCTGCAAACTTTACAGCCAATGTAATGGCTCAGTTTCGCACAGAAATGGGGAAGCCTGAAGCGTTAAAAACGCTGGTAAATCGTAAAATAATCTACGGTATAGCTGCTGTTTTTTCTGCAATTATCATTGGATTGTTATTCTTCACTATTTGGAATGCTCCGGCAGAACCTTCAGCTCAATTCATGGCCACCTCTAATCAGGTGCAACAGGCAGTTGATTCTCAAGTTGATTCATTATTGAATAATAAAGTTTTTTGGCGTAGCTTTTTAATGATCGATGCTGTTTTATTACTTATTTTTGCGGATAAATTGTTGAGCCGTAGAAGTTTGAAAAATATAGCATAATGAAATTTGTAAATAGGTGGCTATTAGGAATATCGGTATTGGCATTGATTGTAGCAGGATGTGTGGATTCAGGCAATGAAGATATTCGTTATAAACAAATAGCTCGTTCTTGGGTAGAAATTAAAGCAATTAAAGACGGACAAACAACCCAATTGCCAGGCAGAATGCATGTTTTTTTGGATAACATGCGATATTATCGGGTTTGTGCTGTAAATGAGGTGAATTGTGTTTCGGCAAGTGACGGGGAGTGGGCATTGTTAAATGATAGCACCTTGCAAACAAGGTTTAATACAGAAATACATATTTATACCATCAAGAAGTTGAGTGAAATAGATTTTTGGGTGGAAGACAGAGGTGAACGAGGAACAGTAATACAGATGAAATCAAGATAATTGATTGATACAGATAAAATAAAAACGTCTGCCTTGGTTAGTAAGGCAGACGTTTTTTGTTTTATAAAGAGTTTTTACTTTTTAGCACTTTGAAAGGAACTTCAACGTAGCTGGTGTCCCATCCCATAATCATCCTGATATTTTTATTTGTATCATCTTTAAACAAGATGGTAAATGCTTCAATTGGATTAATAGGCGTTTTAACAGGAACGTCAAATCTTAATACATCTTTGGCTTTGTCGTAAAAGTAAGCCCCCCATTTATCGGTAACACTATTAAGGATGATCGTCCATTTTTCTTTGTTAGGAATTGTAAACAATGAATAGGATCCGGCTTTAATTGTTTTGTCACCTACCTGTACATCCTGATAAAACTTAATCTCTGTACACTCATTTGCACCGGTTCTCCAAACTTTACCATAATCTTCTAGTTTGCCGAAAATTTCACGGCCGTTTTTTTGAGGGCGAGAGTATACTACACGGATGTTTGGAGTTTTATCTTCGTTTCTGTCAAAAGCTGCGCGACTCGGGTAGTAAACAATATCGGCCGGACTTTTGTCGATTGGAATTACTTGCATGCTGTCTTTTGACTGTGCAAGAGCGCTTGTCGCTAAGGCAATAAAGGTGATTATTGCAACACTTACTTTCTTCATCGATTAAAATAGATTCTTAGTTTTATAGTAGTAATGACTAATGAACGTACAACAATTATTAATGTTTTAGTTGCTGTTCAAATAATTTAAAAATTCGTTTATATTCATCTGTCCAGCTGCTGGGTTCAACAAAAGCGTGATCTTCCATTGGATATACGGCTAATTCCCAGTTGTCCTTTTTCAGTTCGATCAATCGCTGCGAAAGCTGAATAATATCCTGGAAGTGTACGTTTACATCCACCATTCCATGGCACATCAACAAATGACCTTTTAATCCGTTTGCAAAGTAAATCGGAGAACTCCGCTTATAAGCAATGCTATCATATGCCGGTTCATTCAGGATGTTTGCCGTATAACCGTGGTTATAATTAGCCCAGTCAGTAACTGAACGTAAAGCTGCTCCTGCTTTGAAAACCTCAGGCTGCGTAAACAGGGCCATCAGTGTCATAAAACCACCATATGAACCACCGTATATCCCAATAGCTTTAGGATTTACACCATATTTCTCTACCAAAAGCTTGGCCCCATCTACCTGATCATTAAGATCAGCCCCGCCCATATGACGATAAATGTTAGTACGACAATTACGACCATAACCAGAACTTCCCTGGTAATCTATGTCTAAAACTGTATAACCTTTATCAGCTAATAGGTTATGGAACATATATTCGCGAAAATACTGGCTCCACCAGTAATGAGCATTTTGTAAATAACCAGCACCGTGAACAAAAATTACGGCAGGCTTGTTGGGGTTAGCATTTAAAGGTTTGTACAAACGAGCAAAAACTTCATTGCCTGATCTGTTTTTAAAGCTGATAACCTCCGGAGTGCGCCATTGATACGATTTAAACTCCTCGGAAACAGAATTGGTGATTTGCTGAGGCGTAGCACCGGATTTATTTTCCTGCAAATATAATTCCCAAGGTTTATTGATAAAAGAAAATCTGATAGCCAACCATTTTTCATCCGGAGAAAGTGTTACCTCGTTAGCCCCCTTCATTGTTGTAAGCTTTTCAGGTGCTCCTCCTGACACTGGTAATCGGTAAAAATCTTTTACTCCCGGATGTTCCATGTTGGCAGTAAAGTAGAAGGTCTTTTTATTAGTCGATAGCTTAACTGTTTGTACTTCCCAGTTTCCCTGTGTCAATTGTTGCTTCTTACCTGAAACAATATTGAACGTGTATAGATGGGAAAATCCTGTTGCTTCACTTTGAAAGAACACCGTTTCATTGTCAATCCATCCAATATTGTTCTTAGCATCCCAACTGTCAATTCCCGGGCCTCCAATCCATGCATTATCCCGCTGACGATCTATCAGTTTTAATTTCCCTTCTTTAGCCTCCAAACTCAAGATCCAACGGTCTTTATTGTCGATAGAATAGGCTGTCACGAAGGCATTTTTACCATCCTCGCTCCAATAAGGTCCGTAGAAAGTAACTTCTCGTGCTTCCTTACTTTTTTCACGAGCTTTTTTTTCTGCCGGATAATCTTTTAAATAATCTGGCAAATCATAAATACCAGGAAGTTGTAATGAAGAAACGGAGTATACAGAATCACATTTTTTATCAAAAATGAAAAACTCTGAGGTAGACTGCGTACCTCCAACTTTAGAACGTGTATGAATATCTTCCGTGTACCCTGATTCTGTTACGTAATTTGGGACAATTGTATTTTTTCCATCTTCATCATTGACCAAATTGAACGTAATGTACTGTTCATCGGGACTAATGACTAAATTATCGACAGTTCTTCCTTCCAGGTAGATTTCCTTTAGACGTTTCGGCTGATCAGCCTTGCGAGCTTTGGTTGTTGCATCACGCATTTCCTTACGTTGCTGTAAAACCATAAACGCCGATAGCTTATCATCTTTTAACCATTGATCCTGATCATTCAATTTAGAATCACGAATTTTTGATCCTCTTAAAAAACTTGTAAGCTGAATTAGTTCTCCATTATTAATGGAAATGCTAAACAAGTCGTTCCCTTTTCTGAAAACAACCTTTTGTTCATCTTCTGAAAATGAAGGGAATGCCTCAATATCAGTTGTATTGGTCAACTGGCGAGTAATGCCTGTTTTCAGATCAGTAAGAAACAGATCTCCATATTTCTCAAATACCTTTAGTGTTCGGCTTTTATTGATAGTACTAAGTTTTACCAATGCCCGGCGAGCCGTTGAATTAACCTTTTCTGTTTGAGTGCCGCCTACTGTAACTGCATACAATGAATCGGCTTTGTTTTTATCCGGGTTCCAGTTAAAATAAACCGTTTTACTGTCATCACTCCAGCTGATATTAGAAGGTGAAACCCCAATCCATTTAGGATCGCGCATAATTTTCTCAACGCTTAGAGAATCCAGTTTCTGGGCTGATGAAATAAAAGGAATTAAAAAGAACGAAGCGGATAAGTATATTTTCTTCATGTATCGCAAGGATTTGGCCGCAATATACTAAGAGGTTCGTTTCTGTCGAATTTTCAACATGATTGATACAGAAAGATGGATGCTCGATGATACGCAAATTAGGTGGTCGTATGTTTTTTTGGAATATTGATTTAATATAAAATTGTTCAATATGCTTATTGGTGAGGTAATGGTTTAACCCTGCCTCAAGAAATAAGTAAACTATTTAAATACTTATATGATTTTTAGGGATAGTAGGTATTATTATCATGTTATAGCTTTGCACGGAATCTACTTAATAGACCTTTATTATATGAAAAAAAACCTTCAAGCTATTTTCAATGGAATTTCAGTATGTCTTTTTCTAATTCTTTTTTACTTCTTTTTTTTCCATAACGAAAAAATTGCCTACGTAGATTCAGCCAAATTGTTGAATGGCTATAAAGCTATGACGGATGCGCGGGGTGAATACGAAAAGAAAGCAACTACGTGGAAAGCCAACGTGGACACCTTGATGGTGGACGTGCAAAACCAGATCAAAAAGTACGAACGTGCTGCAGGTTCAATGAGTGCCAGTGAAAAGCAAATGGCCCAGGAGCTGATCCGTACCAAACAAAAACAGTTAAACGATTATCAGCAGGCCTTGCAACAAACTGCGGGAGAAGAAAATACACGTTTAACTCAAAAAGTAATCTCTCAAGTTAATTCATTTTTAGAACGTTACGGTAAAAAACACAATTACAAAATTATATTAGTGGCCAACCAAACCGGAAACATTGCCTATGCAAGTGAAGGTATGGATATCACGGAAAAAGTGGTGGAAGAGCTAAATAACGAATACTCAAAACCAACCAAGTAATGCGAAAGAGATGCTACCTAATCGGCCTTTCGATACTTCTGTTTTTTAGTTGCACCCGACATCCATTTGATGAACAACAATTACAAGCTTATGTAAGTGATGCAGATAATGGCTTGATCAAAGAACAACAAGTCAAAGGCCTGGATGTAAAGGTGATGTTCCGGCCAGCTGGTTTATTAATAGCCCAGGAATTAAATGGGCAACCAGCCAGTGAAGCATTAATTGATTCCTTAAAACGCAAATACAGCAATCACTATTACTTTATCCTGAACCTCTCAAAAAATGACAAGGAAGTGCTGCACAGCCAGGGAAACTTTAGTGACTATAGTGCCTTGCTTCAAACGCTGTCCTTCAGCATGGGACAATATATAAGCCTGACCACTTCTTCAAGAGATACCCTGGAGATGGTGGATTACACCTTTGACCGGACATACGGAATGAGCGGAGGTAACGCATTAATGTTTGCCTTTTCCAAGGAAAAGTTAAAAGAATCGAAAGAAGTGAGTTTTAACTTGGATGAGTTCGGAATAGGGACAGGATTGCTTCATTTTGAATTTAAACGAAAGGACCTGAACGCAGTTCCTGAATTAGCAACAGCGCAATATTTAAAAAGATAACATCTACCATAATTAGCATTGTACCAAATTATGATCAAACTAACCAAGTTGAGGAAGGCGATAGCCATGTTCTTCCTTATAAACATTGTTTTTGAAATAGTGGCACCTCATGTTTCCTATGCTTTAACAGCAGGGCCAACAGCACCAGAAGCTACCAGTTTTGAACCGGTAGACACCACCGATATGGTGAATTTATTAACAGGTGATTTAGCTTATAATATTCCATTGTTAGAAGTTCCAGGTCCGGAAGGAGGCTACCCTCTTTCATTGTCTTATCATGGAGGTATACAGCCGAATGAGGAGGCGAGTTGGGTGGGTTTGGGTTGGACCCTAAATCCTGGCGCTATTAATAGGACTGTGAATGGGTATGCAGATGATTTTTCAGATGTACCAAATGTAAAAAGAGACTATTGGAATGGAGGAACACGTAAAACACTTGGAGTAGATGTTGGAATTGGCTTAGGACCAGCCTCTGTATCATTTGGATTATCTTTTGCTCAAGACACATATTTGGGTTTTGGATTAGGTTTTTCGTTTGGCGCAGGAACAGGCTTAGGAGGGGCTAATTCAATACTAGGGATAGGTGCAAGTGTAGGCGTAGGTCCTTATGGAGATGCATTTGCAGGTGTTGGATTAAGCATTAAGAGTGGGAAGGGGTCTAAAGAAGGCTTAAGCCTAAGCGCTAATATTGGTCTTTCCACTAATTTTGAATCAGTTAGTTCTAATGCGGGCGGAGGTGTAAGCTACCAAACTACCAATGAGAATGGAAAAACTACAAATGTATCGGTCTTAGATGCATCAATTAGCTCATCCGGAGGGAAAGCTAAATTATCTATTGGAAGTGGTAGTTCAAGCGTTTATAATGCAAATGCAGGAAGAATACAAACAGAATCTTCAAGCTGGGGTTTTTCACTGCCATTCCCTGGCCTAAGTATAGGTATTAGTTATAACTATATGCGTTATTGGTCAGACGAAACAGTAAATGTTCGAACAAGTGGTGTTTTGTACTTTCCTCAAACATCTTTTAATAATGTTACTGATCTTAATGAGAAAGCATACGACATGTACAGACTTGTCGATTTTGATCATAACGATGTCAATTCTAGCCCAGATCCAGACCTGCAATTAGGAGGCTCCTTTCCAGAGTTTGATGAATATTCAGTGTCAGGACAAGGAATTAGCGGTAGCATTAGGCCTTTTTTATATCAGGGCTATTTGTTTTCCCAGAATAAAAGTAAAATTTATGAAACTAATGTAACAAAGCTTGGTGGAAATAATCGACTTAATTTTCGTTTTATTAATGATTTTTCAAACTCTTACAGACAAACTCCAGAAAATTTTGATAACACATTTAAATTCAATAATGAAAAATTTCTTGCAGATCATGGTGTTGTAAAGCTTTCTGATATTGAAGGTTATGATAATTCCACTAATCATTTAGCTGGCTCAAAACATATTGAATGGTTCACAAATGAACAGATAGTTGATGGTAGCTCTGCTGGTGCTAAGGCAAAAGGTTTTATTAATACTAATTCTCAAGGTTTCAAAAGACTACAAAATGTTTTGCCCACTAACACATCTGCAGCCAAGCAACAAATTGGAGGATTTATGATAACAAATGCGAGTGGGGTTACTTATCACTACGCATTGCCGGCTTATAGTTTTGATGAAGCAATAAAAAATACCAATCTAACAAAAGGAGAACAATGGTCAAGATTAACAAAAGATATGCCCTATGCATATACATGGTATTTAACTGCTATAACAGGTCCTGATTTTGTAGACAGAAATAATAATGGATTGGCTGATGATGAAGACTGGGGCTATTGGGTAACTTTTAATTATGGTAAATGGGCTGACGGTTATTGTTGGAGAAATCCAAGCGAGGGTTGCCACAGGGATATTGATCCAAATTTCAAAAGCTTTTCATCAGGGAAAAAAGAGCTATATTATCTTAATACCATTAAAACCAGATCGCATACAGCCATTTTCCTCAAACAATTAAGAACAGATGGAAAAGGAGTGACAAATTCAGAATTTGGAGGTTTTGATTTCACACTTAGTGTTCTTCCTATTGCAACTTTACGGCTAAGTAAGATTTTTTTATTGAATAATGAAGATTATCAAAGTTTAGGGGGAGATAACATTTGCGGATTAGATGGAATCAAACAATCTGTAATTGTTAATTCCTCTGATATATCACATCGGGCTTTGTACAATCATACCTATGAAAATGTTATTGATGGAATTGATATTGCGAAACTTGGAAATGCTGTAGAGCAGAAGTCTATACGAGTAATTGATTTTAACCATGATTACTCCCTCTTGCCGGAAACCGTAAATAGTTTTGATCCTAATGGAGATATTTATAATCAGACTACTGGTTTGACCTCACCTAAATCAGGTAAACTAACTCTAAGGTCTATAAATTTAAAAGGCAAAGGAGGCTCCGCCGTAACCCCCCCTATTATATTTAACTATGATTATCCTGATGAAGATCAATACAAGGGACAGATCGCTGTTTCTTCTGTTCCTCAAGCATCAGACAGAAAGGGAACAATACAGATTTCAGGCAATAACTTAAAGATAGGTGATATAATTAAATTCACAGTTAATGGCATCCTTTATTACTGTACCATATTAAAATTAGATACAGGAACAACTTATCAGGTTTTGTACTTGGATAAGCTTCCTGGTGCAATCTCAGGTTACATTTCTGCCACAAAAACAAAAAATCCTCCATATAATAAGGATGCTTATGATATGTGGGGAGCTTATAAATCGGATTATATTCAAATGAATAATGAGAATATATCAAGAATAACAACTCCAATTTCTTCACAAAATACAGATGTATGGTCATTACGTCAAATAAGATCAAGTTTAGGTGCTATTACCAAAATTGATTATGAATCTGATGACTACAATAATTCTGTTCTTGTTAAAAATAGCTCTTTTACGATTTCTGATATTGGACCGGGCAATTCTGGTCTAAAACTAACAATTAATAATGGGGGATATGATTTAAGAAACATACTAAAGGCAGGTAATAAAATAGAGTTGCTTTTTTTGCGTTACGTAACTCCATCTCTTTGGGGAGATATAGCAGGTTTTTACGAACCATATCCAATTAGTAATGCGATCATTAAATCAGTATCAGATAACTCAATTGAAGTAACAGAACTTGGTAATTTGTATGAATCAGGAGACTATGGCTACGGAAACGTTTATTCTAAGAGTCCTATTGGAGGCAACGTTTTTATTGGAAATGGGAATAGATTTTATGGAGGTGGAATTAGAACCAAAAGCATTAGTATAAGTGATCCAATTCAGAAGAATACACATATTACCTCATATGAATATAATAAAAATGCATCACAAAGTTCAGGTGTAACATCTTTTGAACCCACAACATTTCCTATTTATGATTTTCCTAATGTGCCAATTAGTGAATTAAATGCATACAAGAAAGTGCTTTATAAGAGTATGCATAAATTATTGACGATTGCCAGGGAAATTCCATCCCCCGGGGTAATGTATGAATATGTGACAGTTAAAGATTTTGTTATTGGAGAAGATGGAGAAAAGAGGCCGGTTTTGGGTAAGTCAACTTATCAATATGAAGTTTTTAATGAAAATATGTTAGGTATTAAAGAATATCAGTTTACGCAAAGTGCTTCAATTGATACACGTAATATTTCATTGATCGATTATACTACACGGGTGGGTAATTTAAAAAGAATAATTCATTATGATGATAAAGACAAAAAGTTGAATGAGACAATTAATCATTTTTTACATGATGACGAGTCTTCAAAAAGTTTCGCAAGTAACGTTGAATCCTATCAGTCTAAATTAGGAGCTTTTAATTATCAAGGATTGATTCAAGAACGATATGCAGATGCAAGGAGGTTGGTAAATGGTAATAATTCATTTATAAAGGAACTAATGATAATGAGTCAAAGAGAGCAATATCCTTCAATCCCACTTGGGACAACAATAATCGACTATAAAAATGGCACAAAAGCGACTAGTGAGAATTTAGCGTTTGATTTTTATAGTGGAACTGTTATAAAATCACTTACAACAGATTCTTACGGGAATAGATTTTTATCAGAGGTAACACCTGCTTATAAAAAGTATCCGAATTCTAACATGGGATTAAAAGTAAAGAACATCCTAAATAAGAACATGTTGATTCAGGAAGCAACTAATTATACTTTTAAGGTTGATGGAAATAATAACAAGATAGGGTTGGTTTCAGCTAATGTTCAAACCTGGAGTAACAATGTTTTAGTGCTAACAGGAGATAATGCTGGCAGTTCTATAAAACAAGATGGTGTAAACAATCTTGTTGGAAACGTTTGGCGCAAACAAAGTGCTTACAAATGGTTATATAGTGTAGCATCCAAAGATGGATTAACTCCAATCGGGAACTTTTTGGCGTTTGATTTTTCTGTCGGAGCTAATAATAGTAGTAATTGGGTAAAAAGCTCAGAAATTACCCTGTATAATGTATATTCAAAAGACTTAGAGGGGATAGATATTAATGGTAATTCAGCAACTACCAAAATTGGCCATAATAATTCAAAGGTGATTGTTTCAGGGGGGCCGGCAAAATATAACGAAATTGCTTTTTCAGGTGCAGAAGAAATTCCTGATCTCAACGGCAAATTTAGTGGGAACGTTTCAAAAGGAGATGCTACAATCATAAATACTATTGCTCATACGGGTAGGCAGAGCTTAAAAACAATGAATGGGCAGAGGGGATTTATCTACACTATTTCCTCGCCTAATTTGATAGTAGGTAAAGATTATGTAGCAAGTGTTTGGGTGAAAAACTTTACAACGTCTGCTCCTGCAGCCTCAGCCTTGTATTACAAGATAAACGGAGGAGCCCCTATATATTCTAATGTTACTTCAAAGAAAGCAGGAGACTGGTATCTCATTAATTTGCGTATTCCTGGTTCTCAAATACCAACTGGAGCTGTTCTGGAAGTCGGTGCAGTTAATAACGCCACTTCGGGTGAGGTTTATTTTGATGACTTTCGTTTCCAACCCCTTAACTCATCGAGTTTGGCCTATGTATATGATCCATGGACCGGAGAATTAAACTATATTTTGGATAATAATAATTTATTTTCCAAGTATGAGTATGATAATGCAGGTAGATTAGTTAAGACGAGTAGGGAGACATTAAATTATGGAGTGAAGCTAGTTGCAGAATCAAACTATAACTATGGGCAACAATATGGTTCAATAGAAGATTGGAAAAGAACAGGAATCACTCGATGTCAACTTATAAATGGTGTATATACAGGTTTCTTAGAAGAAGAACAAAAAGATACCAATTCCAAGAGTGCAACATATAACTCTACAAGATGGGTTAGAACGGAACAATCAGCAAACTGCAGATATACAACTATATTCTTATATACTCAAGTATCTTCTGGCTATGAAATGGTTCTTCAAAATGCTTATAAATCATATACATTTTCACTTCCTATTAGTGGTAGCATGCAACAGCAGGAATTGAATATTCTTCCGGGTAATTATTCCGTTTATGTGCGATCCTTATCAGGTAATGCCCCTTATGGAGAATATAGGGTTCAGGTTGGAGGAAACACCCAGTCAACTCCAACTGGTTTTTCTAATGTCAATCTAAATGCAGATCAAACAATTATGATTTATAAGTAGTTATGAAGGCTTTTTGTTTTTTTATAATAATAGTTAGTTCACTCCTGATAGCTGATTTAGCTAATGCACAGATAATACAATCTCAGGATGCAATTGTATTACCTGTAAGTGGACAACCCTCTCTTACAATCGGGAATGGTTCAAATATTCAATATATAAGTGGACAGTCAATAACGTTATTACCTGGTGTTCATATTCAAGGTGGTGCAAATTTCGAGGCAAAAATCAGTTCTTTTGTGATCAATCCTGCACCTTCAAATCCCAATACAAACAATGAAATGAATTGGATTGTAAACAAGATTTTTGATGAAAACGGCAATGCTATTAGTGAAAATAAGTCCTTTTTTGATTATAGTGGAAAGCCTTTGCAAAATCAATGGAGAGATATCAGTCGGGGGCATGTTTTAGCCTCGCAAACACTTTATGATGCTTTTCAGCAGCCTGTAATATCTACCCTGCCGGCTCCTACTAATAATGGTGCATTCGCTTACAAGGGTGATTTTGTTCAGAATGCATCAGGAACAGTGTATAACTATCAGAACTTTGATACGAACGGTAAACTTAATGCTCCGGATGTTGTAGGTAAAACTACAATTGGAACTCTTGGCTGGTATTATAGTACAAATAATACCTTTGAGAAATATGTACCCGAAACTAGCTATCCTTACAGTCGTTCTGATTTCTATAATGATGGTTCAGGTGAAGGTCGACGAGCTGCCGGAGTTGGAGATCAATTAAAAATGGGTAGTGGTCATGAATCGCAAGCAATGACATTACCCGTTACCAGTGAATTAAACAATTATATAGCTGTACGAAATAAGTTCTTTGCGGTTGATAGTGTGGGCAGCTTGCCGTCTTCTTTATTGAATGAGACTTATCAAACTGTGGGAATCGATCCAAACGGGCAAAAAGGCATTTCTATTACAGATAAAAACGGAAAAGCCTTAATGAGTGCCCGATGGTTAAGTACTGCAACAGCTGCCTGGTATGCACCTGTCAATACGGTAACTCTGAGTTCCAATCAATATACCTATACAATTGATCCTGCGAGTTCAGTTAATAGTAATTATTCATACCTGGAGAAAATTACATTAGTTGGAGATGGGACAGTGCGTGTATTTCATTCAGGGGGCTTGGTGTATACGGGAATTGCTTCAGGTTATTCATCACCTCCAATTGTAGGAGGTGCAATGATTGTTAGAATTGAATCAGATAAACCTTTTAAGGTGAATTATAATGGGGTTTCGGGTAGTGTTTCACAAACAGCTTGTTCAGACTGTGATGCCGATTACAAAGGTAACGCGTTTCATTATTTTTCCTTGTTAAAACCTTCCGCAATTACTGTTACGGGAGGAGCTTATACTATATATGATCTGACCACTGATCTCGTGGTAAGTGGAACAACTCTTCCTGCTGGGTTTTACAAAATTATTCCGGATAGTCTAAAGAGTGATATAACATTAACTTACACTAATGCCTTTGAGGACATCAGCTATAATTTCTATAACCAACTAGGGCAATTAGTAGCCACTATTGCTCCTGAAGGTGTAAAACAGTTATTGCAGACTAATTTTAACAATATTTCCAAAAAGGAGAATATTCCTTTTAGTACTTTTTATAATTACGATGCCAGAGGACAATTAATGAGAGTAAAAGTATGGGATGGAGGAACGACAGAATACGCCTACCGTAAAGATGGTAACATTCGTTTCTCGCAAAACTCCTTGCAGGTTGCCAAAAATAGTTTTTCTTATACTAATTACGATCAATATGGCAGAGCGGTTGAATCAGGTGAATATGTGTATGGCACTACAGGAACTAATTTTACTTCCGCAAAGGCATCATCTACCATTTTAGAAAGTATTGCAAATGATGGCGGTCTTGCTAATTTTTCAACCTTAAAAATGGATTGGGTAAGAACGGAATATGATGTAGCATCCAAAAATGTAAATGCAGTAGCTTCCGGATATGTCCAGGATTTTACCTACGGCGGGATCGCCTATACGCAAAGTGCTAACAGTGAAACTTGGTACAGCTATGATGACCAGGGACAATTGACCTGGAAAGTGCAGAATATTACTGGTTTGGGAACAAAAACCATCGACTATACTTACGATTTTAATGGCAATGTACTGCAGGTTGTTTATCAAAAGAATACTCCGGCAGAACGCTTCTACCATGATTATGAATATGATCTGGATAAGCGGTTAAGTGTTGTATACACCAGCAAAGATGGCGCAAGTAAAACCCTTGAAGCCAAGTATTACTATTATTTGCATGGTCCTTTGAAGCGGGTGGAACTCGCCGATAATTTACAGGGCATCGACTATACATATACGCCCCAAGGGTGGTTAAAAACTATCAATCATCCAAGTGGCGACAAATCCAAAGACCCGGGACAAGATGGTAGTACCAATTCATTCGCACAGGATGTATTTGGAATGAGTATGGAATATTTTAGCGGGGATTATATTCGATCAGGTAGCAATATAGCTAGTGTGAGTCCTGGAACTGGGTATACGCCATATTATAATGGAAATATTCAGGGCCTGACTTGGAGTAATAAACAAACTACTGGTGGAACAGCTAGTGCAAAAATGTCAGCCTTTAAATATGATGCAAAATACCAATTAAATGAATCAGTTCAAGGTACGCCCGATTATTCAAAAGGAACTTTTATCGGGTCAAACGCTTATAAAGAAACGTTTACCTATCGGGATGCTCACGGAAATATCGGCTCTCTGACAAGAAATGATGGATTAGGAAATGTAGTGGATAACTTTAGCTATACATATGGAGCCAATAGCAACAGGTTAACAGCTGTACCAGGATACTCCAGTTATGAATACGATGCATTAGGTCAATTAACCCGACAAAATAAAAGTACCACTAATGATATAAAAGTAAAGTATGATGTAACTGGAAAAGTAATCGCATTATATGACAAAGATGATAATCTTAAAGTAAGTTATACTTACGATGAGAATGGCCAGCGGATAAAAAAAGAAGATAAAACAACCGGACTCATTACCTGGTACGTAAGTGATGTTGCTGGTGCAACAATGGCCATTTATGAGAAACAGAGTACAGGTGCGATAAACCTGATGGAACAGCCAATTTATGGAGCTGATCGTTTGGGGACATTCTTCGTACAAGGTAGTATTAGAAGATATGAACTGAAAGATCACATGGGAAATGTGCGAGGGCTCTTGTTACGTAGCAAAAATGGAATTAATGCTGATATTTACAGTTTCAAAGATTATTATGCCTTTGGTAGTAAATCTCAAAGTGGCGGAACTGATGATTATCGTTATGACTACCAAGGGCAATATGCTGAAAAAGATAAGGAAACTGATTGGAATGCCTTTGATCTACGCATGTACGATGCCAAAATAGGCCGTTGGTTGAGTGTGGATCCTAAAAATCAATACTGGTCTCCTTATGTGGGGATGGGAAATAATCCAGTTTCAAGAACTGACCCTGACGGAGGTTTAGATGGTTGGTATAATGATGAAAATGGAAATGCGACTTTTAATAAAGATGTTAATAGTCAAGGAGATTTAGCAACATTAGGTATAAAGGGTTCTTATATTGGGCAATCCTTTTCGGGACACGACAAAAATGGATACGGAATTGCAGGAGATAAATTTGGGAATTTGTCAATGAGTTTACCTGAAGTTGAAGTATCTACTCAAAGAGATTTTTGGAGGAATGCAACAAAGAATAATCCATATATGCCAACTCAATTTTTCGATGGTATAGGAATTCAGGTTACCTTTTCTGCTTCAACTTATTTTGGCACATATAATTACACCGCTGGTTTATATTTAGATAATTATGGTTTTCGTGGTTTTGTTAACACTGGATTAGGATTTGGAGCTCATACACCAGGATTTGGTGTCACTCCAAGTGTCTTTGGAGTGAATTATAATTCATCTAGGATTCCAGACCCAGATAATGCGTTTGCTGGTAATTCAGTTGCTAGTGCTTTTGGTGCTGGACCAATTAGCTTTTCCATTGCCCAAAGTTCAAAAGATAAAAATCCATTTATTGATATTCCTAGTTGTACCGTTTATACGTTTGGGCGAAATCTAATTTCCTCCTACAGCTTTGAAACCAATATTAGTAGAACATTTCTAATGGGATTTGATTTTCATGATCGTCATTTAAAACAGTAAATAATGAAAAAAAATATTTTATACATTCTGATTGCACTGATTTTAGCTGGATGTTATGGCCAAGATTGCAACAAGGAGAATATCAGAATCCAAAAATTGTCTTACAATTTCAAAATAACAAAAAAATACAAGGAAGATCATCAAGGAGTTATTGAAGGAATTGATAGCTTAGGTAAAATTCAAAAATTTCAATATACGAGTTTTTTTTATTTAGATGATCTAGCTCAACCAGGTGATTCCTTTCAAAAGGATAGCACTAATTTTATCTTCATTTTAAGAAAGGAAAAAATAAAATATTCATTCAAATGGGACTGTACTACTTCAGGCGTTTTATTACAAACAGACACCTTACATAAATGATGTATCAGTTGGATTTGAAATGTTTTTTTCAGATCCGATTTTTAACTCTCTGTTGTCGAGCGTCTTAGCCTAAGAGTGTTACTTTCAACCAATAAATAAATAAACGATCTCTAACCGACAAAAAGCATTAAACTTAGTCTAGTGCTTTTTGTCAGTCAGAGACTTCCCAACCATAAAAGCGTAATTCAAATAATCATTTACCTATTTTCCATTCGATAAAAATCCATTCCTCCAAATTGATATCTTTATCGCTATGAATGTCAGACTTACCGAAGAACAGAAATCAAAATCCTTCAGCCGATATTTTTAAAGTAATGCAACAGGTGTTGTTGCGTGAGAATAAGATTGACCGAAACAAAGAACATTTCTGGATAATATGTTTGCTTCTAATAACCAGCTATTGTTAATAGAGCTCATTTCACTAGGAGCTGTTAAACAAGCGAGTTGAAATTTGGATATCACTTAGGGTTGATTCTTTTTAATGTATTAAGCGGAGTTAGCAATACACTGGTATTATATGACTTTAAATGAATATGAAAAGATTTCTTTTTATCTGTAGAATAATAGGTCTAATAGTTGTAGCATGCATTATGTTTTGGGGGAGGAAGTACATGGATAATTTGGTGATCAATGATTTTGATAAATTTAATTCAAGTGCTATAAAAGGCAAGATAGAAAAGATTGAAATAGTTCATCATATGTCTTCCTTTACAATTTTGGAGACAAACGAAAGATATGTATTCGCGCCATATACTAGCGATCTTAATGAAAATAATTCTTTTGATCTTTTTGCTAAAAAAGGTGATTTAGTGGTTAAAAAATCATATTCTGATACATTAAAGCTTATAAAAGGGAATAAAACCTATTTATATACTTTTCGAAAGATCAACCAGTAAGGTTTTGCTAGCAACGGATATTAGTTTCAGAATTGACTTAAGGATTTTGGATCTCCTTTGAGAGAGATGGAAGTTGTTGATAGTCATTTGATATAAAGATTTATACTTTTACCTCATCGGTGAAATATATTACCCTATAACAACAAGGCCTGTGTCGATTATCAACCCAGGCCTTGTTAGTTATAGCCTAAGCTTAAACTTAATTATTTCTTACCACCAGAAGATTTAGCAGCTTCTTGTTTCAATTTATCATTCGCTACGATAAAGAACTCAACACGACGGTTTTGAGCGCGACCAGCAGTAGTGTTATTGTCAGCCACAGGCTCAGTGATACCCATACCTTGAGCCATCATACGTTTAGGATCAACACCAATTGTGGTAGCATAAGCCATTACAGCTTCTGCACGTTTTTGAGAAAGTGTCATGTTATATTCCGGCTTACCAGTATTATCAGTATGACCTTTGATTTGAACATAAGTATCAGGGTATTTAACCATGATTTCTGATAACTGTTTAACAGATTTCTTTGAAGCATCTTTTAAGTCGTATTTGTTTACATCAAATAATACACCTGACTCAAGGGTAACCTTCAAAGCCTCGCCATTGTTGATCTCTTCAACTTTTGCGTTAGGAACTGTTTCCTCGATTTCTTTCTTCTGTTTGTCCATGTACTTACCGATGTAAGCACCACTCACTCCTCCAACTGCACCGCCAATTAAAGCGCCGATTGCAGTATTTCCTGCTGCTTTTCCGATAAGAGCTCCGATTGCCGCGCCAGAACCTGCTCCAATAGCTGCTCCTTTTTGTGTTCCGGTCATGTTTTTACAGCCGGGCATTATGCTTACGAGTGTTATTAATGCGGCTAATACTAGTGCTTTAGTTTTCATAAGAAATTTATTTTTACTATTTAATTTACAAAGGTTTTATGACAATTGGAGTGCCAATTGTTATAAACGTTTAATTATTGTCTCATGTTATCTGCCTACAAAATTCGTCATTTTATCCTTTAAAAATGTCCATCTGTCGTTAAAAATATCTTTACATCACTCTTAATTGTATTTTAGCGTTATGAGTCAGCCAGATAAAAAAAAGGAAGATCAAAAACATTCGCTTTTATACTACAATTTGAAGTATGCGCGGGTTGGACTATTAGTTGGTGTGGGAATTTGTGCCCTCAACTTCTTCCATGATTTTACGCTTTCATGGAAATCCGTTTTTGCCTGCTTCCTCTTTTCCATGACTATCACCTTATCCATTACCAATCTTATCTACTTGTCTCACTGCTTGTTTAAACGTCAGGATGTTAGGAATGTTAGATTTGTGGTGTTGAATTTTATCCTAATGGGAGTCGGTATTTTTGTCGCTACTGAATTCTGTTTTTTTGTGTTGTATTTGCTCGATGGAAAATGGACACCGATGAAAGAGCAATACAACAATTTGGTATTTAACCTGTTCCTAGGATTTTTTATTGGTGGTTACAATCACATAATTACACTGCAAAAAGAAAATTACGAGTATAGATTAAAAGAAAACGAATATCAGCTTACAAAGCTGCAAGAATTAAAAATACGAGCTGAATTAGAAACGTTGCAAGCCAAGATCAATCCACATTTTCTTTACAACTCACTTAATTCAATTGCCTCATTGGTTTATACTGACCCTGAAAAAGCTGAGAAAATGGTACTGATGCTTTCCAAATTGTTCAGAGTCTCCATTAATTCGGGTGAAGAAAACTTTGGAACTATCGCTAATGAAATTGATATTGTTAAAACCTACCTTGATATTGAAAACATTCGCCTTGGAGATCGACTTTCCGTGAAAATTTCTGTTAAAGATGAATTGCAGGATGTAAAAATACCAAGGTTTCTATTACAACCATTAGTGGAGAACTCCATTAAACATGGTATTTCAAAAGTGGCCGAAAAAGGAGAAGTAATCATAGAAGTAAAGGCTTTGCCAGATAATAAGTTAGCTATTTGGGTTGCAGATAACGGACCTGCATTCCCCGAAGTTTTAGAGCCAGGATATGGGATGCAAAGCACATTTGACAAGTTAAAATTGCTCTACGGAGATGATCACGTGCTTAATATATTGTCGACTCCCCATAAAGGAATACAAATTATTATTCCGAACTTAGTTGTTAAACAATTAGCACATGAAATTTATTAATCGCTTCTCGCTGCATATTCATTTTTTGCAGCCTTATCTCGAATGGTACAATTCAATATTTCCGGAAGAAGCCTTTCCTTCAGTAGAAGAAATAAATAAAACGGAAAAAACCACTTATCTGATCCCTGTTTTTGATAATGATGAAGAGATAGAAGAATATTTGAAAGAAAATTTTGAGACATTCTTTGTTGATGAACTTTTTGCGGTTTCTATGGCACAGGAAACCTGGCCGCAAGATATTACGTGGGAACTTTTCAATGAATGGTTCGAAATTGATGTTACGCCAATGGTAGTTGATTATGGTGAAGAAGAGCTGATCGATGAAGGCGAAGGGTTTGTGGAATTTTGGGATGAAGAAGAGGAAGAGGATGGAAAACCTAATGATGAAGATAGTGCTGATTTTGACAGTGACGATAAAATACGTCACCTGCCTAAGCCTCCCCAAAATTAATGCAACAGTTTAAAACAATTATTATTGATGATGAACCTTTAGCTCGTAATCGCTTGCGTCGGTTACTTGGGGCGTTTTCATCTGTTTTCTCCATAGAGGCCGAGGCTGCCAATGGACAAGAAGGGCTGGAATTAATAGAGGAAATCCAACCTGATCTTATTTTTCTTGATATCGAAATGCCTGTTTTAACAGGCTTCGATATGCTAAAGAAGCTCATTTTTTTTCCGTTGGTTATTTTCACTACAGCTTATGATCAATATGCAATTAAAGCTTTTGAAGAAAATTCTATTGATTATTTGCTAAAGCCCATTGAACCGGAGCGTCTTGAATTAACCGTTGCCAAGCTTCAGAAGCTATCTTTAAGTAATAGCAATGGCGGTAATAACGCAATGTTGTTAGGCTTAATTGATAAACTTCAGCCTAAAAAGGAGCTTAAATCAATCCCGGTAAAAATTGGAGACCGGATACTATTGATTAAAACTTCTGAAATCAGTCATATTGAAGCTGACGATAAGTATGTTTCTCTTAAAACGCTTAAGGGAGAATCTTATCTGACAGATTATACTTTGTCTTCATTGGAATTAAAGTTGCCTGAAGCATTTACCCGTGTTCATCGAGGCTGTATTATTAATACGGAGAACATGAAAGAAATCAGGAAAGGATTTAATGGAGGATTAATCGCTATGATGAATGATATTCACGGGACAAAGGTAAACACAAGCCGTGGGTATACCGATAATTTAAAACGGTTGTTAGAGATATAAAATTTCAAGCAAAGCCGTAAGGGGGCAAAGTAATTAAACTTTTTAACCTTGCGGCTTTGCAGGCCTTTTTACTTAGTCTTGTAAAGAGGTGTTCTTTTTGCTAAGTAATCAATCCCAGATAAATAGGCATTATAGGTTGGATAGAACGATAACCAGTTTTGGTCAAACGATTTCTCTCCTTTAGCATTATAAACTTTTATCGTCACAGTGGAGTTGAAATTGTCTTCGTTAGTTTGTGTGTATTTTTCCGTTTTTTCTTTTTCTAAGCTTGAGGTATCAGTTTTTCGCGAATAGTCTTCTTTAATAGTGTTACTTACTTTGGCCCTTGTAACACTTCCTAATACAATCCACTCCACCCCTAAGATTTTGCAGAGTTCGCTTGGGGTATAGTTCCTTACAGAAACGTCTATGCCACTTCGTTTTAATAGAATGTTGGTTTCATACACATCTTGATAAACGTAAGTACCCGACTTCTCTGAAATTTTTCGATGAAAGGCATCCTGAGCGTCAAAAGGAATATTGTCATTTGCAAACCCCTCACTATTAAAGATAAAAGGTAAAATCGCTACGGAGTTTTTTATGATTTCTTTTGTCGATGCGGATGAGGTTTCACGAGGCTTTGAATAATACTCGATTCTACCATTACCGAAAATAACCTGTGCAATTTCCTCTTTATGGTAAACATAACTTGTATTTTCTCCTTTAGGAGAGAAGTAAACGTTGTCTCGGGTTATGTCAGAAATATTCCCAACATTAATTTTCCCACTGTTAAATTTCAGCGTGTCGCTTACACTATAACTTTGTCCATAACTGCTGTATGCAATTAAGGTGCATACAATAAAAATCATCCTTTTCATTTTCTCGATATTTCCGTTTTTCAATTCAGATAAGATATCTGCTAATTGTTGGCAAAATATAGAAAAGGAGGATTTCAAAAAACGCTTAGCCAATTTGTTACCTTATTTAACAGCAACAAGCGCATAAACCATAGGAATTTTACCCTCCATTGATTTGATCATGAACTTGCCCGGCTCCACTTCAATGGTATTGTTAAAACAATTATAAGGCGAGTAATTGAACTCCTCAAATTTTTGAATTGATAATCCTTGATTAATTAAGGCTGTAAAAACTTCACTTAAGCTGTGGTTCCATGAAATCTCAGTATTTGTGATGTCTGCATCACGGTCGGCATAAGTCCCTGAGTTCGTTTCAATGATCGGATCTGCCTTAAAATATTCATAAGCAATCGTCTTAAACTCATAATCAAACATCCATACAAAAGGATGAAACTCCGCAAATACAAACTTGCCGCCAGGTTTAAGAAATTTGGAAATTATTGCTGCCCATTTGTCAAGATCAGGTAGCCATCCAATTGTACCATAGCTGGTATAAACAATATCAAATTGCTGTTCAAGATGATTTGGAAGTTCATACAGATCGCAACAATAAAATTGAGCGTCCAATCCTAATTCCTTATTTAACTTCCTGGCCGCATCGATGGCCTTATCTGAAAAATCAACACCGGTAACTTTAGCGCCTAAACGAGCTAATGATAATGTATCCTGACCGAAATGACATTGCAAGTGCAGCACTGATTTTTTGCTTATATCTCCTAAGAGATCAAGTTCAATTGATTTTAGGGATGAAACACCCTGAATAAAATCATCAACACCATAAAATCCAGAGTTTAGATGATAATCAACCTTATCATTCCAAAGCTTACGGTTAATTTCAATATAGTTGGGTGTATTAGTCATAATTTGCAATAGTTTATAATAGTTAATTGCCGACAAAATCCGGCGAAGCTGCTATCTTTTTTAACATAACAGGCACAATACGCTTATGAAATGGTTTTACAAAAAAGAAGTAAAATTTTCCGAACCAATTATGGTAATTAACAACTGTTGAGATGGTAATTGAAGAGTTGGTGTTTCCTGTTTGTTGAGCTAGCAATGAAACTTTAAAATCAAGATGCCTATCATTCTCTCCCATTATTATTTCATTTTCCGTCTTCTCTAGTATTTTGAACAAACCAACTGAAGTCCCAACCTGGTAAGAAGTCGGAAGATTCTGACGTGAACTTTCCTTGCCTGTTTTCAGTCCAAAGATAGCTACAACCTTATTCCGAAGTTCAAATAATCCTTTTATCCACTTTGAATCGGATGAAAAGAATGCTTTGGCTAATGAATCAGGAGAAATAGTTTTGGAAGATGGTACAACTATTTGGTAAGCATCAACATAATCATAAAGTTGATTATTGCTTAAAACAGACTGGTCAGGTAAATAACTGTGAAATACAGAAGCTGAAGAGGCGTTTTTCATGCTGTAAAGCTAAGCATTTCAGATGAAAGTCTTGAAAGCTCAGCTTTACAGGATAATGACTTAGCTATTGACAGAGTCGGGGAAAGTTTACCATCCCCCGCCCAAAGCCTTATACAGTTGCACAGTGGCAGAAAGTTGATTCTGTTTTGTGATGGATTTTTGTAACTCTGATTCATAAAGCTGCCTTTCTGACTCCAACACCTCTAAAAAGGTAGTGAAACCGCCATCATAACGTGCGCGTGAAAGACGGGCAATGTTTCTGTTGGCAGTTACCTCACGATTACGGGCTGCGTATTCGTCCTGATAAGTGTTAACTGCTTTTAAAGAAGTTTCAACATCACTAAAGGCGATGAGAACAGTTTTTTCATATTGATACATCAACTGTTCTGTTCTACTTCGTTCTATTTCCACCCGCCTTTTGTTTTGTCCGAAACGGAAAATTGGTCCGAAGAGCTGGCCGGCAATACCTGTTGCCAGAGAACCATTATCAATTAAGTTACTTAGATCAGAGCTAGACACACCTCCAAATCCGGTCAATGATAATGAAGGAAACCGAAGTGCTTGAGCAACTCCTATCTGTTCATTTTGTGATATTAGTGATTGTTCAGCAGCTCGTACATCAGGTCTTTTTTCCAATAATTCGGATGGCAATCCGGCAGGGATTTCAAGCTGAATGTTTTGTTCACTATTTTGCATACCACGAATAATACTTCCTGGTGAACGGCCCAATAAAACCTGAAGCGCATTTTCTACACTAACGATATCACGTTCAATAGAAGGAATATTAGCTGCGGCAAAAGCAACCTGTTGCTCTGCTTGAAATTTATCTATTTCTGCAACATATCCTTTCTCAAAACGAGCACTTATTAGCACATAACTTTCTTCGCGGGTTTGAACTGTATTTCTTGAGATAGCCAGGCGTTCATCAAGTCCCCTAAGTTGAAAATAAAGATCGGCTACCTGCGCAATAACACTAATCGTTATGGCTTTCTGGTTTTCCTGGTCTGCTAACAGTTGTGCATAAGCCGAACGATTTGCATGGCGAAATTTTCCCCATAGATCAATTTCCCAGTTAAGACTTCCAAGTAAGCTATAGCTTTCTCCATCAATGCCAATTCCGGTAGTTTGAGCATTCTCATTTAGTTTTGTATAGGAAGCCTTTGCATTGTAATCGAGGAATGGGTATAGGTTTGCCTTGTTAAAACCTAAAACTGCCTTCGATTCTTCCACTCGTGCAATAGCTGTCTTCAGGTCCTTATTTTCATCCAGGGCAACTCTTACCAGTGATTGTAATGTAGTATCCTGATAGAGCTCCCACCATTTAATATTGGCAATTGAATCTCTTCTAAGTGAGTCTGATTGCTGAGCGTAATTATTAGGCACATTCATCTGTGGCCTCGAATATTTAGGACCGACCAGACAACTCGAAACCAGTGGCAACAGGCTTATGAATAGGATAAATCTTTTCATGTTAATTTCCCGTTTTTTGTTCAGCACTTTGATCCGTTTTATTTTTTTTCTTTCCAAGTGTTTCAATCCAATTAAAGAAAGAAGGCACCAGCAATACCCCTAAAAATGTGGCAACCAGCATTCCTGCAAAAACGGCCATTCCCATTACCTTACGCGCTTCAGCGCCGGCACCTGCAGCTGTTAATAGAGGAACTACGCCAAGAATGAATGCAAAAGCAGTCATTAGGATTGGCCTAAAACGAAGGCGTGCGGCTTCAATTGCCGAATCAAAAATGGATTTTCCATGTTTTTCGTGCGCTTCTTTGGCGAACTCAACGATCAGGATGGCATTTTTGGCCGACAAGCCTATCAGCATAACCAGACCAATTTGAGCAAAAACATTGTTTTGATAACTCGAGCTAAAGAAACCACATAGCCATAAACCCAGGAAGGCTCCGAAAACTGCTATTGGCGTTCCAAGCAAAACACTGAAAGGTAATCGCCAGCTTTCATATTGGGCAGCTAAGATTAAGAATACGAATACAAGTGCCGTAGCAAACATTACAGCAGCAGTTCCTTCCGCAGCCTTTTCTTGGTATGACATGTTACTCCATGAATAACCCATGCCTTTGGGCAGAACCTCATTTGCTGTTTCTTCAAGTGCTGCCAAAGCTTGTGAGGAACTGTATCCTTCGGCTGGTGTCCCGTTTACCTCTGCTGCTCTAAACATATTAAAGCGGTTGGTATATTCTGGTCCTGTAGTATCAGAAACTGTAACTAACGTGTTTACCGGGACTATTGTGCCATTTCTACTCCTTACAAAGAATAGGTTTAAATCTTGCGGACTAAGCCGGTATTGAGATTCGGCCTGTACAAATACTTTATATTGCCGCCCAAATTTGTTAAAGTCATTTACATAAGAACTACCCAGATAAGCCGAGATAGTACTGTTGATTTCAGAGATATCCACTCCAAGTTTTTCTGCTTTATCCAGATCAAGGACTATTCTTTTCTGAGGAACGTTTGAGCGATAAACAGAGTATATTTTGCCAATTTCAGGTCTTTTTGAGGCCGCAGCGATAAACTTCCTTGTTTCATTACTTAAATATTCAGGTGTGTTACCTGTTTTATCCTGTATCATAATCGTAAAACCGGCCCCTGTTCCTAGACCAACAATTGGAGGCGGACCAAAAGCAATAGCGGTTGCTTCAGTTATTTCACGGGCAAATTCACTATTAGTTTGTTTAATAATATCAAAAACAGTGTGTTTACGTTCTTCCCAGGGCTTTAATGCCACAAACACAAATGCTGTATTGGTGGAGTACGATCCGGTGATCATACTGTACCCCATAATGGTGGAGTAATACTGCACACCATCAATTTTGGACATGATCTGTTCTATCTTTCTTGCCACTTCATCACTTCTGTTTAGTGACGCTGCATCCGGCAATTGAATATTTAGCATGAAATATCCCTGATCTTCTTCAGGAACAAATCCTGCAGGAATTGCTTTTCCTAATAAACCAACTGCAACAACAAGTATGATAATGAATAAAATAGCCCGATATGATTTTCTCAGCAAGGCAGTTACCGCGTTCACATACTTATTGGTAAAGCGGTCGAACATGTTGTTAAACTTGGTAAAGAAACGGTCTAACCAACCCTTTTGTTCCTGCTTCGGCCGTAATAACATCGCAGCCAGTGCCGGACTTAAGGTTAACGCGTTGAAGGCAGAGAATATAACGGAAATAGCAATGGTAATTGCGAACTGTTGGTAAAGCCGCCCGGTAATGCCTCCAGCCAAAGCTACCGGAATAAATACTGCTGCTAAAATCAGGGCAATGGCTACAACGGGCCCACCTACTTCCTTCATCGCCTTTTGTGTTGCCTCCTTCGGATTCATGCCGTGTTCAATGTTATGAATTACAGCTTCCACTACCACAATGGCATCATCCACCACAATACCGATGGCCAATACCAAACCCAATAAGGATAGCACATTTACTGAAAAACCCAAAAGTGGGAAAATAATAAACGTTCCTATCAAAGAAACGGGTACGGTTAGTAATGGAATAAGGGTGGCTCGCCAGTCTTGTAGGAAGATGAAAACAACCAAGATCACTAATATAACGGCTTCAAATAAGGTATGGACAATTTCATTAATACCTGCGCTAATGGCGGCGGTTGTATCTAGTGAAACATCGTATTTTAAATTTGGAGGGAAACGCTTTCTAAGTTCTTCCATGGTGGCTTTTACCTTATCTGCTACTTCCAATGCATTAGAACCTGGTAACTGGTAAACACCAATTGATGCTGCCGGCTTTCCATTAATACGGCTATAGGAATTGTAGTTCTCTGTTCCGAGTTCAATCCTGGCAACATCTTTTAACCGAACCAGTGCTCCCTGTTCACTGGATTTGATAATGATGTTTCCAAACTCTTCTTCAGTAGCCAAACGGTCTTGTAAGCGTACAGTATAAGTATTGTCAACTGTTTTTGGAGTTGGGGGGGCACCAAATTTACCGCCAGGAACAATTGTATTTTGTTTTTTTACAGCATTAATAACGTCATTAGCAGTAAGATTCAATTTTGATAGCCTGTCAGGGTTGATCCATACGCGCATTGAATAATCAAATCCACCAAATAAACTTACACTACCAACGCCGGGTAAGCGGGCTAGCTCATCTATAATGTTGATGTTCGCATAATTGCTCAGGAATTCTGAATTGTAGGTTTCATTTGGAGACGAAAGGGATATCAGGAGCATTGGAAAAACCAGGGATTTCTTGGTTACTACACCAAAGTTTTTTACCTCTATTGGTAAACGAGCGTTAGCTTGAGAAACCTTGTTTTGGGTAAGCATATTCGCATTATCGAGATCGGCACCTACTTCAAATGAAACCTGTAATACTAATGAACCATCATTTGCATTAATTGATTTCATGTAAAGCATTTTTTCAACACCATTTACCTGTTGTTCAATAGGTGTGGCTACGGCTTGCTCTACGTTAACGGCATTTGCTCCGGTGTAGGTAGTGGTTACCTGTATCATTGGCGGAGTAATCTCCGGGTATTGTGCAATAGGAATATTTCTGAGCGTCAATAATCCCATGATCACCATGATGATTGAAATAACCATGGCAACTATTGGTCTGCGGATGAAAAACTCACTCATGTATGTTTAAATTATGGAAGATGATTACTTATAATTTAGTTCTCAATATGGATAATTGATAGCAGAGTTATTCAAGTTTAGCAGCCGGAGTCCATTTGGTTTCCACGGGTGTAACTTTAGACTTGTCTGTTAATGCCATTGTACCAATAAGTGCAACTCGCTCGCCTGGAGTAAGGCCTTTAGTTATTATCCACATATCACCAACTCTTGGTCCTGGCTCAATAACCTTAACTTTAAGCGTATTGGTGTTATCCACAATAAATACCTGGTAAAGATTTTGAAGTTGAGTTACTGCTCGCTGCGGAACAACTATCGCATTTGAGAAGCTTTGGGTTAATAACTGAACCTTAACATATAGTCCTGGCCTTAACAAGCCCGACTGATTATCAAATGATGCTTCAAGTGTGATTGATCCTGTTTGAGGGTCAATTTGGCGGTTGGCAAAATCTACGTGACCTTTTTCGTTGAACACACTGTTATCGGGAAGTATTAATGATACCTCACGCATCCTCTCATTAATTTTCTTGAACTCACGCGCAAATCGTAAATACTCCGTTTCAGTGATCTGGAATCGTACACGAACGGTTCCGGTTTGAGAAACGGTTGAAAGGATATTAGATGATGTCCGGCTTACATAATCGCCTACCCGAACATTTGAAATACCAATAATGCCGTCTATCGGTGCATATACTTTTGCATAACCGAGTTCTATTTTAGCATTTTGAAGTGCAGCTTCAGTAACTTGTTGACGTGCCTTTGCTGCATTGAATTCTGCAACAGCATTATCAAGATCCTGCTTGCTTAATGCATTCATATCTGCTAAAGGTTTTACCCTATTTAGTTGACTTTGTGCTCTGGCAACTTCAGTTTTTGCTGATGCTAGATTTCCTGCTGCCTGATCAACCCTAGTTTGGTATTGGATATCGTCTATCGTATAGAGGAGTGTGCCCTTTTTTACTTTGGTGCCTTCTTTGAAGTGAACACCAGTAACCCATCCTTCTACGCGTGCCCGAATATCAACATCGGATAAGCCATACGTTTGACCTACGTATTCCTGGTATATGGGCACATCTGTTTGTTGTGCTTTGATAACTGAAACTTCAACCGGAGGACTAGTTTTAGCAGTTTTAGGTTTGCAGGAAGTGAAACTTGCAAACAAAACGGTTGACAGAATAAGGAACCTTGTTGTACAAAGAGTCATGTTTAGAGAGTCGTAATTTGCTTTAAGTTAATTAAATATATTGTAGATTACTATAGTTACTATAAAAAAACATCTCTTAAGATCAGCGACAGAAATTCGTAAAAACGTACTTATTGTTGCTTTGAGTTTGACTTTCGGGAAGAATTTCGGCGACTTTAGCGTATTTCGAACACAATGGGTAATAGATCAGTTAAACAACTGTACTTTCTCGGTTAACTGAATTATACAATTTTCGCCGACGTTTTTTTGCTATTCGTCGGTCTAATAATTCCACTCATCGGTAAACTATTCAAAAAAAGCTTTCTTGTTTTCATTTTTGAATCGTCAACAGAAACTAATTAAATGAAAACACCATTACTAACCCTTTCGTTCTTACTGATGTTAACATCAGCTGTATTTGCTCAGACTAAAATATCCGGTACGATCAAAAGTCAAAAAGGAAAACCTCTTTCCAACGCCGGAATTGCCATAAAAGATTCATATGATGGATCAACTTCTGATAAAGATGGAAAATTCAGTTTTACTACTGATGAAAAAGACAGCAAGCAACTACTAGTAACCCTTGTGGGTTACGAACCTCATATACAAACCGTTCAGCTTACCGGATCTGCTATTGAATTAACAATAGAGTTAGATGAGCTGGCTACCGAGCTCAATACGGTTGTTGTATCGGCCGGAACAATGGAGGCGAACGACAACCGTAAAATGGCTCAGCTAAAATCATTAGATATAGCCACAACTGCCGGAGCTGAAGCAGATATTGTTTCAGCATTGCAAACATTGCCGGGTACACAAGCTACAAGTTCTCAACAAGGTTTATTGGTTCGCGGTGGTGCGGCTAATGAAACTAAAATGTATTTCGATGGTATGTTGATCAAAAATCCATATCTGAATGATCTTCCGGATATTGCTTCTCGTGGTCGCTTTTCTCCATTTATGTTTAAAGGGATGAGCTTTAGCGCAGGAGGTTATTCTGCTCAATATGGTCAGGCGCTTTCATCGGCTCTTGTGTTAGAAAGTAAAGATCTTGAGCCTAGAACAACTACAGGTGTAAGTTTAATGAGTGTTGGTGGAGGAATTGTTCAAACTAATAAATTCAAAAACAGCTCGCTTCAAGTAGGCGGTCAATATATAAATCTTCAACCTTATTATGGATTAGTAAAGCAGGATGCAAATTGGAATTATGCACCACGCAGTTATGGAGGTTCTGTAAATTATAAGCAAAAAACAGGTTCTACAGGAATGTTTAAATTCTTTTCAGAGTTCTCAAGTGGAAAAGTTGGACTAGATGTAGATAACCTGGATGACCTTTCTAAGCCGGGTAATTACCTGAATAAAAACAATAACCTTTTGGTCAACAGTACTTATCGTCAGTTCTTAAGTGATAAAGTAAAATTGGATGCCGGCGTAACATTTAGTACTGATCGTGATAGTTTAAAATACAACACCGATAAGATTGGTGATTATGATCGTATGGCCGAAGGTCGCGGTATGATTACCTATTTCTACGGTCGTTTATCCAGTTTGAGAACAGGTGTTGAGTATTATAATTCGCACAAATATCAACGATTTAATGATAAAGAACGTGAGTTTACCGATAATATGGCTGCTGCGTTTGTGGAAACCGATCATTATTTCACTCGCTCATTGGTAGCACGTTTAGGTTTACGGGTAGAAAATTCAAGCTTGCTTAATCAGGCTAATTTGGCGCCCAGAGCTTCTTTAAGCTATAAACTAAGCCAGTTTTCTCAAGTATCGGTAGCTTATGGTAAATTTTATCAGAGTCCGGAAGATATCGTTTTGGTCCAAAGCAAAAACCTTGATTACCAATCTGCGGATCACTACATACTTAATTATCAATACATGAGTGATAAACGTACATTTCGTGTAGAAGCTTATTATAAAAATTATGATGGATTAGTTAAAAACAGTGGAGATTATTTTAACAATTCGGGAAGGGGATACGCTCGTGGAGTAGATATTTTCTGGAGAGATAGTAAGACAATTCCAACTGCAGATTATTGGATTAGTTACTCTTACTTGGATACAAAAAGAAACTTTAATGATTTCCCGGTAGAAGCACGTCCAAACTTTGCAGCTACACATACAGCTAACCTGGTTTATAAACAATATGTGCGTCCAATTCACTCTCAGGTAGGTTTTACTTACACATTTGCATCGGGAAGGCCTTATTACAATCCCAATAATCCAGTGTTTATGTCAGACAAAACCAGAGATTTTCATAACCTGAGCATGAACGTAAGCTATTTAACACGCATAATGAACCAATTTACAGTGGTGTATTTATCTGTAAGTAATATACCTGGGTTCAATAATGTGTACGGCTATAATTACTCAACCGATGGTTCTGTTCGAAAAGCGATAGAGCCTCCTGCAAAACGTACGTTGTTTTTAGGTGTATTTATCACCATCGGTGGATCAGATTTTAATGCATTGTAATTAACCAATAGTTATTGGCCGTTAGCAATTAGCCATTAGGAAGTCAAAAATACTAACTGCTAATAGCCAACAACCAACAGCTCAAAAAATAAAAGACTTAAATTCAATACTCATGAAAACCACATTATTAACTTGCTTCGCAATTTTCGCAACAACGGTAGCTTTTGCACAAAGTCCGAATTTTGAAAAAGGGATGACCAAAGGAATGGATATGATGAAAAACGCTAAAACCAGTGAAGATTTTACTGCCAATGCCAATTTCTTTGAAAGAGTTGCTACAACAGAAAAAACGCAATGGCTTCCCTTTTACTATGCCGCCTACAACCAACTTATCAGTGGAGCCCTTGAAAAGGACAACTCCAAGAAAGACGCCATCTATAGTAAAGCTCTTGACTTCGTCTCGGAAGCCGCAGCGCTCAAGTCAAACGATTCGGAAATCGAAACATTGACTGGTTATATTAAGTTGATGACGGTTTATGTTGATCCGATGAATAGGTATACACAAATTGGTCCGGCAATGACCTATTTAGAAAAAGCTAAACAATTGGATAGTGCTAACCCTCGTCCATTATTTATCATCGCTCAAAATTCATTCTACACACCTGAGGCTTTTGGTGGAGGTAAAAAAGTAGCATTGCCACAGCTTAAAGATGCAATGGAGAAATACAATGCATTTAAACCAGCTTACACATTTGCTCCAAGTTGGGGTTCTGAACATTGCCAAGCTTTATTAACAGAAGCTGAGAAATAATTCTCGAATTTTCTTACATCATTATAACTTTCGTTTTTGATAAGCATTGCTATAACTGCAATGCTTTTTTGTTTTGCATTTATGGAATTTGAATAGATTCGGAATCATATTCTAAAATCAAAAGCGCTATGGACTATAAAATACAGATACCTGAACCATGTCATGAAGATTGGAACCAAATGACGATTGAAGATAAAGGCCGACGTTGTGCACTTTGCTGTAAAACCGTAGTTGATTTTACTGATTGGGAAACTACAGCAATTATTGATTACTTAAAGGGGAAAAAGGAAGTGCTTGTTTGCGGCAGGTTTAAGAACAGTCAGGTGGAGCAGGATTTTGATAGTTCTACAAAAGACAGAATGAAACAAATTTGGTTTTCAAACGCATCGTTCCTTAAGAAAATAGCAGCGATTATTTTAGTTGCATTCGGATTAACTACCACTTCTTGTGATAATTCAACTGTGGGGAAGGCTGATGCCAATTCCACTGACTCGATAAAAGCCAAAGAAACTCCTCTTCTCCATGGCAATAAGGCCCAACTTGTCGATAGCTTGCTTGAAGGAGGACATTTAGTTGGCATTGTCGACAGACCTGAGGGACGTATTGTATTGGTGGCACCTCCACAACTTCCGGTCAAACCCAAAGAATGTATCAGTTATCCATCGATTACTATGGGTGATGTGGTTATTGACACGATGCAAGATTCTGTAACTAAGCCAGCTATAGAGCCCACTGATAACGAAAGTCTCGTATTGGGCAAAGTTATTGTTCCCAAAGCAGATACTATTAAAAAGAAGTTTTAGTTGTTTTAAGTTGTATATAATGGTGAAAGACAACCTCGGAGAGGTTGTCTTTTTTGTTAGTTGTTTTTTAGAAAAATAATATTGTTGATTTTCAGTTTGTTATAGTCTTGTTTTTTATCGGATTTTACTGCGCAAAAAGATTGCATATAAGCTTTTCACCTTTGTACTGTCAAAAGCAGGTCAAGTAAAAGTTACTTCAAACTCTTTTAGGTAGAACTACTTTCACCATTACCTCTTTTACACTGAAGCAGTAGCTCAGGCGGTAGAGCAACGAAAAGTTTTAAGATTACCTTAAAAATTATTCAAATGTTATTTAGGGAGACTTTTTCAGTTACTTGAAGGAGTGTGGTTCAAGTCCACAAGCGTTTAAGAATTATCAAAGGTCAATTAAAACTTACATCCAGACTCCAAATCCGTGTGTCGTGAGTTCGAATCTCACCTGCTTCGCAAAAATTGAGGTCAATTGTCGCTTACTTCTTTTCAGATAAAAATAGCGACATGATTATCTGATTATTAAAAACAAAAACTATGAACGCTTTAGTAAAAGTAAGTATCCGACAGCAAGCTGTTTTCGTTCCATTATCTGTTATTGGAAATGAACGAACAGCATTAAGTCCGGCAACTACGTCGCTTGTGGCAAATCTGGCGTCGCTGGGTTATGGCGTATCAGAATCATTATTACGAGCTTTAAATAATATAAATCCTTCTTACCAGACCGATCTATTAAAGACATTCTGTACGGTAATGGGTGTAAATAAAAATTGGACCCCGTTGGTAAAAGGTTGGGACGTACCAACGGGCGAATCAGTAGTGGATCATATCGTTACATTATTTGCAAATATCTTCAAGACAAAAGGAGTTAGTTTAGCATGTGGACACGTTATTCCAGCTAATACATTTCCACTTGAACGTTATAACGGATGCCCTTTCTGTGGAACCCCGTTTGAGTTTGGAAATCTTGAATATAAAAGTCAGGGAAGCAAGTTGAAAACACTTGAATTATGGACGGTTGACGATGCTCGTTCATTCCTGACAAGCCTGCTTCAGTCAAAGACCCCGTTGGATGCTACTCAGATAGATAGCCTGAGACTATTATTATCTGAGTTACAAATTCCTGAGGTGAAAATCGAGATGAAAGAAACATTGATGACGGTGATTGATGTTTTGGTGGAACAAAATAATGAAGCAAGTGCTCAAAGTTTGTTTACTTCTCCGGTTGATATAATGCGGTACTTATGGTATAAGCATACAGGTTTCCTTCAGATTATTGAGCCTAAAACAATTATTGAACGTACCGCAAAAAATGGTCGCCACATTGGTTTGAATCAGGGAAATAGTGCTATCGCAAAGTTAAAATCAACCGCCGATCTTAAATTGAAATACGGTCGTAAAGAATCGTTGATGATAGCTTCATGGTTAAATCACCTTGAAATGGACGTAGCAAAGATCTGCGAAGCTATGCATCCAAAACGAAGTATGTGGGTACGTTTTATCAGAGCCTTACGTTTAGCGGAATTCAGTAAACGTGCGGGATTTGAAAAGTTAAGAGAAGTATTGGATGTTTTTTACAATCAAACTTATGAGGTGTGGAACGGGCAAGTAAGCTATTATCGTTTACGTTTGGATGCAGAAAACACATTCGATTTACTAAAACAGCGTCCGGGTTTATTTGCCCGCTCTTTGTTTGCCAATATGTTATGGTTTGGTGCTGATGTGGCTGTTTCTGCTTTTGAAGAAATTATAGAAAAAGTACCTGCTCGATTGGTGTTCACTTTAAATATGTATGCCGAAAATTATTTCGATAAAGGGAATAGTCGAATTGTTAAACCGTTAGGAGGTGTTGCAAAGTCAATTCCTGCCAATAATTTATTGCAATTGTATACTGAAGATCAGTTAGAAGAGATGAAAAAAGCTGTTGAAGGGCTGTGCATTGTCGCAATGAAAAAACGTTTTGCAAAGGTTGAAAATTCCGCTAAGACCATGTTTATTGATTCGATGTTGTTTAAGATACCGGTTGCAATCGGCGATAGAAGTGATTCAATTCAGGATATGCCTTCTGCATTAATGGGGACCCGTTTTAAGGTTGAGGGAGATAAGGTTCGTTTGTTTATGCAATGGGGAGAGGGTTTGCCTGCTCAACATTTAGACATGGATTTAAGTTGTCATATTGCCTATGAGGCTAAAAATGATTTTTGCTCATATTCTCATTTGTTAACAACCGGATGTAAACATAGTGGCGATATCAGAAGTATTCCTGCTAAAGTAGGTACGGCTGAGTACATTGATATCGATATTAATCAGTTACAAAAGGCTAATGCTCAATATGTAACTTTTACCTGTAATGCCTACAGCAACGGAAGTATTACTCCAAACCTGGTTGTTGGATGGATGAATAGTAAGTTTCCGATGAAAGTTTCTGAGCTTACAGGAGTGGCTTACGATCCTTCATGTGTGCAACATCAGGTTCGGGTTGTCAATAATCTCACTAAGGGTTTAATTTTTGGTGTTTTAGACGTTTCAAACAGTGAAATAATATGGTTGGAAATGCCTTTTTCTGGTCAGGTTGTTCAAGGACTGGAACTTAAGAACGTGAAGAATATGCTAAAGAAATTGGATAGTAAATTAAGTGTCGGACAGTTATTAACCATTAAGGCCGAATCACAAAATATTGAATTAGTAAATGAGACTTCAGCCGATGAGGTTTATTCCCTTGAATGGGTAACAAATACTGCTGCAGTAACTCAATTATTGATTGATTAATATTCCATCCGGCAATTCGCCGGATGGTTAAACCATGACCTACTTTTATCAAAGCATTTGCCTTAGATACATTATTCTTTTAAATTTGCAGGAAATAACATAGAATGAGCAAACTGGCTATAACTGCAAACTGGGATAAGATCAAAACAAAGATCAAACGTAAATATAACAGATTAACAGACGAGGAATTAGCTTTTGTTCCCGGACAAGAGGAAGATTTGGTCAACAGAATCATGAAATCGATTAATAAAGACCGCGATTATGTTGAGTTTATGCTTAGCAAAATGCAGTCGAACATGGAAAACAACCGTTTGTAATCTCTATTGATTTTTTATCGATTAGCTTACTAATTGTTAACCATTAACAAAAAATATTCATGAGCACGGTGATAGAAACCGAAGTACTCGAAGAAGTTGAAGTTTCTTCAGATATAGGTGAGCCTGTAAAACTGATTTTGTGGAATGACGATTTCAATACTTTTGAACATGTTATTGCCTGTTTAATCAAATATATTAAAAAAACGTATGATGAGGCTGAGGCTATAGCATGGATCGTTCACACTAAAGGTAAGTCTATATTGCTTGAAGGTTCTCGCCCAAATCTTGTTGAATATTACAATATCTTAAAGTTTAAAGGTCTTACGGTAAGTCTGGACTAGGTATTGTACTGCATTTTCGGGAAAATCCTCAGTCATTTTTATTTCCATTTTTACATAGTATTTGCTTAGTTTTAGGTGATATGATGAATGTAATGAACAAGATTGGTGTTTTCTTCCGGTCGCCTAAAAGGCTTTTTTTAACAGCTGGCATTGGTGCTGCGCTGTTTTTTTCGTTTAAGGCCGTCGACGAACAATTCGAGATCACTAAGAATCTTGACATTTTTGCCGGCATATACCGCGAGGTCAACTTAAATTATGTTGACGAGGTGCAATCGGCACGATTAATTGGCACTGCAGCTAATGCAATGATGAGTTCATTAGATCCTTATACAGAATATGTTCCTGAAGATGATGTAGAGGATTTTAAAATGAATTATGTTTCCAATGAATATGGGGGAATTGGAGCGTTAATTCTTCAAAAGGATAATAAAACCTTTGTTTCAGAAGTTTATGAAAATTTTCCAGCTCAAAAAGCTGATATCAGGGCAGGTGATGAATTACTGTCGATTAACTCGATTTCTTTAGCTGGTAAAACGAACCAGGAAGTTAGCGATCTCTTGAAAGGACAAAAAAATTCAAATATCATTATCAAAATACTTCGTCCGGGTGATTCAAAACCTATTGATAAGAAATTATTGAGGGAAGATATTAAGTTTCCGAATGTATCTTATTCAGGAGCGGTTGGTGAACGCATCGGATATATTAAATTGGATCGTTTTCTTGAAGGGTCTGCATTAGAAGTTAAAAACGCCTTCCTGAATCTTAAAAAAAGAGATAAAATTAGTTCACTTATACTTGATCTTAGGGGGAATGGCGGAGGTATACTTCAGGAAGCCGTTAAGATTGTTAACTATTTTGTTCCAAAAGGTGAAACTGTTGTTTCTCAAAAAGGACGTGGAGAGCAGAATAATTACGTTTATCACGCCGGCTCAATTCCTTTAGATAGTACAATTCCATTAGTTGTTCTGGTTGATGATGGAACGGCTTCTGCATCAGAAATTGTAGCAGGGGCGGTACAGGATCTTGACAGAGGTGCAGTTGTGGGACAGTCAAGTTTCGGGAAGGGACTGGTTCAGCAGACGTTTAAATTGCCTTATAATACTTTAGCAAAAGTAACGATAGCTAAATATTATACGCCAAGCGGCCGATGCATTCAGAAAATTGACTATTTGCACAAAAATAGCCGTGGGCAGGCGGAGAATATAGCAGATTCACTAATTACCGAATTTAGAACTAAGAATGGCCGTGTAGTTTATGATGGAAGAGGAATTACTCCTGATGTGTATGTAAAGCCGTATTATTTCAGTTCAGTAATTGCTGCATTGGTTGAAGATAATTTCATTTTTGATTATGGTACCTATTACCGTCAAAAAAATAATGGCATCAAAAATCCTAAGGAATATCGTTTGAAACCTGATGATTACGACAATTTTGTTCGTTATGTTACTGAAAGACACTTTAGCTTTACCACAAAGAGTGATAATGTGTTGAATGATCTTGAAAGAGTAGCAAAAAAAGAAAAATATTTCGATCAGATCCAGGCGCAGTATGAGGTGCTAAAGAGCAAAACCAAGCAAAACAGGGACGATGATCTAAAACAGTTTAAACCAGAAATCTCGCAGGTGCTTGAAAACGAAATCATTTCTCGTTATTATTACCAAAGGGGCAGAATAGAGGCCTCATTCAAATACGATACTGAGCTAAAGGAAGCCATTAAGGTACTAAGTCAGAAAGAGCAATATGCAAACATTCTGAAAGGAGCCGGTGATTATAAAATCATTGGCAAAAACAGCGCACAATTAAGAACTGCCGATGTTAAAATGTCGGCTGGAAATAAGCGTTAACAAATACCTCCGAAATCGGAGGTGGATAGTCCATTGGTGTTAACAATTCTGTCAATTCTTATTTCTTTTCCGTTGTCGAGCTTTAGATAATCGATTTTATCTCTTTCAAAAAACTCCGTAATTAGTCCCATTGTGTGCTCTTGTTGATCATTTTGATCCATAAATATAATTGCACATGGAGTACGGCTGGAGGCAAAAGCCTCCAGCTGATCATAAAATGTACTCTGTGATGATCTTTTTGATTTCATAATCAATGCCCTTCTAAAGCAGCTTCTTTTTGGTGTTCTTCTGTTAATTTCCGCTGTAATTCAGAAGGAACTGGAGAGTACTCCGCAAATTGAATTTCAACTTTGGCCTTGCCCTGACTGATATTTCTAAGTACAGAAAAATACTTATCCAATTCCGCTAACGGAGTACGAGATTTTATTACCTGGTAACCGTTGCGGTTATCCATTCCGGTAATAACGCTCCTCCTGCTTTGAAGTTCGGTCATTACATCGCCCATTATTTCATCCGGAACGGTTGTTTCCACATCGTACACAGGTTCAAGTAATTGAGGTTCAGCTTGATGAAAGGCTTCTTTAAAAGCCATCATCCCGGCTATTTTAAATGAAATATCATTGCTATCTACCGGATGCATCTTGCCATCGTATACACTTACCCGAATGTCCCGAACATACGATCCGGTTAATGGTCCTTCTTGCATTTTCTCCATCACACCTTTCAATATTGAAGGGATGAAGCGTGAATCAATAACACCTCCAACAATACAGTTGTTAAAAACGAGTTTTCCTCCCCAGGCAAGATCATGTGTTTCACTATCTCGAACAGGAAACTCTTTCAACTGTGGCATATTCTCATAATAAGGTTCAATTTTCATAAATACTTCGCCAAACTGTCCCGCTCCTCCCGACTGCTTTTTATGCCTATACGATGAAAGTGCTGCTTTTTGGATGGTTTCCCGATAAGGGATTTTAGCCTTGTTAAATTCGACCTGCATTTTATAAATGTTCTCCAATCGCCATTTGGTTAGCGCCAGGTGCAATTCGCCTTGCCCATGTAAAATTACTTGCTTAAGCTCCCTGTTATATTCAATTTCTATTGTTGGATCTTCCAGGTGGATTTCGGCTAACACTTCACTTAGTTTTTCATCATCTTGCTTATTTTTTGCTACTACAGCAACTCTTACCTTTGGTCTTGGGAAGTGAATAGGGTCTATGTTTCCTGTAGCTCCTTTGCCATTAAGCGTATGGTTGGTTGAACTGTTTTTTAACTTAAGCGTGCAGCCAATATCTCCTGCTTTCAGTTTATCAACTGCGTTTCTATTTTTACCGTCTGCTATAAATAACTGGTTAAGCCGCTCCACCGTATTGGTTTTCTCGTTGGTAAGCTCTTGTCCTACCGCAATTTCACCGGAAATTACTTTGAAAAATGATAATTTTCCTAAATGTGGTTCAACTAAGGTTTTAAAAATGAATAGTTTGGTTGGTCCAGTGGGGGTAATTGGAACGTCTTTGTCATTATCAGATTTTTCTGGTGGCATTTCAACAGCAGAGGGTGCTACATTATCAATAAAGCCCATCAATCGTCCACTACCCATGTTTTTTCTGCCTGCGAGGCAAAAAACCGGGAATACCTGATGATTCATCATACCTATTTTTAATCCTAGCCGTAACTCATCTTCATCTAAATTGCCTTTTTCGAAATAGAGTTCCATGAGTTTTTCATCGTTCTCGGCCGCTTTTTCAACTAATTCGTTATGAAGCTTATCTGCAAGATTTTTCTCTTTATCTGGTATAGGTAGCTTTTCCGGTTTTCCTCCATTTACCGGGAATTTATACATGGTCATCTTCAGTAAGTCGATGATGCAGTTAAAATCGATGCCCTGATTTACCGGATATTGCATGACGGTAACAGCCGGTCCGAAGAATTTTTTAGCTTCTTCAATAGTTTGGTTAAAGTTTGCTTTGTCAGAATCTAATTGATTAATGGCGAATATGGTAGGTTTTTGATATTGATCAATATAACTCCAGAGAAGTTCTGTTCCTACCTCTACACCATATTGTGCATTTAACAGAACTACGGCTGTGTCGCAAACGCGAATCGAAGAGATTACTTCTCCAATAAAATCATCCAACCCTGGAGTATCAATAATGTTGATTTTGTAATCACGCCACTCGGTGTGGAGGGATGTGGCGTACACGGAGTTGCCTCGCTCGTGTTCTACTTCATGATAATCAGACACCGTTGTTTTTTCTTCAACGGAGCCTCTTCGGTTAATAATTCCGGCTTCAAACAGCATTGTTTCGGCAAGTGTTGTCTTGCCGCTTTTCGCAGAGCCTACTAAAACGACATTTTTAATGTGTTTTTCATCATAAGTTTTCATAAAGTATCATTTAAATTGGTGGATACTTATGGCTTTGGGTCGACTTTGATGGAACTTAGGATTGGTGCGGGCAATGAAAAATTGAATCGAACAAAAGCCTTTTCGTTATATATGTAATTAGAATTCAGTGCCTTAATATAGGCGTTTTTTGCTAAATAAAAAATGAATTATTATCGAATTAAACGATTGTAATAGTAATAATGTTATATAAAAAAATCTTCAAAGAAATTTTATTTCCTCAAATGCATTGTATTGCGAAAAATAGTAACTTCCCCCCTTTATTAATCAAACCCAGAAACAATGAAAAAAACAAGTACTACAATTTCCATGTTTAAAACCTTGGGATTGTTGTCATTAGCACTATTTGCGGCTTCGTGTGCCAACGACCTGAAATTCGTAAGGGTGAAGGGCAATGAGTCTACTATTGCTCAGCGAACAGAAGCTAAAACAGAAACCAGAGCATACGCAATCCAAAAAACAGACGCTCAACAACCTGTAAGAGAAACCGCTCCAGCTAAACCAGAGGGAACAGAAGTGGCTCCTTCAGAGACGTTAATGGCAGAGCAACAAACAAGTACCAGACAATTGGTGCGTGAAGAAATGAAAAAGAACTCAACTTTTAACGGACTTTCTGAGTCTCAACAGCAAAAAGTTGAAAACATTATTACAAAAAGAGTAGATAAAGTTGTGGCTAAGAAAAAAGCTGCATCTCCTGCTCCTGCTCCTAATGTTGAGTTTTCACGTATCATGTTAATTGGTTTAATAATCTTATTAGCAGGTATCTTACTTGGTGCTATTGTTGGCGGTTTAGGCTGGTTAGCATTTGTAGTTGGTTTAGGATTAATTGTATACGGACTGATTATTCAGTTATAAAAATATTTTAATTAATTAGAACTTCTTAATTTGGGAAAACGCTTCCACTTAATTGTGGAAGCGTTTTATTTTTTAGGATTTGCTGATGTCTTCCGATTCACCTCGGTCAATCCAATAGAATTAGCAAAAGACTTTGTTGGAGGTAAGGAGATGGTTTCGTTTTTAAGAGAAAACTTCGAAGAGGTCTAATCTTTGAAATATTTAACTGCTGATGGAATGAAACTGAAGAAAATGGGTTTCCTAGGTTTAGGTTGTAGAACGATGCATAACCACTAAGGTTACTCTTCTCCGGGATTAAATCCTTTAAGATTCATGAAATTTATATAATCACCAACTTCGGGTTGATCATTTTGTCCATTAAGAGAGGCCCAAAGAAAAAGCCCCGTGGTAACGGGGCTCTTAGTATTGATTTTTAGTTTTGATGGTTTTCTAAGTTATTGAATTCTTCCGCCTTTGAAGAAATATCGCTTAAAGTAAGGGTCATCCAAATCGGCAATACTTACTCCTTTTGAAGAAGAAGAATGTGCAAATTTTCCATTGCCTAAATAAACTCCAATATGCGAAATGTATTTTTTACCTATTTTGAAGAAAACGAAGTCACCTTCTTTTAAATTTTCTTTATCAACAGGCTTAACATTTTTATAAAAGTCTCTTGAGTTAGCCCCGCCTAAGAATGCTCCATAAACTGCATCATACATTTTATTCACAAATCTTGAGCAATCGATTCCTTTTCTGGAGTTTCCTCCGAAACGATAAGGAGTTCCTAACCAATCGTAAACAAAATCAAATAACTTGGTGTTAGCTTTAGAAGCTATACTGAAACCAAATAATTGAGAATAATATAAATAACCTAAAGAATCAGGATCAGAGATCTCTTTATCTTCAGGTTTTGATGTAAAAAAATCTTTCAAGCTTTTCGACTGAGCGCTTACCGCATTTGCCGAAATAACGAAAACCAATAGTAGTAATAGTCTCTTCAAAGCCACTTAGTTTGATCGTTTTAATGGTTTGCAAATTAAAATTATTGTCTCACATACACATGCAAAAATGATACAAAACAACAATTCATTGTTTAATCGTATTCCCTTTTACGATTATGTATACTAAAAGTTACAAAACAACTTTAAATTTTCAAAGTCGCAACTGATAAAATATTAATTCAACTAATATTTTGGAGCGAATATGCTTATTGATATTCGGTTATGTTGTTGTGTATGTATTTATGCTCTTTTATTAACAACATTGCTTTGAACGGCAATTGTTATTATAATATTGTTTAAAAAACAGATAAAACAATACACATTTACATTTTGCTTTTTTATTGATACATTTGCCGACACAAAAAATTTAAAAGCTTAAACTTAAAAAATGAGTTCTATAGCAATAACTAAAGAAACTTATCTGACTTGGTACGAACAAATGTACATGATGAGAAAGTTTGAAGAACGTTCAGGTCAGCTCTACGGACAACAAAAAATCAGAGGATTTTGCCACTTATACATTGGTCAAGAAGCTGTAGCAGCTGGTGCCCTATCAGCTACTCGTCCTGATGATGGTTTTATTACTGCATATCGCGATCACGCCTTAGCTTTAGGTAAAGGTGTTTCTGCTCGCGAATGTATGGCTGAGTTGTACGGAAAGGAAACCGGATGTTCAAAAGGAAAAGGTGGTTCGATGCACTTTTTCTCTAAGGAACATAACTTCTATGGAGGTCATGGTATCGTTGGTGGTCAAATTCCACTAGGTGCAGGTATTGCTTTTGCATCAAAATACAAAGGAACTGATGCTGTTTGTTTATGTTTTATGGGTGATGGTGCTGTACGCCAAGGAGCCTTAAACGAAACATTTAACATGGCGATGATCTGGAATATTCCTGTTATCTTCATTTGTGAAAATAACGGTTATGCGATGGGTACTTCTGTTGAACGTACCACTAACATGCCGGATATCTATAAAATCGGATTAGGTTTTGATATGCCTTCTGAGCCTGTTGACGGGATGAGCTGTGAAGCTGTTCACGAAGCAGTTGATCGTGCTGTACAACGTGCACGTGCCGGAGAAGGACCTTCTTTCCTTGAGATTCGTACATACCGTTACAAAGGTCACTCCATGTCTGACCCAGCTAAATACCGTACTAAAGAAGAGGTAGAAGAATATAAGGCTAAAGATCCTTTAGAGCAGGTAAAACAAACTATTCTTCAGAATAAATATGCTAACGAAGCATGGTTTGAGCAAATTGAAGCTAAAGTGAAAGAAGAAGTAGAAGATTCAGTTAAATTTGCTGAAGAATCTGCATATCCAGATCCTTCTGAGCTTTACAAAGATGTTTACGTTCAGAGTGATTACCCATATATAATGGATTAATAATTGCGGTTATGGGTTACACACTATTCATGTTGATCCTTAACACGTAAAAATACTTTAGAGTTATGGGTGTTAAGCAAATAAGGCTTTCCATTCGTAACTCTTACTTTTATAAACGCAACACACAACACTATTTTTAAAAGAAAAATATATGGCTGAAGTAGTACGCATGCCAAAAATGAGCGATACCATGACCGAAGGGGTATTGGCTAAATGGCATAAAAAAGTTGGTGATAAAGTAAAATCAGGCGACGTAGTTGCTGAGGTTGAAACCGACAAAGCTACCATGGATTTTGAATCGTTCCAGGAAGGAACATTATTATACATCGGAGTTGAAGAAGGCCAGGCCGTTCCGGTTGATGCAGTAATTGCTGTTTTGGGTGCCGAAGGTGAAGATTACAAAGCTGCATTAGCTGCCGAAGGTGGAAATGGTAAAGCTGCTGCTGCACCTGCTGAAGCCAAAGCTGAAGCTGCCCCGGCTCCGGTTCAAAGTAGCGCTCCTGCTGTAACTCCTGAGTCTTTAGGTGCTACTGTAATTCGCATGCCTTTGTTAAGTGATACCATGACTGAAGGTGTTATTAACAAGTGGTACAAAAAAATCGGTGATACTATTAAGTCAGATGATACTATCGCTGATGTTGAAACCGATAAAGCTACAATGGAAGTAACTGCTTATGCAGAAGGAACCTTATTATACATCGGTGTTGAAGAAGGTAAAGCTGCTAAAGTGAATGATATTATTGCAATTGTTGGTAAGCCAGGAACAGATGTTAGTCCGTTATTACAGGCTGCGCCTGCAGCTGCTCCTGCTAAAGAAGAAGCTAGTGCTGGATCAACAGCTGCTTCTGCTACATCAGCACCAGTTGCTGAAGCTTCAACAGCAGACGCCAATGGTCGTGTAAAAGCATCTCCGTTGGCTCGTAAAATTGCAGAAGAAAAAGGCATTGACCTTGCCCAAGTAAAGGGCAGTGCAGAAGGTGGACGCATTGTGAAGAAGGATGTAGAGACCTTTACTCCTTCAGCAGCTCCTACCGCTAAAGCAGCAACTCCTGGTGCTGGTGCAACTACAGTTGCAGCTCCTGCTGTTTATGGTCAGGAAAGCTTTACTGAGGTTGCTGTAACACAAATGCGCAAGACAATTGCTCGTCGTTTGTCTGAAAGTTTATTCACCGCTCCTCACTTCTACTTAACCATGTCTATTGATATGGATCAGGCAATGGAAGCTCGCAAGCGTATCAATGAATTAGGTACTATAAAAATCTCTTTCAATGATATCGTATTAAAAGCGGTTGCAGTTGCATTGAAAAAACACCCTAAAGTAAATTCAAGCTGGTTAGGAGATAAGATCCGTTATAACAACCACGTAAATATTGGTGTAGCTGTAGCTGTTGAAGATGGCTTGTTAGTACCGGTTGTTCGTTTTGCTGATACTAAATCATTGTCAACTATCTCTACTGAAGTAAAAGAATACGCTCAAAAAGCAAAAGATAAAAAATTGCAACCAGCTGATTGGGAAGGCTCAACCTTTACCATTTCTAACTTAGGTATGTACGGTATTGATCAGTTTACTGCGATCATTAACCCACCTGATGCTTGTATCTTAGCGGTTGGTGGTATCAGCCAGGTTCCGGTTGTTAAAAATGGACAAGTTGTTCCTGGTAATGTAATGAAAGTTACTTTATCTTGTGATCACCGAGTTGTTGATGGTGCTACTGGTTCAGAGTTCTTACAAACGTTAAAAGGTTTACTAGAAGAACCATTGAGACTTTTAGTGTAATGGTATTCTAAAGAATTTCATAAAAATAAAAATGCGAGATTTTAACAAAATTTCGCATTTTTTATTTTTATAGCCCTTTGTTTCATCAGTTATTTACATGTTGATAAATAGATGCTAAAAAATGGTTCTGACTAATTAATATTGTTTTAGATAAACCTTCAGCTTAATCTTAAAAACTACAAACAATAGCCAGTACTTACCAATGAACACCAAATCAGTATCAACACTAATATTCATTTTAATCACTTTTCTGGCCTGTGGCCAAACTATAAAACCTAAGCAATCCATTCTGTTTGATAAGTCCAGGAATAGGGAAATTCCTATAGCTGTTTATTCAAATGGCAAGGATCAGAAGCAACCTGTCGCGATTATTAGCCACGGTTATGGAGGAGGAAATACAGCCTATGGATTTATAGCGAACCAATTGGTATCCCTTGGGTATTATGTTGTATCCATTCAGCATGATCTTAAAGGAGATATTCCAATGCCTACTTCAGGAGATATTATGGTGGTTAGAAAACCTTATTGGCAACGCGGCGTCGATAACATTCAGTTTGTAATAGCGGAATTAAAAAAGATTAAGAAGAACCTGGACTTTAATAAATTACTTTTAGTTGGTCATTCCAATGGTGGTGATATGTCTATGCTGTTTGCTACAGAATATCCCGATCAGGTTGATAAAGTTATTTCTCTTGATAACCGGAGGATGACAGTTCCACGCACGCGAAGCCCACGAATTTTATACTTAAAGGCTACTGATACAGAACCTGATCCCGGAGTTCTTCCAACAGTAGATGAGCAGGAAGAGTTTAGTATCAGTATTGTTTATCTAAAAGATGGAAAGCATAATGATCTCTGGGATGGAGCATCTACAATAGTCAAAAAGGAAGTAATGGGTGCAATTGAAGGTTTTCTAAAATAGGTTAATGGAGTTCATCCAATTCTTGTTGGTAATCAAATTGCAAATCTTCGTGTAGTTTATCAATGGCTTTATTGATTTTTTTTAATTGTTGCTGATAAAGGTTCGTAAGCGCAGTGCTATTGTGAATTCTAATTCCAGATTTTTTCATTTTTCTACAGAAATAGATCAACAGTTCGGCTTCAGTTTCTTTATGTCCAGAATATTTGATGAACTTATTCGTGGTTCGTAATGTTTTTCGGAGCATTTTAGAACCTAAATACAAATTGTTTTTGGGGATTAACTCAAATTGCTCATCGATCAATTCTTTTATACTCTCTATATAGCCATGCTCATTATCCGACTCAAAAAGCAAATATGTGAGTAATTCTTTATTCTCTTTTTTGTACTTAGTGATTCTTAAGCAAATCTCAACTAAGCGATTCGGTTCCAAACCAAGAAGTTCTTTTTTTAATTCATTAAGAGATGCCGCTTTCATGCCGACAAAATAAGCACTTTTTAACGGCAAGTGTGCAAGGTCATTAGTTCTATTTTATAAAAACAGTATTTTCGAGACTTTAACAAATACCCCAATGCCAACACATCAACAACCAAACTTAATTGAAAAAATAACTCAATTTATATTTATTTTTTGCGGAATAGGTTTTATTCTAACACTGTCAGGATTATTGGCTTACTCAGCTTATGCCGTTATTCCATCAAGTCCTTTTCGCGAGCTAGCAGCGATAATAATTGTTTTAATGGTACTTACCTTACTGTTTGCCATCCTTAGCTTTTGGGCTTCACGCAAACGGATAAAAAACATCTGGAAAACAGTTGAAGCTAACTTCAACCAACATGAATCGGTTTCAAAAACCGATTATTTGATTAAACGAATAGCTTTTAGTCTTGAAGAGTTCAATGCCAGTACAAAGTGGATGTATCGAAATGTACGGTTGTATAAATATTCTACTGTTGTGCTTTCTGGTTTGGCAACGGTAATTCTAGGGCTTAATTTTTCCTACTTCTTTAGTGAACGTACAATTTATCTGAGTGTAACCAAAGACATTGCATTGGTGTTAAACACTGTTGTTACAGCATTAGCAACCCTATCAATTTTTTGGAATGTAGATAAATACTGGATCCAGAACAAGATTATTAAACACCAGCTTCGACAGCTTAAAAGTTCCATAGAATTTGAGCGTAGTGAAAACCGGGAACTCACGGATGAGCAATTGAAGTCATATTTCAATAAACACCAACGTATTTTGAGGGAGTTTCATTTGTATTGGGAAGGAGTTATGACCGAGAAGGATAATGGGGATAAAGATCATTGATATGTAGATGCAAAGCTTATAATCCTCTTGTTATTTATTAAAAACGTACGTATTTTTGTACTTAAATAATGGAGTTTTATGAAAGTCATTAATTATTCTGATCTACGAGAAAACCTCAAATCAAATCTAGATTATGCTCTTGAAGATGAAGTGACTGTTAAGCGTCCAAAAGGAAAAGGTAATGTAGTTATATTATCAGAAGAAAATTATACATCTATTATGGAGACCTTACATTTAGTTTCAACAGAAGCAAATAGAAAACATTTGATCGAAAGTATTAAACAGGTTGAAGAAGGAAAAGTTACTTCAATTAGTGTTGATGATTTATGGAAGTAGTTTTTTCGGAAAAAGCTATTGAAGATTTGTGCTTCTGGAAAGAGTCTAATAACATAAAAGCGCAAGAAAAAATAACTCAATTGATAAAATCCTTTATGGAAAGCCCTTTTAAGGGGATTGGGAAACCTGAGCCGTTAAAATATGGACTTGCCGGTTATTGGAGCCGTAGAATTACAGCGGAGCACCGATTAGTTTACAAAGTTGACAATGATAAACTGATAATCATTGCACTTCGATTTCATTATTAGAAAAAAGAATGCTAGCAAAGAGTTTTTCTCCTTGCCAGCATTTTAATAGCTACAAATCAAACTTAATTCCTTGTGCCAACGGCAAATCATCACCGTAATTTATGGTGTTAGTCTGGCGTCGCATGTATACTTTCCATGCATCTGAGCCTGACTCACGACCTCCACCGGTTTCTTTTTCTCCTCCAAAAGCTCCTCCGATTTCTGCACCTGAAGTTCCAATATTGACGTTCGCAATTCCACAATCTGAACCTCCGTGCGATAAGAACTTTTCAGCTTCTCTCAGATGGGTAGTCATGATTGCTGATGATAGACCTTGAGGAACACCATTTTGTAGTTCGATAGCTTCTTCAATGTTTTTATATTTCATTATGTACAAGATCGGAGCAAAAGTCTCATGCTGAACGATCTCATAATGGTTTTCGGCTTCAAAAATAGCTGGTTTAACATAGCAACCCGATTCAAATCCGTTACCCGCTAAAACGCCACCCTCTACTACAATAGTTGCACCTTCACTTTTTGCCTTTTCGATAGCATTTAGATATTGCTGAACCGCATCTTTGTCAATCAGCGGTCCAACATGGTTTGTTTCATCCAATGGGTTTCCGAAACGTAGTTGAGTGTAGGCATTCGCTAGTTTGGTTTTAAATGCTTCGTAAACCGATTCATGAATAATTAAACGACGGGTTGTAGTACAACGTTGTCCGGCAGTACCAACTGCACCGAACACCACACCCGGTAATGCCATATTCAGATCTGCATGCTCAGAGATAATGATGGAGTTATTTCCTCCTAATTCCAACAAGCTTCTGCCCAAACGTTGACCAACAGCAGCTCCAACGGCTTTTCCCATACGAGTTGACCCAGTTGCCGACACCAATGGAACGCGGGTGTCATTCGACATTAATTCACCAATAGTGCGGTCGCCGATAATTAAGCAGGAAACGCCTTCTGCAATCCCATTTTTCTCAAAAACTTGTGCAGCAATTTTTTGACAAGCAATGGCTGTTAAAGGAGTTTTTTCTGACGGTTTCCAGATACAGACATCGCCACAAACCCAAGCTAAAGCTGCGTTCCAAGACCAAACGGCCACCGGAAAATTGAACGCTGAAATAATTCCTACGATACCAAGTGGATGGTACTGTTCATACATACGATGGCGCGAACGCTCCGAGTGCATTGTTAGTCCATATAACTGACGAGATAGCCCTACCGCAAAGTCACAGATATCGATCATTTCTTGTACTTCACCATAACCCTCTTGCAAGCTTTTTCCCATTTCGTAAGAAACAAGCGCTCCCAATGCTTTTTTCTTAGCACGTAATTCCTCTCCGATTTGTCTCACGATTTCCCCTCTCTTAGGCGCAGGAACTAATCGCCATGTTTTGAATGCTTGTTGAGCTGTTTTAACCACGTGGTCATAATCTCCGGCAGATGCAAAAGAGGCAGTAGCTATCGTTTTTCCATCAACAGGAGATACTATCGTTTTTGAGGTTTCACCGTCACCAGTAGCCCAGTTCAAACCAGTGCTCCAAGCCGGATTATGCGCAGTAATTTTTAATTCTTCCAGAATGGAAGGGATATCAATAAGGTTCATAAAATTCTATCGGTTTAGGGTAAAAATATCAATATTAGTTCATAGTTCATAGATCATGGATCATGGATTTGGTTGATAGTCCATAGTCAATAGTCAATAGTCAATAGTCCATAGTCCATGGTTTCTTGTATAATTGAAATAAAGGTTGAATAAAAAATATGCAAAGGCTCCTGGTTCATGACTGTCGACTCAAGACTGTTAACACGGTTTCTTGTAAAATTGAAATAAAGGTTGATTAAAAATTATGCAAAGACTCCAGGCTCATGACTCAAGACTGTCTACTATGGACCATGGTCCAATTTCCCCCCATGATCTATGAACTATGATCCATGAACTATTAACCATAATCTCAACATTCTACTATCTTTGCAGCATGAAAATTTTGATGGTTTGTTTGGGCAATATTTGCCGATCGCCGATGGCAGAAGGCATTATGCGTGATCTGATCAGGAAGAATAATTTAAATTGGGAAGTTGATTCTTGTGGTACGGGAAGCTGGCACATTGGCGAAGCTCCAGATAAACGTGCTCAACGCACAGCACAAAGCTTTGGCGTGGATATAACCAGTTTGCGGGCGCGACAATTTTCGATAGCTGATTTTAATGAGTTCGACCGTATTTATGTAATGGATACATCTAACCATCAAAATGTATTAAAAATGGCTCCAGACGAGCAAAGTAGGCAGAAAGTTGATCTTTTGCTAAACTCATGTATGCCCGGAGAAAATTGTGAAGTGGCTGATCCTTGGTTTGATGAATCGTTGTTTATTCCGGTTTATAAGCAAATTGAGCAGGCCTGCCAGAAAATAATAGAAAGTAATAGATAAGCTAATAAGTAATACAGATAATGAAACCAAGTATCCCAAAAGGAACACGTGATTTTTCCCCGATTGAAGTAGCTCGCAGAACCTATATATTCGATACCATTAAGAGAGTGTTTCAAAAATACGGCTATCAGCCTATTGAAACTCCTGTAATGGAAAACCTTAGCACCCTTACCGGAAAGTATGGGGAAGAAGGTGATCAGTTGATCTTTAAAGTGTTGAACTCAGGTGACTTTTTGTCGAAGGTTGATGCTCAAAAATTAGAAGCAAAGAATTCAAAGTCAGTTACCTTTGATATTTCTGAAAAAGCCCTTCGCTATGATTTAACAGTTCCATTTGCTAGGTATGTGGTAATGCATCAGAACGAAATCGCAATGCCATTTAAACGTTACCAGGTTCAGCCTGTTTGGCGTGCTGATAGGCCTCAGAAAGGACGCTATCGCGAGTTTTACCAATGCGATGCCGATGTGGTTGGGTCTGAGTCATTATTGAATGAAGCAGAGTTTGTTTGTATTTACGATGAAGCCCTTTCAAACCTTGGCCTGCAAGATTTTTCCATCAAGATCAATAATCGTAAAATCTTAACTGGTATAGCTGAGATTATTGGTAAACCAGAGTTAATCGTTGATATGACAGTTGCCATCGATAAACTGGATAAGATCGGTTATGATGGTGTGGTGAAAGAGTTAATAGAGCGAGGATTTACCGAAAGTGATGTAGAAGTTCTTCGACCGTTTATTGAGCTGAAAGGATCTAATGAAGAAAAATTAGCCGTTTTAAAGCAAAGCCTCGCAAACTCTCCAACCGGAAAAAAAGGTATTGAAGAGCTGGAAACCATATTTTCCTATTTAACATCTTTTAAGCTAAATAAAGCAACTGTTGAGTTGGATATTACCTTAGCCCGTGGATTGAATTACTATACAGGAGCCATTTTTGAGGTAAAATCTAACGAAGTTCAGATGGGGTCAATCGGTGGCGGTGGTCGCTACGATGATCTTACAGGTATGTTTGGTCTAAAAGGAGTAACAGGCGCAGGTATTTCATTTGGAGCTGACCGTATTTACGACGTGATGCTTGAGTTAAATTTGTTCCCTGAAAGTGCAGTTACTTCAACCAAGGTGTTATTAACCAATTTTGATGCCGCAGCAGAGAAATATGCACTTCCTATACTGGTGCAACTAAGGACTAATGATATTAATACTGAATTGTATCCGGCTTCAGCGAAATTGCAAAAGCAAATGAAATATGCTGATGCCAAACAAATTCCGTTTGTTGTTTTAATCGGAGAGGAAGAAATGCAATCAGGTAAGCTTACCTTAAAAAATATGCAAAGCGGTGAGCAGGAGAAGCTAAGTGTAGAAGAGATAATTAAAAAACTAAAATAAAGGATCACGCAAAGCCGCGAAGGAGCAAAGTATTATTCTTTGTGCCTTCGCGGCTTTGCGGTTAAAACCCTTATATCAGGCCTCTTGATTTAAATTCAAGGTATTTATTCAGCGTATTTACTGTCAGTTTTGACGGAGGTGTTAACACTGTATGAATTCCGTGTTGATTAAGCTCTTTAACGATTAATTTCTTGTCGTAAGAGAACTTTTCAGCAATTGTTTTAAGGTAAATATCCTCTGTGTTTTCCGGTTTAGAGTCGAGTAATTCCTCCAATTCTGTATTTTCAAAGAATACCACTAACAACAAGTGATGTTTAGCCAGGCGTTGTAAGTAAGGCAATTGTCTGCGCATTCCTGCCCGACTTTCAAAGTTCGTAAACAGCACCAGTAAACTGCGCTGATTAATATTTAACCGGATATTGGCAAACAAAGACTCATAATCAGACTCCTGGTAATTGGTACGCTGGTTATAAAGTAATTCCAAGATATGCTGTAGATGCACCGGCTTTTTGTCGGCTTTCAATACACTGCTGATTCTGCTTGAGAAGGTGATGATTCCGGCTTTATCTCCCTTTATCATTGCCGAATTAGCAAGTACCAGCGATGCATTGATAGAATAATCCAATAAGCTCAATCCCTCAAAAGGCATCTTCATTGCACGCCCTTTGTCAATGATGCAATACACCTGTTGCGATTTTTCATCCTGATAGTTATTAACCATCAGAGACGATTTGCGCGCAGTGGCCTTCCAGTTAATAGTTCGGGTGTCATCGCCTGGTACATAAGCTTTGATTTGCTCAAACTCCGAACTATGACCTATTCTACGAATCCGTTTAATACCTATTTCCTGTAACCGGTTGGAGATAGCCAATAATTCATACTTCCGCATTTGAATGAATGACGGATAAACTGGTACTGTTTTCCCTTGTTCAAAGCGGAATCGGCGACGAGCCAATCCAATTATCGAAGAAATGAAAATGTTAATGGCCCCAAATTCATATTCGCCCCGTTTTACAGGTCGAAGTAGATATTTTAATTTTTTTGTCTGCCCCTTTTTTAATGATTCTTTAAAAAGAGCGTCCCTTTTCTGAAACTGATGAGGGATCTCATCAATCACCTTTACGTTTACACTGAAATTGTATTTGTTTTCTAAATACAGAATGATCTCATTTTCGCTTCCATTTGACAACTTTTCAGCCATGAAACGACGACTGAAAAAAGCCTCTTTAATGCTGAATAAGGAGATGAAATCAATGGCTGTTAAAAGGATGAAAATGGCAAAAAGAAGCTTTGCCGGTATAAATAATACCGGGATAAAAAAAGCAATAACAAACAATAATCCGCAGGCTATTAAGGCGGCGAAAAATCTATTGCTCAAGTATAAATCCTTGATAAAACGCACTATCTCGGAACTTCAAGTTTTTGAACAATGAGTTTAATAATATCATCAGCGGTGGCGCCCTCCATTTCTTTTTCTGGAGAAAGAATGATGCGGTGGCGCAAAACCGGATAAGCCAATTCCTGAATATCTTCAGGTGTTACGAAATCCCTTCCTCTGATTGCTGCTAATGCTTTTGATGCATTTAGGATAGCGACAGAAGCTCTTGGTGAAGCTCCCAGGTACAGAAATTTGTTATCACGTGTACTGTTAACGATTTGAGCAATATACTCGATCAATTTTGGTTCAACGTGCACCTGACGGATCTTCTCTCGCAAAAAGGCAATCGTATTTGAGTCTAAAACCGAAGAAATTTCATCCAGTTTATTGGCAAAACCTGTGTGATGACCATTTAAAATTAGGATCTCTTCAGCTAAAGAAGGGTATTTTACCTCGATCTTAAAAATAAAACGATCCAATTGTGCTTCTGGTAAACGATATGTTCCTTCCTGGTCAATTGGGTTTTGGGTTGCCATTACCAAAAAAGGAAATGCCATCGGATAGGTTATGCCGTCATTTGTTACCTGACGCTCCTCCATTACTTCAAATAATGCAGCTTGAGTTTTTGCAGGTGAACGGTTGATCTCGTCAATTAGAATAATATTAGAGAATATTGGACCTTGCTTAAACTCAAAATTAGAGGCTGACGGATTAAAAACGGATGTTCCTAAGACATCAGATGGCATTAAATCAGGAGTAAATTGAATACGGCTGAAATTAGATTTAATGGTTTTAGCCATCAATTTAGCTGTAAGCGTTTTAGCTACTCCCGGAACACCTTCAATAAGTACGTGTCCATCAGCAAAAATTGCTGTAATGAGTAATTCGATGAACTTTTCTTGGCCAACAATTACCTTGGCTAGTTCTTCTTTTATTTTAGAAACGCTTTGATTCAATTGTTCAAAGTCGATGCGATTTTGAAATGTTGTTTCTTCCATTGGTCTTTATGTCTCTACTAACTGCAGAATCAGCTTTCACCTTTTCGCGGTTGTTATTTCTTTACAAATTCGAAAAATTCTTCAATTAAATCGTTTAGCAAAAGCAGATCAGCTTCTGATAATAGGTATTCTTCGGGACGCGATTTGATCCAGCGGATCATTTCAAATAACTGTTTGGTTTTAACTTTGTCCCAACCAGTTTTTTCAGCAATATGCTCAATAAATTCATCATCAATTACATTGGTTCTCTCAAAAAACTTGGTTCTTATAAATTCAAGCAAATAATTGATCTTTTTTAAAGCAGCATCATGATGGTCGCCTTTGTTAAAGTATAAGGCTCCAACAACCTTGGTAAATTCTAAGGTATTATTAGGTAAAGGTGTAATAATGGGAATAATCCGCTGGCGACGTTTACTTTCAAAAATAATGAAGATAATAATCCCCAATATCATGATGTAGTAAGCCCATTTTAGCGATGGATGTTCCATTAAAACTCTGAAGACATCATCTTCTCCAACTCGTCCTTGTTTGGTGTATTCATCCCAGATCACCTGTTTTATCGGCAAATAAGAAAGGCATTGGAAAGCGTAATCCTTGGTCGCATTGTCGAGTACAAAGTAATTGGAGAAAGCGGTAGAATTAACATTCAAGTAAACATGACCTTTTCCATGTTTTATTTTCACAAAGTCGGGTTTGCCGGATGATTTTCTACCCAAAACGACTGTTGTTTTGTGATTTAACGAGTCAAAAAAACTATTTTCTCTGGGCGAGATAAACTTAAAATTTCTTCCTTTGCCAACATTTAATAGTTTGGTTACGTATTGTTTTTCCTCAAAATCGGCGCCGGTATGAACTTTTAAGGTGTCAGCAAAAGGGCCATTAAAGGTTGTTGCTGCAATAAATAAATCATTCCCTTTAGCAACGAATTTTAAAAGTTCTTTGGTGTCATTTTCATCGGCAGCAAAATAACTGGTAACGAAAATGTAATTTCCCTTGTTGTTATTGGTTTCTGTAAGTTGGTTAAATGCAGGCAAGCGACTTGAAGAAATGGATTGTTTCGGAAACACATCCTTCAACAGCTCAAAAGTTGCATAGGAGCCAAACGGTATCTTATCCTTATTTGATAAGGTAATTCTCCAATCGATTGGTTTCGGACGATAATATTCAATTAGCCCAAACGCAATAATCATGGCCGCAAGAATGGCAATATATTTACGGTTTCCTTTCATAGTCAGATGATTTGTTGATGAAAGGATAAAAACGATTGTCGAATAGCGTTAAATTCATTTTCAGCCAGATCGAACTCTCCGTACCAAACAAATTCGAATTGATGTGTCATTTGCTGAAAACCCTCTTTCAGATGCAATGCAGATAGCTCTGTGATATAATTATGGTTAGTTTTTTCAGGCTTCCAGGTAATCATGGAACGGTTGTTCAATTCTTTTAATGTTTTTAGGTAGTACAAACGAACTGCCAAGCGGAAGTTTCTGTTATCAATGGCATCGGCAATTAATTTGTCAAAATCCATTATCCTTACATCTTCATGTAGGGTTTCATAAGGAAGATCGATATCTGCACTCCTTCTGCTAAATAATGCAGTCAGGTTAATTCCCAGCAATTTTAAAATAACAAAAGTAGCTGTACCGGCAATAATAAGAATGAAAACATATTGCCAGAAGTTACCGTAATTTAGTCCTGAAAATAATCTATCAAACAATCTGTAAACCCATTGCCAGAATTTCCCCCACCAATCGGTTTGAGGTGCAATGTCTTTTTTATACTGAAACTCGGGGTCAGAGTTGAACTTCTCAATACTTGAGTTTAAAGGCAACCGTGTTAAAACCCGAGTTGTATCGTTGGGGCATGAAATAGCCGGAGAGGCCGATGCGAATCCGGCACTGGTTCTTACTGCTGTTAAAAGAATTAAAAGAAATAATACTCTAAAAGTCGCCTTCATTATCATTAATGGGTTGACTTTTGCCTAATTTATCTACTTCTTCCAATAACCCAACACCTTCTTTACGTTCAACAAGGTTGAAATATTGAAAAGCCATTGCCAAAGCTGAGAGTGAGTATAGCAGTACTGTTCCGACAGTGGAAATGACTGTGCTGATAATAAAAAAGAAATTGTTAGAATCATTTACCTCACCAACATGGAAAGCTTTTGCAAATGTGATAATATAAAGTGGAACATTAAAAACCACACCCATCATTCCTTGTATCATTGAAATAATGAAAATGAGACCAAATGTCGACCACCATTTTCCACGGATCAAGTAAATACATCGCGATATTAATTCGAAAACGTCGATTTTTTCCATCGCAATAATGATCAAGGCTAGTTGAAATGCAACGGCGAGGTAAATACCTGGAATAAGGAACACCAAGGAGGCAAGCATCATAGTGATACCAAGTACAATTATCGCAAAGAATGAAAAGAAAAACTTCTGTTTTACATGCTCCCAAACCATATCCGTAGTAATAGGTCTGTTTTTATCTTCTAAATAAGCGACCAAATAGCCATAAACCGACTGGAAAACAAGGATAAATGAAATGATCAGAAACAAAATCGCGAGGAAATAGTTCGGATTAAAAAGGTCTCTGAAGATATTATAGTTGCCAATTGTTTCTGATGGATTTTCATTCAAAGCAAAGTCCATAAACCTTGACTGATGTAATCCCATGAAAATTCCACCTAATAAGGAGGTAGGTCCGGCTATAAACAACAGACTTCTGAACAATGGTTTAAAGTTCTGTTGGAGAAAAGTAAAGACCGCATTTATCTTCTGCCCAAAATCACGTTCCTCTCTTAAATTAATCTTGTACTGCATTTAGTGGTTTAGTTAAACGATATGGATATATGATGAAATAATAAATTACAAAGCTTAAAGAGGCAAGTATAATAAATAAACTTAACGCCATTGGCATTTGTGTATAGCGGGTAATAAAGCTTTCGAGAAAGCCAGCCATAATAAATACTGGAACCAGTCCGATTACTATTTTAAGGCCGTTTCTTGCACCTTGTTTAAAGGATTCTAACCGCGAATAGGTTTTAGGGAATAAAATGCTGTTACCCATTACCAAACCGGCACAACCAGCCAAAATAATTGCCGAAATTTCTAGCGTTCCGTGTATCCAGATCGACAAAACGGAGGTGAGTAATAATCCTTTTTGATAAAAGAAGAATTGAAAAGCGCCAAGCATAACGCCATTTGAGAATAAGATCCACGCGGTACCAAGCGAAAACAACACCCCTGCAACAAATGCCATAAACGATACTTTTATGTTGTTGATGGTAATACCCATAAACATATCCGCTTGTCCCTGGCTTTTGTAGATAGCCATTGGGTCTCCTTTTTCAATATTGGCGATTGTTTGGTTTACATAAGTATCTCCAAGAATCAATCGTACAAAGGTCTCGTCTTTAGCTGCAGAAAGTACTCCAATAGACATTCCTATCATAAATAGCAGGAACGAATAGAGTAGTTGCTTGCGGTGTGTGGCAAGCGTTAATGGAAGCTCATATTTCCAAAACGTAACAAAACGGTTTTTACTTTCCTTTTTGTTTTTGTAGATATTTAGATAGAACTTTGATGTAACCGCGTTTAGGTAGCGAGTGGTCGCAGAATCAGCATAAAACGTACGTGAATAAGCTAAGTCGTCTGTAAGTTCTATAAAATTCTCAGCAATTTCATCAGGACTTCCATCTTTGTTGTTCTCAAAGTTTTTCCACTTTTGTTCGTTCTTTTGTACAAAAACTACTTCTCGCATATCAGACTCGCTCTCGTTAAGGTAAATGCTATGAAACTTTAAAGTATCAGCCAAATATATTTATTTTCGCTTCAGAAAAAATTTTTGCAACAAAATCTTTATGAGTACCAACATCTCAGTACAAACCGCACAAAATGTTTACCTCGACTATGAATTAGCGAGTGTTGGAGACCGAATATTGTCAACCTTAATTGATTGGCTGATCATTGTAGTTTATTTTCTGTTTTGGGTTGTTGTTTTTTCAACGATTAGTCAGGAGCCTGGTTTTGCATTTTTATCACTGCTATCATTACCGGTTCTGTTCTATCATTTATTGATGGAAATTTTCTTCAATGGACAGTCAATTGGTAAGCGGGCAATGAAAATCCAAGTGGTTAAACTAGATGGAAGCACCCCTTCAATTGGAGATTATTTGCTGCGTTGGTTATTAAGAATTATCGATATCAGTACTTTTTATGGTGTAATAGGCTTGGTTACCATTGTTGCAAATGGAAAAGGTCAGCGAATTGGTGACCTTGCTGCCGGAACCACGGTAGTTAAGTTAAATAGTAATAAAGATTATCACGACATCCCGGTTACGCGTATTGATCCAAGTTATAAAGTTAATTTCCCAGAGGTTACTTTGTTAAATGATGCAGATATCAACCTTATTAAGAAGATCATTAATCGAAGTTTAAAAGCAAATAGAGAAGATATGCTTGGCCCTGTTGCCAATAAAGTGAAAGAGATTACAGGGGTTCAATCACCTTTGAGTGATTATGTTTTCCTACAAATCGTGATTAGCGATTATAATCATTTGGCAGGTATTACAGAATCGGTTGGATAGTTTTTTAGTACAGAGTCCAGAGTGCTGAGTCTTCACTTTACACTCGGTGTTGAATTTTCGTATGTTTGGGATATTTATACTCTCAAAATCTACCATGGGTACGTTCAGACAACTGCTTGTTTATAAGAAAGGCTTTGAATTAGCACAAGAAATTTATAGCATAACTAAAAATTTTCCTAAAGAAGAGTTATACAGCCTAACGGATCAGATCAGAAGAAGTTCTCGATCTGTTTGTGCGAATATTGGGGAAGGTTATAGGAAAAGAAAATATCCAAAACATTTTATTTCTAAATTATCCGATTCTGATATGGAAAATTCAGAAACCCAGGTTTGGCTTGATTTCGCATTAGCAAACCATTACATTTCTCAACAGATATATTTAGAACTCGATAATAAAGCGGACGAAATCGCTCGTTTGCTAAATTATATGATGAATAATGTCGAAAAGTTTCAATAATGGAAAAAAGACTCAAAACTCAAGACTCAGAACTCGAGACTAAAAAAAACGGACTCAAAGCTCAAGACTCAGAACTAACAAGATGTGCCTGGTGCGGTACAGATCCTATTTATCAGAAATACCATGATGAAGAATGGGGTAAGGAAGTAAGGGATGATAAAACAATGTTTGAATTCTTGATTCTTGAAGGAGCTCAGGCAGGTTTAAGCTGGATAACAATTTTGAGGAGAAGAGATAACTATCGAAAAGCATTTGCCAATTTTGATGTTAAAAAAGTAGCCGCTTTTACAGAGAAAGATGTTGAGCGATTGATGCAGGATGAGGGAATTATAAGAAACCGACTCAAAATTAATGCAGCAGTAACCAATGCAAAGCTTTTTATTGATATTCAGAAAGAATTTGGCAGCTTTTGCGATTATATCTGGGGTTTTGTTCCGGAAGGAAAACCTATCATAAATAACAGAGCATCAACTAAAGAGGTGCCTGCCCGTACTGAAATTTCAGATGCCATAAGTAAAGACATGAAAAAAAGAGGATTTAAGTTCTTTGGAACCACAATCTGTTATGCACATATGCAAGCTACAGGTATGGTAAACGATCATACCAATGATTGTTTTGCTAAATAAAAATCTCGCAAAACCGCTAAGTCACAAAGTTTTTCAAATTATATAATGAACTCTTTGCGTCTTAGCGGCTTTGCTTGATTTATTTATATTCCAATCATTCTGTTTTCCCATTCATCTAAGCGATGTTCATTGCGGTCTACTTTATACACATACATGAACATGAAGTTGGCTGCGAGAGCCCCGAATGTATGCCATAAAAAATGAGTGCCCATCGGCAAAATACCCCAACTGTCACTTATTCTGAAGAATAAAGCTAAACCAAAAGCCCCTAAGGCAAAGACAACCAATTTCCATTTATAGAAATTATTTACCAGTAAATGCGAAAATGTAGGACCTACTACAATTGCAGCCATAAATGCATAGTTGATATTAATGGCGAAATGCGAATGCTCAGAAATGCTGAACTTCCATACAATACTTTGAATGATTAAGGCTCCTATAATTACTGATACGGCATAATATCTTTTTCGGGTAACTTTATACAAAAGATAAACACCTGCCATAAAACATAGAATAAGAATCGGAACCCAATCCATCAGTAGGAATGTATGAGACTCTCTGAAGGCGTGATAAAATGTACCGCCTACGGAGCCGATACCAAGAAAAATTATACAGGTAGTCAGAAACCAAAATTCCTTATATCGACCTTTTAATTTTAGGACCCAATACACCGTCATTCCGACAAAAAATAAGCAGGAAAGTGCATTGAATGGTTCAACAATGAAGTGATCAAGGTTGGTTTCAGTGTAAACAGGTCCACCGTCGGGCAGCAGCTGTAGTAAGGTAGAAAAGAGTGGCATATAATCCTCCTTTTTTAATGATTTTAACCTAAGTAGAGACGAATTGTTTGGGATTATTTAATATACGAAAAATTTACATGCTTAAACTGTACCAATAATTAAATTGCAGCTTTTTAAAGCCAAATCTTTGATATGAACATCAAAATATACCAGATTGATGCTTTTGCATCGCAACTTTTCAAAGGTAACCCAGCAGCGGTGTGTCCTTTAAGTGAGTGGTTACCAGATGAGAAGATGAGGTTAATTGCAGCTGAAAATAATTTGTCGGAAACGGCCTTCTTTGTTCAAAAAAATGGACAGGTAGAACTACGTTGGTTTACCCCAAAAATAGAGGTTAATTTATGCGGGCATGCAACTCTTGCTACTGCCTATGTTTTCTTTGAAGAAATGGGCTATCCGGAGGATGTAATCAGGTTTCAGACTAAAAGTGGAGAGTTAACAGTTGAAAAGAGGAACCACATGTATATGCTAAATTTTCCGGCAAAGCATGCTGAACCCACATCTGCATACCCTCAACAAATGTTAGATGCACTCAAGTGCAATCCAGTAGAGATACTTAAACATACAAACGACTTTATTGTTGTGGTAAGGACGCAACAGGAAGTGGCGCAATTGAGTCCTGATCATACTTTATTAAAAAACTCAGGCATTAGGGCCGTGGGGGTTACTGCTGTGGGAGATGAAGTTGATTTTGTTTCCCGGTTTTTTGCTCCGGGTTCTGGAGTTGATGAAGATCCTGTTACAGGTTCTGTGCACACCATGTTAATTCCTTATTGGGCTAAAAAACTTAATAAAGAAGTTTTTTATGCAAAACAACTCTCAGAACGCGGAGGCACGTTGAAATGCAAACTAATTGGTGATCGTGTAGAAATAGGTGGCGCTGCTAAACTGTTTCTTAAAGGAGAAATTTACCTGCATTAACAAAAAGGCCGTTTTGGGTAACTGTACTAAGGTCATAAGGACTTGAGGATCACTAAAAGGAAATTAGTGTTGGACATCGTAAAAGTGCATATAGTAGTTTTGTGTAAACTTTACACTTAGAATATCTTCGATCCGAACAAAAAAGAGAACTTAATACTTTTTAACAAGGTCTTTTTAACAAAAAAATTTTGAGATTTTGTTAAAAGTCATAAGTTTGCAATTAATAATTGAAAAAATTGAAACCAGCGCAATTACATATTGAAAGTTTAGCAACCACTACCCCAGTGGCTGTCTGCGCTATTTCTACAATTATTACAACCACAATTATTACCCCTTGGGGGGTATAGCTATATAATTCCGCGCCTACGGGCATTCTGTAAATCAATCAATCTTTTTAAATCTTTAGAAGCCAAACGTTTAAGTTTTAGGCATAACCCGTTTATACACATTTATGAGAGTTTTAAAATTTGGAGGGTCATCAGTAGCATCAGCAGAGAATATAGAAAAAGTGTATGCTATTGTAAAAGACAAATCAGAAGAGGGAAAGTTGGCCGTGGTTGTTTCGGCATTGGGAGGGGTAACGGATAAATTAATTGCTGCCGGAAAAGCAGCTGCTGAAGGGAATGAATCTTACAAAGATATTTTAGCTGAGCTCGAAGAGCGTCATTTGGCAGAGGTACGTAAATTAATACCAATTGCCAATCAAAGTGCGGTTCTTAGTCAGGTGAAAAAGTTGTTAAACAATTTAGAAAGCACCTGTGAAGGCGTTTTCCTGATTGGTGAATTATCTAAGAAGACGCTGGATCGTATAATGTCAAATGGTGAATTATTATCATCTTACATTATCAGTGAACGAATGAAGGTTGATGGGTTAAATGTGTCGCTAAAGGATTCACGTGAACTAATAAAATCAGATTCGAGCTTTGGCAAAGCAGTTGTTGATTTTGAAACTTCTAATCTTCGGATATGGCAATATTTCAATCAGGCAACTAACGTCACTATTTTACCAGGTTTTGTGGCGTCAAATGATATAGGAGAAACTACTACGCTTGGCAGAGGTGGTTCTGATTATACTGCTGCAATAATAGCAGGAGCATTAAATGCTGAAACATTGGAAATATGGACTGATGTAAGCGGAATGATGACTGCAGATCCTCGTGTAGTTAGCCAAGCCTATCCAATTCAAAAAATATCATACGGAGAGGCTTTTGAACTGTCGCACTTTGGCGCAAAAGTGATCTATCCACCAACTATTCAACCGGTTTTAGAAAAGAAAATTCCAGTATGGGTAAAAAATACTTTTGCCCCTAATGACATAGGAACCCTTATCCAGGAAAATGGAAATGGATCTGATGTAATGGTAAAAGGAATTTCAAGCATTAATAAGATCGCATTGCTTAGCTTGGAAGGAAGTGGAATGGTGGGTGTTCCCGGATTTTCAAAACGTTTATTTGAGGCACTTGCACAAGAGTCGGTAAACGTTATTCTTATAACTCAAAGCTCTTCTGAACATTCTATTTGCGTGGCAATTAATGAAGCGGATGTAATAAAAGCCAAAACCGCTATCGACAGTGAGTTTGCTTATGAGATCAGCGTTAAAAAAGTTGATCCATTGTCGATAGAACGTGAACTTTCAATTGTTGCATTAATTGGCGATAAAATGAAAAACCACGCGGGTGTGAGCGGTAAAATGTTCAGTGCTTTGGGACGAAATGGGGTAAATATCCGAGCAATTGCTCAGGGTTCATCAGAGAAAAATATCTCCACAGTAATTAATGAAAAGGATGTAAAAAAAGCACTGAATGTACTGCACGAAGAATTTTTTGAAACACCTACCAAACAGTTGAACTTGTTTATTGCCGGAGTTGGAAATGTAGGCGGGAAATTATTAGAGCAGCTTCAAAAACAACAACAATTCTTAAATGAGGAGTTGGGCTTGAATGTTCGCGTGGTGGGTTTGGCTAATTCTAAGAAGATGGCTTTTAATGAGGAAGGTTTTGATCTTTCCAATTGGAAAGCTGAATTAGATAAAGGAGAAGCAATGCAATTAGCGGCTTTTGCTAAACACGCGAAAGCAAAAAATATGCGTAACAGTGTGTTTGTGGATAACTCTGCCAGTGAAGAAGTGGCTAAAATTTACAGTGAGTTTTTAAGAGGAAATATTTCTGTTGTAACCTGTAATAAAATTGCGGCTGCTTCTGAATATGAGAATTACCGCAAGCTTAAGCTCGAAGCTCGTGCTCACAATGTTTCTTTCTTATTTGAAACCAATGTAGGAGCCGGATTACCAATCATTGGTACTTTAAACGATATGGTTCGCAGTGGAGATCGTGTTCGTAAGATCGAAGCGGTTCTTTCCGGTAGTTTGAACTTTATCTTTAATAATTTTAAAACCGGGGTTTCGTTTGAAGAAATTGTTCGTCAGGCGCAAACCGAAGGCTATACCGAACCAGATCCACGTATCGACCTTACAGGCACTGATGTCAAGCGTAAGATATTAATCCTGATCAGAGAAAGCGGAGTGGCTATGGAGATGAATGATATAGCATCTGAGCCGTTTATGCCTGCTGATTGTTTGGACGGAACCGTAGATAATTTCTTCTTGAAACTGAAAGAGCACAAGCTGGTATTTGATGACATTTATAAAGAGGCAGCAGCCAAGGGAGAGAAATTAAAGTTTGTAGCCACCTATGATAATGGCAAAGCCTCTGTCGGATTAAAATCAGTAGCTCCCGATCACCCACTATATAAATTAGATGGAAAAGACAATATTGTTTTGTTTACAACAGATCGCTACCCTGATCAGCCGTTAATTGTAAAAGGTGCCGGTGCCGGGGCGGAAGTAACAGCTTCTGGAATTTTTGCAGATATAATTAAAACTGTTTTATAAATAACCGTAAAGGCACAAAGGCGCTAAGGATTGATTGCAAAAACTATAAGAAAACTTAGTGTCTCTGCGTCTTAGCGGTAAAACAAATCAGAATGAACGAAATAAGAGTATTTACTCCCGGAACTGTTGCAAATGTTGCATGTGGTTTTGATGTTATGGGATTTGCATTAGACAGTCCGGGCGATGAAATGGTCGTAAGGAAAATAACAGAGAAAACAGTTCGTATCTTAAAAATGGAAGGTTTCAATCTTCCCTTAGAAGCCCATAAAAACGTTGCCGGTGTTGCCCTGCTGTCAATGTTAAATGAGTTAAATGACAATGTTGGTTTTGAAGTTGAGATCTATAAAAAGATAAAACCAGGGAGTGGTATTGGTTCAAGTGCGGCCAGTTCTGCAGGAGCAGTGGTTGCAGCCAACAAACTCTTAGGTGAACCATACTCCAACACTGATCTTGCCCGTTTTGCAATGGAGGGTGAACGTTTGGCTTCTGGTACAGCTCATGCTGATAATGTTGCTCCGGCAATTTTTGGTGGTTTTACCTTGGTTAGAAGTTATCACCCACTTGATATCATTAGCATTGATACTCCTGATGAGCTTTATGCAACAGTAATTCATCCGCAGATTGAAGTAAAGACTTCGGACGCTCGTGAGATATTGAAAAGAAATCTCTTACTGAAAGATGCAATTCGTCAATGGGGCAATGTAGGAGGACTTGTAGCGGGATTAATGCGTTCGGATTATGAGCTAATAGGTCGTTCATTGGAAGATGTTATTGTTGAACCAATACGCTCTATATTGATTCCGGCATTTCAGGAGGTGAAATTACGGTCAAAAGAAGTTGGTGCTTTAGGTGGTGGAATATCAGGATCAGGCCCTTCCATATTTATGCTCAGCCGTGGACAAGAAACGGCCGAAAAGGTGAAAGCTGTTATGGCCGAAACATATGATAAGGTCGGAATCGATTATGATATTCATTTATCGAAAGTAAATAAACAAGGAGTCAAAATATTAGGTCGATAGTCGATGGACCATAGACCATAGTAAAAATTAAACGATAAAATTTTAGACCATGGTCTATGGACTATCCACCATGGTCTAGAAAACCCAAAAACTATGAACTATTTCAGTCTAAACCACAACACGCCAAATGTGAAATTCAGCGAAGCGGTGATTCGCGGATTAGCACCCGATAAGGGGCTGTATTTTCCGGAGTCAATAACACCTTTGCCTAAAGAGTTGATCGATAACATTGATAGCTATAGTAAGGAAGAAATTGCATTTCAAGCGGTTCGTCAGTTTGTAGGGGATGAAATAAGCGAAAATGAGTTGCGTCGGATCGTTGCTGAAACTATCAATTTTGACTTTCCATTAGTAGAAGTAGAGCCTGATATTTATTCGCTTGAGTTATTTCACGGTCCAACATTAGCGTTTAAAGATGTTGGAGCCCGCTTTATGGCTCGTTGCTTGAGTACATTTTCGAAATTTGATGAAAAGAAAGTAACCGTTTTGGTAGCAACTTCGGGCGATACAGGAGGAGCTGTTGCTGATGGATTTTTAGGTGTTGCAGGAGTAGATGTGGTAATTCTTTATCCAAGTGGTAAGGTTAGTGATATTCAGGAAAGACAGTTAACAACTTTAGGGCAAAATATTAAAGCGTTCGAAGTGAAAGGAACTTTTGATGATTGCCAGCGAATGGTAAAAACAGCGTTTCTGGATGAGGATTTGAACAAAGTGTTAAATCTTACTTCGGCGAACTCGATAAACGTTGCCAGATGGTTGCCTCAAATGTTTTATTACTTTTTTGCCTACCAGCAGCTTAAAGACAAGAGCAAAAAGCTGGTTGTTTCAGTGCCAAGTGGTAATTTCGGAAATATCTGCGCCGGAATGGTTGCTGCAAAACTAGGATTACCTGTTAGTTTATTTGTGGCATCTACTAATGCTAATAAAGTGGTAACTGAATATTTATCAACCGGTGCTTATGAGCCTAAGCCTTCGGTTCAAACGATATCCAATGCAATGGATGTTGGTGATCCAAGTAATTTTGTGCGTATAAAACAACTACATAATGCTGATTTCAATTTGTTGAAGTCTAACTTGTTAAGTTATAGTTATTCTGATTTTACCACCCGTGAAGTAATGGCGGAAGTTAGAGAGCGCACAGGCTATATTTTGGATCCGCATGGGGCTGTCGGTTACTTAGGTTTAAAAGAGTCCTTAAGAAATAGGCCATATGCTCAGGGAATTTTCCTTGAAACTGCCCACCCATGTAAGTTCATTGACGTGGTTGAAGAAACGTTAAATGAAAAAGTGGTTATTCCTGAAAAACTTCAGTCATTGATGGAGCGAAAAAAAGTTTCCATTGTTATTGATAAGGATTACGATGATTTAAAACAAATCCTTCTTCATCAGTCAGATGTTCTTGCAGTTTAGGAGCGATTTTTGTTAATCTATTATCACTAATTGAAACAGAGTGCTTTAGATAAGAATTCTTTTCACATTAGTGATAATATTTTTAACTTAATACTTCTTAACCAAGCGTTCATGAAAATTAAATCTACTGCCTCAAAATGGCTGTTATTGGCGTTGTTATCACTAACACTCCCAGCTGTTTTAACTACCTCCTGTAAAAAAAGCTCAAACAATAATGATGACGTCACCCCCCAGTCGGGCGACGTTCGGGATAGTGTTTACATGGTCGCAGAAGATGTATACCTGTGGACCGATCAGCTTCCAACTTTAGCAGCATTTAAGCCTACCTCGTATCCGGGACCGGATGAAGTTATTGAGAAGATTAAAACTTACAGTCCACTTTTAAACGGTAAAAATATTGATCATTATAGCTTCGGACTTCCAAAGGAAGAGTACGAAAATCTAGCAAGTGGAAATGAAACAGATTATGGTTGTGGATTTAAATTCGTAAGAAGTGCTGGTAGCGATTACTCTGATGACCTTAGGATTTCTTATGTGTATAGCAATTCTTCTGCTGGTACACAAGGAGTAGCGAGAGGTTGGAGAGTAATGTCAATTAATGGAATTGCCGCCAATACTAATAATGTTAATAGTTTAAACACCGCCTTAAATACCGGAACTGTTTCAGTGCAGTTTAAAACTCCGGCCAACGACACAAAAACGCTAACATTAGCCGCAGGACTATATACTGCAAATACAGTTGTTAAGTGCACTACTTTAACAGTTGGCACTAAAAAAGTCGGCTATATTATGTTCAATACATTTTTCGGCACTGCGATTCCTGAAATTAATACTGCCTTTGCTGATTTTGCTAGCAAAAATGTAACAGATGTAGTGGTGGATTTGAGGTATAATGGTGGTGGCCAGGTAAATATCGCTGAACATTTTGCAAATTTGTTAGCTCCTGCTTCTGCTAAGGGTAAACAAATGTATACTGATCAGCATAATGCACTTTTAACAAGCTTAGGGTGGAATGAAACCAAAAACTACGACAATGAAGCCCGTAGATTACCATTGTTAGAAAAGGTAGCATTTATTGGCACTGCAGGAACGGCTTCTGCCAGCGAGTTATTGATCAATGTGTTAAAACCTTATCTGGGAACCAATCAGGCTTTGTTTGGAAGTACAACCTATGGAAAACCTGTGGGCTTTTATCCAATTCCTGTTAATAGAAATAAGCAAGATGAATATTATACCTTGATTGTTGCTGTAAAAACTACTAATTCAGCGGGTAATAGCGATTATTACCAAGGGTTCACTCCAGATGTGCCAGCAGTTGATGATCTGACTCACGATTTTGGTGATCCTGAAGAAGCTTCATTGAAAAGCGCTTTGGCATGGATTGAGAGTGGAACATTGTCGGCCTCTACCCGCGCTATTGAATCAGTTACACGTCAAAGTCCGATGATTGACGCTGCCAATATAAAGTTTGACCGTTCATTTAAGGGAACCATTTTTAAAGAGAAAACGAAAAAGTAGTTTAGTTTGATCAATATACCCGGGCGCCAGAATAAGGCGCCTGATTTATTTTCTGGCAAATACTTTTAATATAAAATGATAAAATACATGCCATTGGCTGATAAAAAAACTAAATTTGCCCGCTAAGAAAAACGATCTTTTTATTCAATATACTTCACATGGAATATCGCATAGAAAAAGACACTATGGGCGAAGTGCAGGTACCTGCAGATAAATTTTGGGGGGCTCAAACCCAACGCTCAATTGAAAACTTTCAAATTGCACAAGACATTAATAAAATGCCTAAAGAAATTGTAAAGGCATTTGCATACCTGAAAAAAGCTGCTGCATTAACCAATTTAGATGCAGGTGTTTTGCCTAAAGAAAAGTCAGACTTGATCGGTAAAGTTTGCGATGAAATTTTGGAAGGCAAGTTGGATGACCAGTTTCCATTGGTTGTTTGGCAAACCGGCTCAGGAACACAATCAAACATGAACGTAAATGAAGTAGTTGCTTACCGTGCTCATGTATTAAACGGTGGTAAACTTACTGATAAGGATAAAGTATTAAATCCTAATGATGATGTGAATAAATCACAATCATCAAATGATACTTTTCCAACAGCAATGCATATTGCTGCTTATAAAATGCTGATTGAAACCACTATTCCGGGTATTACAAAGTTGAGAGATACTTTGGCCACAAAAGCGGAAGCATTTAAGCATGTGGTTAAAATTGGCCGTACGCACTTTATGGACGCTACGCCATTAACCTTAGGTCAGGAGTTTTCAGGATATGTGTCGCAATTAAATCATGGTTTAAAGGCAATCAACAATACATTAGCTCATTTATCTGAATTAGCATTAGGGGGTACGGCTGTTGGTACCGGTATCAACACTCCTAAAGGTTATTCTGAAAATGTAGCTAAGCATATAGCTAATTTAACAGGACTACCATTCGTTACTGCAGAGAATAAATTTGAAGCATTAGCTGCTCATGATGCAATTGTGGAAGCTCACGGTGCTTTAAAAACTGTAGCAGTTAGCTTGATGAAAATCGGTAATGATATCCGTATGCTTTCGTCTGGTCCTCGTTCTGGTATCGGTGAAATTCATATTCCAGATAATGAACCAGGTTCATCAATTATGCCAGGTAAAGTAAATCCTACTCAATGTGAGGCGATGACCATGGTCGCCGCTCAGGTATTAGGTAATGATGTAGCGATCAATATCGGTGGTTCAAACGGTCATTTTGAGTTAAACGTGTTTAAACCAATGATGATCTATAACTTCCTGCATTCTGCACGTTTAATTGGCGATGTATGTGTATCATTCAATGATAAATGTGCTACCGGAATTGAACCAATTGAGAAGAATATCTCTAATCACCTTAATAATTCGCTAATGTTAGTAACCTCTTTGAACACAAAGATTGGTTATTACAAAGCGGCTGAAATTGCTCAAACAGCACACAAACAAGGTAAAACCTTGAAAGAAACAGCTGTTGAATTAGGTTATGTAACCGCTGAGCAGTTTGACGAGTGGGTAAATCCACTTGATATGGTTGGTGAGATCAAATAAAGTTCGTTAACTAAAAAGAACTTAACAATTTATTAATGCCTTCATCAGTTTGGTGAAGGCATTTTTTCATTTACTTTTGTCGCCAACTGAAAAATATAATTCATGAAGTTTTCTAAAGTATCTCTGCTAATTATTTCCGCTCTTTTTCTCTTTCTTACAGGTAATCCATTAATCAGTAGTGCATGGGGTAAAACCGGACACCGGATTGTGGGTGAAATTGCAGATCGCCATTTATCCAAAAAAGCAAAAAAAGCCATTAAACAACTATTGGGTGCTGAGTCAGTAGCGATGGTAAGTGACTGGCCCGACTTTATTAAGTCTGATCGTAAGTACGATAGCACACAGGTTTGGCATTATATTAATTTTGAGGATGGCTTAAATTGTGAGCAGATCAAACATAAGTGTGAAAATGATTCTACAAACCTTGCTTATGGAATTCGTAAAATGATCAGTATTCTTAAAGATAAAAACAGTTCAGCTTCTCTTAAAAAAGATGCAATGAAGTTTTTGATCCATTTAATAGGAGATGCAAACCAACCAATGCATATTGGTCGTCCTACTGATAAAGGAGGGAATGATGTAAAGATGACTTGGTTTAAACGTACTACCAATCTTCATAGGATCTGGGATGATGATTTTATCGAGTTTCAGGATTTAAGTTATACTGAATATGCAATAGCTTTGAATCATCCGACTGCGGAGCAGATTGAAGCTTGTAAATCAACGGATCCTGCAGCGTGGTTCTGTGAAACTTATGGTTTAAGCCGTAAACTATATGCAGACGCTGAAAAGGAAACCGATGTTGGATACAAATATAATTATGTCTTCTTGTCGGCTATGAATGAGCAGTTGCTGAAGGGCGGTTTACGCTTAGCTAATGTGCTGAATGAGATCTACAAGTAACCAAAGAAAATAAGTGAGAAAAATGCGAAACCGACAAGTTTCGCATTTTTGTTAATTCTATATCTACTTCTGAATTATAAAAATATTTTTGCTAAAAACTTTTTAAACTATTTTTAATGAAATTTAAAGGATTTTTAATTCTTTCTACCCTCTCTATCTGCCTGTTTTCTTGTTCTAAGTTTGAATATGCAGACATTATTACTAAAGTTGATAATAAAGGGGAAGTGAAAAAGATTAAGGATAAGAACGGAACCTTGTCGAGTGAGTTTTTCTACGATGAATATGGACGTTTAGAAAAATTTGAAAGCTATCAGATGGCAAATGGTAATTCACAATTTAATAGTAAGAGAAAAGTATTGCAAGCTATTGAAGCAAAGAAAAATGCAGTAAAAGGAATCGAAAGTTCTACCAAAATAACGGATGCACTTGCTACAGGAAGCATATCGTACTATCGCAGATTCCGTTACTCATCATCCGGAACATTAGCTTCAATTGTCTCTTATTATTATGACAACTCAACTAATAAGTTAATGATTGGTGACTCAACAGTTTATGTGGCAAACAAAGATGGAAAGCTTGTTTCAGGAAAGCTATGGAATTTTTATGATTATGCACCTGATGAGCCTGAGTTTGTTAATAATGAAACTTATTATTATGATGCCATCGGTCAATTAATAAAAATTAAATACGATTTCATTGATTACCCTGAAGAAAACTATGAAGATGTATTTACATACGATGCAAGGGGAAATGTTGTGCCGAAGGCTTTAGTGGCAGATAAGGTGGGTGATGAAAGGCACGAAATAACGCGGGTTGTAAAGTATGATAACAGTCCAAATGTTGTCGGATCGAATGGTATCCTGTTATTACTTGGCTCGCAATCTGATAATGGAGTTTTGTACCTGTCAAAAAACAATGTGCTCGAAAATATCGATGAAGAGAAATTTATAGCAACTAACGGTTCATCTCGTTCATTGACCGCTAAGGCAAAATCTGTTTTTGTTTATGGCGCTAATGGTAAACCAACTTCACAGGAAGTGGTAATTACTAATACTGCTAACATCTATGGCAATATTAATTCCTCCACAGTTTCATATAAACACTTCTTTGAATATGTGCAGTAATAGCAAAGCCGTTCCAAATCGAACGGCTTTGTTGATTATGTCTCTATTAGACTGGCCTGAGTGTTAATTAACAACATCAAACTAAAAAAGTATATCTTTGTTATAATTAGTGCTTAAACACAGGAGTTTTAGCATTAATAGTGGATATGTGGAAAAAAAGGACCGCTGTGGTTGGAAGATAAATTCTATCTTTTCAATAATTTAAAAAACCAGCACGATAATTGGAGGTATCTGTCTGTTCAGTGCGCTGATTTTACACGTTTCGTTCTTTTTAACCTTTGAGGAATAATCATGTTTGACGACGATTTTGAATTCGACAACCCAGAAGAGGCACGTTCTTCGGTTGAGCGATACGAGGAGATGATTCGAAACAAGGATCAGTACTTTTTTGATGCTGATGCGTTTGAGAAAATTATCGATTATTATATCGAGAAAAATGACCCAATCAAGGCAATGCAGGTGGTGGAGTATGCATTAAGCCAGCATCCTTATGCTTCTAACTTTTTTATAAAACAGGCTCAGTTATATATGATGACGAGCCAAACAGCTAAAGCTTATAAGCTTTTGGAAAAAGCAGAAAGCCTGGAGCCTTCGAATGGAGATATTTATATTTTAAGGGGTAACCTGCTTGAAAACCAGGAACGCCATCAGGAAGCGCTCGAGAATTACCAGAAAGCATTATTGTTTGCCGAAGATTCTGATGAGATATGTTTGCAGATTGCTTACGTTTATCAGAACCTGGGTGCTTATGAAGATGCTATTGTGTATTTAAAGAGATGTCTTGAGGCCAATATGGAACATCAGGATGCTTTATATGAATTGGCTTTTTGTTACGACGTTTTAGATAAGCAGGAAGAAAGCATTCATTTTTATGAACAGTATATAGATGAAGAGCCTTATTCTTACGCTGCCTGGTATAATTTAGGTAACGCCTATATAAAACTCGAAATGTATGAAAAGGCTATTGATGCTTATGATTACGCTATCCTGATAAAGGAAAACTTTGCTGCTGCTTATTTCAACAAAGGAAATGCACTGGTGGGTTTGGAGCGTTACATGGAAGCTATCAATGTTTATCGCCAGACTTTTGAGTATGAGCAACCGGATGCAGAAACTTATTGCTGCATGGGTGAGTGTTACGAAAAACTGGAAATGATGGATGAAGCCCGTTCTTTCTATAAAAAAGCAGTAAAACTAGATGCCCGCTTGTCTGAAGGCTGGTTTGGTATCGGCGTTACACTTGATTTCGAAGAGCGCTGGTTTGAATCGCTGCATTTTTATAAAAAAGCATTGGAGCTAGATGCTTCTAACCCGGAATACTGGTTTGCTTTAGGTGATTCACATTCTAAACTTGGGAATGTGGAGGAGGCTGAAGAAGCTTATGAAAAGGTAATGGAATTGGCGCCGGATGATATAGAAATATGGCTGGATTATTCTTCACTAATGTTTGAGGAGGGTAAAAATGAGGAAGCAATTGCTATCATTTCAGAAGGTATAAAAAACAATACGGGAGCAGCTGAGCTTTATTACCGTATGGTTGCTTATTTGTTTGCGAATGGGCAGTATAAAGAAGCAATCAGTTACCTTGAGCAGGCACTGATAGCTGATCCAGAAAAATATGAGTTACTTTTTGAGTACTTACCGCAGCTTCAGAATAACAAAGTGATCATTGATATTGTTAATCGTTACATCGGTGAATAACATCACGATGTTAATAAGATAATTTTAGTCCCCGGAAAGGAAAAGCCCGGGGATTTTTTAGTTTAAAAGCATTAAATAATACAATCTAATCTGTTTTTAGTCAGTGTTTTAAATTGATATAATGGGCTAAAAATAATTTTTTTAACAGTTTATCGTTGGCAAAAAAACTAAGTTTGGATTGTTAAAACATTTGGTATTTTAAACACTTAGGCTTTATTTTGCGAAGCCTTATTAAAAGGGAGTGTTATTGAGAACAATTCCCATAAGGATTTAGTTAATTTGAAATGAATTATAGTTTGAAATACGTTCCAGAGAGAGAAGCCAAGCCCCGCGATAAAGGCATTACCATGGTAATGGATAAAGGGCTTAGTGTTAATGAAATAGAAAACTTTCTTTCTGTTGCCGGCAATCATACCGACTTGGTTAAATTAGGATGGGCAACATCATTCGTTACCCCAAACTTACAGGATAAGTTAAATGTTTATAAAGATGCCGGCATACCAGTTTATTTTGGAGGTACTCTTTTTGAGGCATTTATCATCCGTGGTCAGTTTGATGATTATTGTCGCATTTTAGAGAAGTATAAAATGGAGTATGCAGAGGTTTCTGACGGCTCTATTACGATTCCTCATGATGTTAAATGTGAGTACATCCATAAACTTAAAAAGAATGTAACAGTTATTTCTGAAGTAGGTTCAAAAGATGATACTGTTATTATTCCTCCTTACAAGTGGATTCAATTGATGCAGGCGGAGATTGATGCCGGATCATGGAAAGTTATTGCTGAAGCACGTGAAAGCGGTAACGTAGGTTTATTCCGTGGTAATGGTGAAGTTCGTTCGGGCTTAGTTGAAGAAATCCTGACTAAAATTCCTCAGGAAACAATTATCTGGGAAGCACCACAAAAATCACAGCAAGTTTGGTTCGTTAAACTAATCGGAGCAAACGTAAACCTGGGAAATATTGCACCTGCCGAAGTTATTCCATTAGAAACAGTTCGTTTAGGTTTACGTGGTGATACTTTTAATCATTTCCTAAAGGATTTTGATATCCCAGTGATGTAATTGACAACTCACTATAGAAAGGGCAAAAACGACAGCTAAAGTTTTTGCCTTTTTTTCTTAAGGTTAATTGATCACTAAACATCAATTCCGATAACCGTTTTTGAACTTAGCTTAACTTTCAAGGCTTTGTGAATTGCTACACGGTATTACTTTTACCATTATCTCTTGTTTTGACAATATGAAAAAATTCGGACTTATTGGTTTTCCTCTTTCACATTCTTTCTCTCAGAAATATTTTACACAAAAATTTGAACAGCTCGGCTTAGCCGATCATCAATATAATTTGTATCCTATTGAAGAAGCCAAAATGTTGTTGGATATAATTAATAACGACCATGATTTGGTTGGTATTAATGTGACCATTCCGCACAAAATTGCGGTTATGCCTTTGCTTGATACGTTGGATGATGTGGCTAAGGGTGTAGGAGCTGTAAATGTGATTAAAATAACTCGTAACGAATTTGGAAAGGTAGTGCTAACCGGATCAAATTCTGATGTGGTGGGTTTTAGAGAATCATTGCGGCCATTATTGAAACCGAGCCATAAGAAAGCATTGATATTAGGTACTGGTGGAGCATCAAAAGCGGTTGAGTATGCGTTAAATGAGCTAGGAATTACTTATAAGTTTGTGTCTAGAACAGCAGCTCAAAATAATTATACCTATGAACAGCTCTCAGGGGAATTAATGAAAGAGTATTCAGTAATTATTAACTGTTCTCCATTAGGAACATACCCCAATATAGATGCATGTCCGACTATTCCGTATGAGTTTTTGACCTCCAATCATCTTTTATATGATTTGGTTTATAATCCGGAGGAAACTCTTTTCATGAAAAAAGGAAAAGAGAAAGGCGCAATCGTGAAAAATGGATTGGAAATGCTGCACCTGCAAGCCGAAAGATCATGGGAAATCTGGAATAAATAATTTGGGTACCGAATCGCTATAAATTGTACCTTGCAAACCAAATCAAGAACTTTGAACAGTCATAAATTGTATTCAACAGCGCTAAAGTTATTTATTAACAATTATTTTCTTGCAATTGTTATGGTTGCAGGTTGTTTTTCAATCGTTTCATGTGAACAGGTTTCTACTCCTAAACCGAGAGGATATCATCGTATAGATTTCCCCAAAAAGATCTATAAGCGTTTTGATGAAGGCTGTAAATTCTCATTTGATATTCCCGTATATGCAAATGTGAGCAATGATAAGAATTCTGATGCTCAACCTTGTTGGATCAATGTAAATTATCCTCAATTTAACGGCAAACTTCATATCAGTTACCATAATATTAATGGTGACAAAAGGAAATTAGTGAAGCTTACGGAAGAAAGCAGAGGACTTGTTTTTAAACATACCATTAAAGCAACAGCCATCGATGAAAGTATTATAAGTGATAAAGCAGATAATGTCTATGGTACTTATTATTCTATTGATGGAAATGCTGCATCGGCAATTCAGTTTTATCTAACAGACAGCACTCAACATTTTTTAAGGGCTGCATTGTATTTTAGTTCCGAACCGAAGCTAGATTCTATACAGCCGGTACTCAACTACATCAAAAAGGATGTAGATGTAATGATAAAAAGTTTTAAGTGGAAATAAATTCGAAATTAGATCTTTGGATAAATTTGAAGCATTGTGAATTCTTCTCAAATTAACCAACGTGTAAAATTTCCCAAATTATTAAGAACGTGATTCAGGTACATTATCTTACTTTCAATCCCTATCAGGAAAACACTTATATCTTATTTGATGAAACACAGGAATGTGTAATTATTGATCCAGGATGTTATAATGCATCGGAACAGAATGCACTAAGTGATTTTGTTACTTCAAATGGACTTAAACCGGTTTTATTATTAAATACTCATTGCCATATAGATCATGTACTGGGCAACAAGTTTGTGTTTGATAATTATGGATTAAAACCTTATTTCCACAAAGAAGAGCAATTTATTTTGGATGCAATTCCCGGATATGCGCCTTCAATGGGGATGCATTATGAGCTATCTCCTACTGTTGAACGTTATTTAGAAGACAACGAGGTTATTTCCTTTGGCTCATCTTCAGTAGCATGTATTTTTACGCCTGGTCATTCTCCAGGTAGTCTTTCTTTCTACAGTAAGGACGATCAGTTTGTAATAGGTGGTGATGTGTTGTTTTATCAAAGTGTTGGCCGTACCGATTTACCGGGTGGAAGTTTTCAGGTATTGAAAAATAGTATAGAAGAACGTCTATTTCCATTAGGAGATGAAGTGAAGGTTTATCCTGGACATGGTCCTGCCACTTCTATTGGATTTGAACGCCTACATAATCCGTTTTTGTAACGGTAAGTTTTACGTATAATTTATTAGCGATAAAGACTCATTAATGAATCTGGCACTATATTTTGCTAAGCGATACTTATTTTCTAAGAAATCAACTAATGCCATTAATATCATTTCTGCCATTTCGATGGTGGGTGTTTTAATTGGTACAGCCGCGTTGATCATTATTTTATCAGTATTCAATGGCTTTGAAGTTATAGTCCTTTCGTTGTACAATAAGTTTACCCCTGATATTAAAGTTGAAATTGCAAAGGGAAAAACATTTGATCCTACGAATAAAGCATTTGCAGCTGTAAAAAATAATCCATCCACGGCTTTTTATGTTGAATCACTGGAAGAAAAGGCGTTGTTACGTTTTGGAAAGAATCAATACATTGCAACCATAAAAGGGGTTAGTAATGATTTTCTTAAAACACACTCCCTGGATTCAATGATTATTAGAGGGGAAAATGTGTTGAATGAGGCAGGTGCGCCAAGGGCCGTTATTGGTAGTGGTGTTGAATATTTCCTCGCGCTTAACATTAATTCGGATGAGCCATTAATAGTGTTTTCGCCTAAAAAGAAGATGGGTAATTCAATTGATCCCTCCAATGATTTAAATCGCAATGAAATAATGGTTTCCGGTGTGTTTCAGGTTCAGCAAGACTTTGACTCGAAGTATGTTTTGGTTCCGTTGGAATTTGCCCGCAATCAAATGGAAGAACCAGTTAACGTGTCTTCTATTGAACTGTATACAAAACAGGGAACTGATATTGCTAAGTATAAAAAGGAGATCCGGGAGCAATTAGGTGCCGATTACAGAATACGTGATCGATTTGAGCAGAATGAATTGCTTTATAAAATACTTAATTCTGAAAAATGGGCTGTGTACCTAATCCTGACCTTTGTTTTAATAATTGCCATCTGTAATATCATTGGCTCTTTAACCATGCTGGTAATCGATAAGAAGAAAGATATTGCCATCTTGTTTAGTATGGGAGCCAAAGAGAGTATGGTGCGTTACATCTTTTTATTTGAGGGATTACTGATATCTATGGTTGGAACCATAGTTGGATTATCACTGGGCGCACTCTTCTGTTATATACAACAACGTTTCGGCTTAATACGAATGGGACAGTCGGGGTCATTTATTATGGATAATTATCCGGTTGATATGAAATTCCGAGACTTTGTGCTAGTGTTTATTACGGTATTTGCTATTTCTTTCGTCGCCTCCTGGGTTGCGTCGCGTTTAAGCGTCCGCAACTTCACTAATGTAAGAGAAGAGTTGACTGAACAATAGTTTAGTCTTGAGTCTTTAGTTCTGAGTCTTGAATCCCTTTTTAGCCTAAGATTTTTACTTAAAAGTATGAGTTTGGATCCACAAAGTCTGATCTAAAATTCAAAGTGTACGAACTTAGAACTCCTAAGTTTCCTCTTGTCAATATTCAAGACTAAACACTCTCGACTCAAGACTGAATACTCTCGACTCTTAACTCAAGACTTCAGACTCCGGACTAAAAACTTATCAATTAATTCGTTCATTTCAGGAGATAATTTAAGCCAGTAAATTGCTCCAACATAAAGAATTGTTATTAATGTTGAACGAACAATAATATCTGCGATGAAATTAGGTAAGGCAGGTAGTAAGTAGTTTAGGGCAAGCACAGCCATGCCAATAATAAGAATAGCCAGGTTTTTCCAGCTGTAGGGTTGTAAGCCAAATTTTACCCAAACAAAAATATACCTGAATAAATTAAACAAGAATGTTCCCGATGCTGCAGCAATTGCAGCCCCGGCTAATCCGTAGCGTGGAATAAATAGATAATTGGCGCCAATTATAACTCCGATAAGTGCTACAAAGAAATAGGTATCAAACCTGAAGTATTTTGATGTGGCGAGTATAACCCCATTTACCCCGGTAACCATATCAAATAAGCTCCCTAGGCCCATAAATAAAATCACATATTTGCCTGCTGCATATTGTGGAGGTAATAAATGAAAAACATTGTTAATGTTAGCCCAAATACCAATAAATAATAAAAGTCCTATCAGTAATTGGTTGATACAGCTTTTACGGTAAACGGATAATATACCGGCCATGTCATTGTCTTTCCATTTATCAGCTAAAACAGTACCTGCAATTCGGTACATTACACGTGCCGGCATAGCAATTACCGTTGCAAAATACACAGTAATGCCGTATGTTCCAGTTTCGCTTAAACCCAGCAAATTACCAATCATGATTTTATCAATGTATTGAATGATCATGGTAGTAAAACCACTAATTACTGCAAAAGAACTGAAGCTTACCATTCCTTTTACCAATCCCTTATCAGGAAAGTTGAGGTCTGGAGTAAAATTAAGCTGTTTGTCTCTCGCCAGTTTTATGGTTAAAATGAGCGTAGGCAGCATATTGGCAATTAGCCAGATGTAGATGAAATGGTTAAAGTCAACGGTAAATACGATTAGTAAAACCATTGAAAGTGCAACAAAAAATTTTTGATAAAATTCTCTTAGTGCTGTTCCTGTAACGGTATCGTATAAAGCTCTGTTATAGTTGTCTAAAACGCCAAAAAACAAAAGAAAAAAGGCTAATCCCCAAAGTGTTATTCCATAGTTAGAGAATATAATTGAATAGCTTTCGCTAGTACCCCAGAAAAAATTGCCGAATAAAGTAATGCCGATTAGGCAAACAGAAAAACCAACCAATGAAACAGCACTGGAAAGGAATAAGAATCCGTGATGATTTTTATGGTCACTTCTGAAATAAGGAAAAAAGCGAACCGAAGCTGCCTGAAAGCCTAAACTGGCTACCTGAACAATAATGGCCGAATAAGAAAGCAATAGTTCAAGAATACCATTCTCTTCGGTCGATAAACAGCGAGGTCGTAGGAAAATTGTTGTTACAAATCCAACGACCACGCCTAAATATGAATAAATAGTGCCTTTTATTGTTTGTTTCTGGATTATTCCCATCCCGAATGCTTAATGGATGATAAGGAGTTTGTTATGATTTAGTATTAGTAATGGTATAAACAAAACTTGGGATGTCATTAACAGTAGTTTCTTTTTCGAAGGTAAAGCCCGAATGCTCAAATGCACGAACAGAAGCCATATTTTCTTTACGAATATAGGCACGTACAAGATCTCCCGGAAACAAGCTGAAAAAGTACTCACACGCATCCATAATCATTTGTTTGGCCAATAACCTCCCGCGGAAATCCTTGTCAATCGAAATACGAATAATAGTGTCACTATTATGACGCTCGAACCTTATTTGACCAATAGCCATTCCTGTTTCATATTCAAACACCAACATAAGTGAGTTTTCATCTTTTAAACTCGCATTAAACCAGTTTACATGAGTTTGATAGTCAATTTTTTTCTGGCTATATGAGTTTTTACGAGCTTGATCTTCATTAGCCCATTTAAAATATAAATCAACGTCTGTTGGTTTCGCTAAGCGGTGAATAATCATAAAGATTTTTAAATTGTATTTCTACGCCAATTTGGGAATAAGTAAACTGTGAATGATGTTGCCTAACAAAATTCAAACCACTAATATAAAAATGCTTATTGGATTTTATTGCATCAAATACGATCAAATGCGTCGATATAGCTTTTTTCGCTTGCATTAAGTACTCTCACGTTTCTGAATCGGGCATATCGGGCCAAAATTTTGTAACTATAAAATGCTTTCGACAATGAGTTAAAAAAGCTATGAATGCCATATTCCTCTGAATTAAAAGCCCTGCTTTTCATATTTATTGTTTTCCCCTGCTGATTATAGAAATGCTTGTCTTGGGTAATGACATCATTATGTTCATCAACAGAAATTTGTTCATGCCATGAATGATCTGCTCCTAGAATATAGATTTCCTTGAATTGCATATTCGTCGCTATGAAAATGTTGGCAGCTAATATATTCTGGCATTGAGGCATCGCTAAATTGCGCTTAAAGAAGCTGAATTTAATTTTCTCGTAGCCTTCAAAAACAACGTAGTTATAAAAATGAAGTTGGATGTTTTTATTTAGTTGAGGAAGACTCGTTATAAAGGTGTTTTTTGCCGATGTTGCGGGAACAAACAAGTCCAAAGGCCAATTAACATCTCCTATAAGGTGCTCATATGTTTTTTTAACAGACTCAATTGGGGTGTCTGTTCCATTATAGTTACTAAAAAAGGGATCCAGGAAAACGTAATTTTCTGGTTTAAGGTCTGTGAAAACTGCTGCACAAGAAAAGCTATTTATAGCAAACAATACATTTTGGCGATCATGTAGTTCAGTGGTTAATTTCTCAAGCGAGGAGGCTAATGATGGCCCATTACCTAAGATGTAGCATTTTTCAGTGCGTGCTTTTGGAGGCTTCAATCCAAATTTTGAGCGAATTAACACTTTACATATAGAACCTATGGTAACAAAGAATAATCTAAGTTGATAAAAAACAGCATTGACAATTTTTTCAATCATGATAATTTACTTCTTACTACCCCAGATAAAAATGTAAGGAGATAATAGTCTACTTTCTACCGGAATAATCTTAGTAAACACCTTTCCGGAGAGCCAGCAAAGTTTAAATAAAAATTTCACAATTGCCGATTGTTCTTTTTTGTTTTCAAGCCAGATAGAGAATTTACCATAATATCCATACTCTTTCACTTCTAATCCGAGCTCTTCATAGATACTTTTCAAAAGCTCAGGATTCATAGAATTGATATTATGCTTGTCGTAATTATTACGGTCGAATTTTCGTTGAAACCATCCATTTACACCGGTAAAGTTGGGTAAGGTTAGGAGAAGAACTCCGTTTTGGTCCATAAAGTCTACATGACGCTTGATAATGTCTTTTGTATCCTGAAAATGTTCGATCAATCCACAGGAAAAAACTAAGTCAAACTTTTCTCTTTCTCCTTCATCAAATAAATCACCCTGGATAAAACGAATGCTATTCTCTGGGATATTGTTAAACTTTTCAAGGTTATTAATAATACCTGAATGAATAAAGAAATCAAGCAATGTTGTTTTCTTTTTCAGGTATTTGGTAAGAAACAAAGAAAAATAGCCGGGAAAACCACCCAGTTCTATTGCTGATTTAACAGGTTTGGCTTCGCAAACTCTCCCGAAGATTGGAGAGAATACGTAATTGATATCTATTTCGTGTAAAATATCTGTTTTAGTCTCCCAATAGTTAGACCAGAACGCTTGGTCGGTTAGCTTATTTTCTGCGGTTTCTGCTTCCATTCTCTAACAAGAAAATTAATGGTTCGAATATGTACTTTTGTTTAGATACTTTATAGTTGAAAAGAGCCTGTAAGATTACGGATAATTTGAGAAAAAGCGAATCAGATAGTTAATGAAAATACTACATATTAATAGTTATGATGGAAGTGGTGGTGCTGCGCGAGCTGCATTGCGGCTAAATGAGGCATTAAAAATACAAGGAATACAAAGTGAGTTAATCGTTAACTATAAGTATGGCAATGATCCGGAAATCAAAACCTTTTCGGATAGCAAACTTTCGAAGCTTTACTCCTTATTTCTTATCGGATTAGAACAGGTTCTTACCAAACTTCAGATCAAGAACATTAAAGTGCCTTTTTCCATTCCATTTATAGGTAAAAGTATTGAGCACCATCCTGCTGTTCAAAATGCGGATATTCTTCATTTACATTGGACTAATCAAGGTTTTTTGACTGTCTCATCATTGAAAAAACTCTTAGCATCAGGTAAACCGGTAGTGTGGACATTTCATGATAGTTATGCTTTTACCGGAGGATGTCATGTTCGTTATACGTGCGAAAATTATAAACAGGAGTGTGGCAATTGTCCGGTTGTAAAAAATGCCCATGCTAATGATGTATCACACCGCTTTTGGAAGAAGAAGCAAGAAGTGTATTCACAATATCGGTTTTCAATAGTAACTCCAAGCAACTGGCTGGGAAGGGCTGTAAAATCGAGTTCTCTGTTAAGTGACTTTTCATTAAATGTGATTCCTAATGCGATTAATGCCGAATTGTTTCGTCCCTTGGATAAAAAAGAGGCACGAAAACTATTAGGATTACCTGAAGATAAGTTTATTATGTTGAGTGGATTCATGCCTTCAAAGGTTGATAAGCATAAAGGAACTTCCTATTTGGCAGAAGCCATAGAGATTTTGGCTGATCAGATTGATCACGAAAAAATAGAGTTGGTAATTTTCGGAAATAAAACCGGTGCAGAGTTAATCGATTTTAAGCTCAAAGCATCTTATTTGGGTACAATCAGTAATGATGAGTTATTAACCGTTGTTTATTCTGCAGCCGATGTGTTTTTAACAACTACACTTGAAGATAATTTACCTAATACTGTTATGGAGAGTCTTTCTTGTGGAACACCGGTGGTTTCTTTTATTACTGGAGGTGTGCCCGATATGGTAAAGCATAGGGAGAATGGTTATTTGGCGATATATAAATCTGCAGAAGATTTTGCAAAGGGCATTACGTGGGTAATGGATCATGAAAATAAATCAACATTAAATCATCAGGCCAGGGAAACTGTACTTGCCAATTTTAGCTTGGAGGTTGTTGCCAAAAAGCATATTGAACTTTATAGAACACTCATTTAATACTTACATATGCAGGGCGGATACAGAAATAAGCAAGATTTAAATTATGAGGCCAAGCCGGTTTTAAGCGTTATCACGATTGTTTATAACGGATCGGGTTTTATTGAACGAACCATAAAGAGTGTTGTTAATCAATCTTATAAAAATATTGAATATATAATTATCGATGGGGCTTCAAAAGACAATACACTTGAAATTGTGAAGCGTTACGAGGAAAATATAGCTCTTTGGATCTCTGAAAAAGATAAAGGCATATATGATGCAATGAATAAAGGATTGCAATTAGCAAAAGGTGATTATGTAATCTTTATGAATGCTGGAGATCAATTTCATAATGAGACAACAGTTAAACGTATTTTTACCACTAATGCTAATGCTGATATTTATTATGGTGATACATTGATTGTGGATGATGAAGGGAGAAGTTTGGGTCCCAGACGTTTACGTCCACCTGAAAAACTTACATGGAAAAGCTTTCGAATGGGAATGCTTGTATGTCATCAATCGTTTATTGTAAAACGAACGCTTGCTCCTTTATATGATCTCAATTATAAAATCGCAGCAGATATCGACTGGTGTATAAAATGTATGAAGCAAGCAAAAACACTTGAGAATGTACATTTCTATATTGCTAATTACCTATCGGGCGGTGCCTCATGGCAGAACCAAAAGAAAGCATTAAATGAGCGCTTCAATATTATGAAGAAGCACTACGGAATAGTTTCGGTGATTTCATCGCACATGGCTATTGTAGCCAGATTTGCTGTTCAGAAAATTCAAGGCGGAAAAATGACAAATTAATAGTTCTACTATCATAAAAGCAAAAAGCGGTTTCTGAATGAAACCGCTCTTTGCTTTTATATAATTTCTTAGGAGTGACTCAAGGCTTATAACTCAAGACTCCTTACTAAAATTAAGCTTCAACTTTCTCGGGAGTTTCGTTTTTCTTTTTTCTAAGGTTAACAAATATAGCTCCTGCTAAACCTGCAACTAACAAGATTGAAAAAGCTAAAGAGATTTTCTCTCCTGTATAATAAGATTTAGGCTCAAATCTGAATTCAATTGTATGCTTACCTGGTTCTAATTGCATCCCACGTAATAAGAAATCTACACGGAAATACTTATGTGGTTTTCCATCAACAAATGCATCCCATCCTTTTGCATAGTAAATATCTGAGAATACTGCTAGTTGGTTAGTTGATGAATTAGATTCATACACTAATTTTTCAGGATGATAGCTAACCAATTTAATAGTAGCAGTAGTGTCAAAATCCATTTTGGTAATATCTACATCCTTGCGGAAATCTTCACCAATGATAGCAGACGTTTTGGGATTAACATGATCTAAAGCAGCTAACTCTTCGTTTGCATTGTTTGCAAATTTAACACCGCTTACAAACCATGCATTACCCAAAGCTTGGTCATTATGGACTACTCGGGCTCCTTTTGCACTATCAGGCATTATAATGTATTTAGTGTTAAGCATGTTAAATGCCCAAGGATTACCTTTAACCAATTGACTATCGATCAAGTTTTGATAACGTTTCAATTTAGCTGCATGGTAACCTCCAATACTTTTGTGAAATCTTGAAGTTGCAGGGTTCGCAAAAGCATTGCCTATCATATCATAAACACGATAGTATGGATCTGGATCTTGTTTAATCTGAAGGTCTACTTCACGAGGTTGAGTTGCTTGAGATAGCATACGTTTCTCTGTAAAATTTTCATCTTTCAGGTAACGTTTATCAATACCCCACATGTCAATTACTAATGCTAAAACTAATGCTAAAGCAGCATACTGAGCTTTGATCTTTTCTGTAACAAATGCCCAAATTATACCAGCAGCAATAAGAACGAATACTAACGAACGGAATGCGTCAATACGAGCAATATTTAAACGATCTGCCTCAACCGCTGCCATTAGTGAATTACCAACATCCTTGCCGCCCATAGCTTGCAACTGAGCTAACAAATTAGCATCGTTAGGCGATTGAGCCGATAAGAATAAGCCCGGCAGTGCAGTAAAGATTAATAAAATTCCTCCAACACCATAAACAGTATATTTAAGGTTTTTTAATATCTTTTCTTTAGCAATTTTGCCTTCAAAAATTTGGTTAAGAAGGATCATTGCTAAAAGAGGAATCATAATTCCTGCAATAACCAATATTGATTCAACAGCGCGGAATTTGCTATAAAGAGGGAAATAGTCAAAGAAAATATCTGAGAACCACTGGAAGTTTTTGCCCCATGATAATAGGATGCTTAATAAGGTTGCAATAGCAATACCCCATTTTAAGCCACCTTTTACTAAGCTTAAACCCAGGATAAATAAAAAGACAACAATAGCCCCGAAGTAATATGGGCCCGATGTAAACGGTTTGTCGCCCCAATAGCGTGCAGCTCCTCCAATTTGGGCTGCTATTTGAGTAGCATCCTGAGGTGGAACGTTGTTTTTAATAAGTTCAGCGTATACTTTAGATTTAGGAGTAAATGGAATTCCGTTAGCTCCACCATATGCATCGGGAATAAGAAATGTAATTGATTCTCCAACTCCCTGACTCCATTGATAAGCATATTCTTTATCAAGCCCTTTAGAAGCTTTTGTAGTAGCTGCTGCCTGCACAAGATCAGATTTGCCACGAATAGTCTCATTAGCATATTCATAGTTAACCCAAAGTGTGCCGAAGTTTACACCAACACCAATTATAACACCTGCTAATAGGGTAACTCCAGATTTTACAAAGTCAACGATGCGTTTTTGGTGGATAGCTTCTACTAATTCTGCTATAACAATCACTAAAATACCTATCATTAAATAATAAGTCATTTGTAAGTGATTTGAGCGAATTTCCAAGGCTAAAAATAAGGCTAATAATGAGGCTCCTGCCAGGCGTTTGCCTCGGAAGGACATTATCACAGCACCTAAAATAGGGGCAAAAAAGGCAATAGCTAATGCTTTACCTGTATGTCCTGCCTCAATGATAATAAAGTTATAGGATGCAAAACCAATGGCAATTGCTCCTAAAAAACTCAACCAAGGTTTAAAGCGAAGCATTCTGAATAAAAAGAAACCTCCGAATAAATACAACAATACAAAGTTGATTGGATTCGGGAATACTTTATTCCAGATATCAATAACGTGAGAAGCTATATTGGCCGGATATTGTGTCCATATTTGATAAGATGGCATACCTCCAAACATAGAGTTGGTCCAAAGTGGGCCTTTTCCATCCTTTTTGTAATCCATTATTTCCTGTTGAACAGAGCCTGCGTTCATAACGTCGCCCTGTATGAGCTTTTTGCCTTGAACAACCGGGCTGAAATAAATGAAACAAATTACAACAAACAGCAAGAGGGCCAATAGATTAGGCCAATTTTTCTTAAACCACTGGGTCATTTTTTTTGGTCTTTAACATGTTAAAACGGCCAAATATAGAAAAATGAATTAACTGTAAAAGGAATGTTATGCCAACTAAGTTTCGAACATGCGGTTGGCTGCTAAAAAAAGAAAATTATGTAGTATCTAAAAATGACAAAACCGTCCTGGCTTAGGCGAGACGGTTTTGTTATTATATTATAAATTCATTAATTCCATTCGTCTTCTTCATCATAATTTCCATCCCAATCATCTTCTTCCGAGTCTAATCTCTCAAATGGAAAATCTTCTAGCGCATCGTCGTCTTCAAGCAAGTCGTCATCAACGTTTTCAGCCGACTTAGGTGTATGAGGTTGTTTCGTTCCTGGAAATTCGCCTTTAACTTCGGCTTCAAGACTTGCAGCCTCAAGACTTAAAATATCGTCTGCATCATCGTCTTCTGGCAAACCAAATTCATCTTTCCAAGCTTGTTCATCGAAATAATCATAAGTTCCTTCTTCGTCGTCTTCGTCAATATCCATTTCTTGTTTCCATGCAGAATGCTTATCAGCAAGGTTTTGAAGTGCAATTGCAGAAAGATCCAATTCGGGGTTTAATTTCTTTAAATCTTCAATCACCGGTCCTGCTATGAAAAAATCTTTCTCATTGATAGAGCAGGTATTAATATATTCCGGATCGATTTTAACAACGTCTTGTAACGTTTTTCCTTCGTACTTGCCAAATTTAAATTCCGATTCCAGATCGTAAAACTTCATGTTTGTTTTATTAGGTGTTTAAATGATTTGAGCGTTATTGAATTATTTCACTTCTTCGTAATCAACAAACTCCCCAGCATTATCTAAATTAGGTTTGCGTTTGGCTGGTTGTTGAGGTGTTTGGTCCACATACATTTCGCCTTCTCTTTTGTTATTAGTAGCAGCATATTGTTGCTGCTGTTGACGATAGAAATTTTCTGCTTGTTGACTTGCTTTATTAACAACCTTACGGAAAATAAACGGAGCAGCCAACCTCAATAGCATTCTTAACAACCAAAATATCAGGATAAGTTCAAGTATGAATTTGAGTATCGTTCCCATTTAAAAGATAATATAAAATACAAAAATACGACTATTAACGATTTTCAACGTCAATTGATTGTAACGATTGGGAAATACTAATTATTTGGTCCTGAATTGATTGATGTTGAGGCAATTTTAAATTGTATAATAAGTGTAGAATAATATCTACACTTATTAATTCAATTAAAGGGTTAATAAAATTTATTTTTTATTTAGAATAAATTACCATAAATTAACTTTCAATTATTTGTAACCCAGCGCTTTATATTGTCGTAAAAAACATTGTTTGTAAACTTAAAACTGGAGAACTTATAATGAAAAGTAAAGTAGGGATATCATTATTATTGGTTTTCACACTTTTATCAGGAAATACCTACTCAGAGTATTACCTGAATTCTAAGGTCAACGCAGCTCTAACAGTAACAGAAAAGAAAGCTGACGAGAGTGCCATTGAGGCCGAATTAATCTACAGTACAGTAGGACTAGACCGCTATATTAATAAAGATATCTGGAATTATGCACTAATTGGTTTCAGAAAGATAAATCCTCAAAAACAAATATTAGCAATTATAGATTTTAATAAGCCTTCAAATGAAGAGCGTCTATTTATCGTAGATGTAGCTAAAAAAGTTTTATTGTTCCATACTTTGGTTGCACATGGTAAGAATTCGGGAGGTGAATACGCGACTAACTTTTCCAATACTGAGGGGTCATTGAAAAGTAGTTTAGGCTTTTATCTAACCGGTCAAACCATTATTAGCCCTAAACACGGTTATGCAATGTTATTGAATGGTTTGGAAAGAGGAATTAATGATAATGCTCGTGATCGTGAAATAATTGTACATTCAGCAGATTATGTTTCACAATCATTCATTGCCCGCAATGGCATGTTAGGTCGCAGTTGGGGATGTCCGGCTTTGCCTAAAGAACTTAATAAGCAAATTATCGATGTGATAAAGGGAGGTGCAGTATTGTTTATTGCTGGAAATAACCAGTCTTATTATCAAAAATCAGCTTACTTGCATTAGTAGATTAAACCATATATTGTTAACGAGCCTCCTTTTTGTTAAATTAAACTAAACAGGAGGTTTCGTTTTTTTAACTTAGCCCCTATCTAAATTTTCTCTCTCAAAATGAAACTGTGGGCAACATTCATTTGGGGTTCTCTATTTTGTTTCACCCTTACCGGTAAATCGTTATCAGTAGGGCATTCTCTACTTTTGCGCGACTCCCTTTTTACATCAATCGACAGTAGCGTTGTTATAAAACAATTAGAGTTAGACTCCTCCTTAACATCTCTTTCTTCAGCTATTCTTACTTTTTATCGTAAACGACACTTTGATTATGTATGGTTTACCCCTAAAGGCCTGAATGAGCCGGCCAGAAGTTTCAAGAATATGCTCCAGAAGTATAATCAGGCAGGCATTATGCAGTATGGAATCTTGTGGCCCTCAGTAAAAGAAGGAATAAGAAAATTTGAAAATGGTACGGTTGATACCAATAAATTAGATAGTTCACGTTTAGCCCTTGAATTGCAATTAACGGGCAATTTTTGTCAGTTTATCCATAGTAATTTTTTAGCGAATAAGTCCATTGCTGAAGAATGGTATATGCCATCGGACACGCTATCAATTGATTCTGCTGTAAAAAGAGTTTACAGTCAAGAATACAGCTTGGATAGTATACTTTTTTCAAAGCAAATCATACAACTAACTAATCAACTTCGCAAATATGAAAAGTTAAGGCAAAATCACTCATGGTCTGTTATTACCCTGCCTGGTAAAGCTTATAAAGTTGGAGATAAAAATAGTGTTTTAAAAGCTATTAAACAGCGCATTGCTGTGTTAACTGATTCAACTTACACGGATACATCTTCTGTTTTTACTCCTCAATTAAAAAGCATGGTTTTGCGAATGCAGAAAAATGCAGGAATAGCCTATGATGGAATAATTGGCAGAGAATTTATGGAGCTAATTAATATCTCTCCAGTCGACCGTATTATGCAAATCCTGGTAAACATTCAGCGATTAAAGTGGATGCCTGATATTAATTACAATGAGAATGTGATCGTAAATATTCCTGAGTTTGCCATGCATGTTTTTCAAGCGGGAGAGCTTTGCTGGAGCAGTGCGGTAGTTGTTGGTAAGCCCAGTACTTCTACGGCAGTTTTCTCAGGGAATATGAAATATATTGTTTTTAGTCCATATTGGAATGTTCCTCCATCCATAATTAAAAAAGAGGTAATTCCGAGTGTAAAGAAAAATGGTAATTACATTTATAAAGAACGACTTGAGTTTTCACAAAATGGAAAGCCTGTTCCTGCTGTTGCAATTGATTGGAGTAAATATCCTGAAAACCCATTTCCATACAGTATTCGACAGAAGCCAGGCAGAAACAACTCATTAGGGTTGATTAAGTTTTTATTCCCCAATGAGTATGATATTTACCTTCATGATACACCTGCTAAAGGATTATTTAATTCGGCATCACGTTCTTTTAGTCACGGATGTATCCGAATATCCGAGCCACAGAAATTTGCAGAACATTTGTTAAGAAATGACCCGGCATGGACAAAAGAGAAAATTGCTTCATTGATGAAAAGTGGTAAGGAAACTTGGGTTACTTTAATACCGCAGATTCCGGTTTCTATAAACTATTTTACCGCCTGGGTGGATAAAAATGGAGAACTTAATTTTAGAAACGATATTTATGGTTTAGATAGAGAACTGGGCAAGCTTTACTATAAGTAAAAAATAGTAACCTTTAGGTGATTGTGGGCGTTTAATGATTAAAACAATTCATTACTATTCATGATCATCTTTGGGCAACGATCAAGTCACATCGCCTCATTTACAATTCCTGCTCACAATTGCAACTATTGCAGTACCGAAGGGCAAATGACAATGTCTTTTTACGGACGTTACGCACATGTTTATTGGATTCCCATGTTTTCATTGGGAAGGACTGTGGTAACTCAATGTATGCATTGTAAACAAGTACTGGAAGAAAATCAGTTTTCACCAACAATTAAAGATACAAGGGAATTATTAAGGCCTGAAACCAAAATTCCATTTACACATTTCATTGGATTAGGAATAATTGGTGCAATTTTGTTATATGTAACAACTGTTGCTGTCTTTTAACAACTATTGCTGGTTGTAATTACAATCAGCAATAGTTGATTTAAATTTATTCGACTTCAATCCCAATTTGTTTTAACAATAAAGATGCGTTGAACGTTTTACACTCTCCTTTTTTAAATTTATAATCGAAGTGCATCTCGTCATTTTCTACCTGAATGTCAAAATAAAAATTACGAACGTAGTCTGGGTATTTTTGAATAAGGTGGGCAATTTGCAGATCATGAGTAGCAACAATCCCTACGCCGTTTTGAGCAACCAGTTTTTCAACTACTGCTTTTGATCCACGGTATTTATCAACAGAGTTAGTTCCGCGCAACATTTCATCTATCAGGAAAAATGTTTGAGGCTGATCTTTTACAACTTCAAGAATCATCTGTAAACGATCTAGCTCAGCTTTGAATGTTGATGTGCTTTCATTCAACGAATCTCTGATTCGCATATAGCTGACCAGATTAATTGGGGAGAGTTTCATTGTCTTGGCAACGACAGAAGCGCCGCTAAGAGCCAGTACGGCATTAACACCTAAAGTACGCAAGAAAGTGCTTTTTCCTGCCATATTAGAGCCTGTAATTATATCTATCTTGTTTTCATTACTGAGTTCGTAGTCGTTAGCAACCCGAATGTTCTGGTCAATTAATGGATGTGAAATGCCTTCGGCAACATATAAGTACTTTTCACTCTCCACAACTTCGGGGTAACAATTTTCCGGATGATTTACCTCGAATGCTGCAAGACTGTTTAATGCTTCAAAAACGGCTAGATGTTCAAAAGCTTCGCCAATGGCTGCTTTATTTTGGGTTTTCCAATCTTCAATAGCGAAAACCTGTCGAAGGTCCCAAAGGAATATGGAGTTTAATACAATGCCAACATATATATTTAAACGATAATCAAGCTTTTTAATTAAAGCTGAAAGTTGATTGATAGCACCTGAAATCCTATGGTTTTCTTTTCCATTTACGTTGTTTGATAGTTCAGTACAAAGTGCTGTATTCCATTTTTCATCCTCAATCGCTTTAAATGCGGCGGAAAAAAGGCCCAATGTTTTACCTGTTTTTCCTATAAGCGCATCAGTTTTGTTTACATACAACTGGTGACGAAAAACAATCGCCAAGTGAATTAACGAAAGAATAATTAATAACCCGCTGACAGAAGGATTTAAAGAGGAGAAGATCAGAACGCCTAAAAACAAAAACGGAGCAATACTTATGACATAAAATCTCAGTATACGCATGGGAACCACGGGTTGATTAATATAATTTACAAGCTTATCTATTAAGCTATTGTCGGCCTTATTGTTAAATAATAAGACTGCTTGAAAATGGGTTCGCCATTCATCCTTGCTGGCAATTTCTTTAATGGCGCTTTGTCTTTCGGTTACAGTGGCAGTCGCTGTTGGTGCCTTAAACCAGTTCGCAAGAGTATTATTTCCTAAGAAAGTTGAGCACCTGTTAATAAAATGAAATAATGAACGATTGCCGAAAATATCCAGATCGGATGTGTAATGATGATGGTCATCCATAAACCGTTCTCCATCATCATAAATATTCGTTCTAAAGATTTTATTGGCAACTTCGTTTTCAATGATCGACTTTAGATTATGTAGGTAATCTTTTTGTCCTTCATATTTACTTTGCTTTGAAACTAACCAGGCAAATAAGAAGATAATAGTAAACGCAATCAAGCTGCTTATCCATGGATTGCCATACTGTAGTGAAAGAAAGAAGAAAAGAAACCCTCCAATAATTGTTGCCAATCGTGCTAATGAATAGTTGTTTACCAGTTTGCTGTAGCGCTGAATTTCATTCGTTAAGTAGGTAATGCGATTATTGTATTGGTCCATTAAACCAGTAGCCATAGTAATCTCTTTATAGATAAGCTTCAAAAATACGTAATAAATTAAAACGCCACCGCCCAATCTTTATGATCGGGCGGTGGCGTTAGCTATGTTTTTGTTACCTTAATTGGTAACTATATTTTGGTAATTATGCTTTTTTCTTAGCAGCAACCAAGCGTTCGTTCTCTTTCAAAATGATTTTACGTAAACGCATGCTTACTGGAGTTACCTCCACGTATTCGTCAGCCTGAATGTATTCCATTGCTTCTTCTAAAGAGAACTTAGTTGCCGGGGCAATACGAGTTGCATCGTCTTTAGAAGTAGTACGGAAGTTGGTTAACTGTTTACCTTCAGTAATGTTTACGGTTAAGTCTGAATCGCGGCTATGTTCACCGATAATCATACCTTCATAAACTTCTTCTCCCGGATCAACAAAGAAAATACCACGATCTTGCAACTTATCGATACGATATGCTGTTGAAGAACCTTTATCCATAGAAACCAATACTCCAGCCGAACGCTGAGAGATTTCACCTTTCCAAGGCTCATATGATTTGAAACGGTGCGCCATAATAGCTTCACCGGCAGTAGCAGTTAGTACACTGTTACGTAAACCAATGATACCGCGAGATGGAATTTCAAACTCAAGGTGTTGTAAGTCGCCTTTAGGCTCCATTACTAATAATTCACCTTTACGCATAGTTGCCAACTCGATTACTTTACCCGCAGTTTCAGCAGGTACGTCAACGATTAAGGTTTCAATCGGCTCACATTTAACACCGTCAATTTCTTTGATGATTACCTGTGGCTGACCAACTTGTAATTCATAGCCTTCGCGACGCATGGTTTCAATTAAAACCGATAAGTGAAGAATACCACGACCGAATACTAAGTAAGAATCATTTGAAGCAGTAGGCTCAACTTTTAATGCAAGGTTTTTCTCCATTTCCTTCTCCAAACGCTCAATTAAGTGACGAGAAGTAACGAATTTACCTTCTTTACCAAAGAATGGTGAGTTATTGATGGTGAACAACATGTTCATTGTAGGTTCATCAATGTGCATTACCGGTAATGCTTCAGGATTTTCAAAATCGGCAATAGTATCACCAATGTCAAAACCTTCAATACCAACTACGGCACAAATATCACCTGCTTTTACTGTATCTACCTTTACTTTACCTAAACCTTCAAAAGTGTAAAGTTCTTTTACACGCGATTTAACCAGTTTGCCATCTTTTTTCATTAATGTAACCGGTTGGTTTTCAGAGATGCTTCCGCGTGCAACACGACCAACTGCAATACGACCTACGAATTTAGAGAAATCTAAAGAAGTGATTTGCATTTGCAAAGTACCTTCAGAAACGGGAGGTGCTGGAATGTGTTCAATAACAGCATCTAAAAGAGCAGTAAAGTCTTCAGTTTTAACTTTATAATCCGTGCTCATCCAGCTGTGCTTAGATGAACCATATAGAGTAGTGAAATCTAACTGTTCCTCTGTAGCTTCAAGGTTGAAGAATAATTCAAAAACTTTCTCCTGAACTTCATCAGGACGGCAGTTTTCTTTATCAACCTTATTAATAACTACAATAGGTTTTAAGCCTAAAGCAAGTGCTTTCTGGGTTACGAAACGAGTTTGAGGCATTGGGCCTTCAAAAGCGTCTACTAATAATAATACACCGTCAGCCATTTTCAATACGCGTTCAACCTCGCCACCAAAGTCGGCGTGGCCTGGAGTATCAATAATGTTGATTTTGGTCCCTTTATAGTTAACCGAAACGTTTTTTGAAACGATGGTGATACCACGCTCACGCTCCAGGTCGTTATTATCAAGGATTAACTCACCTGCATCCTGGTTATCACGGAACAACTGGCAAGTGTGTAAGATTTTGTCAACCGTTGTAGTTTTACCGTGGTCAACGTGTGCGATAATCGCAATGTTTCTAATGTTTTGCATCCAACAAATAGCTTTCAAAAAAATCAGGGTGCAAAGATACGTATATTAATTTGAATATTTTTAGGATGAATGAAATTGAAAATGACTTGTTTATGATTTTTTAACATTGCATATAGGGTAGGTAATAGATAACTTTGTAAATATGATTCAACAAATTTTAGTAGGATTAGTATTCCTGATCGCTGTTTGGTATGTTGGCCGGATGGTCTATAGGCAGGTAAAACCAAAGAATAATAGTTGTGGTTCAAACTGTAAATGTGGTGTAGATTTTAGTGATATAGAGAAGAATATATCTAAACAATAATAGCATCTTCCTAAATCTTAAATAAATCATCAATTTTGCGCTTCAACTTTGATTACTATTATTCATGCTTGATATAATATCCTCAACCCAAAATCCTAAAATAAAAAACGTATTAAAGCTGCAGGAAAAGTCATCCGAACGCCGTAAGCAACACCTGATTGTTTTTGAAGGAAATCGGGAGTTGGATTTGGCATTAAATGCAGGATTTAACATAAAGACGCTTTTTGTATGTAAGGATGTTTGGGGTGATGAGCGGATTGAAGGGGTGAGCCAGCGGGATATTTTTTATATAAGTAAAGATGTTTTTGATAAGATCGCTTACCGCGAAGGCTCTGACGGTTTAATTATTGTTGCTGAACCCAAATACTTAACGCTTGAAACCTTAGCGCTTTCTCCAAATCCCTTCCTGATCATTTTAGAAGCGGTTGAAAAGCCGGGTAATCTGGGTGCTATTTTAAGAACAGCAGACGCTTCACAAGCAGATGCAGTTATTGTTTGTGATCCTCGTACAGACATCTATAATCCCAATGCAATACGGTCAAGTGTTGGTTGTGTGTTTACAACACAGATTGTCGCCTCAACTAATGAAGAAGTATTAGCCTGGTTAAGAAGTAAAGGAATAACAAGTTACGCAGCAGCATTAACAGCAACTGAATTTTACCATGAAACAGATATGGCCAAACCTTGCGCCATTGTGATGGGTACTGAGGCTACGGGTTTAACCGATCATTGGTTAAGCGGGGCCAATAAGCAGATTAAAATTCCGATGAGGGGAAAAATCGATTCTCTAAATGTTTCTACAAGTACTGCAATTTTAGCTTTTGAAGCCATGCGCCAAAGAGGTTTTTGACCATAGTCAATAGATTAATGATAAAATAAAAACTATTGACTATGGATTATAATCTATGGTCAAATTTTATAAATCAGGGCAACAGCAGAAGCTGTAACTCCTTCATGTCTTCCAATAAATCCCAACGTTTCATTGGTAGTTGCTTTAATCGAAACAGCATCTTCATCGATTCCCATTTTCTCTGCTATTGCTTTTTGCATGGCAGGAATGTGCGGATTGATTTTTGGTGCTTCTAAACAAACAGTACAATCAATATTGCCGACTTTATATCCTTTTTCGCCGATGATCTTCATGGTTTCTTCCAATAAGATTAAACTGCTGATACCTTTCCAGCGAGCATCGGTATTTTTAAAATGAAAGCCAATGTCGCGTAAGTTTGCAGCGCCAAGTAAAGCGTCACAGATAGCGTGTAAGAGCACATCGGCATCAGAATGTCCGAATGCACCTTTTTTAGCTTCCTCTAAATATACTCCTCCTAAATAAAAAGGGTGTCCATCGGCAAGTTGATGAACATCAAAACCAAAACCTATTCTAAAATTCATTATAATGATGCTAAAGTTTTTCCTGAGTGGCAAAGATGCAAAATTTAAACTAGGCACCTAAAATTAAGCCCGCTTTCGGGTGGGTATTTGGTCTTAACCGGATAAGATTTTTCATAAAAAAAGCCCACCATCAAGTGAGTTTTATCTTATAAGAATCTTTTTAAAAGCCTAAAGTGAGTTGGATTTCTTGCCAAAATTAAAAAGCAATGAAAAACGTAATGTCTTTTCCATCGGATTGTTTTGTTTTCCAGGAATCAGGTAAGAGAAATCAAAACTGATATCGTCATACTTTAGACCTGCTCCAACTGTAAAATACTGGCGATTGCCTTTGTTTGGATTTTCATAAAAGTAGCCTGTGCGTAAAGCAATCAGGTTGCTGTACCAATATTCTAAGCCACTAGCAAAGTTGATTTCCTGCATTTCTTCCTTAAAGCCGCCCGGAGCATCGCTAAACGAACCGAAGATGCCTGCCGGAACTGTTTTATTAGGATCCTCTCCAGCAATAATATTTCCTTCATCATCATAGATCGGATTAGTAGGTACTAACAATTTGTTAATATCCAGGGTAACTGCTAATGAATTGTTCTCATCAAACTTAAAAGTTGAGGCCCCTGATAATCTTAAATTTGTTGGAAGAAAATTTTTACGTGAACCATACTGCATCTTAGTTCCGATGTTCGAAATGTTAACGCCCCATGCAACATTGCTATTGGTGTTTAAAAAAGTCACATCCTTATTATAGTAGATGGCGACATCGCATGCGAACGCATTTCCCGGATTAAAATCAATTGTGCTAATATTGCCAGAACCTAGATTGGAGTGAATATAACGTGCAGCTATGGCCATAGAAAAGTATTCACTAAGTTTACGTATGTAGGCAGCGTCGATAGCATATTCACTCGGATTGTATTGTCCGAAAACCTGCCCTGTATTGTCTGTAAAAGTTAGCTCACCTAATGAAAAGAAACGAACTGAAGAAGCGATGGTTTGTTGATCATCAATCTTGTAATACCCAGACATATAGGCTAGTATTATATCTTGTATACCTAAAGAACGCAACCAAGGACTATAGTCTAAGCCAATTCCAGCTTTAGATTCTGCAAAAGCATATTTAGCAGGATTCCAGTGCATAGAACTAACATCAGCAGTTGTTGAACCACCTGCATCTCCCATCCCTCCGGCACGCGAATCAGGGCCAATTAACAAGAATGGCACAGCTGTTGTAATAGAATTACCCGATCGGCCATCTGTTTGTACATCTTGAGCCGATGCCTTTGAACCTGCTAAAATGGATATTGAGAGTGAGAGCGCTACTGCAAAATGCTTGTTTATAGGCTTCATAATAGCTTTAAAGTTAATGATTTTCTTTTGGTTTTTGTTTTAGTTTTGTGTACTAAAGTCTGCATATTAATACCGTACTGCAAGACTTTTAACATATTTGTTAATAACTAAATGAATAGTTTTAATTTTTTGCAAAATCTACAATAAATTAAATGAAATGCAATAAATATTTTATGAAAAAAAATCCTTATATTAATTTGCAACAATTTAGCCTCTCGTGCGTATAATTGGTTTGGAACAGTTTTTAAACTATAAAATAAAATTTATAGCTTTGAATTAAAATTAAATCAAAACCTACATAACCACAACTATTCTCAAGCAGAATGAAAAGAACTACGAGATATCTGATATTGGCCTTTGCATTTGGTTTGCCGATGTCGTTCATTGCGTGTAACAAAAAAGAACGATCATCTACAACCGGATGGAATTACAACGACCCTAAGAATGGCGGTTTTCAAAAAATAAGTTTGAAAAAGGATCCGGTAGGCCCTGGTTTAGTCCCTATTGAGGGAGGAACTTTTGTAATGGGTTCATTGGAGCAAGATCTTGCTTATGAAAACGATAATACAGAAAGACGTGTAACTGTTACATCTTTTTATATGGATGAAACAGAGGTTCGTAATATTGACTGGTTAGAATATTTATACTGGTTAGGTCGTGTATATAAAGGTATGCCTGAAGTTTACGAACGTGCATTACCTGACTCACTGGTTTGGAGAAAACCATTGGCTTACAACGAGCCTTATGTAGATAACTATTTGCGTCACCCTGCTTTTGCTGATTATCCGGTTGTTGGTGTTAGCTGGAGCCAGGCAAGTGAATATTGTATTTGGAGAACTGACCGTGCTAATGAGTCTATCTTGGTTAATAAAGGCATTTTAAAGTCTGATCCTAATCAAACTGATGCTAACAACTTTAATACTGATTCTTATTATGCAGGACAGTATGAAGGGGTTGTTAAGAAGAACGTTAAGAACCTTGATCCAACTGCAACGAATAAAACTCGTTCGGTTCGTTACTCAGACGGTATTTTATTACCAGGTTCATACCGTTTACCGTCAGAAGCTGAATGGGAATATGCAGCGTTGGCATTAAAAGGAAATGTTAAATACGAAAACATTACACAGAAAAAAATCTATCCTTGGAACGGTTTAACATTACGTAGTTCTGAAGGTAAAACTCAAGGTTTATTCTTAGCTAACTTTAAGCGTGGCCGTGGTGATAATGCCGGTATTGCAGGTTACCTGAACGATAATGCAGATATTACCTCTCCTGCAAAAAGCTATTTGCCTAACGATTACGGATTGTATTGTATGGCTGGTAACGTAAATGAGTGGGTACAAGATGTATATCGTCCACTTTCATTTGAAGATATCAGCGATCAGAATCCATTCCGTGGTAATCAGTTTACTGTTAAGCAAAAAGACAGTAAGGGTGTGTATGCTAAAAAAGACAGTTTAGGCCGTATTCCTCGTGTTCCTGATACAGTAGGTCGTTTAGTAGACGGTACTAAGATCATCAAGAAATACGATGTTAGAGATCAGGATGACGAAGCAACGTTGTATGGTTATGGTAAAACATCGTTGGTTAACAACCGTTCACGTGTTTACAAAGGTGGTTCATGGAATGATCGTGCATACTGGTTAACTCCTGGAGCTCGTCGCTTTATGGATCAGGATTCATCATCTGCTGAAGTTGGTTTCCGTTGTGCAATGGGTCGTGTAGGTGCACCTGGTGTAGGAAAAACAAAACGTCCAAATTTCAAATAATAATTAACATTATATTGTCAAAAGGCTTTTCCTTAGTTGGAGAAGCCTTTTTTTATTAGCCGATTTTTTGAATTGGATTCGTATCAAAACGGTGTTTTAGTATCTTAGCGCAAAATAGATTATGAATATTCAATCACTATATAATATTTACAAAGAATATCCGGTAATAAGCACTGATACTCGAAAGATTGCTCCTAACAGTATTTTCTTTGCTTTAAAAGGGGATAATTTCAATGCGAATCAGTTTGCGAAGCAAGCGCTGGAGAGTGGCGCTGCTTATGCTGTTATTGATGAGGAGCAATACGTGCAAGGGGATCGTTATATTTTGGTAGATAATGTTCTGGAAGCATTACAACAATTAGCAAAGTTTCATCGCAGTGGGCTCAACATACCTGTATTGGGTATAACTGGGTCAAACGGTAAGACTACATCTAAAGAATTAATCAATGCGGTGCTTTCTCAGAAATTTAAGACCTATGCAACCATTGGTAATCTGAATAATCATATTGGGGTTCCTTTAACACTTTTGGCAATCGATGGTAGTGTTGATTTTGCTATCATTGAAATGGGGGCAAATCATCAAAAAGAGATTCAATCGTTGTCGTCCATTGCCGATCCGGATTTTGGCATTATTACCAATGTAGGAAGAGCACATTTAGAGGGCTTTGGTGGATTTGAAGGGGTTAAAAAAGGGAAGAAAGAACTGTACGATCATATTCTTCAAAGAAATGGAGTGATTTTCGTTAATCAGGACAATGAATTTTTGGTAGAAATGTCTGTCGCTCATCCGCAAATTGTTTTCTATGGAACAGGTACAAATAATGCTGTTATAGGAAGAAGATTGGAAAGAGGTGAAAATGTTTCACTAGAGTGGACCGTTCCGGGTGAAAAGCAATGGCATGAAGTAAATGCTAACCTGGTTGGTTCCTACAACTTTGAAAATGTACTGGCATCAATATGTATAGGACATTACTTTGGATTGACTGTAGATCAGATTCGTAAAGGTGTTGAAGGGTATGTGCCTACAAATAACCGATCTCAGGCAATGAAAACGGTTAAGAACGCCCTCATTTGCGATTATTATAACGCTAATCCTAGCAGTATGGCAGCTGCGATTGACAACTTTGCACGTACAATGTATGATAATAAGATTGCAATTTTGGCTGATATGTTTGAATTAGGAGATTATAGTAAAGACGAGCATGTTAAAGTAATTGATCAGTTAAAAAATAAAGGTGTTAAAAAGGCTATCCTTATTGGTAAGCATTTTTATAATGCAGACGATCAATCGACAGATTACACTTTTTTCGAAACAACTGAACAAGCAGCTAATTATTTAAAGGAGCATCCGATTGAAAATGGATTTGTTTTGGTAAAAGGTTCAAGGGGAATGAAGCTTGAAGGGCTGATAAGCTTGTTATAAAAATTACGCAAAGCCGCTAAATAAGTTTGTGTTAACGGCTTTGCGTGGTTAATATTTTATAATTCTTTGCCGGCAATTTTATTCTGGCCGTCAATTTTCATTTTAATATCCTGTCCCATGGCACTCATCGTTCCACCGATATTGATTTTCATATCGCTGTTTAGTGCTAAGCCAGATTTAATATCGATAATCATATCTCCATTATTAGTACCGCTCAAATTGGTTTGCATGGTAAAGCCCATTACTTCTACAGGACCAACTGCACTAATAGTACCAACTACCCCAACAAAAGCTTTATTTTCTTTTACTTCTTTTAGCGTATAAGTGGTTTTCATTTTTAATGGAAGAATGTTCTTTAGTTCAGTTTCTACCACCCATGATTCACCTTGTTTGATAGGTTTTTCAGGATAGATTTTTAAAGCTGCTTCCATGCTAGCTTTTACAGCTTCTGAACCAAATTGTTTATTAAGAGCATCTTTAATTGTTGCAGTAGTTGCTGAGTCTTTTGAGCTTTTTTGAGCCATTGCGTCCAGCATTTTATCAACTCCTGAAACTGATTTTACATCACCCTTTGGGGTGATAACCATATTAAAGCTGGCTCCCTTTAAAGCGCTTAATGGATTGTTTTCAGTGCCGTTATCTTTTTCAGAATCGTATTCACTAGTTGCTCCCATTGCATCCGATAATGAGTAGATTTTATTGTACGTAACCTTTACATTTTTATCAGGAGCACTGGCCGTAGTAATATCAAAAGAATAGTCAATTTTCATGAGCTGTTTCATCGTGATATCTTGTCCCATAATATTCTGACCAATGTTTTGGTCATAGCTCATGGCATATCCGTATTTTTTGCCAGGTTGAAAATTTTGTTGTAGGGTTATTGCTTTTTGAGCATAAGTTGCTTGAAATGTCAATATGCCCAAAGAAATAAGCGCGAATGTTCTTTTTAACATGTGTGATTTTTTTGACGAAAGTAATAAAATTGCCAGCTAGTTTGAGTTCTAATCATTAATTCTCAAAAGCTATGTAACTTTCTTTAAAGTTAATGACCATGGTTTTAAACTGCTTGATAACATCTTGTCCTATATTTCCGTAATAAACATCCTGATTAGTATCCAACATTTCTTTACTTACCATGCAATTTTTAAGTATAATGGCAGAAGCTCCGCAGAAAAGTTTAATTTCTGGAATTTTTACTGCGGATAAGGTTTTCTGACCCGAAGCACCTCCAATTGTATAGGGTGTAGGTACTCCTTTACTGTCTAAATCAGATTGATATTTTTTATAGAATACATCGCTTAAAAGAGAACTTTGCGCTCCTGAGTCAAAAGTAAAAGGTAAGAGTTCATTCCTATAGGTAAGGTAAATGACTGGTTTAAGTTGATCAAGGGTCATGTTTTTTATAGAAGTTTTAGGAGTACTGTCTTTGGTAATTAACAGCTGATTTTCCGTAAAATGTAAAGTGCCTAATTCTTTTATAACAGGAAATCCGATGATACCCTTGATTTTATAGACACCACTTGCGAAACTTAAAGCAGAGTCTGGAAAAATAAGGAAGATGCAATTGCTAACCTCAATATTGTTGAAATTCAATTTAGCTGCTACACCCAATTTGGCGTAAGTAGTATTTCCTGTTAGCCCGCTATTGATTCCAACTGTTGAATCAGATACGATCTTTAAGTTTAGTTTCCTTGCATAGGAGTCAGTAATTGTTGAAATACCAGCTCCGGAGTCAAAAACGAAATCGTATACACTGTCAGCTTGTTTAACCGGGATATTCCATAATTGAGCAAGATCTTTCTTTAATTGAATAGTTTCGGCTTTTGGTTGTGTTATCTTTTGAACCGGAATATCTTTCAGTAATTCCCAGATTTTTAATGCCTCCTTTTCATCCTTTAGATTATTTGCAGTGTAATAAGAAGCATAGTTTTTCAATAAAATGGAGCCACTGATCGCCGCTTCTCTGTAATTAAATAGTTTTACATAATTGTCATACAACGTTTGGTGGAAAAGAAAGCCCAAGCTGTCTGTTGTTGGTCTTTTGTTCTTGGAAATAGAAAGTAAAGTGTCATTGGATTTCTGTGCCATTCCAAATGCATTCAAAATAACTGCATTGTAAATCGCTTTTACCTCCGGAGTCATTTCTTTCTCTGAATTTGCCAATACTTGCTGAGCTGCAAAGAAGTTCTTTGTTCTTATGAGTTCATTCAAAGAGCTTTGTTGTCCGAATATATTTTGAACAAACAGGAAAAATATTAGACAGATTGTATATGTTTTTTTCAGCATTGCCAGGTCAATTTAAATATCGTTTTTGCGCTTATGTGCTTCAACTATAATTTCTTTTTTGGTTATTTTGGTTTCTCCAACCATTAATAAGCGAAGATCGTTCACAATATAATTGGCTAATTCCTCGTCGCTAATTTCGTCCCCTTCAATATCCAGTCTAAAATCTTCACCTTTTAAGTTGCCACCATTGGTGAAATAGATCTCAAAATCAAATTTTACTCTTTTATCCATTGGAGTTATTTATTGATAGCAATAATGTAATAGTTATTGTTCGATTCAGAAAACCAAATAACACCATTCCCAATCATTGCTCCATCTGTATTTCTGAAAATCCGGTCAAGTCGTTGCTCTTCAATTGTTTTCTTAAGAGTTGTATCAAATAAGTCAACGTATTTATGTTTAAATGCTGCTACTGAATTAACATTTTTAAGTGGAAATTTGATATGCGCTGCAATACTATCCTGATTGTCTGTCTTTACCCAATCTTTAAATTTAATGAGAAAGTGCTTGAAGTCAGTACTATTATTGAAGCCTGCATTTGCCCATGAAGTTGGAATACTTCCATCATCAAACAGGCTGTCTTGCGCAGAAATTTGTGTTGTATTTTCATCTACTGGCTGTGATAATGATTTTGTTGATGAATCAGTTTTAGTAGCGTTGTTTGCTGACTCTTGAGCTTGCTTATTGCCCAGATTTTGGCAAGAGCATGCAATCGCTAATATGCTTACCAGTAATAGTTTTTTATGAGTCATAAGTTAGGGAGTTGGTATTGATTAAGGTTCGTCACATTCGAATTTTACATTCTTGAAAAGCTTTTGAAATTCTTCTTCCATCTTCACATCGCGTGATAGGTAAGGAATCTGTTGGTTGTTGCAATTCCACCAGCCAAATGCCATTAATCTTATTTTAGCATACTCCATCTTTTGAGAAGAGTTATATAAGTTCATAAAACGATCGACACAGTTTTGGGGTGATGCATTTGTTTTACATTGAGTTTCTTCCATTTCTTTCCAAACAGCTAGCATTTTATCTCCCCCTGCAATTAAAGCATCGGCATATTTCTGGCATTCACCCGGCCCTTGCGAATATTCTTTCAATACCTCCGGATGGTTATAGGCTTTTATGGTAACGGCTTTTAGCTTATAACATTCTTCAATTTCTTTTATGGTTTCCTCTTTGAGTTTTTCCCAACAGGGAAGCTTTACAATATCCAGTTCCTTTAACTTATTAACATTAGTTGTGTATTCCTTATTCAGTCTATCTAAACTCAAGTTAGGAAGCTCCTCCGGTTTCCAGACTGTTGCATCTGTTTGTAGTGTATAAGCGTTGTTAAACCATAGGTCATACGTGTTTTTTAATTGTTGTTCAGTAACTTTTGATACATCATAGACACCCTCGTAATTACAAAGTTCTGTGGTCCACTTGAATGTTTTTGTTTGAGCGAATGTTAAGGAGCTGGTAATGAAGCAACATATAAAAACTACGCTACCACGCAAAAACGGATAAGAGATTTTTATCATAATGTATTTGTTTACTATAAAGATAACGGGCTAATAATTAAGATTGGTATTTTGTGATAAAGGAGCTCAACTTTTCTTTGAGTTCTGTTGGCGACCAACGTTCGTAAACTAATAACACTTCATACGGATTACTGCCAAATTCTAGCAATGCTCCAAAGGCAGGCTCTGTTTTTAATCCCTTACTTTTTAAGTTTCGGATTTCACTTCTGAATTTATTGCCCAATAGCTGTAGTATGCGGTCTTCTATAAGCATATGGCGATAAGCCGGCTGGGCTTCGGTTGGCTGATTGGTTGCGAAAATTTCAATGTCGAAAGCCCCGTATTTAAAATTAGCAAGGAATCTGTTTTCGTTTTGATTAGTGGTAAAATTGTCGAAGTTGCCGAAATGAAATTGAACTAACTTGCCAAAATCTGCATAATCATGGGCCTGACATATAATATCCAGGTCACTTTTTGGGATATCTATATCAATAGGAATTGTGCCTACTAAAATTGGATGATAATCCTTAAGCTTTTCCATTAATGCAATTTCATTCAAGGCGTAATAAGCATCTTTTTGACGTTTAGTGCCATTTAATAAGTATTCGAGTGATCTCCAATCCGGCATTTCAATAAAACAGAGATATAAAGTTAACGCATTAATGGGAGGTACTGATAATGCATCAGGAAGAAAGTCGCAAAGAAAAAGCGCTTAAGTATTGAACTTAAGCGCTTTTGTTTATCTACATTCTGGAAAGAATTTCAGCTTTTTTAGAGTCGTATTCGGCCTTTGTAATAAGATCATTGTCAAACATCGCCTTCAGTTTCTTTAATACAGCTACCGGATCTTCTTGTTGAGTTGACGGAGCAACAGGAGCAGATGGAGTTGATTCTGCAGGAGTTGGTTTTACCGGTTCTGGCGGAATAGGAGCTGATATTGGCTCAATTTTAGGAACGCCAGGCTGCACCGACTCAATTGGAGCTGCTGGTTGTTGTGGCAACTCAGGAGTAGATGCACTGTTTACAACCACACCACCTCCGGCGCTTGCCCTTTTGTTTTCCAGTTCAATTTGTCTTCTGTAGTCCTGCATTTCTTCAGATTTATGTTGAGCAAATTGATACAATTTTCGGGCCTGAACCTTCGGGAGGTAATCCATTGTAACAGTTGTTCCAATAATTGTTTTTATCATGAACTCGGCGCCTAAGAATCCTTCTTTGAAATGGCAATCTTCAATGTCTTTCCATAAATAATCCTGAAATTCCATAGAAAGTCCCAGGTTTTTAGGATGGAAGAAAATAATCCGTTTACTGGTAAGTGCGATACAATCAGGGGAAATGTTGACAGCAGGCTTTTTCTGAACCGCAATATATTCCAGCGATTCACCAGGGGTTAACATATCAACCACTTTGCCGTATATTTTTTCAACCACTTTAACGTCCTGTTCTTCGGCCAAAAATTTATGAATGTTATCAGTCATACTTAGAGCTAATTTATATAGACAAATTTGCAATTAAAACTTCAGTAAATGCAATAACTGCCTGTTATTTAACTTTAGTTTGATATAAATGTTGCATTGCCAGGAGAATTAAACGTGATTGTTGTTGCTTTGCCTGGAACGTGATGGGAAACAGTCAACGGTTAAGGTTTTATTTCTATAGGAATACCAGTTTCAACATGTTTATAGAGTTCGTCAATCTCTTTGTTTGTAACAGCAATACATCCCCATGTCCAATCATAAAGAGGATCGGGGGTATTGATATCGCCGCCTGTTCCGTGTATTTTAATATCTCCTCCTGTTTTCTTACCTAAACGCTTTGCTCTTTTCCGATCAGCATTATTAGGATAGGAAACTCCCAAATTTTTATAATAACGACTGTTAGGGTTTTTACCATCGATTAAGTAAATACCTTCTGGTGTCTTCATGTCTCCTTCAAATTCTTTTGCTCCAATCGGATTTCTACCTAAGCAAATCCGGTAGGTTTTAATCCGTTTGTTTCCGGAAAAGGCAATTAATTGCCTTTTGGATTTTAACACCAGTAAGCGATCTATTTTTACATGTTCAGGTATTTTTAAGGTATCTGACAGACCAATTATTACAACTTCTGATTTCTTCTGTTTTTTAGTGGGTGAATTTGCACAGGCAAGTAATCCTATGGCCAGGCAGATTACAAGTACGGTTTTCATGAACGGATGAGATAGATTTAGAAAGATTAGGGTTTTATTTCAATCACCGTTCCGATAGGCACATGTTGATATAGTTCTTCAACTTCCTTGTTTGTCAATGCCATGCAGCCGTAGGTCCAATCGAAGAATCGTTGAAACTTGTTAAGAAATCCCATTCCGTTTCGCAATCCATGGATTTTGATGTCACCACCAGTAGGTTTTCCTAAGGTTGCTGCATGTTTAATGTCATGATCATTGGGGTAAGACACACCTAAGTTTTTATAATAACCGCTGTTCGGATTTTTATCATTAATCGTATAAATTCCCTCGGGAGTTTTCATGTCCCCCTCAAACTCTTTTGCTCCTATAGGATTTATGCCTAATGAAATCGTATAAGTTTTAATAAGGACCCCATTTTCATAAGCAAGGAGTTTTCTTTTTGATTTTAAAACCACCAATTTGTCAATTTTGACGTTAGGAACAATTGATTTTTCGGGAAAATAGTTGAAAGCAATAAGACAAGCAGAAGCAAAAACTACAGCACGGATGATGTTTTTTTTCATTAATTAAAAAGTAGTTGTATTAAGGGGTGTTAATTTTTTCGACATTGATCCATACCATAAAAGGTACCTGGATTATTTCATTGCCTTTGAATCCATTATTTTTCAGGTCTTTTGGCGAAATGAACCCATGTTTTTCTGTTGAATAACCTACAATCCTATAGCCATAGCGATGCAATAAACTGTCGAATGGTTTATATACATTACCGGTTAGCATAACATGATTCATAAGTTTAGGGTTTAGTCTCTTCCCATATTTCCTTACGTAATCATTCCATTCTGTTGATTGGTTAAATGCATTGATATAATTCTTCAATACATCAGCATATTCATAAGGATATCCGATGGACAGTGATTTGAGATCAGTCCTTATTATTGGGAGTGCTTTATCCCATAATTGCTTTATGGTATGAATTTCAGCTGATAAATTTTTAGTGCTTTTTGCCGACAAGCCAAATGAGTAATTGAGGCCAGTATAGTCGATAGAATCCTTATCTTTTCTAAAAGTGAGGATTCGATGCTGGCTATTACTTGCAGTACTTAAAGTTAAATCCCCATAAATAGTATCAACCTCAATTGGAATGTTTTGTGCAGCACCTATTGTTACTAAACACATTAAGGCAGATACAGTAGACGAGATTAACTTAATCATGCAAATAATAAAATAAGTTTCTAATCGATTGATTTATTGTGATAACGAAAAAATAAGTGCGATAATTGCAGGGACAGCTTGAATGAAAAAGATGGAACGCTGAGCCGTTATCGCTCCGTAAGTTCCCGCAACTATTACGCATACTAAAAAGAAGCAAGAAACATTCACACTCCAAATCGGATCCGAAATTAATAGAGACCAAATTAAACCAGCTGCTAAAAATCCATTATATAAACCTTGGTTAGCTGCTAATGCTTTGGTGGGTTCAAATAGATTGGGATCAAGTGATTTAAAGGTCTTTTTTCCTCTGGTGGTCCAGGCAAACATTTCTAACCATAAAATATAGAGGTGTTCAATAGCAACGAGTCCGATGAACAGTTGCGAAAGTAGTTTCATAATTACTCAATTATAGTTGCAAGATAGAGATTGCTACTGTTAAACAAAAAAGGACATCAACTAAAAGTTAATGTCCTTTAAAAATAAGTATAAAATATAATTAGATAGTAGCGCTTTCAGTTGCTATTTCTTTACTTACTTTCTTTACTAAACCTTGTAAAACATTACCTGGTCCTACTTCGGTAAATGAACTAGCTCCATCCGCAAGCATAGCCTGTACTGTCTGAGTCCATCTTACGGCACCTGTTAATTGAGCAATAAGGTTTTTCTTAATAGTTTCAGGATCGCTTGTAGGTTGTGCATTTACGTTTTGGTAAACCGGACAAACTGGTGTGTTAAATTGAGTCGCATTAATTGCGGCTTCTAATTCAACACGGGCAGGTTCCATTAACGGAGAGTGGAATGCTCCTCCAACATTTAATACTAAGGCACGCTTTGCTCCAGCTTCTTTTAGTTTCTCACATGCAATGTTTACACCTTCAATACTTCCAGAAATAACGAGTTGTCCCGGACAGTTATAATTGGCTGGAACAACAACTTCGTCAATTGAAGCACATATGTCTTCAACTACTTTATCCTCTAAACCTAAAATTGCAGCCATAGTAGACGGCTGTAATTCACATGCTTTTTGCATAGCATTGGCGCGGGCAATAACTAGTCTGAATGCATCTTCAAAGTTTAACGTACCGTTAGCAACCAATGAAGAAAACTCACCTAAAGAGTGTCCGGCAACCATTTCAGGCTTAAAATTATCGCCTAAAACTTTAGCTAATATTACTGAATGTAAGAAGATAGCAGGTTGAGTAACTTTCGTTTGCTTTAAATCTTCGTCAGTTCCATTAAACATTACATCGGTAATACGGAACCCAATAATTTCATTCGCTTTCTCAAATAATTCTTTGGCTAAAGCAGAAGTTTCATACAACTCTTTGCCCATTCCTACAAACTGAGCACCCTGGCCCGGGAAAACATAAGCTTTCATATATAATTTGGATGGTTTTAATTTGTCTTGTTAATGATTTTAGCCGTTTAACTTAAATGCGAAGCAATAAGCTGCATAAACTCAAAACGGGTTTTTTCATTGCTGATAAATTCGCCTGTAAAGGCTGACGTGGTGGTTACTGAGTTTTGTTTTTGAATACCACGCATGCTCATGCACATGTGTTTACATTCAATAACCACAGCGACCCCTAATGGGCTCAATGTATCCTGGATACAATCGCGGATTTCATTGGTTAAGCGCTCTTGAACCTGTAATCTGCGCGCATATGCATCCACAACCCGAGGGATTTTGCTTAACCCAACAACTTTGCCATTGGGAATATAGGCAACATGGGCTTTGCCAAAAAATGGAAGCAGGTGGTGTTCACACATTGAATACACTTCAATGTCTTTTACTAAGACCATTTGACTGTATTCTTCGGTAAACATTGCCGATTTTAGAATTTCGTCTGGCTTAAGATCATATCCATGCGTTAAGTACTGAAGTGCTTTGGCTACGCGCTCAGGAGTTTTTAATAAACCTTCGCGATCAGGATCTTCTCCAATATCTTTTAGAATATCATAATACTTTGATGATATATCTTTGATCTTCTCGGGATTGTAACGGTCTATTTTCTGATAGCCGTCCATTTCATTTTCTTCCATCATTTCAGATGAAAATTTTTTCAATTCTTCCATAAGGTTTATTGAGCGTTTTTAACCGAAATATTCAACAAAGTTATTTTCAGTTTCGTAAAGTTTAACCGAGTGAAGTAGAGCTCCTTGTTCTGTAATTGGTTGTTTAAGCTGATTGAAAATTTCAACTGCTAGAACTTCTGTTGATGCCATTTTTCCTTTCATGAAATCAACATCCAGATTTACATTACGATGATCGAGTTTGCTGATAACCTGCGTGTTAATAATATCTCGCAAATCCTTTAAGTCGATCACAAATCCTGTAACCGGATTAACTTCGCCCTTAACCGTAACGAATAATTCATAGTTATGGCCATGCCAGTTAGGATTGGAGCATTTCCCAAAAACTTCTGCATTTTTTTCTGCACTCCATTCCTCACGAAACAATTTGTGGGCCGCATTAAAACGTTCCCTGCGTGTTATGTAGATCATAACGGCAAATATCGTAAAAAGGTTTTTAATGTAATTGTTTTAACCGCTAAGTCGTGGAAAGGGCTAAGTAAACATATCTTTTACTTCGATGCGGACTTTTGAAAAGCGTATTTTTGTATAATGAAATCTTATCAACACCTTTTCTTTGACCTCGATCATACCATTTGGGATTTTGATAGAAATGCAGAAGAAACGCTTCGGGAGTTGTTTGATGTGTATAATCTAAAATCATTAGGACTTAAGTCGGCAGATTTGTTTATCGAAGTGTACACAGAAAACAATCATCAACTGTGGGCTGAGTACCATAAGGGGATCATTACAAAAGAGCATTTGCGTCATGAGCGTTTTAGTAAAACGTTCAGGGATTTACATCTCTCAGAAGATTTAGTCCCTTTAAATTTCGAAAATGATTATGTACGGATTTGTCCGACCAAAACGAATCTGTTTCCGCACGCACATGAAACGCTTTCCTATTTGCAAGATAAATATCGCTTACACCTGATTTCAAATGGCTTTTATGAAAGTACACTAATAAAAGTTGAAACAACCGGAATCGGTAAGTATTTTGATAATATTAACATTTCGGAGAAGATAGGAGTAAACAAACCCGATCCTAAAATATTTCATCACGCCGTAGGTTTAGCAAATGCGACTATTGATGAAAGTATGATGATAGGCGATAGTTTAGAGGCTGATATATTAGGTGCGATTTCTGTAGGAATGGATTGTGTGTTTTTTAATCCGCGTGCTGTAAAGCATGATGTAATTGTAAATCATGAAATACAGAGTCTTGATGAATTGCTTCAAATTTTGTAACTCGTAATATGAATACAGCGGAAATAATTGCCAGTTTAAGGGAAACACTTGAAGAATATCAGCATCGGCTGGATCATTATTCGGATCAGGTATTTACGACTAAACCAACACCAGACTCGTGGTCAATGGCTGAAGTATACAGCCATGTTTTGGGTGCCAATTTAAGAGGTTTAAAAGCAGTTGAGTACTGTTTAACGGGTAAAGCACAACCGACTTCTGTTGGGTTAAATGAAATAGGTCAAAAGCTTTTTGAGTATGGAAGCTTCCCACCCGGAAAATACGATGCTCCTGAAGCCTTAAAAGCAGTTGTTCAAAATATCCATAAAGATGAAGCAAAAGCTCTTGTTGCGAAAAATATAGAACGAATACTTGAAATAAAGGGTGTAGATGAAGCAAATCCGGATTTTAGGATTGAACACCCACGATTAGGCTTTCTAACAGCCCCTCAATGGGTAAAATTTGTACTTATCCATTCTCTACATCATCTTGAACAGCTTAACAGAATCGAAAGAGGATTCTCAATGTGTTAGATTTTTACCGCATAGACACGAGAATTATGTGTCATTGGTTTGATGTTTAAATAGACTCTTTGCGCATTGCGACTTTGCGTGCATTTTTTTCTTAATTCTTAATATTTTCTTAACCATTTGGTAATCTGGCGGAACGATATTTGTATAACAAATTGAACCATCGATGTATCAAATGGAAATCAATTACGTATTTGTGGTGTTTTTAGGCCTGCTGATTGTGGGAGCCTATTATTTCAGTCCTTTTGATTTCAAAGTGGAAGATGAAGAAGACTGAATTATTTAAATCTCCACAACTTATTTTCTCGTCCCGCTCTCGCTGTTGTTCCTTAGCGTTAAATGCTATTGCATTAAAGTTACTTTCCTATTACACAATAAAAAATGCCCAAACGCGAACTTGAAATAGTGGTAATATCCGATGTGCATCTCGGAACCTTTGGCTGTCATGCTAAAGAGCTATTGAAATATCTTAAAAGCATAAAACCTCAAACACTCATCCTTAACGGCGACATTATTGACATCTGGCAGTTTAGTAAATCATATTGGCCCGAAAGTCACATGAAAGTATTGCGAAAGATCATGAAGATGGTGAGTCAGGGCGTAAACGTTTATTACCTTACAGGCAATCATGACGAAATGTTGAGGAAATTCGCCGACTTTGAGTTGGATAGTTTCAGGTTGATGAATAAAGTGGTGTTGCCGGTTGGTCATGAGCGTGCATGGATATTCCATGGTGATGTTTTTGATATTACTATGCAACATTCAAAGTGGTTGGCTAAATTAGGGGCAGTCGGATATGATTCATTGATCATTCTTAACACGTTTGTGAACTATTTTCTTAAGCTCTGTGGTCGAGAAAAGATGAGCTTCTCCAAGAAAATTAAAAGTAGTGTAAAAAATGCGGTTAAGTTTATGAACGATTTTGAAATGACTGCCGCTGAAATCGCTATTGAAAAAGGCTATGAATATGTTATTTGCGGACATATCCATCAACCTGATATAAAAGAAATAAAAACAGAAAAAGGTAAGGTTACTTATCTTAATTCAGGAGATTGGGTAGAGAGTCTCACCGCTTTAGAATACAGTAACAAGGAGTGGAAGCTGTTTCAATATAATGCAGAAGAATTTAGTAATGTGGATATTGACACAATAAACGAAGAAAACGAAGACTTAAATGCTAAAATAGATATAACTTTACTTTACAATTCACTAATTGTGAAAAGTTAGTTCACAAGAATGTTGATGTTTTTAATCATCAGGGATTGCATTAAGATTTTAACTTTGCAGGATTCATACTTATTCTAAATTTGAACATACTCTACGCTATACAAGGAACAGGAAACGGACATATCAGTCGCGCACGAGATATTATTCCTCATTTGCAGAATTATGGTAATCTTGATCTCCTCATCAGTGGAACTCAAGCTGATGTTTCGTTAACCCAACCTGTTAGCTATAAATTGCATGGCTTTAGTTTCGTTTTTGGAAAGAATGGAGGAGTAGATAACTGGAAGACGTTCAAGATTATGAATCTTCCTCAAATGTTTAAAGACATACGCTCCCTGCCGCTTGAAAAATATGATCTTATCATTAATGATTTTGAACCTGTAACCGCATGGGCCTGCAAGCTGCGTCGTATTCCCATGGTGGGATTAAGCCATCAGTCTGCATTTCTTTCTGAGAAAACCCCTAGGCCAAAAACATTAATACCCAATTGGGAGGAATTGATTTTAAAGCATTATGCACCTGTAAAAGAAGCAGTCGGGTTTCATTTTGAGAAATATGACGACTTTATTAATACTCCTGTAATCAGGAAAGAAATCAGAGAGCTTGAGCCGATCAATAACGGACATTATTCTGTTTATCTGCCATCGTACGACGATACTAAATTAGCACAGTTGCTAAAACAGGTAAAAGGAACCCGTTGGGAGATTTTCTCTAAGCATACAAAGAAGAGCTATTCTTTAGAAAATGTAGATGTTTTTCCTGTCAATAATGAGGCCTTCAATAAAAGTTTAGCCAGTTGTGAAGGATTGTTAACAGGAGGGGGCTTTGAAGGCCCTGCAGAGGCTTTATTCTTAGGTAAAAAAGTGCTTTCAATACCAATGACCGGACAATGGGAGCAGCAGTGTAATTCGGAAGCATTGCGCTTGATGGGAATTCCTGTTCTGTACAAATTAGATGCAGACTTTGTTCCGAGTGTTCGCAATTGGGTAGAGAATGGAGTAAAAGTAGAGGTGAATTATCCTGATGAAACCGCATCCATAATTGATAATCTGATTCAAAAATATCGTTGAAAAAGTAGTCTTGAGCTACTATTATCTCTGAAGTATTATCCATATTATTGCGCCTGCTACTTACAATACACCAAAAATGATCATTAATACGTTTCGCAAGGCTCAGGCTTATAATTATGTACTACTTGGCGCTGTTATTTTATTGTTGCGTTTAGCTGTGTTATTAAATCCTGATCTTTATAAAGGAAACGTTGTATATCAGCCGTTTGTAAAGTTGTTGGTGTTCTTTCAGTTTGATTTTCTTTCAAATCCTGTTTATAATATTTTAATCACTTCTTTGGTAGTGTTTGTACAGGCTGTAATATTTGGCCGGATTATTACAAGGCACAACTTTTTTAACAAGACCAGTTTCTTGCCGGAACTAATGTTCGCAGTATTATGCAGTATGTTCACCCCCTTTCTTACATTCTCCCCTATTGTATTCTGTAACTTTTTCTTGTTATGGATATTAGATAGAATATTCTCGTTATACCGTACTCAATATACTTTGAAGAGTGTTTTTGATATGGGGTTCATCGTTGCTCTTGGTTCATTACTGTATTTCCCGTTTCTGTTCATATTTCCTATTGTATGGTATAGCCTTATCGTTTTCAAAGCTTTTTCATGGAGAGAATGGTTAACCGGATTAATTGGATTGATCGTGCCATATATAATATTAGGTACATGGTATTTCTGGAACGACGACTTTAATGATTTTTACCATCTGTGGTTGCCTTTTAAATTTGTATTACCACAAACATTAATGATCGAACATGACGACTATTGGGCATTAATTCCACTCGGAATTGTTCTCCTTCTTTCGTTAAACCAAGTGAGGGTGTTGTTCTTTAAAAACGTAGTGCACGTGCGCAAATCGTTGCAATGCCTGGGTTTCTTAGTGCTATTGATTGTTACTACTTACTTATTGATGCCCGATCAACGCATAACACAGCTTATATTAGCGGCAGCCCCTCTAGCTACTTTTATGACCTTTTATTTCATCTCGGCTAAGGTGCGTTGGTTTTACGAATTCGTATTTACCTTATTGATCGTTTCTATCTTTTATTTTCAGCTGTTTTAGGTTGAAATCAGCAATAGCAATTATTATTAAGTGCTGATGCATTAGTAAAGCGTTAATCTCATTACGCCGTACTAAAAAAAAATCCTACCTTTGTGCTTTGAAAACCCGTAGGTTGGACCCCCGTCAAAATGAAATGAAAGTTAGTTAAACGGGTTATTGATGGGCCATTAAAAAACAAATTAACTTTCAGAAAAAATAAGGACAAAATGAAATTTGGAGTTGTAGTTTTCCCAGGTTCTAATTGTGATCAGGATGCGATCAATCTTTTTGGAAATGTATTAGGTCAAAAAGTAGTTAGCTTATGGCATAAAGATCATGACTTGCAAGGTTGTGATTTTATTGTGTTACCTGGAGGTTTTTCTTACGGTGATTATTTGCGTTCAGGAGCAATTGCCCGTTTTTCGCCAATTATGAAAGAAATAATCGAATTTGCCAATAAAGGCGGTTACTTAATGGGTATTTGTAACGGATTTCAGGTGTTAGGTGAAGCCGACTTGGTTCCGGGAGCATTATTGCATAATGATACACGTAAATTCATCTGCAAAAACATCTATTTGAAAGCTCAAACCCAAAACTCATTGATTACTTCACAGGTTGAGATGGATAAGGCGTTGAAAATCCCTATTGCTCATGGTGAAGGTAAATATTATGCAGATGCTGATACCTTGAAAATGTTAAACGACAACGATCAGGTATTATTCCGTTATTGTGATGAGAATGGAAACATTACAGCGGAGTCAAATCCGAATGGATCATTGGAAAACATTGCCGGTGTTTGTAATAAAAACAGAAATGTATTCGGAATGATGCCACACCCTGAGCGTGCTTCAGATTCACTTCTGAATAATCAGGATGGATTAACATTGTTTGAATCAATTCTGCAAACAGTACTATAATTGCTTTATTATATAATAAGAAAAGCAGAAAGTAAATTAACTTCGGTTATTATTGCTTTCTGCTTTTTATTTTAGCCGCATTATAAAAGAAATGTGGTAAGAAATCTCTTGTTAAGAGATATTGAAGCCTTATGAACTTAATAATTGATGTAGGTAATTTTAAAACCAAGGTAGCAGTGTTCGATCAGGATAAAATGCTTGATTTGTTGGCTATTGAGGATGCTGCTATTGAAAGTATTCAACAGTTTATTACCAATTATCAGCCAACAAAATCCATCTTATCTTCGGTAGCCGTAATTGATCAGGGACTTATTAAATTATTAAGCCAGTCGACTGATTTTACGTTACTTAAAGCGGATACACCAATTCCCCTGATCAATAAATATGGTACACCTGCCACTTTAGGAACCGACAGGTTATCTGCGGTAAATGGGGCGTATACATTGTTAAAAGATCGAAATGTACTTATCGTAAATGGGGGTACATGTGTTACTTATGATTTGTTAACCGCAGAAAAAGAATACTTGGGTGGAGCAATTTCCCCAGGCTTAGTTATGCGATTTTCAGCACTCAATACTTTTACAGATAAACTTCCGTTAATTAGTTTCGATAATGATTTTAACAATCTGATTGGAACATCAACCAAAGAGTCCATTTTGTCGGGTGTACAAAACGGGCTGATGGCCGAAATTGAAGGAATTATTGAAAGATATCAAAAGCAGTTTGAAAACTTAGCAGTGGTGTTATGCGGAGGCGACTCAAATTTTTTTGACAGTCGTTTGAAAAATAGCATCTTTGCGCCCACGGTTCATTGGCAGCCGAACCTGGTACTTATTGGGTTAAATGCCATATTAAATTATCAGTATGCGTAAATTTACAAGGTTACTAACTATTATTTCATTCACATTTATCAGTTCTAATGTTTTTGCACAGGCAACAACCAGTTCTCCTTATTCAGCTTATGGTGTTGGTGGTTTAGTGCCTCAAACATTTGCCCCTTCAAAAGGGATGGGAAACATTGCGTCAGGTCTACGCATGCCTGAAAATATTAACATTTCAAATCCGGCTTCTTATTCATCCTTTGTACTTACCAATATTGATTTGGGAGTTCATGGAGGATTAGATCAATTGAGCACTTCCTCAACTAAGGAAAATAATTATAATTACTCCTTAGATCATTTTGCATTAGGTTTTCCTATCTCAAGCAAAATGGGCGCATCATTGGGAATTATACCTTTCTCAAATTCGGGATATCAGGTGGGTAAATCAGATGTGTTTCAGCAAATTGACACAGTAGCTTACAAAAATGAGTTATTGGGTGAAGGAGGCTATTCCCAAGTATACTTTGGCGTTGGTTACGAAATCGCTAAAAATCTTTCAATTGGGGTAAACGTTGGATATTTGTTTGGCGATATCAAACGTACAACATCAACTGTTCTTAATGATATTAGTGCTGTTAATAGCAGAACTACAGTTAGTACAAGCGCAAGTGGTTTCCTGGTGAAATATGGTGCACAGTACACGATTGTTCAATCACCGGAAAAACGTTGGACAATAGGTTACTTTGGTTCAATGAAGACCAAAGTTAAAACGACTCAAAATACCGTATTCGACCGTTATATTTTAAATTCTGCAGGTGATCCAATTCCAATGGATACAGTTTATAATAACAGTGGTGTAAAAGGACATTTTGTGTTGCCAACTATGCATACTGTTGGTTTTACATTTAATCGCGTTAATAAACTTATTGCAGGTGCCGATTTTGACTATCAGCAATGGTCTCAGTTTAGCCAGGATGGCCAGGTAACTGATTTTAAAAATATGTACGGAGTTCGCTTAGGAGCTCAATATACACCAGATATTTATTCAGTTTCAAGCTACTTGAAACGTGTAGATTATCGTCTTGGATTTAACTATTATAAATCATACTTAAATCTGAATAATCAGAATATTAATGAGATGGATTTGACATTGGGTTTAGGTTTGCCTCTTTCAAATCAATTCTTTGGAGGGTTGTTGCATACAGGATCGAAACTGAATGTGGCAATTCAATTAGGAACACGCGGAACTACATCTTCAGGTCTTGTTAAGGAACGTTATGCTAATCTTTATTTAGGATTTACCTTAAATGATCGCTGGTTTGTAAAGCGTAAATTCGACTAAAGTTTATTCTAAACTTAAATAAAAAGCAAACTCTTGTTCCTGATTAAAGAACAAGAGTTTGTTGTTTATATCTTTGTCATAAACTAAATAGAAAGTAGAGTTGAAAAATATAGGATTATTAGTAGTCGCTGGAATAGGCTTGCTTACTACGGCCTGCGAGAATAATTTGGCTAAGGTGGATGCTATTTCAGCTAAGATTGCAGAAAAGCCGGTAGAAACCAGTAAGCAAGTTGAAATGATTTACTCAGATTCTGCCAAAGTAAAAGCACGATTGACTACCCCTTTACTTTTACAATATAAGACTGAGAAGCCTTATGATGAGCTGCCAAAGGGATTCAAAGTTGAATTTTTTAATGTACAGACACAAGAAATACAAGCAACGCTTACTGCAAAATACGGCATACGTAAGTTTGGTGAACGTCAAATCGAGGCTAGGGATAGTGTTGTGGTTATCAATCAAAAAGGCGAAAAACTAACTACAGAACGTCTGGTTTGGGATGAAAATAAGCGTATCATCTTTTCCGACAAGTTTGTCAAAATTGTATCAGCAGATAAAATCGTTCAAGGATATGGGTTTGAAGCACCCGAGGATTTAAGCGTTTATAAGTTTAAAAAATTAAGTGGCGAGGTTGCATTAGACCAACCAGCTGACACTTTACAGAATAATCAGTAATGGTTATCGGCGTCTTGAAACAGCTAACTGCTTGTTTAAGATACTTTTTATCATGGGTAACTACTTTCAAAAAAAAATCCCCAAATAGAAAAAATTTGTATCTTGCGCCGCTAAAAACTAAAAGCATAACAATAAAAGTAAAAGAATTATGTTGATGAATTTCTTACGCGAGCGTGCAGGGTTTATAATTATCGGGTTTATCGGACTCGCGATCATTGCCTTCATTTTGAGCGATGTGTTTAATGCGTCTCGCCCTTTTTTGCAGGATGAAAATAGCAAAGTAGGCGAAATCGCAGGCCAAAGCATCTCTTACAAGGATTTTAATGGTAGAGTAGAGCAGAACATGGAAGCCATGAAACAGCAAATGGGTGGTAATGTTCCTCCTCAAATGGCTGGTTATGCTCAGGAACAAGCTTGGAATCAAATGATTCAGGAGATTGTTTTCAAAAAACAAACTGAAAGAGCTGGCATTGAGGTAAGTGACCCTGAGTTAAATGACATGGTGATGGGTAATAACCCAGACCCTCAGGTAAAACGCTTATTTACAAACCAACAGACAGGTGAATTCGACCGTCAGGCTATTCGTAATTTTATTAATAACCTTGATCAGAATCCGGCTAAAAATCAGTGGATCGATTTCGAAAACAATCTGAGAACTAACCGTTCTATTCAAAAATACATCAACATGGTGAGTGGAGCTATGTATGCTACCACTTTAGAAATTAACCAATTAAATACTTCAAATACAAAACTTGCTAATGCTCGTGTTGTATTATTGCCTTATTCTACTGTTGCAGATGCATCTGTTAAAGTAGAGCAAAGTGATATTGAGAAGTATTACAATGATAATAAGTACAAATACAAACAAAAGCAGAATCAACGTACAATTGAGTATGTTGTTATGGATGTAGTTCCTTCAAAAGAAGATACAGCTGCAGCCCTTAAAGACATTGATAAACTTGCTGCAGATTTCAGAGCAGCAACACAAGACTCATTGTTCTATATGGCTAATGCAGATACCAAAATGCCTTTATCCTATATGAAAAAGACACAGTTGGATCCAAAATTGGACACCGCATTATTTAATGCTCCAATTGGAACTGTGTATGGTCCTTACTTCGAAAATAATGCATATAAAGTTGCTAAACTTTTAAGTGTTAAAAATGTGCCGGATTCAGTTAAGGCTCGTCACATACTTATCGGTTCGCAAAAAGGTGGTTTAACTCCTACTGGTCTTGCCGAAGCTGATAGCTTAAAGAAATTGATTCAAAGTGGAAAAGCAAGCTTTGCTGATTTAGCAAAAACTAAATCTGATGATACTGGTTCAGGTAGCAAAGGTGGTGATTTAGGATACTTTGGTCGTAATATGATGGTGCCTCAGTTTGAACAAGCTGCATTTAATGGCAAGCCAGGTGAATTGGTAGTTGTTCAAACTCAGTTTGGTACACACTTAATCGAAATTCAAGATCAGAAGAACGTTTCAAAAGCTGTTCAAGTGGCAGTTGTTGACCGCACCTTCTCTCCAAGTCAGAATTCTCGTCAAGCTGCATTTGCAAAGGCAAATAACTTTGTTGCAGGCATTAAAGATTCAAAAAGCTTTACTGAAGCTACCGAGAAAGCAAAATTGGCAAAACGTATCTCTGATAATTTAAGTGCTACCGGATCTGAGATTCCAGGTTTGGAAACTTCTCGTAAGATTGTTCAATGGGCATTTGAAGCAGAAAAAAATGATGTGTCAGAAGTTTTTGAATCGGGCGATAAATATGTTGTAGCTCATTTGATCCAAATACGCGACAAGGGATATGTTCCATTGGAATATGTTAAACCAGAAATTGAAGTTGCAGTTCGTCAACAGAAGAAAGCAGAACAATTAGCTGAAAAAGTAAAATCAGCATCTAATGGTGCATCTTCAATTGATGCTGTAGCTGGTAAATTGTCGGCACCTGTTCAGCCTTTCCAAGGATTAAGCTTTGGTAATCCAGTGATTGATGGTGTTGGCATGGAGCAGAAATTATTCGGTACTATCTTCGGTTCACAAGCTGGCAAGGTTAGCAAACCAGTTGCTGGAGAAAAAGGAGTATTTGTTTTTGTTGTAGATAACTTTACTGGTCCGGCTCCAATTGCAGATGTAAAATCATTCCGTCGTTCAGTAGAAATGATGCAAAAACAATCATCAGCCGCAGGTACATTTGAAGCATTGCAAGACAAAGCTAATATTGTGGATAACCGCGGAAAATTCTATTAAGATTTATTAATCATCAACATATTGAAAGCGTTCCGGTTTAGCCGGAACGCTTTTTTGTTTAAATGGTTATGTGCGAACAATTGCTTGAAAATGATAAAGTTTACAAATCGTTTAAAACAAGATCGTTTTTAATTAGTTATTTTTGTAGTATTATAATTAGGTAACATCTAAGGTTTTAGATTGAATATGGAAATTCAGGAAACAATAATTAATAAGGTTGCAAATAGTGGTTTAATAACTTTTGACCTATCAACATATTACCATAAAGGAGAACGCATCGTTTATGATATTAAAGACAATCTTTTTCATGGCTTAATCTTGCGTGAGAAAGATTTCAGAGAATTTGTTAAAGAACATGATTGGACTCAGTATGAAGGAAAGAATGTGGCAATTTTGTGTTCAACAGATGCCATTGTGCCTACATGGGCCTACATGCTGTTATCCTCTAAGATAGAACCTTATGCAAATCGTATAGTGTTTGGCAACCTTGAGGCCTTAGAAAGCGTCTTGTATTTAGACGCACTATCTGAAATCGATCTTGACCAGTATAAAGATCAACGAATAGTTGTAAAAGGTTGTGGTGATATTCCTGTGCCAGTATCAGCGTACGTGGAGGTAACAAACAAATTACGCCCGATTGCGAAAAGCATTATGTTTGGCGAACCATGTTCTACAGTTCCGATTTACAAGCGAAAAGATTAGTTAGAAGAGTGCGCTGAGTGAGTAAATTATTTTTGTGGCAGTTTTTTTGAGTAAATTTTCGAATTTTGTTGGTACAATCTTCTGCCCTTTAAAAGCAATAGTATGAAAACGAAGCATCTGGTAATTATATTAATATGGTTGGGGTTATTTCTTCCGTCAAAAACGGTAAGTGCACAGAGTAATCCAAGCTTAATTGCTCCACCATTTCAGGTTGGAGAAGAGTTAAAGTACAAATTTAAATATGGTATTTTTAACTGTGCAGAAGGGGTAATGAAAGTTGAAGAATCTCAAAAAGAATTCAATCACGTTAAACCTTATCGTTTAGTAGCGAAGGGAGAAACGGTTAGTGCTGTAGCGATGATTATGAAGGTGCGTAACCGCTATGATTCATACGTCAACCCTAATAATCTTAAACCATTTCTTTTTACTGAAAGTGTTAGGGAGGGAGATTATAAACGCGACAGCTATGCAAGTTTTGATCATAAGAATAAGGTCGTTAACTCCAACAAAGGATCTTTTCCTATTGGGGATAATACATTGGACGTACTCTCTGTTTTGTACTATGCCAGATCACTTGATCTCTCGGGAATAAAGAAAGGCGGAACTATTAAGTTTGATTTTTTTCTGAATGATGAAACGCTACCTGTTTCAATAACCTTTCTTGGTAATGAAACTATTAAAACTGCATTCGGTAAAGTTGATTGCTTGAAATTTACACCATCGGTGGTTGAAGGCAGGGTGTTTAAAAAAAATAGCAGAATGTATTTGTGGGTGACAAACGATGCAAATCGAGTACCTGTTAAAGCTGAAGTTGAAATCCTAATCGGTTCATTACGCCTTGATTTGACAGGCTATAAGAACCTAAAATACCCTATCGGCTACAATGGAGAAGATTCAGTTAATCGCGCTAGCCGATAGCTATTCATTATGATTCTATATTCTTCTGATTTTTAGTCCTCAATAAAATATTACGTATTTTTGCACTTTATTGACATAAGTCGGTAAAGTGTTTTTTATTTTAAGACTGATTAGGATGATTTTGGTTGAGAATTCACTGGTACATGAAGATCTGATTAAAGAGGAATTTGTTTGTAATCTGAACAGATGTAAAGGTGCCTGTTGTGTAATGGGAAATGTGGGGGCACCGTTGGAAGCAGAGGAGCTAAAAATCCTTGAAGAAATCTACCCTAAAGTGAAGCCGTATTTAACTGAAAAAGGTATCGCAGCCATCGAAAAGGATGGTGTTTACGTAAAGGACTTTGAGGATGATTACACGACTACCTGTGTTGATGGAGATAAAGAATGTGCATATACCATATTTGAGAACGGAATTGCGTTCTGTGGAATAGAAAAAGCTCACAGGGAGGGAGTGATCGATTTTAAAAAACCGATTTCCTGTCATTTATATCCTATCAGAATTACAAAGTATCCAGAGTTCGAAGTATTGAATTATGATCGATGGCATATTTGTGCTGCAGCTTGCGAGTTTGGTAAGGCGTTAAAAGTACCGGTTTATCAATTCTTGAAAGATCCTCTAATCCGAAAATATGGCGAGCAATGGTTTGCTGAACTTGAAGAGCAGATTTCCGCTTTATAATCACTTTGTTGATAAAATTTTATAAATTCGCCGCAAAAACTGTTTAGAGTTGCAAAACTCAATAAACAGAATCGCTTAAATAAAAACATTACGTGAAAGGTATTATTCTCGCAGGCGGATCAGGAACACGTCTACATCCATTAACATTGGCAATGAGCAAGCAACTAATGCCTGTTTATGATAAGCCAATGATTTATTATCCGATTTCAACCTTAATGTTGGCTGGAATTCGGGAAATCCTGATTATTTCAACTCCACATGATCTCCCTAACTTTGAAAAATTACTGGGTGATGGAACATCAATTGGATGTAAATTTTCATACAAAGTACAAGAGCAGCCAAATGGTCTTGCACAAGCCTTTATAATCGGTGAAGAATTCATTGGAGGTGATAGTGTAGCATTAGTCTTAGGAGATAATATTTTCTTCTCAAACGGATTCTCGGAGTTATTGCAAGGTTGTGTTGATCCTGAAGGTGGAATTGTTTTTGCATACCATGTCGCCGACCCAGAGCGTTATGGAGTTGTTGAATTTGATGCTGATCACAATGTGATTTCGATAGAAGAGAAACCTTCTATGCCGAAGTCAAAATTCGCTGTTCCAGGACTATATTTCTACGATAATGATGTGGTTAAAATAGCTAAAAACATCAAGCCTTCAGCCCGAGGTGAATACGAAATAACCGATGTAAATAACGAATACCTTAAGCAAGGAAAATTAAAGGTTCGTACATTGAATAGAGGAACGGCATGGTTAGATACTGGCACGTTTGCATCTTTAATGCAAGCCTCTCAGTTTGTTCAGGTTATTGAAGAGCGTCAGGGACAAAAAATTGGTTGCATTGAGGAGATCGCGTATCGTATGGGATTTATCAGTGCTGATCAGTTGCAAAAAATTGCTGAACCATTACGAAAAAGCGGATATGGTGAATATCTGCTGAGTGTTTTAAATCAAGAGGAAGAAGCGTACTTATAAAAATATTATTAGATCCAAGAATGAAATACATAAGTCAGGAATTAAAACAGTTCTCTAAGCAAATCAAATTTGCAGTTGATAATTACAAACCACATGGTATTGACAAGAGTAAGCTTTCAAATATTGTAATTTGTGGTATGGGAGGATCTGGCATCGCAGGTCGGATTGCCAAAGGTTATTTTAATGATAAGTTAGATCTTCCTGTGGAGATTGTTAATGATTATGTATTACCTCGTTATACAGGACCTAAAACATTGGCAATTTTTTGCTCATATTCTGGTAATACTGAGGAAACAATTGCGGCATACAAAATTGCTCAAGAGAAGGGATGTCAGATCATCGTTATAACTTGTGGAGGAGAAATTGAGAAGCTTGCTCAGCATAATGAGCATCTGATTTACAAAGTTGAAAGTGGATTACAACCACGTATGGCTTTAGGGTCTCCCTTAACTTATTTATTCTTAATCTTCTTCGACTTATTGGGTCAGTATAAGAATGCTGATTTACAAAAAATCGTTGATTTTGTTGTAAACAGTGATGATTACGTTCTTCAAACAGGAGAAATGGTTAATAAATACATCTCAACTATCAAGAACAAGTATGTAATTATAACTGATTCATTTTTTGAAGGTGTTGCAACACGCTTTGCACAGCAAATTCAAGAAAATGCTAAATTGGAAGCTTTTGTTCATGTATTGCCTGAAGCAAACCATAATGCTATTGAAAGTTATTATTCAAAACCGGGTACAAACTTTATATTTCTAAATAGCCGTAATAACCATCGTACAAATCTTCGATTTGCTTTTGTTAAGGAATTATTGACAAAGTTTGATGTCCCAATGATGGAATTGTTGGTGAAGGATAATTCATTAAACACGTTATTCCATATTATTTACCAATTGGATTGGTTGTCATTACAGGTTGCAGATAAAGCTGATGCTGTTTCAAACCAGATTCCAAATATTAACTCATTAAAAGAGTTTTTAAGTAAACAATAATCGTAATTATTGGGCAGGATTTTTTTTAATTGGAAAACTTCTGCCCATTTATATTATAAAGATCTACAAAATTGAAGACTGCTTTAATTACCGGTGTAACCGGACAAGATGGCGCTTACTTAGCCGAATTTCTATTAAAAAAAGGGTATTTTGTTCACGGTTTAAAACGTAGAAGTTCATTATTTAATACCGATCGTATAGATCATCTTTATCAAGATCCGCATGAAGAGAATCTGAATTTTAAACTTCATTATAGTGATCTAACAGATTCAACTAATCTTATTCGTATTATACAGGAGACTCAGCCTGATGAGATTTATAATCTTGCAGCAATGAGTCATGTGAAAGTGAGTTTTGATACACCAGAATATACTGCAAATGCAGATGGTATTGGAGTATTAAGGATCTTGGAAGCTGTACGTTTACTTGGACTTACAGAAAAAACCAGGATTTATCAAGCATCTACATCTGAGTTATATGGATTGGTTCAGGCTGTTCCTCAAAGTGAAACCACTCCATTTTATCCTCGTTCTCCATATGCTGTTGCTAAAATGTATGCTTATTGGATTACGATAAACTATCGTGAGGCCTATAAAATGTATGCTTGCAATGGTATTTTGTTTAATCATGAAAGTCCGATAAGAGGAGAAACTTTCGTAACACGTAAAATTACGAGAGCTGCAGCAAAAATTGCTTTGGGACTACAAGACAAGCTTTATTTAGGTAATCTGGATGCTCAACGAGATTGGGGGCACGCAAAGGATTACGTTGAAGCGATGTGGTTAATCCTGCAGCAAGATAAGCCTGAAGATTATGTTATTGCAACAGGAGTGACAACGCGTGTTCGTGACTTTGTTAAAATGTCTTTTGCCGAGTTGGGTATCGAGTTGGAGTTTAGTGGCAAAGAAGATAATGAGAAAGGGGTTATTATAGATATCAACCATGAACGCTTGAAAGAATTGGGTATCTCTAATAATAACTTACATTTAGGGACGACAGTTGTGAAAGTAGACCCGAAATATTATCGTCCTACAGAAGTTGACCTGCTTTTAGGAGATCCTACAAAAGCAAAAAAACAGCTTGGATGGACTCCAAAGTATGATTTACAGGGCCTAGTAACTGATATGGTTCAGTCGGATCTTCACTTGGTAAAAAAAGATAAGTATTTGGCTGAAGGAGGTTTTAAAACCCTTAACTATTTTGAATAATACTAGAGAGAAGATAAATTATAACATGCTGATTCACCGCACCCTGAAAGTATTTTTTATCCTTGCATTTTTATGTTTTGGTACTTATGTAGTTTCAATAGCTCAGAATACTTCTGGTTTAAGTATGCAGAACTTATCAACTGTAAATGTTGATAATCTTTCGGATGATCAAATTCGTCAATTTCTTTTACAGGCACAAAGTAGTGGGTTCTCTGAATCTCAACTTGAGCAGATGGCTTTACAAAAAGGAATGCCTGCTTCGGAAGTAGCCAAACTTAAAGATAGGATCAATAAGCTTGGTGGGTATAATGCAGTTGGACCATCAAGTAAAGGACAAAACAATAATGTTGTTTCTGGTGATTTACGAACTTTCAATGAGAAGGAGCTTGAGGATAATCCAACTGATTCAACATTGAATAAAAGTGGGGTATTTGGTGCAGACCTATTCAATAATAAAAGGCTTAGTTTTGAACCAAATTTAAAACTCGCTACCCCTCAAGGGTATCAATTGGGGCCTGGTGATGAACTCGTTTTAGATATTTTCGGATATTCGGAAGCTAACTATAGATTAACTGTTAGTCCGGAAGGAACAATTCGAATTCCGTATGTTGGACCAGTTACTGTTGGAGGACTAACAATTGAACAAGCTAAACAGCGTATTACCAATCAATTAGCATCAGTTTATCAAGGTATTAGATCTGGGCAAACCTCTGTTAATATTACTTTAGGAAATATTAGGACAATCAAAGTAATCATATTAGGTGAAGTTAAATTACCAGGTTCCTTTACCCTTCCTTCACTGGCCACAGCTTTTAATGCGCTTTATGCATCTGGGGGGCCAAATGACAATGGTTCCTTTAGAAATATTAAAGTAATACGAAGTAATAAGGTCATAGCTCAGATTGATATTTATGACTTTCTATTAAGTGGTACACAAAATGCGAACATTCGCCTTCAGGATCAGGATGTCATTAAGGTTAATCCATATGAGACACGAATATCAATTGAAGGGGAAGTTAAACGCCCAGGAATTTACGAAGCAAAATCAAGTGAAACTTTAGAGGATGTATTAAAGTTTGCGGGAGGTTTTACAAGCGACGCTTATCGTCAAATGATAAAAGTTGTTCGCAATACTGCGAAAGAGAAAAGCGTTGCTGATGTATCTTCAGAATTGTTTGGCATATTCACTCCTCAATCAGGCGATCTTTACACAGTTGAAAAAGTACTAAATCGATTCGAAAATCGTGTACAGATCAATGGCGCAGTATTTAGACCTGGCGTTTTTTCTTTGCAAGAAGGGATGACGTTGAGTCAACTTATTATAAAAGCAGAGGGGCCACGTGAAGATGCATTTATGACTCGTGGAATTATCTATCGATTGAAACCAGACCTAACGCCAGAGCTGATTTCTTTTAACCTTGCTGACGTTATTTCAGGAAAGGTCGCAGATATTCCTTTGAAGAGAGAGGATGTTGTAACAATTTCTTCGAAATTTGATTTAAGAGATCAATACACCGTATCAATTCAGGGAGAAGTTAGAAATTCGGGTAAATATCCATTTTCAGAGAATACCAAATTAGCAGATCTGATAATTTTAGCAGGTGGACTGAAGGACAGGGCCTCTCTGAGCAGGATCGAAGTAGCACGTCGACTTAAAAATGCTGATTCTCTTTCCCGTTCAGCAGAAACTGCTCAAGTTTTTCAATTTTCCTTGAATAAAGACCTATCTGATAATAGCGAGGCTGAAAACTTTATATTAGAGCCTTTTGACGAAGTGAGTATTCGTCCTGCTCCCGGATATCAAACACAAAAGAATATTAGGCTTGAAGGAGAAGTGCTTTATCCTGGCCTTTATACAATTATTAAGAAAAATGACAAAATTTCTGATGTAATTAAGAGAGCGGGTGGACTTTCTGCATTAGCATATCCTCAAGGAGCTGTTTTGATCAGAAAAAAACTAATGACGGCTACTGATAAGTTATTGCAAAAACAAAAGTTGGAGGCTTTAGAAAAACAAAGTACGGATTCTGCTACTACAATGAAAATTGTTGAATCTGAGTTGGAAGATCAAACTAGTTTATTAGGAATAAATTTGCCTAAAATTTTAGAAAATCCTGGGTCTAAATATGACCTTTTATTAGAGGATGGGGACGTTATTAAAGTTCCAACAGAGCAACAAACTGTGGAGGTTAAAGGAGAGGTCTTATATCCTGTTTTAATCAGATACGATCGTAACAAAGGATTCAAAGATTATATCTTAGGTGCTGGAGGATATTCTGCAAGGGCATTGAAAGGTAAATCTTATATAGTTTACTCAAATGGATCAGTGGGTAGCACCAGAACGTTTTTGTTTTTCAGAAGCTATCCGTCAGTAAAGCCGGGTGCAGAGATATATGTTCCTGTAAGAGAAGAGCGGGAGAAGTTAAGTCCCGCGACTGCAATTGCATTAACGACAGGTTTAGCTTCTCTTGCAGCTATTATGGTTTCTTTATTTAAATAGAGTTACTTGTATATAATGGAATAACGAAAAGGAGGCAAAGGTAATTTGCCTCTTTTTCGTTTATAATATTGTTTGTTCTGATTTAACTTATCATACTAAAGCATTAATTAATTATTTTTGATCTCCATTTAATAACATGCAGTTAAAAGATAAAAAAGTACTTGTGACCGGCGCTGATGGTTTTATTGGCAGTCATTTAGTAGAACGATTAATCGACGAAGGTGCCAATGTTAAAGCATTTGCTTATTATAATTCATTCAACAGCTGGGGATGGATGGATACCTTTTCAAAAGAAACACTTTCCAAAATAGAAATATTTACCGGAGATGTCAGAGACCCTAATGGAGTCCGTACGGCGATGCAAGGTTGTGATGTGGTATTTCATTTAGCAGCTTTAATAGCGATTCCGTATAGTTATCATTCTCCTGACAGCTATATAGATACTAATATAAAGGGTACATTAAATATTGTACAAGCTGCAAAAGATCTTGGTGTAGAAAAGGTTTTGGTGACATCTACTTCTGAGGTATACGGAACAGCTTTGTATGTACCTATTGATGAGAAGCATCCAAGACAGGGTCAATCGCCTTATTCAGCAACAAAAATTGGTGCAGACCACATTGCTGAGTCATTTTATCGGAGTTTCGGTGTTCCTGTAACAATAGTTCGTCCATTCAATACATTCGGACCACGTCAGTCAGCCAGAGCAGTAATTCCTACTATTATTACACAATTGTTGGCAGGTAAAACTGAGATTAAACTAGGTGCGTTGCATCCTACGCGTGATTTGTTATTTGTGAAAGATACAGCAAACGGCTTTGTTGAAATTGCTAAAAGTGATTCACTAATTGGTGAGGAGGTTAATATTGCAACTCATTCAGAAATAACTATAGGTGATTTGGCTCAAAAACTGATAAATATTATAAATCCGGCAGCAAAAATTGTTTCTGATGATATCCGTTTACGACCAGAGAAAAGTGAGGTTGAACGTCTTTTTGGATCAAATCAGAAGATAATGCAGCACACTAACTGGAAACAGCTATACTCATTGGATGAGGGCCTAAAACAAACTATTGAATGGTTTAGCAAACCTGAAAATTTGAAACAATATAAAGCGGATATCTATAATGTATAGTGAGGTAGTCGGATTTATCCGTAAGCAATTTGATTCAGATGAGTTTATTCCATTACATGCTCCTGTCTTTACCGGCAATGAGAAAAAATATGTCTTGGATACAATTGATTCGACTTTTGTGTCATCTGTCGGAAAATTTGTAGACAAATTTGAAGAGTTGATCCGAGAATATACCGGGGCTAAATATGCAATTGCTACAACAAATGGGACCAGCGCACTACATATGGCTCTAATGTTGGCTGGAGTTAAACAGGGTGATTTGGTATTAACTCAGCCACTATCGTTCATTGCTACATGTAATGCTATAAGCTATATAGGAGCCGAGCCTTCATTTATCGATGTCGATAAAGATACGTTAGGTCTTTCACCGGAAGCCCTTAGAGAATTCCTAAAAGAGTCTGTAGAGATTAAAGGTGGTCAGGCTATTCATAAGAATACTGGCCGAAGAATAGCTGCATGTGTTCCAATGCATACTTTTGGCCATCCGGCTAAAATTAATGAATTGCTTGATCTTTGTAAGGAATATAATATTAATCTTGTTGAAGATGCAGCAGAATCATTAGGATCAACATATATGAATCAGCAAACAGGAACATTTGGTTTGCTAGGAACATATAGTTTTAATGGTAATAAAACCATAACATGTGGTGGTGGTGGAATGATAGTGACAAATGATGATCATCTGGGTAAATTAGCTAAACATCTGACTACTCAGGCTAAAGTGCCACATAGATGGGATTTTGTTCATGATTATGTTGGTTATAATTATCGTTTGCCAAATTTGAATGCAGCTTTAGCTTGTGCTCAAATGGAACAATTAGATAGTTTTATTTCAAACAAAAGAGAATTGGCCAAGAATTATAGTCAATTTTTTGTTGAACAAGGCATTCACTTTATATCTGAACCAAGCAATTCTAAATCAAATTATTGGTTAAATGCTATTCTATTAAAAAATAGAGCGGAAAGAGATTTATTCTTAACTTACTCTAATGATAAAGGAGTGATGACAAGACCTGTATGGGAGTTAATGAACAGACTACCAATGTTTAGACATGCTATTACTTCTGATATTAGTAATGCTGAATGGATAGCGGACAGATTAGTTAATATTCCTAGTAGTGTAAGGCTAAAATAAATTTTATGAAAGAATCTGTTTCTGAGGTAATATTAGTTGGTTATTCGGGTCATGCTTATGTGGTGGCTGATATTTTACTTCAATCTGGAGTGAAGATCAAAGGATATGTTGATAGGATTGAGAAAGATTTTAATCCGTTTAAATTGAATTACCTAGGAACAGACAACCTTGACAACAGAGAAGATGATTTTGTAACTAGTAGATTCATTGTTGCAATTGGAGATAATAGCATTCGGGGGAGAATATCCAATTCTTTTAAACAAAAAGGAGTACAGTTGACCAATGCTGTTCATCCTTCAGCAATTATCTCAAATAAAGCGAGTTTAGGTAGTGGACTCATGATTATGCCAAGTGTAGTTGTTAATGCATTTGCTCAAATAGGTGATGGTGTAATACTTAATTCAAATTGTACCGTTGAACATGAATGTGTGGTTGGAAGCTATGTTCATGTAGCTCCAGGTGCAATTTTGGCTGGAAATGTAACTATTGGAGATTATACTTTCATAGGTGCTGGCGCCGTTGTAAAACAAGGAATAAGAATTGGTAAAAACGTTGTGATAGGTGCCGGTTGCGTTGTATTGAAAGATGTTGGCGATAATCAAACCGTTGTTGGAAATCCTGGACGGCTTTTGAAGGATAATAATTAATAGTTGTATGAGCATCAATAAATCAAAGAATAGAGTATTAATTATTGCAGAGGCGGGTGTTAACCACAACGGAGATATTAATCTGGCTAAAAAATTAATTGATGTGGCTGCTGATGCAGGAGTTGATTATGTAAAGTTTCAGACTTTTAAAGCTGAAAAGTTGGTTAGCAAATCAGCTAAAAAAGCTGAATATCAAGAGCGAAATATTGGAGATGGTGATGATTTTCAGTTTACAATGTTGAAGAAGCTGGAGCTTGATGAAAATACACATCGTTTATTAATCGATTATTGTAACTCAAAAGGTGTTAAGTTTTTATCTACAGCATTCGATCTTGATAGCATTGATTTACTTAGCGACCTTGGTGTCGATTTGTTTAAGGTTCCATCAGGAGAAATAACAAATTATCAATATTTGAAGAAAATAGGATCAACAGGGAAACCGATAATTGTATCTACTGGAATGTCTGATCTTAATGAAATTAAAGATGCGGTAGCTCTCCTTAAAGAATCTGGAACTAATGAGAGCAATATTACAGTGTTACATTGTAATACTGAATACCCTACTCCCATGCGAGATGTAAATCTATTAGCAATGAATACAATTGCTAATGAGTTGAGTGTTCCTGTTGGATACTCTGATCATACATTAGGAATCGAAGTGCCAATCGCAGCCGTTGCTTTGGGAGCTATTTGTATTGAGAAACATTTTACCTTAGATCGATCAATGCCAGGACCGGACCATAAGGCTTCTCTAGAACCGGTTGAGCTTAAAGCAATGGTTAGTGCTATTAGAAATATTGAAATGGCCCTTGGAGACGGAACAAAGCAAGCTTCAGCTTCGGAGTCAAAGAATAAAGATGTAGCTAGAAAGAGTATTCATTTGTTGAGGGATTTGCCTTCAGGACATATATTAGTGGAGTCTGACCTTATTATGAAACGCCCGGGAAATGGTATTAGTCCGATGGAATTGCCAAGCATTATTGGTCTTAAGTTAAAGAGAAGTTTGCATGAGGACTCCATGTTAAATTGGGACGATTTAGAAAAATTGTAGATTTCAGAAAATTGAACAAAAAGCATCCACATAGAATAGCTATATTAACAAGTTCACGTGCTGATTACGGAATTTATCTTCCATTGTTACACAAACTAGGGCAATCTGATGATTTCGATTTGCGAATCATTACATTTGGAACTCATCTAAGCCGATTCCATGGATATACTATTGATCAGATTGTAAAGGATGGTTTTTTTATTGATCATCAGGTAGAAACTGTTCTTGCTTCAGATACCGAACAAGCGATTGCAGATTCAATGGCATTAACAATGCAAAAGTTTTCAGGAATTTGGTCAGTTGAAAAAAATAATTACGATCTGGTTTTCTGCTTAGGTGATCGTTATGAAATGTTTGCTGCTGTTGCTGCTGCTGTTCCATTCAATATAAAATTTGCTCATATTCACGGAGGAGAGACAACGCTAGGTGCAATTGACAATAAATTTCGTCATTGCTTAAGCTTATTTTCGATGTATCATTTTACATCAACCAAAGAATATTCGGAAAGGGTTTCAAACATTCTAGGTTCTAACAAGAATATTTATAATGTCGGAGCACTTAGTCTGGATAATATTAATGATATGGATCTTTACTCCAAAGAAGATTTCCTGAAGGTCTTCGGAATTGATATAACTAAAGAGAGTGTTCTGGTTACTTTCCATCCAGAAACGGTTTCTGTTGATGAAAACAAGAAATATGTTGAAGAGGTGATTGCTGCTCTTGATAAATTAGACTATCAAATCATCATCACAATGCCTAACACAGATACTATGGGGAATATGATGCGTAAGGAATATGAACATTTCATCAGTAAAAGGCCAAATGTAATTGGCATCGAAAGCTTTGGGACTAAAGGGTATTTTACCTGTATGAAGTATTCAAAATTTCTGCTTGGGAATACCTCAAGTGGGATCATAGAAGCCGCCTCTTTTAATAAATATGTTGTCAATGTGGGAGATCGTCAGAAAGGGCGTGCCTTCTCTCCTAACCTTATCCAGGTACATCCGGACAGAACTCAAATTCTCGAAGCATGTGAAAAAGTGAAATTGATGGGGGATTATAACGGTGAAAATATATATCATAAGGAAGACGTTGCTGACGGAATTATTAATATCCTGAAAAGGGAATTGTAAGTATCAAAAAACAATATTGAATCTTGAAAGACTTTAGTCTACATATCATAAAACATACATCCTCTGCTCGGGAAGCACTGAGGAAACTTGATGCTTTGCCATCATTGGAAGACCGCACTCTTTTTGTTGTTAATGATTCAGAAAAATTGTTAGGGACGATAACAGATGGGGATATTCGAAGAGGTTTATTGAACGATAAAGAGATTTCTGATAATTGTGCTGCATTCATGAATTCTAATTTTAAATTCTTAGAGGAATTAAATATCAGTTTAACTAAGATTGCAGAGTTTCGTCAAAAAGATATTTACCTTATTCCTGTGATTGGAAATGAGGGAAGAATGGTTAAAATACTTAATTTAAAAAAACAACAGTCTGCAATACCAGCCTCTGCATTAATTATGGCAGGTGGTAAAGGGGAACGTTTAAAACCACTTACCGATACACTTCCTAAACCAATGCTCAAGGTTGGCGACAAGCCAATTATTGAATATAATATTGATCGATTGGCAAACTTTGGTATTTCTCAACAATTCATTAGCGTAAAGTATATGGCTGAGAAAATTGAAGAGTACTTTGGATCTGGAAAGGATAAGGATATAACAATTGAATATGTGCATGAGAATGAGCCACTGGGAACAATTGGTGCTCTTTCATTAATTGACAATCTCACACATGATCATCTACTGGTTATGAATTCCGACATCCTTACCAATATTGATTATGAAGATTTTTTTAAGTTCTACATAGACTCAGGAGCGGATTTATGTATTGCGAGTATTCCGTATAAAGTTAAAATTCCTTACGCCGTTTTAGAAACGAATAATGACAATATCCTTTCGTTTCAGGAGAAACCCACCTATACATATTACTCAAGTGGAGGGATCTATTTTATGCGTTCATCATTAAAGCAAATAATACCTGTAAACTCATTTTATAACGCTACTGATTTAATGGAGGAATTGATAAAGCAAGGTCGAAAAGTATCGCATTATCCGTTGCTTAGTTATTGGTTAGACATTGGACGGCATGAGGACTTTGCAAAGGCGCAGGCTGACATTAAGCATATTAAGTGGTAGACAATTATGAATAATACATTATTTATTATTCCAGCCCGAGGTGGTTCAAAAGGAATTCCAGACAAAAATATAAAACTTTTAGGTGGAAAACCCTTAATTCAATGGTCGATCGATATTGCCAGGCAATTAGTTTCTGACGAGAATATATGTGTTTCAACGGATAGTGAGAAAATCAAAGAAACTGTTGAAAGGATAGGTTTAAAAATACCTTTTTTACGCCCTGCTGAGTTAGCAACTGATCAATCAGGGGCTTATGAAGTTTTGCTTCATGCTATCAGTTATTACGAGGGGCTTGGAAAGAATTTTGAAAGGATGGTCTTACTTCAACCTACATCCCCATTCAGAAAAATTGAGCATATTCGTGAAGCTGTTGAAATATATTCTTCCGATTTGGATATGGTAGTTTCTGTGAGAGAATCACATGATAACCCATATTTTAATTTGTTTGAAGAGAACTCCAATGGTTATTTAATAAAGTCAAAAGATGGAAGCTTTGCACGAAGACAAGATTGTCCACCTGCATTTGCTTATAATGGAGCAATTTATGTGATAAATATTAACTCGTTGAAACAACAACCCTTATATAAATTTCATAAAATAAGAAAGTATGTGATGGATGAAGTTTCATCTATTGATTTAGATACACCATTAGATTGGGCTTGGGCAGAGTTTTTATTGGAGAAAGAGATAAGATAATCAGTTTCTGAGGTATCGTTATAATTGTTCAGAAGGATAAAATATGACAAAAAAGCATCAACTCAAAAAAAACTTTTGTAATCGTATTAATTCTTAGCAACTTTGCGGCCGCTACACAATTTAATCTAGAAACTATATTTCTTTTCAATTAAGAAATTTGGTGTTTACTTATGCAAGAAAATATTCAACCTCAAATAAATTCAAATCAAGACGACGAAATATCGCTTAAGGAGTTAGTCCTTAGGCTAAAGAAATGGTGGAACTATCTGTTTTCTAAATGGTTAATTATTGTTTTGACAGGAATCCTTGGAGGATTAGCAGGGTTCGTATATGCATTAATTAAGAAACCAATATATATTGCAGAGCTAACATTTGCATTAGAAGAAGATAACGGAGGAAGCTTAGGTGCTTATGCAGGATTGGCATCGCAGTTTGGTATTGACTTAGGAGGGGGTACAGGAGGAATATTCTCAGGAGACAATATTATTGAATTAATGAAATCAAGATCAATGATTCAAAAAACACTTTTGTCTCCAGTTGTTGTTAATGGTAAATCTCAATCTCTGGCTGATTATTATATTGATTTTAATTCTCTACGGGAAAAGTGGAGAAATGATCCTCATTTAGTTAATATTAGTTTTCCATTAAATAGCGAGCCTGAGAAATTTAATCGAACGCAGGACAGTTTACTGGGTAAGTTTCATAAATTTTTTATTAAAAATAATTTGAGTGTTGGAAAAATTGATAAAAAATTAAGTGTTGTTGAAGTCAAATGTAGTTTTTCAAATGAATTGTTTGCAAAAACGTTTACAGAATCGCTTGTTAATAATGTGACAACCTTTTATATAAAAACTAAGACAGGTAGGTCACAGAAGAGTGTTGCTGTTTTGCAAAAAAAAGCTGATTCATTAAGGACGGCATTAGATAATGCTCTTTATGCTCGGGCTAGAAGTGTGGATCAGACACCGGACTTAAATCCAGTAAGACAAGTAGCCACTGTCGGAGGACAAAAGAAACAGGTAGATATACAGGTTTTAAGTACTGCCTATGGAGAAGTTTTGAAAAATCTCGAATTATCAAAGATTACTCTTTCTCGCGAGGCTCCCTTTATTCAGATTATTGATAAACCAATTTTACCTTTAGATGAAGTCAGAATTGGAAGTGTAAAAGGATGTCTGATAGGTTGTGTTATAGTCGTTTTTCTAACTGTCATTATATTAGTAGGAAGAAGAGCAATTCACTCTTTAATGAAGTAAAAGAAGTAAAAATAACATAGGGAAGGAAATAGTAAGAAACTTATGGATAATGATAAATTAAAAATTGCAATAGTAGGATTAGGATATGTTGGACTGCCATTAGCTATTGAGTTTGCAAAAAAATATTCGGTGTTAGGTTATGACATCAATCAAACTAGGGTAGAAGAGTTAAGTAATGGAATAGATCGCACTCTGGAAGCTAATATTGAAGATTTGAATGAAACTATATTGAAAGGTAAAACTTCTCATGTTGGTATCAAATTTTCCAGTAATATAGATGATCTTAAGTCTAACAATATTTATATTCTTACTGTACCTACACCAATTGATCAGTTTAATGCACCTGATTTAGAACCTTTGTTAAAGGCATCTTCAATGGTGGGTAAAATTCTAAAGAGGGGAGATATTGTAATATATGAATCAACCGTTTACCCAGGATGCACTGAAGAAGATTGTGTTCCTGTACTAGAAAAAGAGAGTGGGTTAATCTATAATGTAGACTTTTATTGTGGCTACTCGCCTGAGAGAATTAATCCTGGAGATAAAATAAATACATTAACAAAAATTAAGAAAGTAACATCAGGTTCAACTGCTGAAATTGCTAATAAAGTTGATGATTTATATGGTTCAATTATAACCGTCGGAACTCATAAAGCAGCATCTATTAAAGTTGCAGAAGCTTCAAAAGCAATTGAAAATGCACAAAGAGATGTTAATATTTCATTTGTTAATGAACTTTCTTTAATATTTGATCGTATTGGCATTGATACCAATGATGTTATAGAGGCAGCAGGGACTAAGTGGAATTTCCTTAAATATAAGCCGGGGTTGGTGGGAGGACATTGTATTGGGGTTGATCCTTATTATTTAGCACATAAAGCACAACAATTAGGTTATCATCCACAGGTAATTTTATCAGGTCGTCGAGTTAATAATATGATGGGACAGTTTGTTGCCAACAAGGTAATTAAATTGATGATTGAAAAAGACCACAAAATAAAAGGCTCAAAAGCTTTGATTATGGGTATTACCTTTAAGGAAAACTGTCCGGATGTACGAAATACAAAAGTCGTTGATATTTATAATGAACTAGTTCAATATGGTTTGAGTGTAGATATTTACGATCCATGGGCTGATAAAGAAGAGGTGAAGCATGAGTATGGACTGCAGATAAACAATGAGCTTGATAATGATATTAACTATCAAGCTATTGTTGTAGCAGTTGCTCATGATGAATTTAAAACTGTGTGTTTTAAAAGGTTTAAAGATCAAAATGCAGTTATCTTTGATACAAAAGCTTTTTTAGATCGAGAATTGGTTGATGCACGCTTATAAGAAACTATTATGACTGACAACAATACTTACAACACTAAATTCAAATTAATATTAGTTGCAGGAGCGAGGCCAAATTTTATGAAGATTGCGCCTTTAATGCATGCTCTAAGAGATAATAGATATATACATCCCATTCTTGTCCACACTGGACAACATTATGATGAGAAAATGTCTGATCTATTCTTTAAACAATTGAGTATCCCAAATCCAGATGTCAACTTAGAGGTTGGATCCGGCTCGCATGCTACACAAACTGCAAGAATAATGGAAGGTTTCGAAAAAGTTTGTTTGGATATTAAACCTGACATGGTATTAGTTGTAGGTGACGTGAATAGTACTGTTGCTTGTACCTTAGTTGCCTCAAAACTTGGTATAAGAACAGCCCATTATGAGGCAGGCTTGAGAAGTCATGACCGCTCTATGCCCGAAGAAATTAACAGATTAGTCACAGATTCTATTTCTGATTATTTTTTTACAACAAGTCAAGATGCAGATGCGAACCTCTTGAAGGAAGGAGTCGATAAAGAAAAAATTCATATGGTTGGCAATCTTATGATTGACACTTTGATTAAAGCATTACCTCATGTTGATAATTCTTGTCAAACTTTCAATCTATTAAATAAAGACCAACTTATTCAAATGGGGAGGGATATAGTAAAGGGAAATTATGGTATAATGACTTTTCATCGTCCTTCTAATGTTGATAATAAAGAGGTGTTAGCTAAGTTAGTTAGTATTTGGGGGGGCATTTCATCTGAAATACCATTAGTTTTTCCGATTCATCCTCGAACTTTTAAAAATATAGTTGAATTCGGGCTTTTAGAAAGGATCAATAACTATAAGAACCTCTTTTTAATAGAATCTTTAGGTTATTTTGAGTTTATTGGTTTGGTAAAAGATTCTTTATTTGTTTTAACGGATTCAGGAGGAATTCAAGAAGAGACAACTCATTTAAATATTCCCTGCCTTACAGTAAGGCCTAATACAGAACGTCCTGTGACAATAACAGAAGGTAGTAATGAATTAATTAAAATTGATGAAATAGAGGCAAATATTCGCCAAATTTTAAATGGTTTTGGTAAAAGCGGTCGCAATCCTAAGTATTGGGATGGAAATACAGCTAACAGAATTATAAATATAATTGAAAATACGTTTGAATTAGAGTTAATTCATTAAGAATTTGATTATGCAAGGAGTTAGATTGGTCAATCTACCAAAGATTCTAGATGAACGTGGCAATCTTTCTTTTATGGAAGAGAAAAATCACTTTCCTTTTGAAATAAAACGCACCTACTGGATTTACGATGTTCCTGGCGGTGAAGTTAGAGGTGGGCACAGTTATATAAGTAACCAAGAGTTTATTATTGCTTTGAGTGGAAGCTTTGATGTTGTATTGAGCGATGGAAAGGAATCCAAAACTTTTTCATTAAATCGTTCATATTATGGTTTATTGGTCCCGAATAATGTCTGGAGACATATGGAAAATTTCTCAACTAATTCTTTAGCTTTTGTAGTAGCTTCTACAGATTTTAATGAGGATGACTATGTTAGAGATTATAATGTATTTCTAAAGACTAAGAATAATTGATAAAATGAATACAGTCTATGATTGTTCGATTTATGTACTCCCTAAAATTAAAAATCGGGCAGGAAATATAACGCCCGTGCATAATAATGTGGAAATCCCATTCTCTGTAAAAAGAGTTTTTTATCTATATGATATACCAGGAGGAGAGTCTCGAGGAGCCCATGCTCATAAAGAGTGTCATCAATTTTTAGTTGCTTCAAGCGGAAGTTTTGAAGTATTACTGGATGATGGCAAAACCCAAAGATTAGTTCAGTTGAACAGGCCATATATTGGGTTACATATTCCTCCCGGGATTTGGGCATCTGAAGTTAATTTTTCATCAGGTTCTATATGTTTAGTATTAGCCTCTCATACTTATGATGAGAAGGACTATATACGTAATTATCAAGAATATTTAAACTACAAAAATGAGTACTAAAATTCATCCTTTATCAGATGTACAAACTGATCAGATTGGGGAGAATACAAAAATTTGGCAGTATTGTGTAATACTTGAAGGTGCGCAAATTGGTAGTAATTGTAATGTTAATTTCAATGTGTTTATAGAAAATGATGTAATTATAGGAAATAATGTTACTATTAAACCCGGTGTACAAATATGGGATGGGATTACAATTGAAGATGACGTTTTTATAGGACCAAACGTGACCTTCACCAATGACATATATCCAAGGTCAAAAAAATATCCTGAAGCTTTTATCAAAACAAAAATCTGCAAAGGAGCCTCAATTGGGGCCAATGCCACAATTTTGGCAGGAGTTGAAATTGGTGAATATTCCTTAATTGGTGCAGGAAGTGTTGTTACTAAAAATGTTCAGCCTTTTACTATATGGTATGGAAATCCTGCCATACAGAAAGGTATAATATCTAAAGAAGGGAAAAAACAGTAAATATAAAACGATGATCAAATTTCTTGACTTATTGAAAGTCAACCAACAATACGAGACGGAAATAAAAAGTGCCTTTAATCAGGTTTTCGAATCTGGCTGGTATATACTTGGTGAAAATTTAAAACGTTTCGAAGATGAATATGCTCGTTTTTGTGGAGTAAAACATTGTATTGGTGTTGCGAACGGTCTAGATGCATTAGTTCTAGTCATAAGAGCATATAAGGAGTTGGGTGTTTTTCAAGAGGGCGATGAAATTATTGTCCCTTCAAATACGTATATAGCAAGTATCCTCGCTATTTCAGAAACCAAGCTGATTCCTGTTTTAGTAGAGCCTGATGTGAGAACATTTAACCTGGATCCAACTAAGATTGAGCAAGCGATTACCCCAAGAACGAAAGGAATATTACCTGTTCACTTGTATGGTCAGTTAGCCGATATGGAACTAATCCACCAAGTAGCCAAAAAGTACAATTTAATCGTAATTGAAGACGCTGCGCAATCACATGGAGCCATTGCTAATGGGAAAAGATCGGGCAACTTCGGACATGCAGCAGGACATTCATTCTATCCAGGAAAGAATCTTGGAGCATTAGGAGATGCTGGTGCCGTGACCACTAATGATGATCAATTAGCAACTACTATTAGAGCCATTGCCAACTATGGTTCAGAAAAAAAGTATCATAATCTATACAAAGGTATAAATAGCAGGTTAGATGAATTACAGGCAGCAATCTTGTCTGCCAAATTACGTCTGTTAGATGAAGAAAGTGCGGTAAGAAGGAAAGTAGCTTCAATGTATTTAGCAGGGATTAACAACTCGAAAATTCAATTGCCGTATTGGGATCGCACAGAAAATCACGTGTTCCATTTATTTGTTGTGCGTGTCAAAGACAGAGGGAATTTCCAAGAATATCTCACATCGAAGGGCATTCAAACAGTAATTCACTACCCTATTCCGCCTCATAAACAAATTGCCTATGAAGAGTGGAGTGGCTTAAGTTTCCCTATATCTGAAAGCATCCATAATGAAGTGATAAGCTTGCCCATGACTTCTGTTCTAAGCAAAGATGAGATTACTACTGTAATTAATGTATTAAATGAATACTAAGGTTTTCTTTGTAAAGATTAAAAGAAGAATAATTCAACATATTATTCTCCCCATGATCCAAGGCAGTAGAAATACAAAATATAAATTGTTATCAAGTTGTTTATATGTAGTAGGTAAACCAAAGCGTCATCAACCTGCTATTCTAAAAGGAGATGGGCGGATTATTTTTGGAATGCAGGTGAACATTGGTATACCATCGTCACCTGCTTTCTTTACAACCTATGCTTACATAGACGCCCGAAAAAAACATTCTGTTATATTAATCAAGGATCATGTATGGATTAATAATAATGCATGTTTAATTAGTGAGGGAGAGGGCATTACTATTGGTTCTAATGTATTAATTGGTACAAATTTCAATGCATATGACAGTGATTTTCATGAATTGCGAGCTGATAGGCGAATCGGCGGTAACCCAAAGACGGCACCAATTATAATTGAAGATAATGTTTTTATAGGGTCAAATGTTACAGTATTGAAAGGAGTTACAATTGGTAGGAATGCTGTTATAGCCAATGGATCTCTTGTAACGAAATCAATTCCTAATGATGTGATAGCGGGTGGTGTTCCATGTAAGGTGCTGAAGTCGTTGATTTAATATGAATTGTGGCAGGTCGAAAATATGTAGGTTGAAGTGTTAAACAAAGTGAAGAAAATAATTAAAAGTGATTTAGCAAGGGTATTCTCTCTGAATGCACTATCTACCTTAATAAAAATGCTCACCGGCTTTATAAGTATTAAGGTAGTTGCTATGTTAGTTGGCCCGGTAGGAATAGCGTTGTTAGGACAGTTAAACAACTTTAGTTCAATAGTATTAACTGTTTCAACAGGTGGTATCAACAGTGGTGTAACAAAATATATAGCTGAAAATGCCGGTAATGAATCTGCCAATAGAAGATATCTACGCAGTGCATTTTGGATAACCTTCATTTTATCTATTTGTTGCGGCTTAGTATTAATATTAGGAAGTGGTTTTTTTGCCGAATCACTATTAAAAGAACCTCAATACACCATCATTTTTATCGTTTTTGGATTCACAATTATTTTATATGCGCTTAATAATTTATTGGTTTCAATATTAAATGGCTACAAAGAATTCAAAAAATATGTGATTGTAAATATTTCCAGCAGTATTGTGGGGCTCATCTTTTCTATTGTACTCGTTTATTTTTGGGGTGTGTTTGGAGCGCTATTATCGGCTGTTACCTATCAATCAATTATATTCCTTATTACACTTATGATTGTCGTTAAATCGAAATGGTTTAAGATGCATAACTTTTTCGGAAGATTTAATTTGCCGGCCGCTAAAAACTTATCAAAATATTCGTTGATGGCACTTGTTAGTACAGCTGTAATTCCAGTAGGACAAATTATTATTAGAAATTTTATTACAAAGCATTTATCAATTGATAGTGCAGGGCTCTGGGAAGGCATGAACAGAATTTCTTCAATGTATTTAATGGTAATTACCACTTCGCTGAGTGTTTATTATTTGCCTCGTTTATCAGAGATAAAGACAGATATAGAATTGAATAATGAAATTATACATACCTATAAAGTTGTTATGCCACCATTAATTATTATTTCTGGGGCTATTTATGTTTCTAGGCATTTCATTATTCAAGTATTATTCAATGACAAATTTTCAGAAATGGAAAATCTGTTTCCGTTTCAGTTGATAGGTGATGTATTTAAAGTGGCTAGTTGGATATTGGGATACCAATTTGTTGCGAAAGCAAGAGCGACAGCATATGTGTTAATGGAAGTGTTGTTTAGCATTGGATTTATCTTATTGGCCATGTTTTTTATTGCCAAATGGGGAAATATTGGGGCCACAATTGCATATAGTCTTAATTACATTATGTATTTTGTAGTGATGTTAATCATATTTAGAAAGCTATTATTTACTACCAGTGAAAGGAAATAAATTGAAGAATATATGCTTTTTTTACCCTAGTAAGAATGTGGGGGGAGCACAATTGCTTTTCGTAAGACTGGCAATTGAGCTTTCTCTAATAGAAGGATTAAATATTAAAGTGATTGATTACAGTGAAGGTTTTTTAACTAAACAGCTCGCAAATACTCCTAATGTGTCATTAATTCCATTTGTCAATGGGAAAGCAAAAATTGATTTTGAAACAATATTAATTACACCCCTATCTTATATTGCGGATATTGAATACCTTGTTGACTTTAATATTCAGGAAGTTAAATTATTATTTTGGGCAATTCATCCTGATAATCTTAAAGATTCTTTATATGCGAAAGGTCGGAAAATTTTTATCAATAAAGCTCAACTGAGGCATTATATAGTGACTTTATCAGAAAAGGGCAATATAATTTATATGGATGGTGCAAATTTTTATTCAGTTGTAAAGGAGTTAGATATAAATTTTAAACCATTTTACTTGCCAATTCCTGTAGATATAAAGGAACAATCTAAAGTAAGAATTAAAAAGGATAAAGTATTAAATCTTGGTTGGTTAGGAAGAATTTCATATGATAAAATCAATTCTCTATATAAGATTATTGATGAAGTCAGGTTTTTTTCAGAATTGAAGAAATTCAATATTCATTTACACATCATCGGGGATGGAGAAGAAAAAGAAGATTTAATTACTTACCTAAAGAAGTCCAATGTTTCATATACTTTAGCAGGAACTTTAATGAATCAATATTTGGATAATTACATTATTGAAAATATTGACTTGGGTGTTGCTATGGGAACTTCTTGCATAGAATTTGCATCAAGAAAAATACCCGTTTTTTTAATTGATTTTTCGCACGATAGATTTCCAAATGATTATAAATATAACTGGCTTTTTGAGACAGAGGATTACACATTAGGAAGTAATGTAAATAGCATAAGTGAAAGAAAAAATTCTTTTGAACAATTAATTAAACAGTTTAGTGATGATAATAAACTTGGAGAAAAATGTTACTTATACACATTGAATAACCATTACATTAAAAATGTTTTAAATAGTTTATTACTCCATTGTGAAGATTTGGTAGCATGTGATAGAAACGAATGGAAGATGTTTCAAAAGAAAATTAATCCAATCCTATATAAAATTTCTTATAAACTCTATCGGAAATTGAAGTTTAAAATGTAGATGTTTCTATGAAAATGTACTTTTTATGGATGTTCATAGGTTTATTCTTAGTAAATAAATCTTATGCTATTAATGGTTTAAATGAGATTATTAATGTGAAAGATTATGGAGCAAAGGGCGATGGTAAAACGGACGATACTAAAAGTTTAAATCGTGCATTTGCTGCCGCTGCCACTAAAAATGCGACATTAGTTTTTGATTCTAAAACGTATCTATTTACTAGTATTACAGTAAAGGGTACGAAAGAATCAAATATTAAAAAACTCATTGTTAGCGGAAATAATGCAGAACTCAAATCGATTTCTAATGGAAATGATAATGTTATGTCTTTTTACTTTGTAGATAGTTTAAAACTAACTTCTCTTAGAGTAACTGGTAATATGAACAATCAAACCAATGGAAATGGCATTGGAGTTTATTACTGTAAAGAGTTCAGAATAGAGAATTGTGAGATTGTTAATTGTAAGTATAGTGGTCTAACGGTTGGATGGGTTAAGAATGCTATTATTTCTAATAATAAGATTCATAATAATGGAGATGGAAGTTTTGCTTCCGATGGTATAACTATTCATTCGTTAGAAGGAGGGGATATTTCAAATAATGTCTTATATGAAAACAATCCTAAATCAAATCAGGATGGAGATGGGATCCATATTTCTCAAAGCCAATATGGTTCAGAGGGTTATTATAATCCTCAATCTTTAAAAAGGATTAATATAGTTGGGAACTTGAGTTATAACCATGGAAGACGAGGTATAAAAATTCAGCGTTCAAATGTTTTTGTATCAGAAAATATTCTATGCAATAATTTAATAGGTATTCAAGTTGCCAGAAATGAAAAAATTGAAAATATTCAGTTAATCAATAATTTCATTATATCTTGTCAAAAAGGAATTGGAACAGATGGAGCTAAGTTAATTAATATTGAAAACCTGGATATTAGAGATAACGAAATTGTAAATTTTTATAAGGCGATTGGGATACAAATTAATGATTCTAAAAATGTGAATATAGAATTCAATAATTTCCATAATTCAGCAAATAACGATCTTGATATCGATGTAAATGACAATGTTCAGGATATTAATGTAAAAAGTAGAAAAGCCATAAGTTTGAAGGGTAATCAAAAGGTAAATTATGCACTCACTCGAAATGAAAAATCTAATTTAGATCCTCTAAAGGAAATTACAAATACGAATATGTTGTTTGCGGAATTGAATGAAACTATAAAATTGAGCTACGATTTTTGTACGAAAAAAAAACCATTTATAGCAATTCCAAAAGATAAATCTTCAAAGAGAAAATTTAATCTCAAACTCGAACTTATCTGTGCTTCCTCTCATCTAATAAAAAAGGTATCTTACAACTCCAATCAAATAGTTGTTGCTATGATAGGAAATAATAATTTGAATTTATATAAAATTGTTTTGAAGTAGATGGGTGAAAGTGTTATTCAGAAAGAGAAAAAAAAACAACGAGACAATCCATTGTTTTCTGTTTATTTTTTTGTTGGAGCCTTATTTAATTTCCAATATTTGTTTGAAGCTTTCTCTATTCACATCCCGGTTGTCTCCATATTTTATTTATTAGGATTTTTCTTAATAGCTTTAAAATTTAAAAAGGATTTTTACATAAATAAATCACTTCTTTTTTTTAGTACAATTTTTATCGGGTGGTATTTGATTAGCTATTTGTTGAATTTCAAAAGTGAATATTCCAACTATAAGGTAACAATGCTTCTTACAAAAATTATTCCTTTACTTTTAATTGGAAGTTTTTTAAAAACCAGGAAAAGTGTATTAGCCTTTTTTAAAGGGTACTGTTACACTCAAATTGTTTTTATTATTATAGTTTTTTTCATCTGTATAACTCAAATAAATACTTTTAATGTTAATACAAGATTAATTGTAGGTGGATTAAATCCAATTTGGATTATACGCGTTAGCTATGAGTGTGTTCTTATCTATTTTATAGTTTTAGGAGAAAGGGGAAGAAATTTACTTTTGTTAATATTAGCAACCCTTCCGATACTTTATGCTACAGGCTCCAAAGGCCCTTTTCTGTCATTTCTTTTGGTTTCATCTTTATATTTTATTTCTACTATAAAGAAGAAATATATCTATTTGATACTTATAGTCTTGGGTACTAGTATTGTATTTATATCTGCCTACGTTTCCTCAAATGAAGAATCTTATATAACACAAAGATTTTTTAGAGCGGTTCCTGATGGTTCCTCTGAGGAAATCTTTGAAGAAAGTAGAGTTGTGGTTTGGCCGTTGACATTAATAAAAATGAGTGAGTTGGATTTTTCGCGGTTATTATTTGGACAAGGAGTAGGTAACTTTTCTAAATTTTATTTTGGAAGAGAATCTGATATGCGATATTATCCACACAACTTTTTTCTTGAACTAGCAGTTGAGCAAGGTATTGGATTAATAATAATTTTTTTTATATGGATAATATGGTTTTGGATTAAATCGAAAAATGAATTTAAGTATATATTTCTGTTTGTTTTAATTAATTCAATGTTTTCAGGAGATATTATTTTAAATGAAATGATCTTTTTTTATCTAGGTTTACTTGTAAATTATGAAGAAAAACCTAAGGAAATTATTGTTTAACTATTTTAACCAACGACTATTATCAAGTCTTTTAATTCTATAAATATTTAAGAGTGAAAATTTTATATTTAACCCTAGAAAGTTATAAAAGTCAACCAATACTAAAGTCTCAAGTAATTACTTTGCTTAGTCATCTTTCAAACAAATATTCTGTTAAGGATCAAAAAATCAAATTTTTCCTTACAACACGAGATCAAGATATAATTCCTGAGATTAATAATGATAAATTAGTTCATATACCACTGAAAAATGACAGTTATTTTATCAATCAGTTCGAATTGCTTAAAAAAGTAAGTAAAATAGCAGCTCAGGTTGATGTCATTCATGTAAGAAGCTATTTACCAATGCTTGTAGCTCTCTTATTAAAGCTCATTTATAAGAAAAAAGTGATTTTTGACATGAGAGGTGTGTTTCCTGAAGAAATGGCTTTAAGAAAAAAGAGTAGGTACATTTTTTTCTTATTTAAAAAACTGGAAAGTCTTTACTGTAGATATGCAGATAAACTTGTTGTTGTATCCCAAAATTTTAGAAAGCATATTGAAATTAGTTATTCAAAGCAAAGCGATAAAGTTATTGTTATTCCAACTTTCGCAATTGGAGCATTAAATTCACAATGCTCGAACTCAGCAAAAGTAATGAATATAAAGGAGGAGGTTTTTAACGAAATTAATGGAAAGATTTTTGTTTATTCTGGTGCTTTTGAAAAATGGCAGTGTGTAGAAGAAACATTTGATCTTTTCGAAAAACTCGAAAGAAATATTGAAGAGGCAAGATTTGTTGTTTTTAGTCAACATTGGGAACAGTTTGAAGATTATGCGAAAGGAAGAAATATTGATATTTCGAAATATTATTTCACCTATGTTGAGAACAAATACCTAAATGCTTATATAAAGCAATGTGATGTAGGAATTTTGCTACGAAAAGATAACATTATAAATCAAGTAGCTGCACCAATTAAGTTTACAGACTATTTGTCTGGGGGATTACTCGTAATGGTATCTGATAATATTGGAGATACCTCTGTAGCTGTTAAAAAATATGATCTCGGATATGTTTTAGAAAAGTTGGATAATGTTTATTTTGATACAATTGTAGCTGAAGTTTCATTGACGCTTCAACAAAAGCTAATTAACAGAGAACAGAAGGCTAATATGGCCTTGGATGAATTGAGTCTTAAGAATGCAGCTGACCGATACTATAGTCTTTATCTTCAGCTAGCTTAGATTTTAGTTATTAAGTTAAACTTAAATTTTATGAAAACAATTTCTGTTTGTATAGCTACTTACAATGGAGAACGATATATTCAAGAACAGTTATTTTCAATATTAAAACAGTTGTCTTTAGTCGATGAGATCATTATATCGGATGATCATTCAATTGATAACACTATAAACCTCATTAAATCAATTAATGACAGTAGAATTAGAATTTTTCAAAATGACAGTGAAAGAGGGTATACTGGCAATTTTGAAAACGCTATTCGTAAATCATCTGGTGATATAATTTTTTTATCGGATCAGGATGATGTTTGGATGGATGGAAAGGTTGAGAAAATGCTTGTGTCTCTTGAAAAATCAGATATGGTCATTAGTGATGCAGTGATTGTTGATAGCGAATTAAAAAGCGTTTTTAATTCGCATTTTGAATTAAACCAAACTCGGAAAGGATTTTTGATTAATTTTCTGAAAACCAGATATATTGGGGCTTGTATGGCTTTCCATCGGAAGATTTTAGATAAAGCATTGCCATTTCCTAAGAATCATCGTCTATGTGCCCATGATTACTGGTTAACTGTTATTGGGGAGGGTTATTACAAGGTTGTTTTGGAATCTACGCCCTTAATAAAATATAGAAGGCACAGTGAAAATGCGTCTACAGGTGGAGGTAAGAGTCCGAACTCAATTGCAAAGAGGGTAAAAGTTAGGTTTTACGTATTGTATGAACTAATAAAAAGGGCCTTTTAATGAGAGATATTTTTAATACGTATGGTTTGTCTCAGCTTTTGTATCTATCTATTTCTTTGCTAAGAACTAGAATTTTTTACCCCAAGGCTAAACTTATTCGATTTCCAATAGATATTAGAGGACGTAAGTATATAGTTATTGAAAAAGGATTAACAACAGGAGTTGGATGTAGATTAGAAGCCTATTCTAAAAATGAAAAGGTACTATATTTGGGGGAAAATGTGCAAATAAACGATTACGTTCATATAACAGCAATGAAAAGTGTTGTAGTTGGCAACAATGTACTTATCGCAAGCAAAGTATACATATCCGATTGTTCTCACGGTAGTTACTCCGGTGATGAAATGGATAGTTGTCCAGAGTCAATACCGCGAACTAGACCATACAAAACTAGCAAAGTAGTAATAGAAGATAATGTTTGGATAGGTGAAATGGTTTCCATTTTACCTGGTGTTACTATTGGAAGAGGAACTATTATAGGAGCAAATTCTGTTGTTACAAAAGATTTGCCCCCAAATGTAATTGCCGTAGGAAGTCCAGCAATACCAATAAAGAAATATAATTTTATTAATGATAAATGGGAGAAAATAACTAGTATCTAAATGGATAAGAATATTTTAATAACTGGCGGAGCTGGTTTCATAGGCAGTAATTTGGCATTAAGATTAATTCAAAAAGGCTATAAAGTAACAGTATTGGATAATTTATCACCTCAGATACATGGAACTGACCCAGAGGCTACATCTCCTCTTTATAGAAGTATTAAAGATAAAGTTCACTTCATAAAAGGATGTGTGACTAAGAAAAATGATTGGGAAAGTGCTCTAAAGGGACAAGATATTATTGTTCATTATGCTGCTGAAACAGGTACCGGACAATCGATGTATGAGATCCAAAAATATGTCGATGTTAATATTAATGGTACTGCTATTATGTTAGATATTTTAGCCAATACCGAGCACACTGTAAAAAAAATTGTAGTAGCATCTTCACGTTCTATTTACGGTGAGGGTAAATACAAATGTGCAAAAAACGGCATCGTGTACCCTAAACACCGTACCTCAGAGTTTATGGATAATGGCGATTTTGAAGTAAAGTATGCTGGTTCAACAGCCTTACTAGAATTAATGGCAACTGACGAAGAATCCAAAATTCATCCCTCATCAGTTTACGGGATAACAAAGCAGAATCAGGAGCAAATGATCATGACTGTTTGTCCAACAATTGGAATTTCTCCTGTAGCCTTTAGATATCAAAATGTTTATGGCCCAGGTCAATCACTTAAGAATCCTTATACAGGCATATTATCAATATTTTCTACTCAAATCAAAAATGGTAATGGAATTAACGTTTTTGAAGATGGAAAAGAAACTAGAGATTTTGTATTTATTGATGATGTTGTAAATGCTACACTATTAGGCATTGAAAAAGAAGAGGCCAATGGAGAGATTTTTAATGTTGGAACTGGTTTGCCAACAGATGTGATTACGGTAGCAAATACGTTAGTTGCAAACTATGGAATTAGTGTTCCAATAAAAATTAGCGGGAATTATCGTTTGGGCGATATTCGCCATAATTATGCAGATTTAACAAAAATCAATAATAGATTGGGATTTGCCCCTTCGTTCACATTTCAACAAGGAATTAATAAATTTACAGAATGGGTTAATAGGCAGGAAATTGAAGCCGATAATTATTCTCTCTCAATCCAAGAAATGAAATCACGAGGGTTATATCGCTGATGGAAGAGTTAAAAGGTAAAAAAATACTTTTTTTTGCCCCAATGTTTTTTGATTATGAGAAGGAAATAATCAAAAAGTTAACAGAATTTGGGGCTATAGTTGATTATTATGATGAACGGCCAGAAAATGATTTTTTGACAAAAGCAAGTCTTCGGATAAATAAAGAAATTATAAAAAATCGTATTGAGAAGTATTACCAGCAAATTTTAGGTAAAACGAATTCAATTCAATACGATTTTGTTTTTGTTGTAAATATTGAAGCAATGACTCCTATTATATTGGAGAGGTTTAAACATCAACAATATAATGCAACATTTATTCTGTACATGTGGGATTCTTTACAGAATAAGAAAAAAACAGAGGAGGTTTTGCCTTATTTTGATAAAATCTTTTCATTTGATAAAACAGATTCTGAGAAAATTCAAAGAGTGTCTTTTAGACCTTTGTTTTATATTGATGATTATGCAAGGATGGAGCTTGACTCTAACTGTTCAAACTCAATAGAATTGTGCTTTATTGGAACAGTACATAGTGATAGATATGATCTTCTAAAAGAAATTAGAAGTCAAATAGAATCATTTGGTTATAAGCATTATTTCTTTATGTTTTTTCCCAGTCCTATTTTGTTTTTATATAGAAAATTCAAAGATGTAAAATTTTATAAAGCAAAATATAAAGAGTTTAACTTTAAATCATTATCTCAAAAAGAAATTATTAAAATTATAAGAAAGTCTAAAATAGTGTTGGATATTCATCATCCTGCTCAAACAGGCTTGACAATGAGAAGTATTGAAATGCTGGGAGCAAATAGAAAATTAATTACAACCAATCCGGATATAAGACAATATGATTTTTATAATGAGAACAATATTTTAATTATAGACAGAAATAAACCGGAAATAAATAAATCCTTTTTTGAAACTTCATATGAAAAAAATGAACCATCAATAAGGTATAAATATTCTATTGAAGGATGGCTTAAAGAATTATTCTCTTAACTTCAACTTAAATTATGCAGATAATTCAGTTTTAGATATAAATAAATTAATTTGATAGTTTTAGGTTTTTCATTTAGTTTCACTTTAATTCAGCTTAAATAATTAAAAGTGATGCGAATATTAGCTGAAGTTAATTCAAACATCAATATCAGTGAAATTTTTGTATCTTTGCCAACCAAAACTGTATTGATAATCGGGGTCAATGCTTATTCTAACTAACTATGGTGTTACATTTACTCATCTTCCTCTCATCGCTATTGGTGGTAAGCTTTTCGATACCATCAATAATCTATGTAGCATTTAGGAAAAGGTTATTTGATGCCCCGAACGAAGATCGTAAGATTCACAAAAAAATAATACCTAATCTCGGCGGTGTTGCCATATTTACCGGTTTTTTATTCTCTACTTCTTTATTTATAAAAAGTTCATTATTACCTGAAGCTGGAATTGTATTGGCTGCAGGAATAATACTCTTTGTAGTTGGTCTAAAAGATGACCTTGTAGGCATGAGCCCTGTTAAAAAATTAATGGCTCAAGTGCTTGCCGCATTAATTATAGCGGTATTAGCAGATATCAGGCTTAAAAGCATGTTTGGTCTGTTTGGAGTGCAAGATATAGCTTATCCGGTTAGTATTGCAATAACAGTTTTTACTATTGTGGCAATAGTAAATGCTTTTAATCTTGTAGATGGCATAGACGGATTAGCAGGTGGAATTGGACTTGTTGTTTCTATCACTTATGCGTTGTTATTTTACTTAATGGGTGATATTGGCTGGTCATTTATGGCAACAGCTTTAGGTGGCTCATTAGTAGGTTTTTTAATATACAATGTTTCTCCTGCGAAAATATTTATGGGAGATACAGGTTCATTATTGGTGGGGCTGATAGCATCTGTTTTAAGTATTCAGTTAATTGAATTAAGCTCTGTACATTCAGCTAAGGCAGTAGATTTGGGAATTCAAGCTTCTCCAGCTTTAGTATTGGCTGTCCTGATAATTCCGGTTTTTGATACTACAAGGGTATTCACATTAAGAATTCTTAAAAAACAGTCTCCTTTTACTGCTGATAGAAACCACCTACACCATCGTTTAATTGATTTAAAACTATCACATACAAGTTCTGCATTAATATTATTAGGAGTAAACATAACGCTGATTTTCTTTGCAATATCATTGCAAAGAATAGGTACGCTTCCATTAATTCTGGCAATAGCTTCTACAGTTATTATTGCAAATATTTTTTTAACCCTGTTGTTAAAATATAAAACTTCCAAACTACCAAACTCAAAACGATCTACTCAGGTTAAGGATAAACCTGTTCTCAAAACAGAAAAAGAACAGTTTGTTGATTCTATTCTGGAAAAAATCGCCAAAAACTAAACATTCATTTCTATACTTTTAATGAGACGTTCTTACAAATTCTTTGCGCTAATGATATTGTCTATTGTTAGCTTGTCAGCTTATGCACAATCTGTAACACAATTAGGAACATATTTAAAACCTTCAGAGGCTAAACTTTTATACACTGATTCTGTAGTTCGTCATACTACATTAAGGCCCTACGTGTTGAATGCTAATGATTCGTTGTTTTTAAAGGAAGATTCAACAACACATAAAACATGGCTTGGAAGAAAACTGTGGGATGAACATTTACTGCAGGTAAGACAACCGGATTTTGATTTGTACCTGGACTTTCTGCCCGACTTTCAAGTTGGTCGCGATTTCAATAATGATCGAACCACTTGGTTAAATACAAGAGGTTTTTATATTGGAGGCCGAATCGGAAAACAGTTCACTTTTTATACTTCTTTTTATGAGAATCAAGGCGTTTTCCCTCTTTATGTAGATCAAAGTACCCGTACAACAGGAGTAATCGCGGGACAAGGAGAGGTTAGAAATTATGGAAATGGCGGATTTGATTATTCATACGCAGCCGGTCGTATTTCTTATACACCCTCTAAGTACTTCAATTTTGATTTAGGTTATGATCGTAATTTCATTGGAGACGGCTATCGATCACTGCTTTTGTCTGATGCAACAGCTCCTTATCCTTATGTTAAACTGACAGCAACTGTTTGGAAGTTGCGTTATATGATGATGTGGGCGCAAATGATCGACCGCGAGTCACCAAAGTTTGATTACCAGAATGGATATAGAAAAAAATGGGGGGTATTTCACTATCTTGACTGGAATATTTCAAAGAAGGTTTCTGTTGGATTATTTGAAAATGTGATCTGGCAAGATGCGGATTCTTTAGGGAAACGTGGCTTTGATATGAGCTATCTGAATCCATTATTATTCTTTCGTCCGGTTGAGTTTGCTAACGGGTCTCCTGATAAAGTATTAGTCGGAATGACTGCCAAATATAAGATGCTACCTAAGTTTACGTGGTATGGACAATTTGCTTTAAATGAATTTACCGCAAAAGAGTTTTTTGCCGGAGATGGATATTGGGGAAATAAGTGGGGGGCACAAATAGGATTCCGCTCATTTGATATTTTTAAAATCCCGAATTTACATTTCCAAGGAGAAGTAAACATAGTTCGACCGTATACCTATACTGCCAGAAAACCAGTTGTAAATGGTGTGGTAAACCCTAATAATGGTAAACCAACGAACAATTACGTTCATTTTTCTCAATCATTGGCTCATCCTTGGGGCGCAAACTTTGAGGAATTCTTAGGAATTGTTAACTATTCATGGAAACGATTTGATTTTCGCGGTCAGTTTACTTACGGTTATTATGGTTTAGATCCTCAGGGAATGAATTATGGTAAAAATATCTTACTTCCATATGATACTCGTGTAAGTGATTATGGTAATCATATAGGACAGGGGATTACGACAAATCTGTTTTATGGGGATTTAACGGCTGCTTACGTATTAAATAAGAAATACAATTTGCGAATTGAAACTGGATTAACTTTGCGAAGTGAGAATAATTCCAATGGAAACAATTCAACCGCGATAATTAACTTCGGATTGCGGAGTTCATTCCGAAATTTGTACTACGATTTTTAGAAACATAATATAAAAAAACCGCAAAGGCGCTAAGACGCTAAGATTATATCTTTACGTTTTAGCGCCTTTGCGGTTTACTATCTATTAAATTGCTAATAACTTCGCTGTGCTTCCTTCTACCATTGATTTAACAGTACTCGCTATTGCTTTTGAATCATAATGACACTCTGCATAAAGTTCCTGTTGTTCTCCATGTTCAACGATTCTGTCAGGGATACCTAAGCGTTTTACTTCTGCCATGTATCCGTTATCTGCCATAAATTCTACTACAGCAGAACCCATTCCTCCAACTACACATCCATCTTCAACAGTAATCACTTTTTTAAACTTTTTAAATACCTCGTGAAGCAATTCTTCATCTAAAGGCTTTACAAAACGGAGATCATAATGAGCAGGGTTAACTCCTTCTGAACTCAGTTGATTTATCGCTTTTACAGCTTCATTTCCTATGGTGCCGATTGTTAATATTGCTACTTCATCACCATCGCAAATCTTACGACCTTTCCCTACCTCAATTGGCTGTAAGGGACGTTTCCAGTCGGCCATTACACCATTGCCACGTGGATAACGAATAACAAAAGGACCCATGTTATCTTGTTGAGCGGTAAACATAAGATTACGCAGCTCTTCTTCATTCATTGGAGCAGAAACTGTCATGTTTGGAATGCAACGCATATAGGCTAAATCATAAGCCCCATGATGCGTTTGGCCATCAGCACCGGCAATTCCGGCTCTATCAAGGCAAAACACTACATTGAGATTCTGGATTGCTACATCATGTATTACCTGATCATATGCACGCTGCATAAATGATGAGTAAATATTGCAAAATGGAATCATTCCCTGAGTTGCTAACCCGGCAGAGAAGGTAACTGCATGTTGTTCGGCAATACCCACGTCGAATGCTCTGTTTGGCATTGCTTTCATCATAATGTTTAATGAACAACCTGAGGGCATAGCTGGGGTAATTCCCATTATTTTGGGATTCTGTTCTGCTAGTTCAACAATTGTATGTCCAAATACATCTTGATATTTAGGAGGCTGAGGAGTTGCAGGTACAGATTTTTTTATTTCTCCAGTGATTTTATCAAACAATCCAGGAGCATGCCACTTGGTTTGGTCCTGCTCTGCTAAAGCATAGCCTTTTCCTTTTACCGTTACACAATGTAGTAATTTTGGCCCTGGAATATGTTTCAAATCCTCCATTACTCTTGCCATGTGCTCGACATTGTGCCCATCAATGGGGCCAAAATAACGGAACTGTAATGCTTCAAAGAAATTACTTTTTTTCAGAATGCTTCCTTTGATAGCCTTTTCTACTTTCTTAACTATATCACGAGCATTAGGCCCGAATTTGCTAATTGGACCTAATATCTTCCAAACATCCTTTTTGAATTGATTATACGATTGTGAGGTTGTGATATCGGTAAGGTATTCTTTTAATGCACCAACATTCGGGTCAATTGACATGCAATTGTCGTTAAGAACCACTAATAAATTAGAGTTCTCTACGCCAGCATGATTGAGTGCCTCAAAGGCCAGTCCTGCAGTCATTGCTCCATCGCCAATAACGGCGATGTGTTGACGGTCGGTTTCTCCTTTGTATTGAGATGCTACGGCCATCCCTAGGGCAGCTGAAATCGAGGTGGATGAATGACCTACCCCAAAGGTATCGTATTCACTTTCTGATCGTTTAGGGAAACCACTAATGCCTCCGTATATACGATTAGTATGGAACACGTCTCGCCGACCTGTTAATATTTTATGTCCGTATGCCTGGTGACCAACATCAAAAATGAGTTGATCATATGGAGTATTGAATACATAATGTAAAGCGACAGTTAGCTCTACTACACCAAGGCTTGCACCAAAGTGGCCACCGTTTACAGATACGATGTCAATAATATATTGTCTTAACTCTTTACAAACTTCTTCTAACTGATTCTCCTTCAATTTTCTCAAATCCGAAGGATAGTTGATATTTCTCAACAATGGTCCCGCTTCAACCTGCATTGTTTGGATTTTTGTTATAACTCCGTTTAAGCCAGCAAATATATAACTTAAACATAATATAATTACTTTGGTTTCAGAGAATAGAACGATTATAAGTTGGACTGATAATGAGAGTTTTGTCCTTTTTTAGCTTGAAATTATAATCTAGCATCTACAATATTTCTGTCCAGAATCCCCTTCGTGTCAAAAATTACTGTTGATCCGTTTGCAGTTATACGTGAAAAATCTATTTCTAAAAACTCATTATGTGCAACAGCCAAAATGATGGCATCATAAACCTTGCTATACAGATTCTGGGATAAATCAATCCCATATTCTTTTTTAACAATGCTCTTATCTGCCCAGGGATCATAGATGTCAACTAATAATCCAAATTGGGTTAATTCCTCATAAATATCTATAACCCGGGAATTACGAACGTCTGGGCAATTCTCTTTAAAAGTAACACCTAATATTAAAGCTTTAGCTCCATCCACCCGATGTTTTTTCTGTATTAATAATTTCACCACTTTGTTGGCGATGAACATTCCCATGTTATCATTGATTCGGCGACCGGATAGAATTACCTGGGGATAATATCCTAAACTCTGGGCTTTATGTGTAAGATAATAAGGGTCAACTCCTATACAATGTCCTCCGACCAAGCCTGGTCTAAATTTGAGAAAATTCCACTTAGTGCCAGCAGCTTCAAGTACATCATTGGTGTCAATGCCCATTCTGTCGAAAATAAGAGCCAGCTCATTTACGAACGATATATTAACATCACGTTGGGCGTTTTCTATGGCTTTTGACGCCTCCGCTACTTTTAATGACGGTGCCAGGAATGTCCCCGCTTCAATAATGGAATCGTATAGGTCTTTTATTATTTTGGCAATTTCTGGAGTACTGCCGCTTACCACTTTTCTGATAGATTTTAACGTATTTGTTTTATCACCCGGATTTATTCGTTCTGGTGAATAGCCACAGAAAAAGTCTTTATTGAATGTTAAACCACTGTATTTCTCCAGTACTGGAACACAATCCTCTTCTGTGCAACCGGGATAAACAGTGGATTCATAAATAACAATATCTCCCTTTTTAATTAATGTCCCTAACATTTCAGAGGCCTTTAGCAATGGACGTAAATCAGGATTCTTGAATTCGTCTACCGGAGTTGGAACCGTTACAATATAAACAGTGCAATCTTTTAAGTCATTTAAATTACTTGTGAAGGAGAGTTTTTCTATTGAATTGATATCCACATATTGAGTTTCAAGGGTTTTATCGAAACCTTTGGATAACTCATCTATACGTAGCTGATCAATATCAAAACCTACAGTAGTAAATTTCTTTCCAAACTCTACCGCCAATGGTAGACCCACATATCCTAAACCAACAATTGCTATTTTTATATTTTCAGTAGAAAGTGTATCCATTCTGTTTTGTTCAATATATTCTAAATGAACGGAAGTTCTAAAACAAAGAGTTCTATTGATTGCAAAAATACGCTATTACTTTAAATAATAGCTGAATTCCATCAGCCCACCAATATCCAATCTATTGTTATTTTATTGTTTCGGTGTTGTCTTTTTCCCCATTGGTTGAAAATTAGCTCATTGATAATTACATCGGAAGTGTATTTTTGCGGCAAAAGATTACTGTCCGTTGAGTTTCGAGATAAAGTTAGCACAATTTGAAGGTCCTTTTGACCTGCTTCTGTTTTTTATTGAACGGGATGAGTTAGATATTCACGATATTCCTATTGCTCATATAACTCGCGATTTTCTCGATTATATTCATCAAATGCAGGCGATGAATATCGAGCTTGCAAGCGAATTTATTCTTGTTGCGGCAACATTAATGCGAATTAAGGCTAAAATGTTGATTCCTAGGCCAGAATTGGATGAAGAAGGTAACGAAATCGACCCTCGCTTAGATTTGGTCCAAAAGCTTCTTGAATATAAAAAGTACAAAGCTGTAATGACTGACTTTCAGCATTTGGAAGATGAACGATTGAAACAAGAAAAAAGAGGGAATATTGCTCGTGAGTTAGAAGAAATTGCAAGTCAGGCGGCTCCCGGCGAAGAATTGCAAACACTTGATCTCTATCGATTATTAACCGTTTATGAACGAGTATTGGCTCGATTTGCGGCAGGTAAACAGCAAATAGTTCATACTGTTGTTCAATATCCTTATTCAATTGAAGAGCAGAAAGTAGCAATTATGAAGCTTTTCGATAAAGAAAAAAGGGTGAGTTTTGAAGATGTTTTATCCATAAGTCAGGATAAAGTTCAGTTGGTTTATAACTTCTTGGCTGTTTTGGAGTTATTGCAACAGCAAATCCTTGATATTAATATCGGCCTTGGATTTAATAATTTTTGGGTTTCTCCTAAAGAACAAGTTGAAGAATCCGTTGAAGAAATGGAAAAATAGACTTGAAATAGCAAACAATGCGGCAAGATCTCAAAGCTCTATTCTTACTTTAACGTATTAATCTTTATTCAGAATTAAATGTCAAAAACCTGACGTCTTAGTGACTTTGCGCGAAACTTCATTTAAAATCCTCAAAAAGAGTTAGTAACTTCGCGGCACCTAACCCGAGGAAGGTGTCAAGTGTTTACAAGCCTTGTAAATGTTTGATTTTCATCTTAACACAAAAACAAATTATTCTCACATGAACAGAGATACCGTTCTATTTGATCTTATTGCTAAAGAAGCAGACCGCCAGGAAGAAGGCATCGAGTTAATCGCATCAGAAAACTTTACCAGCAAGCAGGTAATGGAAGCACAAGGTTCTTGTTTAACCAACAAGTATGCTGAAGGTTTACCTAACAAACGCTATTATGGCGGCTGTCAAATTGTTGACCAAGTTGAGCAATTAGCAATTGACCGTGCTAAAGAATTGTTTGGCGCTACCTGGGTTAACGTACAACCTCACTCAGGAGCTTCTGCAAATGCTGCTGTATTTTTGGCATTATTACAGGCTGGGGATAAGATTTTAGGGTTTGATCTTTCACATGGAGGTCACTTAACTCACGGTTCTCCTGTTAACTTCTCAGGTCGTTTATATCAACCTCATTTCTACGGAGTAGAAAAAGAAACTGGTTTGATCGACTATAAGCAAATGGAGGAAGTTGCTATGCGTGAGAAACCAAAATTAATAATTTGTGGTGCATCTGCTTACTCGCGTGATTGGGATTATGAACGCATTCGTTCAATTGCTGATCAGATTGGCGCTTTGATTCTTGCAGATATTTCACACCCTGCAGGTTTAATCGCGAAAGGATTGCTGAATGATCCATTAAAACATTGTCATGTAGTTTCAACTACTACGCATAAGACTTTACGTGGTCCTCGTGGTGGTATGATTATGATGGGCCAGGATTTTGAAAATCCTTGGGGGCTAAAAACACCTAAAGGTGAATTAAAAACAGTTTCGTCGTTATTAGATGCTGCTGTGTTCCCTGGTACTCAAGGCGGACCATTAGAGCATGTTATTGCTGGTAAAGCTGTGGCATTTGGTGAAGCATTAACCGATGAATATTTACAATATATTACCCAGGTTAAAAAGAATGCTGCTCGTATGGCTCAATCTTTTGTTGATCGTGGTTACCAAATTATTTCAGGTGGAACCGATAATCACTTAATGCTTATCGATCTTCGTAATAAAAATGTAACCGGTAAAGCTGCTGAAAATGCTTTAGTGTTGGCAGATATTACTACTAACAAAAATATGGTTCCATTTGATGACAAATCACCGTTTGTTACATCTGGATTCCGTGTAGGTACAGCTGCTGTTACAACTCGTGGAATGAAAGAAGAACACATGGATACAATTGTTGAATTAATTGACCGTGTGTTAATGAATATTGATAACGAAGGAGAAATTAAAGCAGTAAAGAAAAAGATTAATACCTGGATGCACGATTTCCCTCTTTATAAATAGTAAATAACTGATTAGGATATTCTGAGAGGCGGTGATGAAAATCATCGCCTTTTTTTGTTTACGATTTTTGGGTGATTATGAGTGGGGTAGGTACAAAAAAAGAAAGCAAGAATAACATTAAGTTAATCTCGCCTTCTATCTAAATTTACGCTCTCTAAGTACTTTTACGCAATCGATTGAGAAAGGTTTCAAAAAAGATAAAATTTTTTAGAAATATATTTTGGTGATATTTTATTGGTCTTGAAAAGCGGATTTAAGTAGAATAATAGGGAGTAGGAGCGAAGCCTGTAAATTATGGTATGTAAGTATGAAGAGGAAAAAGATCAGTGAAGACCTACATTAATAAAATATGGAACTAAAAAATTTAGGCGTCGTGCAGTTAAAATGAGAGTCGGTTTTGCTACCACTCGAAGCAATCTTTTTAAAGATGTATAGCTAATAAGATTAGTGTTACCACTAATCACCAACTGTTGTTCCTGTTCTAAAAAGAAGTGAAAAATTGGGAAGAAATGCCCATAAAAAAAGAAAGCAAGATTAACATAGTTAATCCCGCCTTCTATCTAAATTTACGCTCTCTGTGTCCTTTTACGCAGCAGGTACAGAAAGGTTTCAGAAAAAGTGAAAATATTTCAATAATCTTGTAACTATCAGATTATCAGCGATAAAATTTGTTTAAACATCTATCTTTATTTTGCGTAAGCAATAGCGGCAACGCTTACGCTAACATTTTCGATTTTTAACAAGCTTTCTGCACATGCTTCGATTGTTGCACCAGTCGTAATGACATCATCTACCAATAGGATATGTTTTCCGGACAATTCATCTATATCTCTGATTTGGTAAATGCTTTCCACGTTTTCATGACGCTGAAAACGGTTTTTCTTAGTCTGTGTTTCATTTGAAGTAGTTTTAATTAAGGAATTGGAGTTAATGGGGATTTTCATGCTCTCTGCCAAACCTTTGGCAAAACATTCACTTTGGTTGTAACCTCTGGTTTTTAATTTGGTTGGATGAAGTGGCACAGGAATTATAATGTCGACAGAGTCATATGGCTCGGCATAACGAAGTTGATATCCGTAGATTCTTCCTAATTTAACACCTACCTCCTGTTGTTTTTTATATTTAAGCTGATGTAAAAGATTTTGCACTTTTCCACCTTTTCTAAAATTAAAACAGGCACATGCTGCTTCAATTTTAATCTTGCCCCAAAATTGTTTGGCAACCGGGTTAGCCTTGTCGAGATGGAAGTTTGTGTAGGGAAGGTGCTGTTGACAAAATGTGCATATAACAGTTTCTCCCTTAAATAAATTGTTTCCACAAGCCTGACATAGTTCAGGAAATATTAATGAAAGAAAATCATTAATGTACTCTTTAAAAATATTCATAGATAGTAAATGACCAATCATTAGGATTGATCGAATGTTAAATAGCAATCAACGCCACATCTAAATAAATATGGCAATAAACATCTGAATGTTCAGTTTAATGACCTGCTGCCGCTTCTTCTTTTACGGCGAGTTGTCCGCAAGCTGCATCAATATCTTTGCCTCTGCTTTTGCGGATATGGACATTTACATTGTTTTTCCGTAAGTAGCTTGCAAAAGCTTCCAGTTTGTCTTCCTCCGTATTTACAAAATCTGCAAATGAAATTGGGTTATACTCAATGATATTTACTTTACAAGGAACATGTTTACAGAACTGAGCCAGTTCTTTGGCATCTTGCAAGGAATCATTAAAGTCATTGAATACGATATACTCGTAAGTAACTGGATTTTTAGTTTTAGCGAAATAATATTTTAACGCGTCTCGCAATGCTGTTAATGAGTTTTGCTCATTAATAGGCATAATCTCATTGCGCTTGGTATCGTTTGCAGCGTGGAGAGATAAGGCAAGATTAAACTTAACATTATCGTCACCAAGTTTTTTGATCATCTTAGCAATGCCAGCTGTTGAAACGGTAATACGTTTTGCTGCCATATTTAATCCATCTTCAGCAGTAAGTCTTTCCACCGATTTCATCATCCCACTATAATTGAGCAAAGGTTCTCCCATACCCATATATACAATGTTCGATAATGGAATTCCATAATGCTCACGTGCCTGTTTGTCGATCAAAACTACCTGGTCATAAATTTCATCCGCATTTAAATTACGTTTACGATCCATGTAGCCGGTGGCACAGAATTTACAGGTTAAGCTACAACCAACTTGTGAAGACACACAAGCGGTCATCCTGTCTTCTGTAGGAATTAATACACCTTCAATAATATTACCGTCGTAAAGCTTAAAGGTATTTTTGATAGTTCGGTCTGAGCTGATTTGTTGCTTATCAATTGCAACAGCATTGATGGTGAAATTTTGGTTAAGTTTTTCACGAAGATCTTTTGAAAGATTGGTCATTTCATCAAAACTCCAGGCAGATTTTTTCCATAACCATTCATAAACCTGCTTTGCTCTAAACCCTTGTTCACCCATTTCGGTAAACAGAGTTTTCAGATTTTCAAGTGAATATGAACGTATGTCCTTCTTAACCAATGCCTTTTCCATGGCGCAAAGATACGGTTTTTTAATAATTCGAAAATTGAGTATTGGAGAATGAGGAAATGATAGTTAAATGCAATTACTGTTTTATGGCAAATTCCTAAATTTTCTCATTCTCAAGTTTTATAACCCCTATCTTTGGCACATGCGAAAATTGTCTGCTGATTGGATTATTACACTTGCTCATGAGCCTTTAAAAAATGGAGTAGTGATCATCGACGATGATGGAAAAGTGATAAACCTGCTGCAATCTCCTGTTGGTTTGAATGATGTAGAGCATTTTGATGGAATTCTTTGTCCAGGTTTTATAAATGCCCATTGTCATCTTGAGCTTTCTCACCTAAAAGGTAAGCTGCCTGAAAAAACTGGTTTGGTTAACTTCATTCAAAATGTGCAGAAGTTTCGTAGCGCAGACATTCAGGAAATTATTTCATCCATAGAGCGTGCCGAAAATGAAATGCGCGAGAATGGAATAGTTGGAGTAGGTGATATCTCCAATTCGGAAAATACATTTTTGCAGAAGAAAAAGCAGAACTTACACTATCATACATTTGTGGAAGTTTTTGGATTTAATCCTGCATCTGCAGAAAAATTGTTGTCAAATTCGATTGAATTGGCGTCAAAGGCCCCACAGGAAGCAACAGTTGTTCCTCACGCTCCTTATTCTGTTTCTGAAAAATTATTCAGGCAAATAGCTGACTTAGAACAATCAATCGTTTCAATCCATAATCAGGAAACTGCAGAAGAAGGTAAGTTTTATAAAAATAAAACAGGTGATTTTCTTAAGCTTTATGAAGGTTTTGGATTAGATATTTCCTTCTTTAATGCTAAAGGGAAAAACTCTATACAGTCGTATTTGCCTTGGATGGGTAAAGGGAGAAAACTTTTAGTACATAATACTTGTTCCTCGGAGGAGGATCTAAACTTTGCAGAGGATAATAGCGATAATTACTGGTGTTTATGTCCTAACGCAAACATTTATATTGAAAACCAGTTGCCTGATATTCCATTGTTTATACAAAAAAAGCTTAAACTGGTAGTAGGAACCGACAGTCTTGCTTCCAATCATCAGCTTTCCATCTTAGCAGAGATGATGACGATTGCTGCAGCATTTTCTGATATAGACCTGGAAACTATGCTTGTCTGGGCGTGCAAGAATGGTGCGGACTTTTTTGGATGGAATGATTTTGGAACCATTGAAAAAGGAAAGAAACCCGGACTAAATCTTCTTCAACATGTAAGAGAGACTTCAGGACATTTTTATATTTCGGAAAAAACTACCATTAAAAAAATAGCCTGAACCGGAGGCTCATTAAATAAAAATGAAAGAAAAGGAACTTATATTGGTAAATATCGATGATGAAGTTGTTGGCTTTGGTGAAAAATTACCTGTTCATGAGCAGGGACTTTTACACAGGGCCTTTTCAATTATGATATTTAATGATAATAATGAGGTTTTAATCCATAAAAGGGCCATCGATAAGTATCATTCAGGAGGCTTGTGGACTAATGCCTGCTGTAGTCACCCATTAAAAGATGAGGCTATAGAAATAACATTGCATCGTAAATTGCAGGAGGAGATGGGTTTTGATTGTTCCTTAACCTATAGCTATAAATTTATCTATAAAGCTGAATTTAATAACGGATTAACAGAACATGAGTTGGATTACGTTTATATTGGCAATTACAATGGCATGGTTAATCCTGACCCATTGGAGGCATCCGATTATAAATGGGTAAATATGGATGTAGTTAAAAAGGATGTTGAGTTGAATCCGGAGATTTATACTGAATGGTTTAAGATTATATTGAAACAACTTTAGTTTTTAAGATGATCAAACATCTCAACATAGTGATAAAAGGCAAAGTGCAAGGGGTTTATTATCGAGCATCTGCCAAAGAAGCTGCCGATAGAATGGGTGTAACCAGGTTTGTTGAAAATCAGAAAGAAGGTTCTGTTTACATTGAAGCAGAGGGGACTGATGAGCAACTTGAAGCTTTTATGAAATGGTGTAGAATAGGACCGGACAGGGCTGTAGTAACAACCGTTGACATAACAGAAAGTAATCTTGCAGATTTTAAAAGCTTTGAAGTTCGGAAAAAGAGTATTTTTGGCTTCTGAAAATTTATTATTCAACTCATAAAAGTTAGAATTATACCATTCACCTTTAATTAAGATAGTAGTTGTCAGTTTTTAAGAAATTTGTTGGCCAAACGGCTATCTATGGTTTAAGCAATATTGCTACCCGTATTCTCAACTTCTTTTTAACTCCTTTATATACCAATGTTTACGCTCCTGGTGTATATGGCGTTTTTACTCTTCTATATAGCTATGCTTCTATTCTGAATGCTGTATTAGCTTTTGGAATGGAAACCACTTATTTCCGTTTTCTAAGCAAGGAGAAGGATAAACAATTAGTCTACTCTAATTCATTTTGGGGTGTAACTGTAGTTGCTATTTTATTTCTGATACTGGGTCTTTCTGCTGCTGGTCCTATTGCGCTATGGTTACAAGGAGATAAAACAGGTATCGACTACAAACCCTTTGTTCAATACTTTGTATGGATATTATCCATTGATGCGATATGCGTAATTCCGTTTGCAAAACTGCGAGCTGATGAACGTCCTGTTAGGTATGCAGTAGTGAAAATTGCTAACATTGGTGTTTTCATTGGGCTAAACCTGTTCTTTATTCTTGTTCTTCCTGCAATAATTAAAAATCATGGTCCCGGCTACGATTTTTTTCATAAGTATTATCAGCCTAACTGGGTGGGATATGTATTTGTGTCTAATCTGATAGCTAGTATTGTTACATTAATATTGCTAATACCCGAGATTGCAAAAGTTCATTTCAGGTTTAATACGGCAATGTTTACCAACATGCTTAGTTATAGCTGGCCAATCCTGATTGCTAATATCTCCTTCATTATTAACGAAAATCTGGACAAAATACTTTTGGAGAGATATCTTCCGATCGAAATTAGTACACGTGATGTTGGTATTTATGGGGCCTGCTGTAAACTGGCTATTTTCATGAATATTTTTATTCAAGCATTCAGGTTAGGAGCAGAGCCTTTTTTCTTTAGTCATTCTAAAAATGAGAATGCGCCTCGTACATATGCTACCATCATGCATTATTTCATAATAGTAGTTTGTATGATTTTCGTCGGATTGATGGCCAATATTGATGTGTTGAAATATTTTATCGGACATAAATTTTGGGTCGGTTTGCCAGTGGTTCCAATTTTACTGTTTGCCTATGTATGTTTAGGAATTTATATGAACCTTTCAGTTTGGTATAAATTATCAGACCAAACCCGTTACGGATTTTACATCTCTGCAGTAGGAGCAGTCCTGACCATCCTATTAAATATCTTTTTTATAGCAAAATATAGTTACATGGCCTCTGCTTGGGCAAGCTTAATAGCTTATTTGGTAATGATGATATTGTCATATGTTCTCGGGCAAAAAAATTACCCGATTCCTTATGATTTGTCATCGGCACTTACCTATATAGGAGCCTCAGCAATAGTGGTAATCATTCTGTATTTCGGCTTTCATAACAATATCTTTGCAGGAAATATCCTTTTAATTGCTTTTCTTGGCTTTGCTTTTTATAGAGAGAAAGATAATTTTAAAAAACTAATCAAGCGACAAGCTTCCATTTAGGAGCATCATTGTTACCCGAAAATCGGTGTAATCAAATTATTAATCGATGTAAGCAAGTCAAATAATCAGAGTAATCATAAAAAAATATGCAGATCAAAGTAATCAATCAATCTACTAACCCTACTCCATCATATGAAACCGTAGCTTCTGCAGGAATGGATATTCGTGCATTTCTGGAAGATACAGTTGTTATTAAACCTTTTGAACGTCAATTAATTCCAACGGGTTTGTTTATGGAAATTCCGGTAGGTTATGAAGTTCAGATCCGTCCGAGAAGTGGCCTGGCATTAAAACACGGAATCACTGTTTTAAATTCTCCAGGAACAATTGATGCGGATTATCGCGGGGAAGTTAAAGTTTTATTGATAAATTTATCAGATAAACATTTCGAGATTAACAACGGTGATCGTATTGCTCAAATGATCGTAGCTAAACATGAACAGGCGGGATGGTTGGAGGTTGAAGTGCTTTCGACAACTGAGCGTGGTGCTGGTGGTTACGGACATACAGGTTTGCAATAAGCAAACTTTTAAGCAATAGTCTGGTTATTATTACGTTATTGCTAAGATGGGTTTTGAGAAGAGAATAATATTATCCTTTGCTTTAGCAGCTGTGGCGTCACAGGTTTCTTTCGGACAAAATTCGGGAGGTGGAAAACCTATGCGCAGTACCATGCTAGCTGCAAAGAGTCTTACTTCTTTAGATAGTGCTAAAGTAAAGTATTATTTCCTGAGTGGATTACGAGAAAAGACGCTAAGTAACACTAACGGAGCTATCCGTAATTTTCTGCTTTGCCTCGACCTTGACCCCACTAATGATGGTGCATACTATGAGCTCGCGATGGCGTATCAGGCACTTCAGCAGGATGATCAGGCACTAACCGCTATTGATAAAGCTATTCAATATAATAAAGAGCAGGTTTGGTATTATCAGCTTAAGGCCCAGTTGCAACAACAATTATCGTTTTTTGGGAAAGCTGCAGATACTTATGGCATGCTTACATTTCTTCGTCCAGAAAATGAGGAGTTTTATTTTGCTCAGGCTAATGCATTAGTTTTTGCTGACAAACTAGATGATGCATTGGCGCTGTATGGGAAAATAGAAAAGGAGTTTGGTTACAGCGATGAATTAGTACTACAGCGGCAACGCATTTACCTGAAAAGAGGTAATTTAACTGAAGCTGGAAAAGAAATAGAAGGATTAGTGAAGAAAAATCCTGACGAGGTGCGTTATTATTTGATGGCGGCTGAATTGTATGAGTCGAATAACTTAACTGATAAGGCTTATGAAAAATATCAGCAAGCATTAAAAATTGCACCAGATAATGGATTCCTCCATTTAGCTTTGGCGGATTATTATAAAGTTAAAGGAAATAAAGCAGCAGTTTTTGAAGAAGTAAAAAAAGCATTTGCTTCAGATGAAATTGACCTTGAGTCTAAAATCAGGATACTTTATAATAATTACGTTGACACAAACGAACAGAATATCAAATCCGAAGCTATAACGCTTTCCAATATTCTTATTGACAAATATCCTGCTGACCCGAAAGTTTATTCGATCAGGGGTGACTTTCTGTATTTGCTTGATAAGAAAAAAGAAGCGTGTGATCTTTATAAAAAAGCTTTGGCTGTAAACAAAACTAATTACCCTATTTGGGAGCAGTTAGCTCGTATACAACTTAGCTTAAATGATTTTAAAGCAACTGAAGCTACGTGTACTGAGGCCTTGCAATATTTCCCTGATAAGGTGTTATTGTATTTGTTTAATGGTATTGCTAAATCACAGAATGGCAACCCTACAGCAGCAATTGAAGCTTATAAGTCAGGGCTTTCTTATACGCAAGGAAATAAGGATCTTACAGCGCAGTTTTATGCAAACATGGGTGATACTTACCATGCGATGGGTAATTATCCGGAATCCGACAAAGCATACGAAAGTTCTCTTGCGTTAGATTACGATAATGCTTTGGTATTGAATAATTACGCATATTACTTAAGTTTGCGCGGCAAAGATCTTGTAAAAGCGGAACGAATGGCACGTAGAGCAAATCAGCTCGAACCTAATAATATTTCTTATGAAGATACATATGGATGGGTTTTGTATCGTTTAGGTCGTTATCAGGATGCCCGCATGTGGCTTGAAAAGGCGCTAAGTAATAATGTCTCCAAAAGCGCCACACTGGTTGAACATTATGGCGATATTCTTTTTAAGCTGGGAGATCGTGAGTCTGCTTTGTCATATTGGAAAAAAGCAAAAGAATACGGAAGTAAATCAGAGTTATTAGAACGAAAAATAAATGATCAAGCCTTACACGAATAAATTTCTCCTTATACTGGGCCTAACAGGGCTTCTTATCACTTCTTGTAGAGCAAAAAAAGAAATAGTTGAAACGGGACCTTTAAACAAAAAGGAACTTACTGAATCTGAAAAAGCTCGTCTGCGTTTTGAAAGTCAGGTTGATAGTGCTGAATTACCATTTGATTATTTTAGTGGTAAGGCAAAAGCTACTATCACCACCAATAATTTGGATAATAATGCAACAATAAACCTACGCATTAAAAAAGATGAAATAATTTGGGCATCGGTTTCGGCTTTTGGAATTGAAGCTGCACGCGCTTATATAACACCTGATAGTGTAAAAGTATTGGTAAGGTTAGGTAAAAATAACTACATCAATAAAGGTTTTGATTATATTCAGGATATGACAAATAAAAAAGTCGATTTTAAAACTTTACAGTCGATATTGGTTGGAAATAAACTTCGTAATTTCTCAGATCAGACTGACGACTTTAAAGTAGAGGATCTATTCTATATTTTAACGGGTGGAAAAGAAGGGCTTAGTTATAAGTTTAATTATAATAACCAGTTTAAGACTGATAATTTTGAGATCGAAAATAATACACCAGATCAGCATTTGAATGTTGGATACGGAAACTATGCTTCTTACAATTCACATTTGGTGCCTCTGGAAATATCTATATCTTCGCAAACAGGTGATAAAAAATTAGCTGTTTATCTTAAATACATTAAGGTTTCGGTTAACGAACCACTCGAATTTCCTTTTTCTGTACCTAAACGATTTAATTAAGCGAATAGAATGATGTTGCTTCAACATAGAAAGAATATTTACGGTGTATTATTATGTTTCATCCTGTCGGGGCTGTGTTCTTCTGTATTTGCTCAGTCGAGAACTGAATTAGAAAAAAAGAAAAAACAGTTAAACCAGGATATCGAATATACGAATAAGATATTACGTCAGACTCAACAGGAGAAAGCGGCTTCATTGAAGGGCTTGAGAGTATTAAATAGCCAGATTAACACACGTGAAAAGGTTATCGGTACAATCAATAAGCAAATTACGGTAATCACTGGTGAGATTGGCGAGAAGAACCGTAATATTTCTTCATTACAACAACAACTGGCACAGCTTAAAAAGGAGTATGCAAACATGGTGTTATTTGCATATCGTAATCAAAGTGCTTACAATAAATTAATGTTCATTTTTGCAGCTGAGGATTTCAATCAGGCCTACAAAAGAATGAAATATTTACAGCAGTTTGGAACGTACCGTCGTAAGCAGGCCGAATATATTGAGCGTACAAAAAAAGCATTGAACCTTAAGGTAATGGAGCTCAATTCAGATAAGAAAGAGAAAGGTACTTTATTAACTGAAGAGCAAAAGGAAAAACAAACACTAACAAAAGAGAAAGTTAAGCAAACACAAGTTGTAGGACAATTGCAAAGTCGGGAGAAAAATCTTCGTCAGGAAATTGCTAAGAAACAACGTGAAGCTCAAAAATTAAATAAGGCAATTCAAGATATTATCCGCAGGGAAATTGAAGAGGCTCGCAAAAAAGCGGAAGAAGAAGCTCGCCGTAAAGCAGATGCAGAAGCAAAAGCAAAAGGAACGACAGCTCCAACCACAACACCTAAAACTGCCAGTGGTTCTGCCGTGCTTTCTTCGACACCTGAGGCTGCCAAATTAACCGCAGATTTCGTAAGTAATCGTGGTCGTTTGCCTTGGCCGGTAGAAAAAGGGGTAATTGTTGAACGTTTTGGTGTTCATCCACACCCTGTTTTGGCAAAGGTTGAAGTAAACAATGATGGAATTGATATAAAGACTAATCCAGGAGCAGCAGCAAGAGCAGTGTTTGGTGGTGAAGTTATTGCAGTAACTTCTGTATTCGGAGAGTATGCAGTTATTATAAAACACGGTGAATACTTTACTGTGTATTCAAATCTACGGTCAGCTTCTGTATCGCGTGGACAAAAAGTGACTACTAAACAATCTATTGGTACTATTTCATCAGATGCGGAAGGAAATACTGAGTTAAACTTCCAGGTTTGGAAAGGACAAGTGAAGATGGACCCTGAATATTGGTTGGCAAACTAAGTTATTGTAACAATCGATTTTTGTTCATTCAATCTTCATTAAACTAGTTTAAGTTTGTAGCGCAAATGGGTTTTGAATATCAAAACCCATAAAAAATAATTATCGTATATTTGCAAAAAAAACAAAGAGATGTTAAGTAGCACTTTATTATTCCTGAACTTAGGTACACCTGAAATTATCCTAATCATGTTTGCGATCTTATTATTGTTTGGTGGCAAAAAACTGCCTGAGTTAGCTCGTGGTTTAGGAAAAGGTATTCGTGAATTCAAGGATGCTTCAAGCGGTATCAAACAGGAAATTGAAGACAGCATGAACAATCCTGAGCCTGCAAAAAAAGAACAGAAATAGTTCTTCCTTCATTCTTAATTCTTCCAGTTTAAAGATATCATTTTTTAGACCTTGCAATCGTATGATTCTTTAGCGGCTGTTCAAGCGGCTATCCACAGTGGAGCTATAACGCTCGGACATCTTGTAAATACTTATCTTGAACGCATTCAAGCTACAACTAACCTTAACGCTTTCGTTGAGGTTTTTGGCGATGAAGCAATTGAGTATGCCCGTATTATTGATAAAAAAATAAAAGATGGCAAAGCAGGAAAGCTTGCCGGAATGGTAATCGGTATAAAAGATAATATTTGCTATAAAGATCACCAGGTTACTGCTTCGTCAAAGATTCTGCAAGGTTTTACCTCCATTTATTCTTCCACCGTAGTAGAACGTTTATTAGCCGAAGATGCAATTATCATTGGACGCTTAAATTGCGATGAATTTGCGATGGGAGGCTCTAATGAAACTTCTGTGTATGGCCCTGTGCTAAATGCAGCTGATCATACAAAAATATCAGGAGGTTCCTCTGGAGGTTCGGCAGTTGCTGTTCAAGCGGATCTATGTTTGGCTGCTTTAGGAACTGATACGGGAGGATCTGTTAGACAACCAGCCTCATTCTGTGGTGTGATTGGCTTAAAACCTACTTATGGTCGAGTATCCAGACATGGTATTATTGCCTATGCCTCATCATTTGATCAGGTAGGTCCTATTACCAAATCAATTGAGGATGCTGCTTTGTTATTGGAAGTGATGGCCGGGAAGGATGATTACGATAGTACAGCATCTTCTGTACCTGTAGCGAATTACTCAGGAAACCTTGAATTTAAGGGTAAAGCACGTATCGCTTATTTAAGTGAAGCACTTAACAGCGAAGGCCTTGATCCGGAAATAAAGGCATCAATGCAACAAAACATTGATAAATTAAGAGCGGAAGGGCATGTTGTGGAGGAAGCACATTTTCCGTATTTGGATTACGTTGTTCCAACCTATTATATCTTAACAACTGCTGAGGCTTCTTCAAACTTGGCACGTTATGATGGCGTTCATTACGGTTATCGTAGTGATAAAGCTGTTGACCTTGAAACTACCTATAAAAAATCTCGTTCAGAAGGTTTTGGCTTAGAAGTAAAACGTCGTATCATGTTAGGCACATTTGTGTTGAGTGCTGGTTATTATGATGCTTATTATGCTAAAGCTCAAAAAGTTCGCCGTTTGATACAGGATAATTTAAATCAAATTCTTTCTCAGTACGACTTTATTTTATTGCCGAATGCTCCTACTACCGCATGGACATTAGGTGAAAAGATAAAAGATCCTGTGGTTATGTATCTTGAGGATATCTTTACGGTACAGGCTTCCCTGGCCGGATTGCCGGCAATTTCGGTTCCTGTAGCTGAACATTCTAATGGTTTGCCTATCGGAATGCAGCTGATTGGGAAAAAATTTGACGAGGGAAATCTTCTTTCTTTTTCAAAAACACTTTTAAATATTAATAAAAAAGCTTAATTTAAAGTAGCTGATGGTTAGTGCATTGAATTTTGAGGGTAAATTTCCTTCAAAATTTATTGTATTAAATGCAACAAAGGTTGCAAGTTCATCGTTTTACAATTTGTTTGTTACAGATAATTGTGTTGCAGGATGATTATCGATTGAATCTGATCAATATAAGAAGCGCCATTTTAGTTTTTCTAAACTGGTTGACATAAACAAATGAAATTACAGATGAAAAAAAGTTTACTTTCGCTATGCTTTTCAGTCGCTGCAGTTGCAGCTATGGCTGACGGAGGTGCAAAACCACTCATCAAGACATTTAAGCAGAATCCGCCAGGTGGCAAAGATTCACTTGAGGCACCTTTAATGGCTTCCGCAGCGCCGAAAACTCAAGACACTCTATTTGTTCTGCCTTCTGATCCTACCGAAATTCCTTACTACGAAAACCATATTTATAAACTTCGCTTAGACTCTATTAAGAGTGAGATCCCTATGGATTATAATGAATATGTGCAAAATCATATTGATTTATATGCATTTAAGCGTCGTGGATTGGTTTCGAGAATGTTGGGTGTAGGGAGATATTATTTCCCAATTTTCGAAAAATACCTGAAAGAAGAAGGACTTCCTGTCGAATTAAAATATTTACCTGTTATAGAATCTGCTTTAACTCCAACGGCTGTTTCACGTGTAGGAGCAACCGGTTTATGGCAATTTATGTATGGCACAGGTAAGATGTATGATCTGGATGTAAATTATTATGTTGATGAACGCAGAGATCCAGTGGCTTCAACAATTGCAGCGGTGCAGTTTCTAAGCGATCTTTTTGATCGTTATTCAGATTGGTTACTGGTAATTGCTGCCTATAATTGTGGTCCTGGCAACGTCGACAAGGCAATCAATAAAGCCGGAGGAAGTACTAATTTCTGGGATATCCGTCCTTTTTTACCTCGTGAAACGGCTAATTATGTTCCGGCCTTTATCGCTGCAACCTATGCAATGACCTATGCTCCTTTGCATAACATTGAAATGGCTGAAGCTACTTTTAATCTTGAAACAGATACAATTCTGGTAAATAAATCAGTTTCATTAGCTAAGATCGCTAATGTATTAAATGTTTCTGCTGAGGAGCTCAATTTGCTTAATCCGAAATATCGGAAACACGTTGTGAATGCAACTGCCAGCAATCCGCAAGAATTAGTCTTGCCTAAGAATGCTAAAGAATACTTTGCAAGTCTGAATACATCAATCCTTGATCAGGCTGTAGTTAAGTTAGCTTCTTTTAGCTCACGAGAACAACGCCAGCAAATCGATGATGAATTTGTTAGCCTTTTAAAGAATAAGAAAAGAAAATCTGCTATAACTTATTATAAAGTTCGCTCAGGTGATAATTTAGGCTCAATAGCTGCAAAGAACAAGTGTTCTGTTGCTGACCTAAAGTCATGGAATAACTTGCGTTCTAACCGAATTGTATCCGGACAACGATTAAAGGTTTATGGTTCAAAACAAGAGTTTTTAGCAAGTGTAAAGAAAAGTCAACCGAAAACTTATAAAGTAAGATCAGGCGATACTCTTTCAACCATTGCTGAGAAATTCAATGGGATGACCGTCGATAAGTTAAAAAAAATCAACAATATTAAGAATGCGAAAAGTATCAGACCAGGTACTGTTTTGCGTGTAAGTTAAGAGGTTTTATGTCCAATTTAGTTGATTAAAGAGATAAAGAGCCCGCCAAGGGCTCTTTTTTAATATTATAAACCAAACATCATTTCAGCCAAAGGCAATTATAAATTTTTAAAAAAATCAACTTATAAAATATTAAACTGTGATTTTTTAGATGATTTTATAATTTTGGCGATTCACTAAAAACACAAACAAATGAGTAAGATCACTCACAAACAGGATGCCCTTGATTACCACGCATTGGGTCGACCTGGAAAAGTAGAGGTAGTTCCAACCAAATCCACAAACTCTCAACGTGATTTATCATTGGCATATTCGCCAGGCGTTGCAGAGCCTTGTTTAAAGATCGCAGAAAATAAAGACGACGTTTATAAATACACTGCCAAGGGAAATCTTGTAGCCGTAATCAGTAATGGAACAGCCGTTTTAGGGTTGGGAAATATTGGTCCGGAAGCAGGAAAGCCTGTAATGGAAGGTAAAGGCGTATTATTCAAAATCTTTGCAGATATCGATGTATTTGACATTGAACTAAATGTAACAGATGTAGATGAGTTTGTACGTACAGTAAAAGCACTTGAACCAACTTTTGGAGGAGTTAATCTTGAAGATATTAAAGCCCCTGAGTGTTTTGAGATTGAGCGCAGACTAAAAGAAGAATTAAATATTCCTGTAATGCATGATGATCAGCATGGTACTGCGATCATTTCTGCTGCGGCATTGTTAAATGCGCTTGAATTACAGAAAAAGAAAATTGAAGAAGTAAAGATCGTTGTTTGTGGAGCCGGTGCTGCTGCAATGTCTTGTACTCGTTTATACGCGTCATTAGGAGCTCGTAAAGAGAACATCGTAATGACTGACAGTAAAGGTGTTATTCGCTCAGATCGTGCAGGCCTGGACGATGCTAAGAAGGAATTTGCCACCGATCGTCGTGATGTTTCATCGCTGGAAGATGCTATGAAAAACGCAGATGTATTCATTGGTCTTTCAACAGCAGGAACGGTTAATCCTGAAATGCTTAAAACAATGGCTAAAAATGCGATAGTTTTCGCAATGGCTAACCCTGATCCTGAAATTGGCTATGAACTTGCTGTCGAAACCAGAAATGATATTATCATGGCAACGGGTCGTTCGGATTATCCTAACCAGGTAAATAACGTATTAGGATTCCCTTACATTTTCCGTGGTGCATTGGATGTTCAGGCAACTCAAATTAATGAGGAAATGAAACTTGCTGCTGTTAAGGCAATTGCTGAATTAGCCAAGAAGCCTGTTCCTGAAACGGTGAATTTAGCTTATAACCAAAGTAATATCACTTTTGGTAAAGACTATATTATTCCGAAGCCGTTGGATATGCGTTTAATTACGCACGTAGCTCCGGCAGTAGCTAAAGCAGCTATTGAATCAGGAGTAGCTCGTAAGCCTATTACAGATTGGGAAGGTTATGTTGATAGCTTGAAAAAACGCTTAGGCCTTGACGATAAGTTGATGCGTAACATTGCCAGTCGTGCAAAATCACAACCTAAACGTGTTGTATTTGCTGAAGCTGACAATTACAAAATGTTGAAAGCTGCTCAAATTGTTAAAGACGAAGGTATTGCTGTTCCAATTCTTTTGGGAAATATTGATAAGATTAACCAAATAATTGAAGAACATAATCTTGATCTTAACGGCACTGTAATAATTGATCCTTTCAAAGAAGAAAAGAAATTGCAGGAATATGCTGAAATAATCTACAAAAAACGTCAACGCAGAGGTATCAGCTTAAGCGATGCCCGTAAGTTAGTACGTGATCGTAATTACTTTGGCTCTGTAATGGTTGAATTGGGTGATGCTGATGCAATGATTTCTGGTCTTACGAAGAGCTATAAAAATGTAGTAAAACCAGCATTGGAAGTTATCGGTACTCGACCTGGTGTAAATCGTGTAGCAGGTATGTACATGATGTTAGCTAAAAAAGGTCCTATCTTTTTTGCTGACACAACAGTTAATCTTGATCCTTCTGCGCAAGAAATTGTAGATATCACTTTATTAGTAAATGAAGCTGTAGAATCATTCAATATTAAACCTCGTGTCGCATTATTATCCTATTCAAACTTTGGTTCGAATGATGGTGTAACAGCGGTTAAAATGCGTGATGCAGCATCTATTTTACATAAAGGATATCCAGAAATGTTGGTTGATGGAGAGGTTCAGGCTAATTTTGCAATGAATGCAGATTTGATGAAAGCTAATTTTCCGTTTTCTCAATTAGCAGACGGGCCTGCCAATACATTAATCTTCCCAAATTTAGAGTCTGGAAATATTTCGTATAAACTATTACAAGAAGTGGGTGGAGCTGAAGCCGTTGGTCCTATTCTGTTAGGATTAAATAAGCCAGTGCACATATTGCAATTGGATAGTTCAGTAAGAGAGATTGTGAACATGGTAACAATTGCTGTTGTAGACGCCCAGCAACGTCAACAAGCAGGTAAATAACCCATATCCTTTTTATAAAATCCGGTAGTTAATAAGGATTCTTTAGTAAGAATCCATAAATTAGCTACCGGTTTTGTTTTATAAATTACTCTTCCGAAGTAACTTTAGTGTCTACATTTGAGTATAAATCATTTGATTTACAGTTAATAAAATATATTATTAGAAATTATTACAATCACTACGTATGATTGCTTACATACATGGAAAGGTGGCTTTTAAATGCCCTACTTACGTAATTATTGAAACTGCTGGAGTAGGCTATCAAATTCATATTTCTTTAAATACCTATTCAAAGATTCCTGATAGTACATCAACAGGAGGGCTTTATAAACTGCATACTTATTTGAGTATTAAAGAGGATGCGCATACACTTTATGGTTTTGCTGATGAAGGGGAAAAACGATTATTTATTCACTTAATTTCAGTTTCGGGTATTGGTCCTAATACAGCTCGAATGATGCTTTCATCAATAACACCACAAGAGATTGAACAAGCTATTGCTAATGGAGATGTTCCGCAAATTCAACGAATAAAAGGAATTGGTCCCAAATCAGCTCAACGTTTGGTTTTGGAACTACAAGATAAATTGAAGAAAGAAGTTGGAAATTCATTGATTGCTATTCCTCAAAATAACAGTATCAGAGATGAAGCATTAACAGCTCTTGTTATGTTGGGGTTTGTTAAAAATACTGCTGAAAAAGTTGTTGATAGCATATTAAAACGTACAGATGATCTTACGGTTGAAGGATTAATCAAAGAATCGTTAAAGAATCTTTAATGATTTTATCAAACTACTATTTTCAACACTAGAAAAACTTGAGACCAAAACATTTACTAAGTACATTTTTTATACTGCTGCTAATTGTAGTTGCCGGGGAAACGAGTATGGTGCTTGCACAAACTACAAATCCTCCACAAAAGAGTGCTGATACAGTTAAACTTAGGTACCCTCTTAAGGAAAAGAATGATGTTTTAAATCGTTTTGACAATATAATGGGGTTAAAAGACCCTGCAAATGTGGTAAGACGAGTTGAGTATGATCCAGTAACTAACACCTATGAAATTACTGAGACTATTGGGGGACGCTTGTATCGATTACCTCAAAAACTAACTTTTGACGAGTACAAGAAATATGTTCTTGAAGAATCGAAGAAGAATTATTGGTTACAAAAGACAGGACAGTTAAATAATATTGTTCAAAACCGCGGCCTTGTACCCAAACTCAATATTAACAGTAAAACATTCAATGATTTATTTGGTGGAAATTTTATTGATATCAGACCTCAAGGATTTGCTGAAGTAAGCTTGTCAACCCGTTTCAGCAAAAATGAAAACCCACTTTTTAATACTCGCCAACGAAAACAAACCAGTCTGGATTTTGATGAACGTTTACAAATCAATCTTATTGGACAAATTGGCGAAAAGTTAAAGATCAACACCAATTTTAATACCCAAGCTCAGTTTGATTTCGAGAATCAGATAAAATTTGAATACACAGGTAAAGAAGATGAAATTGTAAGAAAAGTTGAGGTTGGTAATGTAAGTCTTCCTATTGCCGGAACATTGATTAGTGGAAGCCAGAGTTTATTCGGGCTAAAAACCCAGTTGCAATTTGGCCGCTTAGGAGTTACCGGGGTGTTCTCGCAGCAACGCAGCGAAATGAAGGAGATCAACATTACGAGTGGAGCACAAGAGAATGAGTTTAATATTCAAGTTGATAATTATGAAGCCAATAAACACTTCTTCTTAGCCCAGTTTTTTAGAAACCAATATAACTTGGCATTATCACGACCTCCAATTGTTAACTCAGCAGTAGTGATAAATAAGATTGAGGTGTGGGTTACCAACAAAACAAATAATAATGCTGATTCAAGAGACGTTTTGGCATTCCTGGATTTAGGTGAAAATGCCCCTTATAATACAGCTCAATTTATTGGAGGGGGCTCTGTTCAACCATCGGCCTATAACGTAGGTGGAAACCCGCAGTCTAACAACTTATTGTCGACAATTCCTGCACAGTCTCGCTTTACCAAAGACAATACGATCAGTACTTATTTTCAGTCTACAGGAAGTACAGATAATTATGCAAAACTTACTTATGCACGTAAGCTTAATGATCGAGAATATAAATTTGATCCTGTTTTAGGTTATGTTTCACTTAACCAGCCATTAAATAACGATGAGGTTTTAGCAGTTGCTTACCGATATACATATTTAGGAAGAGAGTATCAGGTGGGAGAGTTTTCTACAGACGTTCCTCAGGATCCTAATAATCCGGTGGTACTTTATGTAAAACTTTTAAAGAATGAGTTGTTGAAAGTTAAGTTACCAACCTGGGACTTGATGATGAAAAACATTTACAGTCTGAACGCCTATCAGGTTAGCCCTGATAACTTCCGATTAAATGTGATACGTTTGGATGAGAAATCAGGTGTAGAACAGCCGGTAATGCCAGAAGGTGCCAGAACACGTGGTAAAACCTATTTGCAATTGGCTAACCTCGATCGCATTAATACTCAACAAAATAATGAGCCTGATGGTATTTTCGACTTTATAAATAACGTCACCATAGATCCTGCAAATGGACGAATTATATTTCCCGTTGTAGAACCTTTTGGAACAGACTTAAAAGCTCAGTTTTTACCAAGCGAACAGGATTTAATTGATAAGTACGTTTATCAACCTTTGTATGATTCAACACGATTTGTTGCCCAACAATTTCCGGCATTAAACAGGTATTATATTAAAGGTATTTATAGATCGAGTGTAAGTTCAGAGTTCAACTTAAATGCAATCAACGTTCCGCAAGGGTCTGTCATATTAACAGCCGGTCCTACTCAAATGATTGAGGGTGTTGACTACACCGTTGATTATAATTTAGGTAGGGTGAAAATTTTGAATGAAGCCTTGTTAAACTCTGGGATGCCAATTAAGATCAAACTGGAGAGTACAGAATTGTTCGGAATCCAATCGCGAACAATGATGGGGGCCCGCTTAGATTATAATGTTAATGACAAGCTGAATTTGGGAGGAACTATCCTTAACCTTACAGAAAGACCATTAACTCAAAAGGTAAACATCGGCGACGAATCTATCTCAAATACAATTTATGGTTTTGATGCGAACTACAGATCCGAGTCTAAATTTTTGACACGACTTGTTGACAAGTTGCCATTCATTTCCACCAAAGAACCATCTTCAATTAGTTTTAACGGAGAGTTTGCTCATTTTATGCCAGGTCACGCAAAGGCATTAAATATTGCTGGTGATGAAGGTGGTGTTTCCTATTTGGATGATTTTGAAACCACCCGTGCTATAATTGATTTAAAAAACTACAATAACTGGTTTATTTCCGGAACTCCAATTGTATTACCTGAGGGAGGATTAAATAATGATCTAGCTGCAGGATATAACAGGGCTTTGTTAGCATTCTACACAATTGATCCTATTTTTTATGCCACCAGTAATAATACAACTCCTTCAAATATCAGAGGAAATAAGGAGGAATTATCTAATCCTTATGTTAGGGAGGTAACCGAGCAAGAGGTATTTCCTAATAAGCAATCAGTTACAGGAACACCGTTGCTTTTGCCAACCTTTGACATGGCATTTTATCCTCAAAAACGAGGTCCATATAACTATACCACTACCGGATTATTGCCAGATGGAACACTAACAAATCCACAAAGCCGTTGGGGTGGTATGTTCAGAAAGCTTGAACAAAATGATTTTCAGGCACTGAACGTTGAGTATATTGAATTCTGGGTGATGGATCCTTTCTTAGGTAATCCTAATTCAGCGGGTGGAGACCTATACTTCAACTTAGGTAGTATTTCTGAAGATATTTTAAAAGATGGATCCAAGAGTGTTGAAAATGCATTGCCGGCAAGTGGTGATACTTCGCAGATCGCTTATACCAATTGGGGAGCTGTAGGTAAAAATCAACCGGTAACACAGGCATTTGATAATGACCCTAGTGCACGTCAGCGCCAAGATGTTGGCTTGGATGGATTGAGTTCCACTGATGAGCAGAACTTTTTTCAACCTTATCTGAATCAATTACGAAGCGTACTTCCTGCAGGATCTCCAGCATTGCAACAAGCAGAAAGCGATCCTTCTAATGATGATTTTGTTTATTTCAGAGGCCCGCAGTTGGATGCTGCGAATGCGCTAATTTTACAGCGTTATAGTAGATTTAACGGTACTGAGAGTAATTCAAAAACGGCTCAACAGGCACAGGCCGCTTTAGGTATTGAGAATGCTGCATCTACCCCGAATCCTGATGGCGAAGATATCAATCGGGATAATAACATGAGTACGGCTGAAGAGTACTTTGAGTATAAAGTTTCCATTCGTCCAAATGATATGGTGGTAGGTCAAAACTTCCTGAATGATAAAGTTATCACGAATGTGAAACTGGCAAACGGGCAAGTTCAACCAACTACATGGTATCAGTTTCGTATTCCTGTATCTTCTTTTGATAGAGCTGTTGGTAGTATCCAGGATTTTAAATCTATCCGTTTTATAAGGATGTATATGACTGGTTTTGCTGATTCGGCTATTATGCGTTTTGCAAAGCTTCAGTTGGTACGGGGAGAGTGGAAAGAATATAATCCTGAAAATACGGCATTGTTAGCATTGAAAGAACCAGAAGTGCCCCCAGGAAGTGTTGATAACTCCACTTTAAACCTTGCGGCTATTAACCTCGAAGAAAATGGTAATCGTCAACCAATTCCATATGTATTACCACCAGGAATTGAACAACAACAAGTTCAAGGGGTTTATCGTGAAAATGTTCGTTTGAATGAGCAATCATTAGTTGTAAAAGTTCAAAATCTTGCAGATGGATTTGCGCGTGCAACTTATAAAACGCTTAATTATGATTTTCGTTCCTATAAGCGCTTAAAAATGTTTATCCATGCAGAAGGAACGTTGGCCAATGGGGATGTTCGTGCTATTATTCGTTTGGGTACTGATTATGATCAGAACTATTATGAATATGAAATCCCATTGAATATTACACCGCCGGGATCGACCAATGCGAATGTGATATGGCCTTCGGAGAATAATTTGGATGTAGCTTTTGAGGAACTTCAAAATTTGAAGAAAGAGCGTAATGCTAAGAACTGGCCTATAAATCAGCCTTTCCCTGGGCTTGATCCATCTGATAACACAAGGAAGTCTCGCGTTACAATTGTAGGACAACCTGATTTGAGTAAGACTAAGGTAATGATGCTGGGTATCAGAAATCCTTACGCTCCAACCAATCCCAACTTTGATGATGGATTGGCTAAATCTGCAGAAATCTGGTTTGATGAATTGCGCATTGCAGATTTCAAAGAGGAAGGTGGTGTGGCGATGACGGGTGTGCTGAATGCAAAACTTGCAGATTTTGCAACGGTGAACTTAGCAGGAAGCATGAGTACTTTTGGATTTGGATCATTAGATAGGAAAGTAAGCCAGGTGAATCGAACGAAGAATTCAACTTATGATATTTCTTCGAATATTGAGTTAGGTAAATTCTTGCCAAAGAAGGCTAATTTCTCCATTCCAATGTATATTTCGTATGCCAGGGATACAAAAAAACCTGAATATAGTCCGATTTCGCCTGATTTGTTGTTAAATGATGTGTTAAATTCCTTAACTCCTACCAAGCGGGATTCATTGGAAAGTATCGTTAATGATGTGACTACTCGTAAGAGTATCAATTTTACCAATGTTCGTAAGAATAGAGGTGCGGAAGATAAAGTGCATTTCTACGATATTGAGAACTTCAACTTTACATTTGCACATACTCAATTTAAAAACCGCTCTTATACGGTTGAAAATAATGAAGTGAAGACCTATAAAGCTATCATTGCTTACAACTACCAGAAGGAATCGCGTAATGTGAAGCCTTTTAATAAGTTGTTTAAAAAAGGCTGGAGTATCTTCAAGGATATTAATATGAATTTGGCTCCTCAAGTGGTGGATGTGCAATTCATGCTTGACAGGTATTATAATGAGAGCACCTATCGGGCAACAGAAGAAACGTCTTATTTTATCGCTCCAAGTACATTTAATAAATCGTACTACTTAACGGGTATTTATAACATTGGTTGGGACATGAGTTCTGCTTTACGTGTGGATTACAGCGCACGTAGTCTTGCATCAGTTGATGAACCTTCAGGGCCAATAACATCTCATGTACGTGATTCAATCCGTAGTAATCTTTTTCAATTTGGTCGACCTGTTGAGTTTAGTCAACGTATTGGTCTGACTTATAATGTGCCGATGAATCGTATTAAACCATTAAGTTGGACCACTTTCAGTGTGCGATATGCGGTTGATTATAGCTGGCGATCAGAACCATTGTCAACATTGTTGAGTGATACGGCAAGATTTGGTAACTCTATTCAAAATGCCAGAACCACCCAATTTACGGGACAGTTGAATTTTGCGCAGTTATTTGGAAAGATCAAATTTTTAAAAGATCCAGATCCAAAAGAATTTGAGGCAGGAGATATTTATCGGGGCATGCTTACAATGATCAAGAATGTGAGTGGAACCTATTCGGTTGGAGATGGAACCTTTTTGCCAGGATATTTACCAACTACTAATATTTTTGGTTCAACTCCTGGATTGGGTTTTATGTTGGGTAGTCAACGCGATATTCGTTATGAGGTGGCTAGTAAAGGCCAGTTAACAACCTACTCCAACATGAATAGTTTGTATGTGCAGAATAAGAAAGAAGATTTAAATTATCGTGCAATTATTGAACCTGTGAAAGATTTCAGGATTGAATTATCAGGAACACGAGGTAAAACGATTAATGAGCAATCTAATTTCCGATTTGATACGTTTACTAATCAATTCCAGGAGTTCAGTCCTGTAACCACTGGTATGTTTAGCATTAGTACAATTTCTCTGAGTACATCTTTTGAGTCTGAAAACGGAATTGACAATATATCGTCAACATTTACTCAATTTCAGGAAAACCGAAAAATAATTTCACAACGGTTGGGTACTGCAAACCCAAATTCCAACCCCGATTCAACAGATAGACAAGGATATGCAGATGGATATGGAAGAAGTCAACAAGATGTGGTGGTAAATGCATTTTTATCAGCTTATTTGCGTAAAGACCCTAACTCAATGTCTTTGAAAACATTTGGTAGTTTCCCTTTGCCTAACTGGAGAATTACGTATAACGGTTTAACTAAAATACCATTCATTGCTGAGGTCTTTTCATCAGTTAATCTTAATCATTCATATCGCTCGGTATATACTATTACTAGTTTTACCTCATTGCTGGCTTATGAACAACAAAGTGGAGCTGCATACAGTAGAAATGTAACCCGCGATGTAAATAATAACTTAAACTTTTTGCCTGAGTATCAAATGGGCTTTATTACTTTGTCTGAGGATTTTCTGCCGCTGATTGGTCTTGATATGAAGTTTAAAAATAATATGACAGCGAATTTTGAGTTCAGAAAGAGTCGGTTGTTAAGCTTAAGTTTGGCTAACTCACAAATGTCGCAGTTGAAAGATAATCAGGTTGTTTTTGGTTTAGGTTATCGTACCCAGAAGTTTAAGCTTCCATTCAGAATAGGGAATCTAAACACCACTAATAACGATCTGAACTTTAGACTAGATTTCGCGCTGCGCGGCAATAAAACAATTATTTATCAGTTAGATAATGCAGTGGCTCAAGTTGCAGGTGGAACAACAACACTTTCGTTACGACCTTCAGTCGATTATATAATCAACCAGCGTTTTAACTTTAGATTATTTGTCGACAGAAATGTGACTAAGCCTGAGACTTCCAACACCTATAAAACTTCTTACACAAACGTAGGAGTTGGACTTCGACTGACATTATAGATTTTCTTATTAAAAAAAGAACTGTACTTTTGGGACACTAAAAAAATAAAAAACACTTATGAATTTTCCAGCTGAATTAAAGTATACCAAAGATCACGAATGGGTGAAAGTTGACGGTAGTGAAGCGATTATTGGTATTACTGACTTCGCACAACGCGAGTTAGGAGATATTGTTTATGTAGACATTAACACTGTTGGTCAAAGCGTAAACGAAGGCGACATTTTTGGTACTGTTGAAGCAGTTAAAACTGTTTCTGATCTTTTCATGCCTGTTAGCGGAGAAGTTTTAGAAATCAATCCAAAACTTGATTCAAATCCTGAATTAGTAAACAGCGATCCTTATGGTGACGGTTGGATGATTCGCATTAAAATTGCTGATGCTGGTCAATTAGCTGCTTTACTTTCGGATGCAGATTATAAACAACAAATAGGCGAATAAATATGTGGTTCAAACAGATGCGTTTAGCGTTAGTTTGGGTAATTATCATATTTATCTTATGTAATATGAAGCCCTCGGAATTGCCGAGTGCTTCATATTTTTTTAAAGGCTTTGATAAGGTTGTACATGGTTCATTTTTCTTTGTACTTACTTTTTTATTAAGTCGTGGATTTTATCTTCAAACAAAATTTCCGCTCTTAAAATTATTACCCGTAACTTTTGCTACATTTATTTGTTTATTTTACGGCGGATTAATTGAGCTTATCCAACTGAAAGTTTTTACTTATCGTTCAGGTGAATGGGCCGATTTTATTGCAGATGCAATAGGAACGTTTTTAGGTACAATTCCATTTTTTATTTACAAAAGGATAATTGACAAACCCCATGAAAAGATTGCTTAAGCCTTTTTTAGTAATTATACTTTGCGCAGTAACATTAGCGGTGGGGTCTTGCGCCGGAAGCCGCTGTGGTTGCCCAACTGTAAAATATAGAGTAAGATAATTATATTGTTTTACTCCTAATTCATTCAACGCTTGTCAGGCTTCAACAGACTGATAAGCATTTTTTTTATCCCCCCTCTTAAGTTCTGTTTTGTAATACTATTACTACAGGGAAAGCCTTACTTGGAATTATTATAAATAAGGAGTACCTTGCGGAGCTATTTAAAATAACAATAGTCGGTACAACGTAAATCATAAACTATGAAGTAGCCCTGATTTACGAACTACTTCTCATTATATACTTACTTATCGTTATGAACTTGTCAGAGCTTGCTATCGGAGAAAGTGCTACCATTTCAGCGTTTACAGATCAGGAAATGTCTGTTAAACTTATGGAAATGGGTTGTTTACCAGGTGAATCAGTGAAATTAGAGCAGGTAGCTCCTTTAGGGGATCCCATTGCTATTACAGTTGCCGGTTACAAATTAAGCCTACGTAAGAGTGAAGCAGCAACAGTTTTATTAACCAAGTAATGAAGATATAGAGTGAGTGGACAATTAAAAGTTGCCTTAATAGGTAATCCTAATACCGGAAAATCAACCTTATTTAATGATCTTACTGGCCTAAATCAAAAAGTAGGTAATTTTCCTGGTGTAACTGTTGATAAAAAAACAGGCTTCGCCAAATTAATGAACGGTCAAAATGCTGAAATTATTGACCTTCCCGGAATCTACAGCCTTTATGCCAAATCGAAAGATGAACAGATCGCTTTTGAAGTTTTATATGACAAAAAAGGAAAACTTCGTCCAGATTTGGTTATCGTAGTTGCTGACGCCTCTAATCTTAAAAGAAATCTATTATTATATACCCAGGTTGCTGATTTAAATATTCCGGTAATTCTTGTGCTTAACATGATTGATGTTGCAAACAAAAACGGAATAAAAATAGACGTTGATAAGCTTTCATCCCGATTAGGAATTCGGGTAATTCCAGTAAATGCACGTGAGAATAAGGGTGTTGAAGAATTAAAGTTAGCCATTCATAATGCAACAAAAATAGCTACTCAAACGAAAACCATTGAAGTTGAGGAGCTCGCACCTGCTCTTATTGATGAAATTAGCCAGAATTTTAGTGTTAATAGCCCTTACGAGGCACTGCAGTTAGCTCATCAGCATGAGAATCTTTCGAGTCTCTCGACTACTGAAAGCGATCATATTGAGAGCTTGGAGCAAAAACATTCATTTCATTCATCTGACTCTCAAGCGAAAGAAACCGTCGCCCGTTATAATTACATAAACGACTTGTTGTTTGATTGTGTACACCAGGATGAATCGGCTAAAGGAGAGACGATTAGCAATAAGATCGATAAAGTATTAACACATCGATTCTTTGGATTATTAATATTTGTATTCATCTTATTCCTTGTTTTTCAATCAATATTCACCTTTGCGGAATATCCAATGGGATTGATTGAGACCGGATTTTTGTGGATTGAACAATGGTTGTCTGGTGTGTTACCAGCGGGAGTGTTTACCAGTTTGTTGATTGATGGTGTTGTGGCAGGATTGAGTGGGGTGGTCATCTTTATCCCTCAAATTGTAATTCTGTTTCTTTTTATTGCTATTCTGGAAGACACCGGTTATATGGCACGCGTTACCTTCATGATGGACAAACTCATGAGAAAGGTTGGCTTAAATGGGAAGTCGGTTGTGCCCTTAATTAGTGGTGTTGCGTGTGCTGTTCCTGCAATTATGTCTACGCGTACCATTGAAAACTGGAAAGATAGAATTATTACCATATTGGTAACGCCATTAATGAGTTGTTCTGCACGCCTTCCGGTTTATACATTATTGATTGCTCTAGTTGTTCCTGATAATAAACTTTTTGGATTCTTAAGTTTACAAGGTTTAACCTTATTAGGCATGTACCTGATTGGTTTTTTTGCTGCCATCAGTGCCGCCTGGGTAATGAAAAAAATTGTCAGGAGTCGCGAGCGTGGGTATTTTATTATGGAACTGCCTATTTATCGTATGCCAAGATGGTCACATATTGGTATCCAAATGTATGAAAAGGCAAAAACGTTTGTTACTGAAGCAGGTAAAGTGATTATAGCTGTATCTATTATATTATGGGTACTTTCCACCTATGGTCCTTCTGCAAAGATGCAGGCGATAGATAAAAAATATGAAGCACTTTTAAAAGCCCCAAATGCTGATGCTGCTCATTTAGAGCAAGAGAAAAGCGCTGAAAAACTAGAAACATCCTATGCAGGAATATTGGGTAGAACTATTGAGCCTGTTATAAAGCCATTGGGCTATGATTGGAAAATAGGAATTGCTTTAATAACATCTTTTGCTGCCCGGGAAGTGTTTGTTGGAACAATGGCTACAATCTACAGTGTTGAAGGTGGAGATGGTGATTTAATATCTGTTAGACAAAAGCTTGCTCAGGCAAAAGAACCCGACACTGGCTTACCTGTATTTACATTTGCTACTGCATTTTCATTGATGATATTTTATGCTTTTGCGATGCAATGTGTAAGTACAATTGCCATTGTTTATCGGGAAACAAAAAGTATAAAATGGCCGCTTATTCAACTCGGGTACATGACAACGCTTGCCTATGTAGCTAGTTTAATTGTTTACCAAGTTTTAAAATAGCCGTTCGGTTATTAAACGATTGTGTGTAAAGTTGAGTTGCTGTTTTGATAAAAGGTTCGTTAGTTTGCACAGCACAAATAAACCAACTTGGACAAAGTAAGTATTCTTCAAAAATATATACCAGCTCAAGCGGCTATTTTAATAGCTCGTTGGATAGATGAATATAAAACTGAGCTTAAAATAAGTAAAAGCAGAGCCACTAAACTCGGCGATTACCGACATCCCTATGGAGATAAAGGACATCGGATCTCTGTCAATTACAATCTAAATCAATACTCATTCCTTATTACTTTAGTGCATGAATTCGCACATTTGCTAAACTGGAACAGGCATAAGAATAAGGTGAAGCCACATGGTACAGAGTGGAAACAAGCATTTCAGGAGATGATGAAACCTTTTTTTGAGATGAAGATATTTCCTGTGGATGTAGAAATGGCATTGAGAGTTTATATGACTAACCCTGCAGCTTCAAGTTGCAGCGATATGAACTTGTTGCGTACACTCAAAAACTACGACAAAAAACAAGAAATCTTAGTAACAGTAGAAAGAATCCCCTTTAACGCAGTGTTTGCACTCCCAAATGGTCGTAAGTTTCAAAAATTAGCCTTGGTAAGAAAGCGTTTCAAGTGTGTTGAACTCAGCACTAAAAGAATGTACTTGTTTAATCCGCTGGCTGAAATTGTTGAGTTACAACAAGATTAACTTTTTCTGATCCTTAGAATATCTTCCCACTTCCCGTTTTCTGCATATTCTTTGATGATGTTATTTCTTTCGATCAATAGTTCTGTCATGTAATTGGTGAGGTATAAATTGTTAAAAATCTTTCCCGCAATTCCATAGGGAGATTCAAAGTTGAAACGATCAGTCATCATAGTCTTTGACTGAACGGACCGAAATAAATGCTCATGTCGAAAAGATTTAAATGCACCCAGAATCATTTCATCAACAAAATAAGTAGGGTATTTAAATGCAGTTATTTGGGATGTTAAAGTTTGCCAGGTATATAAATACCTTGCTCTCCAGGTAACTGATTCGTTAAGTTCAATTAGTCCTTGTGTTTTTCCGGCAACAGCCTTTTCACCTGTATGAGCTGTTGAAATAATATGAAGATCAATGCTTCTCGATAAGTCAAAGCAAACTTCAATAGCACCATTAATCTCAGTTTCTAATACAATTAGCGGCATTTGAATGTATTACTTGACTAGTTAGCGTCTGTAGGAATAGGAGCCTCAATATCTAAAACCACTCTCCAAAATCCTGAGTTTTCTTTACGCCAAATTCGTACATAATTTACATTTTGGGTTACCTTTTTCCCTTTTACAGTAGTGGTGGTACTTCCTGTTCCTGTTGTATAACCCAGATCTCTTGAAGGGGCAGAATAGACTTTATCTGTTTTATAGGAAAACTCAACTTGCTGTTTATTCAGAAACTCGATGGATGTACTTTTACCTAGAATTGGCCAGTTATTATTGCGTAATAATCTAACCTGGTTACTAAGAAATTCTTTATAACTGTTTTCAACTTTACCTCCATTTAACGCTGTACAATATAGCTCATCAGTCGCTTTTAAAATTTCCATGGAATGTTTTTGCTGTTCTTCAGCTATAAAATCGAGGGTGGCTCGTTTCATTCCAAAGGTCATTGGGTTATTATACTCAAATTGAGGTGCAAAGCCAGGTTTATCATGCGATATGCCGAGGTCAACCATTAACTCCCATTTCTTCTTTGGTTTAATCCAAATGGAAACGTATTGTCCATAATTAACAACCGTTTCGCCATTGTTATCGCTTTTATATTCAAATGGTCCTGTGGTATATCCTAGGGTCTGATCGTTTGATACATCGGCGTAAACAGGCTCCCAAGTAAGAACTCCTGGTATTCCTCCTATCGATTTAAAATAATTCACACCATTAACCGGTTGCGGTCTGAATACAACCCCATCTGGATACAATACAGATAAGAATGCATCTTTTATACCTTTTTCGGCAGAGGTCTTCGAAAACTGTTTTTCTCTGTTTACTAATTCTTCAATATAATCAGGAATACTTTGTGCAAAAATGTTTGTGGCAAGAAAAAGTAAAACTGACGTACTTATTAAGTATTTTTTGAATTGGGCTACTCTCATGAATAGAAGCATAAAATAATTAAGAGTGATAAAAATAACTGCTGGCACTATATAATTCAGTAAAAATTAATAAATTTCTGTATAAATCTATTCCTTTAGCTATAAACATACCACATTATGAAAAGAACGCTCTTATTTGGTTTTTTTATATCACTGATAAATTTTACTCAGGCGCAAGATCTTGATGCTTATAAATTAAGCGGCGGTTTAATGGTTAACGACAAAAAATACGTTACTTATGATAAGCTCCCTTTTTTTAAAGAATCGTTTTTAAAGGGCAAAATTGTCACAGATAAAGGCAAAGTGATTAGCCCGGTTAATTTACGTTTCGATATGTATGCTAATGAACTACAGTTTATAAAAGACAAACGAATTTATCTCGTTAGTGAACCGGTTAATGAGTTTGTTCTGTATCAAGAATCTGATTCGTTAAATTCCACTTTTATATTCAGGCGCTATAAATTGGATGTTGGAGGGAAGGAAGTTCCGGCTTTTTGTGAAGTATTGTATGATGGGGAAACGAAACTACTGAAGTATGTGAAGCGAAGCGAAACTGAAAAAGTAAACATGACGAGCGCTACTACCGTGAAAACCTTTATTGATTACGAAGTTGCCTATTTACAAAAAGGAAAAGACGGGAAACCGATTAAATTAGATAAAAACGGCAAAAACCTGTTGCCTTTACTTTCTGATAAAGCACAACAGGTTAATGAATATGTAAAAACTAATAGAATCAAACTGAATAATGAGGAGCAATTGGTTTCACTCCTTAAATATTATGACAGTCTTTAATTAAAGGGCACTCCATGTAGTGCCATCTTTGCTGTCTTTTAGCTGATAGCCGATTTCAAGCAATTTGTTTCTTATAGTATCTGAAGTAGCATAATCTTTATTTGCTTTAGCATTATTACGCATATCAATTAACAGATCAAGTACTTTTCCTACGTTATTGCTTCCATGTTCTTCTTTTTGTAATCCAAAGATGTCGAATAAGAAATCATTGAACAATTGTGTAAGCGTTTCAAGATCTTCTGCAGTAATTGTTTCAGAACCTGCTTTAACCGAGTTTATAATACGTACACCTTCGAATAATTCTGCAATGGCAATCGGTGTATTGAAATCGTCGCTCATGGCATTATAACAACGTGTTTTCAATGCGTTGATATCGGAAGTCGAACTGTCAGAAGAGTTAAGATCCTTCAAAAGCTCGTAAGCAGAAATCATGCGTTTAAACCCTTTTTCAGATGCATCCAAAGCCTCGTTAGAAAAGTCTAATGTGCTACGGTAATGCGCCTGTAACATAAAGAAACGAACAACTGTAGGGCTATAGCCTTTTTGCAACAATGGGTGATTTCCTGTAAACAATTCATGAGGCAGGAAACTGTTGCCTAATGATTTTGACATTTTTTGTCCATTCACTGTCAGCATATTGGTGTGAATCCAATAATTAGCCGGCGACTTTCCGCAAAAGGCGATATTCTGCGCGATCTCATTTGTATGATGGGTCGGAATTAAATCCATTCCACCACCATGTATGTCAAAATGTGCACCTAAGTACTTATTGCTCATTGCCGAACATTCGAGATGCCATCCTGGGAATCCCCAGCCCCAAGGCGAAGGCCACTGCATTAAGTGAACGGGCTTAGCTTTGATCCAAAGCGCAAAATCTAATGGGCCTTTTTTCTCTTCTTGTCCACCCAAATCACGGGTATTATTTAACAACTCTTCAATATTACGGCCGCTTAATACGCCATAATTCTGTTCCTTGTTATATTTTTCAACGTCAAAGTAAACGCTTCCATTTACTTCGTAAGCAGCTCCGTTTTCAAGCAAAGTGCGAGTCATTTCAATCTGCTCAATGATATGGCCCGTTGCTGTCGGCTCAATACTCGGTGGCAATGCATTGAAGACTTCCATGACTTTTCTGAAATCAACAGTGTATTTTTGCACGATTTCCATTGGTTCCAGCTGAGCCAGCTTCGCTTTTTTAGCGATTTTATCTTCCCCAAAATCCTGGTCACTTTCAAGGTGCCCTGCGTCAGTAATGTTGCGGACATATCTTACTTTGTAACCTAGATGAGAAAGATATCTGAAAACAATGTCGAATGATATAAATGTGCGACAGTTGCCCAAATGTACATCACTATAAACGGTTGGACCGCAAACATACATTCCCACTAATGGGCTGTTGATTGGTTTAAACTCTTCTTTACTTCTGCTTAGCGTATTGTAAATAAAAATGGGTTGCTGCATTGCTTATCTCTTTACTCTTGGTTGAAAACGGCACAAAATTAACAATCTTTATACCAATATTGTGTTTTTGATAGTTAGAATTTGAGTGCGTTGATGTTAATTAAGATTTACTCTTTTAAAATTATATCACTTCTAACCGGAAAATGGTCGGAAAGTTTTTGAGGGATGATTTTATAGGTCTGAGCTTCGAAGCTATTATCGTACAAAATAAAGTCAATCTGGAAATTTGGAAACGCTCCTCCATATGTTTTTCCGAAACCGACACCTTTTTGGCAAAAAGAATTATTCATTCCTTTTGAAACCGTTTGAAAGGCGTAAGAAACCGGCGTATCATTGAAATCTCCACATAATAAAACCGGATATGGACTGCTTTTTACGGCTTCCGAAACTAGTTTTGCTTGAATACTTCGTTTTTCGAAGGCTCTTTTCAGCATTCGGGCAATCCGGCGGGTAAGTACTCTGTCTGTTGATAAGGAATCCCGAACCTTTTGATAATATTCATAATCCTGCTGTTGGAAACTGATAGATTGCAAATGGATATTAAAAACCCTAACTATATTTCCTTTAATATTTAAATCAGCATAAACACACGTATTATCGGTTTTATCACTTGAAAACGGAATTTCTTTACCGGCTTCTATCGGGTATTTAGAGAAAATGGCAAGTCCGGTTGATTCATACTCATCGCCGATAATCTTTTTTACGTAATAATATTTTGTATCTAAAATGGATAAAATACTATCCTTGATATTGAATTTACCCCTTTTTCGTGAATAAAACTCCTGTACACAAAGTATATCAGGCTGTTCTTCTTTTATAAGCTCTAATATCTGATGTTTGGTTGAATCATCATTACTGCGTTTGTTCATCGGCCTGAAATAATGAGTATTATAACTCATTACTCTTATGGCGTTGTCTGGTTTATGGTCCAGATTATAGGGCATATTTAATCCAAAACTGTTCCGATGAATGGAGAAGCCAATTGCAATAACAAAGAGGGAGATCCAAGCAGGGCGTCGCCAAATAATTAGCCAAAAGAAAAAGAATAAAATATTCAGTAACAGAATAAAAGGGTAGGCCAAGCCGAAAAAGGCAATAGGCCAAAAATAAATAGGATCTATATAGGGAGCTAAGTAGCAAATCACCAAAAAAGCAGCGGTGACGAGATTAGCAGTAAATATAAATCTGTGAATTAAACTGCGCTTTTTATGATGCTTCATTCCTTTTCCTGGCTGGCTTTAAACAAAATCTCTTTCTCTTCTTTGGTTAGTCCTTCGTAACCAGTCTTGGAGATTTTGTCTAAAATCCGGTCAATGATTTCTTGTTTACTTGGTTGCTTTCTAACATTTTTACGTTCGTTTTCCGTGTTCTTATAAGCAACTTTCATTTTTGATTTTCTCTTAAAAAGGCTTGATATCTTTTTTCCGAGAGTTGAAAAAGGAGAGCTAATATCATTTCCTGCCCGTAACTGTTTGACATAGCAAAAACCTAAAATGGCGCCGCCCAAATGTGCAATATGTCCACCAGCATTATCACCGGTAATATTTATTAAATCAAGTAATACAAAGAATAATACAATGTATTTGATTTTGACCAGCCCAAATATGAACAGCATGAACTGATAGTTAGGTAATAGGGTTGCAGTAGCCACTGCAATAGCCAGAACACCTGCAGATGCTCCTAATGTGCGTGGGAGTAATGCATTGTTTTCAAACGCAGGAAATATATTGAACATCAGGATGAACAACGCGCCTCCGGTTAATCCTCCTAAAATATAGATCCATGCAAATTTTTTGCCCCCAATATATTCTTCTAATAACTGGCCAAACCAGTACAAGCCAAGCATGTTAAAAAGCAAATGGAAGAATCCTTCATGTAAAAACATGTAGGTGAACAAACTCCATGGCTGCTTAATTAATGCATCAAGAGAAGCGGGTACTGCTAAATAGGAAACAATTTTTGTGGATAAAGTTGGCTCCATTTTGAACAGAAGTTCAAAAACAGCGATAAGCTTTATTGCAAAAAACACAAAAACGTTTATGGCGATAAACTGATGAAGTTTTCGTTGCGGACGGAAGAGTACTTGTTTTAATTCTTCTACTAAACTCATGATCAATAATATGAACCTGGCTTACGAATTTTCCAAACTTTTAATAAAATAAAACCAAATAGCATGCCGCCTAAATGCGCATAGTGAGCTACGTTGTCACCTGGGCGATTAGCGATGCCCATCCATAGCTCAATTGCACCATAAATGATTACAAAGTACTTAGCTTTTATCGGAAAGAAAAAATATACATACAATAATGATTCGGGAAATAACAACCCAAATGCGAGTAGTAAACCAAACACTGCACCTGACGCCCCTATCGTAGGAGTGCTGTAAATATCCTGAATTTTTGCCATAACTACCGGGTTTGTTATATCCGTTTCTTGCGAATAAGGAATAAATGTGCCCGTTAGTTGATAAACCTGATAAGCACTTAATGACAACTGTAATATCATGGCACCAATTGCTGTAATCATATAATATGAAAAGAACCGTTTAGAACCTAAATAGTTTTCTATTACACTTCCAAACATGAACACCGCAAACATATTAAAGAATATATGGCCAAAATCATATTGCAAAAAAGCGTAAGTTATTAATTGCCATATTCTGAATAAAGGTGAATCAAAGTAAAAAGCTGCTCCATATCGAATAATAAAGTCATGTAAAATAGGATTAACACGCATGGCTATAAAAAACAGCACATTTATTATTAATATGTTCTTAACCACTGGCGGTAGCATCGCAAAAGGCGACGGTCTGTACTCTGTCATATAAATTGTTAAAACTGCGTTTAAAAGTCTACCGCAGAAGTTAGTTACTCATTAAATAGTTCAAAAAAACGTTTATCGATCAGTTAAAATCAGGATGAGAATCTTTTCAGTAATTCATCCAAACCAATAGTAATAAAAGTTGGCTTGCCTGCTACAGAAACTTTTGGCATCTGGCAGGCAAAGAGCTCATCGATCAGCAAAGTCATTTCTTCTTTTGTTAGTGGTGTGCCTGCTTTTAAAGAAGCGTTTTTGGCTAATGATCTAGCTAAATTATCTCGTTTATCTAATTTAAGAATTGTTGCATTCTGCTTAAAGTTTTCGAGCAGGTTTTCTAATAATAATGCTTCATTTCCACCTGCAACGTCTGATGGAACCCCATCTACTACCACTGAATTTCGGCCAAATTCCCTTATATCAAATCCTAACGCTTTGATTTCATCCATCATTTCTTTTAATAGCTCAAAATCTGCAGGTGATAGTTCTAAATTCTGCGGAAATAAACTCTGTTGGCTATTCGCTTTATGTGTATCCAGTGAATTTAAATAACGTTCATATAAAACCCTTTCGTGCGCAGCTTGCTGATCTATTACAATAAAACCTGATTTGATAGGTGATATAATATACCTGTTATGTATCTGAAACGATTGATTTTCGTTGATCTTATATTTAGGAGATTCTGTCTCTTGCTCCGGTAGGTTGAATAAGGGGTGAGTATGAACTTCTTTTTTCCCTTCATCTTCCCGTACAATTTTATACAGCTGTTCCCAATTTCCCATGTTAAGTGAAGGTGATGATGTTTGTCGGAATGAAGACCCTCCTGAACGAATATTATCTTGTTCAAACGGGTTAAAGTCAGGGTTTACTGTAATCGTAGGCAGTTTTATATTGGCAGTTGAAGGAACAAAGTCGCGAAGTGCTGTACTACTTGGCGCTGCATCAAAATCAATGGCCGGACTAATATTGTATTGTCCTAACGATCGTTTAACGGCCGAACGGATAATCGCATAGATAACTTTTTCATTATCAAATTTAATCTCAGTTTTTGTTGGATGAACATTAATATCGATATGTATAGGATCGATGTTAATGAACAATACATAAAACGGGTAGGAGTCGTTAGGGAGTAACTCTTCATAAGCCGTAGCGACTGCATGATTCAAATAAGCATCTTTTATAAAACGATTATTTACAAAGAAAAACTGTTCTCCACGTGTTTTTTTGGCATTCTCTGGTTTTCCGATAAATCCTTTTATGCTGATTATATCGGTTTGTTCTTCCATTGGAACCAGGCGTTCATTATAACTGTTTCCAAAAATATGAACAATGCGTTGCTTTAAAGTTCCTTTGGGTAAGTGAAAAACCTCTTGTCCATCATGATGCAAACTAAAGAAAACAGATGGATGAGCTAATGCAACGCGCTGAAATTCATCAATAATATGACGCATTTCAACAGGATTGCTTTTCAGAAAGTTGCGACGTGCCGGAATATTGAAAAACAAGTTTTTGGCAGCGAATGAAGTTCCAGCACTGCAGCTGCATGCTTCTTGCGATTTAACCTCCGATCCTTCAATAATTAGTTGCGTGCCGATCTCATCTTCGTGCCGACGGGTTTTCAATTCAACCTGCGCAACAGCTGCAATAGAAGCCAGTGCTTCTCCACGAAAACCCATAGTTCTGATGGCGAACAGGTCTTCAGCTTTACGAATTTTAGATGTGGCATGTCGCTCAAAAGACATACGGCTGTCTGTTGCACTCATACCACAGCCATCATCAATTACTTGAATTAAACTTTTGCCAGCATCTTTAATGATTAATTTAATAGCGCTTGCTCCTGCATCAATGGAGTTTTCAATCAACTCTTTTACCGCTGAAGCCGGGCGCTGCACTACTTCCCCCGCTGCAATTTGGTTGGCTACTGAATCTGGTAATAGTTGTATGATATCTGACATGCGCTTGTTTTATTTTTGTGTCGGAAGCTGGTATGTATTGCTAATATAGATGATCAGGTATCCGGATTGTTAATTAACAAATTGATACTTCAAGAGTTTTAATGCCCCCTTTTTGATACCTGCCACTAATATCTTGGTACTAAGAGCTAACTCTTCAACAAAATACTTAGTTTTGTCGGTGCGACGATTGATTAGCGTTGCAGGACTTTTTTACTTTGTTTATTATCAAAATATTAACAAAAAGACCGGCAACTGTTATGGTTTTTGTAAAAATATAAATTTCACTGCTAACAAATAAATATTCCGTAAAAACAATGCCGACACGTTTTTTGCGATCATCTTTACTGCTCTTTACCACTCTTTTTTGTCTTTCTGCAAAATCTCAAACTGTTAATCCAATTTCAATAAATCAATTGACCACCTCATCTAATTGGGTCGATTCGGTTTTTCGAACGTTAACCCCCGATCAAAAATTGGGGCAATTAATGATGATAACAGCTTATTCACGTGCAGACAGAAGTCAGGTTGGCAGGATTGAGGAGCTGATAAAATATTATCATATTGGTGGGTTAATGTTTGCACAGGGTGGTCCGCAAAGGCAAGTAAACATGGTCAATTATTATCAGTCCAGAGCGACAATACCCTTATTAATTTCGATGGATGCAGAATGGGGCTTGTCAATGCGCTTAGATAGCACGATCAGCTTTCCTCGCCAAATGACGTTAGGCGCAATCACAGATGATAAATTGATTTACGAATTTGGGAAAGAAATGGCTCGTCAGCTGCGTAGAGTTGGTGCTACCATGAGTTTTTCTCCTGTTTTAGATATTAATAGCAATCAATGGAATCCGGTAATTAGTACACGTTCTTTTGGAAGTGACAAGCACGAAGTGACCAAACGGTCGATTCAATATATGAAAGGGTTGCAAGACGGTGGCGTTATTGCTTGTGCAAAGCATTTTCCAGGTCATGGAGATACGGATGATGACTCTCATACCTCACTGCCAACATTGTTCAGAAGTGTTGCTACAATGGACTCTGTAGAGCTTTATCCCTACAAACAATTAATTCCAGCTGGATTAATGGGGGTAATGGTAGGGCATATTAATGTACCTGCTTATGACAAAAGTGGAAACCCTGCCAGTCAATCTTACAATTTATGTTCAACATTACTAAAGAACCAAATCGGTTTTAAAGGATTGGTGATTACTGATGATTTGAACATGAAGGCTGCAAATGGTAATTTCTCTTCAACAGAGTCGGCCGTAAAATCGCTTATTGCAGGGAATGATATTCTGTTAAACCCTGAAAGCATTCCTGCAACTGTTGCCGGAATTAAAACGGCCATACAGCGGGGACGGTTGTCATGGATAGAAATTGATGCTAAGGTGAAAAAGGTTTTAGCCGCCAAATATGCGGTTGGATTAAATCTGAGAACACCGCTGGATACAAAAAATGTCATTGCAGATATTAAAACGAATGATGCTAAATACCTCAATTACGAGTTAGTGAAAAATTCATTGACCTTAGTTCGAAATCAAAAGAGCCTGCTACCAATTGTTGATGTTGAGAAACAAAAAATAGCAGCAGTAAGTATAGGTGCAGAATTAGATAATTCATTTCTGAATACGTTAGCCCGCTACGGACCCGTACAGCGCTACAATGTTTGGATGAATGATGAAGATTCGTCTTATAATAGTCTTTTGAAATCATTAACAGGTGTACAAACCATTATCATCGGGCTACACAGTATTGATACAAATGTTAAAGACAATTTTGCAATTTCTGAAAACGCCAGAAAACTGATCGTACAATTAAGTAAAACAAGTAATGTGATCTTAACCGTTTTTGGAAATCCATATTGCATTACCAATTTTGATTATGTTCCGGCTATCTTGATTGGCTATGATGATAATTCTTTAGCCAGAAACCTTGCTGCACAGGCAATTATGGGTGGTATTGGCTTAAGTGGTAAGTTACCTGTAACTGTTGGGGTAGGTTTTAAAAAAGGTGATGGGGTAACAACAAAAGCAACGCGACTTGAATATGCAATGCCTGAAGCAGCAGGAATCAAAACATCAGACCTGAACAAGATCGATTCCATTGCATTGGATGGTGTTAATAAGCAAGCATATCCGGGTTGTCTAGTGTTAGTTGCTAAAGATGGAAAAGTGATTTACGAGAAAGCATTTGGTTTTCATACATATGATAAGTTAATACCTGAACAAACTACAGATGTATTCGACTTAGCTTCCATTACTAAAATTGCTGCCACCACTCAGGGAATCATGCGTTTATATGAACAAGGGCGCATTGATATGGATAATTCTTTTGGTACATACGTACCTGCCGCCAGAAATTATGATAAGTCGGGTATATTATTGAAAAACCTGATGACTCACCAGGCAGGTTTAACTCCCATGGTTGCTTTTCATAATCATTTAAGTGGTGACGAGTACGAGTATGATTCAACGGCTAATTTTCCTATACGCGTAGCACAAGACTTTTATTTGCGCAAAGGCTTCTTTGAGAAGGTTATGCTTCCCCGGATGTTAGCGTCTAGGTTAAATACACCTGGAAAATATGTTTATAGTGATTTGAGTATGTATTTCATGCAACAGGTTTTGCAGGATGTAAGCGGACAAAAATTACAGGATTATGTAGCCTTAAATTTTTATAAGCCACTTGGTTTATCAACCATGTGTTTTAATCCTCGCTATCATTTGCCATTAAACAGGTTAATTCCAACAGAAAATGATAAATGGTTTCGTCATCAATTGCTTTTAGGTGATGTGCATGATCCCGGAGCTGCTATGAGTGGTGGAGTAGCCGGACATGCTGGTTTGTTTTCGACAGCTAATGATCTTGCTGTATTGATGCAAATGCTTTTGAATGGAGGAATCTATGGCGGTCAACAATACTTTCGTCCGGAAACTATTCAAAAATTCATTGCCTATCAGAATCCAACAATCAGCAGAAGGGGCTTAGGGTTTGATAAGCCTGAAGTTTCCATGAAAGAGCGTTCTTATGGAGCAACGGCCAAGGAAGTTTCTGATGACACATTTGGTCATACCGGTTTTACCGGAACATGTGTTTGGTCTGATCCCAAGTACAATTTAACCTATGTTTTTCTTTCCAATCGTGTTTGTCCTGATGCAGATAACAATAAACTTGGTGGAATGGGTATCCGTCCTAAAATTCATCAGGTTGTTTACGATGCAATTTTAAAGCAATAATTAAATTGCTATCCTTTATTTCTTACGCCTTTTTTATAACTTGTAGATAATCTACTATTTATCTACTTGATTATGAAAATTCGCTCTTCTATTATTTGCCTATTAGGCTTATTTATCTTTATGGCAAGCTGTCAGAAAGATATTGATGAATCACCTTCCGGAAAAAAACCTCAACCATTAATTGAAACCAAACCATTGTTAAAGCTTATTCATATGGATAGTGGTTTCCTTTATGATGAGAACTTTAGTTATTTGAATGGAACCAATAAATTACAAGAATATATCACAGTCTCAAATCTGGGAATATCTCAAAAAATCACAATCTCTTATGATTTGAATGAAAATATTGCTGGATGTACCTACAGTTTTTACCGTAACGGTGCCCCACTTTTTGTTCTTAAACATGAGTATTCAACAAATGCGTCGGGGAAAATTTCAGGAATAAAGACATATTTTAACAATTCACCGCAAAGACTCGCACTGTGCAACTATAATACAGGTGGACTTTTAGATAAAATAGAATGGTTAAACATGGATAGTACAGTGGCGAGCAGGGTTGAATTTAAGCATGATGCTAAGGGGAACGTAACTTATGAATGTGTGTTTAATGGAAATCAAACCAAAGCTTTCCAAAATAGCTATTTTTCTTATGATAATAAGAACTCATCCTATAAAAATGTCAGGAACATCGAAGTGTTATACCTGATTTTCTTTGAATATTGGAAGTATATTGAACCAATAAACGATGGAGGTATGCTAAATCAATTACAATACTTAAACCCTACCAATAATATGACATATGGAATAGCTAAATGGCTTAATCGTACAATGGGAATTGAAGGGATTAACTACAAATACAGAACCGATAATTATCCCGAGATTAGGACCATCTCCAGTAGTATTTACGATATTTCATACTATTAATTAAATACGACCGATTTCATATAAATTGTAAAAACAATTGCTTAGGTCTTTAGTTTAATGTTTATTAAAACACCTATTTTTAATTGTAACTTCGAACTGCAAATGAATTTGTGAGATCGACAGTAAACCTATTATATAAATGAAGATCGGAATTGTATGTTATCCTACCTTTGGTGGTAGCGGAGTAGTAGCCACCGAATTGGGAAAAGCATTGGCTGAAAAGGGCCATAAGGTGCACTTTATAACCTATAGTCAGCCAGCAAGGCTCGACTTTTTCTCAGAAAACCTATTCTACCATGAAGTTTCAGTAAGTAATTACCCGTTATTCGATTATCCACCGTACGAATTAGCCTTGGCAAGCAAACTTGTTGATGTAGTAAAGTATGAAGGTCTGGATCTTTTGCATGTTCATTACGCAATTCCACATGCCTCTGCAGCCTATATGGCCCGTCAGATTTTGGCTTCAAACGGAATTCACATCCCTTTTATAACTACCTTACACGGTACTGATATTACCCTGGTAGGGAAAGATATAACTTACAAGCCGGCAGTAACGTTTTCTATTAACCAGTCTGATGGGGTTACTTCTGTTTCAGAACATTTAAAAGCAGATACCTATCTGCATTTTGATATAGAGAATGACATTAAAGTGATTCCTAACTTTATTGACTTCCGCCGATTCAGCTTAAAACCACGTGACCACTTTAAAAAGGCGATTGCCCCTAATGGTGAAAAGATCATTACCCATACGTCTAATTTTAGGGCTGTTAAACGTGTAACAGATGTGGTGGAGGTATTTGCGAAAATAGTGACAAAGGTACCTGCTAAGTTATTGATGGTAGGAGATGGTCCGGAACGTGTAAATGCTGAACAGCTTTGCCGTAAATTAGGCATCTGCGATCAGGTACGTTTCTTAGGAAAACAGGAAGCGGTAGAAGAGATTCTCTCCATTTCAGACTTGTTTATTATGCCATCGGAAAATGAAAGTTTTGGATTGGCGGCATTGGAAGCCATGGCTTGTCAAGTTCCGGTGATATGCTCGAATGCCGGTGGTATGCCTGAACTGAATGTACATGGGGTTACAGGCTTTATGAGTAATGTAGGTGATGTGACTGATATGGCCAAGAATGCGATCTATATTCTGGAAGATAATGAGCGATTAGCCACTTTTAAAGCTGCAGCATTAGCCCGCGCCAAAGAGTTTGACATAAGTTACATCATGCCTATTTATGAAGAGTTTTATAAGGAGGTGATAGAAAAAAGTAAACAGGCTGTTGTTTAAAATATAGAAAGCCATCCCGGTTTAACCGGGATGGCTTTTTTTGTTTACAAAAATGAATGTATAAAAAAAGCTGTCAACAGTATTTACTGAGACAGCTTTTTCTTATTCTGATGTTAAACGTTATTTCACTAAGCGTTTAACGAAAAGCAATTCTTCTTTGCTTAAATATCTCCAACGTCCACGAGGAAGGTCCTTTTTGGTAAGATTTGCATAAACTACACGGTCAAGTTTTTCAACCTCATAGCCCATTTGTTCAAAAATACGACGAACAATACGATTTTTACCACTGTGAATCTGGATACCAACTTCTTTTTTGCTGGCTCCTTCTACGTAAGATAGGTCATCAGGTTTAACAAAACCATCTTCTAACTCAATACCTGCTTCTAAACGTTCAAAATCATCCTGACGGAAACTTTTGTTTAAGGTAGCATGATAAATTTTAGGAACTTGGTTTTTAGGGTGAGCTAATTTCTCAGCCAAATCACCATCATTTGTTAATAATAATAAACCGGTGGTGTTTCTATCTAAACGACCAACTGGATAAATACGCTCACTTGATGCCTTTTGAATAAGGTCCATAACGGTTTTACGCTCGCGCGGATCATCTGTTGTAGTAATGTAATCCTTAGGCTTATTTAACAGTACATAAACCATTTTCTCACGACGCAGCAACTGGCCATTAAAATGAACGGTATCGCTCACATTAACTTTATAACCTAATTCGGTAACAACTTGTCCGTTAACAGATATTTCGCCTAATTCAATTAACTCGTCAGCTTTTCTGCGTGAGCAAACTCCTGCATTAGCGATATAACGGTTTAAGCGGATTTCATCAAAGTTTTCAGGTTGATCATCTCTTCTTTTGCTAGAAGGTTTTCTGTCTCTGAATCCTCTATCCTTGAAATTTTTAGAAGGATGTTTTCTTTCGTTGTAATCGCGTTCGTATTTCTTAGCTCTTTCTTCTGCGTTGAATGGTTTACGTTCACGATCTCCGCTAAACGATTTTCTATCGGATGAACGATCGCCATATGGCTTACGCTCTCTGTCATTACCGTAAGATTTGCGTTCACCACGATCACCGTAAGGTTTGCGCTCACGATCGCCGCTGAATGATTTTCTATCTGATGAGCGATCGCCGTATGATTTACGTTCACGATCTCCATCGAATGATTTATGCTCGCTACGATCACCATATGATTTACGTTCACGATCTCCATCGAATGATTTACGTTCGCCACGATCACCGTATGGTTTGCGTTCACGATCTCCACTAAACGATTTTCTATCTGAGGAGCGATCTCCGTAAGATTTACGCTCACGGTCTTCACCGTATGATTTTCTTTCGCCACGATCTCCATAAGGTTTACGCTCACGGTCGCCGTTAAATGATTTTCTGTCTGAAGAACGATCTCCGTAAGGCTTGCGTTCACGATCTCCGCCAAATGATTTTCTATCGGCAGAGCGTTCGCCATATGACTTGCGTTCGTTATCAAATGATTTCTTTTCTGGACGATCGCCATACGATTTGCGTTCACGGTCGCCGCTAAATGATTTTCTTTCCGATCTGTCGCCGTAAGATTTACGTTCACCTTCGCTTCTGAATGATTTACGTTCACCAGAACGTTCTGTACGGTCGTTGCTAAATGATTTTTTCTCATCACGGCTTGTTCCTGCCGGTCTGCTTGTTCTTTTTCCTGCACTATCCCCTCGTCCACGTTTTGCGGAGATGTCTTCACGACTTTTCCTTGGTCTGTTCATTTCTTATAAGATTAACTATGAAAAAAATAAATGGAATGCCTTTTTGCTAACCGATTGAATATTTAACGGCTTAATAATCTGGCCTTCCAATTTTAAATTGGGGCAAAAGTACGCATTTAATTTGTCATCGAACGTTGAATGGAACTTAATTTTTTTTGAAAAAAAATGCCTTTTAAGAAATCGAGGTTTAACAATCATTAAACCTCGATTTTTGCTAAAATTTGTATAAAAAATTTAACTAATATTTTTAGTTTTCTTGCAAAAGCTTGTCTGTCAACAAAATATCGCTTACTTTTGTCGCCGGAATTGTGTGGGGAAGGGCTTATTATATCCCTCCCAAGTGTTAATCACCTAAAAGGTTTTATAGAAATAGAATGAAGAAACACTTTAGTATTTGCGCACTTTTACTTGCGTTCTCGGTTTCAGTTTTTGGAGCCACTAATAGTAAAGACAAACCGGATGATCCATTTAGTTCAGCTTTAGTAATGAAGCAATCGGACTATAAATCATCACAAAGTTATTTGATTGAAGCATTGGCGTTTTCCGGTGAAGCTGTACCTTTCGATAACGATATTGTTTATGACAAGTTTATCAGAAATCTTAATACAAGAGTTTCACATAGCTTTATCGAAAATCTACAGAACCTTTCATCGAAATGGTTTCCTGTAATTGAACCAATCTTAACCCAATACGGTATTCCCGACGATTTTAAATTTATACCAGCGATTGAATCAGGGTTCAACAGAAACGCTCGTTCACGTTCTGGTGCGGTAGGGTTTTGGCAATTTATGCCAGCAACTGCGCGTGCATATGGTTTACGTGTAGGTAAAAAAGGAGACGATCGGAAAGATGTTGTTAAATCGACTATCGCTGCGTGCCGTTACTTAAATGATCTTTATGAGCGACTTGGTTCGTGGACACTGGTTGCTGCTGCCTACAATGTAGGACACGGTGCCTTAGAATCTGCAATGAATCGTCAGAATGAAGAAGACTACTTTGATCTTAAGTTAAATAAAGAGACTGGTAATTATGTGTACAAGGTGTTAGTTTTTAAACACGTTTTTCAAAATGCAGATGATTACGATCCTTACTTTAGCAGTTCATCAGTAAGAGTAGCTGATATGCAAGGAATAGGTAGTATTGGCTTGTTAAGTTTAGGTGCATTAACCGGATTGGTTGACCCAAATGCTAGCAATCAATCTCCTAAACCAATAACAGAACCAATTCAGCCAAAAACAGGCAGCTCAAAAAAGAAATTGATTGCTCGTGCAGGCAGATTGTTTAACTGGATATAAAAACAATTAACTGGTATGATAATTGATAACATGCCGGTTAAATAAGATATAAGTTTAACAGAGATTAATGTATTTTAATCTTGCTTAGATTTAATGACTATGATAAGAAAGCACTTCATTGCGTGTGCTTCTGGTGTAATAGTGTTCGCTCTCATTAATTTATTGTTCTTTAATTCAAATTCTGGATTTTCCATTAATAAGGGAAATCTGAGCACTACATCAGCAAGTACAAAGGTGTCACCAGTAGTACCGGACTTTGCCGGAGAGCAAATCCCGTTACAAGACGCCCAAGTAAAAAAGCGGTTTTTTGCCACATTGCATCGTACAAACATGACAAATCGTCAAGTTTATACTGCAAGAGTAAAAGCAAAGAGATGGTTTAAAGTGATTGAGCCTATTCTGGCAAAGCATGGAATACCTCAGGATTTTAAATATGTCCCGCTAATTGAGTCAGGCTTCAGTACAGACACTTCTGCAAAAGGAGCAGCCGGATTTTGGCAGTTTATGCCAGGCACGGCGCGTCACTTTGGATTGGCTGTAGGAAATGGCGTTGATGAACGCTATGATCCTGTAAAATCAACAGATGCAGCTTGTCGTTATTTGAAAGTTTTGTATAAACAATTCGGTTCATGGACGATGGTTGCAGCAGCGTACAACATTGGGTCTACAAGACTTCAAAGGCATACGAAGCAACAAAATGAGGATGATTACTTTAAGTTACAGCTCAATAAAGAAACATCGAGCTACGTTTACAAGTTAGTTGCCATGAAAACGGCTATCAACAAAAACAAAGTAAACATTGTAACTAATCAAACTCCCATTAAAACTGTTTCAGCAGGTTATTCGATCAACTTGAGTAATTTATATGCTTACAGTCCGGAGTTTATTACCAATATGCTTAAGCGCGTTGGTTATTCCTCTTTAAAGAACGTAAAACAGAATACTGCAAGAAACTAGTGCAGTAGGTGAAATTTAAAAAGCCGCCCCGGTTCAACCTGGGCGGCTTTTTGTTTTATTATCAGCTGATTTTGACTTTCTTATCGCGGAGGCCCACCGGCAGATTTAAATCCACCTAAATTATAGTTAAGACCAACTCTGATCACACGGCTGATCGTTTGATTCTTACTAGTCTGAACAAACTGTCCTGAAGTAATCCTTGCCGCATTGCGGGTATTAAATAAATCGTCGGCACTCAACGTGAAGTTAAGTTTTCTGTTCAGGAAGCTTTTTCTCAAGTCAGCTCCAGCAGTAACATAGCCTTTGGTATAACCCTGAACAAATGCCTGTGGTCCAAAATAACGAATATTAGCTCCAAAGTTCCAGTTTTTAGGCAATGTTAATCTTGCGTCAGCATTACCATTATAACTATACCTGTCACGGTTTTGCTCACTTTGTAGCCTGTTCGTAAAGATATTCCTGTTAACACCTGCTCCAGCATTGATATTCAGCTTTCCTGCAAAAAACATGATGCTACCATTTACGTCAACACCCCATGCTTTATTTTGACCCAGGTTGAAATAAGTAGTATTAGAGATATTCCTTGGGCCAACAACTGTATAGCTGGTAATCATATCATCTGTTTGACGGTAATACAATGAGGTACCAATGCTTCCCACACCGGTAAAACGGTTATAACCCAACTCGAAAGTGTTACCGCGGGAAGGATTAAGATTGATATTACCTTCTTTTATATTTAACGGATCTGTTATATTGACATAAGGATTAAGCTGGTCCATTGTTGGGCGGTTAATCCTGTTGCTGTAACCAAAACGCAAACTCTGTATATCATCAATTTTATACATTACGTTTATGCTTGGATGGAGAGTCAGAAAAGGTTTATCAAAGTCTTTATCGGGAGAAACAAGGTTATTAACAACCAGATTGTATTGTTCCAGACGTAAACCTGCTGTAATGGTAAATTTACCTAACGATTGTGTGAACTGAAGATATCCCGAACTAATCAAATCATTTTTATCGAAGTCATTACGAAGTGAATCAACTTCATTAAAGCCATTGCTGCCTAATGTGTCGATCCTATAACGGTTCATGTCTAGTGATAAGTCTGAGCTAATACCCGCTTCAAAACGGCTTTTATTCTGATTGAAAGGCCAAATTAAATCAGCCTTAAAGTTGATTGAATTAGTGTAATCACGGCTATAGGTTCTTTGTAATGTAGTGTCATTGACAGGAACGTACTCCTTTACAAAATTGTACTGATCGTAATTGCTGTTACTTGTGCGATTCGTTCTAGAATAGTTGATCTCCGTTTTAAACTCCTTCATGCTTTGGAAACTAAATGCATTCATTCCACGGCCTCCACCCATGCCTCTGCCTCCACCACCGGCATTTCCCATCATCGGAACAACAGCTCCTCCGCCGGCACGTTGAACCATATCTCGCATTCCTTGAGGATTATTTTGCATAACACGGCGTAAAGAATCTGCCATGCCAGGGTTTTTCTGCATTACAATTCGCATTGAGTCGGACATCTTGGTCATTCGTTCTGCTGCTTTCTGCTGACCCTTATCCATGAAAACATGGCGATAACCAACACCAGCTTTCATCGTCAGATTGTCACTTCCCGAAGAAGTAATTCTATTGAAATTACGGTACTGAATTTTATCCTTATCAAGTTGATTACTTAGTGAACTGTTGTAATTATCATTGTTGCTAACCGTAAGTCCAAGATTAAATGTCATACTGTTAGCCGGATTGAAACGATACGTATTATTAGAAAATAAGTTATGATTCTGAGCGCTATTGTTACCAATGCTCGACTGGTTTAAATAAGTAGTGCCGTTTACACTAAAGTTTTCACGTTGTAATTCGCTTGCCGTATTATTACTAAATGGGCTGTAATTATAATTGTTAAAGCTGGAGAATTTGCGTGTATAATAATTAGCACTTAAGCGGCCACTATAACGATTTCGGGTATTAGCATTAAAGCCTACAACTGCACTACTGCCACGCAGCCCTGCACGGTTCTTGGTTACAATATTGATGATACCACCAGACCCTTCGGCACTGTACTTTGCGGACGGACTAGTTAGTACTTCAATCTTTTGCAACGCACTTGCTGGTATCATATCCAGCACCTTTGAAAGCTCTGTTGGTTCTCCATCGACTAATACTTTAATATCACTGCTTCCTCTTATCGAAATTTTTCCATCACCATCTACCTGTACGGAAGGAATGCGTTGTAATGCTTCAACAGCAGTGGCTCCAGAGTTTTGCAAACTTTCTTCCACATTATACGTTACTCCTTCAGCACCAACCTGAAAAGGGCTTCGTTGTGCTGTAACAGTAACTTCATTAAGCTTGTTGGAAGTTTGTTTAAGCTTCAGATCACCAATGTCTATAGTAGGTTTACCTTCATTGATAGCGATATTGTTTAAAGTAATGGTTTCATACCCAACGTAGCTAATAGTGATTTTATAAGCACCAAATGGAATTTTTTGGAAAAGAAATTCGCCACTCTCATTGGTATAAGTACCTTTTGAAGCTGCCGTTTCAGTTGATTTTAATAGGGAAATAGTTACAAAATCTAACGCTTGCTGCGTTTGTGAGTCGATAATTTTACCTGAAATTTTCCCTGAAGTGGCAACTTTGGTTGAAGTGTTATTTTGGGCATTAGCTGAAAACGCTGCCAAGATGAATAGAATAAGTAAGATTCCCAGTTTCTTACTAAATGATAATAAAGTCAATTTCACGTATGTTAGTTTAGTTATTTCAAAGATAGATTTATAAAACGTAATAAGGTTTAAGGTAAGTATGCAACAATACAGTTACCCGGATTTTACTAAAAAAATAATCATGAGTATTGAATAACACGCAATATCAAACCCTTACCCGTAATATTATTTCCTTATCTTTGCGACCATATCATGTTTCTTGCTAAAAAAACCAGCATTGAGTTTAGCACTCATGCAACAATGAAAGTTGTTTGGCTGGTTCTTGATGGCCATTAATAACAGATCATCTTTCAGAAAAAATGAGTGAAAATTTTACCGATTTAGGTGAGCAGGCCGAAGTTGAAGTTTACGGTGCCCGTGTTCATAATCTGAAAAATATAGATGTTTCCTTTCCTCGTAATAAGCTGGTTGTAATTACCGGACTGAGTGGTAGTGGAAAATCGTCATTAGCATTTGATACAATCTATGCTGAAGGGCAACGACGCTATATGGAAACATTTAGTGCCTACTCCCGTCAGTTTATGGGTGGTATGGAGCGTCCTGATGTGGATAAAGTGTCAGGCTTGAGTCCGGTAATTGCGATTGAACAAAAAACTACCTCTAAGAACCCTCGTTCAACGGTTGGAACAATTACAGAGATCTATGATTTTTTGCGCTTGTTGTATGCACGTATTGCGGATGCCTATTCGTACAATACCGGCGAGCTGATGCAAAAAATGTCGGAGGAACAAATTATCAATACCATTATGGAGCAATATGATGGTAAGGGCATTAATATATTAGCTCCGGTTGTAAAGGGAAGAAAGGGTCATTATCGCGAACTGTTTGAGCAAATTCGCAAGCAAGGATATACGAAAGTTAGGGTCGATAATGAGATTTTGGATGTAACGCCCAAAATGCAGTTAGATCGTTATAAAATCCACGATATTGAGATTGTAATTGATAGGGTTGAAGCCAAAGCAGATAACCGAAAACGCATTGTTGATTCTGTTGCTGCTGCCATGAAACAAGCTAAAGGCATCATCAAAATTGCTGACAAGGAAAATAACGTTTCTCATTTCTCGAAGTTTTTGATGTGTCCGACTACAGGAATTTCTTATGATGAACCGCAGCCTAATACGTTCTCATTTAACTCACCATATGGCGCCTGTCCTAAATGCAGTGGACTAGGATATGTGTTAGAAGTCGACGAACATTCGGTAATACCCAATCCTAAGTTAAGCATTATAGAAGGAGGCTTAGCGCCTTTAGGAGAATACCGTGAAACATGGATGTTCCAAATGCTGAAGGCCTTAGCTAAGAAATATGAGTTCTCTCTATCGGCCCCAATTGAAAAATTGTCGCCGGAAGTAAAAGATATTATTCTTAACGGTGCTCCGGATATCATTTCAGTTCCTGTAAAGTACGGTAGTCACAACACTCAAAACTACCAGGTTACATTTGATGGTCTGATTAAAACACTGGAAGAACAGCAGGAAAACCGGAAGGATGATGAAAACGGAACGGATCTGGAAGGTTTCAGAACGCTTAGGGTTTGTCCGGAATGTCATGGCGCTCGTTTGAAAAAAGAAGCCTTGCATTTTAAAATTAATGATAAGAATATTTTTGAACTAAGCTGCATGGACGTAAGCACCTTGAAGCAATGGTTTGAAAATATAGAAGAGCATTTATCGGAACGAAAAAATATTATTGCCCACGAAATTTTGAAAGAAATCAGGGCTCGTATTGGATTTCTTTTAGACGTTGGTTTAGTGTACCTGACGCTTGACCGAACAGCAAGAACACTTTCTGGTGGAGAAGCACAACGAATTCGTTTGGCAACGCAGATTGGTTCGCAATTGGTCAATGTGCTTTACATCTTAGATGAACCAAGTATTGGGCTGCATCAGCGTGATAATACCCGTTTGATTGAAGCTTTAAAAAGTTTGCGAGATGTAGGCAATACTGTATTAGTGGTTGAGCACGATAAAGATATGATCATTGAGGCTGACCATGTAATTGATATGGGGCCTGCCGCGGGTGTGCATGGAGGAGAGGTTGTTGCTCAAGGACCTCCAGACCAATTGTTGAATTTTCACACGATAACAACCGATTATATAAACGGGGTTAAGGGTATTGAAGTTCCTGCAAAACGTCGGGATGGTAATGGTCACCTGTTAAAACTGATTGGGGCAAAAGGAAACAACTTAAGAAATGTTTCAGTTGAATTTCCTTTAGGTAAATTTATTGGAGTTACTGGAGTTTCAGGAAGTGGTAAATCAACTTTAATTACAGAAACTCTTTATCCAATTCTTAACCAATATTTCTTCAATGCAAAGAAGAAGCCATTGGAGTATTCAAAAATCGAAGGATTGGAACATATCGATAAGGTAATCGAAATTGACCAAACACCAATCGGACGTACACCTCGTTCAAACCCATCCACTTATACCGGAGTGTTTTCTGATATCAGGAATTTGTATACGCAATTGCCTGAATCAAAAATCAGAGGATATAAACCCGGACGTTTTTCTTTCAACGTAAAAGGCGGAAGATGCGAAACCTGTCAGGGTGCGGGAATGAAGGTTATTGAAATGAACTTTCTGCCTGATGTGTTAGTGAAATGCGAAGAGTGCCAGGGAAAACGCTATAACCGTGAAACATTAGAGGTTCGTTATAAAGGCAAATCGATCAGTGATGTGTTGGATATGAGTGTAGAAGATGCTGTGCCGTTTTTTGAAAATATTCCTGCTATTTATCGTAAAATAAAAACATTACTTGATGTCGGCTTAGGTTACATTACACTTGGGCAGTCATCGGTTACCTTGTCAGGAGGAGAGGCTCAGCGAGTTAAATTGGCTACTGAACTCTCTAAAAAAGATACGGGAAAAACATTTTACATTTTAGATGAACCAACAACAGGGTTGCACTTTGAAGATATTCGTGTGCTGTTGGGTGTATTGAATAAATTGGTGGAAAAAGGCAATACTGTTTTGGTTATTGAGCATAATCTGGATGTTGTTAAAGTAGCCGACCATGTCATTGATCTGGGACCTGAAGGTGGAAGAGGCGGTGGTACAATTGTGTTTGAAGGAACTCCCGAAGGATTGACTAAGAGTAAGAAAAGCTTTACCGGAGAATTTCTGAAAAAAGAAATGAACTTGTAATAAGGTGAAATTTTGGTTTGTGTAAATTGATGTAATTTTCAACTAACGATGAAAAAGATTATCTCCGCAACACAAACTCGTGAGGCTGATGCCTATACCATAGCTCATGAACCCATTGCCTCCATTGATTTGATGGAACGGGCGAGTAAGGCGTTTGTTCAACGATTTATGATTGAAGTACCTCACAAGCATACTTCAATTGCTGTTTATTGTGGAACCGGTAATAATGGAGGAGATGGCCTGGCTGTAGCGCGCCTGCTAAATGCAGAGAAGTATAGAAATATAAGCGTTATTATTCTGCAACACAGTTTTAAAACAACTCCTGATTTTGAAGAAAACTTACGTCGACTAAAAAAAACATCAATTCAATATGAAATTATTCAGGATGGAATGGAGTTTCCTCCTAATCAAGCTGAGGTAATTATTGATGCTATTTTAGGATCAGGCTTAAATAAACCTTTAGAAGGTAGTATTGCCCTTTGGGTTGAACAACTGAATGGTTTTGAAAAGAATGTCATTGCAGTGGATATCCCAACCGGGATGTTTGCTGATCAATTGATCGATAAAGATGCCGTCATCCTGAAATCAGATCTTGTTATTTCATTTCAACGTCCAAAACTAAATTTTCTACTTCCAGAATCGTCACCGTTTATTAAGCAATGGGAAGTGGTTGACATTGGACTGGATGAGCACTTTATACAGCATTGTGTTAGCGATAAAGTTATTATAGAAGAGGCTGATATAAAAGAAATAATTAGGGTACGAGATAATTTTAGTTATAAAGGAACATACGGACATACACTAATTATTGCTGGGCAACCGGAAACCATGGGCGCGGCATTGTTGTGCGCTGAAGCAAGCTTAAATACAGGAAGTGGCTTAACAACTGCGTTTATTCCTGCATCAGGGTTAACTGCCTTAAACAGCCGGTTACCTGAAGTGATGGCAATTCCCGATGACCATTCAAAAATCGATTGGAAAAATTATGATGCAATCGCTATAGGACCAGGTTTAGGAAAAAATCTTACAGCAAAGGAATTACTAAGCTTAACACTCCAGAACTTTAGAGGTTCAATTGTATTGGATGCCGATGCGTTGAACATGCTTTCGGATGATCAGTTATTGTTCAACCTTTTGCCTGAACAATCTATCATTACACCACATGTTAAAGAATTTGATCGTTTGTTTGGCGAGCACTTTAGTTGGCATTCTAGGTTAATAACCATGCAGGAACAAGCCCGGGAACGGGATTTGATAATTGTACTTAAAAATCGGTATACGATCATTGCAACTCCTAACGGTTCCCTCTATTTTAATCTTACTGGAACGCCTGCGATGGCAACCGGAGGTTCGGGAGATGTATTAACAGGTGTTATAGCGTCATTATTAGCTCAAGGCTATTTCGCACCACAGGCTGCAATTGCAGGAGTCTATTTACACGGGAAAGCGGGATGTGAAATTGTCAGAAGAATGGGAATAAATGTTATTCCTGCGAGCCAATTAGCCACAGAGATAAACAAGGTAATGTATTCAATAGTAAAACACGATTAATCATTCAGTCAGGAAGAAAAATCAAAAAGGAATTGGTGTGATCAAACAAAAATCAGTGTAATCCAAACCTATATTTTCCCCATTACGTACATTTTGTCCATAGAAGGGTTTCTGCTTCCGCCACGAGGTTCAAGCGTTACAGCAAATGCCTGAGCTCCTTTGATATCTTTCATTTTGAACATTGTTTTCTGGTTCTTCTTCACATCAAAAACTCCTGCATCAATTGGTTTTCCATCAACTATGGCCCACAGTTGATATTGGTGCTCACTGTCATTTTCAGGTAGGTTAAGCATATCAACCATCACATTGGCACTTTTACTATTCCAATAAACCATGATTTCATTTCCGGGGAAAGAAGAGGTTGATGCTAAATGAACTTTTTTTACATCGGGGTTGTGTAACACTCCACGGTAAGTATTCATGTCATCTTTCATGGATGCCATGCTAGCTGCTATTTGGGCATTAGATGCTTGCTCAGTCAGTAACTCACGTTGTGATGAACGCCAACGTTCCCAATAAGTAAAAGCCGCAATACTACTAATCAATAATAAGGTTAAGCAGGCCGCCATTCCATAGGCAAATAATCTCGTTGGGTAGAGAGGAATAATCGGTTTGTCTACTTTGGTATTGGTTATTTGAGACATGATCTGTTGCTTTGTAATCGAACTTGGCTCAATTCCCATTGCCAAAGATGTACTTTCATGATTTTCTTCAATTTTAGCCAGTTCCTCTGCAATTTCAGGGTAATTGGCCGCCATGGCTATCACTTCCTGTGATTCAGCTTCTGAAAGAGCTCCGTAAACATACATTTCAAGTATCCCGGATTCAATATATTCTTTTACGTCCACAGCTAAAATCAATTAAAAAATTTACGTAATTCCATAATTGCCATGCGCAACCGGGTTTTCACGGTTCCTAATGGAATATTTAATTCTTCCGCAACTTCACTTTGTTTAAAACCCTGGAAGTATATCATTTCCACAATAGCCTTTTGATCGGGTTTCAGGTTTAGCAATAAATCCTTGATTCCGATGTGCTCTGGTGAAAGTGAAACATTGTTCAGATAATCAATAGTATTTACGTTGTTATCCAAATCCTGGTTTTTACTATCATTCCGGAAAGATTTAGAACGAAGCCTGTCTATCGCTTGGTTACGGGCTATATTGGCCATCCAAGTGAATAAACGTCCCTTTGATACATCATAACTTACCGCCTTTTCCCAAATCTTCAGAAAAACCTCCTGCAATACATCATTGGCTTCTTCTTCTGATTGAACTATCCGAAAGATTATACCATTTAATGCGGATGAATACATATTGTACAAGGCCTCAATTGCTAGCTTCTGTTTTTGCTTCAGCCCGGTAACAAGTTCATCTTCCGATAGCATTAAACGTTTCTTCAAGTGAAATCAGGTTAGATTTATAATGGGAACAAATGTTTCTCAGCGTGATACGAAGAACGAACCAATGGTCCACTTTCAACATATCTGAATCCTTTAGCCAACCCAACTTCTTTGTATCGCGCAAATTGGTCAGGGTGGATAAATTCAATAATTGCGTGGTGATTTTTTGTTGGTTGTAGATATTGTCCGACAGTTAAAATATGAACACCAGCTTCCAGTAAATCATCCATTGCCTCAAAAACCTCATCTTCGGTTTCTCCAAAGCCCAGCATAATACCAGATTTTGTACGTAAGCCGGCTTGGTTGATACGTTTAAGACATTCTAAGCTACGATCATATTTAGCCTGAATTCTGATTTCTTTGGTTAAACGACGAATAGTTTCAATATTATGAGAAACTACCTCTGGTTTTTCAGCTAAAACACGTTCTAAGTTATCCCATTGGCCTTTAAAGTCGGGTAAAAGGGTTTCCATAGATGTTTGCGGACTTTTTTCTCGAATAGCACGAATAGTTTCTGCCCAAATGGTAGAACCACCATCTTTCAAGTCGTCACGATCCACTGAAGTGATAACGCAATGCTTTACCTGCATTAACGCTACTGAACTAGCCACACGTTCAGGCTCTTCAAGATCTACTGCCAAAGGGCGTCCTGTGGCTACTGAACAAAAAGAACAAGAGCGAGTACATATATTTCCCAGGATCATAAAGGTTGCAGTTCCTGCTCCCCAGCATTCGCCCATGTTGGGACAATTACCGCTTTCACAAATAGTGTGGAGTTTGTGACCATCTACCAGTGAGCGAACATGTGCATATTCTTTACCGGTTGGCAATTTTACGCGCAACCAGTCTGGTTTTTTTATTTTGGGTTCGGCTTTAACTACCGGTAATTCAATCATATTAATCTCAATATCTTATATGGTAAAACCCTAAATCCGCTAAATTGTTGGGTGGAATTTCAAAATGCAAATATCCTGATTAATGTACGATTTTAAAAGCACAATTACAGTTTGATTACGGAAGTATAAATTTGTGACGTTCAGTTAACATGCATGTTCGATAATAAACACTTAAAATCTATATTTGGGCTCAATAATAAAAGTATGGCAACAGTTAAAACAATTTATAAAGGCGATTTACGTACTGAAGCGACGCATTTACAGTCGGGCACTAAAATTATAACAGACGCACCTACTGATAATAATGGTAAGGGTGAAGCCTTTTCTCCAACTGATTTAGTTGCAGCAGCTTTAGGAAGTTGTGCAATGACAATTATGGGAATAGTGGCGAACAGAGAAAATATTGACCTTACGGGAACAGATTTTTCTGTTGTTAAAGTAATGGGAGCTGAGCCCAGGAGAATTTCTGAAATTCAGGTAGAGTTTAATTTTCCTGAGTTAGCAATCGATGATCGTCAGCGGAAATTACTGGAAAATGCAGCATTAACCTGTCCGGTAGCTAAAAGTTTAAAAGAGGAGTTGGTGCAGTCACTTAGATTTAACTGGTAGTCTTCCTAAGTCACTAAAGTGGTGAGCCTTTTAAGGTCGGATTTAAACGACATTAGAAATAACGAAGAGCTTAAAATAAAAAGAGGAGACCTAGGTCTCCTCTTTTTATTTTACATAAATGTCAATTATTATCTTAAATCATCTGTTCTACGGTGTCTTCTACACTAATTTCACCATGAGAAGATTCATAGATACATTCACCCTCCTTAATTAATAATAACTGAGGTGATTCATGATGAACCTGGAACATTTCTGCTATCATCGCTGAAATTGGTCGGTATGTTAACAGATCGAGATAATAAACGGATGTATTTTCCGGGAGCTCCAGCCAATCGCTTTCAAACCGTTTTTTAGCAAACAGGCTGATAGAACAACGTGTACTGTGCTTGAAAATAATACTGAAACCCTGATGTTTTTTAATCTCGTGAAGCTGTTCTTCAGCTGTTAACGCAATCCAATTCATTAATAATACCTTTGTTTTTTAGGCTTTTTTGTTGTCGAATAAGCCGGGCATTTTTCACCACTGCGGCAAGATTCTAATACAGTACCTGCAATAAACGCGCAAAGTAGTATAACAGCAATACGTTTCATTATGTTTGGAGTTTAGTTTTATTAATATACCGTAATAATTACGAAAAATAAAATTTGTTTGAACATCAAAGTGTAAAAATGTCTCGTTTAGTCTTTAAAACGGTCTTTTTTCTTTCCTTTAGATTTTACAGGCTTTGCTGTTATTCCCGAAGCATACGCTGGACATTGATATCTTCCACATGCCTCAAAAAGTATTCCAGATAGCATGCAGGTAAGTACTAACAAAACGGCTGACTTTTTCATAACCGTTTATACGCAAAACCTAAACTATTGGTTATTATTTTTTCAACTTTTTAGCAAGATCGGCCATTTTGATAGCAGTAACTGCTGCTTCATCACCTTTATTTCCATGTCGGCCGCCTGCGCGTTCAATAGCCTGCTGCATGTTATCAGTTGTTAAAACACCGAAAATCACAGGTCTGTTGTATTTTAAAGCCACATCCGTAATGCCAATTGAAACAGCATTGCAGATAAAGTCAAAGTGACGGGTTTCACCCTGAACAACGCAGCCTAAACAAATAACCGCGTCAAACGTTTCTGATTCTAATAACAGCTGTGCTCCTGTGCTTAATTCAAAAGTGCCTGGAACTGTGTGAGTAATAATTTGCTCATCGGCAGCACCATAATTCTTTAATGTAGAAATGGCACCATCTAATAAAGCTCCAGTAACTTTATGGTTCCATTCAGAAACAACAATTCCAAATTTATATCCCTGAGCAGAAGGTACTTCTGATTCAGAAAAGTCTGATAAATTTTTATATGCAGTAGCCATATGTTGATTTAAAGGTTAGCAGGAAATAAAAACGGCGAACAGCCAAAGTACTGTTCACCGCTTAAATATTTTTGTTCAGTTAGAACTTTAGCCGATTATAACTTTGCTTCAGCACGAGCGATGTATTCATCAATTGAACGTGCTTGTTGCGATTCAGCGTATTCAGTTTTGATCGTTTTGTAAGCTTCAACAGCTTTGTCATTTTTCTTCAACTCCTCGTAGATCATACCTAATTTCATTAAGTAGATTGGTGAAAAGCTTTGCAGTTTTTTATCAGCTGCTTTTTTGTAATAATCAGCTGCTTTATCGTAATTCTTTAATTCGCTGTATGCATCACCAATTGCACCTAGAGCGGTTGCACTGGTAACCTCATCTTTAGAACTATAACTTTCTAAGTTGTCAATTGCTTTTTGGAATTCACCTTTCTTAAGGTAAATGATACCTGAATAATAATAAGCCAAATTAGCAGCCTTTGTACCACTGTATTCGTCAATAATTTTTACAAATCCAGGGAAGTTACCATCTCCGTTAAGAGCCTTATCTAATGAATCAGCTTCAAAATATTGTTCAGCCTTAAACATTTGATCCTGTGCTTCTTTATCCTGGTTTTTATGGTAAAGGTTCCAACCTATGAATAAACCACCCATAATCACAATTGCTCCCAGAATGATTAGAAGGCTTTTTTTGTTTTCGGTAACAAACATTTCTGTTTTTCCGAACTGCCCTTGTAAATCTAAACCACCGATTTCCTGATGATTATTCTCTTGATTTTTTGCCATTTGTACTATATTGAGTGCGCAAAAATACACTTTTAATCTTTTTACGCAAGTCTGATTATTATTTGATGTTGCTTACCTTTGTTCAATGTATCTGCAAAAGCTTACCCTGTTAAATTTTAAAAACTACGAAGAGGCCGAATTGGACTTTATTCCAACGGTAAATTGCTTTGTTGGTAATAATGGTGCAGGTAAAACAAATCTGTTGGATGCTATCCATTACCTGTCTCTTTGCAAAAGTTATTTTAATCCGGTTGATAGTCAGCAAATACGCTATGAACAGGATTTTTTTATGTTGCAGGGCGTTTTTGAGAAAAATGAACAGAGTGAGGTTATTTTCTGCGGATTAAAGAAAAATCAGAAAAAACAATTCAAGCGTAATAAAAAGGACTATTCACGATTGGCAGATCATATCGGACAGTTCCCGTTAGTAATGATCTCTCCGTATGATATTAGCCTGGTTATTGAAGGTAGTGAAGAGCGTCGGAAATTTATTGATAATGTAATTTCTCAGACAGATAACCGTTACCTCGACACGCTTATATTATATAATAAGAACCTGACGAATAGAAATAGCTTGCTTCGACAGTTTGCAGAAAGTGGAAATTTTGATCCTGACCTTCTATCTGTTTATGATGATCAATTAATTGCAACAGGTTCTGAAATTTATCAAAAACGAAAATCATTCCTCGAAGAATTTACTGAAGTATTTAATACACATTATAAGTATCTTAGTAACGAAGCAGAAAATGTGACCCTGCAATATGTTTCGCAGTTAAATGAAGATGCTTATGCAGAAGGCTTGAAAAAAAGCTTCAGAAAGGATACCGTTTTACAACGCACGAATTTTGGTATTCATAAAGATGAGCTTGAATTTAGTATACATGGCTACTCCTTGAAAAAATTTGGATCTCAGGGTCAGCAAAAATCATTTCTCATTGCATTAAAACTGGCACAGTATAGTTATCTCTATAAGTTAAAAGGATTTAAGCCCTTATTATTATTAGATGATATTTTTGACAAGCTGGATGACATGCGGGTTAAAAAAATGATGGAAATGGTTGTTCAGGATAATTTCGGCCAGTTATTTATTACCGATACCAGTAAAGACCGGGTAGAAAAGGTGTTTGATGAAATAGGAATGGATATTAAAGTGTTCGAAGTAAGCAAAGGAGCAGTTGAAGGCGGACATATTAAAGACGAAGCTTTTGTAAACCGATCAGAATAGGATCGTTTAACTACTGAATCAACTTATTTATTAATGTAATCAATCCCGTTAATTATCGGGCCTAATCGGTGTAATCACCAAAATATATGTTTAAAAAATCCAACGAACAAACAATGAAAGAAGCAATAGACCTGCTTCTTGAAACATACCGAATAAAGGATAAATATAATGAAGTGAATATTGTTCAGTCATGGGCCGATATAATGGGGCCAATGGTTGCCAACAGAACTTCTGAAATATTTATCCGCAATAAAAAACTATTTGTTCGATTAGATTCCGCGGCACTTCGCCATGAGCTTACCCGTGCAAAAGAGAAGATTGTTGAGGTGGTAAATGATAAGGCTGGAACCAAAGTGATTGAGGAAGTGGTGTTTTTATAGTTTTAAGACAGTATAAATAACGTTAAGTTTCTAATAAGTAAGTATGAACCTTTTTGATCCGTCTCAGATCGTTGTCCTCGAAAATGAAAAAGTCCTTTTACGGCCATTAGAAGAAACCGATTTTGAACATTTGTTAGAATTTTCTTTAAATGAACCTGAAATCTGGAGATATTCTTTGTTACAGGCTGGTGGTGAAGAGAATTTGAAAAAATATATTCAGATTGCTTTAGCCGCAAAGAAACTAGGTAGAGAATTTCCATTTATCGTATTTGATAAACAGCAAAACAGGTATGCAGGAAGTACTCGTTTTTATGATATACAATTATCTTATCAAACATTGCAGTTGGGTTATACATGGTATGGTAAAGATTTTCAAGGTACAGGTTTAAATAAGCAATGTAAGTTTCTATTGTTGGAGTTTGCTTTTGAGAAGTTGGGCATGGAAAGGGTAGAGTTTAGAGCAGATAATAATAATGCTAGAAGTATTGCTGCAATGAAAAGTATTGGGTGTACCGTGGAAGGTGTGCTTCGTAGTCATATGCCCGACTCGTTTGGTGGAAGACGGGATAGTATTGTTCTCAGTATTCTAAAAAAGGAATGGGAGAATGGTGTTAGAGATAAGCTAAAAAGTAAACTCAGTTGAAAGTTTAGATCACAAGAAAATAAGATGAAAATACTTCACAATCCAAAATGCAGCACCAGCCGAACTGCTTTGAAATTATTAGAAGAAAAGGGCGCTAAGCTGGAAATTATAAAATATATCGACGATAAGCTTTCTGTTGATGAACTTAAGGACATTATAAAACTTATCGGCATAAATCCCATAGAACTAGTGAGAACAAAAGAGCCAATCTGGAAAGAACAATTTGCAGGTAAATCTTTGAGCGATGACGAAATAGTTAATGCAATGATTGAGTTTCCACAGTTGATGGAACGTCCGATAGTGATTGAAGGAAATCGAGCCGTTATCGGAAGGCCTGTTGAAAAAGTGATTGAGTTGTTGAAATAGCTGGTAGCCATCAACCATTAGCTGTTAGTAATTAGCTATTAGATTTACAGCTGTTAGCTTAATAAAAAAAGGAAAAGCATGAACTCAATTCATGCTTTTCCTTTTATAGGCCAATAGCTAATAGCTAAAATTAGAAACTGAGTTATTGAAGTAGCTGGTAGCTATCAGCCATTAGCTGTTAGTAATTAGCTATTAGATTTTCAGCTGCTAGCTTAATAAAAAAAGGAAAAGCATGAACTCAATTCATGCTTTTCCTTTTATAGGCCAATAGCTAACAGCTAAAGGCTTATAGCTAAATTAGAAACGCTCAAAGTTATTGAAGAAGAAGTTTCCTTCGATAGCAGCGTTTTCATCTGAATCAGAACCGTGGATAGCGTTAGCGTCAATAGATTTAGCAAAATCAGCACGGATAGTTCCAGCATCAGCTTTACTTGGATCAGTTGCTCCGATAAATTTACGGAAATCTTCGATCGCGTTGTCTTTTTCTAAAATCGCAGCATAGATAGGTCCTTGCGACATAAAGCTAACTAAGTCTTTATAGAACGGACGCTCACTGTGAACAGCATAGAATTGACCAGCAGTTTCAGTAGTAAGTTTTGTGTATTTTAATGCAACAACTTTGTAGCCCGCTTTAATGATACGGTCTAAAATCGCGCCTGCATGGCCATTCGCCACCGCATCAGGCTTAATCATTGTGAAAGTTCTGTTAGTAACCATTTCTTTTTTAAAATTTGCCGCAAAGATAGAGTTTTATCTGTTAATTTAGCCCCTTGCCTTTAACTGGTTTTTAACACATTAACGCTTACATAAATTAAATGAAACAACTCAAATTTCTGATAGCATTATTAGTTATCGCAGGAGTAACTTTGATGGCTTTTGATAATGGCTTTCAGCAAACCAAACGTGGCCTGTTTTATAAAATTCTTAAAACAACAGCCACCAATAAAATAAAAATCAAACAAGGTGATTATGTGAAATTTCACATGATCTATAAAACCGATAAAGACTCAATCCTTCAAAGTACTTATAAGCTTAAACAACCTGCTGAGGTTATTGTAAGAATTGATACAATGGCAGATAAGAGTCAGGTTATGGAGGCTTTAACATTATTGGCCAAAGGTGATAGTGCCACATTTAGAATTGGTAGTGATTTGTTATTTAAAGGTGCGCCTGCATCTGTTCAACGTCCGCCATTTCTGGCATCAAAAAGATTTTTATGTTATACGATTAAGGTTATCGACGTAAAAACACCTCAGCAAATGGAAGCTGAAGCAAAAGCAGCAGCAGCTAAGCGCAAAGCAGAGGAAGACAAATCAATTAGTGATTATGCAAAAGTCAATAATCTGCAATTGTCGACTACACCATCAGGGTTGCGTTACCAAATAACTTCAAAAGGAAACGGAGTGAATGCAAAAGCAGGTGACACCATTAATGTACACTATACAGGTAAACTATTAAGCGGTAAAAAATTCGATTCATCTTACGATCGCAACCAGCCTATCGAATTTATGTTAGGCAAAAACATGGTGATTGCCGGTTGGGATGAAGGTTTACAATTGTTGAAAAAAGGAGAAAAAGCAGTTTTTGTAATTCCATCAGGATTAGCATACGGAGAACGTGCAATGGGAGCGGATATTCCAGCTAACAGCATCCTAGTGTTTGATGTTGAATTAGTAGATATTAAGCCGGTGAAGTAATTATATTAGTCCATAGTCCATGGTCCATAGTCTATAGAATCTTCGAGTCGGATTAAACTTACTATGGTCTATGGACTATTGACTATGGTCCATTACCCGCTCGATATGTCTATGAACTATGGACCAAACTACGTATCTTCGCCCTCTTTAACCAAATTACATGCAGTCAATTACGGCCTTAAAGCCACTTTTAGAAACAGCAAAAAATATAGTCATAACAACTCATCCAAAACCTGATGGTGATGCGATGGGTTCATCATTAGGGCTTTATCATTATTTGTTACTAAAAGGGCATAACGTACATGTAATTACTCCTACTGATTATCCATTCTTTTTACATTGGTTACCTGGAAATGGAGAGGTTATCGTATATCCTGATCAACCCCAACAATCAGAAAAGTTAATTGCTGATGCAGATATTATTTTCTGCCTTGATTTTAATGGTCTGAAAAGGATAAACGGACTTGGCGATGTTGTTGGGGCTGCTCCTGGAATAAAAGTAATGATCGATCATCACCTCGAGCCAGAGGGGTTTGATGATTATCGCTTATGGAATGCCGCGGCATGTGCTACCGCAGAGTTGGTTTATGACTTTATGGTGCAAATGGGTGATAAAGCGTTGTTAAATAAAAGTATCGCCAGTTGTTTGTATTGTGGAATCATGACTGATTCAGGATCGTTCCGCTTTAACTCTGTAACCGCACATTTGCATAGAGTTGTTGCCGACCTTATTGAGGTGGGTGCAGATAATGCACGTATTCATGAATTGGTTTACGATACCTATTCTGAAAGTCGGACACGTTTCTTAGGATACTGTCTGAAAGATAAATTGCAAGTTTTTGAAGAATACAGAACAGCGCTGATAGCATTAACACAGCAAGATCTTGATGAATATAATGTTGGTTCAGGTGATACAGAAGGTATTGTTAATTACGCACTTTCAATCAATAATATTAAATTCGCGGCCATAATTATTGACCGGGCCGAAATAGTTAAATTATCATTACGCTCTAAAGGAGAATTTCCGGCAAATGAAGTTGCAAAAAAATACTTTGAAGGAGGAGGGCATCACAATGCCGCAGGGGGACAATCGCAATTATCATTGGAAGAAACCGTACAGAAGTTTATTTCAGTACTACCGGAATATAAAGAGTTATTAAACGTTTAAACCACAAGCATTAATAGAAAATTATTCAATGAAAGCAAAATTTGCAGTTTTAGCAGTAGCCCTTGCCGGTGTGCTGTTCGCTTGTAACAAAGATGGTTACAAGAAAAGTGAGAACGGTCTGTTATATAAAATCTATACCGAAAATAAAGGCGAAAAAATCAAAGAAGGCGACTTTATTCGTGTAAATATTATCTACAAAACTGACAGTGATTCAGTATTGATGGATACTTACAAAATGAAAAGACCTTATGATTTGATCGTTCAAAAACCTCTTTTCAAAGGAGATATGATGGATGCCTTTAAAATGTTAACTAAAGGCGACAGTGCTTCATTTAAAGTTATTGCTGACTCAGTTTTCAATCCTAAAATGGGTATGTCAATGCCTCCATTTATTAAATCGGGTAGCTATTTAACGTTCATTGTAAAAGTAGAAGACGTTAAAACTAAATCGTCAATGGAAGCAGAAGCCAATAAAGCAATGGATAAATTCCAAACTGATAGCAAAATTGCATTCCAAAAAACAGCTTCTGGCTTACGTTATTTCATCTCTACTCCAGCTGCAGCCGGAACTCAAGTGAAATTAGGTGATACTGTTAAAGTTCACTATACCGGTAAATTGTTAGACGGAACCAAATTCGATTCATCATTAGACCGTGGTCAGCCATTTGAATTACCAGTTCAAAAAGGTATGGTGATTGATGGTTGGGTAGAAGCATTACAATTATTGAAAAAAGGCGAATCTGCAACTTTCATTATTCCTGCAAAATTAGCTTACGGTGAAATGGGTAATGGTCCTATTCCTCCAAACAGCCCATTAGTATTTGAATTACAAGTGTTGGATGTTAAATCAGCTAAGAAATAGTTGATCTGAACATACAGACAAATAAAATAAAGAACTGCGGATGAACAATCATTCGCAGTTTTTGTTTAAACAGCATTTGAGAAAATAAACTTGTGAGTCGATCACGGAACAAAATTTTAAAATGTTATTAACCGATACACATACACACCAATATTATTCACCAGAAGATCCGGCAGAAAGAGAAAAAGCGATTCAGCGTGCTTTTGACAATGGGGTAAAACGTATGTTTTTGCCAAATGTAGATTCTGGAACTATTCAGCATGTATTTGATCTGGCCACGAAATATCCCGAAAACTGTTTTCCAATGATGGGTCTTCACCCATGTTCTGTTAAGGATAATTATGAAAAAGAGTTAACTGTTATAAAGCAGGCTATTGATGCAAATAAAATCTACGCGATCGGTGAAATCGGAATAGACCTTTATTGGGATAAAACGCATCTGGAAGAGCAAAAGAAAGCATTCAAAACTCAGATTGGTTGGGCTAAAGAGCTTAACCTGCCAATCGTTATCCATTGCCGCGATGCTTACAACGAAATCATTGAAGTATTAGAAGAAGAAAAGGATGAAAAACTTCGTGGTATTTTCCATTGTTTTGGAGGTTCAGTTGAACAAGCTCAAAAAGTAATTAATCTAAACTTTTACTTGGGCATTGGAGGAGTTGTTACCTATAAAAACTCAGGATTAGATAAAACTGTGGCGGCAATTAATCCTGAACATATTGTTTTGGAAACGGATGCGCCTTATTTAACTCCTGTACCTTATAGAGGTAAGCCTAATGAGACAAGCTATTTAGTGCATATTGCTCAAAAAGTAGCCGACCTTTATCAGATGGATATTGTAAAATTGGCAAAAATCACTACAGAAAACTCGGTAAAAATATTTGGAGTTTAATTCAGATTGGTTTTCTTTGCAAATCAATCAAAAATTAACGAATCTAAACCTTAATGACCAATATTCTGATTATCTATACCGGCGGTACGATTGGTATGGTAAATGATCCTAAAACAGGAGCATTAAAACCATTCAACTTTTCGCACATTACCGGTAATGTACCCGAACTAAAACGACTTAATTATAATTTCGCCGTTCACTCTTTCAACCCGACGCTGGATTCATCTAATATGACACCGGAAATCTGGGTAGAATTGGCAGTGATCATTGAAGATAATTATAATAAGTACGATGGTTTTGTGATATTACACGGATCAGATACGATGGCTTATTCGGCCTCGGCATTAAGTTTTGCGTTGGAAAACTTAGCCAAACCGGTGGTTTTTACCGGTTCTCAACTGCCAATTGGGGAGATCAGGACAGATGCAAAAGAGAATCTGCTGACCGCTCTTGAAATTGCTGCAGCTAAAAAAGATGATGGTTCTGCAATGGTTCCTGAAGTATGTATCTATTTTGATTTCATGCTTTACAGAGGAAACAGAGCCACTAAATTTGATTCAGAAAAGTTCCAGGCGTTTACTTCGACCAACTATCATCCTTTGGCAGAAGCCGGAATTAGGTTAAAATATAACGAAAAGTATATTCTACCTCAGCCAGAGAAACCGCTTAAAGTTTATAAATACTTTGACACATCAGTAGGATCATTAAAGTTGTTTCCTGGAATGGATGCTCGCTTTGTAAGTGGCGTATTAAGCACTCCGGGTTTGCGCGCAGTAGTAATGGAGGCGTTCGGTTCCGGAAATGCAAGTACAGATCCACGATTTCTGGCCGTATTGAAAGAAGCCATAAACAGGGGAATTTTGATCCTCGATATTTCTCAATGTATGGGTGGAACCGTAGAATTAGGACATTATGAAACCAGTAATGAATTGTCGTCAATGGGAATTTTAAGTGGTTATGACATGACTTACGAAGCTGCTATCACAAAACTAATGTTTGTAATGGCACAGAATCTTCCTGCTGAAGAACTAAAACTGATGTTATCGACCTCTATAAGGGGAGAATTGACCAAGCTGAATGGACAGTCTTAGGTTTATTGTGATCAATTCTGCCAGTTATGCTGATTCATTAAAATATAGAACTATTTGAGTGGTTTTTTGTGCTAGACGAATAGTAGAAAGAAATTATAAACCGAATATTTGCAAACCAGTTATTTTGTTGAGAGCATGAAATACTGGATTTATTGCTTCCCGTACAACCTCCCTGGTTGAAAGCGGTAGAAGGTTTGGTTTAATTATTGATTTAGGCTGTTCCGCTTTATGGGACAGCCTAAATTGATTTTTGGAGTACTCCATCATTGTTATTTACTGACTTATTTTTATAAGCTTTGCTTATTGAAAATATAACTTCTCAGTTTCCATCGTTATTAGTATATGCTACGTATTTGTTTAGTCGAAGATGAAGAGAAGGTGGCTTCTTTTATAAGAAACGGCCTTGAGGAACATTATTATCTTGTTGATCATGCCAAAAATGCCAGCAGAGCGTTAGCAATGATGGGACAGCAATACTATGACTTGATGATATTGGATGTAATGCTGCCAGATACAAACGGTGTTGAGTTATGTACTCAAATACGTCAAACAAATCCTACGATTCCTATTTTAATGCTTACGGCTCTTGGAACGATAGGAGACAAGGTGAGTGGATTAAAATCGGGTGCCGATGACTACATGGTAAAACCATTTCATTTTGAGGAATTATTGGCCCGAATTGAGGCACTTATACGTCGTAGGGAGCAGGCTCCTGCAACAGCAAAATTCCTCGCTTTTGGTGATCTTAAGCTGGATACATGGGGTAAAACAGCAGAACGTGCCGGTAAAAAAATTCAACTTACAGCGAAGGAATATGATTTATTGGAACTGTTTCTTTCTCATCCACGAAAATTACTCTCCCGTCAGTTTATCGCTGAAAAAGTGTGGGGCATTGGTTTTGATACAGGTACTAATGTTATAGATGTGTATGTAAACTATCTTAGAAATAAGGTTGATAAGGATTTTGAAGCAAAACTGATTCATACTATTATTGGCATGGGATATATTCTTAAACAAGAATAATGAAAATAAAGAATCGCCTTTCTCTCTATTTTACCCTTATTAGTGCAAGTATTTTATTATTAGTGATGATTGTAGTGTACCTGGTGTTTGTATCATCATTACGCAACGATTTTTATCACCGTTTAAAAGACCGTTTACAAGTTGCCGCCAAATTATACCTGGAAGCAGATGAGCTTTCGAAAGACTCATTGGAGGAAGTTCGTACAAGTTATTTGGCGAAGCTCTCTGATGAGGTGATCCGGATCTATGACTTTAAAAATGCAGCTGCCTTTATCCCCGATCAACAACAATACTGGTCCAATAAAGTAATTAACAGGGTTAGATACGACGGTTCAATTAAATATTTTGAAAATAATAATCAGGTTGTAGGAATCTATTACAGAGATAATCAGGGTGATTTTGTGATACTTGGTTCTGCCAGAGATACTGGAAGTGAAATCCGCTTGCTTCAACTGCAAAAAATCATGCTCATTGTGTTCATTGTTAGTAATGTGTTTCTTTTTCTGATAGGAAGATGGTTGTCATACAGGATATTATCTCCGATCGATGGTTTGGTTGCTCAGATGCAAAAAATACGCGCTGATAATTTAGAGACTCGCGTGGTGGTTAACAATGAAGATGATGAGATCGGAATACTTGCAAAAAACTTTAATAGCTTACTCGAACATCTGGATAATGCATTTGAGTTGCAGCGAACATTTGTTGCCAATGCCTCTCATGAACTTCGAACGCCAATAACTACAATCATAGGGGAAGCAGAAGTTGGCTTAAAAAGAACCCGGGATGAAGAGGAATACCGTGCAATATTAAAATCAATAATTGCCGATGCCGACAAGCTGAAAGATACGATTACCGGCTTAATGGAGTTGGCACAGGTAGATATGGATTTTACCCGCGCAAAACTGACACCTATCCGAATCGACGATCTTTTGTGGGAACTACAAGATTACTGGGGCACTAAACTGAAGGCCCCACTGCTCAAGGTTAGCATTTCTAAATTGCCCAAAGATGAACGTTTCTTGATTATTAATGCCAACAAGTCTTTATTGGTTATCGCTTTTAACAACATTATTGGCAATGCTTTTAAGTTTTCAGAGAATAATCCAGTTGAGTGTGAGTTGTTTGCAGATGAAATTACTATGCAGATTAAGTTCATTGACCAGGGAATTGGAGTTGATGAAAATGATAGAAAGAAAGTACTGGAGCCTTTTTATCGTTCAAAAAATGCCGAAAAATACCCTGGAAGCGGAATTGGACTATACGTTACAAGGAAAATCATAGAATTATTTAAAGGAACTGTTTCTATATTGTCTGCCTCTGGCAAAGGATTAATCGTAAGCATAAGTTTTGTTCAGGATAAAAAACGCTAGGTAGACGACATATAAAATTCTAACCGCATTCTAATCTTTCTTTAATTTTACTCCAATATCTGCCGCATAGTTTTGCTCGAAATAAAATAAACTATGTTCGCCCAATCTTCAAGAAGGATGTTGATAATAGGAAGTGTATTTATGTTGCTTCCATTTGTTGTTCTTGCTCAAACGGATACGCTCAAAATTTCACATCAAAAGGCCGAGGAATTATTTCTTGCCCATAATCTTCAGTTAATTGCTCAGAGATATAATGTGGAGCAGGCTAAAGCTGAGGTAATCACAGCTAAACTTTTTGATAATCCACAGTTTACTTATGAGAATGTATTTTACAATCCTGATACCAAAAAGTATTTTCAAACCTCATCAGCAGATGGTCAGGGACAATACCAGGCTCAATTATCACAGCTTTTTAAACTTGCCGGCAAACGAAATAAAAGTATTCAATTAGCCACAACTGGCTTGAAAGTGGCCGAGTATGAGTTTGCTGATTTGGTGCGGACTCTTCGGTATACATTAAGAACCAATTATCACACCATCTATTACAAGCAGCAATCTGCTGCAATTTATGAAACCGAGCTGAACTCGCTGAAACAATTTCTTGGTGTTTATAAAGTTCAACTGCAAAAAGGAAATGTTGCAGAGAAAGAGTTACTCCGTATCCAGTCATTATTATATACGCTACAAGCTGAACAGGCGCAAGTACTGAATGAGTTGGAGGACGTGCAGACTGAGTTGCGCCAATTATTAGGTGTTGGAGTAACTACTGTGATTGTGCCCGATGATCAGGATGAAAAGTTTGCAACTGATATCGTAGTTACTAAAATTACATATGCCTCACTGTTGGATTCGGCATTGGTTAACAGACCCGATTTAAATGTAGCCAAAACCAATATTGATTATGCGAATATCAACTTGAAGCTGCAAAAGGCAATGGGAGTGCCTGATCTTACTATTTCGGCATCTTATGATCTTCAGGGAAGTTATATCAAAAATTACAATGGAGTTGGAGTGAGTCTCTCATTACCATTCTTTAATCGTAATCAAGGAGTTATAAAGCAAGCTCATTCTCGAATTGCTCAACGAAAAGCTGAAACTGAAGTTCTGGATAATCAGATCAAGAATGAATTGTCGGCCAGTTATCAGCGTGCATTACGTTTAGCAGCATTGCATAAGTCTGTTGATCCCACATTTAAAGAGAATTTTAAGGGCCTGATTGAACAAGTGAACTTAAATTTCCAGAAACGAAATATAGGCATGCTGGAGTTTCTTGATTTTTACGACTCCTATAAAGTCAATACCCTTCAACTCAATTCTTTGACAGAGGATCTACTCAATACCCTTGAAGAGCTTAATTATTTAACCGCAACTCCATTCTTTAACCGATAATAAATTTTGTTTATGCATTTGATTCGCAATTGCTTCCATCCTGTTCTTATTGGTTCAGGAATGATGATACTTCTTTTTGTTGGTTGTTCGAATGACCAACCCAAAGCAATAAAAGAGGAAAAGTTTATAGTGACCGATACATTGCTAAGCAGCTTGTTGATTGATACAGTAAAGTCATCCAACTCAACATCTGAAATAACCTTAACCGGTAAAATTGTGCCGGACGAGGATAAAATGGTAAAAATCTATCCAATGGTAAGTGGTTTGGTCCAGGATGTTCACGTTCACTCCGGCGATGTGGTGGGAAAAGGTCAATTGCTTGCTACCATGCGCAGTGCAGAGGTTGCCGGTTATGCTAAAGAAGCGATTAGTTCTGAAGCTGAATTAAAGACCTCCTTACGCGAAATGCAAGTAACAGAAGATTTATATAACAGTGGAATGGCTTCGCAACGTGATTTGGAAGTAGCTAAGGCTAACTACGAAAAAGCCAAAGCGGAGGACCGAAGATCAAAGGCCGTTTTGCATATCAATCCTTCTAAAGGAGATCTTAATTACATGGTTAAATCGCCAATATCTGGGTTTGTTATCGAGAAAAAGGTGACAAATAATATGCAGGTCCGCACGGATAATGCGGAAAATATGTTTGCCATTGCTGATTTGTCAAGTATGTGGGCCTTGGTAAATGTATATGAGTCTGATATTTCAAAAGTAAAAGCTGGCGATAATGTAAAAATAACAACCCTCTCTTACCCTGATAAAGTATTTTCCGGAAAGATCGATAAAGTATATAATACAATCGATCCGGAAAATAAAGTGGTTAAAGCGAGGGTCAAGATCAATAATCCCGATCTGATCCTAAAGCCGGAAATGTTTGCTAATGTAGAAATCAGTTCAGTAGGTGATGATACAATGCCTGTGATTGATACTCAATGTCTCATTTTCGATAATAATCAATATTATGTTTTAGTGATCGAGGGAAAAGAAAAAGTTAAAATTAAACCCGTTACAATTGCCCGAAAAACAGAAAATAAAGCCTATATCCGTTCAGGTGTTAAATCGGGCGACCACTTAATTGCCTCAAGGCAAGTATTTATTTATGAATCTCTTAAGTAATCCATCTTCAATTAATTCTCATGAATAAATTAATAAAAGCGATCCTGTCATTTGCTTTAAAAAACAAATACATGGTGTTCTTTATCACCTTGTTAATAGCGGCTGCAGGATATATCAGCTTTAAAAAGATTAGTATTGAAGCATTTCCGGATGTCACGAATACCTCTGTTACGATTATCACACAGTGGCCGGGGCGAAGTGCTGAAGAGGTAGAGAAATTCGTTACGCGGCCAATTGAGATAGCAATGAATCCAACTGAAAAGAAAACAAGTATTCGTTCTTCTTCATTATTTGGATTATCCATTGTAAAAGTAACCTTTGAGGATGATGTTGATTATGCCTTTGCTCGTTTTCAGGTAAATAATCATATCGCTGATGCTGATTTACCAGAAGGAATTCAACCAGGTATTCAGCCTCCTTATGGGCCGACCGGAGAAATCTATCGTTATACACTCACCAGTAATAAAAAATCAATACGTGAGCTAAAAACTATTCAGGACTGGGTGGTAGAGCGTGAACTATTGGCCGTTCCGGGTGTTGCCGACATAGTCAGTTTTGGCGGAGAGGTTAAAACCTTTCAAATTACCATTGATCCTTCAAGAGCCATGCAATACGGTGTTATGCCTTTAGAATTGTATGAAGCAGTTTCAAAAAGTAATATCAATGTTGGAGGTGATGTTATTGAGCAAAGTGGACAGGCTTATGTGGTTAGGGGCATCGGAATTCTTAATAATATTAATGAAATCAAGAATATCATCGTTGATAATATTAACGGAACACCAATCTATGTGCACAATATTGCAGAAGTTACCGAATCAAGTTTACCTCGATTAGGACAAGTGGGAAGAGATAATGACCCGGATGTGGTGGAGGGCATTATTGTGATGCGCAAGGGAGAAAACCCGAGTAACGTTATTAAAGCTGTAAAAGCGAAAATAACTGAGTTGAATAGTAATATCTTGCCGGATGATGTCAAAATAAAACCATTTTACGATCGTGAAACACTGGTTGATTTTGCTACTCATACCGTGCTTCATAACATGATCGAAGGGATCATTTTTGTGACTTGCATTGTCCTTTTATTCATGGCCGATTGGCGAACTACACTAATTGTTTCCGTTATCATTCCGCTTGCGTTGTTGTTTGCATTTATTTGTTTGAAGTTGAAAGGCATGTCGGCTAACCTACTTTCGATGGGGGCGATCGATTTCGGGATTATCATTGACGGAGCCGTCGTCATGGTTGAAGGAATATTTGTAGCGCTTGACCATAAGGCGAAAAAGGTAGGAATGGAAAAGTTTAATCTGCTTAGTAAGTCGGGCATCATTAAGCGAGCTTGTTTAGAAAACGGTAAAGGGATTTTCTTTGCAAAACTGATCATCATAACCGGTCTTCTTCCAATTTTTACATTTGAAAAAGTAGAGGGCAAAATGTTCTCTCCGCTGGCCTGGACTTTAGGGTTTGCATTGTTAGGTGCCTTGCTGCTTACGTTTACCTTGGTTCCTGCAATGGCTAATGTGTTGCTTCGAAAAGACGTAAGAGAACATCATAATCCAGTATTGGCATTTACCACCAGTAACTTTATGCGATTCTTTGATTGGTGTTTCCGTATGCGGAAAAAGATGTTGATTGTTTCTATGGTGGTATTAGTTGCTGGTGTTTTCTCCTTTAAATTCCTGGGAACGGAATTTTTACCTGAACTGAATGAAGGTTCTATTTATGTTCGTGCAACTGGTCCGTTGAGTACCTCTCTTGATGAATCAGTAAAGCTTTCGAATGAGATGCGGAAAATATTTATGGGGTTTGATGAAGTGAAACAAGTGCTTTCGCAAACAGGCCGGCCGAATGATGGTACTGATGCTACTGGTTTCTATAATATTGAGTTTCATGTAGATATATATCCACAGAAAGAGTGGAAACGCAAGCAAACAAAGGAGCAGTTGATAGAACGAATGCAGGATCGCTTGAAAGGGTTCCCTGGTATCAACCTGAACTTTTCTCAGCCTATTATGGATAATGTTGAAGAGGCTGTTTCAGGTGTTAAGGGTTCTATCGTTGTTAAGCTTTTTGGTGATGACTTTAATTATATCGAACAGGAAGAAGAAAAAATGCTCTCCATTTTAAAAACCGTTGAAGGGATCGAAGACTTGGGAATCCTTCGGAATTTAGGGCAGCCGGAACTGCAAATCCGGCTTAATCAGCAAAAAATGGCACTCTATGGAGTAACTGCAGCTGATGCAAATGCAGTGGTGGAAATGGCCATCGGAGGGAAAGCAGCTTCCAAGATCTACGAAGGTGAGCGCAAGTTTGATTTGCGCATACGTTATCCCGAAGATTATCGGAATAATGATGCAGAAATTGCAGCACTAAGGGTTCCGACTTTAAAAGGCACTAAAGTTCCATTGGGTGAAATCGCTGAAATTAAGAAAATAATTGGTCCAAGTATGATTTACCGCGATAAGCATAAACGATATGGTGCTATCAAATTTTCGATCAGAGGAAGAGATATGGGAAGTACAATTGCTGAAGCCCAACAAAAAGTGAATGCTGCCATCAAATTGCCAAAGGATTACAAACTCGAATGGGCAGGTGATTTCGAAAACCAACAGCGTGCTACCAACCAATTGTCGACAGCGGTGCCGATTAGTTTGCTGGTTATTTTCTTTATTCTTTTTGTTCTTTTCGGAAATGTAAAAGACTCTTTGCTAGTATTGAATAATGTGCCATTTGCCATTATGGGTGGAATTTTAGCCTTATTGATCACTGGCATTAATTTTAATATCTCAGCAGGTATTGGATTTATTGCCTTGTTCGGTATTTGTGTGCAAAATGGTGTAATTCTGATCACTAAATTCAAGCACAATATTGTTGAACTTAAGCACCATCCAACCTGGACGTTCGCTGATGCACTTCGCGAAGGAGTGGAGACGCGGATGCGTCCGGTTATCATGACCGCTTTAATGGCCGCTATTGGATTATTACCTGCCGCTATGTGTACAGGCATTGGCTCCGAAGCCTCTAAACCTTTGGCAATTGTGGTTATCGGAGGCTTAATTACCAATACAATATTCAACCTTTTTGTATTCCCAATCGTGTTTTATATCAGTTATCGAAAAAAGGTACAAAAGAGCTTACATGTAGGTTGATACATGTTAGAAGTCTTTTTGGATGAGCGGCCGGATTAAGTTTCGGTCGCTTTTATTGTTACGTTTATTTGAGGTATTGAAGAGTAAAGTGTCTTTTTATTTGTTTAATCTTGTGGTGCAATTATTCGATACTTATAAAAAGAACATCTGTTTGACTATGAGATTTTTACTCTTTCTTATTGCATTCCTGTTTAATGCAACTCTTCTCTTGGCACAATCAACATTATACAATTGGCAAAAAAATGGTCTTCGACTTCGTGATCAGCCTTCGGCAAGTGGCAGGATCATTACGAAAATTCCGTATGGAGCTCGGCTGGAAGTACTTGAGGTGATTAAAGACAAGCCGTTTTCTGCTAAATTATTCTCCACTAAACGGGTGTGTGAACAAGAAGAGGGCGTGGAGATTAAAAATCATGAACTAAATGGAAATTGGATCAAGGTAAAATATAATGACTCGATTGCTTATGTAGCTAACGTTTATTTATCTCCTCTTAAAACTATACCATTACAAGCTAAGGACGATGGTGCTGTTATGTACGACAATGAGAAAATGCAGCGGATTTTATTTTCTTATTTTGGAATGCCACTAAAAAGATCAAAAAAGAATACAGCAAAGGAAAAGGGAGAAGAGGCCTATATAGAAAACTTCGCTTTTGTAAATAATGTTACCGTAAAACACGAATTACAATACCTGGAAGAAGGAGCTGGAGGAGAGGTTTACGAAATCAGTATTTCTAAAAGAAACGTGATGGATGTGTTATGGCTGGCATTTGTATTGGCACAAAACGGTGAAGTTGATGAGGCGAATTATTGTTACGTTGAAACAGATACGAATGTATTGAAGCTGGATCATTATGGTGAGGGGCAGTCGAATACGATTGAAATAAAGCAAGAAAAGGACAAAGTAATCCTTTCGCTGAGTTTTGGAGGATGTTAATAGATCGTCAATAATAGCTAATAATGGGAATTAGGTTAAGTACAATAAAAGAGGTAAAAGAAAAGTATGCCTTCTTAAAAGAGTGAGAGGGGCTTTAGCTAGAATGATTGGCGGGATGAGGATTATTTTATAGTCGCCGGTGGAAAAGTATAAAAGCAAACTGAGCAGGCTCAATCTAATATAGATTATTTCTGTCGGGAAATTAGTATAATGAGGGCTAATGAGTATATTTGGCCCGAAAGTTTTAAAATTGAACTGAATCAGGTATACAAACGATATTTCGGCCAACCGGAATATCATTTTTTTGGTAGCTGAATTAAGGAATAGGAGTGGTTAACAAAACGTATCACTCGTGCAATCACACGCGAATGCCAACATTAGACGAAATTAAAAGACCTATAGCTGCTGAAATTGATTTGTTTGAAGAGAAATTCAAAAAATCAATGCAAAGTTCGGTGCCTCTGCTTGATCGCATTACCCATTACATTTATAAAAGTAAAGGCAAGCAGATGAGGCCTATGTTCGTATTTTTTGCGGCAAAGGTTTGCGGAGGGATCACAGAAGCCACACATCGTGGTGCTGCATTAGTAGAGCTTTTACATACCGCTACATTGGTTCATGATGATGTGGTGGATGACTCGCATGAGCGTAGAGGCTTTTTTTCCATCAATGCACTTTGGAAAAATAAGATTGCTGTTTTAGTAGGCGATTTCCTGCTTTCAAAAGGTCTGTTACTTTCTGTTGAACATAAAGACTATAATCTACTCGAAATCGTTTCTAATGCAGTACGTGAAATGAGCGAAGGAGAGCTATTGCAAGCAGAGAAGGCTCGTAAGATGGATATTGAAGAGGAACTTTACTTTGAAGTGATCCGTCAGAAAACAGCGTCCTTAATTGCTTCGTGCTGTGCTTGTGGTGCTGCATCGGCAAATGCATCGGTAGAAGATATTGAAAGGATGCGTGTTTTTGGTGAAAAGATCGGAATTGCTTTTCAGATAAAAGACGATCTTTTTGATTTTGGTCACGATGATGTAGGAAAACCTCGTGGTATTGATATCAAGGAGAAGAAAGTGACTCTTCCTTTGATTTATGCATTAAAAACTTGTGACCGTACACAGAAGAGATATATCATCAATCTGGTGAAAAATCATAATGAAGATGCTGTAAAGGTTCAGGAAATCATTGAGTTTGTAAATAAAACCGGTGGTTTGGAACTTGCAGAACAAACCATGTTCAAATATCAGGAAGAGGCTTTTGAAATTTTAAGGACATTCCCTGATACCGAACAACGCCGATCATTAGAGCAATTGGTTCGTTTTACAACGGAAAGAAAAAAATAGGATGGTGAAAACGGGTAATTGATAATTACCCATTCATCAGACAGTCAGTTTGCTTATTCATACTTTTAATAATAATAAAATGTCGAACGAAGTTATTTATTTCGGAAGTTTTCTTGTGTTCATTGCTGCGATGTTAAGCCTCGATTTAGGGGTGTTTAACAAAAAAGACCATGTTGTAAGCTTAAAGGAAGCACTAATAATGAGCATTATTTGGGTTTCGCTGGCGCTTGGATTCTATGCGGTAATTTATTTTAAAGGTGATTTACTTCATGGAATTACTGATATGGCTCGTTTACAGGAAGTCGTATTAGCTCATAAGCATAATATAAAACTGATACCTGATAATTTTGAGGCGAGCTTAGAAATTTATCGTCATAATCTTTCTTTAGAATTTATCACCGGTTATGTTGTTGAATATGCGCTATCAGTTGATAATATCTTCGTAATTGTATTGGTGTTTACGGCTTTCGGTGTTGAGAAGATTTATTATCACAGAGTATTGTTCTGGGGTATATTAGGAGCCGTTATTATGCGTTTCCTGTTCATCTTTATCGGTGCCACATTGATCACTAAATTCGGATGGATTCTTTACGTATTCGGCGGATTCCTTGTTTATACAGGGGTAATGATGTTCATCAATCGCGACCACGATGAAGAAATTGACCCTCAAAATCACAAAGTAGTACGTTGGGCTCAGCACGTTTTCTCTGTATGGCCACATTATGAAGGCAATAAGTTCTTTGTAAAAAGAGATGCAAAAACTTTGGTTACGCCACTATTCATTGTTTTATTAGTTATTGAGTTTACCGACCTGATCTTCGCAGTCGATTCAATTCCTGCAATTTTCGCTGTAACTAAAGATCCGTATATCGTATTCTTCTCAAATATCTTCGCGATTTTAGGTTTACGTTCTATGTTCTTCTTGTTGGTAAACATTATTCATAAGTTCCACTATCTTAAGGTTGGCTTATCAGTATTATTAGTCTTTATCGGGGTGAAAATGCTTGCGCACAGTTACCTTGAAAAAATAGGTTTCCAAACTTCTCACTCACTGATCATTATCCTTTTGATACTAACGGTAAGTGTTGTAGCGTCGCTAATGTTTCCAAAAAGACATGATGTTGAAAAAAAATAATAACTATTAAAATGATAGTTTAAATAATTTAAAGCCCGATTTTCATCGGGCTTTTCTTGTTTTTTGCCCTTTCTGATAGCTGTAGGGCCATCCATTGTATACAGGATCAGTTTAAAATCCGCTATATTTGGATATAAACAACACAAAATTTTATGTCAGTAACAGTAACCGGATTGTCATCCACAGCATTAATGGAGTTAGAGAATAAGTATGGAGCGCATAATTATCACCCATTACCCGTTGTGCTTGATAAGGGTGAAGGTGTATATGTTTGGGATGTTGAAGGTAAACGTTACTTCGATTTTCTTTCAGCTTATTCTGCCGTAAATCAAGGTCATTGTCACCCTAAAATTATAAACACACTTGTAGAGCAGGCACAAAAGTTAACACTTACATCACGAGCTTTCTATAATAGTACATTAGGTGAATATGAAAAATTTGTAACCGGTTATTTTGGTTTCGATAAAGTTTTACCAATGAACACGGGGGCAGAAGCCGTTGAAACTGCAATTAAGATTTGTCGCAAGTGGGCATACGAGAAAAAGGGTTTGCCTACAGATTCTGCCCAAATCATAGTTTGTGAACAGAACTTCCATGGTCGCACAACCACAATTGTTTCCTTTTCGAGCGATAGTGGTGCAAGCAAAAACTTTGGTCCTTTCCCTTCTGGATTTATCCGTATTCCTTATAATGATTTAGAGGAATTAGCAAAAGCTTTGGAGAAACCTAACGTTGCAGGTTTCTTAGTAGAGCCAATTCAGGGTGAAGCAGGAGTTTTTGTTCCGGATGAAGGCTATCTGGCAAAAGCCAAGGAATTGTGTAAGAAAAAAAATGTATTATTCATTGCAGATGAGGTACAAACCGGGATTGCTCGCACAGGTAAATTGCTGGCTTGTGATCATGAAAATGTTAAACCGGATATGCTGATTCTTGGTAAAGCCATTTCAGGGGGAGTACTACCTGTTTCGGCAGTTTTATGTAATGACGATATTATGAATGTGATTACGCCAGGAACTCATGGTTCCACCTTTGGAGGTAATCCATTGGCTAATAAAGTGGCGATGGCTGCATTAGAAGTTGTAAGTGATGAGCAATTAGCAGAAAATGCGGAGTGTTTAGGAAAGATTTTCCGTGCTGAAATTCAAAAGCTGGTTGATGAATCTGATTTATTGGTATTGGTAAGAGGAAAAGGCTTGTTAAATGCCATTGTTGTAAACGATACAGAAGATAGTAGTACCGCATGGGATATTTGTATGCAGTTAAAGGAAAACGGTTTATTGGCTAAGCCAACCCATGGAAACATTATTCGTTTTGCACCGCCTTTAGTGATGAATGAAGAACAATTACACGAATGTATCGCGATTATAAGAAAGACCGTATTGGCCTTTAAAAAATAAAATTCCTAAGAAATGATTAGTGCGGCAATTCAATTTTGAGTTGCCGTTTTTTGTAAATAAGAACTCTATAGCTGAGCCAAATGAAAAAACTCGGATTAATAGGTGGCATCAGTTGGGTGTCGACCTCAGATTATTACAAATTAATCAATGAAGGTGTAAATGCTAAGTTAGGCGGTTTAAATTTTGCTGAATGTATCATCTACTCATTTAACTATGCAGATATAAAAAAGAATAATGATAACGATGATTGGGATGCAACGTTAAACATGATTCTAAAAGCAGCTGAATGTTTGAAGTTGAGCGGAGCTGAAGCAATTATTCTCTGCGCTAATACAATGCACTTGATAGCTGATAAGCTACAACTGCAAATTGATATACCAATTATTCATATTGCTGAAGTTACTGCAAGAGAAATAAAAAAGGATGAAATAAAGAAAATAGGATTGCTTGGGACGAAGTTTACGATGGAGAGGGATTTCTTCAGAAATAAGCTTTCTGATCAAGGTATTAAATCTGTAATACCAGCAGCAGCTGACAGAGACTTTATTCAGGAAACGATCTATTATGAATTGGGGAAAGGTATTATAAAGGAAGAAACCAAACAGCGTTATATTTCCATTATTAATAATTTGATAAAACAAGGTGCAGAGGGCATCATTTTAGGTTGTACTGAAATACCATTGATCATTAAACAGAACGATGTTTCTGTAAAAGTATTTGATACTACTTTAATTCATTCGGCTGCTGCTGTAGAGTTTATACTTTCTTATTAAGTTTTTATCTTGAGCAATAGTTAAAAAATGAAGAGGGTTGTAAATGAAATTTGATACCTCTTTGCTCAAATAGTTGTTGCGGCAGGAGTGCAACGAGTAATATTATGGGAAAGGGTAAAAAGATTTTTGAGATTTAGATAGATGAAATATCATAACAAGAAAGTACTTATAACGGGAGCTTCCTCTGGGATTGGCGAAGCAATCGCCTATGCATTTGCTAAAGAAGGTGCATTTTTAATTCTGGCCGCTAGAAATATTGAAGAATTGGAGCGTGTGAAATGCAATTGCATTGGTGCAGAACATGTGGTTACTACTTTCTTGGATATCAGTGATCATGATAAAGTGTTTACAAAGATGGAGTTGCTCATTAATGAATTTGGCCCCATTGATGTGTTGGTAAATAATGCGGGAATTAGTCAGCGTTCATTGGCTATTAATACATACTTTGAGGTAGAGAAGCAAATGATTGATGTAAACCTGTTGGGAACAATTGCCGTTACAAAAGGTCTTTTGCCAACAATGATAACACACGGCAAAGCTGAAATTGTAGTTATTTCCAGTATTATGGGCAAATTGGGCGGACCATTACGATCTGCTTACGCAGCCTCTAAGCATGGGCTTCATGGTTTCTTTGATACACTACGTGCCGAACACTATAAAGATGGGTTAAAAGTTCTGATTGTTTGCCCCGGATACATTAAAACTAATATTAGTATAAATGCATTAACTGGCACCGGAAAACCTCAGGCAACAATGGATGAAGCAACCGGAAAAGGTTATTCTCCTGAATATATAGCCAATAAGATATTAAAAGCGCTTAAGCAAAACAGGGAGGAGATTGTGGTGGCAAAAGGAAGGGAAAGAATGGGTGTTGTGTTAAAACGTTTCTTCCCAGGCTTATTGAGTTGGATAATCAGAAAGGCTAAAACTGTGTAATTTTTTGGCAAGCAGTTATTGTCTGATGTGCAATGTACTTACAGATCCTTCGTTCCTCAGGATGACAAGTTTATGGTCTGACAGCAGAATAAATTAAACTTAGCGACTTCGTGTCTTAGCGGTTCAATTTATACAGCCTGTTCAAGCATTAAGCCCAGCAACTCCTCAAGATATTTACGATCATTTGCCAGCCGCGGAACCTTATGTTGTCCGCCTAGTTTGCCTTTGTTCTTCATCCAGTTATAAAAAGTTCCTTCTGGTGCCACATGTAATAGAGGACGACGAAGCGCCATGTCTTTATAACGTTTGGCCTCATAGTCTGAGTTTTGTTTTTTCAGATTTTCATCCAATAAATCAAGGAAATGTTCTATGTTTTCTGGTCGTCGTTCAAACTCGATGATCCACTCGTGTCCACCGTTCTCTCCATCTGTAAAATAAACAGGACCGGCAGTGTAATCCTTGATAATGGAATTAGTGGCCTTGGTGGCAGCTGTTAAAGCTTGCTCTGCATTCTCAATAATTAATTCTTCACCAAAGGCATTTATAAAATGGCGGGTACGTCCGGTAATTTGAATCCTAAAAGGATTCAAACTTGTGAATTTAATCGTGTCACCAATCATGTATCGCCATAAACCACCATTGGTAGAGATGATGATAGCATAGTTTTTATTGAGCTCTACCTCACTTAAATCTAATGTTTTTGCATAAGGATCACCGTAGTTTTCCATTGGCAAAAACTCATAATAAATTCCATAGTCGAGCATTAATAGCATTTCAGTGCTATTGCTCTGATCCTGTATTCCAAAGAAACCTTCTGAAGCATTATAGGTCTCAAGGTAATACATGTCGTCAGACGGGATTAATTTTCTAAACTGTTCACGGTAAGGTGTAAAGTTTACAGCGCCATGCACATATAACTCAAGATTAGGCCATACCTCAAGTAGGTTACTTTTGCCGGTAAGTTCAAGAATGCGTTTGGCAAGAATTACCGTCCAGGTTGGAACACCAGTTATACTGGTAACATTCTCATTCATGGTGGCATGAGCCATTTTTTCAATCTTGGCTTCCCATTCATCCATTAATGCAATGGATAAATCCGGAGTACGGTAGAATTCGGCCCAGATTGGTAAATTCTGAATTAAAACAGCAGAAAGATCTCCGTAGCAAGACTCATCATTTAGCTGGTTAACCTGGTGACTTCCGCCCATAACCAAACCTTTTCCGGTAAACATTTGTGTTTCAGGACGATTATTGCAGTAAATGGCCAACATATCTTTGCCACCTTTAAAGTGGCACTCTTCCAATGATTCTTCACTTACCGGAATGAATTTACTTTTATCACTGGTTGTACCTGATGATTTCGCGAACCAGGTAATATTGCTTGACCATAATATATTCTTTTCCCCCTTCATCATCCGCTCAATATAGGGTTTCAATGAGTCGTAATTTTGAATAGGGAAGCGTTGTTTAAAGTCGGATGGGCTGTCGATAGATCTAAAATCATGTTTCAACCCCCATTCAGTATTGCGAGCGGTATTCACTAAGTCGGAAAGCCACTCTTGCTGAACTTCAAGCGGGTATTTCATGAAAAGCTCAATTTGATGAATTCGCTTTTTCATGATCCAGGAAACAATATTGTTGATTATCGACATGCTTTTGATGTTTAAATCCCTTTAAATTACAAAACTTTAGGGCGTAATACGAAATTCCTGCCAAGATATACACGACGAACCTGTTCGTCTGCAGCAAGATCCTCGGCTGTTCCCGACTTTAATATCGATCCTTCAAACAATAAATAAGCTCTGTCGGTAATCGATAACGTTTCCTGAACGTTGTGGTCGGTAATAAGAATTCCGATGTTCTTGGTCTTAAGTTTTGCTACAATTGTTTGAATTTCTTCCACCGCAATAGGGTCAACGCCAGCAAATGGCTCATCTAAAAGAATAAACTTAGGGTCAACTGCGAGACAACGGGCAATTTCTGTACGACGGCGTTCTCCTCCTGAGAGTAAATCTCCGCGATTCTTTCGCACTTTGTTTAAACTGAATTCAGTCAATAAAGCCTCCAGTTTTTCATGACGTTGCTCCTTGTTTAAACCAGTCATTTCAAGTATTGCCATAATGTTATCTTCAACAGTAAGCTTACGAAAAACAGAAGCTTCCTGTGCCAGATAACCGATACCCTTTTGAGCACGTTTGTACATTGCATCGTAAGTTATCTCTTGATCATCAAGAAAAACATGACCATCATTAGGTTTTATTAAACCAGTAATCATGTAAAAAGAAGTGGTTTTGCCCGCACCGTTAGGGCCAAGTAGTCCTACAATTTCTCCTTGTTTTACATTAAACGATACATGGTTTACCACTGTGCGTTTTTTGTAGGTTTTTACCAGATTTTCAGCGCGTAGCTCAAGCTTTGATTCGTTTATATCCACTGGTTTCTAGTTTATTCAAATTTTATGTCTTTAACATTTAATTGAATGGTGGTTTTTCCATTCCAGGTATTCTCCTCAATACTGTAACAAATATCAAATGGAATACCTTTTCTTATGCGTTGATAATGCTGGCCTAAATTAAAACCTATGCAATCAAAAAAATAACCTTCTGATTGTTGAACGGTAAACTTCAAGTGATTATTTCCCACCACTTGCGGCTCCCCTTTACACCATACATTTTTTGAGGCAAAAGTAGGCTTCATATTGCCCGGTCCAAAAGGGGCAAATTGCTTAATAATCCGTACTAATTTAGGTTCAATGGTATTTAATTTTACGTATTCATCAATTTCAATTTCCTGAGAAAGCGAACGTTCTTCAATGGTTGATGCAACAACTTCTTCGAACTTATTGATAAATGCCGTTATATTCTCAAGAGGAATGGTAAGCCCCGCAGCATATTTATGTCCACCATACTGTTCCAAAAGATCACTGCAAGCACTTATCGCTTCATGAATATCAAATCCGTTAACAGAGCGGGCAGAACCTGTGGCTTTGCCGTTTGACTCAGTAAGAATGATGGTAGGACGATAATATTTTTCAATCAGTCGCGAAGCAACGATACCGATAACTCCCTTATGCCAGGTAGGAGAAAATAAAACTGTTGATTTACGAGTCTGCTGACTTGGGTCGGATTCCAGCATTGCCAATGCTTCACCTGTAATACTGTTATCAAACTCCTTGCGTTCGGTGTTTTTAAGATTAACCAGCTGTCCTTTTTCAGTGGCCAATTCTGATGAACCTGAAATTAATAAATGCACCGCATGTTTAGCATCATCAATACGACCGGCGGCATTAATTCGAGGTCCAATCTGAAAAACAATGTCAGTTATTGTTATTGCTTCTTTTTGAGCGGAAAGGTCTATTAATGCTTTTAATCCTTCACAGGGGTTTTCATTAATTCTTTTCAGCCCATAAAAAGCAAGCGTTCTGTTTTCTCCGGTAATAGGAACAATATCAGAGGCAATACTGACCGCAACCAGATCGAGAAAGGGTTCGAGGTAAGTAAACGGCATATTGTTTTTTTCTGCAAATGCCTGAATGAGTTTAAAGCCGATTCCACAACCGGAAAGCTCCTTATAGGGATATTCACAATCATGTCTTTTGGGATCAAGAACAGCTATAGCGTAAGGAACCTCATCGCCTGGTAAATGGTGATCACAAATAATAAAATCAATTCCTTTTTCATTTGCGTAATCAATCTTATCAACAGATTTAATGCCGCAATCAAGCGCAATAATTAACGAATGGTTGTTTTCCTCAGCCCAGTCAATGCCTTTAGTTGAAATACCATAGCCCTCTTTATACCTGTCGGGGATATAGTAACTAAGATTATTGTAAAACTTTTTAAAGAAACTGTAAACCAGCGAAACTGAAGTAGTTCCATCTACATCATAATCTCCGTAAATAAGGATCTTTTCTTGATTTTTTATTGCTTCTTCAATCCGGTCGATCGCTTTTTCCATGTCAAGCATCAGGAAGGGATCATGTAGATGTCTTATATCAGGGCGAAAAAAATCTTTGGCACTATCAAAATCAACGATACCACGTCTTTCGAGTAGTTTAGCGATAATGGGTGAAACATTCAGTTCCTGCGACAACAAGTCCACCACGTCATTTTTATAATCCGAATGTGTAATCCACCTTTTATCCATAGTATAATTCAAGGGGTAAAAATAATAGTTTTTATGGAATGTGTTTTTTCTTTAAGTGAGCGCATGCAAGTAATAGCTTTCAATATTGTTTAAATATTTGATATACAAAAGGGTGAATACTGTTTTGTGGAAAAGTAATTTTCTCTATTCTTCAAAGTAAGTTAATGTTGTGCGATTTCGAGCGCCGGGTATGAGGCTTTTATTTTATAAGTTTAAGCTTTGTAACGAGATGCTTAAAAATTTTATCTTTGCCGGATGCAATCGAAAATAGAAGGCTATATATCAGAGATCAATGCGTTTACTCCGGCAAACGCCGAGGAGTTGGAGCAATTCCGTATAAAATTTTTAGGACGTAAAGGTATTGTGGGTGAAATGTTTGAAGAGTTCAAACAAGTTACACCAGAAGAAAAGCGCGTTTTAGGTAAGGTCCTCAACGTTTTTAAACAAACTGCAGAGGCAAAAGTAAATGAATTTAAGGAGCAGTTCGAAAATCATCAGCAACAGCATTCCGGTATAGACCTTACGTTGCCAGGCGAACCGATTAATATTGGTTCTCGTCATCCGCTTTCGTTAGTTCGTAAAGAAATCGTCGAAATATTTTCACGTATTGGCTTTAACGTTGCTGAGGGACCAGAAATTGAAGATGACTGGCATAACTTCTCCGCATTGAATTTTCCTCAGGACCACCCGGCTCGCGATATGCAAGACACATTCTTTATTCAAAAAGATACAGGGTCTGATAAAGGAGATATTGCATTACGTACACATACATCATCTGTGCAAGTACGAATGATGGAAGCAGGTAAACCTCCTTTCCGTGCAATTATGCCAGGTCGTGTGTTTCGTAATGAAGCGATTTCAGCTCGTGCGCATTGTATTTTTCATCAGGTGGAAGGTCTTTATATTGATGAAAATGTTTCGTTTGCAGATTTAAAACAGACGCTTTATTACTTTGTTCAGGAATTGCTGGGCAAAGGAACAGAAGTTCGTTTCCGTCCTTCATTCTTTCCTTTCACAGAGCCATCAGCCGAAATGGACGTGACTTGTTTGATCTGTGGAGGTGAGGGTTGTAATGTGTGTAAATATACCGGATGGGTTGAAATATTAGGTTGTGGCATGGTGGATCCGAATGTCCTTGATAATTGTAATATCGATTCAAAAAAATATACTGGATTTGCCTTTGGTATGGGTATTGAGCGTATTACCATGCTGAAATACCAAGTGAAAGACCTTCGCTTATTTTTTGAAAATGATGTGCGTTTCCTCAAACAGTTCCAATCAGAAATTATATAACAGCCCACTGTAGATGGATGTAGATAAAATATCAATAAGCATAAAAAACGCTGCTCAACATCTTTTCAGACGCTATGGCTATCATAAAACCAGTGTCAATGAAATTGCGGCAAAAGCGAATTTAGCCAAAGCCACCATCTATAAGTATTTTGAAAGCAAAGAGTTAATTCTCAATGCAATCATCATGGATTATCTTGATAAGCATATTCAGGAGCTTGCTGCAAGTGTTGATCCTAACCAGGAGAAATTAAGCAGTAAGGAGATTTCTGATCTTATTTTAAAAGCCAGCCGGTTAACATATACGGCATGTAATGAGTTTATAGGCTGGGAGTTTATCAGGGAGTCTGCAAATGCGCAGGCATTTTTGAAAAATCTTTCTAATGAGATCGAATTACTGATTATGGGTGTTGTTATGAAAGTAAGACATGTTGATGCTGATAGTGAACAGGCTCGTCGTACACGTTTTTTAGTTTCAGCTAGTAAGAGTATTGTGTTTTCATTTGCGTTTACTTCGGTAACCGATGCTGATGTAAAGAAGAATTTTATTCAGTTTCGTAATGAAATCCTTCCCTATTTGATCAGGGGAGCATTTGTATAAAGTAAATTGCATAGCTTAGTGTACGTGTGACACTTATTTTACATTAGACCATTTTAGTATTTGGTACAAATGTTGTATGTTTGTAGCATGAATTAACACATTCTACACATGAGACGAGAACTAAAAGATTTCTCATTGGAGCTTGAACAAAAATTTGAGTTCTACTGCAAACCAAAGAGCAGTCTTTTACGTTTTATAATCAGACTTTTCAAATTGTAAAGTTTCATAGATAAATTGGTTTAGGTTGAGCCCCGTATAACAGAGATGTTGACGGGGTTTTCTTTTTTGATCCGGGATACACAGATTTTGTTTTTGGGATTACACAGATTTTTTAGGGGATTACACCGATTTGTAATTTTAAATTATACATTCCGAGCGCTCCCTTCTCCTTCAGGAGAAGGGCAGGGGATGAGGTGTTTACTCCAAAATAATTGTTTGCGCTTTGTTTAATTTGAATGTTTCCCTAAGGTTCATTCGAGTAATTCTTTTATTATCCAGCTTATAAACCAACACAAATTCCATATCACTTATATTTATGAAAGTGGAGTATAACGTACCTGCTTCTTTCCTCTTCTCTGTAACTGTTTTGGGTTGCACTGCTTTCGCTGCAATATTTCCCACTTCTTTTAGTGTTAATGGAGTTGAGGTCTCGGTTAATCGCTTAATCTCTGCTTCCATAGCATCATAACGCTTACAAGGATAATTGCCTGCAGCAGTATCTGATAGTAAGAAATTGGTGGCCATTAAATAGTTGTTGGCTATTCTTATTACCTTTTTCTCTCCTTTTACCCATTCGATAACTGCCGCATTGCCAGATTTATCACCAAATAGCAAATGTCCGTTTGACAAACAAATATCTTTGGCCGATAAGAATGTCAGGGCATCCTCTACGGTTTTGCACTTAGCCAAAATTTCATCACCTAAATTGCCTTTAGGTTTATTGCAACCTTTGGGTGTACTTTGATTGGGGGTTACCGCTCCATCAAAAAATAATCCGGATTGGTTAATTCCGCCTTGAGCAAAATCATCCCATCCATACCATAATCTCCCTAATTCCGATTTATTCGGAGGCATGATTTTGATGTAAGGCTTCACATTGTACCAATAATCTTCATTATTAACTGCATAGATTTTGCCTGTAGTTTTGTCAATAAAATACAAGATAGAGCAGGCTGTGCTGGTTAATGAGGTTATTAATTGAAGACTTAGGACTAATACTAATTGTCTCATTTTGTCAGACTTGTTGAAATTATCATTAAAGTTATTGAAATGTATTGATATTACTGATTGCGTAATCATAACGCTGTTTAACAACCGTCTGAAAAATCGTACTTTTGCAGCCTGATGGCAAAAAAGAAATTTGAACCTTACATAGCTGAGGGCGTGGAAATTGTGGACATTGCTCATGATGGGCGTGCAATAGGTAAACATGATGATCGGGTAATCTTTGTTGATAAGGCTGTTCCTGGCGACTTTGTAGATATCAATGTAAATTACAGAAGAAGGCAATTGTTTGAAGGGAAAATCGATAAACTTCATAAACCTTCAGAATATCGTGCAGAGCCTTTTTGTTCTCATTTCGGTGTTTGTGGAGGATGCAAATGGCAGCATTTGAGCTATGAGGGTCAACTTAAATTTAAACAGAAGCAAGTTGTTGATGCTTTGGAGCGTATTGGTGGCATAAGTACTGAATCATTGATCCCTATTTTCGGATCTGAGAAAACGACTTATTACAGAAATAAAATGGAATATACTTTTTCCAATAAGCGTTGGCTTACGGAAGAAGACATGCAAAATGCAGCTAACTTAGAACAGGATGCACTAGGATTTCATGTTCCTTTGCGCTTTGATAAGATCATCGATATTCAGCATTGTTATTTGCAGCAAGATCCTTCTAATGAAATTAGAAATGCGATTCGTGCTTATGCACTTGAAAATCAATTGTCGTTCTATGATTTGAAGGAGCATAAAGGACAACTACGTAACCTGATCATCCGTACGGCAAGTACAGGCGAATTGATGATAATTGTGGTGTTTGCGCATGCAAGTAAATCTGTTATTAATACAATGATGGATTATGTTGCAGATCGATTCCCGCAGATTACTTCATTATCTTATGTGGTTAATCAAAAAAAGAACGATACCATTTTTGACCAAAATGTGGTTACCTATAAAGGCCGTGACCATATTTTTGAAGAAATGGAAGGGATTAAATTTAAAATTTCTCCCAAATCATTCTATCAAACTAACTCTGAGCAGGCTTATAACCTATATAAGATAACCCGCGATTTTGCCGACTTTAAAGGCGACGAATTGGTATACGATCTTTATACCGGGGCAGGGACAATTGCTAATTTTGTTGCAAAGAAAGTAAAGCAAGTTGTGGGTGTTGAGTATGTTCCGGAAGCGATAGAGGATGCTAAGATCAATTCTGAAATCAATGGAATTGATAATACATTATTTTATGCAGGAGATATGAAAGATGTTTTAAATGCAGATTTCATTGCTCAGCATGGAAAACCCAATGTTGTTATCTCTGATCCGCCTAGAGCTGGAATGCATGCAGATGTTGTGGCGCGCATCAACGAAATGGAACCAGAGAAAATCGTGTATGTTAGCTGTAATCCGGCTACGCAAGCAAGAGACTTGGCACTGTTGAATGAAAAGTATGAAGTAGTGAAAATTCAACCGGTTGATATGTTCCCGCAAACAATTCACGTGGAGAATGTTGTTTTACTAAGAAAAAGATAAGAGGTCACGCAAAGCCGCAATGGTTTATGCCCTTGCCGTCTTTACAAGTGATACTTTTCCTTTTACTATGGAAATATAAAATTCTGATTAGAAGGAGAATGTTGTTTTACTAAAAAAGATAAGGTGTAACACACAGAGATGAAAACAATCAGCGTAATCATTCAATGGAATCTGTGTAATCCTAATAAATAGTTATGGAGTTAGAAAATTCTGATCAGCCGCAAAAAGGTCCTAGTCCTTTGGTGAGCTTGGAAAAAGACCTTAAGTTATACAATGAATCAATCAGAGAAGTTGCTGCGGATATTTTGGAAGCAAAACTTTCTGATTACCCGATCTTCGTTGCTCATCAACATGAGGTGAGCCTTGGTCAGATGATTTTAAACAGTAAGGAACTTAAAACAAGCTGGAATATAAATGCCGCTACTTTAGAAGAGTTCATTGAAAAGAACGTAATTGCAAAAGAACGTGAGGAATATTTTGTAAATAATTATAAAGATCCGGAAGCGTATATGTGTTTGTTTGTCATAGTACCTGAAGGAGCCAATTTTGTTTTTTATCCATACAAGTAATTATTAATGTGTAAACTTTAAATGCTCTTTTTTGCCCATTAAATATTTACCATTATTTTTAACTCTTTGATTTTGCCCATGAGTACAAAAATTAAGATACTGGATAAAAAACAGATCCAGCAAAAGATAGATCGTATTGCATATCAAATTTTGGAAGACAATTTCGAAGAAAAAGAAATTGTTTTGGCCGGTATCATTCCCCGTGGGAATACACTTGCCGAGCGATTAAAGAAGAAAATCGAATCGATAGGCGAGTTAAAGGTTAAACTGGTAAATATTGAATTGAAGAAGGATAGCAGTTCGTTAGAGGCCAAGACTGATGTTGCAATTGAAGAGTGTATTGATAAAGTGATAGTGGTGGTAGACGATGTGCTGAATAGCGGGCGGACATTAGTTTATGGTTTGGGTATTTTTCTGAATATTCCAACCAAAAAAGTAAGGACGGTTGTATTGGTAGATAGAAGCCATAAATTATTCCCAATCCATACAGATTTTGTAGGTCTGGAGCTTTCTACCGTAGCCCAAGAACATATTGATGTTGTGTTGGGTGTTGAAGGACAGGAGGATGCGGTGTATTTGGTGTAAGGAAAATGGCTAATACGTTCTCTCAATTATTTGTTCATGTAATTTTTACCGTAAAAGGCCGTGCTAATCTAATTCATGAGTCTTTCAGAGAAAAGGTTGAAAAGTATATAGCGGGGATTGTTTCTAATAAGAAACAGAAGTTATATGCTATTTATTGCATGCCAGATCATGTACATATATTGATAAGCATATCCCCCTCTGCTACTATTTCTGACTTGGTGCGAGATATAAAATCGGCGTCATCTTCCTTCATATCATTAAATAAATGGGTTGTTGGCAAATTTAGTTGGCAGGAAGGATTTGGTGCTTTCTCTTATTCAAAATCGCAGGTAGATAAGGTAGTCAATTATATTATCAAGCAGCCAGAACATCATAAACACCAATCGTTTAAAGATGAATATTTAGAGTTATTACGAAGGTTTGATGTTTCCTATAATGAAGAATACCTTTTCGATTGGGTAGAATCCTGAATACGTCAAGTGTCACTCCTCCGGAGCTAAATCAAGGTAAAGCTATTGCACTATTAAGGTTTGGCTTCTCTGAAGCTTGCTCCAATGGAGTTCAATAAATTAGACAATAGAAGTCTACTCTGAAAGGCCATGCCTTAGTAGCTATTTATTAGCCTCTTAGCTGCCAAAGTCAACTTTTCTTAGATTTGCTCCGAATGGAGCTCATACTTAGGAGGCTTATGGATTAATTAAATAATAGTTTGAGCCCCGGAGGGGCGGAACAGTAGGTAGAATCAAAAATTAGATAATCCTTTTTACCCTTATGAATAATTATAATTTTACTGTAGTTGAACGTTTTATGCGTTATGTACAGGTTGATACCCAAAGTGATGGCAGTTCAACTGCTTCACCGACCACTGAAAAGCAGAAAGATTTAAGCAAAATATTAGTTCAGGAGTTGCAAGCCATGGGCGTTGCTGATGCTCATCTTGATGATTTCGGCTATGTATATGCAACGATTCCGGCTAATACCGAAAAGAAAGTTCCCGTTATTTGTTTCTGTTCGCATGTGGATACTTCTCCGGATTGTAGTGGGAAAAATGTAAAGCCAATTATTCATAAGAATTACCAAGGACAAGATCTTGTTTTGCCTGATGATAATACCCAGGTTATTAAAATGGTTGATCATCCGGATCTAAAAGATCAGATTGGAAATGATATTATTACAGCTAGCGGAACCACATTATTAGGCGCCGACAATAAAGCTGGTGTTGCGGAAATTATGGATGCTGCCAATTATTGGATGGCGCATCCGGAAGTAAAACATGGTCAGATTCGTATTTTATTTACTCCCGATGAAGAAGTTGGTCGCGGTGTAAATAATGTCGATATGAAAAAACTTGCAGCAGATTTTGGTTACACGATTGATGGCGAAACCTTAGGCTCATTGGAAAATGAAACTTTCTCGGCAGATGGTTTAAAGATTACCATTTATGGAGTGAGTGCTCACCCCGGTTTTGCAAAAGGTAAAATGGAAAGTGCTATCAAAATTGCTTCAGAAATTGTTGCAGCTCTGCCAAAAGATCATTTGTCACCTGAAACTACTGAAGGAAAAGAAGGTTTTGTTCATCCTGTAGGTATCCAGGGAAATGTGGAAGAAGCAAGTGTTTCCTTTATCATTCGCGATCATATTACTGCAAATCTTGCTAAACACGAGGATGTAGTTAAACAAATTGCTGAAAAAGTGATAGCTAATTACCCGTTCTCAAAATTCGAGATCAAGATCAGTGAACAATACAGAAACTTTAAGGAAGTGTTGGATCAGCATCCTCAAGTAATAGAATATGCATTAGAAGGTATTAAGCGTAGTGGTATGGAGCCAAAATTACAAAGTATTAGAGGAGGAACAGATGGTTCTCGCTTATCATTTATGGGCTTGCCTTGTCCGAATGTATTTGCAGGTGAACATGCATTTCACTCAAAACATGAATGGGCATCTGTACAGGACATGCAAAAGGCGGTAGAGACGATTGTTAATATTGCAAGCGTGTGGGAGGAAAAAATTTAGCCTAATTTGGGAATTTGAGGATTTAGGAATTTGAAAATAGTTCATTCCTAAATCCTCAAAAATTCATCAGTAATTCCAATTTTTCAATTGTTCCATATAGCAAAGGCGAATTCTCAAATTTCCCAAATTATCTTATTTCCTTTCTATCCATCCCAGTGCTAACCTGATTTTGTGGTATTCCACTTCTCCTCTTAAAAAATCAAAAATATCTTTTAGCTTATCACTTCCGGTTGCTTTATGCGCTAAGCGAACTCGTTCAATCTCGTCTAAACTTACGAATTGTAATAGGTCGATGTTATCTCCTTTAATATATAAGGCCGAAATGTGCGAAAACACTGTTTGAAGTGAAAGTTTCCGGTTCGCAGCTACTTCTTCAGGCGTGAAATTCTTATTTAACAGGTAAAGCGTTTCCTTAAATGTATCTCCTTTTGTTCTGGAGCCACTCCCATTTCGGTTAATATGATTGGTAATTAATTCAATGAACTGAGTGCCATATTTCTCCATTTTTCGTTGACCGATACCCGAAATAGATAACAAGGCATTTTCAGTCTGTGGCTTTTCAGCAACCATTTGCCGCAATGAAGCATCGGTAAAGATTGAATAAGCAGGAACTTTTTCTTTTTCCGCAAATTCTCGCCGCAGTCGGCGTAATGCTTCAAATAATTTATCGTCTGTGGTTTCAACAACTGGTGTTATATCATCTAATGGAATTGTCTGTGTTTTCTTAACCTCTCTGACTACTGGATAAACAAGGTCAGCTGTTTTCTTTCCGAATAATATTTCCTTACCAAGTTCAGTTGATTTTAAGCTAAAGCCTTCATCGTAAGCCATCTCAATGATGCCCAGATTGAGCATTTGCATGATAAATTGCTGCCAGTGATTAAAACTTAAATCGCTTCCTGCTCCATAGGTCTTAATTTTATCAAAGCCCTTTTCAAGGACTTCGGCTTTGTGCGAACCCCTTAAAACATCGATAAGCATTGTTATTCCAACAGATTCATTCATCCTCAATAAGGCAGATAATGCTTTTTGCACTAACAATGTGCCATCGAAATGCTTTCGGGGATTTTTGCATACATCACAATTTCCGCAACTATCTTCAAAGTTTTCTCCAAAATAATTAATCAGAATCTTTCTTCGACAAATATCGGCTTCCGCAAATTGTTGAATCCGTTTAAGCTTCTCCAGGTTAAGTTCACGTTGCTGACTTTGTTCGGCAAATTGGGTTAGTAAAACAATGTCAACTAAATTATAATAGAGAATGGTTTCACTTTCAAGTCCATCACGACCTGCTCGTCCAATTTCCTGGTAATAACCTTCAATGTTTTTAGGTAAATTATAGTGAATTACCCAACGAACATTTGATTTGTCGATTCCCATTCCAAAAGCCACTGTTGCACATACAACCTGAACCCGATCATTGATAAAATCTTCCTGGGTTTCATTACGGTCATCAGCACTCATTCCGGCATGATAAGCTGCTGCGTTTACCTGATGTTCGCGAAGCTTTTCGGCCAACTCTTCCGTGGTTTTTCGGCTTAGGCAATAAATAATTCCTGATTGGTTGGGTTTAGAGTGAATAAACTGAACGATCTCCTGGTCTTTTTGACGCGTTTTAATCCCTGTCTTTACTTCTAAATTTAAATTAGGCCGATCAAAAGAGGCAACAAATGTAGCCGGCTTATGCAAATTTAACTGCCTTATAATATCTTTTCGGGTAACCCTGTCGGCAGTAGCTGTTAATGCTACAATTGGTACATCCGAAAATCGTTCTTTTAAAATACTTAGCTGAGTATACTCAGGACGAAAATCATGCCCCCACGAAGAGATGCAATGAGCCTCATCAATTGCTAATAATTGAATATTAAAACGACCAAGCATTGGTATGCTCGATTTTAATTTTTCGGGTGATAAGTATAATAACTTAATATTTCCGTTAATACAATCTTCAATAACCACTTCCTCTTCTTCGAAACTCTGGCTACTGTTTAGATAGGCAGCTCCAATACCATTTATGCGCAATGCATCTACCTGGTCTTTCATTAACGAAATCAACGGAGAGATGACAACGCACAATCCATCTAAAAGTAATGCAGGTACCTGAAAACAAATGGACTTTCCTCCACCTGTGGGCATTAATACTAACGTGTCTTTTTTATCGAGAATGGATTGGATGATATTTCTTTGTAAAGGACGGAATTCATCATATCCGAAATATTCTTTTAGAACAGACTGGGCTGCTGTAATCATGGCGCAAAAATAGATTTTTAGGTAGAAACTACGGCGCCAAGATAGTCTTTTGTTTTTAGTTTTTGCTAATTAAATTAGCAATTATTTCGGGGTGCACATTTAAACCATCGACTATAAAATGAGCTTTTTTATAATGTATATCTCTGGCTTCCAGTCGCTCTTCAATGAATTTAATCAGGTCATCGCCTTTTAAATCTTTAATTAAAGGGCGTTGTTCTTTGGCATTTTCTAAACGAGTAGCTAATGCTTTTGGCGAAAGTTGAAGATAGATGGTTTGACCATTTTTATTCATCCAGTCCATATTGTCATGGAAACAAGGTGCCCCGCCACCTGTTGAGAGTACGTAGTTTTCTGGAAAAGGATGTGTTTGAAGAATATCCTTTTCCAACTCTCGGAACTTTATTTCACCATGTGTTGCAAAATACTCGCCAACAGTACCTCCTGTAATTTCTTCAATTAAATGATCAAGGTCGAAAAAAGGATAATTAAGGTTTTTTGCCAATTTCTTACCAAAGGTGGTTTTTCCGGCCCCCATAAAACCAATAAGGAAAACTTTCATATTATCTTACCCTCACTCTCGGATCGAGTACTCCGTAAAGTATATCGACCAAAATATTTAATACTACAAAGAAGAACCCACAGAACAGAATGGAGCCCATAACAACAGGGAAATCAGCTAGACCTAATGCATCAACAGTTGCTTTGCCTAATCCATTATAGCCAAAGATATATTCGATGAAAAACGAACCCGCTATAAGTGATGCAAACCAACCCGAAATAGCAGTAACAACCGGGTTAAGTGCATTTCTTAAGGCATGCTTCACCACAACAGTATAATTGTTCAATCCTTTGGCTCGTGCCGTACGGATATAATCCATAGAAAGTACATCAAGCATAGCACTACGGGTTAGCTGAACAATAATTGCCAATGGACGCAGACCAAGGGTAATCATGGGTAGCCAAAGGTTTTTTAGTGTAAGCACTTCCCCTTTAAACGGATCGAAATTATGTAAACTGCCCGACATGTTTAGGCCGGTGTAATCACTTAAAACAAAGCCAAAAAGCCATGCGATAATAATCCCTGCAAAAAATGAAGGTGCTGATATACCAATAATTGAGAAACCGAGCGAAGCTTTATCAATCCAACTATCTTTTTTTATTGCAGATATTACTCCCAATGCAATTCCAATAATAGAAGCAAAAAGCATGGACGTAAAAGCTAAAATCAATGTATTGGGAATGGTTTCCCGCAGGATTTCAGAAACTTCTTTTTTGGTTTGATAGGAACGACGCAGATAAGGCATTTTAATCGCCAAAACTTCATCTTTACCAACCGGAATGAGTTGTTGATAATGATATTTTGCTCTCGAAACCGAATCTGTGCCATGAATTCCAATAGGAGAAACATCATTCAGAAATAATGCGAACTGAACAGGCATGGGCTTGTCAAGACCTAGTTCTTTCCGAACGGCTTCTAATGACTGTACATCTGAACGCTGTCCCATTGTCATACGTGCCGGATCTGCCGGTAATATATTGAACAGAAAGAATACAGAAACTACAATTCCTAAAAGAACAAGTAATCCGTAAAATGTCTTATTGAGTATATATGAAAGCATTAATAATGTACTTGGCGCCGAATTTAATGAAAATATCTACGGTTTCTATAAGACTTAAGTAATTGATGGGAAGAAGAAAGTTTGTCATTCTTACGTAAGTATTCAGAAAAAATGACTTTTGTCAGTTTTTTCTCAATCAGTATGCGTCATTTTTGTAATTAAAATCCAATTTGTTGCATGAATACCAGTCTGATACAAAAATATAATGTTCCCGGCCCAAGATATACCAGCTATCCAACAGTGCCGTACTGGAACGAAGAAGAGTTTACCAAAAGTGCATGGGAAACTACTGCAATACGAGCATTCAATGAATCAAATCTGACGGAAGGCATTAGCTTATATATTCATTTACCTTTCTGTGAAAGTCTCTGTACATTTTGCGGGTGTAATAAGCGCATTACTAAAAATCATGGTGTAGAAGATCCATACATTGCCGCAGTACTGAAAGAGTGGAACATGTATTGCGATCTTTTGGGAAGCCGTCCAAAAATTAAAGAAATTCATTTAGGCGGTGGAACTCCTACATTCTTTGATCCTGATAATCTAAGGAAGCTAATTCTAGGAATCTTTAAATCTGCTGATCGTTGCAAAGAATGGGAGTTCAGTTTTGAAGGCCACCCTAATAATACATCTTATGAACATCTGCAGACTTTATATGAACTGGGTTTCAGAAGAGTAAGTTTTGGTGTACAGGATTATGATCACCAGATTCAAGTCGCAATTCACCGTATTCAACCTTTTGAGAATGTTGAACGTGTGCATCAGTGGGCTAAAGAAATAGGTTATACCTCCATTGGGCACGATTTGGTTTTTGGTTTACCCAAACAAACTCGTTTAAGTATTGCTGAAACAATAGCCAAAACTAATTTGCTAAAACCGGATCGCTTAGCCTTTTATAGTTATGCTCATGTTCCTTGGTTAAAAGGAAACGGACAACGTGGCTTTGATGAAAGTGATTTGCCTAAGGATGAAGATAAACGTGCATTGTACAATTTAGGTAAGTTATTATTTGAAGAAAATGGTTATGCCGAAATAGGTATGGATCATTTTGCTTTGAAATCTGACAGCTTATATCATTCCGCGGAAAACAAATTATTGCATCGCAATTTTATGGGTTATACCTCTTCCAAAACAAAGCTAATGATCGGATTGGGCGTGTCTTCAATTAGTGATTCATGGTACGCCTTCGCTCAAAATGTGAAAAGTCTGGAAGAATATTATGCCTTGATAAATGCTAATGAATTACCTGTTTTCAGAGGCCACATCCTAAACCTTGAAGATTTGATTATCAGGAAACATATTTTAAATATCATGTGTCAGTTAGAGACTTCATGGACAGATGAGTCGTTGAGGTTTAAAGAACTCGATAGTGTGATTGAAAGTTTGCATGAGTTAGTTGAAGACGAACTTATTCTACTTTCTGATGAGGGTTTAAAAGTTACACAAGAAGGTATTCCGTTTATAAGAAACATTTGTATGGCTTTTGACCTAAAAATGATAAGAAACAAGCCTGAAACCCGGCTTTTTTCGATGACAATATAGTTTTAAAATTAGATTATGTGCGCAGCCAGTGCTGTCGGGTTAATTCCCGGCAGCATTTTTTGTTTATACCAACAAAGTCGTCTGATTTTTGCTTTTATTTTTTGTCTGATGCAAACATTGGAGACAGTAATTCGTTAGATAAAGTACTTCAATAAAATCTACGACACTAAAAACAATAAAAGCTAATTATGAGAACAAAAGTATTTGGCACACAAGGTCTTGTTGCTTCTGAGTTGGGCTTGGGTTGTATGGGAATGAGTGATTTTTACGGTCACAAAGATGATAATGAGTCTCTTAAAACATTAAAAAGGGCGCATGAAATTGGCGTTACATTTTGGGATACATCAGATATGTATGGTCCTTTTCATAATGAAGAATTGCTGGCAAAAGCATTGAAGGGTATTCGTGAGGATATAATGCTAGCCACAAAATTCGGAATTATGCGTGATCCTGCAGATGTGATGAAACGCATTTTAAATGGTAAGCCTGAATATGTTCAGTCGGCATGTGAAGCCAGTTTAAAACGATTACAAGTAGAGGTGATTGACCTTTATTATTTACACCGTCAGGATCCGGCAACTCCAATCGAAGTTACCGTTGAAGCCATGGGGAAACTTGTTAAGCAAGGTAAAGTTCGTGGTATTGGCTTATCGGAAGTTACTACAGAAACACTACGTAAGGCTCATGCAGTATTCCCTATTTCAGCAGTTCAAAGTGAATATTCTTTGTGGAGCCGTGAACCGGAAGATGGTTTGTTGCAGGCATGTAAAGAATTGGGTGTTGCATTTGTTCCTTACAGTCCGCTTGGAAGAGGCTTCTTAACCGGACAAATAAAAAGGTTTGAAGACTTTGATCCCGATGATTATCGTAGAATCTCTCCACGTTTTCAAGGTGATAATTTTACTAAAAATTTAGAATTAGTTGCTAAAATTGAGGCTCTTGCTGAAAAGAAGGGATGTAAGCCATCACAATTAGCCTTAGCTTGGGTATTAGCTCAGGGCGATTTTATTTTCCCAATCCCAGGAACTAAACGGATAAAATACCTGGAAGAAAATGCAGCGGCAGTTGATATAAAGCTTACCGTAGAAGAACTAAAAGCAATTGATGCAATTGCTCCAAAAGGTATAGCTGCTGGAGAACGCTATAATGAAGCAGGAATGAAGATCGTTAATCAATAATTTCGCCATATTACAAATTGATTTCTTTGTAATTTAGTTTCCTTTCTTTTAGCACTATGAGTCAGCCGCAGTTTGAGTTAAATGGCAGAATTTGGATCGATACACCTAATGGAAAATTTTTAGGGCATGGGAGAGTTGAACTAATGGAACGGATTCATGCAAGCGGCTCTATAAGGCAGGCTGCCCTTCAGATGAAAATGTCGTACAAACAAGCATGGGATTTGGTTAAATATATCAATGAAAATATTGGTGAACCAATTATTATTTCACAGCGAGGCGGCAAAGGTGGCGGAAGGGCAGTTATTACCGAAAGAGGATTAAGTATTATTGATCAGTATAGAGAACTTCAAAAAAAATTCCATGAGTTTTTAATATCACAATCTTCTAAAATGAAACTGTGATGTACTAAATAGTTTTAGCTAGTAATTTCTGAAAATTTTAATAAAAAGCATGATATAAATCATAGTATCAATCTTTGTTATTGTTTTAAATTTGTCGTTATATTTACAAAAGTATAACGATATTTATGAAACAAGTTTATTGTTGTTCCTTTATTATTTACCAATTTTTGCCATGAAACACCCAATTATTTCTAAAATAGTTGGTGTTAACTGGCTTAAACTATTCTTCCTTGGAACAATCTTATCATTCATTTTATTTTCTGCATTAGCTGCAGATGACTACAAGCCTACTCTCTATAATCTAACCTATCCTTCCTATTTCGGGAATAGATTCTCAATTCCTTCTGACAATCCTTTAACAAATGAAGGAATTTATTTAGGTCGAAAATTATTCTACGAAACTCGTTTGTCTGCAAACAGAAAAATCTCTTGTGCTAGTTGCCATAAGCAAGAGAAGGCCTTTTCTGATGATCGCGTTGGAAGTATCGGTGTCGACGGTTCTGTTACAGAGCGAAACTCAATGGCGATTGTTAATCTACTCTGGGCCAGAAAATTCTTTTGGGATGGACGGGCTATTGGTTTAGAGCAACAAGCTGCTATTCCATTGGCCAATCCACATGAAATGGGGCAATCCGCAGCGCTATCAGCTGTTATTTTAAGAAAGATTAAGGGATATCCGTATTTGTTTAAACATGCATTTGGTGATACTGCTATTACCGCAGATCGTATTGTTAAAGCCATAGCTCAGTTTGAAAGAACGCTTATTTCGGCAGATTCTCCTTATGATAAATATTTGCGAAACGAGTATTCACCGTCGCAAATTGAATTGGAAGGAATGGGACTCTTTATGACAGCCCCGCAACCAGGTAAAGGCATACGTGGTGCAAACTGCGCCCATTGTCATGGTGGCGAGAAAAGTTATTTAGAGATGTTTCATAATAACGGACTTGATAGCATTTACAAAGATGCAGGTATACAATTGCTTACCGGTTTTGAGACCGATCACGGCAGGTTTAAGGCTCCTACATTACGAAATATTGCACTAACAGCTCCTTACATGCACGATGGCCGGTTTAGTTCCCTGGAAAAGGTATTGGATCATTACAATGGGCCCTTACATCCACATCACTTAAGTTCTTTTTTAAAAGGAAGTTCCAACAATGAGGGAGGACTTACATTGGGGCTAACCAATAAGGAGAAGATGGCCATTGTTTCATTTCTGCACATGCTAACCGATTCATCATTTGTGAAAAATCCTGCATTTTCTGATCCTAATAAAGAAACAAACTAAAAATTGCAATATACTATGAACAAATTTTACTATTTGATAGGTATGACAAGCCTATCTATGGCTGCTAATGCCCAAACTGTTGACAGCTTACCTGTTACAGAAAGGGTTTTTAAGCTGGGAGAAGTAGTCGTTTCCGGTAAAAAGAATAATGAGACCAGCATTTTAACCAACGAAAAAATAGAAATGTTTAATCAACAGGATGCGTCGGGGGCCTTGAATTTATTACCAGGCATTAATTTGTCGAAGGTTGGGGCCAGAAACGAATCGGTCGTATTGGTCAGGGGATTTGACCTGAGGCAGGTTCCTGTTTTCATTGATGGAATTCCTGTTTATGTTCCTTATGATGGTTATGTAGACCTTGGACGCTTTACAACGTTCGATATATCTCAGATCAATGTTGCGAAAGGTTTTTCATCTGTAACATTTGGGGCCAACACCCTGGGTGGTGCTATTAATATTGTTTCAAGGCGACCATTGAACAAATTTGAGATTGATGCAAGTGCAGGTTTAATGAATAGCGAAGGGCACCGTCTTGGTTTAAATATGGGTTCAAAAGTGGGTAGATTTTATGTTCAGGGAAGTGTTTCACAATTGAAACAACAAAGCTATTTGCTTTCATCTGATTTTATCATCAAGCCGCTTGAAGATGGCAACGACCGGAATAATGCTTACAGGAACGATAATAAATACACTATTAAAGTTGGTTTTACTCCACGAAGAAATGATGAGTACGCGTTGAGCTATATGAAACAAGATGGACAAAAAGGCAATCCTCCTTATGTTGGAAATGATCCATTACAAAAGGCCCGTTTTTGGCAGTGGCCTTATTGGAATAAGGAGAGTGTCTATTTCATTTCTTCAACAGGAATTACCGGAAACAGCGCTTTTAAAACGCGATTGTATTATGATAAATTTAAAAATCAGCTGAATGCTTACGACGATGCTACGTATTCAACACAGACTAAGCCCTCGTCATTTCAAAGTTTTTATGATGATGATACTTATGGTGGTGGACTTGAATATGATGCTCAATTGATCCAAAAACATTTGATTAAAACATTTATTCAATACAAAAACGATCGTCACAAGGAACATAATTTAGGAGAGCCAATTCGGACTTACAGAGATTATACCATTTCTGCAGGAGTAGAGGATTCCTATAAGGTAAGTGATAAATTAATACTTACCCCTGGTGTAAGCTTTAATTTACGTGGTAGTCTTCAGGCGCAAGATTATAATTCTTCAACAAAGGAAATTGCCGATTATCCTGAAAATAATAACAATACATTTAATGTGCAGCTTGGTGCCGTTTATCAATTTAATGACTTTAACAAGCTAAATGCTTCTGTTGCAAGAAAATCACGATTTGCAACAATAAAGGATAGGTACTCATATCGGATGGGGGCTGCGATTCCTAATCCGGATCTTAAGGCTGAAATGGCTAATCACTATGAAGTGGGTTATTCAGGGAGATTAATAAGCAAATTGGGTATGGAGTCAAGTGTGTTTTATAGCCGTATTTCTGATGCAATACAACAGGTAAATAACGTAAAGCCTAATACTTATCAGCTACAAAATACCGGCAAAGCAGCGTTTTACGGGGCAGAATTATCGTTAAAATATGATATTCTTAATAACTGGTATACAGTAGCTCAATACAGCTATTTACATCGCGATAATTTAAGTAATAAGGAAATAAAGTTTACAGATGCACCTGAAAATAAAATGGTTGTTTATTCTCAGTATAGTTTTAATAGCCGTTTTTCGGTATTAGCAGGAACTGAATACAACTCGGCCCGCTACAGTACAAGTTATGGAACAAAAGCTGATGAATTTGCAATTGTAAATTTAGGCGTTCAGGCTAAAATTTATCGTTGGGTTTCAGCAGAGGCAGGTGCAAATAATGTGTTTGATAAGAACTATTCAATTAGTGAAGGTTACCCTGAACCCGGGCGGAATTGCTTTGTCAGTTTGGTTATTAATAATATAAAATAGAACAAGCACTTAACTATGAGAATAAGCTATTATTTCTTTTTATTGATGCTGTTAGAGGTATTTCCACTGGCAGTAGATGGACAGAGCTTAACGAAACAAGCTTCCGTTACAATTAGCGGGGAAGTAAAAACACCTGTTGAATTAAAAGTTGAGGATATAAATAAGATGGAATTGACGCAGGTAACGAAGAAGGATAAGAATCAGGTTGAGCATATTTATTCCGGTATTGAGCTATCTCAGCTACTAAGTACTGCAGGTGTAGCTTTAGGAAAGGAGCTAAGAGGGGAACATTTGCTGAAGTACTTGCTAATTGAAGCAAGTGATGGTTATCAGGTGTTGTTTTCACTTGCGGAAGCGGATCCTGAATTTGTTTCAAGGAAGATCATTTTAGCAATTAAAAAAGATGGAAGTCTACTGCCATCAGATGAAGGTCCGTTTCATATTATTATTGATGGCGAAGGGAGAGGCTCTCGAAACGTGAGACAAGTAACTTCAATAAAAGTGAAGTTTGCTGATTAAATTACCGCGAAGTCGCGAAGGCGCTAAGAGTTTTATTATTCTTTATTGTAAAAACAACGAAGGCGCTAAGAGGGATTCTTAGCGCCTTCACGGCTTGTTTGATATCTTATTTCTTAAAGTAAGCAGCTTCCAATTCTGCTACACTTGGTAAGTTTCTATAATGCCATTTATTAATAACTGTTCCGTTTTTTAATAATAGAACACCTGGATTGGCACGCACCATTGATTTTAATGGTATTGCATCTGAGTAGAAAAACTCATAATAAATGTTGTTTTCATGACGGAAATTCTCTGCATCAAGAGGAGTAGCAGAAGTAATACCTACAGTACGTGCGTGGTATTTTTCGGTCATCAGTGTAAGTTTATTAAAGTATTCCTGAGTCCCTTTGTTGGCTTTCGTTAAATCATACTCGATAATCCAAAATGAGTACTCCGGATCTTCCAAAACTACAGAAGTCACATCATTACCGTCTTCATCATTAATTTTTAAATCACGGACTGGAACCTGATAGCCTGCTTTTACTAAAATCGGATCAGATGCTTTTACAAACTCCCAGTTTTTATCTTCATAGATTTTTGTCGAGATGTAGGCTTTATCATCCAGTTCTTTAATCTCACCCGTCGTTTTGTTTTTCAGTGTGTACATGATCTTGAAAACATCAGGTTCAGCACCTTCTGGTATTGTCATTAACGAAGGTAGGTTGTTCCCTACTTTATAAGGTAAGAAATCAATGAATGGTAGGTTTCTCAAGGTATAAATGCCAATTCCGAAACTGAATATGGTAGCAATAGCAATGGTAACCCAAGAGCCTTTGGTGCCAAAAACTGGTTTGATTTTATCGGTGTTAAAAAAGATCACCAGTATCAAAGCCAATAAAATCATGTCTTTGGAGAACGATTGCCAAGGAGTCAGCGGAATTGCATCACCAAAGCAACCACATGTTTTTACCACATCGAAATAAGCGGAATAAAACGTTAAAAAGCTAAAGAAAACAATCAGTAATAATAATCCCCATGCGGTTTGCTTAATTTTTGCGCCAAATAATAAGGCGATACCCATTATTATTTCAAGGGCACATAAGAAAATAGCAATGGCAACTGCAAACGAGTTTAGAAATGTAAGGTGAAAAACTTCAAAATACTCTTCAAGTTTGTAGGAAAAACCTAACGGATCATTTTGTTTTACTAATCCTGAAAAAATAAACAACAAGCCGACAAGTATCCGGCAAATATTAACAATATACTTCATGGTTTAGATTCCTCTTCGCTGTTGGGAAGAAGATTAAGTTATTAGTTAAATTTTTAACGATTATAAAAGCCTAAAAGTTTCTTTGTATTACTATTGTTAAGAATGGTTATGCGTCAGCGATTCCCAGTCGGATGAGTGCAAAAACCGAATAATTGATCATGTCTTGGTAATTAGCCTCAACACCTTCAGAAACTATTGTTAAACCTTTATTATCTTCAATTTGTTTAACCCTGAAAATTTTCATGAGGATAAGATCTGTTAATGAACTTATTCTCATATCTCTCCAGGCTTCTCCGTAATCGTGGTTTTTGTTTTCCATCAACGCCTTGGTTTCGTTGATTTTGGCATTGTATAAGCGTTCTACATCTGCAAAAGGCAACTCAATCGGATCGTTTTCCGTTAGTTCGAGTTGAATTAAGGCAATTATGCAATAATTGATAATGCCGATATATTCCGGAATAACTCCTTCGTCGACCTTACTTACTTTTTTCTCTTCAAGCGTACGAATCCGTTGCGCTTTAATAAATATTTGATCAGTGATAGATTCAGAACGAAGGATGCGCCAGGCAGTCCCATAATCTTTTGCTTTCTTGAAAAACAATTGTTTACAATTGTTTATTACCGAATCGTATTGAGTATCTGTGTTGGTTTGCAAGTTCAAAATAGTTTTATCCTTTATTAAGATTCACAAAAGTACATTTTTTGAAATTTACTGTATGGAATATCCAATCAATCTAATCGAAGGTTAAAATGAATTGTTAAGTATACAGGAACAGGATTTTTGTTACAATAGCCTGGTTTCCATTTGATTTTACTGATTGCAACAAGCATTTGTTTTGCTATAGTGCTCCCATCGATATTTTTGATAACCCGTTGCCCAATGATGCGTCCATCCGAATTAACAATAAAGCCAATTGTTACACGACTTTGTAATCTATTAGCAGTTGGTTCCATCCGGATATTTCTCATAACCAACCCAATACGCTCCATTCCACCCTCAGGTTAAGGTTGAATTTCTGCAAAAAAAACAACTTTCTTTCCGGTAAGAGAATCTGTGTCGCCAACGCATTTTGATGATGTTTGTCCAAATGTATGGATACTAAGCATGCAAAATATTAAAGAAAAAAATGCTCTCATCGTTTTTTAGTGTTGACAATTAATATGCAGTCCTTGTTTTTTTAGCTTTTCTGAGAATTCGGTTTCGTCATTAATATCGATAAGATCAAATCTGTTCTCTTTATAGAAATACTTATAGATTAGTTTTCTTAATTCTTCAGCTTTTCCAATATCAATTGTGTTTAAGCCTATTACAAAGTAAGGAGTTTCAGTATCGGTATATAAAGCAAAAATCGGGATGTCTTTAAAAGTGCCATTTTGAGCAATAAACTTCTTGAAACATTTTGTCATTTCCTTTGCACTGTCTTTATCCGGATGCATGAAAATGTTTTCAATTTTTGTTATGGTTACTTTCTTCTTTTGAAAACTTTCTTCTGTAATATTAGCATAAATATCGTCCGTTATATCAATCCCTTCTAGATTGGATTTTATGGCTCTATAAGTATATTCTGGTCCAAAAGGTAATCCCCACCATCCAATCAGTAAATTAACCACATTATATTTTCTACTAAACTTTACTGCCATTTCGCCGGGTTGCAAGTAATAAATTTTGGATATTCTAACGGCAGGCCTGAAAAATGGTCTGGGAAAAATGCACTCAAAGAAAACAAATCGAGCTCCTTTATTTTTGTTATCAATTATATCCTCAAATTTTAAATGATCGGGTATTTTTAAAGAATAGGTTAAATGTTCCATAGCAAAATTGTTATTGCAATATATGTTATTTTAAAAGTTGATGTCAAATGCTTTCTTTAATTTAGGCGAATTTCAGCCATGAAAGTGCCTTCAGTTATTTCGTGAGTAATAATTAGGAGGTTTAATAAATTAAAAATGAATGCAACTACATTTTTTTCTAAGCGAACAACCATTAACTGTAAAGGTGAATTGTTAGACCTGTCGGAACCTAAGGTGATGGGTATTTTAAATATTACACCTGATTCATTTTTCGATGGTGGGCAGCATAATTTACTGGATGAAGCGATAAAACATTGTGAACAATTATTGTCAGACGGTGCCGATTTAATTGATTTAGGAGCTTATTCATCTCGACCAGGAGCAGCTGATGTATCTGAACAGGAAGAGATTGAACGGATAAAGCCTGTCCTTAAAGAAATTCTTCATCGGTTTCCCAATACTATTATTTCAATAGATACTTTTCGTGCAGAGGTTGCAAGAGTTGCGATTCATGAAGGGGCGGCAATCATTAATGATATTTCGGGAGGAGAGTTGGATCCTCAAATGTTTGAGACTGCAGCTAAGCTGCAAGTTCCTTACATTTTGATGCACATGCGCGGAACTCCGGATACAATGCAAAAGTTAACTCAATACGATGATCTGGTAAGCGATATTATTAAGTATTTTGCAGAGAAAGTTCATCAATTGAGAACCTTGGGAGTTCATGATGTCATTTTGGACCCAGGCTTTGGCTTTGCTAAAACCCTTGAGCAAAATTATCAACTAATGTCGCACCTGAATGAGTTGAAGATTTTCGACCTCCCCATTTTGTCGGGAATATCTCGCAAGTCGATGATCTACAAATTACTGGATATCGATCCGCAGTCAGCATTAAATGGCACTTCTGTGCTAAATATGATATCATTACAGCAGGGTGCGCGTATTTTGCGCGTACATGATGTAAGGGAAGCGATTCAAGTGGTGAAAATTTATAAAATGTTAGAAGATACACAGAATGGGTAATTCTTGTATCTTTCTCCGAAACTGAATAAAAAATGAAATCATTCGACCTTGTCTTTTCAAATTTCGGCATATTCGATCTCGTTGATATTTTGTTGGTAGCAATACTGATCTACCTTTTCTACAGTTTGCTTCGTGGAACAATTGCTATTAATATCCTAATTGGATATTTGCTTATCTACATCTTTTACCTGATCGTAAAAGCATTAGATATGCGTTTGCTTAGTACCTTATTTAATGGGTTTTTTCAGGTAGGTGTTATTGCATTAATAATCGTTTTTCAGCCAGAAATAAGGAAGTTCCTGTTGATGGTGGGCAAAAACTTCAAGCTTTACAGAAACGAATATTGGTACCGGTTCTTTGTCCGCAATAAAACCGTGCGAAAAGAAATGGAGCATGCTCAAATCAAACCGATTTTGGACGCATGTAAAGTGATGCAAGAATCGCAAACAGGTGCATTGATTATTTTTGCCAAGAATCCGGAAGAAGAACACTTTTATAAAAACGGTGAAGAAATTCAGGCCGTTGTTTCAAAACGATTACTCGAATCAATATTTAATAAATACAGCCCGTTACATGATGGGGCTGTTATTATCTCGGAAGGTAAAATAATGTCAGCGGCTTGTATTTTACCATTAACAGATAATCAGGATTTACCTCCCTATATGGGATTGCGTCACCGTGCTGCTCTTGGAATTTCCGAAGTAGCAGATGTGGCGGCGTTAGTAGTATCTGAAGAAACCGGGCATCTTGCCTATGCGCGACAAGGGAAAATTAAGGCGCCCATAACGCTGTCGGACCTTGAGCGTTATTTGCGGAAAGATTTAATATAAAAACAATGGCAGCTAATCATAGCTGTCATTGTTTTTATACTCTCATTTTCAGCTTTTTTCGTAGCTTAATAGAAAGAATGAGTATCTATGGAGCAAACGAATATTGAAGTACGCAATCTTACGATTGAAGACTATGAACAGTTAAAAAGTTCAATGGTCACAGTGTATGAGTCGATAGGAGGAGAATATTGGTCGAAGAAAGACATTGATCGGTTAATTAGCAAATTTCCGGAGGGACAGATTTGTGTAACCCTTAATGATCAGGTGGTTGGTTGTGCACTTTCAATCATTGTTCCCTATGAAAAGTTTGGTGATAATCATACTTACAAAAAAATCACCGGAAATTATACATTCAATACTCATGATTCTGCCGGAGATACCTTGTATGGAATCGAATTGTTCATTCATCCTGATTTCAGAGGTTTACGGCTCGCCCGACGCTTATATGAAGCGCGCAAATTTTTGTGTGAAAGTTTAAACCTGGAGGGAATTATTGCAGGAGGTAGGATTCCACGTTATCATGAATTTGCTAATGAATTAACTCCTAAACAATACATCGAAAAAGTTAAGCAAAACGAAATTCACGATCCAACACTAAGCTTTCAGTTGTCCAATGATTTTAGGGTTAAGAAATTGATCAAGAATTACTTGCCCAATGATAATGAATCGATGGGGTATGCTACCTTGTTGATCTGGAACAATGCATTTTATGAACCGGATCAACAAATGCTATTGCGAAGAGATTATATACGGATTGGCATTGTACAATGGCAAATGCGCCCGTATAGTAAGGTAGAAGACCTGCTTGAGCACATGGAGTACTTTATAGATGCAGTGAGCGATTATCATTCGGATTTTGTGCTGTTTCCGGAATTGTTCAATGCTCCCCTGATGGGTAAGTTCAATGACCAGACAACCCATGAAGCGATCAGAAGCTTAGCCGGATATACGGATCAACTGGTAGAAAGACTTTCGAAACTTGCTGTAACTTATAATGTAAATATTATCGCGGGAAGTATGCCAAAGTTTGATGCGGATGGAAAACTTTATAACGCGGCCTATTGTCTTCAGCGAACAGGAGCGATCGATAGTTATTATAAAATTCATCCAACGCCGGCGGAAGTTAGTGAATGGGCGATTAGCGGAGGAGACCAGCTACATGTCATTCAAACAGATGTATGTAAGATCGGAATGTTAATTTGTTACGATGTGGAATTCCCGGAATTACCGAGATTATTAGCAGAAGAGGGTATGCAGATCTTGTTCGTTCCATTTTTAACTGATACACAAAATGCTTACAACAGAGTTCGGATATGTGCACAGGCACGTGCGATTGAGAACGAGTGTTTTGTTGCCATAGCTGGGAATGTGGGTAATCTTCCCAAAGTAAATAACATGGATTTGCAATTTGCTCAGTCGGCAATTTTTACTCCTTCCGACTTTGCATTTCCAGTCAATGCAATTCAGGCGGAAGCCACTCCGAATACAGAAACTGTGGTCGTCGCAGACCTTGATTTAACGCTCCTAAATGAATTACATTATTATGGTTCCGTCAGAAATCTGAAAGACCGGCGGAAGGATTTGTATGATTTAAAGTGGAAGTGAAAAGGCACGCAAAGCCGCTAAGTTGCAAAGAATTGTTTTAAAGCTTTGCGACTTAGCGGCTTTGTGTGAATATTTTTTTAGGCCTTTACTTTCTTTAGATTAGGTAAAAATGCGGTTAATAAACCTATCAATGGTAAATAAGCACAAACATGATAAACATATTGAATGCTAGTTTGATCGGCTAATTTTCCTAATAAAGCAGACCCGATTCCGCCCATTCCGAATGCAAAACCGAAGAACAACCCTGCAACCATTCCAACTTTACCAGGAATTAATTCCTGTGCATAAACCAAAATTGCGGAAAATGCAGACGATAAGATGATGCCTATGAAAACACTTAATACACCTGTCCAGAATAGGTTAACATGAGGAAGTAATAATGAGAATGGAGCTACTCCTAAAATGGAAATCCAGATAACATATTTACGACCGATACGATCACCCACCGGACCTCCCATAAATGTTCCTAATGCAACGGAAAATAAGAAAATGAACAGGTACACTTGTGAACTCTGTACCGAAATATGGAACTTATCCATCAGGTAAAAAGTGTAGTAACTGGTCATACTCGCCATATAAAAATACTTCGAGAAAATGAGTACCAGTAAGATGCAAATAGAAAATACAACTTTTGATGTTGGTAGTTTTTCTGTAACCAAGTGTTGCACTTTCTTTTTCGCTTTCATACGGTACACGTTCGCCTTATACCATTTGCTGATATTAAGCATCACAATAATGGCCAATAATGCAGCCAAGGAGAACCAGATAATATTAAATTGTCCAAAGGGAACAATGATAGCAGCCGCCAATAGAGGACCTAATGCACTGCCGGCGTTTCCACCAACCTGAAATAATGATTGAGCCATGCCATGTTTTCCACCCGCTGCCATATGTGCCAAGCGAGAAGCTTCAGGGTGAAAAATAGATGAACCTACTCCGACTAACGCAACTGAAAGAAGTACGATGGCAAAATGATGCGCAAACGCCAGGCTAATTAAACCAGCCAATGTGAAAGTCATACCAATGGCCAGAGAATAGGGTTGAGGTCGTTTATCTGTAAAAATACCAACTAAAGGTTGAAGAATTGACGCAGAGAGCTGAAAGGTAAGCGTGATTAATCCGATCTGTGAAAAGTTTAATTTCAATGAATCTTTTACCAAAGGGTAAATAGCCGGAATTAATGACTGAAGGGTGTCATTCAATAAATGAGAAAAACTTAATGCCAATAAAATAGAATAAACCGTTTTCTCAGCGGTTGATTTGGCGATGTCTATCGGTGTTTCTTCCAGTGTGGCTTCCTGTGTGGTCATATCATCTGATGTTTGTTTAGTTTAAAAAATCATTTTTTTTGTTGTGAAATTCCGGCAGCTAATAAAACAGCTTTTGTAGCATTTTTATCAATAATAGCTTGTAATAAAGCTTCATGAACTGTCTGGGATTCAATAAAGGCAGTTGTATCCTTATGAATTTGGCTGAATGCAGATTTTATATGCTGAGCTACAGTTTGGTATAGTTCAAGCATGATGGTATTTCCTGCAGCTTCTGCAATGGTAGTATGAAAATCAATGTCAGCCTGTATGGTGTCAACAATATTTTGCTCAGCTGCATATTTTTTTCGGAGTTCAAGAAAATGCCTCATTTTTTCAATATTGGCATCTGTACGTTGCAAAACAGCCTTATCTACTATTTTTTCTTCAAGAAAGAATCTGACTTCATTTAATTCTTCATATCGGGCTTTATTTAAGCAATTGGAAAGCATTTCGGCATTACCAATAAGTGACGTGACAAAGGTTCCGGTGCCTTGTTGTACTCGGGTAAAGCCATTGTTTGAAAGAATTTTCATTGCCTCTCTGATAGATGATCGCCCAACGCCAAATTGCTGCATAAGTTCAGGTTCTGTTGGAAGTTTATCGCCAATAGTATAGTTTCCCGACGTAATCATTTCTTTGATCCTGTCGGCAACTTCATCCGCTAAACTTTTACGTTTAATAATAGCTAGGTTATTCATCGTATCATCTGATGTTTCAAAGATAAGTAAAAATTATTCTGAAAAACAAAATAATGTTTAAGTTGAGGATACAAAAAAAGCTGCCCGGTTAGGAGCAGCTTTAGTATTAATTGATTTTCAATTAACAATATTGTTCGAAAGCCCCAATCAGGCTGTCGGCAATCATTTGAGCCGGACGACCTTCAATATGATGACGCTCAATCATGTGTACTAATTTACCATCTTTAAATAAAGCCATTGATGGTGAAGATGGTGGATAAGGCAACATATATGAACGAGCTTTATCTACAGCTTCTTTTTCCATTCCAGCAAAAACAGTAACAATTTTAGTTGGTTTTTTTTCATTCTTAACAGCTAAACGTGCAGCCGGACGAGCATTAGCAGCCGCGCAGCCACATACTGAATTTACAACAACGAAAACAGTTCCTTCAGAAGTGATCGCTTTTTCAACGTCTTCAGCAGTCATCAACTGATCAAAGCCATCATTTGTTAATTCTTCGCGCATTGGCGCAACCATGTATTCTGGGTACATAATTTATTTGTCTGATTAGTTTGCAAAATTATAAGTAATAACCCAAACTTTAAACAATTGTTTTGTTAAATGTTTAGATAAGTGAAAGGTAGACATCATTAGTTGATTGATTCTATTCCCTTAACGAACGTTTTGTTCTTAATTTTCTAATGCTGATTTTGGCATATTATTTCATATGCCTTATGTTCTATCTGGATTTACTGTTTGTTTTTTCTGATGAATTCTCCATTGCTACGTTTATACTGGGTATTGCTTACCTTGCTGCTTTTTTTGTTTCCGTTTTAGTAATTTCTGAGAATAGAAATCCTTCAAAAACGCTTGCCTATTTGCTGCTGTTCTTTTTGCTCCCCTACATTGGTATCCTTATTTACTATGCTTTTGGAGAGAATTACCGTAAGAAAAAACTCTATAGGTTAAAAGCCCGTGAGGATAAGAAACTTCAAAAGCAGATCAATAATTACGTGTATAAGCTATCGGAAGATAATCTTCGGGAAAATGCAAACGAGTTACAGCATTATGAACGATTGGTCCGTTTGTTAACCTATGATGGCCGGTTGCCACTTACAAGTAATAACAAGGTTTCGTTATTAATTAATGGTGACGAAAAGTTTGATGCGCTTTTCCGGTCGCTGGAGGAAGCCAGGCATCATATTCACTTAGAATATTATATTGTTGAAGAAGGCCTCATTGTGGATAAGCTTTTCGCGATTTTGGAACGAAAAGCTTCTGAAGGCATAGAGATTCGATTTATCTACGACGATTTTGGTTGTTCACTCAGTCGTAAGTTTTTAAAACGCATAACAAATGCAGGAATAAAAGCCATTCCTTTTTATAAAATACACATTCCGTTTTTGTCGAATAGACAAAACTATCGTGATCACCGAAAAATAGCAGTTATTGATGGACGCGTGGGTTTTGTGGGAGGGATCAATATTTCGGATAAATACCAGAATAACGGAACTAATAATAAATTATTCTGGCGTGATACGCACCTTAAAATAAAAGGTGATGCAGTAACCGAGTTGCAATTAGTTTTTGCGTTGAACTGGAGTTTTTGCAGCGGCGAAGATTTATTCTTTAAATCAGTATACTTTCCCAATTATAAAGCTTCTGCAGAGCAGATGGTGCAGATTGCAGTGAGCGGTCCCGATTCAGATCGCGCAAGTATAATGTTAAGCTATCTTTCTGCAATAAACCAGGCGAAATCTTGCATTTACATTACAACACCTTATTTTATTCCAAATGAAAGTATTGTGAATGCCTTAAAAAATGCGGCCTTAAGTAAGCTGGATGTACGATTGCTGGTTCCCGGAATTTCTGATTCACGCTTTGTAAATGCGGCATCTCAATCCTATTATGAAGAATTATTGGAATGCGGAGTTCGTGTTTTTCGTTATCAGAAAGGGTTTGTGCATGCCAAAACTATGGTTATAGATGATTTGATCTCTATGGTAGGAACAGCCAATATGGATATCAGAAGTTTTGATCTCAATTTTGAAGTCAATGCCATTGTATTTGATGAGCAGATCAATCATCAATTAAAAATGGCATTTATTGAAGACCTTTCACATAGCAAAGAAATAACTACCGCTTATTGGCAAAAGCGCCGTCGATTAAAACATTTTTATGAATCGTTATGCAGATTGCTCTCACCTGTATTATAAAAGTTGTTGATTATGAAACCTAAAGAAATAGTTGAAAAATGGGTGCGAGCATTTAATGATGCAGATGTGAATACCCTTTTAAGTCTATATGCAGATAATGCAATAAATCATCAGGTTGCTAATGAGCCGATTGTCGGAAAGGAATCAATTCGAAAAATGTTTAATGAGGAGTTTGGAAGAGCCAAGATGGTTTGTAATGTTGAGAATATATTTGAGGATGGTGAGTGGGCTATTTTAGAATGGAAAGATCCTTTGGGTTTGCGGGGATGTGGTTTTTTCTTTGTCGTAGATGATAAAATCAGGTTTCAACGCGGATATTGGGATAAACTGTCTTTTCTAAAGTTGTATAGTTTGGGCACCGATTAAAATATTAATGCAATATTGTTGCATTAATAAAATCTTGTTTATTTTTGCTTTATGAAAAATGAAGGAAAATTTGATGTTATTATTATAGGAGGAAGTTATGCGGGCTTATCGGCCGCTATGGCCTTAGGCAGATCCTTAAGAAAAGTATTAATAATTGATGGTGGAAAGCCCTGCAACCGACAGACACCTCACTCTCACAATTTCATTACTCACGATGGAGAAACTCCAGCTAACATCTCCAAGAAAGCGAAGGTGCAAGTGCTAAACTATCCGACAGTAAATTGCATAACCGACCATGTGCTACAGGTTGAAGGAGAAAATAACGATTTTACTATTAGAACGCAGTCGGGAGGGTTTTATCAAGGGGCTAAACTTATTTTTGCAACCGGAATGAAGGATGATTTTCCTGCGATTCCAGGCTTTTCCGATTGTTGGGGAATATCGGTGTTACATTGCCCTTATTGCCATGGTTATGAAGTTCGCCACGAAAAGATTGCTATCATTTCAAATGGTAGCGACGCTTTCGAAATGGTAAAGCTAATAAGTAATTGGTCTCCAAAGCTAACGCTGATCACTAATGGCTCATCTACATTAAGTGAGGATCAGGCATTGAAACTTCAGGAGTTGGCGATCCTGGTTATTGAAAAAGAAATTAAGGAAATCACCCATGAAAATGGCTATGTTAAGGATATCGTATTCTCTGATAATTCTTCACATGAAACGGTTGCCATTTTTGCACGACCTAAAATAAGTCAGCATGACACTCTTCCACAGCAACTATCTTGTGAATTAACTGAAAGCGGATTAATAAAAGTTGATGATTTTCAACGAACCACAGTAGCAGGTGTGTATGCAGCAGGGGATTGTGCTTCTTTATTTCGATCAGTTTCTTCAGCAGTTGCCGCAGGAAACAAAGCAGGGGCGCTTGTTAATAAAGAATTGATAGACGAGTATTTTTGGAGGAACTAACATTGCAGCTAAATGAATTAAGCCGACACAGTGAGCTTGTATTCCATTTTTATCTCACTTATGCGTAACTTTGCAAAAAATTTATAGTAGTATGTCAACTATCAGTAAATCAAAGATCGATTTTAGTTTGCCTTATAAGGTAAAAGATATGTCGCTGGCAGAATGGGGCCGTAAAGAAATTGAATTAGCAGAAGCTGAAATGCCGGGTTTAATGGCACTTCGTTCAGAGTATGGTGATTCAAAACCTTTGAAAGGTGCTCGTGTTGCAGGTTGTTTGCACATGACCATTCAAACAGCAGTTTTAATTGAAACATTGGTTCATTTAGGAGCTGAAGTTCGTTGGAGTTCATGTAACATCTTCTCAACGCAAGATCATGCTGCTGCTGCAATTGCTGCTGCTGGTGTTCCTGTATTTGCCTGGAAAGGGATGAATGCTCAGGAATTTGACTGGTGTATCGAACAAACGTTATTCTTCGGTTCGGAAGATAAGCCGTTAAATATGATCCTTGATGATGGTGGTGATTTAACCAATATGGTATTTGACGTTTATCCTGAATTGATTCCTAACATTAAAGGTCTTTCAGAAGAAACTACTACCGGAGTTCACCGTTTACATGAGCGCATGAAAAACGGAACTTTATACATGCCAGCAATCAACGTTAATGATTCAGTAACCAAGTCTAAATTTGACAATAAATATGGTTGTCGCGAATCATTAGTAGATGCGATCCGTCGCGCTACTGATGTAATGTTGGCTGGTAAAGTAGCTGTTGTAGCTGGTTACGGCGATGTGGGTAAAGGTTCTGCCGAATCTTTAAGCTCTGCGGGTGTTCGTGTAATCGTAACCGAAATCGATCCTATTTGTGCATTACAAGCAGCAATGGAAGGCTACGAGGTTAAGAAAATGAAAGATGCTGTTAAGGAAGCGGATATCGTGGTAACTGCGACTGGTAACTTTAATATTGTAACTGGTGAGCATTTCAAATCATTAAAAGACAAAGCCATTGTATGTAACATTGGTCACTTTGATAATGAAATTGATATGGCTTGGTTAAATAAAAACTATGGCAACACTAAAATTGAAATCAAACCTCAGGTAGATAAATATACTATCGATGGTAATGATGTTATAGTGTTGGCCGAAGGCCGTTTAGTAAACTTAGGTTGTGCTACCGGACACCCTTCGTTTGTAATGTCAAACTCGTTTACTAACCAAACATTAGCTCAATTAGAGTTATGGTTACAGGCAGATAAATACGAAAACAAGGTATATACTTTGCCTAAACATTTGGATGAAAAAGTAGCGCGTTTACATTTAGCTAAAATTGGTGTTGTATTAGATGAACTAACAGCTGAACAGGCTGCTTATATCGGTGTTGAAGTATCTGGTCCATTTAAACCAGAGGCTTACCGTTACTAAGAAGAAAAACTAATCATAAATATAGATCCGTCCCGGCTCAGTCGGGACGGATTTTTTTTGCCCATAACTTTGCCAAAGAACTTTAGTATTCCGGGCGTTTTGATAAAATGAAAAAAGATCGAATTGAATAGTTATATGTGTTTCTCGAATAGAAGATAATTAAAATAGGGTGTTCCTTTGCATTGTAGATCATAAAACACTAAAGCTTCATCTGTTAGCCTTCTGTTTAAATTTACTTACTCTCTAAAACAACAAAAAATAGATTTAACAGATGAAGGTTTCAAAATTCTACTTCTTTTCATAGTATAAATCGGCAATGGGCAGTTTTGAATAAGCTGTCCTTTGTTATTTATAGTCGAAGTGAAGGAATAAACGAATTCGGTTGAAAAATGTTTTTTTCGAATAGTAGTTGAGAATTGATGTGTTTACTTTGGTATATATCCAAACAACATCTATGACATTAGTTGTACTTAGAACTCTAACGCCAGAAAATAATGGTGTTTACCTTCCGGAATGCATTAACGCATTAAATCTTGAAATAGAATGTGAAAATGCCATACAAAAAGCAGACGACGAGGCTAATATCAATATGGCTATCGTAAACGAAATGCTGGGAGATCACTACTTTGATAGAAATGATTTCGAGAAAAGTTTAGTTTATTATAAGGAAGCGTTGGATTTATTTGGCAGCTCAATTAATCCTTCATTGTTTCTGAATATCGGTAAGTGCTATTACTCCATTGGTATTATTAATAAAGCCGAAGACTATCTTTTTCTAGCATTTAACATGTCTGGTGGTTGTATAATAAAGGGAAATGAGCAATATTTCTCCTTTCTGATGAGCAAAACTCAAATTGCCTAACTGTAAAATATAGATTTTATTCGCAATAGATTCATTAATTGTAGTAAGCAAGAAAGCCCTCAGGCATTGCCTTTGGGCTTCTCTATTTGTATATTGATTGGTTAACTAATTAATGAAACTGCTCTTCTTCCGTCGAACCTTTTAAAGCAGTTGTTGATGCAACGCCATTCATTATCGTATTTTGAACTTCATCAAAATAGCCTGTTCCAACGAACGCCTGATGTTTTACGGCCCTGAATCCGTGATTATCTTGTAAAGCAAATTCACGCTGTTGCAATTCAGAGAATCCTAGCATACCCTTTTCTTTATAAGATAAAGCAAGCTCAAACATCGCCGTATTTAGGGCATGGAATCCTGCAAGGGTAATAAATTGAAATTTGTACCCCATATCGGCTAATTGCTCACGAAAACTGAACATCGTTTTTTCATCCAGATTTTTCTTCCAGTTAAAAGATGGCGAGCAGTTATAAGCCAACATCTGGTCAGGGTATTCTGCTTTAATAGCCTGAGCAAATTCACGTGCTTGCCCGATGTCAGGTTTTGATGTTTCACACCAGACAAGATCTGCATAAGGTGCATAAGATAAGCCCCTGTTAATTGCTTGTTCAATTCCGGCTTTTACTTTAAAGAAACCCTCAGAGGTTCTTTCTGCTGAAGAAATAAATGCAAGATCGCGTTCATCGCAATCACTTGTTATTAATGTAGCAGCATCAGCATCTGTGCGAGCTACCAAAACAGTAGGAATGCCCATCACATCAGATGCTAATCGGGCAGCATTTAACTTAGCTATAAATTCTCCTGTAGGAACCAATACCTTACCTCCCATATGGCCACATTTTTTTGCAGACGCTAACTGGTCTTCAAAATGTACACCTGCAGCACCTGCCTCAATCATCGATTTCATCAATTCAAAGGCATTCAGGTTACCTCCAAATCCAGCCTCTGCATCGGCAACTATAGGAGCCAGCCAATGCACATCGTCACGACCTTCCATTGTTTGAATCTGGTCGGCACGTAGCAGCGCATTATTAATCCGTTTTACTACACTGGGAACGCTATTAGCAGGATAGAGACTTTGGTCCGGGTACATTTCGCCAGATAAGTTGGCATCCGCAGCCACCTGCCATCCACTTAAATAAATTGCTTTTAATCCTGCCTGCACTTCTTGAATGGCCTGATTCCCCGTTAATGCTCCTAATGCCGAAACATAAGGATCTTCGTTTAATAATTTCCATAAGCGATCTGCACCCAGTCGTGCCAAACTATATTCAATAGTTACGCTGCCTGCAAGTTTTAGTACTTGTTCGGCTGTATAACTCCTTTTTACACCTTTCCATCTTGCATGGGTTGCCCAGTGCGCTGCTAGTTGTTGCGCCTTTTCTATATTCTTCATGATTTATTGGATTACACTGATTAATTTGTTGATTACACCGATTAGGATGTGATTACATTGATTTACCGTTTAATTACACCGATTAGTTAATACCATGAACTATGATCCATCAACTATGATCCATCAACTATGAACTAATAGGTGTCGATATGTAGTGATAAGCTTGTAGTGTTAAAAACTCCGGAAACTGCTTGCTGAACACTAATTCATGAAAGAGACAACCTGCCAGCATAAAATGATTGGTGTGATAAGCTTCTTCTCCGACTTCTGCTTTGATCTTTTCTTTTTCTTCATCAATAAGATCATTTACATGGTGACGGTCAATGAGTTTCCACTGATCGGTGATGCTTCCATGACGAACCCATTGCCAAAGTTGTGCTCTTGAGATTTCGGCGGTTGCTGCATCTTCCATTAAATTATTGATACCAGCAGCACCTAAACCGTTTAACCACGCAGCTATATACCTGATGCCAACATTAATATTCAATCGTATTCCTTGTTCGGTTATGGTATTTCCTGCTGATTGTATATTTAGCAGATCTTCAGCCTTAATTTGTACTTCAGGAATAACCGTTTTTTGGTGTGGTTTGGAGCCTAATACAAGTTCAAAAGCATCTTTTGCAATTTCAATTAGGTCGGGGTGTGCTACCCATGTTCCATCAAATCCGTTTGCAGCTTCAAAATCCTTGTCATCTTTTACTTTTTCCAATGCAATTTTGGTTACTTCTCCATCCTTTCTGTTTGGAATAAAAGCAGCCATACCTCCAATTGCATGGGCACCACGTTTATGACAAGTTTGAACAAGTAGCTGTGTATAAGCTCTCATAAACGGAACTCGCATGGTTACTAAAGCTCTGTCGGGCATTACAAAACGCTGCTGCATTCTGAATTTTTTGATAATACTGAAAATGTAATCCCATCGTCCGGCGTTTAGGCCAGCAATATGGTCACGTAGCTCATAAAGGATCTCATCCATTTCAAAAGCAGCTAAAATAGTTTCGATAAGGACGGTCGCTTTAATGGTTCCTTTTGGTATTTCTAAATATTCTTGTGCAAATTCAAACACCTGATTCCATAATCTTGCTTCTAAATGATTCTCTAATTTTGGAAGATAGAAGTATGGAGCTGTACCACGACTTAATAACTCGTGTGCATTGTGGAAGAAATAGAGCCCAAAATCAAATAAGGAAGCAGACATAGGTCGATTCTCCACCTGGAAATGAGCTTCAGTGAGATGCCAGCCACGAGGTCTTACAACCAATACGGCTGTTTTGGTGTTTAATTTATATTCTTTGCCATCTTCGGTTTCAAAATCAATCGTTCTCCTAATAGCATCCCTGAGGTTCTGCTGTCCGGATAAGATATTGTACCATGTAGGTGAAGTAGCATCTTCAAAATCAGCCATAAAAACATTTGCTGATGAGTTAAGTGCATTTATGATCATTTTGCGATCAACCGGACCTGTAATTTCGACTCTCCTGTTTTGTAAATCATTTGGAACAGGCGATATCTTCCAACTGTCTGATCTTATCTTTGCAGTCTCTGGTAAAAAGTCAGGGTTTTTTCCCGCATTTATTTCCCGTTGACGTTCCATTCTTCTGATCAGCAATTCGCGTCGAGGTTGTTCGAATTGATTATGAAGGGCCGTAAGAAATTCAATTGCCTCAGAAGTGAGCAATTTTTCAGAAAACTGGTTCGAGTCGTTCTTAAACTCAACCATGTAGCTTGCAGTCGGTTGTTCCATCGCTTTATAAATTTTAGTATCACATAAAACGAATATAGTAAAAATTCTTTATTAGCGAAAATTCGCTGAAAATATTTTTTCGCTTTTGGAGAAAATTTGTTTTCATTGTGCAGATTGCTTTAATTTGAATGAATGCTATCTGAAAAGGCATGTATTGAACATTGATACTCAACGAAGAGACCATACGATTAATTCTGGGGCTGAAAATCAGAAGCTCCCGCGCTGATAAAGGAATTTCTTTAACAGAGCTTGCTCAACAAACAGGTGTTTCTGTTTCCTACCTGAATGAAATTGAAAAGGGGAAAAAGCATCCTAAGCCAAGCAAAATTGCGCTAATTGCAGATGCTCTTGATGTTCCTTATGATCAACTGGTATCACTGGAATTGGATAAAAAGTTGCTTACTGTTGCGCGTTTATTGAGCTCAGAGGTAATGAAAGAGCTGCCTTTAGAACATTTTGGGATTGATACAGCAACCTTGGTAGATGTATTTTCTACAGCACCTGCAAAGTTTGGGGCATTTGTGAATACACTTATTGAAATAGCAAGAAGTCGTGATATCAGTGTAGAACAATTTTATTTCGACGCACTTCGATCTTATCAGGAAATGCGTGAGAACTACTTCGGTGATCTAGAGCAATTGGCTTTGCAATTTATTGAAGATAAAAATCTGAATGTATCAATCGATGCTATTTTGAAGCAGCTGGAATTGATTCTTAAAGAAGAGTATTCAATAACGGTTTCTTATACCTTACAAAATCGTCCGAATCTGGTACAGTTGCGTTCTTTGTTTAATCAACAGAAGTCAAAACTTTTAGTCAATAAGGACTTAACACCTGAACAGAAAGCTTTTGTTTTGGCAAAGGAAATTGGTTTTCAATTGATGAAGGTAGAGGCTCGTCCACATACCTCAGTTTGGGTAAAAGCAGAGTCTTTTGATGCTGTGCTCAATAATTTTAGAGCTTCTTATTTTGCAGGTGCTGTGCTGATATCCTGCGATCAACTGGTTGAAGATATGGAAGGTTTCTTTGCGATGAATAAATGGTCTCCTGAAAAAATACATGAGATTATCAGTCATTACCCAGCCAGTCCGGAAGTTTTTATGTATCGATTAACAAGCATTCTTCCTAAATTCTTCGGACTAAACCAACTTTTCTTTCTTAAATTTGACCACGACGAACTCCTGAATGAGGTTCATTTGTCAAAGGAATTGCATCTTTCCGGATTACATAATCCACATGCCAGTTTTATGAATGAGCATTATTGCAACAGATGGATATCTATTTGGCTGTTAAATGATCTGGTTGAAGCTCCTTCTGAAAAATTTATTTCGGGTATTCAGCGTTCTTCGTATGTAGATTCTACTAATGAATATCTTCTACTAACCATTGCAAGGAGATCGGAACCGGCAAAGGGAAGAAATAGTTCATTAAGCTTGGGGTTATTGATCAATCCATTGTTGATTCAAAAAGTTAAGTTTTTAAACGATGAGGCGATCAAACGTAAATTAGTTAATATTACTTGTGAGCGTTGCAGACTAGAGGATTGTAAAGAACGGGGGGCGGAACCTAAGGTTTATATTAAACAGCAACAGCAGCAACAGCTGATAAAAGCAATTGACGAATACTTAACAGAATAAGAGATAAAATGTCAAAACTTAGTGTAAATATTAATAAAGTAGCCACAATACGTAATGCACGAGGTGGAAACAATCCGGATATTATTAAAGTTGCGCTTGATTGCGAGCGTTTTGGTGCCGAAGGAATTACGGTTCACCCTCGTCCGGATGAACGTCATATTCGTTACCAGGATGTTATCGATCTGAAACCCTTGTTAACAACAGAGTTTAATATAGAAGGACGTCCGGATGAACGTTTTATGGACCTGGTTTTAAAAACCAAGCCGGCACAGGTTACATTGGTGCCTGATGCTCCGGATGCTATCACCTCTAATGCAGGCTGGGATACTATTCGTCATCGTGCTTACCTGAAAGATATTATTGCTGAGTTTAAATCTAATGGCATCAGAACATCCATATTTGTTGATCCATTGATTGATATGGTGGATGGAGCGGCAGAAACTGGGACTGATCGTATTGAATTATATACCGAAGCTTATGCAACAGGTTATCATAATAATAAGGAATCGGTTATCGCTCCCTACCTTGAAGCCGCAAAATTAGCAGCTGAGCTTGGGTTAGGAGTTAACGCCGGACATGATCTGGATCTTCACAATTTGAAATACCTTAAGGATAATATGCCTGAGTTGCTTGAGGTTTCAATTGGACATGCCTTAATCTGTGATGCTTTATATCTTGGATTAGAAAATACCATTCAACAATATTTGCGACAATTACGCTAAACGGATGAAGAAATTAATTGTAGTTGTTTTGTTAATAATGAGTGTAAATGCTAGTTACGCTCAAAAATTAAGCAAAGAGCTGAAACAGTTAAAAGAAAATTTAAGTGGCCGCTTTACAAATGAAGACCAGGCGCGATTTAATCCTTCCTATAAACCTCAAAGTTTTATTATGAAACAAATTTTGCTGGAAAATCCTGATGGTTTATGGATGTATGGAGAGCTGGCTTCAGTAGATTCGGTAAAGTTTCCTAAAAAACAATTTATCTGGCACTTTCAGCAAGTTGATCAAAACCGTTTTGCTGCCCAAATTTTTCAGCTTAACGACCCCAAATCGTTTGTAAACGATTGGCAAAAGAAAATACCCTTACAAGGGATTACTGAGGCAATGATGGTTAAGGAACTCTGCCCGCTTTACCTGGTAAGAAAAACGATGATTGAGTTTACGGGTGCTACAAGAGAGAAATTTTGTCGGCCAGTAAAAGATGGAAAAATTGCCTATAAAACAATAGAGTTGTATAGCAGTGAAAGTACATTAATGTATTGGGAGCGAGGTTACAATGCAAGCGACAAACTAGTTGATGGACCCGAGCAGGCCGGAGATATATTCAGGAAAATAGAACAGTTTAAATAATTAAGAAAGCCCCTTCTGTATAGTAAGGGGCTTTTTTTTCAGCCTAATGAGAGCATTAATAGATAATAGTATTGTATTAATCGACTATTCAGGATTGTTTATTTTACAATGAGTATATTCCTTTTCGGAAAAATAATTGTCCGGTTCGAAAGGAAATACTGTTCACAGCGTTATAATTTGCATAACGACATACAATTATCATGCAACAATGCCTTTGATAGGATAATGCTTTGAAAATAAGGTTGTTGTTGTTTTGGTGGGGAACTAGATGAGTTTTTAGTCGAGAAATCTATTCCCCTCTTTGTAAAAAAGATGGTTGATGAAAATCTACATTATTGACTTGATCAATAATTCTGCAGTGGCCGGATTGCTGGCCAGTGGTACATTATGAACGTCACATTGGCGCATTAGCATCATAATATCAGGTTCATGAGGATGAGCATTAAGTGGATCACGGAAAAAGAAAACCATTTGTGTTTTGCCTTCTGCCACTCTTGCCGCAATCTGAGCATCACCACCTAGTGGTCCGGAAAGCATGCGAGTAACTTTCAATCCCAAATCTTCTGCCTTTTTACCGGTTGTGCCGGTAGCAATTAGTTTAATATGATCTTGCTTAAATAATTCAAGGTTTTGGCTTAAAAAAACAACCATTTCGTCTTTTTTGCCGTCATGTGCTATTATTGCTATTTCCATAGTAAAGATTTGATGGGGCAAAGATAATCTTCTGAGGTTATTTTTATCGAATAATCGTGAGTGCTCCAACAATAGCTGGACAATCAGTTTTAAGTTCAATTACATAATAATAGGTTCCAGCTGGGAGTTTTCCGTCTTTATAAGTTCCTTTTGTGTAAGATGTAAAGTAATTGCCTGCATGTTCAAAGTTGGGCGAAAATGTAGTTTTTTTGACATTTCTTTGATTCTAAAATAATGTTCCGCATATAGGTAATTTACCCAAATTTTTATTTGTTTGTATGGCGGTTTAAAGTGGAGGTTTTGGCAATGTTTAAATCTTTCCAAATAATTGATTTTTAATAGTTTTAGCTTTAAAACTTCGTACGTAAAATCGTTGTTAATAGCATGTTATTTGGCTATTTTTGCCGCTCCAAATTTAACCGCATGAAGTTAGATATCAGTTACAAAGAGGCTTTTGAGAGCCGTCACATTGCACCAAACACTGCTGACGTTGAAAAGATGTTAAAAGTGATTGGAGCCGCTTCCTTAGATCAGTTGATCAACGAAACAGTTCCTGAGAAAATCAGACTGAAAAAACCTTTGAATTTACCCACTGCTAAAACTGAGTTTGAATACCTTGCCAGCTTAAAGCAAACTGCTTCTAAGAACAAAGTTTTCAAATCATACATTGGCCGTGGTTATTATGATAACTTCACTCCGAATGTAATTCTGCGTAACATCCTTGAGAACCCGGGATGGTACACTCAATATACTCCTTATCAGGCTGAGATCGCTCAGGGTCGTTTACAAGCATTGTTAAACTACCAAACAATGATCATCGATCTTACTGGAATGGAAATCGCAAACGCTTCATTATTAGATGAAGGTACTGCAGCTGCTGAAGCAATGTTCATGCAATATTCATTGCGTAAAAATGCCGGTGCTAACGTATTCTTTGTTTCAGAAGAAGTATTGCCTCAAACAATTGATATTTTAATGACTCGCTCTAAGCCTTTGGGTATCGAGTTGTTAATTGGTAACCACCAAACTGTTGAATTAACAGAAAATATGTTTGGTGCAATCGTTCAGTATCCTGCAGCAAATGGTGAAGTTTATGACTATACTGAGTTTGCTAACAAATGCCATGCGAAAAACATTAAAATCACTGTAGCTGCTGATATCTTAAGCTTAGCGTTATTAACTCCTCCATCTGAATTTGGAGCTGATATCGTTGTTGGTTCAGCGCAACGCTTTGGTGTTCCAATGGGTTATGGTGGTCCTCACGCTGCATATTTTGCTACTAAGGAAGAATATAAACGCTCAATGCCGGGCCGTATCATTGGAGTAACTATTGATGCGCAAGGAAATCAAGCGTTACGTATGGCGCTTCAAACCCGTGAACAACACATCCGCAGGGATAAAGCAACTTCAAATATCTGTACTGCTCAAGCTCTGTTAGCTATTATGGCTTCAATGTATGGTGTTTATCACGGACAAGCAGGTGTTAAGAAAATTGCTAATCGTACACACGGAATGGCTGTTCTTTTAAAAGATGCTTTAACTTCATTAGGTTATTCTGTTTTAAACAAAGCATTTTTTGATACCATTACTGTTGATGCCGGAAATAATGTAGGTTCTATCAATAAAGAAGCCGTTGACGCTGAAGCTAACTTCTACTACAATGGTTCAAAGGTTGGTATAGCTGTAGACGAAACTACTTCGATTGAAGACATCAAAAATATCGTTAAAGTATTTGCGAAAGTTGTTGGTAAAAACTTAAATGATCTAGATGTTGACGGCTTAGCTGCAAAGTTAAACTCTCCAATTGCAGAAAATTTACAACGTAAATCGGAATTCTTTACTCACCCGGTATTCAATACTCATCACTCTGAGCACGAAATGCTTCGCTATATTAAGAGCTTGGAGAATAAAGATCTTTCGTTGAATCATTCAATGATTTCCTTGGGTTCATGTACCATGAAATTGAATGCAACTGCTGAAATGATTCCTGTGACTTGGGCGGAGTTTGGTAAGTTACATCCATTTGCTCCAATCGATCAGGTGGGCGGTTATGCGCAAATGATCTCTGAATTAGAGAAATGGTTATGCGAGATTACAGGCTTTGCAGGTGCAAGTTTGCAACCTAACTCTGGTGCACAAGGTGAATATGCAGGATTAATGGTTATTCGTGCTTATCACGAAAGCCGTGGTGATAACCACCGTAATGTAATTCTGATTCCTTCATCAGCGCACGGAACTAACCCTGCTTCTGCGGCTATTGCCGGATTTAAGATTGTAATTACTAAGTGTGATGACAATGGTAATATCGATGTGGAAGATTTACGTGCAAAAGCTATCGAGCATAAAAATGACCTCGCAGGTTTAATGGTTACTTATCCATCTACACACGGTGTATTTGAAGAAGCAATCATTGAAATTTGTCAGATCATTCATGATAACGGCGGACAAGTTTATATGGACGGTGCAAATATGAATGCACAGGTTGGTTTAACCAGTCCAGCTAATATTGGTGCCGACGTTTGTCACCTTAACTTGCATAAAACATTCTGTATTCCTCATGGTGGAGGTGGCCCGGGCATGGGTCCGATCTGTGTCGCAAAACACCTTGCTCCATTCTTGCCGGGTCATGCAGTTGTTAAAACAGGTGGTGAAAATGCAATTCATGCTGTTTCTGCAGCTCCTTGGGGTAGTGCAAGTATTTTAGTTATTTCTCATGCTTACATCGCAATGATGGGCGGCGAAGGTTTAACTAATGCAACCAAACACGCAATTCTGAATGCAAATTATATCAAGTCTCGCCTTGAGAATGAGTATAAAGTATTGTATGCAGGGGCAAACGGACGTTGTGCACACGAAATGATCCTGGATTGCCGCTCATTCAAAAACTTTGGCGTTGAGGTAACCGACATTGCTAAACGTTTAATGGATTACGGTTTCCACGCACCAACAGTTTCTTTCCCAGTTGCGGGTACATTGATGATCGAGCCTACGGAATCTGAGCCTAAAATTGAACTTGACCGTTTCTGTGATGCAATGATTGCTATCCGTCATGAAATTAATGAGGTTGAAGAGGGTAAAGCAGATAAGAACGATAACGTACTTAAAAATGCTCCTCACACAGCAGCGGTTATTACTTCCAATGAATGGGAGCATACTTACAGCCGTCAGAAAGCTGCATTCCCACTACATTGGGTTAAGGATAATAAATTCTGGCCTTCGGTAGCTCGTGTAAATGATACTTATGGAGATAGAACTTTAGTTTGTTCATGTCCTCCGATTGAATCATACATGGAAGAAGCTGTTGAAGCAAACTAAAATGACAATTGAGCCTAGTGCTTTTTAATATGAGTCCGTTCGGGTTTAACCGGGACGGACTTTTTACTTAGCGTTCATTTGTGGCTAATTTGGAGTATAAATCTTGTAATTTTCTCCTTTTTTCAATAAGACTGTTTTCTAAGCTTTCAATTTGTTTTTCCAGTACGTTTATAAGTTTATCTCTTACCTCAATCTCTTTTTCAAAAAAATACTTAGCTATGGGGCGCTCCCTTCTTTGAAATTTATCAAAATAGGGGCTATCTGAGGAAATAAAACTATCAATTGGTTCTTCTAAAAGAATTGAAATTTTGATGAGGCGCTCGAAAGAAAGGGTTGTTTCACCACTTTCTAATTTTTGAAAAGCACTCTGTCCCATCTCTAAGCTGTTAGCTATAAACTCCTGCGAGTATCGTTTTTCGTCCCGATATTTTCTAATCAAGTAACCGGTTTCATTCATAGAGGCAATAAATTGGTTGATCTTGCTATTTCGTATTTTTTGATCAAAAAACCAAGAAAGGGATACAATTATTGCTTTTGGGAATAATTTTACCACTTTCTTGTTTGGATAAAATGGTTTTTATAATTCCTTTTGATAAAACACTATTTAACAATATGAGAAAACTAATTTACGTAACTCTTGCAGTGGGATTGGTCATCACAAGCTGCAAAAAAGATGAAATTGCATCTGCTGAAAAAGATGTGACTAAAGAACGATTGGAAACAATAGCCCGAAAGTACAGAATGGTATTAACTCCAGCATCTACTTCAGATACCACTGTAAAACAACTTACGGAGGAGCAGTTAATTCAACTTTTGGAAAAACAAAAGAAAGAAATTGAAAATGATAAAGCAGATACGGCGAAAAACAGACTCATTGAAAATATAAAGAAGGAAATGCTTAAGAGTACTGATATTTGTTTTGTACCGATGACTGAAGCTAGGATTGATAAAAGTAATAAAGGTGTTAAACAAGAGGAAGATTATGTTCCTGGTGGTAAAGAGGTTTCTATTTCTGATGGTTGGGGCGGGAGCTTTATTGTTCACATAGATTATAATACTGATAGATATGGAATATAATAAATAAGAAAGCAGCGGTTTCATATTTTGGCTTTAGTGCCTATACATATTCAATAATAGGAGATCCTATTTTGACAACTAATGGTCAACGTATATATTTTACAATTCGCGTTTCTAAACAAACGGGTGGCAGTATTTATGGGTATAATCTGTATTACAACTCTGCTATAACTTTATCAGGGTATGTTGATATCTATTCATGGGGTGGTTATGGAACTGTTCAGAACGATTATTTTTATAGTGATCCTGGTTATCCGGTTTATGAGATTCCAATTTATGATCCTTTTTACGAACAAGTTAAAGCTAGCCCAGGTTTTAATCCAGCACCTGGGGGCTCCTATCCTACTATTTAATGAAATATTACATGAAATACTCATATATCATCATCATGCTATGCACAATAGTTATTGCATGTACTAATAAATTTGAAAAAGAGGCAAAAGTACAGGATACTATAAACGGTAAGGAATATAATGAACTGATGAATAAATATGGTAATCTTCCAGCTCCGGGTTGGGGGGCAAATCCTTTTCAAAAAATCCCTGATGATTCAGTGATGAAGATACCTTATGGCCTTACAAAACTGCAGTTTATGGAATCGGCAAAAAAAATAAACGAATGGAGGGAATCCGATCCTTATCAACAAAAAATAAAGGCGAGTAGAGATTCATTCATTGTTGCAGTAAAAGCAGGTAAAGCAACTCTTTCGTATGACTCAGCCGGATACGCTGTTTTTATTTGTGGAAACAAAAGATGGATTAAGAAACTTGAACAAGGACAAGAATCAAAAGGTTGGGTAATTGAAGATAAAAAATGACAAAAATAAAAGCAGGGTAGAATTAATCTACCCTGCTTTTATCTATAATAAATTCATTTTCTTATCCCGCCAATATTTAAACATTCCCCAAGACACGGCGCCTTCATAGGTTATCGTTTTTGTCGGAGTGATTCGAACAAAGTATCCGCCTGTCCAGTTGAATGGTGAAATAGCAGGGAAGGATGCTACTCGGTTGCTCGACTCATTTCCTGGGTGATGCGTTACAATTAATGTCATTTTGTTATCAACAGGTTGGTCCTTTAGAATTCTAATAATGTTAGGGAAAATATCTCCTGTGAGGTTATAACTCATGTGATTAATGCTTCCATCAATTAAAATGGTTGGTCCCGCATCTATCAATTGTGCAGTTTTTATTGCACGGCAAAATTCACTACTGATCACTCTGGTAAAGGGATACTGAAGATCTTTAAATATCCTGCCTAATTCAGCAGACCTTTCTTCTCCCTGTGTATTTAGTTGTCTGGCAATTTTGGGGTCACAAGACTTCCACCAGTTTGCTGGTCCTGTAGTCATTGTGAAGTCTTTTCCATTGTCAGCATCTGCATGGCGTAAGATCAACGCATATGTTTCTCCTGCAAAAGGAAGGTTTTGAAGTGTTTTCCATCCTAATAGATAAGATGCATACGGATCGGTGGCTAATCGACCATGAAAGGAAGCATAAGGTTCATCATGCTCAGTATCGGTAGCCCCCAGTGCGTATATTGTGGTCTTATTACCCGGGTCATTGGCCCAGGTTATAGTAATTGGAACCACTTCACCTGAAACAAGTCTTTTCACTAAACCTGCAGAGGTAATTTGAATTTTTGGATCGGTAGATGAAAATGTTGCTGCTTCCCTGGTTGAGATCTGATAATTGTTTTTATTTACAAATAACAGACCGTCGATATACTCTTGGGACGTAATTCGTGAGTCTCCGGAATCTGGCTCCGGATTACTTTTTTTACATCCAACCATAACAAGTAGCACCAACAATAGAGATAGAGCGAAATTCTTCATAAAGAGATAATAGTTATAAAAAATGTATTAATAACAATTAATCATGTTCTTATTAAAATGAGGATTAATTATGGCTTTAGAACCGGCTTGATTAAAGAAGTACTATAAATTTAATCATCTTAAGCGTGTTGTGCAACAAATCTGACCATGAAGTTGACGTTTTTTGATTAAACTTTGCCGACTCTCAGTAATGTTGGAAACTTTACTTCAAAAATGTCAGACCCACACCTATTTATTAATTCATCAATTATTAAACCAACAGGGTTTTCGTTGTTTTTGTCCTTATAGTGCTGAACTGCCGACCAAGTGTTAAGGTAGCCAATTAGTTGATCCACGTTCCATTTATAAGAAACGGAAAGTTTGGGCGCAGGTATTTCGTTAAAAGGGAATGGAATGGTTTGGTAATTATCGTCGATATATTTCCGTTCTTTGTCCCAATATTTCCCTACAATATCGGTATAGAAATAATTAATTAATTCATCCAACTTCGGGTTAATTTCAAGAAGTCCATAACCAATCACAGCGATTATACCATTGGGTTTTAAAGTCCTTCGAACTTCTTTGTAAAATTCATTAAAATCAAACCAATGAATAGCCTGTGCAACGGTTATAAGATCAAATGACTGAGCCGTAAATGAAGTGTGTTCTGCGGGTGCGATTGAATAAAAAATATTAGTTTTCTGAACCGCATTGTTAAGTTGGCTTATACTAATATCGGTAGCATATACTTTTTCAAAATAACCGGCTAGCTCAGCTGCTACTTGTCCGTTTCCCGTGCCGCAATCCCATGCAGTATTTACATCCGGTACCAGAGGTAACAGAAAATCATATAATTCTGGTGGATAAGTTGGCCGGAACTGTGCATATAGATCGGATTGCTTAGAGAAGTTGTCTTTCATACTTAAAGATAACGCTCTTAATTATCTTTAATGTTATCAAATCATTTTATATTAATTGATTGCTTTGGGCAAATTTAAGCAAGGCCGTTACATTGTTTATATCAAGCTTTCTGAAGATATTCCTGCGATGCGTTGTGATGGTAAATTCACTTAAAAAAAGATGATTGGCAATTTGTTTGGTGCTTAATCCTTGGCATATGAGCTGTATAATGCCGACTTCTCTTTTGGTAAGCTGATATTTTTTTAGAAAATCATCGAAAAAGACGGAGCTTTCATTAACTGTTTCGGGTTTATTCCTTTCCTGAAAATACTCCTCACCAGAAAGCACTTTTTCAATAGCTAATGATAATTCTGAAGAACTTGAATTTTTAGAAAGGAACCCATTCCCTCCTAGTTTTTTGATTTCTGAAACAAGTTCGGGCTGATGATAATTAGTTAATACCAACACTTTAGTGCTGGGGAAATCTTTTTTGATGGTTTGCAAGCATTGAATTCCATCATAACCTGGCATATTTAGGTCGAGTAAAACTAGGTGTGGAGCATGAGCTTTAATACCTGAAATTACCTCAAAGCCATTTTTAGCGGTGGCGATTACTTTGATATGTTTATGATCTTTTAAAATAGAACTAATTCCTTCTAACAGAAGCTCGTGATCGTCGGCTAACAGAACTTTATATTGCATAAGCTTTTTTAGGAATGTCAATGGTAATAATAGAACCGCAAGGTTCGTTTTTTTCTAATTCAATATATCCTTCAAAATAATTCACTTTTGACACAATAGCCGAAAGACCGTGAGTGTTTCTGGTTTGAGCAACTTCCGGATCAAAGCCAATTCCATCATCTTCTGCTATTAAAGAAAAACTATCTTCATGTTCAATTAACTGAATTAATGCATTTTTTGCTTGAGAATGCTTACTAATATTATTTAGTAGCTCGTAAACAATACTGTAAATATTAGTATAATAGTTGGTTAGGTTGTTGTCGAACGAATTGAATCCAATAACAACTAACTGAAAATTGATCTTGCCCGAAGCATTAAAAATAGAAACTACCTTTTCAATAGAAGTTTTAAATCCAACTTTCGATAGCATAACAGGACTTAATGCATGGCTAAGATTTCGAACCGTGTCGGAAACTAAACTAACCGCTTCTTCTGTTTTTTCAAGTTTTTCATTAACCTCTACGGAATGAAAATTATTCTTATCCCTAAGTGATGACAAATTTAGTTTTGCAGCAGATAACAGAGAACCAGCAATATCATGCAATTGATTAGCAATTTGATTACGTTCAGTTTCCTGCACGTTCATTATTATGCGTGTATTTTCAGCTTGCTTTCGGTTCATTTCGGTCAATAACTCCTCTTTGTCTATCCTAAATCGGTTAAAGCGGTAAGCCAATCCTGCCATTAGAATAACTAATTCAAGTATGTATCCAACCGCCAGTCCAAAACGCCCGATGAATGTTCCGTTTGCGTTATCATCTCCATAATAAAAAGATATAAACAGCATTAGCATTATCAGTAAAGAGGCGATAGCCACCAGGTAAAACAGGGCCAGCTTATTTCCTTTGATAGATTGACTTATTGATAAGTAAAGAATTAGGGATACATAAATAGCCAGAATAACCGTTAGCGAGTGTAGCATAACCATCCATGAGGTTGTTTGCATGATTTGTAATGGTACACAAATAATTAAAAACGAAAGTACATACGATATGTTTCTCACCCAATGGAGCGTAGTACGCACAAATTTTTGATTTATGCCACCCAAATAGTGTTGAACAAAAGAAATAGAAAAGGCAATTGGTAATAGTGTGAATATGGGGCGTGCTTTACTAGCGAAATTTGGAGCATTTGGCCATAGGAATTCAAAACCATGTCCTGAATTGGCCAATACCCAAATCCATCCGCTACATGCATATAAGGCATAAAGAATATATAAACTGCTCTTTGATAAGATGGAGAGGTAGCAAGCAAATAGAGCAAGCAAGATAATCATGCCTGAAAATAACGCAATCACCGCGGTATCATACTTCTCATTTTCCAACACTTCAATGGTTGTTGCTGTGTTAAAAGAAAGTTGTAATGATTCATTGTGTTTATCAATTCGAATAAGATACAACCCTTCTTTTTTCAGTGGAAAGTTAAAGCCTGTTGTTGCTATTGGACGCTGGTTAAAGTTATAATAATCTCCAGTTACAAATTGTAACTCGGGTTTATTGTCTGATATGTAATAGAAATCGATTTTGTTAATGTGGCTATTTCCTATTTGCATCAATTGCGGTTGATCGGTTGCAGAATAATTAAAAGCCAGCCAATAAACCGATTTAGTAAAACCAATATTAAGCTCATGATCAGTTGTTAAGTTAAACTTTTGAGATTTGTATAAGCTTAACGCTTGTTCAGCTGTTGTTTGTAAAGTGTTGTCCTCATAAAAGGAAAATGAATTGTTGGGAAATTCAGGCTTACTATATGCACCTAATGCACTAATAAGAAAAGACACAAGAAGAAAAAAAGCTCCCTTGTGAGGAGTTAAAAACCGCAACGACATGTAAAAATGATTAAACGACAACAGAGTAGCGGTTTTAGTATATGGGCGAAAAATAATAAATCTGTTGAATAATCAATCAGTTAAACAGAAATTTTAGATTTGGATACATTTTTACTAATTCTTTGCGTTTCTTAACTTGCACACGTTCTATAAACTCAATAACAAAACATGAAAAAGATATTCTCTTTAACGCTCGCATTAATCTCTTTTCTTTGCTTTTCATTTATTCCTGCAAAAAAGGATGAGATTTCTTACAAGGTAGATCCTTCTCAAACTAATATAGTTTGGTTCGGTAAGAAAGTAACAGGCATCCACTCTGGCTCCCTAAAATTGAAAGAAGGTTATGTTACATTTAAAAATGAAAAATTAGCAGGAGGTACTTTTGAATTTGATATGACCTCTATTACTGTTAGTGATTTAAAAGATCCTAACTATAATTCTAAACTGGTTAATCACCTTAAATCGGATGATTTCTTCTCCGTAGAAAAATTCCCAACAGCAAAGTTTGAAATTACTAAAGCTAAGCACTTAGGTAAAAATCAATACGCAGTTACTGGTAAATTAACGATTAAAGGAATTACTAAAGAAGTGATGTTCCCGGCTTTTGTTTCCCTTTCAGATAATGGTGGGGCCGTTGCTATTATTACCAATAAATTTAAAGTAGATAGAACTCAATTTGAAATTAAATATGGCTCAGCAAGCTTTTTTGATAGCTTAGGAGATAAAGCTATTGATAATGACTTTGAGCTGGAAGTAACCCAAATGGTTGCTCGTAGATAGTTTTTCAATCATTCAAAAAAGAAAAGCAGCAGAAAGGCTGCTTTTCTTTTTTGTATACGCACCTTTCGTTTTGTTGAAACAATTTTAGATTTGTGCTGTATTTATATCTAATCTAAAAGCTCCTTATTTTTTTCAATTTTAACATTTTTTAAAAATGTAACAAAAACGATACAATAAATATGTTGCAACATATAATGTTTCAACATATATTTGCATCATCAAAACGAAAAATATATAACCAAATATGAAAAAGTTAACTACAGTTTTAACATTGGTTGCAGCAACCGTGTTCTTTGCATTTAAAGGTCCTGAGACTAAAGCAGGTGAATCATTCAAAGTAGATGCTGCTAAAAGTACTATCGCATGGAATGGTAAAAAAGTTTCAGGTGAGCATAGCGGTGCTATCAAATTTGCTAATGGTACTATTAGCTTTAATGGTAAATCAGTAACAGGAGGTTCATTAGTTGTTGACATGAACTCTATCTCTTGTTCTGATATCACTAATGCAGATTACAACGCTAAATTAGTAGGTCACTTAAAAGCTGATGATTTTTTTGGTACTGAGAAATTTCCAACTGCTAAATTAGATATCACAGGTTCAAAAGCTTTAGGAAATGATAAATATGAAGTTAGTGCTAACCTTACAATCAAAGGTATCACTAAGCCAATCACTTTCCCTGCAACTGTTAAAAAAGTTAAAAATGCAGTAGTTGGTGCAGCTGACGTAACTATCGATCGTACTCAATTTGATATTCGTTATGGTTCAGCAAGTTTCTTCAATGTGGGAGATAAAGCGATCAACGATACATTCACATTAAAAATCTCTTTAGTAGCAGCTAAATAATCCAGCTAAAATAGTAAGATATTAAAAGCGATCCATCGGATCGCTTTTTTTATGCCCGTAGTTTTCTAATTATCTGTAAATCATAAATTTATTTGTAAATTCAGATAGTTAACGATTTATTTTATGAAAAAACTAGTGCTGGCTTTTCTGATGCTATTGGGTTTTCAGCTAAGCGTTGCTCAATCTTTTACCGGTAGTTTTAAAATGCAGATATCGGGAGATAATATGAAGCAGCCTGTCGAAATGATGTGTTATTATAAAGATAAGAAGATGGCTACGGTAATGTCTCCGGAACAAATGAAGGGAGGTAAAGTTCGTACAATCTTTGATTACGATGCACAAGAAACGACGATGTTAATGGATATGAATGGCAATAAGATGGGTTTCAAGTCAAAAATTAAAGATTTGCAGGCTAAAATGGCTGAAGCCGAAAAACCCAAAATAACCGAAACTAATGAAACTAGAACCATTGATGGTCATATTTGTAAAAAGTTGATTTCGGAAACAGAGCACTCAATTATAGATATGTGGATAGCGCAGGATATGGATTTTAATCTTCAATCGGTATTTGCCAATATGAAAGGAGCTAAAGGTGGAGGGATGGGTGATATGGCTCGCTATGCTAAATATATGAAGGGACCGTCTCTTGAAACAACTGTAACTGATAAACAGAAAGGCACAAAGACTACAATAATGATAAAGGATATTCAAAAAGGTAATATCCCGGAAGAAATGTTCAGTACAGAGGGTTATACGATAATGGATAAACCGGCAATGGAATGAGTTCATAGTCCATAGTCGATGGTCCATAGCCCATAGCCATTTAAATAATGGTAAATAATCTATGGTCTATTGTCCATGGACTATGGTCTAAAAACTAAACCACCGAAAACGCACCGTCTACATACTTTACCTTACCTACAGCTTTACTTTTTGCGTGATAAAACAAGCAGGTCCAGTCTTGTTCGGCAGCTAACTTTCCATAATATTCACGTAATTCCATTGCTTTACGGCCATCAAAATCATATTTGGCTATGAATTTACGGATCAATTGTTCCGGTTCCGGCAAAATATCGCCACCAAAGAACACCTTTTCTCCATTTTCTTCAATCAGGAATACTTGATGAAATTCACAATGGCCACCAGTTAGTTCAAAACTGATTTCGTCAGAAATTTTTCCGTTTCCTTCAACCAGGTGCAAATTTGGAGTGCGCCATAAATGTTCTAAAACTGGAGCTTTATAGGAATTGGATTGTTTTACAAGTCCGGTTTCCATTTCTCCACGTTGCACATAATAATCAGCATGCGGAAAACTTAACTTCCAGTTTCCATCTTCTTCGTACATCATTCCACCTGAATGGTCATAATGTAGGTGACTCATCAGAACTTTGGTAACATCGTCGGGCTGAAAGCCAGCTTTACGAATGTTATTGTAAAGTTGCAACTCTCCATTCGCTTCACGAACACCTAATCCGGCATCAATAAGTAATAATTCATGCTGCGTTTGAACCAAAAATGGTTGCACATAAATAAATAAAGAACCTGGACGGCTTTTAGGATCGTCAGTTTCTGCATTAAAGGGAATAAACTTTTTTGTAGAGTCAACCGAAAAAGAGCCTTCGTGAAGAGGAAAAACTTTCATCTAATTTGAGAATATGATAATTTGGAAATTTGAGAATAACCTTTAAAAAATGTGTGAATTGACCATTCTCCAATTCACACATTTTCAAATTCGCAAATTTTACTTAATTACGCCCAATTCATTACCAACTTTGGTAAATGCGGCAATTGCTTTATCTAAATGTTCAATGTCGTGGCCGGCAGAAATCTGAACGCGGATGCGTGCTTTACCTTGTGGAACAACCGGATAATAGAAGCCAATAACATAAATTCCTTCTTCCAGCATTTTCTCAGCAAATTTCTGGGCTAAAGGAGCATCATACAACATTACCGGAACAATAGGGTGAACGCCTGGCTTAATATCAAAACCGGCAGCAGTCATTTTCTCACGGAAATATTTAGTATTGTTCTCAAGCTTGTCGCGTAACTCGGTTGTTTCACTTAACATATCTAATACAGCGATTGAAGCGCCAACAATACTAGGAGCTACTGTATTCGAGAATAAATAAGGGCGTGAACGTTGACGTAACATGTCGATAATCTCTTTACGTCCAGATGTAAAACCTCCTGAAGCACCACCTAAAGCCTTGCCTAATGTGCCGGTAATAATATCAATACGACCCATTACGCCACAGTGCTCGTGAGTGCCACGTCCTGTTTTGCCCAAGAAACCAGATGAATGACATTCGTCCACCATGATCAGCGCTTTATATTTATCCGCTAAGTCAGCAATTTTATCCAACTGAGCAATAGTTCCATCCATTGAAAATGAGCCATCTGTCACAATGATACGGTGACGTTTATCCTGAGATGCTTTTAATTGTTCTTCAAGATCTGCCATGTCATTGTGCTTATAACGGAAACGGGCAGCTTTACACAAACGAACACCGTCAATGATAGAAGCATGGTTTAATTCATCAGAAATGATAGCATCCTGCTCGTTAAACAAAGGTTCAAAAACACCTCCGTTAGCATCAAATGCAGCTGCATATAAAATGGTATCTTCAGTGCCTAAAAAATCCGATATCTTTTTTTCCAGTTCCTTGTGAATATCCTGAGTTCCACAAATGAAACGCACACTACTCATTCCGTAACCATGAGTATCAATTGCTTCTTTAGCGGCTGCAACAACTTTTGGATGTGATGATAATCCTAAATAGTTATTTGCACAAAAGTTAATTACTTCTTTTCCGCCTGCAACTTTAATATCTGCACCTTGAGGAGTGGTGATAATGCGTTCCCTTTTATACAATCCTGCAGATTCAATGTTCTGCAACTCTGCTTCAAGAACTGGCTTAAGTGTTTCGTACATAATTTAAGAGGTTTTTATTGAGGTAACGCAAAAGTAAGAAATACAGTAGGGATAAGAAGTATAAAGATGGATAAAAAGTAAAAGCTAAGAGGATAGATTTTTCCTTCCGCAAGACGAAATTTCTGATAAACACGTTAGTAGTGTTTACTTATAAAGAATCTGATCTATAATTACTAGTAAATCAGTATTTTCACGCCAAAAATTTCAATAGATGCGTTTAAGCTTTTACATCTGTCTGGTTTTAACTTTTATCTCTTTCTCATTAACCGCAGCTACCATTTCAGGTGAAATAACCGATCAGGCAGGTAAACCTGTCCCTTTTGCAAATGTTTATATACAGCAATCGACCATCGGGGTAACAGCCAATGCTGAAGGTATGTATACATTAAAAGTCAACCCGGGAACCTATCAGGTGGTTTTTAAAACTATTGGCTATAAACAGTTAATTAAAACGATTACGGTAACAGATCAAAATATTACTGTTGATATTGAACTGGAGCAAGAGATTTACTCGCTTAAAGAGGTAAATGTGAGCTCAAAGCAGGAAGATCCAGCTTTTGAAGTTGTTAGAAATGCAATAAAAAAACGCAAGCAATACCTGAATGAGGTGAAAGGCTTTTCTTGTAATGTGTACATTAAAGGTGTTCAGCGTTTAATGAATGCTCCTAAAAAGTTTCTGGGGGTAGATGTTGACCAGATCGGAAAAGAAATGGGGTTGGACTCAAACCGAAGAGGAATTATTTACCTCTCCGAGTCTGAATCAAAATATAATTTTCAGCAACCTGATAAAGTACGGGAGCAAATGATCTCTTCTCGTGTTAGCGGAAATAGTAATGGATTTAGCTTTAACCAGGCATCAGACCTAATTGTTAACATGTACGAGAGTCTTGTCGAAGTAGGACCGTTAAGTCCAAGGGGACTGATTTCTCCAATTGCAGATAATGCATTGTTTTACTACCGGTATAAATTGGTTGGAACAACTTACGACGGCAATTTGCTCATTAATAAAATCGAAGTATTACCCCGCAGAAAAAACGATCCTGTATTTAGGGGCTTTATTTATATCATTGAAGATAGCTGGCGACTTTATAGTGTGGATGCTTTATTAACAAAAGATGCTCAGATTCAACTTTTGGATAGTATCAACATCCGACAACAATATTTTCCTGCCAGCAATGAGGCATGGATGCTTGCTTCTCAGAAATTTACTTTTAAGGGAGGAATACTAAGCTTTAAGTTTGGAGGAGATTATATTGCTGTTTATCGTGATTATGAACTAAATCCTGCTTTTGCAAAGGACTTTTTTAATGGTGAGGTTTTAAGTGTGACAAAGGAATCTAATCAGAAAGATTCTCTTTATTGGAAACAAGTTCGCCCGGTTCCGTTAACAAATGAAGAAGTGGTTGATTACAGAAGGAAGGATAGTATTGAAACTTTACGAAAATCGGAGACGTATCTGGATTCAATCGACAGAAAAAGCAACATGCTAAAACCAATGTCTTTGGTTTTAGGAGGATATACTTATAAACAACGCTTTAGAAAACAAACATGGACTATTTCGCCACTCTTGCCCAATAATTTGCAGTTTAACTCTGTAGAAGGAGTAAATCTTACTTTAAGAGGGTCTTTTAGGAAAGAATTGGGCGATCGCCGTAACTATTCGATTGTTCCTGAAGTTCGATATGGTTTTAGTAATCAGCATTTAAACGGGAATGTTTCTTTTTATTACCGATTTGATCCGACAAAAATAGGTTCACTTTCATTAAAAGTGGGAACAGAGGTAGTGGACTTTAATGATCGAGGAGCAATAAGTCCGCTGTTCAATACGGTTAATACACTGATCTATCAGGATAATTTTTTAAAGTTATACGAACGACGATTTGCTACGATGTCATTCTCAAGAGAAGTGGCAAACGGAGTACAGATGAATGCGAGTATTGATTATGCAGATCGCAATCCATTAGTAAATACAAATTACTATTCATTTAGGAGTGACTCAACCGCTACCTATACGGCCAATAATCCTTATTATGGTTTTAACAATAATGCTGCTTTTATAAGAAATCAGGCACTGACATTTTCATTATCGGCAACAATTTCATTTGGCTCAGAGTTTATTACTCGTCCCGATGGGAAATTTTACGTTGGGAGCAAATGGCCTAAGTTAGCCTTGAACTATCGCTCGGGCCTAAATATTCTAAAATCGGATGTGAGTTATGATTTAGTAAGTGGACGGGTGTATGATACAGGAATCCGTTTAGGTTTATTGGGAAACCTTGCATTTAGTGCCGGAGGAGGTAAGTTTGTTTCGAATAAAGCAACCTGGTTTATGGATTACCAGCATTTTAAAGGAAACCGTTTAACCTTTTACGAGGGTAGCAGCAGCAATGTATTCCGTTTTCTGGATTATTACCGATACAGTACGAATGATTACTTCATTGAAGGTCATCTCGAACATAATTTCTCAGGTTTCTTTACTAACAAAATCCCTTTGTTTAGAAAGCTTCGTTTAGAGGAAGTTGTAGGCGCTAACTACCTGAATACAGATGGTCTAAAGAATTATGCTGAAGTTTATTTTGGTTTACAGCGTTTAATGTTGCGTGCCGAACTTGGCTTTTCGTGGATCAACGGAAAATCCTATGAGTCTGCTTTCAGATTATCAACGTCGTTTTAAAATTAATAGTAATTAAGGTGCGATTAGTTAAAATGGATAGATTAATTATCTTTCTCTTTATAACTTTGTGCCCCTGCACTTTTGCATGCTAAATAAATTATGAAGGAACTACAAACAATAGGATTATTAACGGTATCAAATCTATTCATGACGTTTGCGTGGTATGGTCACCTCAAGTTTAAGGACATGGAGTGGAGTAAAAGCCTCGGTTTGATAACGATTGTATTAATAAGTTGGGGAATTGCCTTATTCGAATACCTGTTTCAGGTGCCTGCCAATAAGATTGGGTTTAAAGAAAATGGAGGTCCGTTTAATTTATTACAGCTAAAGGTTATTCAGGAAGCGGTTTCAATTACGGTATTCTTATTGTTTACTACTTTATTATTTAAAACTGAGAAAATAGCCTGGAACCACTTTGTTGCTTTTGTATTAATAATAGTGGCTGTTTTCTTTGCTTTCAAAAAATGGTAGAAGGAAACTGCGTGTTAGGTATTAAATAATTTGTAACCAATAATTCATCAGCAAGTATAAAACCCGTAACGCGTAATCCGCAACAGGTAATTATCTAATATGATTAAGCAGGTAACACATAACATAATACGGTTGCTAAAACAAACCTTTTTGGAGTTTCAGCAAGACAAGATCATGAAATTAAGCGCATCATTGGCTTATTATACTATTTTTTCACTTCCGCCGATGTTGCTTATTATCATCTCTTTATGCGATATTTTTTATGGCAAGGAAGCCGCTGAAGGGGTTGTTTTTGACCAAATTAAAGGTATTGTAGGGGCAAGATCAGCGGAGTTAATAGAATCGACATTAAAAAATGTAAGTCTCACTCATAACGCAACAATTGCCACCATTATTGGAGTTGTGACATTGTTTATTGGAGCGACCGGAGTTTTTAATGAGATTCAGGATTCGATTAATCAAATTTGGGGGTTAAAAGCCAAACCAAGCAAAGCGAAAAAAGGGTTGCTGAAAATCGTTATTAACCGACTGATATCATTTTCAATGATCATTAGTCTCGGTTTTGTCCTTATGGTTTCCTTAATCTTAAATGGGTTAATCGAATCATTTATTCATCGGTTAACTGAATTGTTTCCGGAAGGAGAAGTGTATTTAATCTATTCCGCTAACTTGTTCATCACCTTTCTAATTACTTCCGGCTTATTTGCCATTATTTTTAAGGTGTTACCGGATGCACGTATACGCTGGAAAGATATTGGTATTGGAGCGATTGTTACCGGTGTTTTGTTTATGATTGGCAAATTCCTGATTGGAGTTTACTTAACTAACAGCACAGTTTCCAATGCGTATGGAGCTGCAGGCTCGGCAATATTAACTTTATTGTGGGTGTATTATTCAGCGGTTATCCTCTATTTCGGGGCTGAGTTTACCCAGGTGTATGCGCAGATGTTTGGAGGTGATCTTCATCCTAATGATTATGCTGTTTGGATTGAGAAAAAAGAAGTAGAATTAACAGAAGCGCAAAAAGAAATCGAAATTGCTCATATGAGTAAAACAGAGTAATTATTGATAATACTATTCAAAAAAAACGGGGATCGATTTATTACAATTGATCCCCATTTTTCTTTATATGATTTTAATTATTCTTTTATGTCAATTAGGTGTGGTGCTACATTCTTTTCTTTAATGGCGACAGCTATATAATAAATCAGGAAGCCAAGCGGACCTAAAAAGAATGTGAGTAACAGGCATAACATAACCAATTGAGATGCTACATTATGTTTTAATGAATGCTCTGTAATCAATAAGCCCATTACCAAATCAAACGACAGGTAATGCAACCATCCTGCTAATAACATACTTCTATTGCTGAATAATTCAGCTACTGATTCAAGACTTGCAAATGAATTGAAATTTAGGTTTTTAATATTAAAGGCAATTAATCCTATGTATGCAAGACAAAGTAAGATTACGATAAAATTGAAAACAAGGATAGAGGTTTGTTTCCACCTGGGTACCGCTATTAATAAGATCCACCCGAATAAAGCAAGAACGTTGGCGATCTGAAAAACTGATGATAAACTCATTCGTATTAGTTTAGGTATTTATTATTGATTGGAAGGGTTGGTTTTTTGTCTGAACATTGGTTTATACCCTCCTGAAGACGTCGAAACTGCATTGTTTTGTTCCGGAACAACTGGGTCTTCAGTTTTGGTTGGCTCCATTCTAGGTTTTGTTTCTTCTTTAAGCGGAAATTCTAAGCGTAGTTTATTGAACCAAAATTTCTTAGTATGATCATAGCTTTTTTCACTCATCTGTTCGTAATGACTTTTTAGTTCATTATACAGTTCAATTCTGGCAGCTTTTAAAGCATCAAGGTCAATTTTCTTCTTATTAAAAAACTCTTCAAATGTCATGAGCAACTCAATTTAGGTGCAAAATAACAAAATCTTGCTTCAAAGCGGTAACGGCCATCAGCAGCAGTCAGAAAAAAGGGGCCGGTTTCTCTCGAAAACCGGCCCCATATTAGGGGTCATTGATTAGCTATTTAACGATGCGGATAACGAAAAATTATCGATGTTCACTATAACGCATTAATTTATTTTACTAACTGCGAATGTGCTTTCAGATTTTTAAACATGTCAGCAGTCATTTCTGCAAGGTCAAATTCGTGATTCCAACCCCAATCATTACGAGCGTGGCTGTCGTCAATGCTTTTAGGCCAAGAATCAGCGATAGCCTGACGAGGATCGTTTTCACTGTAAGTGATTTTAAAGTCAGGGATATGTTTTTTAATTTCTTCAGCCAATGTTTTAGGAGTAAAACTTGTTGCCCCAATATTGTAGCTAGAACGAATTTTAACTTTATCAGACTCTGCTTCCATTAAAGAAATTGTCGCTCTTATTGCATCATCCATGTACATCATTGGCAATTCAGTGTTTTCTGAAAGAAAACATTCGTACGAGCCATGTTTTAATGCCTCATGGAAAATATGAACGGCATAATCAGTAGTACCTCCGCCTGGCTGAGATTTCCAGCTGATTAAACCCGGGTAACGTAAGCTGCGTACATCCAAACCATATTTCTGATGGTAGTACTCACACCAACGCTCTCCAGCTAATTTACTGATTCCATAAACCGTATTAGGGTCCATTGCGCAGTATTGAGGCGTGTTGTTTTTTGGAGAATTAGGGCCGAAAACAGCGATTGAGCTTGGCCAGTATACTTTCTCAATTTTGTACTCTAAAGCATAGTCCAAAATATTGATCAGACCATCCATGTTCAATTCCCAGGCACGTTTCGGGCGTTGTTCGCCGGTAGCGGAAAGCAAGGCTGCAAGTAAATAGATCTGAGTAGGTTTATACTTAGTCAGAATATTCTGCAGGTTATCCTTATCCAGTACATCTGATATTTCAAAAGGTCCTGCGTTTTTAAAATCATAACCAGGTTCCTTAATGTCGGAAGCCACTACATTCGAAGCTCCGTGTATGTTGCGCAAATTTGTAACTAACTCTGTGCCTATCTGGCCGTTAGATCCGATAACTACAATGGTTTCCTTCTTCATAATACTGTTTGGAATTACAAAAGTAACCTTTCAGCCTATTCGTGTGAAGTAAATGAAAATCATTTTGTAAGTAGCGTTTTGGGCGAAATTATTTACTTCAAAATCTGATAAATAGCATGTTTTATATTGCGAAAAAAGCTCTGACAAAGTGAATGATAATTCAGAATTGCTTAATGAAAGCTTAATTGACGGGGTTAGGAACATGGAAAACGCCAGTTGAAGTAATCAATTTAACAACTAGAGACACATTGTTTTATTAATTTGATGATTTTGCCAGCAGGTTATATTTCCTAAAAAAATGTAAAGCAATGGCTGAATAATTATACTTTGGAGCATCTCCAAAAATGGAGGTTTCAAAATAATTCTGCCGACTTTTCTTTTGGATGTAATCAGTTGTGTTCCAGTAACCACAATTGTAAGCGGTTGCATAAAATTGAAGTTTATCTTCGGTTGAATGCCATATTAGCTTACTATGCTTTTTCTCGCACATAAAATAGAATGCAATGAGGTACATGACTTGGCTTTGCAATGACTCGAGATTGTTAACCAAGGCCTTTCTTCCTGACTCCTCATTGGAATCAATTATTATCCGATTGAAACGTGTTGCCATTTTTGTTGTTTGCAGATCTTTAATCAGGTGTTCTGCAAAGGAGGGTTTCATTTGGAAATTACCAATTGAGAAATCGGCATAATCTTGTCCAAAGGAAGTATAAAGTATTTTCAGCCCTCCGATCTCCATCTTGTCTCGCAAAACTGAATAGCGAATCAGCTCAGGAAAAACAATGGCAACAGCAAACTGCGCCGGTACATTGTACCGTGCTAGTGTGTCGGTAATCCACGAGTTTTTTTCCAAAAAACGTACAGCTCGTTGATAATCTGCACCAAATTCGGCCTCATAGTTTACCTGTTGAGCTGTAGCTTTAGTTATTAAAACGCATAGAATAATTGCCAGACCTAAATGCTTAAATTGATTTAGAATAGCTGATAATTGCATGGCTTTGTTTTGATACTGCAATCCAGTTAATAATAGTTTTGCCATTTTGATTGACAGATTTTATATTAAATCCATCTTCAATCGCTTCTCCTGAACTAAAAATCAGTTTATTATTTATAAGCGCCACCCATGCGGTTCCCTTTTCATTAATCCAAATGTCTTTCCATGATGAACTTATTGAGGTTGAGTTTTCTTTAATCTCTTTGCCATTTAGGAATATCGCCTTGTCATTAACCGTGATTAAGTGTCCATTTGGATCATACCAAACACTATTTAACTGAGGTGAGATTATTTGCGTTGTTCCGTTTAGCGTTGCAAAAACTGTTTTGATTGTTCCTTCAGCGTAGCTGTTGCCAATATCCATTCCCCAGAAAGCCGCATCGTTGAACGTTGGACTAACGACCATTTGTCCGGTTAGTTGAGCACTTTTTGATATAAGCACCTTCTTGCCATCTTGGTTGATCAGGTATTTTTCTTTCTGCTCGTCGCTGATATCGTTTGAAATAAGAGCAATATACTTCGTTTTCTGAGGATTAACTTTCATTGCTTCCAGTAATGAAAACGGAACGGATTTTTTTCCATTGAATAGGATATAGTTTTTGTCATCATCGGACTTTACATAATTCTGATAGACGTTGAGCATTTCGTTTGAGTCATATCCTTCAGGCGACTGATTTTCATCGTCCTGATTTTTTTTCAAAAAGTCCAATGGGACGCTTTTTGCAGGGAATGGTCCTTTTTTGATGCCGTTTTCAACCACATAGCGAGCTCCGCTTTTATCAACAATTACTAATCCTGAAATCTTATTACCAGCGCCAATCATAATCCTTGACTCCCGATAATCGATCCGCTCTCCCTCGGCCAGTTGGTAAATCATGGTACTTTCCACATCTTTAAGCTGGTCACTGGTAAGTCCTGTTGAAGAGGAGTTTCCGGTATTCTGCCCGCTTGCAGTTGTAGTAGTTGTTTCATCGGACTTTACACCAGTTACTTTATTTATTTGCTCATTGGTTTTATCCTTAAGTTTTTTCAAAAGCTGAGCCTCTGCGATAGGAGAAATATGTAATAAACATAAGGAGAGTGCTAGTTGATAGAAGGTTTTCATGCTAATGTTAGTTTAAAATTAGATAGTTTTGTATTGTTCATAATATCAGCAAGTTATATTTATGTTTCTTATTCAAGATAAGTAGTTTTACCTAAATATGCTGATCGAAGTGTAAAAAAAATGTCACTTTGAAGTCCTTATACTAATTTGAGTTTGGGCTTGGATCATAAAAAGACTTTGAATAACTCAATTAAACTTCTGCGCAACTACAACAGATTTTTTATATCGTCTAATAGTACCTGTAGCATTAAAAATTTCGATAAGTAGAAGATGTGGTCCAATGAATGCAGGCTGTAGACTATCTGTCAGTCCGTCCCAAACAATACTTCCTTCTGTTCCCAGTAAAAGATTATTGGCCAGTCGTTTGATCATTTGCCCGTTTCTGTCATAAACAAAGATGTTGACCACAAGACCGTTTTCCCGAAAGTGATAGTTGATAGATAAGATATCATCCTGTCCATCGTTATCAGGAGATATGATGGATGAGGACAGACTAATCTCATCATTTATAGTATCATCATGCTGTGCTTGAGAATTTTGATATCCGGGAGTTGCATATCCAACGGTTGAAGATGCTGAATGAAAATTGCCGGGAGCATTTGTTGCTCTGCTTAGACTTACACGTTCCAAAGAAACTCCTTTTGGATCATTAATTAACGCAAAATGCATTTTTTCTGAATAGTCAAATCGATCAATGATCTCGGTCCGACTTTTAAGTAAAACTGTTCCTGCATTGTTATTATAGGCGGGTATTGTTTTTACTTTGATAAACGCTTCAGGATTCTTGCAATAATATTGTTCCTTTACTACATTCGGATTAGCGCAAATTACGGTAATATCACCGGGATGCATCAATGTTGTATTGAGCGTTATCGGATAAAATAACAACGAATCTTTACTGTTTCTCCCTCCAATCATTAATTCCTTAAGATCGATAACTTTCATGGAGTTATTAATGATTTCTACAAAATCGACTCCATTGGGCTTGGGATTAAACAAAATTTCATTAATTAAAATATCACCCGGTTTTATTTTATTAGGTAAAAGAAAATTGCTTGAAAAGCTACGTTTATTTCCAAAACAATCTTTTAGCTCATTTATTAGAATACCGTATTGAGAACCTTCAGTTAGTGGTTTTTCAAGATGGATAATGAGTTGCTCGTTGAAAGGATTAATTAGTTGAATGTTTTTAATTTTTGCTAGCGGTTGTAATTGTATGTTTTCTGTAAGCACTGAAGAACTATCAATACCGGTACTGAAATTAACAGTGAGTGTAAGGCTGTCAATAACATTTAAAGAAGTGATTGCTAAGTTAGTTAGTGTAAGATCCGAAACAGAATTTCTTTTACCGGGAGTGCCTCCTTCCGCTGCTACGCTTGCTGTCCAACGTTGTGCTGGGTTACATAAAAGCATATCCTCCATTAATTCGAGTGAGTAACCACCACTTTTTTTGTGAGTGTCTCGATACCATGCATCGGAATAATTAACCTGATTGATTACTGCTCCTTCGGCATTTTTTAGGGTTAATAAATCTCCGGAGTTATTTAATGATGGCCATGGCGAAAGACCGAGCGTTTTCCCATAATGCAAATAATTTGAGGTGTCATTTTTTGAACAAAGTATAAGGTATTCTTTCGGATTGATCACGCCTTCATTAAATGTATAAATAGTGGTAACATCTGCATATTTCCAACCTTTCAGATTAATTACAGAGTCGGATGTGTTGTAAAGTTCAACAAACTCGCTGGTAGGTAAATCAATTTGGTGACTTGGATTAGGGAACAATTCAGTGAAAATTACATCTCCTGGTTTGCCTGCATAAACTGGTGGGAGTGGTTTAATGGCTTCATGTCGTTCAATTGTCAGTTCGTCAAAATAGAATTGGTTACTTCTTGAGGCAGTATACTTAGCTAGTATCCCAAAAAAGGAGGTTGTTTGGTAAGTATTGTCGGTAATGCTTCCATCGGTTACAAATTGTGTTTCATTGTCAATCTTTGATTTTATTTCCCATAATCCGGTTATTGACCTAGAGACCTCAATAGAAGCTTTAAACTGCGATGCTTTGGTTCTTGGCCTCGGAATTCCGTCGAAGAGTTTTGTGAGCTTTGTTCCGACTTGTTTATAAAGATCAAAAGAATCGCTCGAGCCACTCTTGCCAATTTGAATGAAATAGCCATTTAACGCCTGATTCAAGTCAGGCTGATCTGAGACTAAATAAACACGTAATTGATTAGATGTTGATGGATCAAAATCCATTTGAACATAGAAAGACCACCTTGTGTTTACGGACAGTGAGTTTGCGGTTGAAATGTAAACCTGTTTATTGGTGGTTGATTTTTTTGTTTGTAATTGTTCATTTGCATTAACAAACCATTCAGTGATGTCACCATTCCATTGCGGATTTGATGGGTAATTGGAGGTTTTGAATGAATCTTTTACTTGTGAATAACTGTTCACATATAAAAATGTTAATAAAATAATAAAAATGTTTTTCATAATTGGTAATATTGCAGCTAACGGTATATGGCCGTAAAATTAATAATTACATAAAAAATAGCTAAATGAAAGTCGCAGTAGTAGGTGCAACCGGATTGGTAGGCACAAAAATGTTACAAGTATTAGCGGAAAGAAATTTCCCTGTTTCTGAATTGATCTTGGTTGCTTCTGAGAAAAGTGTTGGTAAGGAAATCGAGTTCAAGGGTAAGAAGTACAAGGTGGTTTCTATGGATAATGCTATTGCGATGAAACCGGAAATAGCAATTTTTTCAGCCGGAGGAAGTACTTCAACCGAATTTGCTCCAAAGTTTGCAGCAGTTGGAACCACGGTAATTGATAACTCATCGGCATGGCGTATGGATCCTACTAAGAAATTAGTAGTACCAGAAGTTAATGCGAATGTGTTAACTAAAGAAGATAAAATTATTGCCAACCCTAACTGTTCTACTATTCAGATGGTGGTTGCATTAAAGCCTTTACACGATAAATATCAAATTAAACGTGTGGTGGTTTCTACTTATCAGTCTGTTACAGGTACTGGTGTTAAAGCGGTTACTCAGTTGATGGAAGAGCGCCAGGGCATTAAAGATGGTACAAAAGCATATCCCTACGAAATTGATTTGAACGTTATTCCTCAGATCGATGTTTTCCTTGACAATGGTTATACCAAAGAGGAAATGAAAATGATTAAGGAAACCAATAAAATTATGGGTGACGATAGTATCAAAGTTACAGCAACTACTGTTCGTATTCCGGTAATGGGTGGCCACTCTGAATCAGTGAATATCGAATTTGCAAAAGACTTTGACTTAGCAGAGGTAAAACAATTATTATCATCGGCCCCAGGTATTGTGGTAGTTGATGATACTGCAAACCTGCAATACCCAATGCCAAAAGATGCTCACGAAAAGGATGAAGTATTTGTAGGCCGTTTACGCAGAGACGAATCTTTGCCTAATACATTAAATATGTGGATTGTTTCTGATAACCTACGTAAAGGTGCAGCGACAAACGCAGTTCAGATCGCTCAATACTTAATCGAGCATGAATTAGTTAGTTCAGCGGTAGAAGCATAATAAATTCCGCTTTGAAAATATAAAGGGGTGTTGCATTTGTGCAGCACCCCTTTTTTAGTATATAACTATGAGTAAATAAATGTAATTGCGAATAACTACGCACCAATTATTTTTTGTAACTTCTATTTTTGTCGTCATGTTACATTTTTTTGATATTGACCACACCTGGTTCACCGTGATGGGTTACCCAATGAGTCATATTGAGTTTTGGGGAACTATTGCCGGTGCCGTGGCTGTTTGGCTTTCATCGCGGGCTAATATCTGGAGCTGGCCATTAGGACTAATCAATGTAACATTGTTCTTCTTTATCTTTTTTCAGATACAATTGTATCCGGATATGTTTCTGCAGGTGTTCTTCTTTATCACCAATATTATAGGCTGGTGGAATTGGGCTCACCCCAAACCTGAAGAGGCAGATCGAAAGCATGAATTGAAAGTAAGTTTTACGGCCGTAAAATGGTTATTGTCTTTACTTGCTATAGGTTTTATTGGTACTTATCTACTCGGGAATCTTGCGCAGAATTTACACACATGGCTACCGCTAATTTTTAAAAAACCGAGTGCTTTTCCGCATCTCGACTCGTTTGTACTGTCTTTTAGCATCATTGCAACATTTATGATGATTCGTAAGAAAATAGAATGCTGGATAGTATGGTTGGCTGTTGATGTGGTGTGTACCTACATCTATTTTATTAAAGGCGTTAGGTTTATTTCTGTTGAATATTTTGTCTTTTGTATAATTGCAGCTTTAGGTTATTGGTTTTGGTACAAAGAATATAAATCGTATCAAAACAATAATGTCTCGGCTGCTATAAATAAGTAAACATTTGGAAAGAGCATTACCATCAACCATAAAGAAAATTTGTATTTACGGGCCTGAAAGTACCGGTAAAAGCACATTGGCGGCATATCTTGCATTTAAGTTTAATACATTATATGTACACGAACTTGCACGTGATTTTATCTCAACCAATTCATTTACTGTTGATGATATATTAAAGATTGGAAAGGCTCAAACCGAGAGTGTATTGGAAAAAAGTAAAAGGGCTAACAAGTTTTTATTCTGCGATACCGATCTGATCACTACTCAAATCTATTCTGAGCACTATTTAGGTATAATTCCGGATGAACTTTACGACTGGGAAAAGATGGTTACTTATGATCTTTATTTTCTGATGGATATCGATGTTCCATGGGTGCCGGATGGATTACGTGATTTGTGGCATAGCCGTGAGCAAATGTTTGATCGGTTTAAGGAGGAACTTGATAAGAGGAATATTACTTATTACAAAGTCAGCGGAAGTTTCAGAGAACGCCAACAGTTTGTCAGCGATAAAATAAATGAGCTTTTCAGTAAATAAACAAGAAAGACGAATTTTAAAATTCGTCTTTCTTGTTTGGAATTATAAATATCGCTCTTTAATGATGTTTGAATGGTGTTTAGAATGGCCGGCAATAATATAGCCCAACGCTAAAGCAGTGCAAGTTTGGCTGCTGCTGATACCTTTACGTGTTAATTCATCATCGTCTAATGAGTTAAATAGGCTTAAGGTTGCATTTCGTACTGTTTTAAACTCTTCGATTACGCTTTGCAAACTACGTTTGCCAGCATTGGCAAAGTGGATGAACTCATTCTCATCAAAGCTGGGTAATGGAGTAGTATCATTTCTCGAAAATCGAAGGGCCCGGTAGCTGAAAATACGTTCGGCATCGGTAATATGTAGTAATACTTCTTTTAAAGTCCATTTGTCCTTAGCATAAGCAAAGTCGGCTTTATCTTTCGGTAAGGAATCAATGAAGGTAAAAAATTGCTCAGTGCTGTTCTTTAGGGCGTCCTTAACATCCTGTTCTTCAACTAAACTTATATAATGTTCAAAATAAGTTGCGTAAGTTCCTTCGGTTGGTCTCATATCAGTACAATTGTTTTGTTCAAATATATAATTTAGTAGACAGTAAAAAATACCTTAGAAGAGAGTTTTCGAAATAGTTGCATTAGTTTTGTTGCAGTAACTAGTTCTTCTGGATTGTATAATTTGATTGATTAAATGTTGTAGCACATGATAATAGTTCTTACGGCAGTAACAGTATTCTTGGTTATCCGGTTTTGTGTTACTTTATTCAACTTTATTTCTAAACCCAAGCTAACAAAAACATTTAGAAGGTATAACGAGCTTGTATCTATTCTTATTCCTGCCCGTAACGAAGGCGATAATATTCTTCCGCTTCTTGAATCGATAAAAGAGCAGGATTATGATAACTATGAAGTGATAATTTTAGACGACGGATCATCTGACAATACATTTGCTTTAGCAAGTGCTTTCGCCAAGGATGATAAACGTTTCAGGGTTATTGCCGGGGAACCTCTTCCTAAAGATTGGCTTGGGAAAAATTTTGCTTGCCATCAGTTAAGTGAACAGGCTAGTGGTGAATTCTTATTGTTTGTTGATGCGGATCAAAAATTGAAAAAAGGGTTGATTAACAGCTCCATTTACCGGATGAAAGTTTTCAGGCTTGCAGTTCTTTCTCTTTTTGCAGATCAACGTATGCATACACTCGGTGAGCGACTGGTTGTTCCTCTGTTAAACTATATCTTACTTACTCTTTTACCTTTACGTTTGGTTTCTATGACTAAATGGCCTGCATTTTCGGCCGCGAGCGGACAGTTTATGATGTTTGATGCAACTATTTATCGTCGCAATCAGTGGCATGAGGAAGTGAAAAAAGACATTAATGAGGACGTCGAAATAATGAAACTGCTAAAAAGCAAGGGGTACAAAGGTGATGTGCTTTTGGCGAATGGTTTTTTGGAATGCCGGATGTATACTTCCTATTTTGACGGATTACAAGGTTTGAGTAAGAACTTATTGGTTGAGTTTGGTTACAGCGTTATTGGTTTGTTAGTCTATCTTATCCTTATCTTCTTTGGTTATAGTATTCTGTTTATGCTTCCAAGCTATGAGTTGTTAGGAGTTGTAGTGTTTTTGGTAGTCGGAATGCGATTCATGGTTTCTTCCATGAGCAATCAAAATATTTTACTCAATTTTTTGCTACATCCGCTACAGATGATCACCATTGTATTGGTAAGCATATTATCCATTCATAAATACATGACGAAGTCAATTCAATGGAAAGGACGGAAAATTTTACAGTAGTAACGGATAAACTATGTCATCTTTCCGTTGTTTTAACATCAAACCTATCGGGAAGTGCTAATAGTTTATAACTTTGTCTTCTGTTAGTTCCGCTCTTTGGTTGGCTAATTTTAAAATCCATCATTTATATAAAAATGCTCAATTTAAAGGTAGATATTGATAAAGAATCTGGTTTTTGCTTTGGTGTGGTATATGCCATTGACATGGCGGAAGAGATCTTAGAAGAGCAGGGTTATTTATATTGCCTGGGCGATATTGTACATAATGATGAAGAAGTTGCACGGTTGAAAGCTAAGGGATTGAGAATCATTGATCATGAAGCATTAAAGAATCTTCGCGATGAAAAGGTGCTGATTCGGGCCCATGGCGAAGCTCCTGAAACTTATCGTCTGGCTGTTGAAAATAATATTCAATTAATTGATGCTTCTTGTCCGGTAGTGTTAAAACTTCAAAACCGGATTAAAAATACACATGACGCTGATGAACCGATCTTGATCTATGGCAAACATGGGCATGCTGAAGTAATTGGTTTACAAGGACAAACAAGTGGCTCCGCATTGGTTTTCCAGGATATTTCGGAGTTAGACGGAGTTGAACTTCCTAAGAAATTCTCACTTTATAGTCAAACGACCAAAAGCACTGCTAATTTCTATAAAATAAAAGATGAGCTTTTAGCGCGTGGATATGATGTTAAAGCGAATGATACTATTTGTCGTCAAGTATCTAATCGTGATAAAGATCTACCTGAGTTTGCGTCAAAATTTAACAAGATTGTTTTTGTATCAGGAAAGAAATCATCAAATGGGAAAGTGCTGTTTGAGGTTTGCCGAAAAACAAATCCAAATACATTTTTCATTTCTTCGGTAGATGAAATTGATTCTTCTTTATTTTTTCCTGGAGAATCAGTAGGTATTGCTGGGGCTACATCAACCCCAATGTGGTTGATGGAAGACGTTAAACATGCATTGGAAGCATTATAAACAGGAATTCATAAATAGAAAGGAATTTCCCATTCAGGGATAATGATGAAAGGTAAAAAAGGAATACTTTTAATTAATCTGGGTACGCCGAATAGTCCCTCAACTGCTGATGTTCGTACTTACTTAGATGAGTTTTTGTCTGATCCAAGAGTTATCGACCTTAATCCAATCGGTCGATTTTTTTTGGTTAAAGGCCTCATTCTTCCATTACGTTCTCCTAAATCGGCTGCCACTTATCAAAAGATATGGACGGAAAATGGTTCTCCATTGTTATATTATACCATTCGCCAGAAAGAATTACTTGAGCAACGCTTAGGAAATGAATACATGGTTGAATATGCAATGCGTTATCAAAATCCAAGCATTGAATCAGTCCTTGAAAAATTCAGAAAAGCAAAGGTTTTTGATATTAAGATCATCCCTTTGTTCCCTCAGTATGCTTCTGCAACTACAGGTTCTGTGCACGATATGGTGATGGCAGTAGTGAAAAACTGGCAAATAGTTCCTAATATTGAGTTTGTAAACAGTTTTCCTGATCATCCAATAATGATCGATGCATTTGCAGAGATAGGTAGTAAATACGATCATGCAGCTTACGACCATGTATTGTTTAGCTTTCATGGACTACCTAAGCGCCAATTAATAAAAGCTGATCCAAGTGGTTGTCATTGTCAGCAGGTAGAAAATTGTTGTGATAAGATCAATGTTAATAATCAATATTGTTATAGTGCCCAATCACATTTAACAGCACGATCAATCGCTGAAAGACTAAATATTCCGAAAGAAAAATACAGTATTTGCTTTCAGTCGCGTTTAGGCCGTGATCCATGGGTGGAGCCTTATACCAGCGAAGTAATTACTAAGCTTGCAAAAGAAGGCAAAAAGAAATTATTGGTATTCTGTCCTGCTTTTGTGGCAGATTGCCTGGAAACAATTTTTGAGATAGGCATTGAATACGATGAGGAATTTAAGCATATGGGAGGAGAAAAAGTGCAGTTGGTACATGGTTTAAATGAGCATCCAAGATGGATTGATGCATTGGAAAATATTGCAAGAAATTAATTTTTGCCCTAAAAACAACGAACCCGAATCTAACTATTCGGGTTCGCTGTTTTATAATGTTATGATAATAGGTCTAAAATTTTGCCGTGTTTTCCTCTTCTAAGTGATTGCCAAGAGATTCTCTTTTTGCTTTCATTTCAGCAATTACTTTTGCTCCAAACTCTTTTACCCTTTTAATCATTGCCTCAATTTGCTGTTGATCACGATACTCTGAAATTAACATGGCTTTAGCTTCTTCAAAACCACGTTTGAAAGGAGTAAGACTCATCATTTCCATTAATGGAGTGTGCTTATGGTTGGTTTCCCGTATTCCATTTAAATCATTTCGTCGTAAGAACGTCTCATAATTACCAGTTAGTTCATTAACAGAATCAACTGCGATATCTAAAAATTCACGTAGAAAGTCAGGGTTGTCTTCTGTAATTTCTAAGATCTTAGAAAAATCAACTAATTCTTTATTCATGATCTCATGTGTTGTTTGAGTTTCGGCAAACTCATGTGTTCTATTTAAACATTTAACTATTGTTAAATATAAATCCTGAGGATCAAAAGGTTTAGTAAGATAAGCGTTCATTCCGAGATTATAAACACGGTCTCTTACTTCAACCAAAGCCGCTGCAGAGAGCGCGATTATTGGCAGGGTTTTATATTTCTCATTATCTAAAGAACGTATTTTTGGGGTGGCTTGGTATCCGTCCATTTCTGGCATGAGCAAATCCATCAGAATTATGTCGAAATCTTGTTTTTGAACCATTTCTATGGCTTTTCGTCCATTATTGGCAAAAGCAACCTCAGCATTCCATTTTTTCAAGAATTTTTCAATTACAACTCTGTTGGTCGAATTATCTTCTGCTACCAGTATATTTATTCCATCCAACGATGGTTTTCCGATCGATTCGGCATTAGCAATTGTAGAAAGTGATTGACCTTTATATTTCTTCAATCGTAAAGTAAAGAAGAACGTTGAGCCATTTTCTTTTTCGCTTACTACATTAATTTCGCTATTCATTAATTGCAATAAACGCTTAGTAATGGCTAATCCTAAACCGGTACCACCAAATTTACGTGTAGTTTCGGAGCTGGCTTGAGTAAAGTGTTCGAAAATGTAATCAATTTTATCCGGAGGAATACCGATCCCCGTATCAGTAATGGAGAAATAAAGATCGGCATAGTCGCCTTCCTGTTGCAATTGTTTAACTTTTATGGTTACGCCACCGACATCCGTAAATTTGATTGCATTGCCAATTAAATTGGTTAAAATTTGGGCAATACGCGATGGATCTCCAATAACTAATTTATGGAACGTATCCACAATCTCCATGTCCAAGTTGATCCCTTTCTTGTCAGATTGGTAAAGGAAGGAGTTATAGATATGATCTAACAGATCTTCAAGATTAAACGGAATGTTTTCAAAATCAATAACACTTGACTCAATTTTATTATAGTCTAGTATATCATTGATAAGAGCAAGTAGGTTTTCTGAAGAGAAACGAAGGGTTTCTAGTTTTTCTAATTGCGATTCAAGAGGATTTTCTTCCAATAAAAGATTCGCCATGCCAATAACAGCGTTTAATGGCGTGCGGATCTCATGACTCATAGTCGATAAGAACTGAGATTTTATGTCAGCTGCGTGTTCTGCTTTTTCTTTAGCTTCAATCAGTTCCTGTTCAAATTTTTTAATGTGAGTAATGTTCTTTCCAAACATTGCAGCCCCTATTACCGATTTGTTTTCATCGTAAATAGGATTAAAAGAAGTCTCATAAAACACTTTTTTGCCATCCGCCAAGAACTCATTTTGCTGGGTGAACCGCTCTCCTGTAAAGGTTCGTTGGTATAAAGTTCCCCAGAAATCATAATCTTCAATAGTAAAATTGTTAAGTTCTGAGCGTTTCTGGCTCATATCAACCCTAAATATTTCTTTTAAGCGTTTTCTGAAAGCATTGTTAGCTGTAATTAACTTATGATTCGTATTGATAGACCAAATAGGCTCATCAATATTATCAATCAATGCCATTAGATTTGATTCATTTTGTTTGATCGTTTGCTCAATCTTTTTCTTCTCAGTAATGTCATTGGCAAAACAGATATAGCCCAGTAGGTTTCCGAAGTTGTCTCTTAGTGCACTTATGTTAATCTGTGTAGGAAATTTACTTCCATCTTTTCTAACAAAGTTTAATTCATGTTCACAGTGCATGTTTAGCTTTGCTTTAACTACTAATGCATCCTGCAATGGAACAGGAAAGCCTAATTCGGCTGAAAATTTTGAGGCTAAAGCTTCGCAGTCGCTTAGGTCGCAGAAGTGTTCATATGATTTTGTATCTAATACTTCATCTGCTCGATAACCCAAAATCCTTTCAGCAGCCCTGTTAAATATTTTTATACTATAATGCTGATCAGTAACAATTACTGCATAACCGGCATTATCCAAAATGGCTTTCTGCAGTTGGGCCATTTCATCAATTTTTTGCTCATTGATCTTTTGCTGGGTGGTTTCAATACCGTAAATGGTAATACCCTCAATTTCATTATTAGCAATAATTGGCGTAAACGCATATTGAAAATATTCCTGTTGGCCATTAAATTCCATTGCCAACTCTTCCGAGAAATAGATTCCTCCTAATGCTTTATTGTAAAGATTTCTCCATTTTTCATGATAAACAGTCCCGTTGAGATGAGCAAGCTGATCATAACCTTTTACCGGAACAAAACCATGCGTTTTTTCGAAATATTCGCGGAATTTGTGGTTGGATGTAATAAAACGATATTGGCGGTCAACAGACCATACTAATGCGTCCGTATTTTCCAATAATGCCGTTAAGTTGGCATCCTTTTGTTTTAATTTAGACTCAAGGCGTTTGGTTTCAGTAATATCCTGAATAATTCCAGATAGTTTATAGACTTTACCATTCCGATAAGCCGGCTGTCCGGACACTCTGGTAATAATTTTGCGATTGCGTGCAGTGAAGAATTCAATCTCAATATCAAAAGGTAAACCCGTATGAATGGCTTGCCAACTAGCTTCCACTAATTTGTCCTTACTTCCAGGCGTACTTCTTTTTAATAGCAGATCAGTATCAATTATAACTGAAGGGTCAAGTTCAAAAATTTTATAGGTTTCTTCAGACCATAATGAACGGTTGGTGTCAAGATGAAATTCCCAACTTCCCAGATGAGCGATACTTTGTGAAATACGTAGGAATTCCTCGCTTTTCTTTAAACCTTTTTCCTGTAGATTGCGAATGGAATCAATATGATTTAATTGATGTGCAGCCATAATGATGGCAACAACTGAAAGGATGATTACAGAGGTGCTTATTATAATAATGCTGATCCCGTAGGGAAGGAAATTGTAAAAATTGCTGGCAAATCGTAGTAATAACAGAAAGATAGGAATCAAAACAGCATTGGGAATCAATCGCCGGGCAACTTTGCCCCCTTGCAACTCTGAAGAAATAATGCTTACAAAACCTCTGTCTGGATATACAAACAAATACCCTAATCCTAATGCAGTAATCAGAACCGAGGTATGCAACGCCATTGGTGCAAAATATAACAGTTTTAAAAAGCTATTAAATTGAAACACGAAACCCAACAAACGGGTACTGCCAATAATAATAACTATGGAAAGCAATGTTTGAACCGCCGCAGTATACTTATTATAGTATAACATTGGTATTGAAAAAAGGAAAATCAGGAGACAGGTTAAACTAGCAGGCGACATTAATGATGAATCAGCACCTGATAATGTGGATGTTTTGCTAAGTAAATAATTGTTTAATTGTGGCTGGGCATTATAATATTGATAAATAATATAAACGCAAACTCCCGCGATAACCAATAAGTTAGCAGTTACTAATAATCGGTATGTTCTTGTATGGGGTAAGGGCTGAGTTAGAATTAATAAAATTGCGCCCAATGAAATTAACCCAATTGCTGTACTGGGTTTCATGGGGGCATAATCAGTAATTACCGATCTGAGTATTTCTATATCGAACAGCCAGCCCCAAATACAAAGTATGGGTAATAGGATCGATGCTAATGCTACCAGCTTAGCGAAGTTGACAAATTTGGTTTTAGCGTTGATTATGTTTGGTTCCATCTGCGTTGCTTACGATAAATTTAGAGCTTAGAGAGCGAAGTAAGTAGCAAGATGGCTAATATATATAAAAAAAAAGTGAATTATTGGTCTAATTCATTGAAAATAATAGAAGTAGCGTTGATATTTTGTTTTACATAATTACCCGATGCTAAGGCTGCGTCTGCTAATTTTTCAGGATTTTGAGAAAGAGCGCTGAAAATGAAATTTAACTCATCGAAATTAGCAATTGGGAAGCCTCCACCTGCTTTAATTAATTCCCCTGCTTCCATGAACTTCTTATAATTTGGGCCAAAAATTACGGGCAAGCTGAACGCTGCAGGCTCAAGGGTGTTGTGAATGCCAGACTTGCTAAACCCTCCGCCAATATAAGAGATGGTTCCATACTGATATAAAGATGTAAGCATTCCAATGTTGTCAATTACCACAATTTTACCTGCTGTATTACTTGGATTTTCTTTTAATTCGGAGAAACGAATTGCATTATTGCCTAGGTTGTTCATAATGTTATCCACATGAGACTTATCAACTTCGTGGGGGGCCAGGATTAATTTCCAATCATCGTTTAAAGTAGCTGACAGCTTATTTAAGAGCGTCTCATCTTCTGGCCAGGTACTGCCTGCAATTAAAACCTTTTTGTTGCCAATGAATGACTCAATTAATTCTATTTTCTTAGGTTGAAGACTGTTTTCATACACACGGTCAAAACGAGTATCGCCGCTGATGGTCCAGTTGGTAAAACCAATCTGCGTAAGCAACTCTCCTGATTCTTTATTTTGCACAAAGAAATGTGATACACATCTCAACATGTTTCGGTTAAAAGCGCCATACCATTTAAAAAAGATTTGATCAGGACGAAAAATGGCTGAGATCATGTATAATGGAATATTACGCTGTTTTAAGGCAACAAAGTAATGATACCAGTATTCATACTTAGTGAAAAAAGCTTCTTTCGGTTTTACAATGTCTAAAAATCTAACTGCATTTCCCTTGGTATCCAGTGGTAAATAAAAGATATAATCGGCTCCGGTATAATTTTTACGAACCTCATACCCCGAAGGCGAAAAGAAAGTCATCACGATGGCCAGGTGAGGTTTATCTTCTTTAAGTTTCTCTAAAACAGGTCTTCCCTGTTCAAATTCACCCAAAGAAGCGAAATGAAACCAAACCCGGTCTCTTGTTTCATTTTTTAGAGCATTCTCCAATCTTAAAAATAGATCTTTTCTTCCAGCTCTGAATAATTTCGCCTTCTCATTAAACGTTGAGAAGATAGTAACAAGCCCGCTGTATACACGGATAGATAAATTATAGAATAAAACCATTGGCAACAAAGGTAATTAGTTTATCCCATAACTGTTTACCTGCATTTAATAACTAAAAATTAGTTAGTGTTACTGGAAACTTAATACTTATAAATCAGAACAAATGAACTCATTTAGGTATATTCGCACCCGAATAGTACATATTACTAAAAACAATACAATCAAACCATATTGTTTATTTCTGTTATCAGAATAACAAAAAATACATAGAATCTAAAAATGAAAATCGCAGTTATAGGAACAGGATATGTTGGATTAGTAACCGGAACATGCCTAGCAGAAACAGGAAATAATGTGATATGTGTTGATATTGATGCTGAAAAAGTGGCTAAGATGCAACAAAGTATCGTTCCATTTTATGAGCCTGATCTCGAAAGCTTGTTTAAAAGAAATATTGCTAACAGGACATTAACATTTACAACCAATCTTGCTGAGGCTGTTAAAGAATCGTTGATTATTATTTTGGCACTTCCTACGCCACCAAGTGAGGATGGATCGGCTGATCTTTCTTATGTTCTAAATACTGCAAAAGCGATCGGTCCTATGATTGATGAATACAAGATCATCGTTAACAAAAGTACGGTTCCGGTTGGTACTGCTGATAAAGTAAGGGAAGCAATCGCTTCTTTTGCTCGTTATGAATTTGATGTAGTGTCTAATCCTGAGTTTCTGAGGGAGGGAGTAGCTGTCAATGATTTCATGAAACCTAGTCGTGTAATTGTAGGAACACGTTCTGAGAAGGTTAAGAAAGTATTTACTGAATTATATGCTCCATATATGCGTCAGGGCGAGCGTCTTATATTTATGGACGAACGCAGTGCTGAAATAACAAAGTATGCTGCTAATGCATTTCTTGCCACTAAAATTTCTTTCATGAATGAAATGGCCGGGTTATGTGAGATCTTAGGTGCAGATATTGAGCAAGTTCGTCGCGGAATAGGTACAGATGATCGTATTGGTAAACAATTCCTATATGCAGGTATTGGTTATGGGGGAAGTTGTTTTCCGAAAGATGTTCAGGCTTTAGCAAGAACTGCAACTGAAATAGGTGGTGATTTTAAAATCGTTGATGCTGTAATGAAAACTAACTATGCGCAGCGTGAGAAATTTCTTGATAAAGTAATTAACTATTTCAGTGCTGATTTAAAAGGTAAGAAAATAGCCTTCTGGGGATTAGCTTTTAAACCGGAAACAGATGATTTACGCGAGGCTCCATCCTTATATCTTATAAATGAATTGTTGGCTGAAGGAGTGAAGATAATCGCATATGACCCTGTTGCTATGGAGAATACAGAGCGTTTGTTGGGTGATAGGATTACTTACGCAAAGAATCAATATGAAGTGCTGGAAGATGCAGATGCATTGGTTATTGTAACGGAATGGAAAAACTTCCGTAACCCAGACTTTGATTTGATGATTGAAAAGATGAAGAAGAAGGTGATTTTTGATGGTAGAAACTTGTATAATCTTGAAAGAATGCAAGAATTAGGTTTCTATTATAATAGCATTGGTCGTGATATTGTTCAATCTAAATAATCTACTATATAAAAATGTCCAAATCTAAAGTTTTAATCACCGGAGGCACTGGTTACATAGGCTCTCATACAGTTGTTGAGTTAATTAATGCGGGATATGAGGCCGTTATTGTTGATAATCTAAGTAATTCTGAAAGATTTATCCTCGATCGTATTGAACAGATTACAAGGGTAAAGCCTACCTTTTATCAAATCGACCTTTGTGATAAGGCAAAAGTTGAAGAACTTTTCTCAACAGAAAAAGATATTGATGCCGTTATTCATTTTGCTGCATTTAAAGCAGTAGGAGAGTCGGTAAAGGAACCATTAAAGTATTTTCTGAACAATAATCTTTCGTTGATCAATTTATTGGAAGTAATGAAAGCAAAGGCAGTAAATAATATTGTGTTTTCCTCATCGGCTACTGTATATGGACAGCCTGATGTATTGCCTGCGACAGAAACGACGCCTTTTCAAAAAGCATTATCGGCCTATGGCAGTACTAAGCAGATGGGTGAAGAAATCTTAGAAAAGGTATCAGCGGCTACTAATGTTCATTCAATTGCTTTGCGTTATTTCAATCCCGTAGGAGCCCATAAAAGTGCATTGATAGGAGAGTTGCCTATAGGTATTCCTAGTAATTTAATGCCATTTGTAACGCAAACAGGTATTGGTAAGCGGGAGATGCTGACTATTTTTGGAAATGATTACAGCACCCCGGACGGAACTTGTATAAGAGATTATATTCATGTTATTGATTTGGCGAAAGCGCATGTTAAGGCCTGTGAACGATTGTTAGAAGGCAAGTCTGAAAGTAGATATGAAATATTCAATCTTGGAACCGGAAAGGGTACTTCAGTTTTGGAAATTGTAAATGCTTTTGAAAAAGTAACCGGACAAAAACTGAATTATAAATTTGGTGAGCGCAGAGATGGGGATGTTGAGTCGTTATACGCGGAAACCAAATTGGCAAATGAAAAACTTGGCTGGAAAGCTGAACTGGGTCTGGATGAAATGCTAAGTTCAGCCTGGGCATGGGAAGTTAAACTGAAAGAAACGGTTGATAAATAGAAATCGGTGTAATCAAATATAAAACAATGAAAAAAATACTAATTACGGGTGGTGCAGGATTTATCGGATCTCATGTGGTGCGATTGTTTGTAAATAACTATCCTGATACGAAGATATATAATCTGGATAAACTTACATACGCAGGTAATCTGATGAATCTTCAGGATATTGAAGACAAAGAAAATTACCATTTCGTAAAAGGTGATATTGTTGATGCTGCATTTGTTAATGAGTTGTTCGATCGTGAACAATTTGATGCAGTTATTCACCTGGCAGCGGAGTCTCACGTTGATCGTTCAATTGAAAATCCGCTGGAGTTTGTGATGACTAATATCATCGGAACTGTTAATTTATTGAATGCTGCAAAAAATAGCTGGAAGCCGGTTCTTGGAACAGAAATGACCGATAAGCGTTTTTATCATGTTTCTACTGATGAAGTTTATGGTACATTGGGAGAGACAGGAATGTTTACTGAAGAAACCAGTTACGACCCGCATAGTCCGTACTCAGCTTCTAAAGCAAGTTCAGACCATTTTGTGCGCGCTTATGGTGATACTTATGGACTTCCGGTAGTGATCTCTAATTGCTCAAATAACTATGGGCCATTTCATTTTCCGGAAAAGTTGATCCCACTTTGTATTAATAATATTAAAAACAATAGATCGTTGCCTATTTACGGTAAAGGAGAAAATATTCGTGACTGGCTATTTGTGGTTGATCATGCGCGTGCTATAGATGTTGTTTTTCATAATGCTAAGAATGGAAGCACCTACAACATCGGAGGTCATAATGAATGGAAAAACATCGATGTGATTCGTTTATTATGTAAGATCATGGATAAAAAATTAGGTCGTTCTGAAGGGACATCTGAACAATTGATCACATTTGTGAAAGACCGTGCCGGACATGATTTACGTTATGCTATCGACTCAACAAAACTCCAGAATGAATTAGGATGGAAACCTTCGTTACAGTTTGAAGAAGGCTTGGAGAAGACTGTAGATTGGTATCTAACGAATGAAGAATGGTTGGAAACTGTAACTTCAGGAGCGTATAAAGATTATTACAAGCAACAATATACAGCAAGATAGTTTTAATGTTAAGCTGTTGATACCAAGGAAGAATGCCGAAAAGTATTCTTCCTTTTTTATTGGCACTGTTTTTCTAGGATAATGAGTATGACAGTGAAGATAAAAAATATTGCTTTAATAATAAGATGCTTATTCTTAAAGCAATTGTCAACATTCAGCATTGTATTAATTTTTATTACTTCTCATTCAAAAGCTCAGGATTCTACTTTTGTTAAAGCTGTCAGACAACGCGATCTTATAGATGTTATTTTCCCTAAGAAAGAACGAAAAACCGGAATTGATACACTTGCTCCTAAAAATCTTGAACTCGGGATTTTTCCTTATGTGGGCTTCGGTCCGGCAACAGGGTTAGAAATTGGGGTTTCAGGAAGTGCCGCTTTTTTTACTGCCGATAGAAGATATACCCGCCAGTCACGGGCCGGACTCTCAGCTTCGTTTACATTAAAAAAACAATTATTTATTACTGCCCGCTCTATTATCTTTTCTAATAAAAATAAATGGCTTTTTGTAGGCGACCAACGTTACAATAAAAATACACAATCTACTTTTGGTTTAGGAACTACATCAATTGAAGATGAGGAAACGCCCTTAAAATATAAGTTTCTACGGCTTTCCGAAACTGCATTTTTTCATTTGGGAGGATACTTTTACGGAGGACTAGGAATCCATTACGATAAATATTATAATGTTGAGATTGATCCTGAATCAGATCAGTCGCCTGTAGATAATCCATATATTGATTACACAACAAGATATAACTTTAATCCAACCGAGTCTGCAGGGTCGGGAATAAGTGCTAACTTATTATATGATACTCGCGACAATTTATTTAATACCTATAAGGGATTGTTTCTTTTGGCAAACTACAGGGTTTACAGAGAAGGATTAGGAAGTACAACAGATTGGCAGGAGTTACGGTTTGAATTAAGAAATTTTCATTCATTAGCCTCCAATAACCGGCAGATCTTAGCACTTTGGATTTATTCGGACTTTATAATTGGAGGCAATGCTCCGTACATGCATCTTCCGGCAGTTGGATGGGATAGTTTTAACAATACAGGACGCGGATACATTCAAGGACGGTTTAGAGGACCTTCATTAATATATAGCGAATTGGAATATAGATATGCAATTTCAGGAAACGGACTTGTGGGTGGAGTTGCATTCGTTAATGCATCATCTGTTTCAAACCCTGATACGGATCTAAATCTCTTTCAAAACATTGCACCGGCAGGAGGTATAGGATTGCGGATAAAACTGAACAAAGAAACTCGGACTAACTTACGACTCGATTTTGCTGTCGGCAGGCAATCAACAGGTGTTTACTTAAATATTTCAGAGGCATTTTAATTATCAGGTTGTTGTTGCAGATAAACGCTTGTTAATCCATTTTAAACTTAATAAACTCAAAGCAGAATAGAAGAGCCATAATAGTAAGAGATGAAGAATAGCCTCGACGTTATTCATTAATCCGCCACCTTGCTGTACGAGCGACGTGTAGACCTTTAAGAATGGAGTTGTAGGTAATAACGAAGAGAACCATTGTAATGGCAATGGAAGCGATTCAAATGGCCATGAATACCCTGTAACCAGGAACACGGGATAAGTGCTAAAGGCCATTATCTGCACACATAAAAGCTGACTTTTAAAAAGTGAACCTATCCAAATACCCATTGGTATTATAGTGAGTAAAAAAAGAGCCATTATCACCGTAATATCAAAAGCCGACCCCCTTACAGGTAATTTTAAAACGGTAAAGTTTACGGTTAGGAAGAAAAAAGCATAACACATAAATAACAGAAAATAGAAACTCCCTTTCCCCCATAAGGCAACCGAATAATTTCCGGCTGTATCACTGAGTTGATTTATGGTATTCTTTTCCCGTTCCGAGGCCATACTGCCTGTTAATCCGATTAATAAGGTTTGCTGTAAGATGAGTGCAAGTATTCCGGGTAATAAAAAGGCTCCGTAACTTACGCGCTCATTAAACAAAGGACGATTGTCAAGATTCAGTGGCATCACTTCATGCATTGCTGTAGCTTCATTAAGTCCTTGCATTTCATAAAATTTTAATCTTACTCCTGCACCCACCGTTAATGAAACCTGAGTAACACCACTTAAAAGGTCGCTTGATGGAAGAAAACGTGCAGCATTTGCCGCCAGTACAATGTTTGCAGATTGTAAGCTAAGAACTTTCTTTTCGAGACCATTTTCGATAAATAGATATCCCTGGGTTTGTCCTTTATACATCATTTTCTGAGCTTCGTCAAGCCCGGGGGCAGAGATCAATTCGATCGCTTGTAAATTATTAATTTGTTCGGCAAGTTGTTTTGATAAACCGCTGTGGTCCATATCAACAATCGCCATTGGAATTTCCTCTTCTTCTTTATTGATATAAATACTGCCGTAAAAGAATGCATATAATACCGGGGCAATCAATAGGGTTAATAGCAAACTATGGTCTTTTGCTATAAGTGCTGCTTCTCTTAAGAAAAGAGTTTTAAAGTTATGCCATTGACTTTTTTTCATTGTTTACAGCTTTTCGAATTTTAAAGTGAAAAAAGACAACAGCCAAAGGAAACGTAACTCCAATAAATATCATTAATCTGCCAATTTCCGGAATCGCATAATTCATTGGCAATCCCATATAATAGATTTTGAAGAATCCGTCGAGGAAATGGGTATAAGGCATTATTTGTGCATAGTATTGATCGTACCACGGCATTGCCCAGCGAGGAAATGTAAATCCGCTGAAAACAAAAGCAGGTGAGGTATAAAACAAAGCAATGTCTGAAGCCAGCATGGTATCATTAAAAATGGATGAAACCAGTAGCCCTATGCCAATACAAGCTAATGCAAGAATGCTATATAAGAAAAAGAATTTTAAAGTTGCATCGGGATGTCCGATACCAAACACAGGGAGGATTACACCTGCTACTAAAATGAAATTGATCCAGGCCACACTCAGGTGTGCCAAGGTTTTACCCGCAATTACAGCAAAGGATGATCCATTGGCCAATGAGATCAATTCAAGAAGTGTATTCGTTTTTAGTTCATAATTTAACAACAGAACACTGACCATTATAATGAGCATTTGTAACCCCACAGTGATAAGGCCGGGTGCAAGATATTGCTGATAATTATAGTCAGCATTATACAACGTATAGGAGGTTAATCCCACTGGCTGAACCAGTGCCATCGCTTTTCGTTCATTCATCCCGGTTTTTACAAATTTTTGCAACATCACCCCGGCCCCACCCATAATAATTACCTGGACTGCATCTTTATAAATCAGCTTCGCAGGAACTAAAGATGCTCCGTTGGTATAAAGAGATACGGTAGCTGGATGTTTACTTTGCAGGTTTATGGCCATTTTAGTTGGGAAATGAACTGCTGCCAAAACTTTTCCGCTGCGAATCAAGTCCTGAAGTTCTGGCAAGCTATTTACCTGGTGCGTAATATGTATGGTTTCTGTTTGTTCTAAAAGAAACGTCAGCTGTCGCGAAATTGGGGATTGATCTTCATCCCAAATAGCAACAGGCAGGTTTTCAAGCTTAGGGTTGATATAGATATAACTGTAAAAGCAAAATAATAGGGGAGGCATTACTAATAAAATCCAGTAATGAACAGGAAGACTAAGTATCCGCTTCCATTCCCTTATCGTTATTTTCCAGATAGTGTTACTCATTTTAATCTTAGTGAGGCAGTCATCCCTGGGCGTAAACCATTGATTTTATTCATGTTCTCAGGCGTTATTTCAACAGTGAAAGTGCGTAGTTCAAACTGTCCGCGATCTTTTGTAGGTACCCAATTTGCAAATGAAAGTGTAGGAGATAATGCACTAACTTTTCCGTTTATTGCTTCAGGATCGCAACCTGGGATGGTTAATTTTACCTCGTTTCCTAATTGAAGAGCCTTGATCTTATCTTGTCTGATATTAAAACGAACAAAATAACTGTTGGTCCTTTGCAGGGTCATCATGGGATAGCCAATGGAAACAATCTCGCCCTCATTGATCACTTTTGTCGAGATAATTCCATCTGCCGGAGCATAAATCCTAGTGTTATCGGTTAAAGCTTTAGTTAGTTCATAAGCTTGTTCTGCCTGATGGAGTATGGCTGTTGAGGTTTTTATTAGCTCTGGATTAGCACCTTTTTCAAGCATTTGTAGATTTAGCTGAGCTACTTCCATTTCTTTTTTGGCTGCCTGAAGTTTAAAATAGATCAAATCCTTTTCCTGGCCAGATATCACCTCCTTTTTATAGAGGTTATCCATCCGGTCATATGTTTTCTTAACAAGATTATATTGTTCCTGTGCTATCTGGTATAATTTATTGGTTGAAGAAAGGATTTCCGGACGGGTACCGTTTTGTAATAACTGAAGTTGTGACCGTGCTGCGTCAATACCTGCCTTAGCTTGTTCTCGGATCGCATTAATCTCAGTAGTTCTCAGAACCCCTAAAAGTTGCCCTTTCTTAACAGTATCTCCTTCATCAACTAATAAACTGTCCAGTCTTCCCGGAAACTCTGCAGCAATATCAACGTATTTTGCATCAACCATGCCTACTTCTATATTTTCACTCTCAGAGGATCTCCTGAAAAAGAATATTACGGCAATAATGAGAATAAGTAAGGGAACCACTAAAGCCCAATAGTTTTTTATAAAAGATGATTTCATGCGTAAATACTATTAATTGTAAACAATCCTATAAAGAAAGATCATTTATTGTTGAGACAAATTATTTAATGAATTCAGTTATTCGCTGTGGAGTTCCCATTAAATTCCAATACTCAGCTAAAGCAACATAATAGCCTAATACTGCCGTGTAATAAGCTTTTTCTATTTCTTCCTGCACTATTATGGCATCGTTTACATCTTTAACCGTTGAAAACTCATTGTTTAGACGTTCTCGAACCATAGTGGTTGTAACAGCTGCTTGTGACCGAGCTGTATCTAATGAGGCAATATCGTTTTCTAATGCTGTTAGCTTATTGTTAACTATGGTTAACTGAGCTTGTAAACCTGTTCGTGTATTTTCTTGTGCTAATTTCGCTTCCTCGACTAATTGTTTAGTCGCGCTTACTCGTTTGGTGTTTCTAAAACCACTGAATAGTGTCCATTGCATTTCTACTCCAACAAGCCAAGGAGGAGTGGTTACCGGTAAATCCTTTTGATATAAGTTTACGTTTCCGATAGCAAAAATGTTAGGCAATTGTAAAGAGCGACTTGCTTTTACGGTGCTTTCTGCAAGATTGGTTTTGTTTTCGATAAACTTATAGGAAGGGTTTTGTGCCCAGAATGAGCTTTGTTCGACTGCTAAATTAGCTTTCGAAAACCGTAGTGTATCAGCTATCGTTAAAGCAGAGTCTAAAGGAGAACCCATTAATCTGTTAATTTCAACTTGGATGTTTTTCTTTTCCAAATCAATGTTGTTTTTCCGGGTTTGAGCCTGGGTTAATGCTACATTGGTCCAATTCCGTAGATAAGGAGGGATTAACTCATTTTTTACTAGTTCATCGGCTCTATCCCTGTTCTGTTTGAAGATGTCAACAATTGTATTTTCTTTCTGTAAAATCGAGTTGACATACATCATTCTTAAATATTGAACTGCAAGGGCAAAATCAACTCCCTTTTGCGTTAATTCAAGGTTGATGTTGCCAGCATCATATTCATTTTGAGCAATATTTCTGGCTGTTGACAGTTTGCCTCCGAGGTAAAGTGGCTGACGAATACCCAAGGAAGCAGTAAAGTAATCTTGCTTATTTAATGGAGGATTATAATCAGGGTAAATAGTACTAATAACATTTTTCGACAAAGAATAAATGCGGTCCTGCACTGCCTGTGGAAGGTTATTTCCGGTTATTTCTTTATAAACTTCATTGGCAGTGTTAACACTCTGTTGGGACGAGCCTTCAACAATGCCATCTTTTACAGTTTGTAAATTAATCTCAAGCGGCTTTGAGAGATGTTGATAGCCTGCTAGCAAGTCTATGCCGGGTAAATAACTATTCTTTTCAGCTTCTAGCGAAAACTTTCTGGCTGCAACTGATTTATTCATTTGATTGACCAGTAGGTTTCGTTCCCTTGCAATACGAAAGCACTCTTCCAAGGAAAGTTTTGTTTGCTGAGCATTGGCAAATTGAAAGAAACAAAAAGACGGTAGTAATAAAAAGAGAAAGCGTTTCAAAACAAAATTAACTATTAATTGCCCTTAAGATACGCGATTTAATTTAAAGATTAAGAATGAAAGTTGAAGGAATTTTTAATTAAAGAAAAAGCCATCCGGTTACCGAAATGGCTTTTTCTAACTTTTATCGTGAATAATTATTCGTATCGCAATGCCTCAACCGGATCTAATTTTGAGGCTTTAATAGCTGGATAAATTCCAGAGATTAACCCTACAATAATACATAGAGCAATTCCGGTAAACATCCAGGCCCAAGGAACAATGAAACCTCCTCCAATTAATATTGAAAGTCCGTTCCCAACTAAAATTCCAAGCACAATTCCACCTGCTCCACCAATCAAGCAAATAACTATGGCTTCGTATAAAAATTGTCCGCGGATAACCTGAGGAGTAGCCCCTAATGATTTCCTGATTCCAATTTCTCGAGTACGTTCAGTAACCGAAACCAGCATAATATTCATTAAACCAACTGAAGCACCCACTAAGGTAACAACCCCAATCACGATGGCGGCGATGGTTAAATAACTAACAATATCTAAGAATGAATTAGCCAAAGCATCACTCTTAGTAATTTCGAAGTTGTTTTCCTGAGATATATTTAGCTTTCTGATATTGCGCATTTTAGCAGTAGCCTCTCCAATTGCAGGCTCCATGTTTTGGAGATTCTGAACACTTACTGTTATCGTATAGCTTTTATTCTGACTTCCGGATGTGATTTTAGCCTTCAAAACTGGTATCAAACAAAACCGGTCACCCGGGCCAACGCCTGCAGTTCCTTTTTCAACCAAAACCCCAATTACCTTGTATTTGTCATTTCCAATATTAATGATCTTGTTAATCGGGTCTTTATTGTCAAAAAGGTTTTTCTTTATTTCATTACCAATGATAACTACATTCCATCCGCTTTGTACCTCTGCGTTAGAAAAATTTCGACCTTCAGCTAACTTGTAACCGGATGTGAGCAAATAGTTTTCATCTCCACCTGTTACATTTATATTAGGATTGGTCTTTTTTCCTCCGTACTTAATAATCGCATTCCAGGAGCTAACAGTAGATACACTTACAAATCCTCCGTAATTGTAGGCATTTTTAAAATCCTGTGCTTCTTCATATTTAATTGCCGGAAATCGTTTGGGAGCAGCTCCTCCGCCACCAATTCGAATCCCCGTACCTCGGTTACGAATAGTGAATGAGTTGGAGCCCATACTGGCAAATGTATTGTTAGCAAAACTCTTAACGCCATCAATTGCCGTTAAAATACCAACAAGCGCCATAATTCCTATCGAAATGATCAAAGCTGTTAGCGTAGTACGTAATTTATTGGCCTTGATTGATTGTATGCCAACTTTTAAGTTTTCCCGAGGGTCCATCCTGTAAATTTCTGAATAAGAATTGATAAAAGCGAATTATTGATGTTGATGTTTTCGGAACTAAAATATAAAAGTGGTAGAGAAAACCCTGTTATTCACGGAAATATTACATCGTGCTACTAATGAAGTTTGCTTAAAAGTTTTTAAAGATTCTGTGACTTTTGAAAAGTGCTATCGTTTAATAAAGTACAAGATTAAAATAGTTGAATTATGGATAATCAAAGTATAGTTTATGATGCATTAATAAAAGCCGGGAAACCGATGAAGTCTGCAGAGATTGCTTCAGTTACGGGTCTTGAAAAAGGGGAAGTTGACAAAGCAATAAAAGCGCTTAAAGTTGCAGATAAAATCGTGTCACCTAAAATGTGCTTTTATTCTGTGAGGTAGGTTGAGGTTTTTTTGAATCTGAATAGATTGTGAACTAAAAAGGAGCTACTGTTGTAACTCCTTTTAATTTATTGCCTGAATGGCCGAATGTATTGCAATTAAATTATGCAGAAAATGAAGTTCCGCAACCACAGGTATTGGTAGCGTTAGGATTATTAAATGTAAATCCACGTGAATTTAATCCGTCTTGCCAATCAACTTCCATTCCCACCAGGTATAAATTATGGGCTTTGTTCAGAAATACACGGATGTTGTCAACAAAAAACACTTCATCGCCTTCTTTTTTCTTATCAAAACCTAATACATAATTCATTCCGGCACAACCTCCGCCCTCAACGCCAACACGTAAACCAAACTCCTCAGTTAGCTCTTTTTGGTCGATCAACTTCTTAATTTCCTTGATCGCACCTTCCGTAAACGTAATAGGAATAAGTGTATTTGTAGCTGATTGTACTGTCGATTCCATAAATACTCTAATTTTTTTTACAAATATACATTGTAATTGGCATTTTTGTTTTTCCTTTTAAAAGAAACTATGTTGTTAGAAATTACATTAAACCAATTCTTAACCATTGGGTTGCCAATTGTGTGCTTATTGATTTTGGCCGCTTTCTCGCTGAAAGACTATTTTGGCAAGAAAAAACTTGACTTAGGCGATCATCTTACGGAGCTGAAAAAAAATGCTCAAAATCAGACATTACCATTGAGGTTAGCTGCTTATGAGCGATTAACTTTATTCGTTGAACGTATTACTCCTGCTAATTTGTTTATTCGTATTTCTCCGATGGGCTTAACTGCTCTGGATATGCAGGCTATTTGCTTAAATGAAATCAGAAATGAGTTTGAGCATAACCTGGCTCAACAACTTTACGTTACGGAGTCGGCATGGCAAGCAGTGAAAAAAACAAAAGATGAAACGATCTTACTTATCAATACCTTAGCATCTGCAATGCCGCAGAATGCATCGGCTTTTGAATTTAGCAAGGTGGTGCTTGAGCATGTAAGTCAATTACCTGCCGACCCTTATGCTAAGGCTAATTCGGTGTTACGAGCTGAGGTAAGCAAGCTTTATTAATTTTTGAAAGCGCGCAATGCACTTTCAATTAGTACACCAATGCGTTGTATGATTGATTTTAATTTTATGAATGTAAAGCATAAATTATCATATGATCAAAAATCGCCTTGTACAGTTCGGATGGGATGGTTTATGTACTCGCACCAACTGCCGGAGAACTGTACGCAGCGACGGCATTTTTTGCTTACTTTTTTTGCTGAAGAAAAAAAAGTGAGTCTCGCTGAAGGCGATGGGAGAAGCAATTTCACCAAACTGTGTTTGTTGCATTGTTTGGCTTTTTTAAAATTATTTTAGATAGCACAACGCGTTTGCACCAATCAATTTATAAAGTACCTTATGACAAAAAAAATATTCACTACTTCAGGAATAGAGATTGATGAACTCTATACCGAAGCAAAAGCAATAACTGAAAAGCCAGGCGAATTTCCATTTACGCGCGGTATACAGCCGGATATGTATCGTGGTAAACTGTGGACAATGCGTCAATATGCAGGGTTTTCTACAGCTGAAGAATCAAATAAGCGTTATCACTACCTCCTGAAGAACGGAACCATGGGGCTTTCGGTGGCATTTGATCTTCCTACGCAAATAGGCTATGATTCTGATCACGAACTTGCTGAGGGTGAAGTAGGAAAGGTAGGTGTAGCAATAGACTCTTTAAAAGATATAGAAATATTGTTTGATGGCATTGAATTGCAAAAAATAACTACTTCAATGACCATTAATGCAACTGCTTCTATTCTTTTGGCAATGTATATTGCTTTAGCAAAAAAGCAAGGTGCCGACCTTAAGCAAATATCAGGAACAATACAGAATGATATTTTAAAAGAATATGCAGCTAGAGGAACCTATATCTATCCTCCAAAGCCGTCTATGCGCATTATTACGGACATCTTCGAGTACTGTAGCAAAGAGCTTCCAAAGTGGAATACTATTTCTATTTCTGGTTATCATATCCGGGAAGCCGGTTCAACAGCTGTTCAAGAATTAGCTTTTACGCTTGCGAATGGTAAAGCTTATTTAAAAGCTGCTTTAGAAACGGGTTTGGATATCAATGTTTTTGCGAAGCGTCTTTCATTTTTCTTTAATTGCCATAATAATTTCTTTGAAGAGGTTGCAAAGTTCAGGGCTGCTCGCAGAATGTGGGCCAAAATAACAAAAGATTTAGGGGCAACGGATTCTCGGGCTCAGCAATTGCGTTTCCATACCCAAACTGGTGGTTCAACACTCACTGCTCAGCAACCACAAAACAACATCGTACGCGTTACCATGCAGGCAATGGCAGCTGTAATGGGTGGAACGCAATCATTACATACCAATGGTTTCGATGAAGCGCTTTCATTGCCGACAGAAGAGGCGGCACGCATTGCGTTGCGAACGCAACAGTTAATTGCTTTTGAAAGTGGAGTAACAGATACCGTTGATCCTTTAGCAGGGTCCTTCTTTGTCGAAAGTCTTACAGACAAGGTGGAAACAGAAGCTTGGAAACTGATTGATGCTATTGATGCAATGGGTGGAGCTGTAACTGCGATTGAAGAGGGATATATTCAGGAACAAATTGCCAATGCTGCCTATCAATATCAGAAAGATGTTGAAACCGGAGAGCGGATAATTGTTGGGGTGAATAAATTTCAGGTAGAAGAGCCTCCATTGGGAGAGGTCTTTAGAGTGGATGATTCAATCAGAACATTACAAATTCAGAAACTCGAAAAGTTAAAATATGAACGAGATAATGAAAAAGTAAGAGCTTCATTAGAAGGGTTAAAACTGGCTGCAAAGGAAGGGACAAATGTTATGCCCCACATTTTGCAATCCGTTGAGAACTACGCTACTTTGGGTGAAGTAGCCGATGTGTTAAGAGGTGTTTTCGGAGAGTTTTAAACGCACTATTTTGTTAACTTTAGAGTATATAATTTA